>NZ_BMPI01000004.1:41682-326372 GCF_014647515.1 Dactylosporangium sucinum | reverse complement strand
GGAGGCGGCGCGGGAGGCGGCGCGGGAGGCGGCGCGGGAGGCGGCGCGGGAGGCGGCGCGGGAGGCGGCGCGGGAGGTGTCAGGCGGCGGTCGCCGCTGCCACCACCGCCGAAGTGATCGCGGCCAGGTCGGTGTCGTCGGTGATGTACGGGGGCATGGTGTAGATCAAGTCGCGGAACGGGCGCAGCCACACGCCGCGCTCCACCGCGGCCTTCGTCGCGGCCGGGACGTTCACCTCGTGGTCGAGCTGGACCACGCCGATCGCGCCCAGGACGCGGACGTCCGACACGCCCGGGACGTCCCAGGCGGGAGCCAGGCCCGAGGCCAGGCCCGACGAGATGCGCTTCACCGACGAGGACCAGTCCGAAGCGAGCAGCAGGTCGATCGACGCGTTGGCCACCGCCGACGACAGCGGGTTGGCCATGAACGTCGGGCCGTGGGCCAGCACCGGGGTCTCGCCGCGGCTGATGCCCGATGCCACCCGCGGGACGCACAGCGTGGCGCCCATGGACAGGTAGCCGCCGGTCAGGGCCTTCCCCACGCACATCACGTCCGGGGTCACCCCGGCCTGGTCGGCGGCGAACAGGGAGCCGGTGCGGCCGAAACCCGTGGCGATCTCGTCGAAGATCAGCAGCACGTCGTGCTCGTCGGCCAGGGCGCGCAGGTCGCGCAGGAGCTCCGGTGCGTGGAAGCGCATGCCGCCCGCGCCCTGCACCACGGGCTCGACGATGATCGCGGCCACCGTCGAGGCGTGCTCCGCCAGCAGGTCGGCAAACGATGCAACATAAGACGCGTCGTAGGCAGCGGACGGGGCCGGGGCGAACAGCTGCGACGGGAGGATGCCGCGCCACAGGGCGTGCATGCCGCCCTCCGGATCCGTCACCGACATCGGGTGGAACGTGTCGCCGTGGTAGCCGCCGCGCCACGTCATCAGGCGGTGCTTCGACGGGCGGCCGAGGGATCGCCAGTACTGCAGGCACATCTTGATCGCCACCTCGACGGCCACGCTGCCGGAGTCGCAGAAGAAGACGTGCCGCAGCGGGTCGGGCGTGATGTCGACCAGCGTGCGGGCCAGGCGGACCGCCGGCTCGTGGGTCAGGCCGCCGAACATCACGTGGCTCATGCGGCCCAGCTGGTCCTGCACCGCGGCGTCGAGGACCGGGTGACGGTACCCGTGGATCGCCGCCCACCACGAGGACATGCCGTCGACCAGCTCGGAGCCGTCCGCCAGCCGCAACCGCACCCCGCTCGCCGACTCGACCACCAGCGGCGACTGGGTGGCCGGCATCGGGCCATACGGGTGCCAGACGAGCGAGCGGTCGAGCTCCACCAGGGTCTCGAGATCCATGTCCGAGACCCTAGCGTCTCAGCGAATCATCCCTGCTGGGCGACGATGTTGACCATCCACGGGATGCCGAACTGGTCGACGCAGGCGCCGAACTCGTCACCCCATATCTGCTTCTCCAGGGGAACGTTGATCTTGCCCGAGGTGGACAGCTTCGTCCAGTATCCCCGCAGCTCGGCGGCGTCCGTGCCGCTCAGGCTGACCGTGATGTTGTCGCCGGGGTTGAGGGCCATCTCCGGCGGCGTGTCGGCGCCCATGATGGTGTAGCCGCTGGGCGTCTCCAGCTGGCCGTGCATGATCTGGTCGTTGGTGGCGTCCTCGCGCCCGCCGAACTCGCCGAACGTGTTCATGCGGAGCTCTCCGCCGAAGACGCTCTGGTAGAACTCCAGCGCCTGCCGGGCGTTGCCACGGAAATTCAGGTAAGGATTCAGTCGCGAAGCCATATCCGCAGCCTAGTGCGGTGGGCCGTCGCGGACCGGCACAACGACCAACGCGTCACCGAGCGGGGTGCGCCGGTAGAGCACCGACCGGCCGGAGCGGACCGCGCGGACCAGGCCGGCCCGGCGCAGCACCGCGAGGTGGTCGCCGACGGCGCCGGTCGCGAGCCCGAGCCCCAGCGCCAGCTGCGTCGTGCTGGCCGGGGTCTCGAGCGCGACCAGCAGCCGGGCGCGCGACTTGCCGATCAGGTCGGCGAGCGCCGACGGCGACGACACGAACGCGGAGCCGACGCCGCGCGCGGGGTAGACGATCGCGCGCCGCCAGGGCGGGTCGACGTACGTGGCGATCCCCGGCCACACGAGCGCGGACGGGACCAGCAGCAGGCCGGTGCCGTCGGAGGCCACCGTGCGGACGCCCGGGCCGCCGGAGACCTCGATCGCGCCGGCGTGCCAGCGGACCGACGAGTGCAGGCCGTCGAACGCCGCCGCCCAGCCGCCGTGGCCGAGCCGGCCGGCGCGGTGAACGACGTCGCTCTCGCAGATGGCGCGCAGCTGCGGCCAGTCCGCGGCGAGCAGCGTCTCCCACGCGGCCTCGAGCGCGTCCGCGATCCGGGCGACCACGTCGGGAGACTCGAACACCCGCAGTACCGCCGGGGAAGCCCGGTGCGGAAGCTCGGCCCGCGCGACGTCCAGCGGGGTCGCCCGGACGGTCGCGATGTCGTCCGCCCAGGTCTGCTGCATCCCGGCCGGCGGCGGGGCGACGAAGTCCGCGCCGTGCCGCGCCGACTGCAGGGCCAGCACCGCGTCGAGGTCGGTCGTGGCGCGCAGCCGCTCGAACGCCGGCCGCAGCCGCTCGAACCGCCCGAGCGGCGCCAGGCCGGCCAGCTTGCGCAGCAGGGCGCCCAGCTCGGCCAGCGGCGACACGCCGAACCGGGTGTGCAGCAGGTCGGCGTGGTCCACGACGAGCCGCAGCATGCCCCGACCTTACGCCCCTGGACGTAACATTCGACCGGCCGGAGCGCGGACTCGAATCTCTAGAACGTGACCACGTACCGCGAAGTCTGGCGAGTAGCCCCGTTCCGCGTCCTGTTCGGCGCCCGCACCCTGGCGATCGTCGCCGACACGCTGCGGATCGTCGCGCTGTCGCTGCTCGTGTACGCCGCCACCGAGTCGCCGGCGCTCGCCGCCCTCGCCTACGGCATCTCGTTCCTGCCACAGCTCTTCGGCTCCGCGCTGCTCGGGGCGCTCGCCGACCGGGTGCCGCCCCGCCGGCTGATCGCGCTCGGCTACCTCGCCGAGGCCGTCGCCGCTGTCGCCCTCGCGACCGTGCCGATGCCGGTGTGGGCCTGCCTGGTGCTGGTGGCCGGGGTCGCCTGCGTGACGCCGGTCTTCCACGGCGCGGCCAACCGGCTCATCGCCGAGGTGCTGCCCGGCGACGCGTACGTGCTCGGGCGCTCGCTGTCGAACCTGGCCTCGTCGCTCGCTCAGCTCGCCGGCCTGGCCGGGGCCGGGATCGCGGTCGCCGCCCTGGGCGAGCGCCAGGCGATCCTGTGCGCGGCGGTGGGGCACGTCGTCGCGGCCCTGTGGACGAGGCTCGGCCTGCCGGCGCTGGCGGTGCCGGCCCGGACGGGAGCGCTGATCGCGGCCAGCGTCCGGGGCAACGCCGAGCTGCTGCGGGACCCGGCGATCCGGCGGCTGCTGCTGATCCAGTGGCTGCCGTCGGGGTTCATCACCGGGGCGGAGGCCCTCATCGTGCCCTATGCGGCCGACCGCGGGCTCCCGGCCGGTTGGCTGCTCGCCGCGGTACCGATGGGAATGATCGCCGGCAACCTGGTCATCGGCCGGCTGGTGGCGCCGCGGACCCGGGAGCGCCTGGTCCCGGTCCTCATCGCCGCCATGGGAGCGCCCCTGCTCGTGTTCCTCGCGGACGCGCCCTGGGTCGGCCTGGTCGCCGCGCTCGTGGTCGTCGGCGTCGGGTTCGCGTTCGGCCTAGGCGTCCAGGCCGCGTTCCGGGACGCCCTGCCCGAGGATGGCGGCGGCCAGGCTTTTGCCCTGCTCGGCACCGGCCTGATGACCGCTCAGGGGCTCCTGCCGGCGGTCGCCGGCCTGCTCGCCGAGGCGCTGGCGCCGGGCACGGTCATCGCCCTGCTGGGCGTTGCGACGCTTACCGCGGCGGCCCCAGGGCTTGTACGTCGACAGGATCGTCGCCACCAGGAGCAGCGTGCTTGAGACGCTCGGCGCCATGATCATGTCTACCCGCTGCCGCTGCGGCATCGCGGCGCCCAGCGCGGTGGCGTCGGCGAGGTTGGGGTACAGCAGGAACGTCACGAGCCCGACCATCACCGTGGTGATCACGAGCTTGACCAGGACCCACCACCACGTGACCAGGCCCCAGGGCGTGCCGATCGAGCTGACCACGCCGACGACCCACACCAGGTAGGTCAGCGGCACGAACAGGACGAGGCCGACGTACCCCATGGCCGGGTACACCATGCCGGCGTCGGCCAGGCCGGACAGCCCGCCGATGCCGAGCGCCAGCAGCACCAGGTCGACGCCGAGCCACCCGACGGACGTGACCACGTGCGCGGTGCGGACCGCCTTGCGCCATCGCGGAGTGAATCGCATGCTCCTCAGCGTCCCGGCGAGCGGCCGGTCTGTCGTGCACGTCTCGCCGTAACCCGGCGTACGTCCCGTGACGTACGTTGGCCGGGTGCACCTGCGACCCGCCGTGGAACGAGACGTTCCCGCCCTCCTCGCGTTCTGGAAGCTCGCCGCCGAGGACACCAACCGGGTCGGCGACGACACGGCCGCGGTCAGCGCGCTGATCCGCCGCGATCCGCAGGCGTTGCTGCTGGCCGTCGACGGCGACGAGATCGTCGGCTCGCTCATCGCGGGCTTCGACGGCTGGCGCTGCCACCTCTACCGGTTCGCGGTCCGGCCCGACCGGCGCCGCCAGGGCATCGGCAAGCTGCTGCTCGACGCGGCCGAGGCGCGCTTCCGGGCGTTCGGCGGGCGCCGCGCCGACGCGATGGTGCTCGACGACAACGTGCTCGCGCATCACGCATGGTCCGCCGGCGGGTACCGCGCACAGCCGGAGTGGCGCCGCTGGGTGAAAGGCCTCTGATCGCGAATTGGCCGTCGACTGCGGCGTGTTGTTGCGGCAACGTCTGGATCATGGTCACGGTCGGTGCGGTTCTCGGCGTCACCCTCGTCGCGTTGGGCATGGTCCTCACGCCCGGGCCCAACATGATGTACCTCGTGTCACGGTCGATCTCGCAGGGACGCCGGGCCGGACTGATCTCCCTCGGCGGGGTCGCCGTCGGCTTCCTCGTCTACCTGACGCTCGCGACGCTCGGCCTGTCCGTGGTCTTCGCCACGGTCCCCGGCCTGTACCTGGCGGTGAAGCTGGCCGGCGCCGGCTATCTCGCCTGGCTCGCCTGGCAGGCGGTGCGCCCCGGCGGCACCTCGGTGTTCGCCCTGGACACGGAGCTGCCGACCGACTCGAACCGCAAACTGTTCACGATGGGCCTGCTCACCAACCTGCTCAACCCCAAGGCCGCGATCATGTACGCGTCGCTCATCCCGCAGTTCGTCGACGTGCGGGCCGGGCACCTGCTGGTGCAGGGGTTCGTGCTCGGCGGGGTGCAGATCGCGATCAGCATGCTGGTGAACACGGCGATCGTGCTCGCCGCCGGGACCATCGCGGTGTTCCTGGCGAAGCGGCCGGCCTGGCTGCGGGTCCAGCGGTACGTGACCGGGACGCTCCTGGGCCTCATCGCCGTGAAGCTGGCGACCGACAAGGCCAGGCCGACGGTGGTGTAGACATCTAGGAGTGACCGTCTCCGTCGAGGATGAGCTGCGTGCCCTGGCCCCTCAGGTGCTGGGCACGCTCATCCGTCGGTACGGTCAGTTCGACGCCTGCGAGGACGCGGTCCAGGAGGCGCTGCTCGCCGCCGCCCTGCAGTGGCCGTCCGAGGGTGTGCCGGCCAACCCGCGCGGCTGGCTGATCACGGTGGCGGTCCGCCGCCTGACCGACCAGTTCCGCAGCGACGACGCCCGCCGCCGCCGCGAGGCGGCGGTCGCCTCGATGGAGCCGCTGGATCCGGCGCCTTCGGCCGCCTCCGACGACACGCTCACGCTGTTCTTCCTGTGCTGCCACCCCTCGTTGTCACCCGGCTCCCAGCTCGCCCTCACCCTGCGCGCGGTGGGCGGCCTGACCACGGCCGAGATCGCCGCCGCCTTCTTCGTCCCCGAGGCCACGATGGCCCAGCGCATCAGCCGCGCGAAGCAGAAGATCAAGCAGGCCGGCGCGCAGTTCGCCATGCCACCCGCCGAGGAGCGCGCGGCTCGCCTGCAGGTCGTGTTGCACGTGTTGTACCTCATGTTCAACGAGGGCTACACGACGAGCTCGGGCGCCGACCTGCAGCGCAGCGACCTGACCGCGGAGGCGATCCGCCTGACCCGCGAGGTGCACCGCCTGCTGCCTGCCGATGGCGAGGTCGCCGGCCTGCTGTCCCTGATGCTGCTGACCGACGCCCGCCGCCCGGCCCGGGCGCGGCCCGACGGCACGCTCGTCCCGCTGGCCGACCAGGACCGGACGCTGTGGCTGCGCCCGATGCTGGACGAGGGCGTAGCGCTGCTCACGCAGACCCTCCCGCAGGGGCCACCGGGCCCGTACCAGCTCCAGGCCGCGATCGCGGCCGTCCACGACGAGGCACCCCACGCTTCCGAAACCGATTGGCTCCAGATCGTGGGCCTGTATCAGCTCCTGGCCCGCGTGGCCCCGAACCCGATGGTGACGCTGAACCACGCGGTGGCGCTGTCGATGGTGAAGGGCCCGGAGGCGGCGCTGCACATGATCGCCCCGCTGGACGACGACGCACGGATGGCGAAGCACCACCGCCTGGCCGCGGTGCGCGCCCACCTGCTGGAGCGAGCGGGCCGCCGCGACGAGGCAAGGGAGTGGTACGGCTTGGCCGCGCGCCGCACGACGAGCCTCCCGGAGCAGCGCTACCTGGAGGCGAAGGCAGCGGCCCTCCGCTGACGCTCTGGCTGAGCCGCTCGGGGCGCCCTGGCTCGGGGCGCCCCGCTCGGGCGCCTGCTCAAGCGCCTGCTCGGTGCGCCCTGCTCAGGACGCCAGCTCGGGATCGCACGCGAGGCTTCCCAGCTGCTCCAGGGTAAGCTGCGGGCTCGGCATGAACGTCATGGTCGGCGGATCACCATCGCCCTCCCAGCCCTTGAAGTAGTTGTCCAGGGTCACCTCGACGTAGGCATCGGCCCAGAGCACGACCACCCCGTACCGGATCGCGTCGGCGGTCAGCTTCTCCACCGCGGACAGCACGAGCTGTCCGTCCGGACCCGTGCCGGCAGTGCACTGACGGTCGTCGGGATGCGCCGGCGCGGTCTGCGAGCCGGCCCAGAAATCCGCGCACGTCGTGGGCGGCTTCGGGCGCTCGGTCAACGGCCCGGTCGGCGACGCCGACGGGCTGGCCGTCGTCCGGGGCGCCGACACGAGCGTGAACACGCCGCTGCCCGCATCGGTCGTGACCCGCAGGACGGAGAGGTAGCTGTCCGGCTCGGCATCGCGCGGGTACACCCGAACCCCGGGCGCCTGGCTCCGCCAGTCCGAGAGCTGGACGCCGGGCAGCAGGGCCGTGAGCCGGCTCGTCACGGTGACCGTGAGCCGCTGCATGGTCTGCTGCGGGGACTCGGGCGGCCGGGTCGGCAGCGACGCCGCCGAGGCCCCTGTCGAAGTGGCGGCGCTCGAATGGCCGGCGTTGCCGGGAGGCTGGGTCGCCGCACCGCCGCCGGAGACGCCGACCACGACCGCGACCGCCGCGATCGCCGCGACCACGCCGCCGACCCCACCGGCCGCGCGCAGCTGGACCATCCGCCGGCGGCGGACGATCACCGCGTCGATGTCGATCCGACTGGGTGGCGAGGCGCCGATCGCCTCGTCGAAGATGTCGTGCATGCGCTACTCCTCAATCAAGTGAGCGGCCAGCACCCGCAGCGTCTCGAGCGCCCGGGCGGTCTGACTTTTGACGGTTCCGGACGAAATGCCGAGGATCCCCGCGGTCTGATCGACCGACAGGTCGCAGTAGAAGCGCAGCACCACGCAGGCCCGGCGGCGCGGGGGCAGGCCGGCCAGCAGCCCGAGCACGTCGCCGGCGTCCACCGTGCCGGCCGGGGCCGGGTGGTCGGGGAAGTCCGCGACGGCGAACTCACGACGCCAGGGCCGGCGCCGCTCGTCCAGCCACGCGTGGGCCAGGATTCCGTGCACGTAGGCGTCGAGGTTGTCGGCCCGCTGCGCACGCCCCCAGTGCTGGTACAGCTTGCCGACCGTGACCCCGACGAGGTCGTCCGCGGTGTGCCAGTCCCGGCAGTACAGGAACGCGGTACGTCTCAGCCGATCGAGCCGCGCCGACACATAGTCGCGGTACGCGGTTTCGTCGTCTTGCTTCATCCGACTCCCTTCGTGGACGCCCCCGCACCGGAACGTCGCACGGCGGGCCCCGCACGGTTGCCCGGCTCCATGCACGGCGACCCGGCTCGATCCGGCCGGAGCGGTCCACAAACGGCGCCAATGGGCTGATGTCGGATACAGCCGACGATCGGCCAGGAGTTGCGTACGTCCTGCCGATCTGGGTCAGTCGGGCGGTACCGCTACCAGGGTCTCGCCCAGCACCCGGGCCACCGACCAGTGCACGAGGTTCCGGGTGACCAGCTCGTCGACCGAGGTCAGCGGGCCGCGCAGGTACCGGTCGGCGACGATCCGCTGGGCGTCGTCCGGACCGATCCCGTGCAGCGACGCGATGATGGTCTCCGGGGCGGTGTTGATGTCGACCAGGCCGCCGTCGTCGAACGTGCGCGACAGGTCGGGCCGCCCGATGCGCAGCTCACGCGCGATCGACGGATGGTGGTTGACGAGCTGCCGCGCCTGCTCCCGCCGTACCCTCCGGGTCAGCTCGACCGCCGCGGACGGCTCCGGAAGGCGGCCGGGCGGGCGGATGATGATGAGTGCGCTGGCCACCGCGCCACCCACGGTCGCCACGAAGAGGGCAACGACCCCTGCGCCAGCCCAAGGCCCGGCTTCGTATGCCGGACCGTCCAGCTCCATGGCAATGACGAAGAACGCGAACAGCGCGAGGAACGCCGCCGCGGCGAGGCCCAGCAGCCGGCTGCGGTAGCGGATGGCGAGGACGCCGACGACCGCCCAACTCGTCAAACCGCACGTCAGCAGCGGTATGGCGCCCACGATGAGGGCGGCCAGCCAGACCGGAAAGCCGGATCGTGGTAGGGCGGGCGGCGGCACGGCGGGCAGCAGTACAGCGGGCGGCAGCTCCGTGAGCTGCAGCACGGCGGTCGGCGGGCGCACGGCCGGCGGCTGGTGCCGGTGGCCGTTGACCGCCGGACGTGGCGATCCGGACGCGGCCAGTGCGGGCTCCGCGCGCAGGATCCCGCGGTGCAGCTCCTGCAGCCGCTCGCTGGGTTCGACGCCGAACTCGTCGGCGAGCAGCTGGCGGGCGTCGCGGAACGCGGCCAGCGCCTCCGGCTGCCGACCGCACCGGTACAGCGCCAGCATCGACAGGTACCGCAGCTCCTCGCGCAAGGGAAACTCGACGACCAGCTCGGCGAGCCTCGGTATGAGCTGGGCGTGGTGGCCGCGCTCCATCTCCAGCGCCGCCCAGGACTCCAGAGCGGTCGCCCGGCTCTCGGCGAGCCGGTCCCGGGTCGCGTCGAACAGCGCGCCGGACAACCCGGCGAGCGCGCTGCCGTGCCAGAGTCCCAGCGCGCGCTGTAGCAGCCCGCTGGCGTCGGCCAGCCGGCCCTCCGCTCGCGCGGCTTGCGCCTCCTGCAGATGCCTGTGGAAGACGTCGGCATCCAGCCGCTCCGGGCCGACCGAGAGCTGGTATCCGGCGTCGGTCAAGGCGAGCAGGCTGCCCGGGCTTCGCGGCGACCGGTCGGGCTCCAGCACCCGCCGCAGCCCGGCCACGTACTTCTGCACCACGTTCGCGCCGTTCTCCGGCGGCTCCGCCTGCCACACCGCGTCCACGATCTGCGCCGTCGGGACCGGCCGGTTCGCGTTGATCAGAAGCGCGGTCAGCACCGCCCGCTGCTTCGCCGGCCCGAGGTCGAGCTCCGCCTCGCCGCGCCAGGCGCGCACGGGCCCGAGGATCTCAAAACGCGGCAGCTCCTGCCCGTCCGGCGTCCCGGCCACCCAGACCTCCCTGTGCCGCCGGACAGTCTACGGGTGGTCCGGCTGCCCCTCCAGCCAGGTACAACGCGCCGACGGCAGTGCGATCGCAGTGCCCGGCAGCGCGACGGCAGTCAATCGGCAGCGGGCTCCTTGACGATGTCTCGGCGGCCGACGGTCGCCTGTGAGAACGATCCATGAGAGGGACGAATGCTGTCCAGATTCATCGTCGGTTCGGTGCTCGCCACCGCCCTGGTCGCCACGCTGACCGGCTGCTCCGCCGGCGGGTCGGGTGACGGGTCGGCGGCCGCGCCCGCCTCGTCCGCGGCGTCTCCGGCGCCCGAACCCGCGACGGTGCTGGCCGCCGCGGTCGCCAAGACCGCCGGGGTCAACCTGAAGGTGGTCCTCGCCGGCGACAAGGCCGAAGAGGATATGACGGGCAGTTACGATGCGACGCACAAAATCGGGTCTATCGCGCAGGCATCGGGCACCGATCGCATGACGATCATCGCCACCCCCGACGACCTGTACCTCGCCGGCCTGAGCGACTTCAAGGGCAAGACCATGCACCTGAAGATCGCGAAGCTCGACGCGAAGAGCCCGCTCGCCATGTTCACCGACGTCGTGACCCCGCTGACCCTGCTGACCGGCGTCAAGGACGTCAAGTTGACCGCGCCGGGCTCGTTCACCGGCACCCTGGACCTGACGAAGGCGCAGGGCGCCACGGCCGGCGCGCGGAAGTTCCTCGACTACGTGCTGGCGGCCGCGGCCAACCGAGCCAACGCGGTGAAGTTCACCGCGTCCGTCAACGAGCAGGGCTACCTGGCCGAGTTCAACACCACGCTGCCCAACATCGCCGACGGCAAGGACGGCGAGTACAACCTGAAGCTCTCGGACTTCGGCTCGCCGATCACCATCACGAAGCCAACCGGCTCGAAGGTGGTCGAGGCCCCGGCCGCCATGTACAGCCAGCAGTGAGCTGCGTGCGCATCGGCGCCACGGGGGCACCGATGCGCACGCCCAGCCACCCCAGAGACAACGACGACAGCCACGTTGGTTGTCCCGGCAGCCGGTCTGCGTCGAGCCGATTGATGTCCACCTCTTCTGCACGGAGTCGAGCCCCCGCAGATCCTGCAGCTTGCTCGCCACTGCCCCGAAGGCCCGGCAACGCTTCGATCGTGCACGGCAGGCGCACACAGCGCGACGTGTCACCTCACGTGCCGAACGAGCGCTGGTGCGTGAGGTGGCACGGCAATGGCTGACCCTCGGGCCGAAGGAAGTCGAATACCAGTGATATGGGTGCGAAGCGGCGGTGGAGATCGTCTGGCGACGGCACGCCGAGTCGATTCGGCTCCGCGACACCTGTCGAGCTGACCGATAGCAGGCGCTGTGAATCAACAGCTGCGGGGAACGGTCGGGGTGTGGGCGTCACGCGGGCAAGAGAGTCGGGGCAGTGTGGTTTCGTGCAGCTGGATTCGTTGCTACACAAGGGCTTCCGCTTCGGTGAGGTCCGGCGCGACGGGGTCCGCTGGCGCACTTCGCTGCTGTACTTTTCGGGTCGACGGTGAGTTGTACAATTTCTTGTACGCCCAGCCCGGGAGGCACGATGCGCACCGTCAGTTACTCAGAGGCACGCCAGAACCTGGCCAAGGTCCTCGACCACGTCGTGGACGACGCCGAGGAAGTCCTGGTGACCCGCTCCGGCCGCGAGGCCGCGGTCATCATCTCGCTGCGCGAGTACGAATCCTTGAAGGAGACGGCATACCTCATGGCGAGCCCGGCCAACGCCCGCCGGCTGAACGAGGCCATTGAAGAGCTGCGCACCGGCGGCGGCGAGTTGCGCGACCTCATCGACCCTGACGGCAGCCCGGACGAGGCGTCGGCGGCGTGAAGATCCAGTTCGCCAGCCGCGGCTGGGAGGACTACCTGAGCTGGCAGCAGGACCGCCAGATGCTCCGCCGGGTCAACACCCTGATCGAAGACATCCGCCGCAACGGCCACCAGGGCATCGGCAAGCCCGAGCAGCTCCGTGGCAACTGGGCCGGCTTCTGGTCACGGCGCATCGACCAGGAACACCGCCTGGTGTACCGAATCGTCGATGACGTCGTGCAGATCGCGCAGTGCCGCTACCACTACGAATGATGTAGCCGGCCCTCCAGTCCCTCCGTGTACCCGTCGTCCACCCTCCCGGGAACGGGCCGGCGGCGGGGCTGCCCCGGTGAGTACGGACCGCGAGAGGCGCAACGCCTTCCGACCGTGAGCTGATCGACGAGAAAGTTCGCGAGTTTGCTCGACCGCGTAGGCAGTGGCGAACGGCCCGCAGGCGTTGTGGATCAACACGCACAGGGCAGGCGATACCCGGCCGGAGATGATCGAAGCGACGCCGGGCAGGACCGGACGAAACACGGCATTGGCCGGGGCACGCCTCGGGGATGCGGCGAGACGGGCGAGGGGCACGAACGCCACGCGGGCCCGAGCGGAGATCATTGTGGTGGTCCGTCCAGCCAGACAACCGGAGCAACACTGGAACCAGCCGCCGTACGACTTGGTGGTCTGGCCAGCGTCAGCACAGCCAGTGCCGCGCGCAGCGCGGCATGGGGGGTGCGGGGTGGGAACCCCCCGCCTCGCGCCGAAGGCGCGATGACAGGTAGTGGGCCGCCAGGGACTCGAACCCTGAACCTACGGATTAAAAGTCCGCAGCTCTGCCATTGAGCTAGCAGCCCGCGCCTTGACAGGGTACCTGCGCGCCGCCCATCGTTCCACGCGATACTCCGTATGCAGCGTTTCGACAGTTCGGCGCTGGTTAGGGCCATCAGCCGTAAGGCTGTTCTCGCCGCCGCCAGCCGTCAGACGGCCCAGTGCTCCCAACAGCCGAGCAACCAGCGAGCAGCCAGGATCCACCACGGATCCACCCAGGAATGATCAACTGGATCTATGGTAGTGCCGCACCCTGGGTGAGGCTGAGGCGGTAAGCCACATCGATCCGATCCGTTACCGAGTGCCGTCGTTGACAGACAAGTGCTGGTCATCTCGACCGAGCCTGCCCGGCGGGGTTCGTGGGCCAGTTTGACAAGGAGCCGATGGGCGGATGCGAAGCCGAGCGCTCTCTTGGCTTGCCGCGACCACAGGATCGGATAGAGTGACCGCCTCCCTGGCGCTCCGCATCCGGATCTGGGCCAATGTCAGTGCACTCGCATTCGACAACAACCCGAGGCCGGTGGTCTTCGGACCGATGGCGGCGATCACGTACCGTTCAAACATGGCCATCGACGAGCCTAACTGCCGTTATCGGCACGACATCGAGCAATGGACCGTCGGCCAGCTTCGCCACGCACTGAGCGGCCTGTCCGACGATACGGTTTTGCGCGTCGAGGTGGCGCAGGCGAGGCGATTCCACCCACCCGACGGATCAGGGGGAGGGTAGCCGTCGAAGCGACGGCGACGCGGCGGACTGCACCACGCCGTGATCGCATAGGCGGTCCAGTTGTCCTCCCAGCCGCGCAGGCGGTCCACCTGGCGCAGTTGTCGCATCGTGGAGACCGACAGGCCGCCTGTGTCAATCCTGACCGCGGAGTCACGCAAATTTCTCGGCGCCGCCAGCACCTCACTCAAGCAAACAAGATCTATCGTCCACAGGTCTTGACAATTACTTCCCGGCGCGATCTCGGTAACCTCGATCGGCTCCACTCTGATCTTCGCAAAGTCCGGTGCCGTTCGCAGAGTCGACGTGCCTCGGAGCGATCGCGCGCCGTGCTGGGGACCGATAGCTGACACCCGGCCGCGGCTCGGCGCGAGACCATGAGCCGGTGACGGTCGACATCAGCGTCCTCGGACGGTTCGACGTGCGCCTCGACGGCCACAGCGTGCCGGCCGAGGCGTGGCACCGCAGGCAGGCCGCGGCACTGGTCAAGGTGCTTGCGCTCGCACCCCGCCGGCAGCTGCACCGCGAGCAGGTTCTGGACGCGCTGTGGCCCGGGCTGCCGGTCGATGCCGTGGCGCCCAGACTGCACAAGGCGGCCCACTACGCCCGCCGCGTACTCGGGCCGGACAGTCTCGTGCTCCGCGGCGACACGGTGGCGCTCTTCCCGCAACACCCGGTCCAGGTGGACGCCGCGATCTTCCAGGACCTGGCGGCCAGGGCCCTGGACACCGGCGGGGCGGAGGCTGCGGGAGCGGCCGTGGACGCCTACGGCGGCCGGCTCCTGCCCGAGGATCGGTACGAGCCTTGGGCGGCCGACACCCGCGACCGGCTGGAGCAGCTACACCTGCGGATGCTGCGGCAGGCCCGCCGGTTCGACCGTCTCGTGGAGCTGGACCCCGCCGACGCCGCCGCGCATGTGGAGCTCATGCGCCAGTTCGCCGACCGGGGCGATCGCCGCGGCGCGCTGCGCCAGTTCGAGCGGATGGAGCGGGTGCTGCACCAGGAGCTCGGGTTCGGCCCGAGCGACGAGGCCATCGCCCTGCGCGACTCGCTGCTGGCCGCGCTCTCCGACCAGCCCGACCCGACGGGGTGGGCGGGTCCGCGCACAACCTGGGTCGGCCGTGGGGCGCAGACCGGCGCATTGTTGCGGGCGCTGGACGAGGCGGGCCGCGGCCGCGGCCGCACTGTGTTCGTGGGCGGCGCCGCAGGCACGGGCAAGTCGACGCTCATCGAATGGCTGAGGCACCAGGCGGCCGGCCGCGGCTGGCGGACCGGGCACGGCGTCGCGTCCGCCATCGAGGGCGCCTGGCCGTACGCGCCGGTCCTGGAGGCCGTCGCGGATCTTTGCCGGCGGCACCCCACCCTGCTCGACGGACTCGACGACCGGTGCCGCGGCGATCTGGACCGTGCGCTGGCCGGCGGTTCGCTGGAATGGACCGGGCAGACAGCGCACCAGCGGCTCTTCGTGGCGACGGCGGAGCTTGTCCGGCTCGCGGCGGCCGGGCAGGGCCTGCTGCTGACCGTGGACGGCGTGCACGAGGCCGACGAGGCCAGCCTGCGGCTGCTGCACTACCTCGCCCGCAGCTGCCTGACCGAACGCGTGGTTCTCGTGCTCGCGCACCGGCGCCAGCCGGTCACCGATACGTTCGAGCAGGTCCGCGCCAGCCTGATCGGCCGGGCCGCCGCCGTCGACGTGGCACTGGGCCCGCTGGACCGCGACGAGAGCGCCGTCCTGGTCGCCGCGTGCCGGCCGGACCTGCCGCCGGACGCCGCCGAACGCATCTTCAAGATCTCCGGTGGTCTGCCGTTCGCCATCGTCGAGCTCAGCCGCACCGCCGGCATCACGCCGATCGAGCAGGAACGGCCCGGCGACGCCGTGCTGGCCACGCTCGGGCCGGTCGCCCGCGCTGCCCTGCAGTACGTCGCCACCACAGGAGCCACGTTCGACACGGACGAGTTCCTCGCCCTGTCCGGCCTGCCGGAGCCGGAGGCCTTCGACTGCCTCGACGCGGCGCTGGCGGCGCTCGTCATTGAGCGAACCCTGTCCGGCTTCCGGTTCCGCCATCCGCTCATCCGTGAGGCGCTGCTCGCCGACCTCCCGACCCACCGGCAGCGGGCGCTGCATTGCACCTGCGCGCAACGGCTCATCACGCTCGACGCGTCACCCGCGCGGATCGGGCACCACCTCCTGGCCGCGGGCGAGCCGCACGCGGCCGTCCCTTACGTGCTCACCGCGGCCGAGACGGCCGCCGCCGTCGGCGCATTCGGCGACGCGCTGGCGCTTCTGGACTCCATCCGATCCGTCGCCGGCGGCGACGACGCGGGCCGGGTCCTCGCGCTGCGCGCCGACGTGCTCGGCGCGACGGGCGATCCCGCCGCCCTGCCCGCCTACCGCCAGGCCATCAGCCACGCGCGGCCACTGGAGCGGCGGCGCCTGCGCGCCCGGATGGCCTCGATCGCGCTGCACGCCGGGGACTTCGACACCGCCGCAGCCGCCCTGGACGGCCTGCATCCGGACGGCGGACCGCACGACAGCACCATCCTGCTCGCCCGCGGCGGGCTCGCCTACTTCACCGGCGACCTCGACACCGCCCTGGTCGCGGCGGACGAGGCCATCCGGTCCGTGGACGGGGGTTCCGGCTGGGAGCGACTGCAGATGATCGCCCTGAAGGGGCTCGTCTCGCACAACCGGGGAACATGGAGCCAGCTGCTGTGGACCGAGCTGCACCGCACCCGCAGCGATCCCGGGCTGGCCACCGTCGTTTTCGACTCGCACCTCTGCGTGGCCGAGTACTTCCTGTACGGCTCCACCCCGTACGCGAGCGTGATCGAGATGGCCAACGCGCTGCGGGACACGGCCGAGCGCGCCGGCGCCCTGCGTGCGGTGGCCTTCGCCGGTGCGCTGGTCGGGGAGGCCGCGCTGCTCGCGGGAGACCTCGACCTGGCGTTGCGGGAGTTGTCCGACGCGGCGGACCTGCACCGCGAGATCGTGGCACCCGCCGGCGAGGCGCACTGCCTGCAACGGCTCGCCGAGGTTGAACTCGCCCGCGGCGACCGAGCCGCCGCCAACCGCCTGCTGCGCCGGGCGCTGCCGCTCAGCCGCTGGTCGCAGCTGTCGATGCACCTGCTGTACCGGGTGTACGGGACGATGATCCGCGCCGCCGAGGATCCGGATGCGGCCCGCGCGATCGTGGACGCGGGCGAGGCCACCCTCGACGAGCACGAACGCTGCTCGTTCTGCCCGGTGACGTTCGCGGTGCCGGCCGCCATCGCATGCGCCGACGTCGGCGACCTGGACGAGGCGCGGCGGCAGCTGGAACGCGCCGAGCGTTCGGCCGCCCTCTGGGAGGGCACTGCCTGGGAGGCCGCCCTCATCGAGGTTCGCGCCCACATCGCCGGCGCTGAGGGGAGTCCGGCCGAGGCGCGGCGACTGCTCGACCAGGCCGCCGAGATGTTCGAGGCGGCAGCGCAGCCGCTCGACGCCGCGCGGTGCCGGGCCACGAACCCGGTCCGTTGAGGCTCGGTACGCCGGGCGTCGAGCCCACCCGGGCCAGGTGCATGACCGCGGCGACCAGCATGCCGGTCTTCGCGGCGAGGACCACCTCCTCCATGCGCGGCGACAGCCGGATCCGGTCGACCAGGAGCAGCGGCACCACCCGCAGCAGGGTAGCTGCACACGCCGACGAGCAGGATCGTGGCGAGCATCGTCATCGCGCCCGTTGCGGTCGGCCCGGCGGCCGATCGTCGCCGCGGCCACGCCGGCGAGCATGGCCGCCGGCAACGCCGATCCGGCGGGAAGCCCGGCTCCGGCCATAGCGACCACCGCGGCGCACGCGACACAGGCGCCGGCCGTGATCGAGCGGATCGCCGGGCACGGCCGTGACCAGGCACAGCGGCACCAGCAGGGAGAGTCCCGCCTGCTCGGGCAGCAGGTTGCCGAGCAGCGTGCCGGCCGTGACCTGTGCGGCCCAGCCGAAGCACAACACCGTGGCGGCCCCGAAAGTAGAAGCGCCGGCCCGCCGCCGGACCGCCCGGTTCGGTGAACCGGCGGCTGGCCAGCATCCATGGTCTCACCTTGCATGGGGCACCTTCCCGGGTCCTTCCCCCGCGGCCCAGCCGGGCCGATTCCCCGGGCCGGGCCGGGGAAGGGTCCTACCAGGCGATTTCGTAGATCCGGTTGTAGGAGCGGTAGGCCACGTGTTGCGTGTTCGGATCGGTGGTGACGAAGCTGGCCGGCGCGGTAGACGCCGCCGGTGCGGCGGCGAACGTGGTGAGGTCGGAGTGTGCCGGGATCCCACCGCCCGGGGTCCACCAGATCTCGTGCAGCCGCCCGTCGGTGGAGCCGTAGATGACGTGCTTGGTGTTTTCGGCGGCGTTGTAGTAGGCGGTGAGGCTGCCGTTCGCGGGCGGTGCGCCGGCCGGCGCGGTCAGGTTCCAGCCAGTGACCGCGTTGACGCCCTGCCAGTAGAGCTCGTAGATGTGCCCGTTGGTGCCGACGTAGACAACCTGGTGTACGTCGTTGAACGGCGTGTAGTAGGCAAACGGCTCACCCGCGGCGTAGGGCGTGCCGGCCACACCGGACAGGTTGTCGTGCCCGACCGCGCCGGTCGACCAGTAGAGGCTGTGGATCCGGTTGTCCGAGCCCCGATAGCACACGAGGTTCGTCCCGCGCGCCGAGTACGCCGACGGGTTGCCGACGGCGTTCGGCGCCCCGCCGCCTGCCAAGGCGGTGAGGTCCCCGCCGTACCGCACCGGCGCCACCCCCTGCCACCACAGCTCGTGCAGGTGACCGCTGCTGGTCCGGTAGATCACGTGATGGGTGTCGTCGAGCGGCGTGTGGTAGCCGACCGGGTCTCCCGCCGCGGCCGGGGCGCCCGCCGTGCCGCTCAGGTTGTCGTGCCCGACCGGACCGGTCGACCAGTAGAGGCTGTTGATCCTGCCGGCGAAGTCCCGGTACAGCAGGATCTGCGTGTTCGTCGGCTGGTGGACGTAGGCGAACGGGTCGCCCGCAGCGGCCGGCGCCTGCCCGGCAGCGGCCGTGAGGTTACTCGAACCGGTACGGCCGGCCGAGTCCCGCCAGAGCTCCCACAGCCGGCCGGAGGTGTCACGGTAGTGCATGCTGTGGGTGCCCAGTCCGGGAACCACCGCGGCGGTCGGCCGGCCCGCGGCCTGCGGCGTGGAGAACTCCCCCGAGCGGTTGAGCAGGCGCTGTGCCGGGTCCACGATCCGCACCGTGCATCCGTCGGAGAACCGAGCGGTGACCTTTACCTGGACCCCCGTCGCCGACGTGAAGACCTCACCGGTCTTCAGGCCGTTCCTCGTGCGCAGCGGTAGATTCGGATTGATGCGATTCGGGTCGGGGTCCGTGTCCGGGTCTTCCACCTGGTAGACGATCACACCCTGGCGGTTCGTGGGAATGCGGCCGTCGAACTGGTCCACGCCGAGCCGTGCCTCGACGATGAAGTACTTCGCATCCTCACCGACCCGGATCGCGGTGCGCCGGTCCGCCGCCGGCGCGAGGGCGAGCGCCTGCAGGTTGTAGGAGCGGACGCGTCCGGTGTGCGTCACGATCGACGCCTCGTCGAGCCAGCCGATGGCCCGCTTCGTGAAGGCCGAGCAGTGGGTACCGATGGCATCCGCCATATCGTCGAACACCTCAAGGTGGTTCGCGAACCTGTAGAGATCCCCGTACCCGGTCAGCTGGTGGAGGAGCTCCATCGCCCACATGCCGACGTTGCGGAATATCGGCGCTCTCGACCAGAACCCCTTTTGCTGGGCAATGCCGGCGTCCCCGCTCAGGGTGACCATGAACGCACCGTCGAAGCCCTGGTTGCGCAGCGTCGTCTCCCACTTCGGGGCGAGCGCAGTCACCGGGATCTCCCTGCCCGGACCTTCCTCCACCTGCTCCATGCCGATGAAGTGTGCCTCGATGTCCGCGAGCCCGTACGAGTTGGCCCGCACGAACGCCCGCAGTGACACATCCGCACCGAGACTGTCGGGGTCGAAGTTGACCCTTCGATGGATCGCTGCCTCCAACGATGGATCTAATTGATCGATGTAGGTGTACACCAAAAAGAATGCGATCTTCTTGGTGCCGATCCAGAACGAGTTCGGGTTGCCCGTCGCAGCTTGCGCCGCGGCTTGGGCAATACCGAACGGGTTCGCCAGGATGGCCAGGGCACCCGCACCACCGGCCGCGAGCAACTTACGCCGACTAATTGACACGCTGTCTCCTCAGCTTGACCAGCAAGCTCCTGTGTGATCTTCCATCTACCACTTGAGTGGCCTAGATTGATCCAACAAACTTCCCCCGACCATCCCCAGACCTTCCCGCTGGACCGGGAGGCCGCACGGAATGGTTGATGATCATCCAAGGCCGCGTAGTTAAGCCCGACAGCGTTTTGCCAACTCGAGCACGCCCGGCGATTTGGGCCCAGGCCCGCGGCGCACAGCCACCGAGGCGCACTGGCCGGCACAGGTCCGGCTCTGCGACGAGCTGGAGGAGGCCCCGACCACCGCGCCGAGCACGAGGGTGATCGCCAGCCATGACCGCTGGCTGCCCCGCGGGCTCTGCCCGCCGTCTGAGTGACGTTGTGTCGCTCCACCGACATAGTCGGCACGCCGAACGCGCGCGGTCGTAGCATCGAAGTCTCAAGACAAATAGATTCCGGGGGACCGATGAGCGACAAGATCGACGCAGTGGTCGAGACGGGCCAGAACAACGCCGCGGCCGGCGAGGAATTCTTCGAACCGCACAAGGATGCCTACGCCGATTCCTTGTTCCGCATCGTCGCCAACCACAATGATGTGGTGGAGTTGGCCGAGCAGGATTGAGTCGGGCTTCCGCCCTCTACGACCTCGGCGTCCAGTGCCGGGAACTCGGGCAATATGCGCGTGCTGAGACACTGTTGCGGCAGGCTTTGGCACTGACCAGCGGGAACAGCCCGCGTGACCTGGCACTGGTCGCCGATGCATCCAATGATCTGGCCATCCTCTTCAAGCACACCGGACGATATGACGAAGCGGCAGCGCTGTATCGCCGGGCGCTGACAATCAGTCGGCGGGTGCTCGGATCGGACCACCCGAGAATCGCGGGGCTGTATCACAATCTCGGCGGGTTGGAACATGCTCGCGGCAGCCTGGCGCCGGCCGAGCGCTTCGCCCGCCGGTCGGTGGCCATCCGCGAGCGGGCACTCGGCCCGGACGTTGTGGACGTGGCCCGGGACAAAGCGGCGCTCGCCGCCATTCTCACCGATGCTGGGCGTCACGACGAGGCAGCGGAGTTGCTGGCCGATGCACTCCGGGTGTTCGAGCGCACACCGGACTGCGAGTCCCACGAGGCCGGAGTCGTGTGGCACACCCTGGCCGCCGTCCACAACCGCAGCGGCCGCCCCGACGACGCGGAGTCGGCCTACCTGCACGCCCTGGACGTCAAGACGGCGGCATTGGGCCCGGATCACCCAAACCTCGCCGTAACCCTGAACAACCTGGCCCTGCTGTACCACCGGGGCGGCCGGCACGAGCGCGCGAAGGCGACCTACCGCCGATGCCTCGACCTGCTCGCCGCCCGCACCGGCGAGCCCGAACACCCGGTCTGGCGGACCTGCACCAGCAACTACGCCAGGCTGCTCACCGAGCTGGGCCAGCCGGCCGAGACGCGGTCACGGCTCGGTCCCCAGGACGGATGTTCCGATGATGATCTCCCGGACGGGGTCGCAGCCGAGTAGCTCTTCGACCGACTCGTCGCGCAGTGCGGCCGTGAACGTCACACGAAGGCCGAGGGCTGCGGCCAGCAGGTAGACCGTCTGGCTCAGGTGACCAACGTCCAGGAACAGAATGCGCAGAGCTCGGCCCATGTCGTACTTCCATGCCGACCGCGCCCGCACGCTGGTGTAGAACACCAACGCACTGGCATCGGCCACCCACTCCTGGTCGCCGCAGGCCGCGACCAGGAACTCCGGGGTGGCCCGGCGGTCGAGATCTTCCAACAGGTGGGTGTCGGCCGCATAGTGGTAGAGGCCCGGCGCAAGGTCGCGAACCCGCAAGGCGTACACATAGAACTCGGTGGGATGGCGCGCCCCACCGGACGGACTCGTCTTGAACACCGATCCGCTCTCGGCCGCCAGCGCTCCATCCTTGTGCGACAGCGGCCCAGCCGCAAGCTTCAACAGCGTGGCGAGCGTTCCGAGGTCCAACTCGGCTCGGCCGAACATGCGATGGCTGCGCCGTTGGCGCAGCACGTCGACGAAGTCACGCCCGCTCAGCAGTCCGCGGTCCACGTCCGGTAGCGCGACCGTCGAAGAACCGGGAAAGCGGCGGAACGGCACCGGCGGTGGATCGGTGGTGAGCTTCGCAGCCAGGCGCGCGGCGTCCTCGGCATCGGTGATGTACAGGGCGCTGCGGTGCGAACGGGTGCCGAAGTAGAAGGCTGGGGCGTGCGGACCCCAGCCGGCCCACTCCCGCGCAATTTCCTGCTCGGTGCGGTCCCGATCCGACCCCTCGGCGACGAGGATGTCACGATCGAGCAGCGCCTCCGCGGCCCGCTCCAGCCACTCGCCGGTGCGCACGTCCGGATCCGCTGCGCGGATGGAGCCAAGCTCCCGCCACGTGCGGAACCACCCCAGCACCCGCTCGACGCCGTCGGCGAGCGCAAGCTGCCGGTGGCTCAGATGGTCGTCCCAGACGAGCCGGTCGCCGACCCTCAGCAGGCCACCACACCCAGAAACCCGCACCCGCACGGACGCTCACCCCCCAGATCCGCAACACCACCGCGCGACGGACCCTGCCACAGCGGTCCCAACGACCCACAGACCAGCACGGCTGATCATGGTACGGGCGCGGACAGCGCAGGAAATACCGGAGTTTGCCCGGATAGCTACGGACAAACGGCCACTTGAACAGCCGAGCAACCTTGGAGCAATGCAAATCCACAATGGACAGCTCGGCTGCACGTTTCGCAGGTAGGCTGCGGTGCGGTGCGTACTTGCATTTCCCGACGATTAAGTCCGCAGCTCTGCCATTGAGCTAGCAGCCCGCGCCAACAGGGTACCTGCGTGGCGGCCCTCGTTCCACGCGATACTCCCAGCCCGGCGTTCCCCCAGGTCACAAGACACGCGCGACGGCCAGGGACGGGCCGGGGGATGGCGGCGGCGAACCCGCACGTCAGGCAGCGTCCAGCAGCGCGGACAGGCCGTCCAGCAGGCGTTGCAGGCCGAACTCCATCAGCAGGTCCAGGTCGAACGACGGGTCGGTCGCCAAGAAGCCGGACAGCATCGGCAGTTTGCCCGTCGCCAGCACCGCCGCGAACCGGGCCTCCTGCGACTCCATCCACTCACTCTCCGTCATCCCCGTCTCCTGCTCCGCCTGCGCCTCCGCCTCGAGGTTCACCGCCGTGCCGCGGACGTGGTTGGCGAGCATCACGGCCGCCGCGAACAGCGTCGACGGGTCCAAGCCGTGGCCGTCCAAAGCCTGCATCGTCCACTCCGTATGCGCCATCGCGTGCGGAGCCAGCAGCGGCCGGGTGAACGACACCGCCTGGGCCAGCCAGGGCTGCTGGCGGTACATCCGCCACTGTAAGCGGGCCAGTGCCTCCACGCAGACGCGCCAGCCGTGCACCGCCGGGTCCAGCGACGGCGGCGGGTGGGCGGCCATCACCCGGTCCATCATCAGGAGGACCAGTTCCTCCTTGTCCGCCACGTGGCCGTACAGGGACATGGTCGGCATGCCCAACTCGCCCGCCAGGCGGCGCATCGAGACCGCCGGGAGGCCCTCCGCGTTGGCGATCGTGATGGCCGTGCGGACCACCAGGTCGCGGTCCGGGGTGTCCGGCGTGCCGGCCCGGGGGCGGGTCACCGTCGTGCCTCGGCCGGGGCTCGTCTGGACGAGGCCCTGCTCGCGCAGGTGGGTGATGACCTTCGTAGCCGTGGCCATCGCCACGCCGTGCTGGGCCATGATCTGCCGCGTCGACGGGATCCGAGCTCCGGGCGCCAGCGCGCCTGACGCGATCTGCGCGGCGATCTCCCCGGCGATGCGCCGAAAGACGTCCATAGTGCACTAGTGCACCGCATGGCAGTGCACTAGTCAAATACGGGGGTCAGCAATACCGACCGGGTCAGTAGTGCGCTCGTACGGTGTACGAAGACAACGAAACGGGAGGACACAATGGCTGACGCGGTCCGATTGGAAGAGCTGCGCAAGACGTACGGCACGACCACGGCGCTCGACGGAGTGTCGGCGGCCTTCGCCGACGGGACCTTCACCGCGATCATGGGGCCGTCCGGCTCGGGCAAGAGCACGCTGCTGCAGTGTGCCGCGGGGCTCGACCGGCCCACCAGCGGGCGGGTGTTCATCGGGGGTACCGAGGTGACCGCGAACAACGACACCGCCATGACGAAGTTTCGGCGGCAGCGTGTCGGGTTCGTCTTCCAGGAGTACAACCTGCTCCCCTCGCTCACCGTCGAGCAGAACGTCGTCCTGCCGCTGCGGCTGGCCGGACGCAGGGCGAACCACAGCCGCGGCCGCGAGCTGCTCAGGAGCCTGGGGCTGGACAAGCATCGCAACAATCTCCCCGACCAGCTGTCCGGCGGGCAGCGGCAGCGGGTCGCCGTGGCGCGGGCGCTGCTCACCGAGCCGGCCGTCATCTTCGCCGACGAGCCCACCGGCGCGCTCGACCTGCGCAGTGCGCGCGAGGTCCTCCAGCTGCTGCGGGCCGTGGTGCACGAGCACGGCCGTACCGTCGTCATGGTCACCCACGACCCGGTGGCCGCCTCGTACGCCGGCGAGGTGCTCTTCCTCGCCGACGGCCGGCTGGCCGGGTCCCTCCGAGCGCCCACGGCGGACGCGGTGGCGGAGCGGCTGGCGCACCTCGGCGAGCTGACGGGGGTGGCGGCATGATCGGCGTCGCGCTGCGCAACCTGCGGCATCGGCCCGGCGGGTTCGTCGCCACCTTCCTGTCCGCGTTCCTGGGCGCGACCCTGCTGATGGGGTTCGCGTCGCTGATCGACACCGCCGCCGGCACCGACGCGGACAGCGCCGACTCGCTCGTCACGACGGCCGGCGTCGGCGGCGGCTGGTGCCTGGTCATCGTGGTGTTCGCGGTGACCTCGACGCTGAGCCTGTCGGTGCGGCAGCGGGCCGGGCAGGTCGCCCTGCTGCACCGGGTGGGCGCCACCGGCCCGCAGCTGCGCCGGATGATCCTGGGCGAGGCGGCGGCGGTTGCCCTGCTGGCCTCGGCGGCAGCGGTACCGCTGGGAATCGCGGTCGGCCGAGTCCTCCTCGACCTGCTCCAGAGCACCGGCCAGGTGGCGGAGGCGACCGAGTTCGCCTTCGGCGGGGCCGCGATCAACGCCGGCTTCGGCGTCACGCTGCTCGGCGCGCTGATCGCGGCGGTGGCGGCGGCCCGGCGGACGACCCAGGACCAGCGCAGGGCCCGGCCCCGGCTGCGGCGGGCCGGCGCGGCGCTGTTCCTGGCGGCCGGCGCGAGCTGCGCGACGCTGACCGCGACGGTCATGGACGGCAAGGGCGTCGACGCCATGCAGACCGCCGGCCAGGCCGGCATCTGGGCGTCGCTCGGCCTCGCGCTCCTGGCCCCCGAGCTGCTGCGGCTGGTCACCATGGTGCTCGGCCCGGCCTTCCGGGGCGTCGCCGGCGAGCTCGCGGTGCTCGCGGTACGCACGCGGACCCGGCAGCTCGCGAGCGCCGTGATGCCGGTGCTGCTGTTCACCGGGGTCGCGACCGGCACGGTGTACATGCAGGCGATCGAGGACAGGGCGGCGGAGGGGCAGGTCCAGCCGGACTACGCCCAGGACGTCCAGACCCTCAACTACGTGGTCGTCGGCATGATGACCCTGTTCGTCGCCATCATGCTGGTCAACACGCTGATCGCGGCGACGTCGAGCCGCCGCAGGGAGTTCGCGCAGCACCGGCTGGCGGGCGCGACCCGCGGGCAGCTGGTCGCGATGGTCTCGCTGGAGGGGCTGCTGGTGACCGTGACCGGCGTGCTGGGCGGCTCGCTCGCCTCGCTCGTCACGATCCTGCCGTTCGGCCTGGCCCGTGCGGACCGGCTGTGGCCGGAGGCGACACCGGCGGCGTACGCGGTGGTCGTGGCGACCGCGGTGGCGCTCACGGGGGCGGCCATGATCGGCACGACCCGCAGGAGCACGCGGGGACCGGCAACGGCGGTGTGAGCAAGGGCCCGGGCCGCGGCCCGGGCCCTTGCAACGGACTACAACTTGGCGCACTGACCCGTCGCCGGGCCGCGCACGGTGTTCTTGACGCCGTTGTTGACCGGCGCCGGGTCGTTGCCGCTGCAGGACAGCGGGCCGCTCACCGTGTTGCCGGACACGACGACCGCCGTGCCGCCCGTGTTGGCGGCCACCGTCAGCGGGCCGGAGATGCGAGCGTTCTCGATGGTCACCGCGCCGGTCGCACCCGTCACCGTCACCGGACCCGAGATCGTGGTGCCGGAGATGGTGACCTGGGCCGCCCCGAGGGCCGTGACCGGACCGGAGATGGTGCCGCCGGTCACCACGATCGAGGCGCCGGACGCGACGGTCACCGGGCCGGCGACGGTCGCGTTGTCCAGGCAGGTGATGCCCGAGGTGACGGTCAGCGGGCCGGCGTAGCGGCCGGTGATGACCCGGGCGCACTTGGGAACGCTGAGGCCGACCACGATCGGGTTGTGGTCGCTCGCGCGGTACGGGTTCGGCGCGTAGAACGCCGGGTTGCCGTCGTACTCGAACGCGAACGACTCGTGCGAGTTGATCTGCCAGACGTCGACGCCCGTGACGCGGGCGGCGAGCGACGGGCTGGCCACCGCGTGGTCCAGCGAACCGGACTCACCGCCGAAGACGTAGGTCGCCTTGCCGGTGGTGTTCAGGTCCTTGAACGACGCGTCGTACAGGACCTGCATCGGGTCCTCGTGGGTGTAGGCGTTGAAGTCGCCGAGCAGCAGGACGTCGTCGCTGCCGCTGGAGGCCTTCAGCCCGTTGACGAACCCGACCAGCGATTGGGCCTGACGCACCCGGTCGCCGTTGAACGCGCCCTGGCCGTCGCCCTTGTCGGCGTTGTCGCCGACGGCGAGGTCCGAGGTGCTCTTGGACTTGAGGTGGTTGGCCACGACCGTGAACGTGAGCAGGCCGGACTTGAAGGTCTGCGCGATCGGCTCGCGGGCGTTGAACCACACCGACTCGTCGTTGAGGGCCTTCGACTCGCCGACCGGGGTGACCTTGGCCGGCTTGAAGATGATCGCCGTGGTGATGAAGTCCTGCTGGGCGGCGGGCGGGAGCGACGCCGGGTAGCGGACGTAGTCCCACGTGCCCGCGCCGGCCGCCGTGTTCAGCGCGCCGACCAGGCGCTTGAGCGCCTGCTGCGGGTCGTCGGGGTTGAAGCGGACCGAGTTCTCGATCTCCTCAAGGGCGACCACGTCGGCGCCGAGCGAGTTGATCGCGGCGACGATCTTGGCCTCCTGCTTGGCCAGCCCGGCCTCGTCGTCCGCGCCGCGGGCGTCGCCGCCGAAGTGGACGAAGTAGTTGAGGACGTTGAAGCTGGCCAGCTTCAGGTCGCCACCGACGGGCTGCGGCCCGGCGGTGCGCGGGTTGGTCACCTTGAACGTGGTCCGGGCGGCCGGCGGGGTGGCCGCGTCGACCGGCACCGTCGGCTGCAGGCGCCACTCGTTGAAGCCGTACGACAGCACGCTCGGGCCGAACGACTCGACCGAGTCGCCGACGCGCAGCGGGTTGGCCGGCGAGAAGTACGGCGGCATCAGGCCGGCCGACGACAGGTTGGTCGTCTTGCCGTCGTCGAGCAGCAGCCGGCGCAGCTTGTTGTCGGCCGCGACCTGCTGGGCCTCCGGGGTGCCCGGGCGGGCCAGGTCGGTCGCGATCGGCAGGGCCTTGTCACCGGCGGCCAGGACGACCTCGCCGTACCGGTTGGTGTTGTACACCTCGGACACTGTGTACTGGCCGATCGGCGCGACCAGCATCGACTCGACCGACTCGCGGCCGGCCTCGTCGAGCGGCAGGGTGAACGGAGCCGGCGCCGGGAGCGCCACGCCCTGCGCGCAGACCTGGACGTCGCTCTTGGCGCCGATGGTCAGCTCGGTCAGGCCGTTGAACTCGCTCGGGGTGCCGCCGACCTTCACGCGGTCGCCGAGCGCCACCGACGGGTGGATGGCGGTGTTGCCGGTCAGGTAGACGAAGATGCCGTCCGACGCCTTGCCGGCGGCTGGTGCCTGACCGCCGCTGCCCTCCGTCTGGATGACGATGCCGTTGTACCCACCGGTCCGGTAGTCGGCCGTCACGACGCCCTCGACCACGACGCGGGTCCCGGCGAGCGGGGTGGCCGCGCCGGTCCCCTGGACCTCGGCGATCGTGCGGTTGACGACGAGCGAGTCGCAGCCCGTCGGCTCCGGGTCCGGGTCGGGGTCGGCGGCCTTGTTCCGGGCGCCGAACGTGTTGGGCGCCGGCTCCTTCCAGACGCCGTCGATCTTCTGCAGGCTGTGCCCCACCGGCGTGGCGGAGCCCTCGGCAACCCCGATGTCGGTCCCGGTCAGGCCGTTGGCCGGCCCGCCCGACGCCGCGAAGGTGCCTTCATAGGTGATGAATTCCGCGACGGTACCGTCGGCGCGAACGAGGGCGATGCCGTCGGGCGATCCGTTCTGGATCCCGTCGACGGGGTAGGTCGCCACCACCACGCCGGCGTCCGGCACGAGACCGGAGAGGGTGCGGGTGTTGTACGCCGCCCCACCGTTGCCGTTGTAGAGAACGATCTGCCAGCCGGTGAGGTCGAACCCGACGGGCGCCTCGATCTCGATGCTCTCACCCGAGTCGGTGCCCGCATTGTCGTAGTGGATTTCGCTGATGAACGGGGTTTCCGCGGCGAATGCGGTGGACTGCGCGGTTAACGCCCCAACACCGCCCACGACCAGCACGCCTAGCGCACTGATAATCCTTCGGCGTATCAAGCTGAGCCTCCGTAAAGGGAAAGCAGGACCGCCGGAGCATATGGGAGAACAATGACCCTGGATGAACGATCGGCTAACGGTCGGACGCCGCTGCGGTGCCACCGGAAGAGTCTTCTCAGGTGACGGCGTACGCCCCGATCACCGGCCGCGCCGCGGGGTTCACCTGACGTACGGGACGATCTGCCGGACCGGCGCTCGGTGCGGTCGCCCGGAAAGAAAAAAAGGCGCCCGGGTGAACCCGGGCGCCCTGCTACTGCTTGATCACCACGGCGCGGGCGCCGGGGGCACGACGACCGGCGGGCGGTCGTCGCACGTGATCGTGTTCGGCAGCTCCCACGGCGCGAGCCACGGGCCGGTGGTGCCGCCACCGTCGTTGCCGCCCAGGTCGGTCAGGGAGAACTCCGAACCGGCCGGGGTGAAGTGGAACGTGCCGCAGTTGTTGACGCCGACGGCGCCGACGTTGCGGGCGTCCACGTTCTCGAACGTCGCCGAACCCGCGGCGCGGGCGCTGACCACCGAGGTGCCCGTGCCGTCGACCCGAACGTCCTTGAAGTGCACGTTCGTGATCGAGTACAGGTCCTTCACCGGCCAGTCGGCGACGAACATGATCGCGTTGTAGGTGTTGTCGAGGAAGTGGTCGCCGACCACCTGGACGTTCGCGTCGAGGTTCTTCTCCAGCGCGAACAGCCAGAGCGCGCCCAGGCCGATGTTCCAGTTGAGCTCGTAGGTGCCGGCCCGGACCGTCGTGTTGTTGGTGATGTTGATCGTGCCGCTGAACGGCTCGGCGCCGAAGCGGGTGCCGAGGTGCAGCGCGCTGCCCTCCCGGATCGGGTCGGCCACCAGGTTGTTCGAGACCGTGATGTCCTTGCCGCCGTAGATGGCGATGCCGTTGGCCAGCGTCGGGGTCTGGATGGTGTTGTGGTCGAACGTGTTGTTCGCGTTGACCGTCTTCTCCGACCACATCGCCAGCGCGTCGTCACCGGTGTTGCGCCAGAAGCTGTTCGTGACGCTGGAGTTGGTGACGCCGGTGTGGAAGTTCAGGCCGTCCGCGATCTGGTCGACGACCGTCACGTTCTTCACGTGGGTGTTGGTCATCGGGCCGTCGAACCACAGGCCGACCTTGGTGTGCTGGATGTAGAGCCCGTCGATGGTCGAGTTGCTCATCGCGCCGCCGACGCCGTTGACCTGGTCGGTGTCGATGCGCTCCCGCACGTCACCGATGATCGAGAAGCCGGACAGGTGGACGTTGTTGCTGCCGCCGTCCTTGGCGTACTTGCCGTAGAACCCGACGCCGGTGTGGATCGAGAGGTCCGGCGCCGGCTCGGAGAGCGCGACTTCCTTGCCCTTGATGATGGTGTACCAGTTGCCCGCGCCCTCGATCGTCACGTTGTCGACGACGATGTGGCGGTTCACCTGGTACGTGCCCGGCGGGATGTACACCTTGAGCCGGAACGCCTTGGCGAACGCGATCGCCATGTCGAACGCGTCGGACGACTCGCGCCGCCCGGTCGGGTCGGCCCCGAAGAACAGCACGTTCGCGGCGAGCAGGTTGACCTTCGGCGCGCCGACGAGTTGGGAGTCCAGCAGGTCGATGACCGTCCAGGCGGCGTTGCTCTTGTTCGGCACCTGCAGCTTGATCTTGTCGCCGGCCTTGTACGTCTTGCCGAGCAGCAGCCGCTGCTCGTCGTAGAAGTGGAAGGGCCGGAACGGCTTGGTGATCTGCGGCGTCGGGGTGGTCGCCGCCGGCACACACCCGCACTCGGTGATCCACCAGTCGGGGTGCAGCAGGTCGGCGTTGGGGTCGTTGGTGAACGGGTACTGGTTGTAGAGCCAGGAGTACTGCGAGGTCAGCGTCATGGTCTTGGTGGACCCGCCGTTGACCGACACGTTGAGCGGCGCGGTGATGCCGCCACCGTTCGGCGCGTCCGGGATGCTGTACCGCACCGTGATCGCGTTGGCGGCCTTGGGCAGCGTGAACTCCACCCACTGACCGGGCGTGAGCTTGACCGCGCTACGACCGGACGCCTCCGCCGCCAGCGTGTAGGCGGTGCGGTCCGGGCCGATGACGACGCCGTTGGTGCTGGCCTTCTCGGCCTCCTGTTCGACGAAGTCCACGCTCGCCCCCCGCCCGGCGACGAGCGCCGGGTCGAGCGCGGCCCGCGTCACCGCCGGGGCGGTCGGCGCGGCGTGAGCGGCGGTGCCACCGGCGACAAGGACGCCGAGGCCAACGGCGGCCGCGGTCGCCGCAGCGGACCACCGTGATGGTGCTCCAGTGATGCTCCGTGACATCGTGACTCGTTTCTCTCGGGACGGCGGACGCCGAGACGCATCGAGGTGGCGGGAACGTCAGAACGTCGTGCGGGGTGTCAGACGCTCGAGGCTTGGGCGGACGCCATGAGGTGAGGTGACAGTAGGACCGCCACACGGCTTTGCACAAGGTCCCGCCAATTAATTGCGGTCTCTTACCCGATTTCTTGCAATGACTCCTCCACCCTCATGCGAAGCCTCCTCCGGGACGGCGATTACGTTCCGACGTCCGTTCGATTACCATGAGCGTCTTTCAGACGTTGGGCAGACGTCGCTGGAGGGCCTCGGTGAGTGGGCAGCAGAGGATACGGCTCGCGGACCTGCGGAATGTCTTCGAGGCGCCACCGGGGCGGGCCGAGAGCGTCGGCATGGAGGTCGAGGTCGGGCTGGTCGACCGGCACAGCCGGCGCAACGCGACCTACGGGCAGGCCACCGCGCTGTTCGACGACCTCGCCGCGGCGTGCGGCGGCGACCTGCTGACGGAAGGCGCCCAGACGGTCGGCGTCGAGCTGGCCCGGGGCGCGCAGTTCACGCTGGAGACCGGCGGTGCCCTGGAGTACTCGTCGCCGCCGTTCCCGACGGTCGCCGCGGCCGTCGCCGACGTGCGGGCGCACCTCCAGCTCGCCGCGGGGCTGGCCGGCCGGCAGGGCATCGCGCTGCTCACCGGCGGGATCGTGCCGTTCACCGCGGCCGACGGCATCGCCTGGAACCCGAAGCCGCGCGTGCAGGTCATGCGCGACTACTTCGGCCGGCTCGGGCCCGACGGGCTGTACGCCGACGAGGTCATGGGGCTGGTCCTGTCCGCGCAGACGTCGCTGGACTACACGGACCCGGCCGACCTGATGGACAAGCTGCGCCTGCTGGTCCGCGCGTCGCCGGTCGTCGCGGCGCTGTTCGTCGACTCGCCGGTCGCGGCCGGAGCACCGACCGGTGTCATGTCGCGGCGCATGCAGTACTGGCGCCACTTCGACCCGCGCCGATGCGGGGTGCTCGCCGTCGCGCTCGACGCCGGGGCCGGGATCGACGACCTGGTCGACTGGGCGGCACGCCTGCCCATGATCTACCGGCTCGTCGGCGGGAAGCACGTCGCCGCGGCGCCGATCCCGTTCCGCGAGGCGGTCGAGCGCGGCTTCGGCGACGGCACCTACCCGACGAGCGCGGACTGGGAGCTGCACCTGAGCCAGGTCTGGCCGCACGTGCGGGTCCGCCGGACGCTGGAGCTGCGGCTGGCCGACGCGCCGCCGTGGCCGTGGTTCGGCGCGGGCGCCGCACTGTGGACCGGGCTCGCCTACGACCCGGCCGCCCGGCGGGCCGCCAACGACCTGCTGTCCGACCTGACCGCGGGCGACGTCGACCGGGCCAGCACGGAGGTCGCCGTCAAGGGACTCTCCGCGACGATCGGCCCGCGCCTGGTCCAGGACCTCGCCCGCGGCCTGCTCCGCCTGGCCCGGCAGGGGCTGGTCGCGCGGGTCGCGGCCGGGCTGGAGGAGCCGGCGACGCTCGCGCTGCTCGAACCGGTCGAGGAGGTCTGCGAGACGATGCACTCCTTCGCCGACCAGGCACTCGACTCGTGGGAGCACGGCAAGGACCACTTCCTGGAGGCGTACAGCATCCCCGCGCTGTAGCGCGTGCAACCTTTCCGGAGCCTGTGGTGTCCTTCGGGCATGCCGAGCTGGGAAGCGCCGCCCTCCTTCGCCGAGTACGTGCGGGACCGGCACCGCGAGCTGCTGCGCTTCGCCCATCTGCTCAGCGGTGACGACCAGCTCGCGGCCGACCTGGTGCAGGACGCGCTGGAGCGCACCGGCATGGCCTGGAAGCGGGTGCAGCGCACCGACGAGCCCGGGGTCTACGTGCGGCGCATCATCGTCAACCAGTACCTCAACCGCCGCCGGGCCCTGCGCCGCGAGCGGCTGACCGACCGGGTGCCCGAGGTGGCCCACGTCGACCCCGAGCCGGTCGACCACGGGCTGTGGCGGGCCATCCAGGCGTTGCCGAAGCAACAGCGGACGGTGCTGGTGCTGCGGTACTACGACGACCTGTCGGAGGCGCAGGCCGCCACCGTGCTCGGGTGCTCGGTCGGGACCGTCAAGAGCAACACCTCGCGCGCGCTGCAGAAGCTGCGCGACAGCATGCGGATGGAGGCGGCCGCCGATGGACATTGAGCAGCTCGTGCGCCAGGAGCTCGCCGACGGGCGGCACACGCCGGAGGGGTGGGCCGAGCCGGTGCAGCGCGTGCAGGCCGGGGTCCGCCGGCGGCGGCGCCGGCGGTACACCATGACCCTCAGCGCGACCGCGGTCGTCATCGTGCTCGTCGGCGCCGCCCTCGTCCGGCCGCTGGCGAACGATGCCCCGCCGGCCCAGACGGTCTTCGAGTGGACCGCCGAGCCGGCCACGCTGCCCGAGCTCGACCGGCGCGACCCCCGGCCCGACGCCCGGCCCTGCACCGACGACGCCCTCGGCAACCAGCCCTGGCACGAGCGCACCGGCGACACCCTCACCGTGCTCGTCGCCAACCACAGGATCGAGCGGTGCACGATCCCCGGCACGTCCGCGATCATCGCGACGGAGATCGCCACCGGCGTCCCGGTCACGCTGAGGGGCAGCCTGCCGCTCCGGCACGCCTTCGACCAGGCCCCCGCGACGATCGACCCCGGCGAGCCCGCGCGGATCGACGTCCAGGTCGAGTCCTGCCCCACGCCCCTGTACCGCGACCCGCGCATCGTCGCGGGCGGCCGCGAGGTGCCGGTCGACCTGGGTCCGGGCTGCGGCTACTCGGCGAGCCCGTGGTACGTCCAGGCGCCGCTCATCAACACGCCGCTGACCGTCACCATGTCGGTGCCGGGGACGGTGCGGCGCGGGACGACGCTCGTCTACGACGTCACCGTCCGCAACGCGTTCCCCCGCGCGTTCAGCCTGCAGCCCTGCCCCGCATACCAGCAGACCCTCGCGGGCCTCAAGTCCACCTACCGGCTCAACTGCGCGGCGAAGAGCGTCCCCCGGCACGGCGCGCTGACCTTCCGGATGCGCTTCGAGGTGCCCGCCTCGGCGGCGCTCGGCCGCACGACGCTGACCTGGATGGCCGTGGTCGCCGACGGGCGTGTCGCGATCGCCGACCTGTCGAACGGCGGCGTGCCCGTCGAGATCATCGAGTGACCGCGTCCTGAGGATGCTCCGGTGTACCGCTGTGCCAGTCGAGCACCCGACCGAACCGGCTGAGCTCGCCGTACAGCGCCGGGCCGAACGGCAGCACGGCGTCGAGCAGCCGGCCGGCCGCCGTCGCCGGTGACCTGAACGCCAGACGAACAGTGGTTCGGGGGCGCCGCCGGGGGCCGTGAGCGGACCTAGCATCGCGGCCGTGGAGGAGCCGGAGGTGGTCTTCGACGAGGAGTGGGTCGAGGCCGCAAAGCGCCGCGAGGACGACATGCGCCGGCACACCGCGCCGAAGCCGATGTACGCCCCGGCTCCGTGGCGCAGCTGGACCCCGCCGTCCTCCGCCGCACCGGCCCTCTCGCCGCCGCGGCGGGCGGCCCGCTTCTCGCCGGCCGCCTCGATCCTGATCGGCGTCACCGCGGTGCTGGGTGTGCTGGCGGCGCTGGTGCTGTGCGGCGCCGGGGCGGGTGCGCTGCGGACGATCTCGCGGGACCGGCCGGCGACCGGCCCGGCCGCTCCCCCTCCGGTGGCCGCCGCGACCGTTTCTCCCACGGCCGCCGCGACCGCCCCACCCGCCGCGGCGGATTCGGCCACCTCCGCCTCGGAGCCGGCGTCGTCGCGGAAGCTGCCGTGGACCGAGGCGACGGCCCTGCCGGTCGGCGAGAGCGCGTACCGCCCGGAGGTCTTCGCCCGCCTCGTCGTCGGCTCCTGCCTGGCCGAGACGCAGGACATGCTCAGCGTGACCCTGGTCCCCTGCTCCGGCCCGCACACCGACGAGGTCACCCGCGTCGACGGTTTGACCGACCAGTTCCCGGCCCGCCCGACCGTCGACCAGGTCGAGGCGCTCAACGCCCGGCGCTGTCCGGCCGCCGCGAACGCCTGGCTGGGCGGCGCCGACCCGCGGTACACCTCGGGATATCTGTGGTGGTTCGAGAACGGCGTACCCGGCCAGGCGGTGCGCGGCTTCGTCTGCACGGCCAGGCGGACCGGTCACCTGCCCTTCACCGGCACCCTCCGGCACGCCGTCGCCTGACCCCGCCGCGTACCGTTGGCGGTACGCTCAGTCCAATAGCCGACCGACACGAGCCCCTGTGAAATGTCCGTTCGTCGGGAGCGCCCCTGGCGTTGTAATGTTGCGCCCACGAGCGGACTCTTCACAGCGGTCGCTGAGCGACCGGGCAGACACGGGGAGCAGGCATGGGACGTGGACGGGCCAAAGCCAAGCAGGCCAGGATCGCCCGGGAGCTGAAGTATTTCAGCCCGCCGACCGACCTCAACGCCCTCCAGCACGAGCTCGCCGGGTCGCCCCGGCCGCACGTGCAGGAGCAGCCAGTGGACGAGCGCGAGGAGCACGCCGAGCGCTGAGCTGGCCGAAAGTGGCGCTTGCCCTGCCGGTTAGTCGACATCCGTAACTTGCGATGGTCATCTACCGTGGCTGCCTATGAGGCGATCGACCGCGGTACCCCTGAGCCGCAGTTACCTCGCATTGGCATCATTGGCGGCGAGCGCCGGGCTGACGGCTGCGTGCGGCAGCAGCGAGCGGCGGGTCTATTGCGGCGATCGCAACGGCGTCATCGTCGAGGACAGCCGCTGCGACGGGCGTGACGGGTATTACCTGTATTCGGGCTCCTACCCGCGCGGGATGAAGCCGGGCCAGAAGCTCAAGGGCGGCACCCGCATCGCCTACAACGACGCGGCCGGCCGCTCGGCCGCCGGGCTGCCGTCGACCGGCAAGGTCAGCAACGGCCACGTGGTGTCGGGCGGTTTCGGCAGCGGCGGCAGTAGCAGCAGCGGCAAGTCCGGCAAGTCGGGCGGCTGACGTGCGGCGCGTCCCCAACGGCGCGGTCCGGCCCGACTACCGGCAGAAGATCGTCGAGCAGGGCCTGCTGTACAACGAGACGCCCGGCCCGTCGGGCGAGATCGTGGAGTACTGGCGCGAGGGCCCCTTCTACGACTTCACCTCGGCCGAGATCGAGCAGCTGCACACCGACGCCGAGACGCTGTTCGAGATGTGCGTCGCCGCCGGTGACCACATGCTCGACAACGGCATGCTGGGCCGGCTCGGCATCCCCGACTTCGCCTGGGAGCAGATCGCCCGGACGTGGTACGACGACGAGACCGAGCCCGGCGGCCGCTCCCGGGGCGACTTCTCGCCGAGCGTCTACGCGCGGTTCGACGTGCGGTTCGACGGACTGCGACCGCAGTTGCTCGAGTTCAACGCCGACACGCCGACCGCTCTGCCCGAGTCCGCGGTGATCCAGTGGTACTGGCACACCGAGACCGGTCAGGGGAAGGACCAGTGGAACGCGGTACACGAGCGACTCGTCACCGCCTGGATCCGCAACATCGGCCGGCTCCGCCAGTCGCGCCCGCACCTGCCCGGCAACCTCACGATCCACTTCGCGTGCGACGACTCGGACGAGAGCGGCGAGGACCTCTTCAACACCGAGTACCTCATGGAAACCGCCCGTCAGGCGCTCGAACCCCTCGGGTGCCGGGTGAAGTTCCTGTGGATGAACCAGATCGGCGCCGGCGACGTCGCCGCCGGTGACCACTTCTTCGACGCCGACGGCGAACGCATCCACGTGCTCTTCAAGCTGTACCCCTGGGAATGGATGACGACGGAGCGCTTCGCCCGGCAGTGCTTCCGCGACATGGCCGACCCGGCGCGCGACGGCACCGCCTGGATCGAGCCGCCGTACAAGATGCTCTGGAGCACCAAGGGGCTCCTGCCCGTCCTGTGGGAGATGTACGCCGACGACCCGCTGCGGCGGGATCTGGTGCTGCCGGCGTACTTCGAGCACGAGCGTCCCGCCTGGATGACCGACTACGTGCGCAAGCCGCTGCTCGGACGGGAGGGCGCCAACGTCACCATCGTCGTCGACGGGCAGGTCCGGCTGACCACCCCGGGCCCGTACGACGACGGCCCGTTCGTCTGCCAGGCCTACGCGCCGCTGCCCGCCTTCCCCGACGAGCGCGGCGCCTCCTGGCATCCGGTCCTCGGCATCTGGATGATCGACGGCGAACCCGCGGGGCTCGGCATCCGCGAGAGCGCCGGCCTGGTGACCGACAACCTGAGCCACTTCGTCCCCCACACCATCGACCATTCCGGCTGACACGGTGCCGGCCGAGGAGAAACGACAGCCATGAACGATCTGGCTCCCCTGATCGCGGTGCTCCAGGTGCTCATCGTGGTGGTGGGCGTGGGCGGCGGCTGGTGGCTGCTCAACGCCCTCACCTCCTTCGACGACCACGACGAGCTGTGGATCGCGTCCAACTGGGCCTACCTGCTCCAGCGCGTGGGCTTCGTGTTCGTGCAGGTGGTCGGCGTGTCCAGCCTGGTGGGCCAGGACCTGGACAAGTGGAGCTCGCTGGCCTGGGTCGGCGGTGGCCTGGTCTGGGCGACGGTCCTGGCCGTCGTGGGCTTCGTCCTGACCGACCTGATCCTGCTGCGCACCCGCCCGACGAAGCTGAACGAGCTGGACCGGATCCCGATGTCGATCGCCCTGGTCCGCCTGGGCTTCTACCTCGGCCTGGGCCTGGTGGTCCGCGCGACGTTCGTGGGCTCGGCCCCGGACCTGCGCACGGCCCTGCTGGCCACCTTGGCCTTCACCGCGGCCGGCGTGGCGGGCCTGGTGATCGCCTTCTACCTCCACGCGCTGGTGGTCCGCGGCAACCTCCGCGAGGCGGTCGCGGCCGGCGGCGTGACGGAGGGCCTGGAGAGCGCCGCGGTCCTGACCTCGGTCGGCCTGATCCTGTACGGCGCCATGGCCGGCGACTTCACCACGTGGCCGGAGAGCTTCGCGGGCTTCGGCATGGCGCTGGGCGTGGCGTACGTCGGCCTGTACATCGCCCGGTACGTGATCGACTGGTTCGTCCTGACCGGCGAGTGCACGCTGAAGACGATCCACGAGCAGCAGCAGAAGGCCGCGGCGGCCCTGCTGGCCTTCCTGCTGGTGATGGTGGCCCTGCCGATCAGCGCGGTGGTCAACCTCTACGTCGAATAGCCCTCGCTCGACCACGGCCCGGGCCGCCGCTCCTCGGCGACCCGGGCCGCTGTCTGTCGGGTGACCTACTGGCCTTCGGTGGCCCTATGGCCCTATAGTGCTGACCATGGCACCCGCCAAATACCAGGACGTTGCCGACGAGCTTCGGCGGCGCATCGTGACGCGCGCCTTCCCGCCCGGTTCGAGCCTGCCCAGCGAGCACGACATCGCCGCCGCGTTCAACTGCAAGCGCGACACCGTCCGGGCCGCGATCGCCGAGCTGGTCCGGGAGGGGTTGCTGTGCACCGCCCGCGGGCGGACCGCCTGCGTCCGGGCGCCCCTCGAGAAGTCCGTCGTCATCCTGCCCGCCGGCGCCGAGGTCAACGCCCGGCCGGCTTCCCGGCCCGAGGCCGACGCGCACGGGTGGTCGCCCGGGCTGCCGGTCTTCGAGATCTCCCGGCCGGGCTTCCCGCCGCTGGTCTACCCGGCCGAGGCCTACACCCTCACCACCGCGACCGACTGACCGCCCGGGCCCGTTCATGATCGATGGAGAGTTCTGGTCGCCATGACAGCCGGAACGCTCCATGGATCATGAGAGGGCGCCCGACGGAGTCGACGCCGTCGGCCGCGGGGCGCCGGGTATCGATACAGTTGCGCTGTGGTGTTCGTCGTGTTTGACGAGGCCGGGCGGTGTCTCGTCGCGCTCGACGAGCCTGGGTTCGACCAGGGCGTCGAGCGGGAGGAAGACGACGGCATCGTCCATTTTCGCCTGCGGGACAACGGGTTCGGCGCCGTGCGGCCCGCCACCGAGCTCGCCGCCGCCCGGATCCTCACCGGTGCCGGGTTCGTCGTCGTCGCCGGCGTGGCCGTCACCGTCTCGGCGCTGGCCACGCCCTGGGTCGGGGTGCCGATCGGGGTCGCCGGGGTGGCGCTCGTCGGGCGGCGGTATGTCCGACGGGAAACGGCCGAGACCGATGTCTGGAATCGGCGGCACCGGGTGCTCGGCGCCGGGCCGGAGGCCGGGATCTTCCTCCGCGGCCTGCGCGCGGCGCGGCAGACCGCGCGCAGCTGGCCGCACCTCGCACCGCTCGTGCGGCTCGACAGCCCGCGGGACGAGCTCTCCGCGTCGCTGTGGACGCTGGCGGGGCTGCTGCACGACCACGCCGTCCTGCGCGAACAGGTCGCCGAGCTCGAGCGGGCGCGGACCGAGGTGCCCGAGCGGACCGGGCTGCGGGACGAGCTCGAGGACAGGATCAGCGTCGTCGAGGAGTCGCGGATCCCGGTGTACCGCGAGATCGAACGCCGGCTGACCGCCCTGGAAACGCTGGCGGCGGAGTGCCGGACGTTCGTGCGCGAGGAGCGGGTCGTCCGCAACGCGCGCCGGTCGATCGAGCGAGCCGATCTGGTGCTCGGCCGGATCACGCCGCCCGACCGCACAGCGCCCGACCCGGCGCGGGAGCTCGCCGACCGCACCCAGGCGGTCATCGGTGCTTATCGGGAACTCCAAGAGGGGTGCTGACCCTACCCGAAGACGGTGCCTAACCGGCCTGACTTCGCAGCGGTACCGGAGGAAAGTCAACGGTGTCGTCCCACGGAAGGGATCGCACCGATGACGCACCAGTTCTCGCGGCGCGGGCTGCTCGGCACCGGCATCGGCGTCGGGATCGCGGCCGGCATGGGCACCTCCGCGCGGGCCGAGCCGGCGGCGGGCGGCACGCCGATCGCGATCCTCGATACGACGGTCATCGACGGCACCGGCGCGCCGCCGCAGCGGGGGATGACGGTGGTCGTCGACGGCGACCGCATCGGCGCGGTCGGACCCGCGCGCGAGACGCGGGTGCCGGGCGACGCCGTCATCGTCGACGGGCGCGGGCGGTTCGTGATCCCGGGGCTCGTCGACATGCACGTCCACAGCTCGGGCGACGACGCCGTCGATCCGCCGCTGTATCTCGCGAATGGCGTCACGACGGTACGCGAGATGTCCGGTCATCCGGCGCTGCATGAGTCGCGGCGGCGGGTCGAGGCCGGCACGCTGCTCGGGCCGCGCTCGGTGATCGCGAGCCCGATCCTCGACGGGTCGCCGTCCCTCTGGGCCGGGCGCGGCGTGCCGTATCTCGACGTGGCCGACGCCGGTGAGGCCCGCGCGGCGGTCAAGCGGGCGGCGGTCGGCGGCGCCGACTTCGTGAAGGTGTATTCGCGGCTGACCACGGAGTCGTTCGCCGCGATCGCCGACGAGACCCGGCGGGTCGGCCTCGACTTCGCCGGCCACTGCCCCGACGACGTCCCGGCCCCGGTCGCGAGCGACGTCGGGCAGCGCAGCTTCGAGCACCTGTTCACGGTGTGGCACTCGACGTGCGCCGACGAGGACGAGATCCGCCGGGCGCTGCGCGCGATCCGGATCGAGCCGGGCGACCACGACGGCTGGCTCCGGGCCATGCGCCCGCTGGAGCTGCGCGCCGCCCGGACGTATGACGAGCGGCGGGCCGCCCACGTCTTCCACCGGCTGGCGCGCAACGACTCGCACCTGACCCCCACGCTCGCCATGCACCGGGTCGTCGATCTCCCGGAATCGGTCGACACCGACGACCCGCGGCTCCGGTATGTGCCGGCGCACGTCCGAGCGGCGTGGGAGGCCGGCCTCCACGGCGCCGGCCGGACCCCGCAGGAGGCCGTCGAGCACCAGGAGCTGTTCGGGCATCGCCGGCGCTTCGTGCGCGCCGCCGCGGCGGCCGAGGTGCCGCTGCTGGCCGGCACTGACGCCGGCAGCGCGTACTGCTTTCCCGGCTTCAGCCTGCACGACGAGCTGGAGCTGCTGGTCCGGGCGGGCCTGAGCCCGATGCGGGCGCTGCTGGCGGCGACGCGGGATCCCATGCTGTATCTCGGGCTGGGCTCCGGCACCATCCGCCCCGGCGGCCTGCCCGACCTGGTGGTCCTCGACGCCGACCCGCTCCACGACATCCGCGACACGCGCCGCGTCCACGCCGTGGTCGCGCGGGGCACGCTGATCGACGCGGCCCGCCGCGATGCCTTACTGGCGGCCGTGGAGCAGGCGGCCCGGTCCTCGTCGGCGGTTATCCACAGCTGCCCCTGTGGATAAGTCCACGCCTTCATACACATGTTCTATCCACAGCCTGTGGATAGAACATGTGTATGAACAGCGTTGGTCACCAATCATGACTATTCTTGGGGGGTGAGCACGCGGAGCGAGCGCAAGCAGGTCGACCCGGACCTGGGGATGCTGTCGGCGCAGGTGCTGTTCGCGCTGCAGAAGGAGCTGTTCCGGCGGCTCGGCGAGGTCGGTCACGCGAGCCTGCGGCCCCGGCACGGCGCGGTGCTCGCATACCTGGACGTCGAGGGCACGCGGGCCGCCACCCTGTCGGTGCTGTCCGGCCAGCACAAGCAGGTGATCAGCACGCTGGTGGACGAGCTGGTCGAGCTCGGGTATGTGGAGCGGAGGCCGGACCCTCAGGACCGCCGGGCCAAGCTGGTCGTGCCCACCGAGCTGGGCCTGGACATGATGCGCCGCTCGGACGGGATCATGGAGGACGTCGAGCGCGGCCATGCGGAGGCGGTGGGCGAGGACGCATATGCGGTGTTCAAGCGGGTCTTCCGCGAGGTCGCCAAGCGGCAGCGCGGAGCCGACTGACCCGGGCGCATCCGCGCGAGCCGCCGGCCGATCGATCGCTCAGCGCCGACGCCGGCCCGGCGCCGGCGGGCCGTAGGGCGGCACCGGGCCGCCGGGCGGGAAACCGGGCACGCCTTGCGGCGGCACGGGGGCGCTGGGCGGGAAACCGGGCACGCCTTGCGGCGGCACGGGGGCGCTGGGCGGGCCGTGCGGCGGCGGGACCGGGCCGCCGGGCGGGAAGCTGGGCGGGCTGTGCGGCGGCGGGACCGGAGTGCCGTGGCGGGGCATGGGGACGCCGAACGGCGCCACGGCCGCCGTCGGTGCCGGGAGACCGGCGGCGGAGCGGGCGATCCGCTGGAAGAGCAGCGTGCCGCCGACGAGGACGGACGGGGCGGTGACCAGATACAGCGCGACGCCCGGAGTGACCGCCAGCGGCGAGATCGGCAACACCAGCAAGAGGCGCACCATCAGCACCGGGATCAGCAGCGCGCCCAGGCTCATCATGCCGAAGCCCAGCGTGAACGAGCGGTGGCGCCACGCGAAGCGGAACTGTTCTCCCAGCCGGGATACGCCGTGGTGGTGCATGGGCACCGCCAGGACCAGAAGGCCGATCAGATAACCGTTGAACACCACGCCGACCGCCAGCGCCGCCGCCACGTTCAGGCCGGGGATCCACAGCAGCGGGATGATCACGAGCCAGCCGAGCTGCAGGACGACGGTCACGACCACGGTCTGGCGCAGGCAGACGCCCGCGGCCCGGTGCCAGGCGGGGGGCTTCGGGTCCTTGCCGACGACGGTCCGGGTGATGAACGGGAAGAACGCGGCGCCGAACAGCATCGTCAGCGGGACCGTGAGCGCCGTCATCGCGGCGTGGAAGAAGATCGTGGCGCCGATCCAGAGCATGGCCTCGATCACCCGGCGGATCACCGAGGGCCACCCGCCCACGAACCCCACCAGCCAGTCGACCAGCCGCCCCACCAGCGCCCCGGTCGCCTCGTGCAGGCCGAAGATCGCGAGCGCGGTCAGCCCGAGCGGCACCAGCACCAGCAGCCACAGCCGCGGGCTGCGCAGGAACTGGCCGGCGCCGAGGAACACATACCCCATGCCGGTGAAGAAGTTGCCGATGCTCGATCCGACCCGCTTCGCCCCCTTGACCGTCTGCCGCCCCGCCGCTCCCGCGAGCACGGCCGCCCGGGCCGCCACCGCACGAGGGTCCACAGTGGACCGGTGGCCGGAGGATCGAGTGGGACCGCCGGAAGCCGGATCGACGATCTCGCCGACGAGCGCGTCGGAGCCCGCATCGATGCCGGGTGGCGTCGGCGAGGTGAAGCCGGGAGGGGGCGGCGCGGACCAGCCGGGAGGGGGAGGCGCGGACCAGCCGGAAGCGGGCGGCGCGGAGGGTGGTGGCGCGGGCGTCAGCGGGCCGGACGCAGGCGGCACGGCGGCGGGTGGAGCGGGCGCCGGCGCGGAGCGGGACGGGGTGGCCCAGACGGCATGAGCCGCGGGCGGAGCGGAGGGGGCGGAGGCTGCGGTGTCGTCCGGCGGCGGCACCTGGCTCACGAGGACCCCCTTCGGCGTGCGTCGGAGCCACCGAGCCTAGCGGGAACGCAGGGCCAGTGTCGCGCTCACCGCATCGAGGACCGCCTCTCGAAGGTCCGGCCCCGGCACATCCACGAACATCGCCGTGCAGTCGCTCATGCCGCCGGCGGCCCAGCGGCGATGCTCGACGGCATCCACCTCCGCCCGGCTCCCGTTGTCAGCGGCTGAGGCCAAATAGCCAACGGCCCGCTCGGAAATACGCGAGCGGGCCGTTCAGAGAAACGCTGACTAGTTCGAAGCAACGGTGCCCTGCGCGAACGCCGACGCGAACTGGGCGCGCAGCGCGTCCATCGTGGCGAACTCGGAGGACGACGCCGACTCGGAGCCCTCGGCGGCGAAGATGCTGTCCGTCTCGACCGCGGAGTGGTCGTAGCTGACGTAGTCGGTCTCCTCGTAGGTGGCACCCGACGGGTCCTCGTACGCCAGGTGGTGGCCCTGCTCGAAGCTGGTGTTCTCGGCCGACGCGCTGTCCTGCGCGTAGACGCCGAAGTCCGACTGGTAGTCCTGCTCACTGCCGGCGGTGGTGTGCAGCTCCTCGAGCTCGCCGCTTTCCTGGGCCGTCTCGATCTCGCCGTACTCGCTCATTATGTCTTTTCCCTTCGGGCTAATTTATGTGTGCCTTGCGATGGGTAAGACGTTACGGACCGGCCGGGGTGATCAAATCCCGGAAACGTGCCACGAGGGGGAGAACGGGCGATGCAGGTCAACGAGCTGCTGATCGAGGGATTCGGGCGGCTGCCGGAGCTGGTGGAGGGCGCGGTCGACGGGCTGACCGCCGAGCAGTTGCAGTGGGCGCCGGCGCCGGGCGCGAACACGATCGGCTGGCTGGTCTGGCACCTCACCCGCGTGCAGGACGGCCACCTCACCGAGCTGATCGACGGCGCCGAGGAGCTGTGGGCGACCGGCGACTTCGCCGGGCGGTTCGGGCTCGACCCGGACCCGGGCAACACCGGCTACGGGCACACGCCCGCGGACGTGGCCACGGTCCGGGCGGAGAGCCCGGACGCCCTGCTCGCGTACTTCACCGCCGTCCACGAGCGCACGATCGCGTTCCTGGAGAAGCTGTCGCCGCAGGACCTCGACCGGATCGTGGACGAGCGCTGGGACCCGCCGGTGTCGCTCGGCGTGCGGCTGGTGAGCGTGTGGGACGACGACACCCAGCACGTCGGGCAGGCGGCCTACGTGCGGGGCCTCCTGCCCAACCGATGAGAACGAGCAACTACGGCTTCAGCAGTACCTTGGTCCAGCCGTGCTCCCGGTCGGCGAAGTTGCGGTAGCCCCGCGCCGCCTCGCCGATCGGCAGCTCGTGCGACACCACGAACGACGGCGTGGCGTGCCCGCTGACGATCAGGTCGCGCAGATGGCGGTTGTACCGCATGACCGGGCACTGACCCGTCCCCACCCGCTGGCCCTTGGCGAACATGCGGCCGAAGCGGAAGCCGATGCGGCCCTCGCGGGCGCCGGGCGTTCCGGCGCCGGGGTCGGCGTCGCGGTACACACCGACGACACCGATCCCGCCGGTGGACCGGACGACGTCGACCAGGCTGTCCATCACGATCTCCGGGTGCTCCTCGCCGCCCCGGTTCTGGGCCTGGTACCCGACCGCCTCGACCCCGCAGTCGACCCCGCGCCCGTGCGTGGCGTCCATGATCTGGCCGACCGCGTCACCCTTGGAGAAGTCGACCGGCGTGGCTCCGACCTTGTTCGCCAGGTCCAGCCGGTCCTGCTCACGGTCGACGACGAACACCTGCGACGCGCCGCGGATCGTGGCGCTGTGCGCGGCCATGAGCCCTACCGGGCCGGCGCCGAAGACCGCCACGCGGTCGCCCGGCCGCAGGCCGGCCAGCTCGGTGCCGTGCCAGCCGGTCGGGAAGATGTCGGAGAGCATCGTGAAGTCGTTCTCGTGCTCGTTGCCGGGCGGCAGCCGGAGCAGGTTGAAGTCGGCGAACGGCACGCGGAGGAACTCCGCCTGGCCACCCGCGTACGGGCCCATGTCGGAGTAGCCGTAGGCGGCGCCGTCGACCCCCGGCGTGGGGTTGGTCCGCAGGCAGAAGCTCGTCCAGCCCTCGGTGCAGTTGCGGCAGGTGCCGCAGCCGATGTTGAACGGCACCGACACGCGGTCACCCACGCGGATCCGGTCGATCCCCGAACCGACCTCCTGGACGATGCCCATGTTCTCGTGGCCGAGCACGGTCCCCGGCGCGACGTTCGTGCGGCCCTCGTACATGTGCAGGTCCGAGCCGCAGATGTTGGTGGTGGAGATCCGGATGATCGCGTCGGTGGGCGCCTCGATGCTGGGGTCGGGCACCTCGCGCACCTCGACGGCGCGCGGGCCCGCGTAAACGACAGCCTTCATGCGTGCTGACTGCCCGGCGCCATCCAGGACAAACGTCGTCGAAGACACAGCGCACGGCGCCACCCGTGGTGGTGTACTTGATATGTACGATCAACCGCACGCATCGGGAGATGTACATGGCAGAGCAGCGGCATCGCGTGGTCGTGGTCGGCGCCGGATTCGGCGGCCTGTTCGCCACCAAGGCGCTGCGGAACGCGCCGGTCGACGTCACGTTGATCAACGGGACCACCTACCACCTGTTCCAGCCCCTGCTGTACCAGATGGCGACCGGCATCCTGTCCGAGGGCGAGATCGCACCCCCGATCCGCGAGATCCTCAAGCGACAGGAGAACGTGAGGGTACTGCTGGGCACGGTGACCGAGGTCGATCCCGAGCAGCGCACGGTCACGGCCGTGGCGCCCGGGACCAGCTACACCGTCGAGTACGACTCGCTGATCGTGGCGGCCGGCGCCTCCCAGTCGTACTTCGGGAACAACCAGTTCGCCGAGCACGCGCCCGGCATGAAGAGCATCGACGACGCGCTCGAGCTGCGCGGGCGGATCTTCGGCGCGTTCGAGCTCGCCGAGCTGGCGACCGACCCGGCCACGATCGAGCGCCTGCTCACCTTCGTCGTGGTCGGCGCCGGCCCGACCGGCGTGGAGATGGCCGGGCAGATCGCCGAGCTCGCCCATCGGCACCTGCCGGGACAGTACGACCGCATCGACCCCCGCAAGGCGCGCATCATCCTGATCGATGCGCTCCCCACGGTCCTGTCCACGTTCGGCGACCGCCTGTCGACCACGGCGCTGCGGCAGTTGCACCTGCTCGGCGTCGAGGTCGAGCTGGAGACGAAGGTCGTCGACGTCGACGAGACCGGCATCGAGGTGGAGACCAGGGACGGGCTGCGCCGCATCGAGTCGCTGACCAAGATCTGGGCCGCCGGCGTGGCCGCGCCGGCGCTGTCGAGGCAGCTGGCCGAGGCGACCGGCGCGAAGACCGACCGGGCCGGGCGGCTGCAGGTCAACCCCGACTGCACCGTGCCGGGCCACCCGGAGATCTTCGCCGTCGGCGACATGATGGCCCTCGACAACCTGCCGGGCGTCGCGCAGGTCGCGATCCAGAGCGGCAAGCACGCGGCGGGGCAGATCAAGCGGCGCCTGGCCGGCGAGGAGGCGGGGCAGCCGTTCAAGTACTTCGACAAGGGCAGCCTGGCGACCATCGCCCGGTTCCACGCCGTGGCGAGCGTCGGCCGCTTCCACTTCGCCGGCCTGGCCGGCTGGCTGCTCTGGCTGGTCGTGCACCTGCTCTACCTGGTCGGCTTCAAGAACCGGGTCACCGCCGTCATGCACTGGTTCGTGAGCTTCATCGGCCGTGGCCGGTCCGAGCGGGTCGCCACGTTCCAGCAGGTCTTCGCCCGCCGCGCGCTGCAGCAGTACCGCGACCACCTGCCGTAGGGTGATCGGGTGGCAGCGTGTCCCGAGCCGGCCAGGGGCGACCTTGGCCTCTCCGGGGGAACCCCGGGGACGCAGGATTGAGCACCGCACAGCACCGCCGGCCCGACGCCGCGCTCCGCGCAGGCCAGGGCAGGCACGACCGGGTGTCGTCGGGGCACGCTGCCCTCGCCGACGCGTTCCTGGCGACCCCGGCCTGGGAGCGCGCCGCGCTGCTCGGCGCCGGCTACGAGGTCCTCGGCCGCCGCCCCCGCTGGCTCGGCCCGGTGGTGACGGCCGTCCTCGGCGCGTACCGGGAGCCGCCGGCCGACCGGCCGCGCGAGCTCGCCGCGTTCGTCGCCGCCCTGGGCCGCGTGCCGTTCCGCGCCCGGGTCGCCGTCCGCCGGGCCGTGCCCACGCGGGTCGTCCGCATGCGCTGGGACACGCCCCGGCTCGACGACCTGGCCGCCCTCGCGGAGTTCCTGGAGGTCGACGGCGACCACCTCGACTGGTACGCCGACCGGCGCGAGATCAACCGGCTCGCCGCCGACGGCGCGCTGCGCCACTACCGCTACACCTGGCTGGCGACCCGGCTGATCGAGGCGCCGAAGCCCCGCCTGCGGACGCTCCAGCGCCGGCTCCTGGACGAGGTCCTCGGCCGCATCCCGGTCCACCCCGCGGCCCACGGTTTCGTCCCCGGTCGCGACGTGCGCACATTCACCGCGGTACACCTGGGAAAATCGACTGTCGTCAGGCTCGATCTGTCGGCGTTCTTCGCGAGCATGACGGTTTCGCGGGTGTACGGGCTGTTCCGCGGGGCGGGCTACCCGGAGCCGGTCGCCCACACGCTGGCGGCGCTGTGCACGACGCGGACCCCGCCCGACGTCGTCCGCGACGCGCCGTCGTTCCTGCTGGCGGCCCAGCTGCGCCAGCCGCACCTCCCGCAGGGCGCGCCGTCGTCGCCGGCGCTGGCCAACCTGATCGCGTTCCGCCTGGACCGCCGCCTGGCGGGTCTGGCGGACCGCTTCGGGGCGGACTACTCGCGGTACGCGGACGACCTGGCCTTCTCGGGCGCTTTCGACGCGCCCCGCCTGGTAGCCGCGGCGACTGACGTGGTGGTGGACGAGGGCTTCCGCGTGCATCCGATGAAGACGCGGATCCGCGGCCGGGCCGACCGCCAGCAACTGGCCGGCCTGGTGGTGAACGAGCACGCGGCCGTCCCGCGGACGGAGTACGACCTCCTGCGCGCGATGCTGCACACCGCGGCCCGCGACGGCCTGGCGGCGGCGAACCGCGCCGGCCACCCGGATTTCCGGGCGTACCTGGCGGGCCGGATCGCCTGGGTGGGCCGCGACCATCCGAGCCGGGCGGCGAAGCTGGCCCGCCTGTTCACAGCACTTCCCTGAGCTGCTCCTCGTTCAGCGGCGCGAGCGCCAGGACCAGCTCCCCGACCGCCCGGAGGCCGGGCACCCACTCGTAGACCCATTCGTCGGCCGGCCCCGCCCGGGGCGTCCGCACCATGATCGCGTCGAAGTCCCCGCCCGGCAGGCACAGCACCGCGGCCATCAGCTCCATGCGCTGCGGAATGAGCTCCCCGATGCGCATGGCCTTGTTGACGGTGGTGATCGCGGACCCGGTGACGTAGGCCATCGCGTTCCGGCTGAGGTTACGCACCGCGAGCAGCCGCGTGAACACGTCTCCGGCGGTGACCACCTCCAGGGCGGGGAGCCCGCCTGCGGTGCGCGCCGCGCGCGGCAGGGCGTCGGCCCGGTCCCGCTTGGCGCGCGCCTCGTCGACGGACACCCCGTTGCGGAGCAACCGTTCGACCAGCCGCACCCCCTCGGGCGCGGCGGGCATGAGCTCCCCCGGGATCGCGGCGCCGGCCACGGCGAGGACGTCCGCGGGCCGCATGCCCAGGACCGGCACCAACTCCAGCACGTCGGCCGGCACCCCGATCCCGTGCCGCGCACAGAGCCGCTCCAGCGAACTCGACGTCACGTCACCGGCACCCCCATCCAATGATCGTGCCTGCCTGGGTCTGCCGTCACCACGGGGCGCGGATCGCGCGCGGCAGGATCACCGCGCAGGCCGTCGCCAGCAGCAGCTCCACCGCCGCCGCCAGCAGCAGTCCGTCGGCGGGGCGGCCGTCGGCGGCCAGGCTCAGCAGGCGGGACAGGCCGTACGCGCCGTACACCGACGCGCCGAGCAGCGCCGCCGGCCCGCCCAGGCGGCGCACGAACGCCCCCAGCGCCACCACCACGCCCACCGCCAGCAGGCCGCCGCCCGCCGCCCGCGTCTCGCTCAGCAGGCTGAGGTTGCCCGCCGTCTCGATGCCGTACGCCGAGCGGAACGCCGCCGGCGCCAGCAGGGCGAAGCCGCCGATGGCCACCGCCACCAGGCCGGCCACGAACAGGGTCGCCCGCGTCACGTCCACGCGCCCGAGCTTGCGGCCGCGGCGCAGAAGTCGGCGAAGTCGCGCGCCGGGCGCCCCAGGGCCTGCCGCACGCCGTCGGTCACCGAGGCGTTGCGGCCGTCGAAGACCTCCTCGCACAGCGCCGTGAGCAGGTCCGCGAGCTCCGGGCCCACCTCGGGGACGAGCGCGGCGTGGAAGTCCGGCGCGGGCAGCGACACGTAGGCGACGTCCCGGTCGGCCGCCTCGGCGATCTCGGCCGCGGCGTCGGCGAAGGTCAGCAGGCGCGGGCCGGTCAGCTCGTAGACCCGGCCGGCGTGCCGGGCGTCGGTCAGCGCGGCCACCGCCACGTCCGCGATGTCGTCGACGTCGACGAACGGCTCGGCGACGTCGCCGGCCGGGAGGGCGATCAGGCCGCTCATCACGGAGCCCAGCAGGTGGCCCTCGCTGAAGTTCTGGTTGAACCAGCTCGCCCGGACCACGACGTCGCCCGCGCGCAGCAGGCCCTCGCAGCGCTGGGCGCCCGCCTCGCCGCGGCCCGACAGCAGCACCAGCCGCTCGACGCCGGCCGCGGTCGCGGTCTTCACGAACGCCTCGACGATCTCGGGGGCGCCGGGCGCGGCGAGGTCCGGCGAGTACGTGACGTAGGCGGCCGAGGCGCCGGTCAGCGCCGGGGCCCACGTCTCGCGCCGCTCCCAGTCGAAGACCGGGCGGGAGACGCCGCGGACCGCGTGACCGGCGTCGGCGAGCCGCTGGGTGACGCGCCGGCCCGTCTTGCCGGTGGCTCCGATGACGAGGATGGACATGTGACGGTACCTCCAGAGGTGATGTCGATGCGTCCAGCCTGACGTCCACCCTGGAGACGAACAATCACACGCAATCCGCAATTGCTTGCCGATCGTCCAGCCATCGGGCAGCATGACGAAGTGGACACGCCGCGCATGCCGCTGCCGCCCGCCGGAGACCCGCTGGGCGAGGCCCTCCATCTGCTGCACCTCACCGGCACGCTGTACTGCCGGGCCGAGTGCACCGCCCCCTGGGGCGTCGACATCCCGCGCCTCGACGGCGTCATGACACTGCAGGTGGTGACGGCCGGCGAGGCCTGGCTGGACGTCGACGGCGAGGCGCCGCGCCTGCTCCGGCAGGGCAGCATGAGCCTGGTGCCGCGCGGCACGCCGCACCGCCTGCGCAGCAGCCCGGACGCGCGCGCCGACCCGCTGTTCGAGCTGCCGGTCGAGAAGGTCAGCGAGCGCTACGAGATCCTCCGGCACGGCGGCGGCGGCGCGCGGACGCACATCACGTACGGGGTCATGGAGGTCGACCACGTCGCCGCGCGCCGGCTCGTCGGGCAGCTGCCGACCGTGCTGTACCTCGACGCGTGGGAGGCCGACGACGCCGGCTGGCTCAGCAGCACGCTGCGGTTCATCGCCCGCGAGGCGGCCGAGCTGCGGCCGGGCGGCGAAACGATGATCACCCGGCTGGCCGACATCCTGGTCATCCAGGCGATCCGCACCTGGCTCGACTCGGCGCCGGACGCCCGCCAGGGCTGGCTGGCGGCGCTGCGCGACGACCAGGTCGGGCGGGCGCTGCGCTCGATCCACCGGGCCCCGGACCGGGACTGGAGCGTGCAGTCGCTGGCGCGGGAGGCCGGCATGTCGCGGTCGGCGTTCTCGGCGCGGTTCACCGACCTCGTCGGGGAGCCGGCCATGCGGTACCTCACCGAGTGGCGCCTGCAGCTGGCCCGCGCCCACCTGAACCGAAGCGCCGAGCCGCTCTCGGCGGTGGCCCGGCGCTTCGGCTACGCGTCCGAGGCGGCGTTCAGCCGCGCCTTCAAACGCGAGTTCGGGGTGTCACCCGGAAGCGTGCGGTAGCCGCGGAACCCCCTCCGCGGCTACCGAGCAACGGGATCTCAGCAGGACAGGTTGCCGGGGCCCACTCCGACGCCGAGGATCTGGGTGAAGCGCTGGTAGGCCTGGACCCGGCTCTGGACCTGGGCCGGGTTGCGCCCGCCGCACTCCAGGCTGCCGTTGATGCTGCGGATCGTCTCACCGAAGCCGGCCCCGTTGACCATGGCGTTGTGCGGGGTCATGGTGCCCGGGCCGCGCTGGGTGTTCCAGTACCACAGCGCCGTCTTCATCGCGATCGCCGGATCCGTCTGCACGAGGTTGGGGTTGTGCAGCAGGTCGATGCCGAGCGCGTCGCCGGCGGCCTTGTAGTTGAAGTTCCAGCTCAGCTGGATCGGGCCGCGGCCGTAGTAGGCGGCCTGACCGGCCGGGCAGCCGTAGGGCTGGCTCATGTCACAGTAGTGCGGGTAGTTCGCGGTGTTCTGCTCGACGATGTAGACCAGCCCGCCCGTCTCGTGGTTCGCGTTGGCGAGGAAGGCGGCGGCCTCCTGCTTGCGCGCCTCGTCCGAGCCGGTCTTCGCGAACGCCGGGTACGCCGACAGGGCGTTGACCAGGCCCTGGTACGTGTAGAAGGGGTTCCGGTTCGGGAACATCTGGTTGAACTGGGCCTCGCTGACCACGAAGCCGCCGGTCGAGGGGGGCGGCGTGGTGCCGCCGCCACCGCCGCCGGTGCAGGCGTACGGGTCCCAGTACCAGGTGCTGATCACCGGGCTGTAGCCCGGGTTGTCGTGCTCGGCGATGTAGAACTTGCCGTCCGTGAACTTCACGATGTCGCCGGTGACGTAGTTGCGGCCCTGCACCCACGCGGGGAAGCTGCACGCGCCGGTGGTGCCGGTCTGGGTCGGCGGGTTCGGCGTGCTCCCGCCGCAGGTGCCCTGGTCCTCCCAGACGCCGGAGGTGCCGGGCGGCCGCTCGTTCTGCGTCCACCACTTGGCGCGGTAGTTGTGGCCGTTCAGGGAGGCGGTCATCCCGCCCGTGTAGACCGCCGAGGCCTGCCACTGCGCGGCGCACGTGGCGGCCGACGCCGGCAGCATGTTGAAGACCGCGACGACCCCGCCCACGATGGCTACCGCGGCGATCGTCGCCAGCAGGCGCACTCTCGACACCTTCGATCACTCCTTCGCAACAAACTCCCAGGACCGGAACCCATCCGACCAGCCCGGGCGCCCGCGTGGAGCGAACGTCATCGTTTTATGAAGGTTATTTACGGTTTCCTTGAGCTACGGGGACCGCGCCGCCGACCTGGTCGATGATCTCGGCCAGCACCCGCTCGGCGTCCTCGTGCGGGACCTGGCAGGTGCCCGCGGCGACGTGGCCGCCCCCGCCGTACCGCAGCATCACCGACCCGACGTCCGCCGGCGAACTGCGGTCGAGGATCGACTTGCCCACGGCGAACACGGTGTTGAGCTTCTGGCGGCCCCAGATCACGTGGATGGACACGCGGGACTCGGGGAACAGCGCGTACACCATGAACCGGTTGCCGGCGAAGATGATCTCCTCGTCCCGGAGATCGACGACGACCACGTCATCGTGCCTGTGGGTCACCCGGCGCAGCTGGTCGACGAAGAGGTCCTGCTGCTCGCGGAACAGCTCGGCCCGCTCGGCCACGTCCGGCAGCGCGAGGATCTCCTCGGCGTCCCGGTGGTCGATGCAGGCGTCGATGAGCTGCATCATCAGCTGGTAGTTCGAGATGCGGAACTGCCGGAAGCGGCCGAGGCCGGTGCGGCTGTCCATGAGGAAGTTCAGCAGGGTCCAGCCGGTCGGCTGGAGGATCTCGTCGATGCGGTACTGCGCGGAGTCGGCCCGGTCGACCGCCTCCATCAGCTCGTCCGAGACGCCGGGGAACCGCTCCCGGCCGCCGAAGTGGTCGTAGATCACGCGGGCCGCCGACGGCGCCTCGGCGTCGATGACGTGGTTCGTCGCCTGCCCGCCGGTCCGCAGCGTCTCCGAGTGATGGTGGTCGAAGACCAGGTGGGCGCCGGGCGCGTAGGGCAGGTTCGTCAGGATGTCGTCCGGACCGACCTCGACCGCGCCGTCCTGCACGTCCTTGGGGTGCACGAACGCGATGTCGCCGATGAGGTCGAGGTGACGCAGGAGAACGGCGCACACGAGCCCGTCGAAGTCGCTGCGGGTCACGAGTCGGTACTTCACTGCTGGGTCCCCTCAACGCGCGGCGGCCGGTCGACAGTCTCCCTATCGGCCGGCCGCGCGCGAACGTGAGGGCAACCCTCAGAGGATCGAGAGGTGCACGTGGTTGGTGTGGTCGCTGGAGGGGTCACCGCCGGCGCCGCTGTAGTGATGCCAGCCGACCGCCGGTGTCCACACTTGTCGATACCAGATGACATACATGACGCCGAGGCGATCCGCGTTCTTCACGAAATACGTCGCCAGGTTGGCTCCGTAGACCTTGTCCTCGCCGGTCGCATCACCGCCGAAGCCGGACTTCGCCTGCACCGAGAAGTCGCAGGCGCGGCCCTTCGGGTGCTCGTAGGGACCGCTCGGGCGGTAGCAGGCGACGAACCGCTTGAACCCGGCCGCCTGGGCCTGCTGCATGGCGTGCAGCATGCGCGGCGTGATGCAGCCGGTGGTCGTCGGGTCGTTCTGGTTGCACGACTCCTTGGGCAGCGAGCCGTTGGCGTTGCGCTTGACCGGATCGGCCAGCGGAAGGTTGGCGGAGACGAAGCCGTTGCTCGGGCCACCGGCCTGGGCGAGCGCCTTCTCCGACTCCTTCTTCTTGGCGGCCATGGTCGCGACCTGCTGCTGCTGGGTCAGCACCTCGGCGTCGAGGGCCGCCTTCTGCTCGCTCTGGCTCTTCTTGAGCTGGTTGAACTCGCGCAGCAGGTTGTCGTTGTGGTGGGCCAGCTCGTCGATCGAGCCGGCGCGCTGGGCGAAGCTGTCGGGGTCGCCGGAGTCCATCAGCACGGCGAACGTGGACAGGGGGCCGGTGCGGTACGCCGCGACGGCGATCGCGGTCACCTGCTCGTTGAGCGCCGCGAGCCGGGCCTCGGTGGCCTGCAGCTGTGCGGTCAGCTCCGCCTGGTGCTTCACCGAGGCGTCGAAGCGCTCCTTCGCCTCAACCCAGGCGCGGGTCGTCTCGTCGAGCACCTGGATGAGCGTCGGGTTGGAACCCTCGTCGCCGGGAGTGTCGCCCGGCTCGGCGGCGGCGGGCGTGGCGGCGAGCCCCCCGAGCACCAGTGTCGCCAGGATGGCGCCGATCACACGCCGGTAGGGATGTCGGGATGACATCTGTTTCGTTGTTCCTTCCGTCGGCCGCCGACCGAGTTAGCTGACGGGTTCGGGACGGAACGACCCCTACCACCGACCCGGAGTGCGGGACGGTAGATTCACCCCAACGTTACGGTGGGTCCCCGGCTCGCCGCGGACGGCGATTGGGCGGCAGCCCCGCCCGGCACCGGGGGGCGGTGCCTGCCTGGACGAGACCGACGGTCAGCCTACCTACCGCATTCCGCTTGCGCAGCGCACGGTTTGTGCGGACTGTGACGCACGGTATGAAACGGCTGCTCCACTCAATCAATAGTGACCCAGATCACTCGTTCGGGTGATGCGAACGGCCGGCCAGATGAGCCGAAGGTTACCCACAGTGGTGGCGTCGACCCATGAACGTCCGTCACCTGCGTCTGGTTCTGGACCGTCCTGGCCGTGGGGGTGCCGGACGCCGTAGGGGTTCCCTCCTACCGGCGGTCCAGAAGATCCGGGGCGCGGCCCTGATCCACGCGCCGGGCCGGCGGGGCCAGGATGAGCTGTGCCGGTACGACGTCTGCGGTTTCTTGCTCTTTCTGGCTTTGCGCTCGCGGCGGCCCTCGTGGTCGACGGGCACGTCGACCCCAACGACGGCCTCGATCCGTGGACGCTGACGGTCAGCGACTTCGCCGTCTCCGACCGGGGCGGGGTCACCGACGCGGCGATGGTCGTGATGGCGGCCGCGTCGCTGGTGCTCCTCGCCGCACTGCGCCGCTCCGGCGTGCGGGTCGGCGGCTGGGTGGCCGGGCTGTTCGGGGTGTGGGCGGCCGGGCTGACCTTGGCCGCGCTGGTGCCGACCGACGAGCCGGGGCTGACGCTGAGCGTGGCCGGGGCCGTGCACCGGTACGCGTCGGTCGCGGCGTTCGTCGCGCTGCCGATCGCCGGCTGGCTGCTCGCCGCCCGCGTGCCGCACGGCCGCCGCATCCGGGGTGCGGTGGTGCTGAGCGCGGCGTTCGCCATCGCGATGGTCTGGTCGGCGTTCCTCGGTGACCGGGTGCTCATCGGGCTGGCCGAGCGCCTCCTGCTCGCCGCCGAGACGGCGCTGCTGGTCCTGCTGGCGCTACAAGATCTCCGTGTCCCGCAGCAGGCGCCAGAGACCGGCACCGTCGGGGGCGTTCAGCCAGCGCTGGGCGTCGGAGGGGACGCGCTTGGAGCTGTCGGACGGGCTCGGGAAGGCGCCGGCAAGCACCGCCTGCGTCGGTGACAGGTGCCGGATCGCGACGGCGGCCACGCTGTCCGGGTGCTCCGCGACGAACTCGGCATAGATCTCCGGGTCGTGCTGGCCGTCGTCGCCGACGAGCAGCCAGCGGATGTTCGGGAACTCCTGGGCCAGCCGGTCCAGCGACGCGCGCTTGTGGGCCTGGCCGCTGCGGAAGAAGCGGTCGGGCTGCGGGCCCCAGTCGGTGAGCAGCAGCGGGCCGGCCGGGTAGAGGTGCCGGGACAGGAAGCGGGTCAGCGTGGCGGCGACGTTCCAGGCGCCGGTCGACAGGTAGAAGACGGGCGCGCCGGGGTTGGCGTTGACGAGCCGCTCGTAGAGCACCGCCATGCCGGGCACGGAGTTGCGGGCGTGCTCGTCGAGCACGAACGTGTTCCAGGCGGCGAGCAGCGGCCGGGGCAGCGCCGTGACCATGACCGTGTCGTCGATGTCGGAGATGATGCCGAAGGTCGCGGCCGGGTCGACGATGCGCACCGGGGCCTCGACCGGGTCGCTGTCGCCGCTGCGCAGGGTCACGGTGCCCCAGCCGGGAGCCAGGTCGGCCTCGACCACGGTGTCGACGAAGCCGCCCCGGTCGCACATCACCTCGCAGGTACTGCCACCGGCCTCGATCTGCACGAGCGCGTCCTTGACCGACACCGTGGCGAACGACCGCCAGCCGCGCAGCTTCTTCAGCCGCTTGCCGGGCTTCGGGTCGACCCGCGCGAGCAGCACCCGGCCGAGCACCCGCACCCAGCCCGGCTCGTCGGGCGTGGCGCTCGCGCCGTAGCCGGTGTACGCGGTGACGGCGACCGTCCAGCCCCGCCGCCGCAGCCGCCGCTCGATGACGTTGTGGATCGCATCCTCGATGCGGGCCGCCCGGTGCAGCGGTAGCGGCGCGCTCGGGGCGCCCTCGGGGATCAACGACACTGGCCCACCCTGTCACAGCGGTCAGCCCTGCGCACAGAAGTACACCTGACGTTCGCCTGGCAGCGGGCCGGCTCTCCTAGGTTGACCGCCATGCGACGGAAGCTGACCATGACGGCGCTGGCCGCCGGCACTCTGCTCACCATCATCCCGGGCACCGCGCACGCGGCGGCCCTCAAGGAGGTGCGGGCGACGGTGGAGACGCCCGCGCTCTACGACGACGAGGCGGGCGGCGACGCCAACGCCGACGACCCGGCCATCTGGGTCAACCCGGCGGACCGCGGCGCGAGCCTGGTCATCGGCACGGCCAAGAACGGTGGCCTGCGGGTCTACGACCTCAAGGGCCGCGAGCGGCAGGCGATCGACACCCCGCTGGCGCCCGGCGAGGACGACGCCGAGGGCCGCTTCAACAACGTCGACCTGGTCGGCGACCTGGTCGTGGTCACCGACCGCGGGCGCGACCAGCTCCGCTTCTACCGCGTCGACGCCAAGCGCGGCCGGCTCGTCGACGTCACCGCCGACGACGTGCCGTTCGCGTTCAACACCACCCAGGCCGAGGTCAACGAGCAGCGCACGGCCTACGGGCTCGGGCTGTTCCGCGACGCCGACGGCACGATCTACGCGGTGGTGAGCCGCCGCAGCACGCCCGAGGTCGGCCTGTTCAAGATCCTCGTCGGCCGGGACAAGGTGTCGTACCGCAAGGTCGACACCCTGGTGCTCCCGTCGACCTACACGCTGCCGAACCGCACGACGTGGTCGCCCTGCAACGACCCCGGCGACGGTCCGCAGGTCGAGGGCACCGTGGTCGACCCGACGACCCGGATCGCATACCTGGCCCAGGAGAAGATCGGCCTCTGGCGCATCCCGGTCTGGGGCGGCAAGTTCCGCGGCTCGGCGCAGTCGGTGGAGCGGGTGAAGGAGTTCGGCATCCCGGCCACGTACGATGCCGAGGAAGAGGAGTGCATCGTCGACTACTCGGCGGACCCCGGCTTCGGCGGGCGGATCGCGGCCGACGTCGAGGGCCTCACGATCTACCAGACCGGCCCGCTGAGCGGCACGCTGCTCGTCTCCAGCCAGGGCGACAGCACCTTCTACACCTACGACCGGCTCACCAACCGGCCGCTGGGTCACCTCGCGATCGTCGCCGGCAAGAAGATCGACGGCGCCGAGCACTGCGACGGTGCCGCGGTCGTCTCGACGCCGCTGCCCGGCTTCCCGAACGGGCTGCTCGTCGTGCACGACGGCGAGGAGACCCCGACCGACCCCGAGCGGGAGACGACCAACTTCAAGTTCCTCGATGCCGGCGCGGTGTTCAACCGTCGGTGACAGGAAGCTGACGGTGGCATGAAACCGTGAGCCCGAACTGGCGGAACGCTCCTAGCGTAAATGTCATCAGGAACACATGGGGTGTTCCGCCAGAGGGCGCACGGAGGTGCGAAATGGCTACCACGTTCGAGGCCGTTCGGGCCGAGGCGCTGTTCGCCTCGACGCTGCAGTCGTCGGAGAGCCCGGCCAACGCGGAGGTCCGCACGGCGACCGCCGGCATGCTGCGGCGGATCGGCATCCAGGGCTGCGCGGCGCGGGTCGCGAGCGAGTTCGGGGACCACCCGGAGACCGCCGTCGCGCGCATGGCGTGGGCGCTGGCGCGGGTCCGGGCCGCGTACCCGGCCGAGGGCAGCAAGGTGGTGCGGGCGATCCGCGAGCTGCGCGCCGCTTGATCCGCCGCCCGCTCCTGAGGCGCCGGGTCCGCGCCGGGCGTTGCTGAGGCATTTTCACGAAATGCCCCGGAGGTGCAACCGGTCCGCTCCACACTGATCACCAAGACGGCACAACCTTGGAGGTCACGGTGGAGCAGCACAAACTCACGATCGACATGAACGAGGCCACGATCGAGCAGCTGCGCGACCACCACTTCGCGCTCTTCGGCCTCCACGCGGTCGCCACGTCGGCGAGCGGCGCCCCGACGATCTGGCTCTCCGTCCACTACCTCGAGCGGCACATGGAGGTCACGTGGCAGGAGACGTACTCGATGTTCACCACCCGGCACCGGACGATGGCGCCGAGCACGAAGGTGGTGGCCACGCACAACTACCCGGCGCCGCTGGGTAGCGTCCTCACCGTCGCCGGCAACGACGGCGCCGGCATCGTCACGCCGGGCGGGCCGGCCGGGCACATGGAGATCGACAACACCGGGCGCACGGATCTCGGCGCCGGCCTGTGCATCCACGACACGCACGGGATGTACCAGCCGATCGGCATCTTCGACCTGATCGACGTGGACCTCTTCCAGCCGGTGCAGAAGATGGCCTTCTTCTTCTCGCCGATCCCGCACATGGCCGGCGAGATCGTGACGCGGTCGCTCGGGCCCGGGGTACTGCTGGACTATGCGATGGCCCGGAACAACACGCTGGCCATGGAGTACGACCTCCACAACGGCTGGGCCGCCGAGAACCGGCCCTACGCCAAGGCGATCGCGGCCAACGAGCCGCTCAACCCGACGCTGATCATCCGGTCGTCGGCCCTGCAGGCCCTGGCGATGCAGCGGCAGCGGACGACCAGCCGCTGACGCTGGACCGGCGCCTTTACCGTTCGGGTCCCGGGCGGCACACTCCCGGCATGGAGATTGTGCTGGCCGACGCCGCGCCGGAGCCGGGGTTCCTCGCCGGGACCGCGGTCGTCGTCGCCCTCGTGTGCATCGCGGTCATCGCCGCCGTCGTCGTGCTGGTCGTCTGGCTGCTGCGCCGGACGAAGAACAGCAAGTACTAGAGCAGCAGCAGCCCCGTGAGCACCGAGCAGGCGTTCGCCCCGACGCTGACGACGAGCAGCAGCAGCCGGTCGCGCCGGATGGCGACGGCCAGCACCGCGGCCTCGACCAGGGCCACCGCCGCCTCGGCCGCCCAGAACCGGACGGCTGACGGCCGCGGCGCGAGGAACCACCACAGCACCGGGTGGGTCAGCAGGTTGACGACCAGGCCGAGCGCGGCCGCCCGGCGCCACCCGGCGAGCCGCGTGCCGGCCAGCGCCACCGTGTACAGCGGCACCTCGACCGCCAGGGTCAGCAGCAGCGCGGTGAGCACCGCATGAAGGCTAGCCTCCTGTTCGTGGCGGCGGCGGGCGCCGCGCTCGCCGTCGCGCTGCGGGCCCCGCTGGCGACCGTGGTCCTCGGGCTGATCGCGTTCGGCGTGCTGCACAACGTGCTGGAGCTGCGCTACGTCACCGGCCGGTTCGCGCCGGTGCTCAACGGCCGGTTCCTGGCCGTGCTCCTCGGGCTGATCAGCGCGATCGTGCTGTGCCGGATCGCCGCGATGTTCATCGGGCAGCCGGCCCGCTACGCCGAGATCCTGGTCGGGTACGCCGTGCTGGCCGCGGGCTGCGCCTACGCGCTGCGCGGCTGGCGGCTGGGTGTCGCCGGCGCGGTGCTGACGCTCGCCACCGCGGTGTCGCTGGCCTGGCCGGGGTACCACTTCGTCGTGCTCGCCCACCTGCACAACGTGGTGCCGCTGTTCTTCCTGTGGGAGTGGGCTTCCTCGATGGGCCCGTCCGCCCGCCGATGGTTCCGCTGGACCCAGGTGGCGTGGGTGCTGGTCGTTCCCTTGCTGATCATGCTGGGCTTCGCCGATCCCCTGCTCGGCGACGTGCGGGAGACCACCGTCGCCGCGTTCGCCGGCTCGCCTGAGCGCATCATGGCGGTCAGCTCGCCACCGGAGGCCGGTCTGGCGGTCGGTGCGCGGTTCCTGGTGGTTTTCGCCTTCTTGCAGACTATGCACTACTTCGTCTGGGTGTGGTTCCTGCCGAGGCACGCGCCGGACGCCGCCCGGGCCTTCGAGGCCCGGGCGCCGTGGCTGCGCGGCTGGCGGGCCTGGGCGCTGGGCGGGCTGCTCGGCGGCGCACTGTCCGTGCTGTTCGTGATCGACTACGCCTCGGGTCGGGCGCTGTACAGCGCGTTCGCGTCGTACCACGCATATCTGGAGTTTCCGGTACTCCTGGCGATGCTCGTCGCAGTCGGTTCACAGCCGGTTTTCAGGAAAACCGCACCCAGAGGTCAGCAACCGGCGGCAGTCTCGACATGACAAGGGAACTCTGACGCTATCTGGAGCGAATCATGACGCGGCTGCTTGTGGTCGACGACGAGCCCGACATCGTCGAGCTGCTCTCCGCGAGCCTGAAGTACCACGGCTACGACGTCGCGAGCGCGACGAGCGGCCGGCAGGCGATGGAGGAGGCGCGCCGCTTCCGACCGGACATGATCCTGCTCGACGTCATGATGCCCGAGCTCGACGGGTTCGAGGTGCTCCGCAAGCTGCGCGGCGAGGGCACCCGCGTCCCGGTGCTGTTCCTGACCGCGCGCGACGCGACCGAGGACAAGATCAAGGGCCTCACGCTCGGCGGCGACGACTACGTCACCAAGCCGTTCAGCCTGTCCGAGATCCTCGCCCGCATCCAGGCCGTGCTGCGCCGGGCCGCCGACCCCGCCGGCGGCGCGCAGACGCAGTCGGCGCGGCTGTCCTTCGCCGACATCGAGCTGGACGAGGACACGCACGAGGTGTTCAAGGCGGGACAGGAGGTCCAGCTGTCCCCGACCGAGTTCAAGCTCCTGCGGTACTTCATGACCAACCCGGGTCGCGTGCTCTCCAAGGCCCAGATCCTGGACCACGTCTGGCAGTACGACTTCGGCGGCGACGCGGGCGTCGTCGAGTCCTACGTCTCCTACCTGCGCAAGAAGATCGACACCACCGAGCCGCGCCTCCTGCAGACGCTGCGCGGGGTGGGCTACTCCCTGCGCATGCCCCGGACATGAAAGCCCTGCCCCTACGCATCAAGCTCGTCGGGCTGATGCTCGTCCTGCTCGCCCTCGCGCTGGTGATGACCAGCGCGGTCGGCGTCTACAACACCCAGCACTACCTCAGCGACCGCCTCGACGAGCAGCTCAAGAACAACGCCGACCGGGCCGCCGAGCTCTGCAACGATCCCGTGCGGCAGTACATGCGCGGCCCCAAGCTGCCGCAGGGCTACTACGTCGGCTGCGTCGACCTCTCGACCGGCGCCATCACGCCGCGCGACTTCCAGCAGGGCTACAGCGCCACGTCCGGCCCGAAGGTGCCGGACAACGTCGTCGACCTCATCGGTGGGACGACGATCTCCACGTACTACACGACGGTGCCGTCCTCCAAGGCCGGCGGTCCCGATTGGCGACTCCTGGTCACCGTCGTTCCGCCGCAGGGCCCGAACCACGACCCGACCGTCGTGGTCGTCGGGTTCAGCCTCGACGAGGTGGACAAAACGGTCAACCAGCAGGTCTGGGTCAGCGCCACCGTCGGGGCCGGCGTCCTGCTCCTGCTCGCCGTGGTCGCATACCTGCTGGTCCGCTCCAGCCTCCGCCCGCTGGTCGAGGTCGAGGAGACCGCGGAGGCGATCGCGGCCGGCGACCTGACCCGCCGGGTGCCGTACGCCGACCCGCGCACCGAGGTCGGCGGCCTGTCCACGGCCCTGAACACGATGCTCGGCCAGATCGAGACGGCCTTCGACGAGCGCCGCGCCTCGGAGGAGGCCGCGCTGGCCTCGGAGGAGCGCATGCGCCGCTTCGTCGCCGACGCGTCGCACGAGCTGCGCACGCCACTCACGTCGATCCGCGGCTTCGCCGAGCTCCACCGCCAGTCGGGCCACGCGGACGAGACGATCGGCCGGATCGAGCACCACGCCACCCGCATGGGACTGCTCGTCGACGACCTGCTGCTGCTGGCCCGCATGGACCAGCAACGCCCCCTGGAGAAGAAACCGGTCGACCTGCTGTCCCTGGCCACGGACGCGATGATCGACGCCCGCGTGACGGCCTCCGACCACCGCCTGCGCCTGCGCACCGCGAGCAGCGACGACGACGACGCGGACGTGGAGCCGGCGGTCGTCCTGGGCGACGAGGCCCGCCTGCGGCAGGTGTTGCAAAACCTGCTGTCGAACGCCCTGAACCACACGCCCCTCGGCACGGAGGTCACGGTCTTCGTGGGCACCGACGGAAGGAACGCGGTGCTGGAGGTCTCGGACAACGGCCCGGGCATGACGCCGGAGGACGCGTCCCGCGTCTTCGAACGCTTCTACCGCACCGACCCGTCCCGCACCCGCGCGCTGGGCGGCTCGGGCCTGGGCCTGTCGATCGTGGCCGCCCTGGTGCACGCGCACGGCGGCGAGGTCACCCTCCGAACGGCCCCGGGCGAGGGCGCCACCTTCCGGGTGACCCTCCCGCTGGCGAAGCTGTGACCTGGGGCAGGCGCTCGACCGGCTCCGTTTGCTCGCCCCCTGACCTGCCCTCACGCTCCTTGCTCGCCGCTCTGATCTGCCCTGACGCTTCTTGCTCGCCGCTCTGACCTGCTGATTCGTTGCTCGACCCTTGACCTGCGGCGGCGCCCTTCGACCACCGTGCCCCCACCGGGATCACCCTCGCTCGGCCTCGGCGCCCGGCGCGCCCACGTCCACTTCACCGCCTGACGTGTTGAAGTTAAGGAATGGCGTGCGGCGTGCACGGCAGTTGGGTATGGAGTGCGCGTGTTCGATGGCTTCCAGCAAGGCCGGGTCGACCTGTGGGAGATCACGCTGTGCTTCCAGCGGGCCGGCCACGGCCCCGCGGTACTCCTCCTGCAAGACCACACCCGCACCCAAGCCACCTGGCACCACGTCGCCCCCCTCCTCGCCGCCGACTTCGCGGTCGTCTGCCCCGACCCGCCCACCCCGGACCGCACCGACCACGAGGCAGCCCTCGACTGCGTGGCCCTGATGAAGTCCCTGGGCCACGACGAGTTCTCGGTAGCCGGCCAAGGCACCGGCGCCCACGTCGCTCTCCGGCTGGCCCTCAACCACCCCACGCTGGTCGAACGGCTGGCCCTCCTCGACACCGACCCACCCACGCCCGACGTACCACCCACGCAAGCAACGGCGCCTATACCCGCCCCACCAACTGAGGCAACGGCGCCCGTACCCGCCGCCCGACCGACTCCAGCAACGGCACCCATACCCGGCGCCGCACCAACTCCAGCGACGGCGCCCGTCCCAACTGCGCTACCCACGACAGCCACGCGGCCCACCGTCGCCACGGCGCCCCACCCGACACCGCCACCGCCCACCACGACGGCCCCGCCGATCCCGGCCGGGCCGCGCGCCCCTGGCATGCCGGTCGGGCGGCGGTTCTTCCGGCCGACGCTCGTCCTCTGGAGCACCGCGGGCGGGCGGATGGATCCCGCGGCGGGCTGGCGGGTCTGGTGTGAGGATCTCCGATCTGTCGGTATCGACGGCGGCCACCGCCTTGCGGAGGAGGCGCCCGACGAGGTGGCGGCCGCGCTCGGGGAGTTTCTCGGTCAGGGCACCAACCCCGTCTCGTAGGCGACGATCACGAGCTGGGCACGATCGCGGGCGTCCAGCTTGGCCAGGAGCCGGCCCACGTGGGTCTTCACGGTGGCCAGGCTGAGGTGCAGGTGGTCGGCGATCTCGCCGTTGGACAGGCCGCGGCCGACCAGCGTCAGCACCTCCCGCTCCCGTTCGGTCACGCCGTCGAGGCGGCGGGTCACCGGCCGGGACGGCTGCCCCCGGTGCGCGAACTCCGCGATCAAGCGCCCGGTCACCGACGGCGCCAGCAGGCCGTCGCCGCCCGCGACGACGCGGATACCGTTGAGCAGCTCGGCCGGCGGGGTGTCCTTCAGCAGGAAGCCGCTGGCCCCGGCGCGCAACGCCCCGAAGACGTACTCGTCCAGATCGAACGTCGTCAAGATCAAAACATGCGTGCCGGCCATCGCGGAATCGGCGCAGATCTGCCGGGTGGCCTCGATCCCGTCCATGCCGGGCATCCGCACATCCATCAGGACGACGTCGGGACGGTGCTCGGCGGCCAGCGCGACCGCCTCGGCGCCGGTGCCGGCCTCGCCGACCGTGACGCAGTCGCCGCTCAGATCCACCAGCACCCGGAAACTGCCCCGCAGCAGCGCCTGATCGTCGGCGATGAGCACACGGATCACCGTCCACCGCCGTACGGAAGCCTGGCAAACACCGCGAACCCGCCCCCGGGTCGAGGACCGGCCCGGAACTCACCGCCGTGCAGGGCGGCCCGCTCCCGCATGCCGATCAGGCCGTGGCCTGCGAGGCTGACCGTGGGCGGACGGGTGCCCTCGTCGGTGACCTCGATTCGGACGTCGTCCGGCCCCACGAGGACGTCGACCCGGCACACGGTCGGCGCCGCATGCTTGACCACGTTGGTGACCGCCTCCTGCACAATCCGGTACACCGCCAGCGCCACGTCGGCGGGCACGTCACCGGGCGTCTTGCCCGACACCTCGCTCTGCGCCTTGCCCAATGCCTCGCCCGGAAGCTTGCCCGATACCCCGCCCGGCGCCTTGCCCAATGCCCCAGCCGACGCCTTGCCCGATACCCCGCCCGGCGCCTCTCCCGGCAGCTTGCCCAATGCCTCGCCTGGCGCCTTGCCCAACGCCTCGGCCGGCGGCCGGCCCGGCGCCTCGCCCGGCGGCTTGCCCAACGCCTCGGCCGGCGGCTTGCCCGGTCTCTTGCCGGACGTCTTGCCCGATGACTTGCCCGGTCCGCCGTCGCGGCGCACGTCGAGGTGGACGTCGACGCCGCCGACCGCGGCCCGCTCGGCGAGGTCCGCCAGATCGTCGAGGCCGTGCGTCTGGCTGCCGACGGCCCCGGGGCCGTCCTCGCGCAGCACGTCAAGCACCCGCCGGACCTCGGCCATCGCCGTCCGCCCGGTCTGCTCGATCGCCTGCAGCGCGCGCCGAGCCTCTTGCGGGCTCACGTCGGCGACGTGGTTGCCGACCGACGCCTGCACCACGATGAGCGTCATCGTGTGGGCGATGACGTCGTGCAGCTCGCGGGCCACCCGCAGCCGCTCGTCGGTCGCGGCCTGCCGGACCGCCTGCTGCCCGGCCCGCTCGTTCTGCTGCCGCGCGACCCGCACGATGTAGCCGATCCCGTAGGACGGCCCGATGATGAGCACCGCATAGCCGACCGAGCTGGCCATCGACCATAGCCACTGTCCCCCGCCCAGCTCCGTGGCCGGCCACAGCACGTCACCGCCGGCCAGGGACACCAGCACCAGGGCGATGCAGCCCGCGGCGACCGGCCACGACTGGCGGCCCGGCACGTCGGCACCGAGCGTATACAGAACCATGATCACGGCATAGGCCGGCGCCACCGCGGCGAACGACGGGATGATCCCCGTGGCGAGCGCCGCTGCGGCAGCCACGCTGACAGCTCCGGCCATGGCCCGCGGCGACCATCGCCGAAACGCCACGGGCACGCCGACGGCCATCGCGACCAGCACCGACAGCCAGATCGGCTCCAGCGGGTTGCCGGCCTCCGGCTCGGCCCGGGCCGCATAGAGGCAGAGCAGCACCGCGACCGCCGCCAGCAGGGCGTCGAGCGCGTATCGCTCGGCCGGCCGGGGCTTGCGAAGCAGCAGTGCATGGACCACGCGTCGACGGTAGCCGCCGGGACAGGCCGGCGCGTCGGCTCCTGATCCGTCAGACCCAGGTATGACTTCGGCCGCCGCAGGCCTGCGTCGTCAGACCCTGGGTGGATCGGAAAGTGTCCATGCCGGTCCGACGCGGACCGACCCCCGATCGCGGGACAGTGGCCGCCATGACGACACAGACGGTGGTGCTGCGGGACGTCCGGGCCGTGTTCGGCACCGGCACCCGGCAGGTGACCGCGCTCGACGGCGTCTCCGTGACGTTCGAGCGCGGGCGGTTCGCCGCGGTGATGGGGCCGTCCGGCTCCGGCAAGTCGACGCTGCTGCATTGCGCCGCCGGTCTCGACCGCCCGGCCGGCGGGACGGTGACCATCGACGGCACCCGGCTCGACGGGCTCAGCGAGGACGCCCTGACCAGGCTTCGGCGCGACCGGATCGGCTTCGTGTTCCAGGCGTTCAACCTGGTGTCCGCGCTCACCGCCGAGCAGAACGTCGCGCTCCCGATGCGGCTCGCCGGGCGCCGCCCACCGGCGACCGAGGTGACCGCGGCGCTGGACGCGGTCGGCCTGACCGGTCGGGCCGGGCACCGTCCGAGCGAGCTGTCGGGCGGTGAGCAGCAGCGCGTGGCCCTCGCCCGGGCGCTCATCAGCCGGCCGGCGGTCGTCTTCGCCGACGAGCCGACCGGGGCACTCGACAGCGTGACCTCGAAGCAGGTGCTGCAGTTGCTCCGGGCCCTCGTGGACGAGCACGGCCTGACGGTCGTGATGGTCACCCACGATCAAGAGGCGGCCGGATACGCCGACCGGATCGTGACCCTCGCCGACGGACGGGTCGTCTCATGCTGAGGCGGATCACCGGCGCCTTCGTCGCCGTCGCGATCGGCGTGGCCCTCGTGGCGGCCGCGACGCTGCTGCTGGCATCCGGCCGGGCCAAGGTGCCGGACCGGTTCGCCGCGGCCCCGGTCGTCGTGGCCGGGCCGGAGGCCAGCACCCCTGGCATGCCGTTCCCGCCGGCCCGGCCCTGGTCCTCCGCCGACGCCCAGACGCTCGGCGCCCGGCTGGCCAGCCTGCCCGGGGTCGCGGAGGCCGTGCCCGACCGCACCTTCTACGCGCAGGTGTCCGGCCACGAGCGGGACCGGCCCGAGGGCCACGGATGGTCGAGCGCCCGCCTCGGCGGGCTGGAGCTCACCGCGGGCGCCCCGCCGGCCCGGCCCGGTGAGGTCGTCGTCGGCGAGCAGGTGGGCGCCGCACCCGGCACGGCGGTCACGCTGCTGACGGCGGCCGGACCGCAGCGGTACCTCGTGACGGGCGTCGTCGCCGCACCGCTGATCTTCGTCGCGGACGACGTCGCCGCCGGTCTGGCGCCGGGCGTCAGCACGATCGGGCTCCGGCTCGAGCCCGGCGCCGACGCGGGCCGGGTCGCCGCCGACGCGCGGGACGTCGTGGGCACCGGCGGCCGAGTGCTCACCGGCGACGGGCGCGGCGCGCTGGAGCCGCGGGCGGACGCCCGATTGCGGTGGATCGGCATGCAAGCGCTCACCGGGACCGCCGCGCTCGGCGGGTTCGTGACGGTGTTCGTCGTGGCCTCGACGTTCGCGTTCACGGTCGCGCAGCGCCGTCGCGAGCTCGGCCTGCTGCGGGCGATCGGCGCGACGCCCGGACAGGTCCGGCGGATGGTGCTGGGCGAGGCGCTCGCCGTCGGGGCGGCCGGGTCCGTCGCCGGGCTGCTGGTGGGGGCCGTGCTCGCGCCCGGCGTGGGCCGGATTCTTGTCTGGGCGCGGTTGGAGCCGACGACGTTCGAGGTCCGGTTCACGGTCTGGCCGGTGCTGGTCTCGCTCGCTGTCGGGCCGGTGGTGGCGGTGCTCGGCGCCTGGTCGGCGGCCCGGCGGGCGGCCCGGGTGGGGCCGCTGGAGGCGCTGCGCGAGGCCGCCGTCGAGCAGCGGCCGATGGGGTGGGCCCGCTGGGTGCTCGGCGCTGTCCTGCTCGCGGTGGGGGTGGCGCTGGCCATTGGCACCGCCGCGTCGGATGACGCACAGGACGGCGCGACATTCGCGCTGTACAGCGCAATGGCCCTGGTCACCGGGGTGACGGCGCTGGCGCCGGCTGCGGTGCCGCCGATCGTGCGGCTGTGCCGGCTGCCGGTGCGCACCAAGGGCGGCGCCGTCGGGCTGCTGGTGCGGGAGAGCGCGCTGACGGCGGCTCGGCGGACCGCCTCCACGGCGGCGCCCGTGCTGCTCACCGTCGCGTTCGCGGTGCTGGTGTCGGGCATGGTGCACACGTCCACGGAGGCGTACGCGGCGGGTCGCGCGGCCGACGCCGATGCCGGTTGGACGCTGGTTCCGCAGGACGGCGTGCCCGGCCTGAGCGAGGCGGTCGTCGCCGCTGTGCCCGGTCGGGCGTTGTTGCCGACGACGGGGTACGTCGATGTGGGGAACAAGACCGAGGCGCGCTCGGTGGTTGGCGTCGCCAGGCCGGATCTGACCGGCGACGGCGTGGTGGTGCCGGCCGGGTCGGGGCGCCGGGTCGGTGAGGCGTTAGCGGTCGTCTTCGCCGATGGCGAGCGGGTGACGTTGCGGGTCACGGCGCTGGAGCCGGACGGTTCGTTGCCGGCCGAGCTGGTGGTGTCGCGGGATACGGTGCGCAGGCATGATCCGTCGGCGCTGACGCCCGCGATCCAGCTCGGCGAGCGGATCGAGCTGCCCGCCGATTCGGGGGCACGGGTCGTCGACGTGCGGACGTGGGCGGCCGAGGCGGACGCCGAGGAGGACCGGCTGGTCTGGGTGTTCACGATGCTGCTGATCGCGGTGTCGGCTGGGTACGGGGCGATCGCGGTGGCGAACACGCTGCTCATGGCGGCGGCCGGGCGGGCACCCGACCTGCGGGTGCTGCGGCTGACGGGAGCGACCCGGCGCCAGGTGACGCGGTTCGTGCTGGCTGAGTCGTCGCTGATGGTGCTGATCGGGGCGGTGCTGGGCGGCGCGGTCGCGTTCGGTGCGCTGCTGAGCATCCGGGCGGGGTTGAGCGAGCAGGTCGGCGCCCCGGTCGACCTGGTCGTGCCGTGGCCGGTGGTCGGTGGTGTGGTCGGCCTGTGCCTGCTGCTCGCGGTGCTGGCCGGGGTGGCAACCAGCCGCCGGGCCTGGGTCGACACGAGCCGTCAGGCGGAGTGAGAGTCGACCACTCAGTGTCCGCTCGCCGCGGTCCACAGTGGCTCGGGCTGGGGGTCCCAGGGTGCTGGGGGCCCCGGCGCGGGCGGTGGCGCCGCCTGGCGACCGCCGCCTGGCAACCCGCGGCCGTGGGGTCCAGCGGCGGAAGCCCGGCGTGGTACAGCCGAGCGCCCGGGCTTCTGTCCGACGTGGACGGTGCCCGGGCGCTCGACCCTCTGTGGGAGTCAGGCCTTCTTGATGGCGTCGCCGTCGACCTTGATGGCCACCGCGGCCAGGGACCTGGTGGCCGGGCCGCGCGCCACCGAGCCGTCGGCGACCTTGAACTTGCTGCCGTGGCAGGGGCAGTTGATGGTGCCGCCGGAGACGTCTCCCACCACGCAGCCGGCGTGGGTGCAGATGGCGGTGAAGCACTTGAAGGTGCCGGCCGTTGGTTGGGTTACGACGATCTTCTGGTCCTCGAAGACCTTGCCGCCGCCCACCGGGATGTCGCCCGTCTTGGCGAAACCGGCGCCGCCACCGCCGCCCGCCGTCGAGCCACCGCCCGCGCCGTCGGCGCCGCCGCCAGTGCCAGCGCCGCCTGCGGAGCCGTCGCCGGCCGCGGCGCCGTTGGTGCCTGTGTCGCCGTAGGCGGCGCAGGCCGTCAGGGCCGCCGTTACGCCGGCCGCGCCGGCGCTCGCCAGGAGGGTTCGGCGGGTCGTCTGGTTGGTCATTGCAGGAGTCCCTTTCAGAACTTGACGCCGAAGGTGGTGAAGAACCACAGCGCGGAGGTGACGAACAGGCCCGACAAGGCCGTGAAGACCAGGCCGCCGAGGAAGGGCAGGGCCCAGTTCGGGACGCCCTTCTTGGCCAGGAGGAGCATCTTCGTGGCGAACGTGCCGTAGAAGAAGCAGCCCAGCAGCGAGTGGGCGAGGACGCGGGTGTCGTACTCGGCGAAGCCCAGCGCGTAGAGGCAGTGCAGCGCCACCGGGATCGACGTGATGAAGGCCACGCGGCCGGACCAGCGGTGGACCGCGCCCAGCCAGGAGGCGCCGCCGAAGAGCTTGATTTTGCCGTACATCACCAGGGCGGTGAACAGCTGCACCAGCGCCAGGAAGCCGGCCAGGGTCGCCAGCCAGACCTTGACCGTCTGCGGGCTGGAGAAGCCGGCCACGTTCACCGCGATGCCCGTCGGCTCGTGCAGCTTGCCGTACACGCCCAGGGCGGCGGCCACCAGGCAGCCGACCAGCACGGGGACGATGAGCGTCGCGGCGGACTTCGGGGACGGCGGCGGCACGACCGGGGCGGGCGCAGGCGCCGGCCAGGACTCCGTCACGGGAATCGGCCGCTCCATGGGGGTAGACATCGCAGGCGCTCCCTTACGCGGCCGGGGTCGAGGATTCGATGGTGATCACGGTGCCGTCGACGGTGACGGTCCTGGCGTTGATGTCGAACGCGGGCGCGGGCTTCGCGGTGCCGCCGGTGCTGTCCACGCCTACCTGAGTGCCGTCGGGGAGGACGACCCAGCTCGCGTCGAGCCGGCTGCGCAGGGCCGTGGCCGAGCGGTAGAGGCCCGACGGCGGAGCGGCCGGCTTGATCGCGAACTCCCACGTCTTGCCGCCGGCGGTGACGCTGCCCGAGGCCACGCCGTTGCCGTAGCTGCCCTTGAGGCTGCCCTTCGGGCCCTTCAGGTCGATCTGCCCGTTCGCCATCGTGCCTTCCAGCCAGGCCTCGGCGGACTTGCCGTCGCAGACGTAGGCGATCGCCTTGCCCTTGTTGACCACGATCGCGAGCGACGCGACGCCGGACTTCACCGAGCCCGCGTACGTCTGCGTGCCCTGCTGGCCGGCCGGCCCGCTCCCGTCGCCGACGACCGCCGGCGACGACGGCGCGGACGGCGAAGCGGAAGACAAAGCGGAAGGCGAGTCGGAAGCCGCCCCGGAAGCCGCCGCAGAAGCCGCGGTGTTGTTGCGCGCGACGTCATTGCTGAGGTCGACATTGAGCGTGTAGATGACGCCGGCCATGACCAGTCCGACGCCGAGCGTGATGATCGGTCCCTTGAGCTTCATCGAGTACTCCCACAGATCGGGTCCAGAGCCGATAGGCCGCGACCCAAACCAGCTAGAACGTGCTGTCGGTGAATATGAGACCGAGGTTGGCGTAGCGTGTCTGCGTCCAAAGACGCACAACGCAACTGCTGCAATGTCGCCAACGTGACCAGTGAAGGGTGGGTGCGTCGATGCCACGCGTCGCCGTCTGGGCCGTGCACCTCGCGCTGCCGATCGCCGGACTCTGGCTCCTGCTGACCACCCCCGGCGCCGACGTCATCTGGCAGCACCATCAGACGCACTTCTGGCTGGTCGTCACGGTGGCGGCGGTCAACGTCGCGATCGGCGCGGCGATGAGCGTCGCCGCGCAGCACCGGTCGGACGGACGGCTGTTCCTGGTCTCGCTGGTGTTCCTGTCCGCGGCCGGGTTCCTGTTCGCGCACGCGCTGGCGACGCCGGGCGTGCTCATCGGCCACCCGAACGCCGGTTTCGACTCGGCGATGGCGGTCGGCCTGATCTTCGGCTCCATGCTCGCCGTGCTGTCGTCGTTGCGACTGCCGACCGGCATCACGCGCTGGCAGCTGACGCTGCGCGCGGCGCTGGGTCTGGTCCTGTTCGCGTGGATGATCGTGTCGGTGCTCGACCTGCCGCCGCTGAACCGGCAGACGCAGGTCCGTGACGTCGAGGGCGCGCTGGTGTGGGCGTCGTGGGTGGCCGTCGCGCTGTACGCGATCGCCGCGATTCGCTTCTACTCGCAGTACCGCCGGAGCCCCAGCGCCGTCCTGATCTCCATCGTGACCGCGTTCGTGCTGCTCGCGGAGTCGATGGTCAACGTGACGCTGGCGGACAAGTGGCGGCTCTCCTGGTGGGAGTGGCACATCGTCCTGACGCTCGCGTTCCTGTTCGTCGGATATTCGGCATATATCCAGTACCGCCGCGAAGGCACCACTGCGGGGCTCTTCGACGGCATCGCGGTCGCGGAGACCAAGCGGCGCATCCGCGCGCAGTACGCGGAGGCGCTGGAGGAGCTGGTCGACGCGCTGCAGGGCTCCGAGCGCGGCGCGCCGCCCGAGCAGCTCGCGGCCCGGATGGCCGAGCGCTTCGGGCTGACCGAGATGCAGGCAGCGGTGCTCGACCGGGCGGCCGCCGCGCTGCTGGCCGAGCGGGAGCTGTCCGAGCAGCTCAACGCCCTGGTGACGGTCGGCGAGCAGGCGCGGGTGGGGCAGGGCGAGGCCGAGTTCCTGCGGGCCGCGACCGGCGCCGTCCGCGACTCGTTCGGCCCGGTCGAGGTGGGGCTGGTGTCGAACAACCGGCTCGACCTGCAGGGCGACGACGTGCTGCCGCTGACGGTCAAGGGGCAGGTCGCCGGCGCGGTGCGGATCCCGGCCGGTGGCCGGCCCGAGCTGCGGGCGACCCTCGCCAACCAGCTGTCGATCGGTCTCGAGAACGCGCGACTGTACGGCGAGCTCTCCACCCTGTTCCGCCAGTACATGTCGCCGGACGTGGCGGCGGCGCTGCTCGCCGACCCGGACCAGGCGGCCCTGGGCGGGCAGCTCGTCGACGTCACCGCCCTGTTCGCGGACCTGCGCGGCTTCACCACGTTCTCCGAGGCGGTGGAGCCGGGCGACATCGTGGAGATGCTCAACCGGTACCACGGGGTCGCCGTTCCCTGCATCCTCGACAACGGCGGCACGATCGTGCAGTTCGTCGGCGACGCGCTGCTCGCGCTGTTCAACGCGCCCGCCCGCCAGGCCGACCACGAGGCGCGGGCGGTCCGGGCCGCGCTGCAGATGCAGGCGGCGGTCCGCGGGATCGCCGAGGGCCGGCCGGACTGGCCGCGGTTCCGGGTCGGCGCCAACACCGGCCCGGCGCTGGTCGGCAACATCGGCAGCGAGCTGCTGCGCGGCTTCAACGCGATGGGCGACGCGGTCAACGTCGCCGCCCGCCTGCAGACGATCGCCGAGCCGGGCCAGGTGGTGATCGGCGGCGCCACCTTCGACGCGCTGCCGGCGGCCGACCAGGCCCGCGCGGCGTTCCTCGGCGACCTCGAAGTGAAAGGTCGCCGACAGACAGTCCGGGCGTATGTGGTCCATAGTGGGCCGTGATCGGTTCGGAGCGAGGCGGGGAGGCCGATCACCATGGGCACGGTCTGCTCGTCCGGCCGGAGCGAAGCGGAGTGCGGATGACCGAGTTCTTCGATCTCCTGCATGCCGATGAGCAGGCCGCGCTGGAGGCCGCCGGCCACCGCCGGCAGTGGAAGCGCGGCGCGGTCATCTACCGCGAGGGCAGCCGGTCCGAGTCGGTGATCGTGCTGCGGTCCGGCCGGGCCAAGGTCTCCTCCGACACCGCCTCCGGCACCGAGGTCCTGCTCGCCGTGCGCGGCCCAGGTGCCCTGCTCGGGGAGCTGTCGGCGATCGACGGCGGTCCCCGCTCGGCGACCGTGACCGCGCTCGAACCCGTCACCGCGCTGTCGGTGCCGTCGCCGGACTTCGAGCGGTACCTCCTGGGCCACGCCCGCGTGTCGTTCCTGCTCATGAAGGAGCTGACCCGGCGGCTGCGGGACGCCGACCGCAAGCGCATCGAGTTCGGCGCGTTCGACACCACGGGCCGGGTGGCGGCCCGGCTGGTCGAGCTGGCCGAGCGGTTCGGCGAGCAGACCCCGGAGGGCCTGCGGATCAGCCTGCCGCTGTCGCAGGACGAGCTGGCCGGCTGGACCGGGTCGTCGCGCGAGGCGGTGACCAAGGCCCTGCGCACGCTGCGCGAGGAGGGCTGGATCCAGACCGGACGCCTGCACGTCATCGTCCACGATCTCTCCGCCTTGAGAGACCGCGCTCAATAGCTAGGGTCACCCTTGCTTTGACCCTGCAACCCCGTTGTGGATCTTTACCAGAAACACAGAGCCCATAGTCTCTCGCGACAGGTGCATCGAGGCATCGACAGCTGCCTCGGTGCTTACATGCCCCACCAGGGAGGTACCTGTGCGTAAGTTGACCGTGGGACTGCTGAGTCTCACGCTTGCGTCGGGGATGGGGGTGTTCGCCGCCGGAGGCGCAGCAGTCGCGGTTCCGGCCAAACAGACACCATCCGTCGATGCCGCGACACCTTCCGACGAGCTGCCCAACCCGTTGGAGGAGCAGCGGCGCGAGACTCGTGAGGTCGCCCTCTCCAAGGTCCTGTCGGGCCAGGCCACGGCGGAGAAGCGCGGAGCGAGCACGGTCGTCAACGTCGGCAAGAAGGGCAAGGGCCACGTCGACAAGTACGTGGAGCTGAGCCGGGAGAAGACCGACAAGATCTTCGTGGTCCTCGCCGAGTTCGGCAACACCCGGCACCCGAGCTACCCGGACCAGGACACGAACCCGGCCATCGAGGGCCCGGCCCGGTTCGACGGGCCGCTGCACAACGAGATCCCGCAGCCCAACCGGGCGGTCGACAACTCGACCATCTGGACGCAGGACTTCAGCAAGCAGTACTTCGAGAACATGTACTTCGCGACCGGCAGCGGCACGGAGTCGCTCAAGACGTACTACGAGAAGCAGTCCTCGGGCCGGTACAGCGTCGAGGGTCTGGTCACGGACTGGGTGAAGGTCCCGTACAACGAGGCGCGGTACGGCCGCAGCAACGGCTACCCGTGCGGCAGCAACGTCTGCAGCAACACCTGGTACCTGATCCAGGACGCGATCAACGCGTGGGTCGACGGGCAGCACGCTCAGGGCAAGACCGACGCGCAGATCAAGGCGACGCTCGCGTCCTACGACCAGTGGGACCGGTTCGACTACGACGGCGACGGCGACTTCAACGAGCCCGACGGCTACATCGACCACTTCCAGATCGTCCACTCCGGCGGCGACCAGGCCGATGGCGACCCGTACCAGGGCGAGGACGCGATCTGGAGCCACCGCTGGGCGGCGTTCCAGAACTTCACGAGCGGCCCGGACTTCAACAAGCTCGGCGGTACCCAGATCGGGACCACCGGCCTGTGGGTGCGTGACTACACGATCCAGCCGGAGAACGGCGGCCTGAGCGTGTTCGCGCACGAGTACGGCCACGACCTCGGCCTGCCGGACCACTACGACACCTCGGGCGCCGGCGGCAACGCCGAGAACCCGGTGAACTGGTGGACCATCATGGCGCAGAGCCGGGTCAGCCTGCCCAGCGACAACGGCATCGCGGCCCGCGCCGCCGACCTCGGCGCGTGGGACAAGCTGCAGCTCGGCTGGCTGAACTACACGACGGTGCAGGCCGGCAAGACCAAGCTCGTCGACCTCGGCCCGCACGAGTACAACAGCAAGAAGCCGCAGGCTGTCGTGGTCGTCCTGCCGAAGAAGCAGGTCGTCACCCAGCTGCCCGTCCCGCCCCAGGGCACCAAGTCGTGGTGGAGCGGCTCCGGCGACAACCTGAACAACTCGCTGACCCGGTCCGTGTCGATCCCCGCCGGTACGACCACGCTGAGCTTCCAGGCGGCCTGGGACATCGAGGACTGCGGCCCGGACGCGTGTGACTACGCCTACGTCGAGGTGGACGACGGCTCCGGGTTCAAGGCGATCCCGGGCTCGATCACCAATGCGGCCGAGGGCAACGGCATCGACGGCACGAGCAACGGCTTCGTCCCGGCGACGTTCGACCTGTCCGCGTTCGCGAACAAGACGGTCGGCCTCCGGTTCCACTACTTCACCGACGGTGCCGCCGGCGGCCAGGGCTTCTTCGCCGACGACATCAAGGTGACCAACGGCTCGACCACCGTCTTCTCCGACGGCGCCGAGGCGGGGGCGAACGGCTGGACCGCGGCGGGCTTCACCGCCCAGGGCAGCACGATCACCACCGAGTACGACAACTACTACATCGCCTCGCACCGCACGTACGAGTCGTTCGACAAGTACATGAAGACCGGTCCGTACAACTTCGGCTTCGCCGACAAGCCGGACTGGGTCGAGCACTTCCCGTACCAGACCGGCCTGCTGGTCACGTACTGGGACACCTCGCAGTCGGACAACAACACCAGCCAGCACCACGGCCAGGGCCTGATCCTGCCGATCGACGCGCACCCCGACCTGGTCCTGAAGGGTGACGGCACGCCGTGGCGGCCGCGCATCCAGGGCTTCGACGCGCCGTTCTCGATGCAGCGGACGGACTCGTTCACCCTGCACTACGGGCCGAACAACGCGTCGAGCAAGCTCGGTGGCCAGTGGGGCAACCCGCTGTTCGACGACAGCAAGAGCTACTACCGTGAGCACCCCGCGACCAACACGTACTACGGCGTGAAGGTCCCGAACAACGGCGTGAAGATGTTCGCGCTGTTCGAGAACGGCACGTCGATGACCGTGCTGATCACCGGCTGATCCACCGGAACCGATGACGGCGGGAGGGGGTCCAAGTGGGTATGCGACACCTGGGCCTCCTCCTCGCCGTCTCCGTCCTGACCGCGTGCGCGGCGCAGCCGGCCGATGATGCGGCGGCGCCGTCGTCGGCCGCGGCCTCTTCTCCGGCGGCTTCGCCGCGTTCGGTTGCTCCAGAGCCCACGATCAGCCTTCCGTCGGGTGTACCGAAGACGAAGCGGCCCGATCATCCGACCGACGACTTCCCGCAGGTCACGGTCGAGGGACGGATCGCCGTCGATGGACAGTGCGTCAACCTGGTCACCGACTCGGTAACCTGGACGCTGATGCTCGCGCCCGACGCGGCCAGGCCGCGCGACGGCCAGAAGATGAAGGTCGTCGGCGTGCCCAACCCGAACGCATTCACCGCCTGCACCGGCAGCCCGCTCACCGTCCAGACAGCGACGCCGGCGTAAGGGCACCCGATCCGGGTGACCCGATCGTCGCACGCCCGGCGAACCGTTGAATCATGAGCGGTCCTCTTCCCCAGCCCGGCCAGCACGCACCCGACTTCGAGCTGCCCGCCGGCCCGGACGCCCAGACGGTCGGGACCACGCAGTTCCGCGGCAGGCCCACGGTCCTCGCCTTCTACCCCGCCGACTGGAGCCCGGTCTGCAGCGACCAGATGTCGCTGTACCAGGCCGTCCTCCCCGAGTTCGAGCGGTACAACGCCGGCCTCATGGGCATCTCGGTCGACAGCGTCTGGTGCCACCAGGCGTTCGCCGGCGACCGGGGGATCCGCTTCCCGCTGCTCGCCGACTTCGAGCCGAAGGGGGCGGTGGCCCGCTCCTACGGCGTCTACGACGAGTCGACCGGCATGTGCGAACGCGCCCTGTTCGTGCTCGACGCCGACGGCGTGGTGGCGTGGAACCACGTCGCACCACCCGGCGTGAACCCCGGCGCGGACGGCATCCTCAATGCCCTCGAAGGGCTCGGCAACGAACGGCGGCCCGTGCTATGAGCACGACACCCTTCCAGGTCACGGTCGCTCGCCTGGTCGTCCCGGTCGGGCCGGACGACCACACCACCGGCCCGGACAGCGCCCCCGTCTCGCTCGTCGAGTACGGCGACTACCAGTGCCCGTACTGCGGGATGGCCCACGCGATCCTCAACGACCTGCTGCGGCTGCGGCGCGAGACGATCCGGTTCACGTTCCGGCACTTCCCGCTGACGAACGTGCATCCGTACGCCGACCTTGCCGCCGAGGTCGCGGAGGCGGCCGGCGCGCGGGACCGCTTCTTCGAGATGCACGACTGGCTGTACGACCACCAGCGCAGCATCAACCCGCGGCAGCTCATGGTCGGCGTCGACCAGCTCGGCCTGCCGTCCGAGGAGATCGCCGACGAGGTGGGCGCCCACGTGTACCTCGACCGGGTCCGCCGGGACTTCGTCGGCGGCGTGCGCAGCGGGGTCAACGGCACCCCGACCTTCTACATCAACGGCGTACGCCATGACGGCGGCTACGGGCTCGACGAACTGCTGGAGGCGATCGACCGGGCGACCGAGACCGCGAGGTAACCCTCCGCGCACGATTCGTTCACCGTGAAAGTCCCGACCGGCCGCTCGGTATTACTGCCCGTCATCGCCGCGGACCTGCCACCTGGCTGTCCGTCCGCATTCCCACAGGTGGCCGAAAAGCGATCCGCGGAACCGTCTTTTTCAATTCCGCGACATCGTCACAGCCAGCGAAATTCCGTCCGTCACGCTCGGTAGCCCGGCTTTTCGGCGGTGCCCGTCAATGTTACTTTCCGTCCGAGTAGTTAACAGAACTCGGCATTTCCGCCGGTTGCGCGGACGCTTACACCCGGTGCATGCTTTCGCGTTGGGTCCCGAGGGTCATTCGGAACCGAAAACTTGATGCGTTCAAGCGACCCGGGCGGGGGCAAGATCCGGGCCGGCCCACCGGGCCGGATCGACGAGACGGAAGAAAGTGCGGTGACGGTGCGCGCCTGGCTGGACTCTGCGGCGCGGCATGCCGTGACCATCTTCCGGTACGGCGCGGGAGTGCGGTCGAATGCTGCTTGCCGATGACTTCTTCCTGATCGCCCACGACGACCGGGACGGCAAGTCCCGGCTGTCGCAGCGTGCGGTCGAGCTCGGCCTGGCGGGTGCGCTGCTCGGCGAGCTGGTGCTGGAGCAGCGCATCCTCTGCGAGGGTGCCCGCCTGCGGGTCATCAACCGCGAGCCGCCGTCGGACCCGCTGGCCCACACCAACCTGGCGACCATGGTCGCCGAGACGCAGCACCGCGAGATCCGCACGTGGCTGCTCTTCCTCGGGCAGACCGCCGTCGATGCGGTCGGCCAGCGGATGGCCCGCCACGGGCTGGTCGAGCAGACCACGGTGCGGCGGCTGCTGCGCAGCTCGACGCGGTGGGTCGCGACCGACATCAACCTCCCCACGGGCCGGGTGGTGCGCCTGCGCCGCCTGCTGACCGGATCGGAGCCGATGCGGGTCGCCGACGCCACCCTCGCCGGTCTGATCGAGGCGACCGGGCTCACCGGTCACGTCCTGTGGGACACCGACCAGTCCAGCTACCGGCGACTCCAACAGGCGATCACCACCCTGCCGCCACCGCTGCGCGACCTGATCCTGCAGGTCGAGTCGGCGGTCGGCGAGGCGGTCCTCTCACAGCGCGGGTGACGACTTCCCTCTTCCCCCCTTCCCCCCTCAAAACCCCCTGGAGGACCGATGTCCGCTACGGCGCCCCCGCGACCTAGCGTGGTATCACAGGCATTAGCCCGCGACCGGCTGGGCGTGCCGTCCGTCATCATGTTCGCCCTCACCGCGGCCGCCCCACTCATGGTGGTCGGCGCCCTGGTCTCCAGCGCGTGGGCCTGGGTCGGCACGACCGGCTTCCCCCTCGCGTTCGTGATCATCGCGGCCGTGCTCGCCGTGTTCAGCTTCGGCTACGTCGCCATGTCGCGGCACATCACCAACGCCGGCGCCTTCTACAGCTACATCTCGCAGGGCCTCGGCCGGCCGCTCGGCGTGGCCGGCGCGCTCGTCGCGCTGCTCGCCTACAACCTGCTGCAGATCGGCCTCTACGGCGCCTTCGGCTTCTTCGGGTCGCTGATCCTGGCCGACAAGGCCAAGGTCGATGTCGACTGGTGGATTCTCGCCCTCGCCCTGTGGCTGGTCGTGGCCGTGCTCGGCCTGCTGCGCGTCGACGTCAACAGCAAGGTCCTCATGGTACTGCTGGGCGCCGAGCTCATCGCGGTGACGATCTTCGACGTGATCTTCTTCAGCAACCCCGACGGCGGCTCGGTGAGCCTCCAGCCGTGGAGCTGGAGCGGGCTGCAGGACGCGGCCGGCCCGGCCTTCGCCGTGGCGGTCACCGCCTTCGTCGGCTTCGAGGCCGCACCGGTCTTCGCCGAGGAGGCGCGCAGCAAGAACCGCACCGTCGCCGCGGCCACCTTCCTCGGCCTCGCCGTGATGGTGGTGTCCTACGCGGTCACCAGCTGGGCCGCGGCGGCCAGCATCGGCGTGGACAAGACCGTGGGGCTGGCCCAGGAGATGGCCGAAGGCGGCGGTCCGTTCTTCCCGACCCTGGCCGAGAAGGGCGGCACGTGGGCCGCCGACGTGGGCCTGATCCTGCTGACCACGAGCGTCGCGGCCGCGGCCCTGAGCTACCACAACACGACCGCGCGCTACGCGTTCGCGCTCGGCCGCGAGCGGGTGCTCCCGTCGTTCTTCGGCCGCACCCGGGCCCGCTCCGGCGCCCCGGCCTCCGGCTCGCTGTTCCAGACGGTCATCGCCCTGGTCGTGCTCGTGGTCTTCGCGGTGCAGGGCTGGGACCCGATGCTCAACCTGTTCTTCTGGCTGGGCACCTCGGGCGGCGTCGGCGTGCTCTTCCTCGTCTTCGCCACGTCCCTGTCGGTGATCTTCTACTTCGCCAAGGACAACCGCGGCGAGGGCGCCTGGTCGCGGCTCATCGCGCCGATCCTGGCGACGATCGCCCTGGGGTACATCATCTGGCTCGTCGTCGACAACTTCGGCGGCCTGCTCGGCTTCGCCCCCGGCACCGAGAACGCCGCCGTCTGGGCCTTCCCGGCAGCCTACGGCGCGGTCGCGGTCATCGGCCTGATCTGGGCGTTCGCTCTCCGCGCGATCAGCCGGCAGGACTATGACGCGATCGGCCTGGGCGCGCGCGCGAACGCCGCCCGCGTCGACGCCGAGCTGGCGGACGCCCGCTCCTGACACCGCACAAAGAGGGAAGACAGACAGCGAGGGAGGCAGGCGGTGGCCTGCCTCCCTCGACTGTTTCAGGCACGCTTACCCGAGGGTGTTACCCGTAGGTCAGCGCCGGCGTGGGCTCGACTCGGTCGGCGGCCCGACGCAGCGTGCGAGCGGCGAGGCCGCGCACCTTCGTCATGGCGACCGACTCGCGCCGGCGGTCGTCGACGACGGGGGCGTTGGGGAGCGCCGAGTGCGCCTCGAGGCGTACGGCTTCCAGGGACATGATCAGTGCGACGGGGGTCATGACTGCTCCTTGGTCGAGTTGGGCCCGGTGGTCGCCCTGACCACCAGGGAGACGGGCAGCGTCAGGCGCCGGCCCGCCGGGTCTTCGGGCGGGTCGAGCAGCAGCTCGCCCGCGAGCCGCCCGCGCTCGACGCTGGGCTGGCGGATGGTGGTGAGGCCGTGCACCTCGGCGTCCGGGATGTCGTCGAACCCGGTCACCGAGACGTCCCGCCCCGGGGTCAGCCCCCGGACGCGCAGCGCGTCGAGCACGCCGAGCGCGAGGACGTCGGAGGTGCAGAGGATCGCGGTCGCCCGGTCGTGCCGGTCGAGCGCGTGGGCCGCGCCGGCGGCGCCCTCCTCGCGGTGGTTGGCCGCCGCGTTGATGAGCCGCACCCGGTCCCACGGCAGGCCGGCGCCGGTGAAGGCGTCGCGGAAGCCGCGGACGCGCTCGCCGGTGACGTAGTAGCGCAGGGCGTCGGGGTCGGCGCTGACCTCGCCGGTCACGCCGCCGTCGACGATCCAGTGCGCCACGATCGCGATGTCGCGGTGCCCGAGGTTGACGATGTGCTCGCCCAGCCGCCGGGCCGCCGCGCGCTCGTCGATGCCGACGTAGCTCGCGTCGGGCCCGAAGGCGTTCGGGTCCTCGCCGATCACGATCGGCACGCCTCGCTGGCGGACGAGCTCCAGCGCGCCGTGCCAGTCGGGCACGCAGTACAGGCAGAACGCGTCGACCGCGGCGTTGCTCACCACGCGCCGGCCGGCCGCTTCGTCGGTCGGCAGGTTGATGAGCAGCAGCGACGTCTCGCGGGCCGACGCCGCCTCGGCCAGGCCGCGCAGATACGCGACCGCATAGGGATCGGTGAACGCCATCGACAGGTTGTCGGTCAGCAGGACGCCGATCGCGTTGACCTTGCCGCGGCGCAGCGAGCGGGCCGTCGGGTTGGGCCCCGAGTAGCCCAGGCGCTCCGCCGTGGCGAGGATCCGGGCCCGCAGGTCGGGCGAGAGCTGGTCCGGCCGGCTGTACGCGTTGGAGACGGTGCTCCGCGACACGCCGAGCTCGTCGGCGATCGTCTGCAGCGTTGCCGCCATGACTGCCCCTCCCTTCTGCATCGATCCAGAGAACCTCTTGACCGATACAGTACGTCGGGCGCGGTACGCCTGCCAGGGTTTTGTCGCTTCTCGTCATGTGTGCCGAGACACGTGCCCTGACCTGCTCTTTTAACGGTTACGCAATAGCGCGCCACCAGTGTTCAACTGCCGGCAACGCGTCGATGTCGACCCGGTCACCCGGCCTCGGCACCACGAGCGTGATGTCCCGCGCCCGCGCCTCGTCGAGCAGCCGCTCGACCGGCTCCGACCACGCGTGCATGGCCAGGCTGAACGTGCACCAGTGCAGCGGGATCAGCACGCGGGCCTGGACGTCGAGGTGCGCGGAGGCGCCGTCCTCGGGCTTCATGTGGATGTCCGGCCAGGCCTCGTTGTAGGCGCCGACCTGGATGAGCGAGAGGTCGAACGGGCCGTGCTGCTCGCCGATCTCCTTGTAGCCCGCGAAGTACCCCGAGTCGCCGGTGTAGAAGACGCTGCGCCGCGCGCCCTTGACCACCCACGACGCCCAGAGCGTGCCGTCGCGCGTGAACTTGCGGCCGGAGAAGTGCCGGGCCGCGGTCGCGGTGAGCCGCACGCCCTTGATCGTCACGTCCTCGTCCCAGTCGAGCTCGACGAGCCGCTCGGCCGGCACGCCCCAGCGCTCGAGGTGGGCGCCGACGCCGAGCGGCACCAGGAACGGGGCCTGCTGGCTGCGGAGGAGCGCGCGGATGCTGGCCAGGTCGAGGTGGTCGTAGTGGTCGTGCGAGATGACGATCGCGTCGATGCGGGGCAGCTCGTCGATCTTCAGCGGCACCGGGTGCATGCGCTTCGGGCCGAAGAACGACGTCGGCGAGCAGCGGTCGCTCCACACCGGGTCGAACAGCACCCGCACGCCCTCGATCTCGACGAGCGCCGTCGAGTGGCCGAGCCAGGTCACGTGGAGGCCGTCGTCCGGGAGCCGGCCGCCGAGCTCGGGCCGCACCACCGGGATCGTGCCCGCGGGCCGCCGGGGCTGGTTGCCAGTCAGCAGCTCGACGAACGCCTTGCGCATCGCGTTGGACGGCACGACGTCGGCGGGGACGCTGTTGCGGAACTTGCCCTCGCCGTACTGCGGCGAGCGCCGCATCCGCTCGGCCCGCGCCCCGGACGGCGCGGCCCCCAGCTGCGCCGGCAGGTCACGCAGCGCCCACGCGACACCACCCGCCGCGGCTGCCACAGCCGCCAGCGCCAGCACTCGGGTCGTCTTCCCCATCGCTTCAGTCGCCTCCAGTCCTCGTGAGCTTCAGCACCAAGCGTTCCATCGGCATTTCGCCACTTCTCCGGTACCGCATGTGTCGTGGCCCCCAGCAGGGAAAACGTGTCCCAGCGCGGTTCATCTAATGAGAACCGGCAGGTGAACGTCGTCTCTGCGGCTCTGTTGCTCGGCAACCTTGTATGGAAGGCTGCCCGCGAACTCCCTCTTCACGCGTCGGTCACGTTCCCCCGGAGGCCCGTCGTGGTCTGGTTCACCAACCAGTCACTCTTGCTCATCGCGCTGGCGTTCCTGCTCGGCTTGCTGGTCGGATACCTGTGGTGGGGCCTGCGGCTCCGCCGGGTCCGCTCCGCCGAATCCTCTCTCGACGCCGCTCCCCTCGCGGCCACCGCTCCCGCTGCCACCGCTCCCGCTGCCGAGGAGCCCCCTGCCACGACGTCGGCGTCCACCGCGTCCGACCCTACGCCGACCGACACCGGGTCGACCCCCGAGCCGGCTACTGAGCCGGTTCCCGCGGCGTTTGCCGCCGAGCCGGCCGCCGCTGAGGCGCCGGCCGCCGCTGCGGCTGAGCCGGTTGTTGCTGAAGAGCCGCCTTCGGACTCGCCGGCTGCGGCCGAGCCCGTCACGGGCGAGCCCGTCACCGCCGAGCCCGTCGCGGCCGAGGCGGTGGTCGTTCCGGAGGCCGAGCCGATCTCCGCCGCTTCCGCCGAGTCGATCGACGCTGCCGAACCGGTGGCAGCCGGCACCGTTGTGGACGAAGCGCTGGTGGCCGAGGTCGAGTCGGCGTTCGCTACCGAGGCCCCCGCGCCCCAGGACGACCTGGAGCGCATCGAAGGCATCGGTCCGAAGATCGCGGCGGCGCTGCGGGCGGCGGGCATCACCACGTACGCGGCCCTGGCCGACGCCGAGCGCTCCACTGTGGAGGACGCGCTGGCCGACGCCAACCTCCGGTTCGCGCCGAGCCTGGGGACCTGGGCCCGCCAGGCCCGCCTCCTGGCGGACGGTGACGAGGCCGGCTTCAAGGAGCTGACCGACCGCCTGATCGCCGGGCGCGAGGTGACCGAGAAGCCGTCCGCGGACGGCGCCGCCCCTGAGGACGCTCCCGAGGCCGAGGCCCCGGCCGATCTCGAACCAGAGTCGATCGACGATGCCTCGACAGAGCCGCCGGTCGATGACGAGGCGACGAATGCGGCCGATGCCCCCGTCGAGACCTCGGCCGAGGTCTCGGTAGATGCCTCGGTCGAGGCCCCGGTCGAGGCCCCGGCAGAGACCGCCGTCAACGAGCCGGCGGAGAGCACCGTCGACGAGCCGGCGGAGGCGCCGGTCGATGACGAGGCACCCACCGCGGAGAATGTCTCGGGCGGTGCTCCCGCCGCCGTGATCGTCCCTGCGCAGCCGGTCGGCGGGGAGGAGCTTCCCGTCGACGATCTCAAGCGGATCGAAGGGATCGGGCCGAAGATGTCCGCGGCGCTCGTCGCGGCCGGCATTCGGACGTTCTCGCAGCTGGCGGCCTCCGATGTGGACACGCTCCGGGCCGCCATCGAGGCCGCCGGGCTGCGGTTCGCGCCCTCCATCGTCACCTGGGCGCGGCAGGCGCAGCTGCTCGCCGACGGGGACGAGGAAGGGTTCGCCGACCTCACTCGGCGGCTGGTCGCCGGGCGTGACACCGGGCGGAGCTGATGGCTACCACTACCAAGGCCGTGCGGTGGGAGGTCCGGCGGCGGCACCCGCTCATCCCGATCGGGGCGGCGGTCCTCGGGCTGGCCGCGCTGGTGTACGCGTTCGAGGTGCCGCACCGGCACCGCATCGAGGACAACCTGACCGACCGGACCAAGGTCGCGCTGGCCGAGGCCGGGATCGACGCCGACGTGAAGTTCGTCGGGCGCGACGGGTCGGTGACGGTCGAGTCGCAGGACCAGGTTGACCAGGCGCGGTCGATCGCGCTCGGGCTCGACGGGGTCCGGGTCGTGCGGATCGACGCGCCGCCCAAGGTCGAGGTGCCGCCGCAGCCGGTGTCGGTCAAGCTGCTGGTCGACGCGGGCAAGGTCGTGCTCACCGGGGCCGTGCCGGACGAGGCCGCCCACGCGGCGCTGCTCGACGCGGCCAAGGGTGCGTTCGGGGCGGAGAACGTCCAGGACGAGGTGACCGTCGACGCGAAGCGCACCGCGGGCTCGGCCAACCTGGCCGCGCTCGGTGGCATCGTCGCGGCGCTCGGCAAGGACACCAAGGCCGGCGTGGTCGACCTGACGGACGGGGCGATCACGCTCACCGGCACCGTCACGTCGCAGGAGATCAAGGACAAGGCCGAGACCGCCGCGAAGGCGGTGGCGTCGACGGTGCGCAACCAGCTGCTCGTCGGGGCGGCCGTCGCGCCCGAGCAGGTGCAGACCCAGCTCGGGGCGCTGCCGACGGTCGAGTTCGAGAACAACAGCGCGACGCTCACGGCGCAGGGCCAGGCCGTGGTCGCGAACGTGGCCTCGATCCTGAAGACCAACCCGGCGGTGCGGGTGAGCATCGAGGGGCACACGGACAGCCGGGGTACCCCGGAGCGCAACCAGGTCCTCAGCGAGGCCCGCGCGAAGACGGTGCTCGACACGCTGATCGCACTGGGGATCGCGCCCGAGCGGCTGACGTCGAGGGGCTTCGGCGAGAGCCAGCCCAAGGTCCCCGGCACGGACGACGCCTCGAACGCGATCAACCGCCGCGTGGAGTTCATCGTCCAGAAGTAGCGGAACCCGCGAGTTGACCTTGGTGGGAAACCGTCGCCCAGGCGACCGAGAACCACCACGGTCAACTCGCCAGGCCACACGACCACGGAAAAGGGCGCCCCGGAGGGGCGCCCTTTTTCTTGTGCGGTGGGTCAGTGGTGGACGGGGTACAGCGGCTCGCGGAGCGGGCTGCTGTCCGTGCTGAAGGCCTTGGCCTGCGCCGATGCCGCGGTCGGGTCCGGCTGCGGCAGGGCGTCGCACGTCTTGTCGGCGCGGTCGCCGCGCTTACGGTCGGGGAGTTTGCCCGTGGCGAGGTACTCGGCGATGGTGTCGTCGATGCACGCGTTGCCGTTGAGGGAGTTGGCGTGGGTCGTCTGGCCCACCTCGGCCAGGAGGGCACCGTGCGGGAAGCGGCGGCGGGCCTCCAGGCTGCCCTCGAACGGCGTCGCCGCGTCGAGGGTCGTGCCGACGAAGAGGACGCTCTTGACCTTCGAGCCGTCGACCTTGACCGGCTTCGACGCCTTGGCCGGCCAGAAGAGGCACGGCGCGTTGTACCAGGCGTTGTCCCAGGTCATGTACGGGGCCTTCAGGAAGGTGCGCCAGTTGTCGCGCTCCCACTGGTTCCAGCTCTGCGGCCACTGGACGTCGGTGCACTGGACCGCGTTGTAGACCGCGAAGCCGTTGTCGTCGCCCGGGCCGATGTAGCCCTCGTACGCGGCGACGATGATGTCCGTGTCGCGGTTGTTGGCCCAGCCGGCGAAGGCATCCGCCAGCTCGAGCCAGGTCGACTGGTAGTAGCCCGAGTAGAGGAAGATGTCCGTCCACTCGTCCGGGCCGACCACGCCGCCCGCCGGGTTGGCGCGCAGCTTCTCCTTCTCGGCGTACCAGCGGGCCGAGACCTGCTGGGCCGTCTTGCCGAGGTGGTAAACGCTGTCGTACTTGGCCAGCCAGCCGAACCAGATGTTGATGTTGCGCTCGAAGTTCACGTCCTGGTCGAGGTTCGCCTGGTACCACACCTTGCGCACGTCGACGTTGCCGTCGAGCACCATGCGGCGGACCTTGTCCGGGTGCAGGGTGCCGTACACCTGGCCGAGGTAGGTGCCGTAGGAGAAGCCGTAGAAGTTGATCTGCTTGGCGCCGAGCGCCTTGCGGATCGACTCCATATCGTTGACCGAGTCGACCGTGGTCATGTGCTTGAGCAGCTCACCGCCGGCCCGGCCGCAGTCCTTGGCGTAGCCCTTCGAGAGGCCGAGCCACGTGCTCTCGATGTTCTGGTTCCACGGGATGTACTCGGGGCGCGGCCCGTTGAAGTAGTCCGGGTCGCAGGACAGCGCCGGCACGCTGGAGCCGACGCCACGGGGGTCGAAGCCGATCCAGTCGTAGGCCAGGCCCGCGTCGTTCGGGACGTACTCGCCGAGCACCGACAGGGTCAGGCCGGAGCCGCCGGGGCCGCCCGGGTTGACCAGCATGATGCCCTGGTAGTCCTTGGCAACGACCTTCGCCTTGATCCGCGAGACCGCGATCTGGATCTTCTTGCCGTTGGGCTTGCTGTAGTCCAGTGGGACGCTCAGCAGGCCGCACTCGGCGCCGCGCCGCTGCAGGCCCGGGCTCTCGCACTGGCCCCACGGGATGCCGGCGGCGCCCGCTTCGGCCGGCGCGGCGAGCGCGCTCGACGCCGGCGCCACGGCCAGCGCCACCGCCGTGGCGGTGAAGAGGACGAGCCCCTTCACGGTTGGTCTGTTCACACAACCCTCCATATTTGCCGAGGGGTTACATTGTCATGCCGATCGTTTCGGCCGCTCGTGACGCGCGGAAGCCGCAACACCCTTTCCCTCACCCGAGAAAAACCCGTGTCGGCAAAGGATTTGTGTCCGGTACAACGTGAGGATGCTGCGCAAGTACCCCCGGACGCCCCACCTGCAGGGTTCGCGGCTGCAGCCGGGCGACCACGATCTGGCGCAGGTGCCGTTCGCCGAGCTCGCCGGGCTTCCGCTGGTCGTGGAGGAGAAGCTCGACGGTGCCAACGCGGCGATCAGCTTCTCCCCGGACGGGTCGTTGCTGCTGCAGTCGCGGGGGCATTACCTGACCGGCGGGCCGCGGGAGAAGCAGTTCGCGCTGTTCAAGGCCTGGGCCGCGGGGATTCGCTACGAGCTGTTCCCGGTGCTGCGGGATCGGTTCATCGTGTACGGCGAGTGGCTGTACGCGAAGCACACGTGCTTCTACGACGCGTTGCCGCAGTACTTCTGCGAGTTCGACGTATTTGACCGAGCCGCTGAGAGCTTTTTGTCCACTTCGCGGCGGCGCTCGCTGCTCGATGGACTGCCCATCGCTTCCGTGCCCGTGCTGCATGAAGGGACGGTGGCCGATCTCGCGGCGCTGAAGAAGTTCGTTGGCCCCTCGCTGTGCCGGACGCCTTCGTGGCGGGAGGCATTGACGGATGCCGCTGGATCGTCCGTTGCTGACGTGCTGCGCGAGACGGACATGTCGGACGAGATGGAGGGGCTGTACATCAAGGTCGAATCCCCCGATGCCGTGCTCGGGCGCTACAAGTGGGTCCGCCCGAGCTTCCACACCGCGATCCTCGACTCCGGCAGCCACTGGCAGGACCGGCCGATCATCCCCAACCGGGTGCGTCCGTGAACCCCGTGTCCACCGCGTTGACGCTGCTCGACGACCCCAGCCCGCGCCGCACGATGTGGGAGCGCGGCGTGCCGGTCGCCGAGCGCGAGCACGTCGCCGCGCTGCTGCACCACCGCTGGCTGCCGGGCGAGGCGTTCACGGTCCGCGACCTCGACCGGCTCGTGTTCCGCGTCAGCCTGGTCGCCCGCAACGACGATCTCGCGCGGCTGGCCAGCGCGACCGGCACCGATGCGACACTGTTCGCGGAGTACGCGGCCGAGCTGGGCTGCCTCGACCGCCCGCGGGAGTTCCCGTCGGACCATGCGCGCTTCATGTACTTCAGGACGCCCGGCCGCGACCCGTCGTACGCCGCCTACGACGACACGCGGTTCACGGTGACCGTCATGTCCGGGCTGCCGGGCGCCGGCAAGGACCACTGGATCGCCGCGCATCGCCCGGACGTGCCGGTCGTCAGCCTCGACGCGCTTCGCGAGGAGCTCGGCGTCGCCCCGACCGGCGACCAGGGACCGGTGGTCGCCGCTGCCAACGCGCGGGCCAAGGAGCTGCTGCGGGCCGGCACGCCGTTCGTCTGGAACGCGACGAACGTGTCGCGGCAGATCCGGTCCCGCTGCTTGGGGATGATCGGCGACTACGGCGCGCGGGTGGAGATCGTCGCCATGGAGGCGCCGCCGGAGCTGCTCCGGCGGCGCAACCGGGCCCGGCCGTCACCGGTGCCCGACGGGGTGATCACCCGGCTGGCCGGGCGGTGGGAGCCGCCCGACCTGACCGAGGCTCACTCCGTGTCGTTCGTGGTCAACTCCTGATCCGGCGCCTCGGCGGGCCGCACCTTCTGCCAGAGCAGGAAGAGCAGGCCGAGGACCAGCATGCCGATGCCGATCCAGAGGTTGATGCGGACGCCGGCGGCCTTGTCGATCTCCGCCTGCGAGTCGAAGATGCCGACGATGGTGACGATCACGCCGTACACCGTGAAGAGGCCGCCGATGACTCTTCTGACGTCGAAGAGCCTTGCCGCGTGGGTCGTATCGATTTTTTCCGACATATCGTATTCACCCCTTACAGGAACGGCAGGTAGAAGGCGAAGGCCAGGACCACGGCGACGACACCCAGCAGGACCGGCGAGCGGTACCAGGCCTTGTCGCCGGCGATCGCGTCGGCGGTCAGGTCGTGGCTGCCGATGCCGTAGACGAGGCCGCTGAGCTCGTCGTCGGTCTTGCGGGTCGTCACCAGCGTGACCAGCACGGCGACGATCGCGACCGTCACGAACGCGATGCCCGCGCCCCAGAACGACTCGTCCAGGTCCGAGCCGAACGCGAACCAGCCGAACCACTTGTAGCCCGCGTACACGACCAGCGCGGCGACCGTGCCGGCGAGCAGCCCCCAGAAGCCGGCCCAGGCGGTCATCCGCTTCCAGAACATGCCGATGATGAACGTCGCGAACAGCGGGGCGTTGAACAGCGAGAACAGCGCCTGGATGTAGTCCATGATGTTGCTGTAGCCGGCCGCGATGAAGGCGGTGCCGATGCCGATGATCACGCCGACCACGGTGATGATCCGGCCGACGCTGAGGTAGTGCTCGTCGGGCTCGTCCTTCTTCACGTACTCCTGCCAGATGTCGTACGTGAATACCGTGTTGAAGCCCGACACGTTGGCGGCCATGCCGGCCATGAACGAGGCGAGCAGGCCGGTGACGGCGATGCCGAGCACGCCGTTGGGCAGGAAGTCGCGCATCAGCAGCGGGATGGCGTTGTTGTACTGCAGGTCGCCCGTGCCGGCACCCAGCCCCTTGACGGTCACCAGCGCGACGAGACCGGGGATCACGGTGACGAACGGGATGACCAGCTTGGGGTACGCGGCGATGATCGGCGTGCGCCGCGCCGCGCTCATGTTCCGGGCCGACAGGCCGCGCTGCACCTCGGCGAAGTTGGTCGTCCAGTAGCCGAAGGACAGCACGAAGCCGAGGCCGAAGACGATGCCGAACCAGGAAGCGCCCAGCGGGTTGTCGCTGCCGCCGGTGTTCGACCAGGTGTGCAGTCCGGCGTCGCCGAGCGTCGTCTGCCGTACCGCGTCGAAGAGCCCGTCGATCCCGCCGAGCTTGACGAGGCCGATGATCGCGACGGGCAGCAGGCCAGCGATGATCACGAAGAACTGGAGGACCTCGTTGTAGATCGCGCTGGAGAGACCGCCGAGCGTGATGTACACGAGCACGATGGCGGCGCCGAGGACGATCGCCGTCCACAGCGGCCAGCCGAGCAGGGCCTGCATGATGAGCGCGAGCGCGTAGAGGTTCACGCCCGCGATGAGCACCTGCGCGAGCGCGAACGACAGCGCGTTGAGCAGGTGGGCGGGGCGGTTGAAGCGCCGGCGCATGTACTCCGGGACGCTGCGGACCTTCGACCCGTAGTAGAAGGGCATCATGACGATGCCGAGGAACACCATCGCCGGGACGGCGCCGATCCAGTAGTAGTGGACGGTCATCAGGCCGTACTTGGCGCCGTTGGCCGCCATGCCCAGGATCTCCAGCGCGCCGAGGTTGGCCGAGATGAAGGCGAGGCCGGTCACCCAGGCCGGCAGGGACCGCCCGGAGAGGAAGAAGTCGACGCTGTTGTGGATCGAGCGGCGGGCGGCGAGCCCCACCCCGAGGACCGTGATGAAGTAGAGCGCGAGCAGGACGTAGTCCAGCGCGTTCATCTGGAGGCGGAGACCTTCGGCGAGAGTCTGCACCCGTTCCTCCCCGTTTGCCGTCGGGAGTGAGCGTCCACCCACCTACCCACGCGCGGGTTCCCCCCAAACCAAGGTGGGTCACCGACCGGGTGAGGGGTGACGAGCCTGTGAGGGGTTCCGCGGCGCGGGGCAGCAGCGCGGGGCGGGCAGCAGCGCGGAGCGCGGGGCGGGGCGGGGTAGCAGCGCGGGGCCCGAGGTGCGGGTCGGCGCGGGCCGGCCGCGCGGGGCGCGGGGGTAGCGGCGCGGGGGCGGCGAGCCCCGTCAGGGGCGGGGTAGGTGGGCGGCCAGGAGGTCGAGCAAGGCCTGGGCCGCGTACGGCTTGTCCAGGAAAGCGTCGCAACCCGCGGACATCGCGGCCGCGCGCTCGTGCGGCAGGACGCTCGCCGTCAACGCGATCACCTGCGGGCGGTCCTCGCGGGTGCTCAGGTCGGCGGCCAGCGTGAGGCCGTTGCCGTCCGGGAGGTTGACGTCCAGCAGGATCACGTCGACCGCCGTCTCCGAGAGGGCCGTCCTCGCCCGCTCCAGCGTGCCGGCCTCCACCAGCTCCACCGAGCGGACCGACTCGTCCGCGGCCCGGGACAGGATGGCGCGGACCAGGACGCGGTTCAGTTCCTCGTCCTCGACCAGCAGGATTCGGCTCATGTCGGGGCGCCTTCCTGAGGAGCGGGTGCGGTTGCGCGGGCGTCGGAGAGCGTGCTGGCCACCGCGGCCAGGTCGATCCACTCGCGCAGGCCGTCGGAGGCGGCGGCGCTGCGGGGCACCGTGCCGATGACCTTGCCCGTCAGGCGGCGGCGGTCGGCGTCGGACAGGTCGGGCTCGGTCAGGGCCAGCACCGGGATGCCGCGGGTGGCCGGGTCGACCTCCAGGCCCGACAGGAGCGCGAAGCCGTCGACGTCCGGCATCTCCAGGTCGCAGATGATCAGGTCGAACCGGCGGTCGCGGGACAGCCGCAGGCCCTCGGGGCCGTCGTTGCACGTCACGACCTCGATGCCGCCGGCGCGGAGCTGCTGCTCGACCACCGCCCGGGTGTGGTCGTCGCGGTCCACGACCAGGACCGTCGCCGAGTCCGTCGGGGCGATGTGCCGGGCCAGCTGGGCCAGCAGCGCGCCGTGGTCGACGGGCTTGACGAAGAAGTCGGCGGCGCCCAGGGACAGGCCCGCGCGGCGGTCGTCGATGATCGTGGCGAAGAAGACCGGGATGTCGCGCAGCGGCGAGCTCTTCAGCGACCGGATCACGTCCCAGCCGTCCAGGCCGGGCATGATCACGTCCAGGAGGATCGCGTCGGGGCGCCACTCCTGGGCCGCGGCCAGGCCGTCCTCGCCGCTGGGTGCGACGCGGACGTGGTAGCCGGCCGTCGCGAGGTACGTGAGCAGCAGCTCGGCGGCGCGCGGGTCGTCGTCGACGATGAGCACGCGGCCGCGGGCCGGGCCGGGCGGCTCGACCGACCGGACCGGCGACGGTGCCGGTACCGCCGCCGGAAGACGCACGGTGAAGCGGCTTCCCTCGCCCAGGGCCGAGGCCAGCGCGATCGTGCCGCCGTGGGCCTCGACCAGGCGGCGGGTCAGGGCCAGCCCCAGCCCGGTGCCGGCGTGGCGCTGGGCGGCCGGGCCGACCTGCTGGAACTCCTCGAAGACCCGCTCCTGGTCGGCGAGGGCGATGCCGATGCCGCTGTCGGCGACCGTGACCGCGACCTCGTCGCCCGCCGCGGTGGCGGTGACGGCGACCAGGCCGCCCTCGGGCGTGAACTTGATCGCGTTGGAGAGCAGGTTGTCGAGGATCTGGCGGAACCGCAGCGGGTCGGCGCGCACCGCGATCGCGGGCACGTCGAGGTACACCTGGAGCCCCTTGTTGTCGGTGAGGGGACGCAGCCCGTCGACCAGCTCGCCCACGGCGGTGTCCAGGGGCAGCGGCACCGGGTGCAGTTCGAGCCGCCCGGCCTCCACCTTGGCCAGGTCCAGGATGTCGTTGATCAGCCCGAGCAGGTGCCGCCCGCTGCTGTGCACGTGGTCGACCCACTCGGCGGGCACGCTGCGCCGGTCGCCGTCGGGCTGCTCGGCGCGCATGAGGTCGCTGAAGCCGATGATCGCGTTGAGCGGCGTGCGCAGCTCGTGGCTCATGCCGGCGAGGAAGTCGCTCTTGGCCTGGCTGGCGTCGGTGAGCGCGGTGACCGACTCGGCCAGCTGCTCGGCGAGGCGCCGCTGCTCGGCCATGACCTCGCTGCGCTCGGCGAGCAGCCGGGCCTGGCCGCCGAGCACGCCGGCGAGGCGCAGGTCGTCGGCGGTGAAGAGCGCGCGGTACCGGTCGACGAGGAGCAGGGCGCGGTTGTCCCGCAGCCGCAGGACGGTCGCCACCCGGGCACCCGTGGCCTCGGCCAGCGGATGGTCGCCCGGCAGGTCCACCGGCCGGCCGGCCATGGTGAGCTCGTCGAGCGTGAACCCGGTCAGCCGGTCGTGCGGCAGGGCGGTGCCGGATCGGCAGACCCCGGCGATCCGGTCGAGCGACGCGTCGAGGAGCAGCACCACGTCGGTGCCGGTGGTCTCGTGGACGACCTGCACGTACCGGCGCCACACCTGGCCGGTGCTGACCTCGGCCGGGAGGCGCTGCAGGTCCTCGGTCGCCTCGTACCAGACGGTGGCGGACATGACCCGGCGCAGCCAGGCCGGCGGCGCGAAGGCGAGCAGGTACAGCGCCGCGGAGACCAGGCCGACGATCCGGCCGCCCGTCGACAGCCAGTTGCTCACCCCCGGGTGCTGCACCGCGCCGACGAACAGGGCCAGCATCATGACCGCGAAGAGGTACGTGGCGAACGCCGCGAGCCGCAGCCGCACCCGGGCCGCGCCGCAGCGCCGCCGGGCACCGCTGAGCAGGAAGGTGCCGGCGAGGACCTCGGTGACGGTGAATGTCGAGGTGACGATGATGAGGTACCCCAGGCCGAGCGGCCGCGGCGCCGCCGACACGACGACGACGCTGACCAGCAGGAGCACCAGCAGCGTGCGGGTGACCCAGCGCGGCACGCGGCGCAGGCGGGCCGTCAGCCGCAGCGTGAAGTAGGGCTGGAGGAGGAGCAGCGCCGTGGAGACCACCCCGACGAGGGTCGGCACGGGCCGGCCCGCCAGGTCGCGGAACACCCCGTTGCCGCACAACAACAGGGTGGGCAGGAAGATCAGCGTGATGTCCCGCTGGACCGGATCGCGCTCGCGGAGATAACTGGCGAGAGCTCGCGCAAAGATCGCCGCGACCAGCAATGCTGTGACTAGAGTTATCATCCGATTACGCCCCGTTACTTTCGACGGGACTCACTCTAGTCACCCTTGGACAGCCAGGAGGGCCGGATGGGCGACGAGGCGCTCGCCGAGCTCCGCGCCGAGGTGGCCGCGTGTGCGCACGACCTGTCCAACGCGCTCGGCGCGGTCATGAACTACACGACGTTTCTCGCCGAAGACCTCGCCGGCACCCCGGCCGCCGCCGACTACCTCCCCCACCTGCAGAGCGCGGCCCAGCGCGCCCTCGACCTGGTCGAGCGGCTGAACGCTACCGGCGCTCGCTGACGGACTTGCACGCCACGCACAGCGTGACCGCCGGGAACGCGGCCAGGCGGGCGACGGGGATCTCCTGCGAGCAGGTCTCGCAGGTGCCGTACCGGCCGCTGGCGAGCCGGTCCAGCGCGCGGTCCACCTGGTCCAGGCGCTCGCGGATGGACAGCGCGAGGGCGAACTCCTGCTCCCGGTTGAACGCCTTGGTCCCGAGGTCGGCGACGTCGTCCCCGGCGTCGACCACCCCCGCGAGCGTCATCTCGGCGACGGCCTCGGCGTACTCGGTCTCGAGCTCCTGCCGGCGGGCCGTCAGCGCCTCGTGCAGGTCCTGCGTCCGGACATCGCCGGAGCCCGGGGCACTGGTGGCGACGACGGTCTCAGGATGGACGAGCATGTGGGCCCCCGGCTTGGTTGTGGTGCGGAAATGATTGGCTTCCGGAGTGCCCACGGGAGGAGTGCCGCAAACCTGTTCTCCCCCGCTTCGTGAGGGCTCCCCCACCGACCCCTACCAGCCGGACTTGCGGGCCCGCGCCTCGTACAGCAGGACCGAGGCCGACACCGAGACGTTCAGCGAGTCGCCCGAGCCGAGCATGGGCACGGCGACGCGCTGGAAGCCGTGGTCGTACCAGGCGTTGCCGATGCCGTACCGCTCGCTGCCGACCACCAGGGCGGTCCGTCCGGAGAAGTCCGCCTTGCGGTAGTTGATGGCCTCGTCGGTGTCGGCCAGGAACACCGTGAAGCGGTGCCGCCGCAGCCAGGCCACCGCCTCGGCGACCTCCGGGAACTCCAGCGTCGGGACGGTCAGGATCGTGCCCTGGCTGGCCCGGATCACCTTCGGGTGGGTCAGCCGGGTCTTGCGGTTGGTCATCAGCAGCGCGTCGGCCGCGCACGCGTCCAGCGAGCGGATCAGCGTGCCCAGGTTGCCGGGGATCTCCACCCCGTCGGCCACGAGGACCAGCGCTTGGCGGCCGAGGCGGAGGTCCTCCGGCGCCCACTGCGGCAGCGCGGCCAAGGACAACAGCCCGTCCGGCTTGTCCCGCTCCGAGATCTTCTCGAGTGTGCGCAGGGAGATGCGGTACGAGCGCTCGGCGCGGGCGGCGATCTCCTCGGCGCGGCGGTGGGCCTCGTCGGCGTAGATCGCCTCCGGGCACCAGAAGAACGTGTCGATCGGCGCGTTGTGCTCCAGCAACATGTTGTGCGCCCACAGGCCCTCGGCGACGAACAGCCGGTACCGATTCGGCGCGGTGTTGTTCTGGATGTGCTGCACCTGCCGAACCGCGGGGTGCTGAACCCCGATGGCCTGGAGTTCCATCACAACGTGACGGTAACCGACAGCTCCGCCGCGTCGGTGACGGACCAGTCCCGCACGTTGCCGGCGGCCACCAGGTCGCCGCGGACGGTCGACAGCACGTCGGCCGGGCCGGCGATCTCCAGCAGCGACACCGGGGCGCGCATCGACTGCCGCGCGCCGGACTTGGCCCGGCGGATCTCGCCGAGCACCGACGCGGCCACCGTCAACGGCAGCACGTCACCGGGCAGCGGGGAAGTGGGCCAGGGCGCGCGGTGCACCGAGCCGGTCTGCCACCACGACCACACCTCCTCGGTCACGTACGGCAGGAACGGCGCGAACAGGCGCAGCAGCGTCGACAGGGCCACGGCCAGCGCGGCCCGGGCCGACGCCACCTCGTCCGGCCCGGCCTCGCCGTAGGCGCGGGCCTTCACCAGCTCCAGGTAGTCGTCGCAGAACGACCAGAAGAACTGCTCGGTGCGCTCCAGCGCCCGCGCGTAGTCGTAGGCGTCGAAGGCCGCGGTCGCCTCGGCGACCACGGTGGACAGCGCGCCGAGCAGGGCCCGGTCGACCGGGGCGGTCACCAGCGCGGGGTCGGGCGAGCCGCCGAACGACAGCACGAAGCGCGAAGCGTTGAGCAGCTTGGTGGCCAGGCGCCGGCCCACCCGCAGCTGGTTGGTGTCGAACGCCGTGTCCACGCCGGGCCGGGCGTTGGCCGACCAGTACCGCACCGCGTCGGCGCCGAACTGTTCGAGCAGCTCCTCCGGGGAGTCCTTGGCGTTGTCCTTGGACTTGGAGAGCTTCTTCCGGTCGGGGTCCATGATCCAGCCGGCGATGGTGGCGTGCTTCCACGGCAGCACGTCGTGCTCGGTGTGGGCGCGCAGCACCGTGGTGAACAGCCAGGTGCGGATGATCTCGTGGGCCTGCGGACGCAGGTCCATCGGGAACACCCGACCGAACAGGTCGGGGTCGTCCAGCCAGTGGCCGATGATCTGCGGCGTCAGCGACGACGTCGCCCAGGTGTCCATCACGTCCGGGTCGCCGACGAAGCCGCCCGGCCGGCCGCGGTCGACCTCCTCGAACCCGGGCGGGGTGTCGCTGCTCGGGTCCATCGGGAGACGCTCCGGCACGATCGGGTCGTCGTAGCTCGGTCTGGCGTCGGCGTCCAGGCGGTACCACAGGGGAATCGGCACGCCGAAGAACCGCTGCCGGCTGATCACCCAGTCCCCGGTCAGGCCCTCCACCCAGTGCTCATAGCGGGACCGCATGTGCTCCGGCGTCCAGGTCAGCTCGCTCCCCCGGGCCAGCAGTGCGGCCCGCAGCTCCGGCGACCGCCCGCCGTTGCGGATGTACCACTGCCGGGTGCCCACGATCTCGAGCGGCTTGTCGCCCTTCTCGTAGAACTTCACGGCGTGCGTGACCGGCCGCGGCTCGCCGTCGAGCTCCCCGGAGGCGCGCAGCAGCGCCACCACCTTCTCCCGCGCCTGGTGCACGGTCAGGCCGGCGAGCGGCGCGAAGTCGTCCTCGCCGACGCCGGCCGGCGCCTGCAGGGTCAGCCGGCCGTTGCGCTCGATCACCGTGCGGGTCGGCAGGTCGAGCTCGCGCCACCAGGTCACGTCGGTCAGGTCGCCGAACGTGCACACCATCACCAGGCCGGTGCCCTTCTCCGGGTCGGCCAGGTGGTGGGCCAGCAGCGGGACCTCCACATTGAACAGTGGGGTGCGGACGGTCGAGCCGAAGTGCGGCTGGAACCGCTCGTCGCCCGGGTGCGCCACCAGCGCCACGCAGGCGGGCAGCAGCTCGGGGCGGGTGGTGTCGACCAGGAACTCGCCGAACTTGAGCCGGTGGTAGGCGCCCGGCCGCTCCCGGTCCTCCAGCTCGGCCTGCGCCACCGCGGTCCCGAACGTCACGTCCCACAGCGTCGGGCCGTCCACCGCGTAGGCCTCGCCGCGGGCGAGCGCGTTGAGGAAGCCGCGCTGGGCGGTGGCCCGCGCCCGGTCGCCGATGGTGGTGTAGAGGTGGGTCCAGTCCACCGACAGGCCCACCCGCCGCCAGAGCGCCTCGTAGGCGCGCTCGTCGTGCTCGGTCTGGCGGTGGCAGAGCTCCACGAAGTTGCGGCGGCTCACCTTCACCGGCGTCCTGCCGGGCGCGGCGGGCGGCTCGAACCCGGGGTCGTAGGGCAGCGTCGGGTCGCACTGCACGCCGTAGTTCAGCTGCACGCGACGCTCGGTCGGCAGGCCGTTGTCGTCCCACCCGATCGGGTAGAACACCGTCTTGCCGCGCATCCGCTGGTAGCGCGCGATGAGGTCGGTCTGCGTGTAGGAGAACACGTGTCCGATGTGGAGCGCGCCGGACACCGTCGGCGGCGGGGTGTCGATCGAGAACACGTCGGCGCGGTCGGCGGTGCGGTCGAAGCGGTAGATGCCCTCGGCGTCCCATACCTTGCCCCAGCGTTCCTCGAGTCCGTCGAGGCTGGGACGGTCCGGGATACGCGTCGAATCGGGCATGTGCCCCATGCTAGAGCGGTGACGACTGGCAGACCTCTCAATAACCGGGTGGCCGCCGGCCTGGTGTTCCTCACGAGCGGCGCGGTCCTCGTGCTGGAGATCGCCGGGCTACGCCTCGTGGGGCCGTACGTCGGGGTGACCCTGGAGACGAGCACCGCCATCATCGGCGTGGCGCTCGGCGCGATCGCCTACGGCGCGTGGACCGGCGGCTGGCTGGCCGACCGCCGGCTGGACCCGGCGAAGCTGCTCTCGCCCCTGCTCCTGCTCGGCGCGGCGACGACCGCGGCGACCCTGCCCCTCGTCCGCGCCGCCGGGCAGTGGCTGCGCGGCACCGACCCGGGCAGCGTGATGCTCCTGGCGATGATGACGCTGTTCGTGCCGGCGGCGCTGCTGTCGGCCGTCACCCCGCTGATCGTGAAGCTCCAGCTCGGCGACCTCGGGCACACCGGGCGGGTGGTCGGGAAGCTGTCCAGCGTCGGCACGCTCGGCGGGATCACCGCCACGTTCGGGACGGGTTTCGTGCTGGTGGCGGCGGTGCCGACGAGCGGCATCCTCTACGGACTGGCGGGGATCCTGGCCCTCGCCGGCTTTCTGCTCATGGGGTACTGGCGGAAGCGCGCGCCGGTGACCGTGGCGCTCGCCGTCGTGGCGTGCGGCGTGCCCGTCGCCATCGTCGCGCCGGACCCGTGCGAGGTCGAGACGGCGTACCACTGCGCCACCGTCACGGCCGACCCGGCCCGCCCGTCGGGGCGCACCCTGCTGCTCAACGGCGCTCAGCATTCCTATGTGGACCTGGACGATCCACGGCACCTCGAGTTCGCGTACACCCGCTGGATCGCGTCCTATGTGGACACCCTGCCCCCGGGGCGGCTCGACGCGCTGCACCTCGGCGGGGGCGGGTTCACGATGCCCGGCTACCTCGCCACCACCCGGCCCGGCACCGACAGCCTGGTGCTGGAGCTCGACGCGAAGCTGGTCGAGCTGGACCGGCGCCGGCTCGGCCTGCGGACCGGGCCGTCGCTGCGGGTCGTGACCGGGGACGCTCGGGCGAATCTCTCGTTCGTTGCCGGCGCCTCGAAGGATCTTGTGATCGGCGATGCGTTCGGGCATCTGGCGGTACCCTGGCATCTGACCACGCGTGAGCTGGTCGAGGACGTCCGGCGCGTCCTGCGGCCGGGTGGCGTCTACGCGCTCAACGTCATCGACGGCACCGCCCGCCGGTTTGTGCGGGCCGAGCTGGCCACGATCGCGGCGGTGTTCCCGCACGTGGCGCTGGTCGCGCCGCCCGAGGCGGTCGCGGGCCGGGTGAGCAGCAACTTCGTCGTCCTGGCCTCGACGGCGCCGCTGCACGCGTTCTCGCCGCCGGACGGCGCGGAGGTGGTCGCGGGCGCCTCGTTGCGAGACTTCGTCGGCGCTGCCGAAGTGCTGACCGACGACCACGCGCCGGTCGACCAGCTGCTCACGTTCTCGTAGGGAGACCTCGCGGCTTCCGGCCGGTGAGCTGCTCGACGTGGTCGGTCACGCCGGCCAGCTCGCCGGCGGCGATCGCCGTATACGACGTGACCCAGCCCTCGACCTCGAACGGGGCGCCCTGACGCCAGGCGTGGGCTTCTTCGATCGTTTCCGGGTGGTAGCGCAGGCCGAACGCCTCGGCCGCCTCGTGGAGGGTGAACGCCTCCGGGCCGGTGAGGCTGTAGGTGGCGTTGTCGTGGTCGGCGATCAGCACGCTCTTGACCGACTCCGCCACGTCCTCGTAGCTCACGGCCGCCACCCGCCCGTCGCCGGCGGGGCCGCGGATCACGCCGTCGGCCCCGGCGAACCGCGGGATCATCTCCAGGTAGAGGTTGTCGCGGACGAAGGTCCAGCGCAGGCCGGAGCGCTTGATGTGCTCCTCGGTGTGCCAGTGGTCGCGCGCGAAGGTGAACGTGCAGTCGGGCGCGGCGCCGTAGAACGACAGGTAGACGATCCTCTGCACGTTCGCCCTGACGGCACCGTCGACGGCGCTCTTGTGCTCGGCGACCCGGTCCTTCGACTCGCGCCCGGACACCAGCAGCAGCGTCGTGACCCCGCGGAGGGCCCTCGCCATGGCGTCGGTGTCCCGATACTCGGCGTCCTGGCGGGTCAGGCCCCTGGCCTCGGGAAGCCGCTCGAGCACCCGGCGGCCGACCGCCCCGTTCGCCCCGGTCACCGCGATCATGTACGCCAGTATGGACGGTGTAATACGGGCGTCGTACATTGGGGGTATGCCCTACCGCTGGTGGCCGGCGACCCTGGCGGCACTCATCGGGATTGAGCCGTGGGAGGCGCTCGAAGCGCTGAACGCGGATCGCAGGCTCCCGAGATCGGGTGTCGCGCTCGGCCTCCCGGTCCTCAGCGTTTGGGCCCGCACCGCGGCCGGACGACCGCTGATCGTCGTCCTGCGGCATGAGGGCGGCCTGGACTGGCTCATCGTCGGCGCACTCGACATGACCCCGGCCCAGCTCGCCGAGTTCGAGGGGTGGGAGGCATCATGCAGGACGGACGCCTGACCGACGACCAGCTGGACGCGCTGGCCGGCGCCGTGGCGGCGGGGCAGATCGCCTATACCGACGCCCCGGCCCAGCTCCCGCCCAAGCCCGACGGCGAGACGATGGCCGTGTACTCGGTTCGCTTACCGGCCACGCTCGCCGAGCAGCTGGCCACGGTGGCGGAGCGGCGCGGCCTGAAGCCGTCGACGCTGATGCGCCAGATGGTCGAGCAGTGCCTGGCGACCGAGGCGGACGACCGCCCGATCTCGCTGGCCGACGCGCTGCGCGCGCTGACCACCCTCCGCAAGGCCGCTTAGCCGGTCTCGGCCTTCGTGTAGAGGACGTCGCGGGCCTGCTCCGCGGCGCGGGCGATGCTCTCGGCGACGAAGTCCATGAAGCGGGCGATGCCTTCGAGGCGGACGCCGGCCGGGGTGCCGTGGCCGAGGATGTTCACGCCTTGGCGTGCCGTCTCGGCGAGCTGGGCGTTGGAGCGGGCGGCGGCGACCATGGACTGATACCAGACGTTGTTGTCGACGGCGTAGCGTTCCCGCCGGCGGTCGTCGCGTTCACGCCGGATGAGGCCTTGGCTTTCGAGGAAGGCCATGGCCTTGGAGATGGACGCCGGGCTGACCTGGAGGCGCTGGACCAGCTCGGCGGCGGTGAGGCTGCCGGCGTCGCTGGTGAAGAGGCAGGTCAGGGCGCGGGCCATCATCTTGGGCAGCCCCTGCTGCATGAGCAGGGTGGTGAACACCTCCTCGTACTCTCGCACGGCGTCCGGGTCACGCCCGTCTGATTGCGGGGCCGCGCTCGCCGCGCGCGGGGTGGGTTGGCGGCGGCGATGGGCGCGGTGTTCGGTGGCGCGGTGGGCCAGGTCGGCCCGGTAGCCGGTGGGGCCGCCGTTGCGCAGCACCTCGCGGGTGATGGTGGAGGTGGGGCGGTCGAGGCCCCGGGCGATCTCGGCGTAGGCGAGCCCGTCGGCCAGCCCGGCCGCGATCTGGTGACGGTCCTGCTGGGTGAGCCTGCCGCCCGGCATCGTGATCTCCCTTCGCCGACGCCGCCAGCATAGCGTTCACCCTTCTTCCGTTGCAACGACCGCCGTGGCTTTCGTTGCGTTAAATTCACAGCCGTTGCAACAATATTCCGCCTCTGAGCTGGAACTTTGCTAGTCTTGTGCAACGGTGATGTTGCCTGATTCTTGAACGCAACGTAGCGTTTCCGGTGTCAGAAACACGCCGAACGCCACGGAGGCGAGCACGATGCAGCAGTTCGAGACCCCCGCCCCGGTCGCCGCGGTCCTGGACGTCCCCGCCGGCCGGCTCACCGGCACCGCCGACCTGAGCATCCACGCCACCACCGCCTACGGCGACATCACCGCCCGCAGCCTGGCCATCGCGGCGAACGGGCTGCGCAAGTCGTACGGCGACAAGGTCGTCCTCGACGGCGTCGACCTGGCCGTTCCCGAAGGAACGATCTTCTCTCTGCTCGGCCCGAACGGCGCCGGCAAGACCACCACCGTCCAGATCCTGTCCACCCTGATCCCGGCCGACGGCGGCGCGGTCGAGGTCGCCGGTCACGACCTGGCCCGCCGGCCGGACGACGTGCGCGGCGCGATCGGCGTCACCGGCCAGTACTCGGCCGTCGACAAGCTGCTCACCGGCGAGGAGAACCTGCTCCTCATGGCCGACCTCAAGCACCTGTCCCGGCGGGACGGCAAGCGCCGGGCGGCCGAGCTGCTCGACCGTTTCGACCTGGTCGACGCGGCACGCAAGCCGGCCGGAACGTACTCCGGCGGCATGCAGCGCCGGCTCGACCTGGCGATGACCCTGGTCGGCGACCCGCGGCTGATCTTCCTGGACGAGCCCACCACCGGCCTCGACCCGCGCAGCCGGCGCTCCATGTGGCAGATCGTGCGTGAGCTCGTCGCGAGCGGGGTCACGATCTTCCTCACCACGCAGTACCTGGAGGAGGCCGACCAGCTCGCCGACCGCATCGCGCTGCTCGACCACGGGCGGCTGATCGCCGAGGGCACCGCCGAGGAGCTCAAGCGACGCATCCCCGGCGGCCACATCGAGCTGACCTTCGCCGACGCGCACGTGCTCGACGCCGCTCAGCGGCTCCTCGGCGCCCGGATCGCCGACCCCGAGGCGCTCACCCTGCAGGTGCCGAGCGACGGCGGCGTCCACGCGATCCGCGAGCTGCTCGCGCTCCTCGACGAAAGCTCGATCGACATCGACAACCTGAGCGTTCACACCCCCGACCTCGACGACGTGTTCCTCACCCTCACCGGCCAGCAGAAGGAGACCATCCGATGAGCACCATCGCCCTCGCCGCCCGCGACTCGTCCACCATGGTCCGGCGCCAGCTCAAGCGCCTGCTCCGCTACCCGTCGATGACCGTGCAGCTGGTCATCACGCCCGTGATCATCCTGCTGCTGTTCGTCTACGTCCTGGGCGGCACGCTCGGCAACGGACTCGGCGGCGGCCGCGACGTCTACGTCAACTACGTCGTGCCCGGCATCCTGCTCATGGCGGCCGCCACGGCCGCGACGGGAACCGCGGTCATGGTCGCCAGCGACATGACCGAAGGCATCGTCGCCCGCTTCCGCACCATGCGGATCTCCCGGGCCTCGGTCCTCACCGGCCACGTCGTCGGCAGCGTGATCCAGCAGCTCCTCGGCATGGCCGTCCTGATCGGCATCGCGCTGGCGATCGGCTTCCGCCCGAACGCCACCGCCGTCGAGTGGCTGGCCGCCACCGGGATGCTCACGATGTTCGTCGTGGCCGTCACGTGGCTGTCGGTCGCCCTCGGCCTGAAGTCCCCGACCCCCGAGGCGGCCAGCAACGCCCCGATGCCGCTGATCCTGCTGCCCTTCCTCGGCAGCGGCTTCGTCCCCACCGACTCCATGCCCACGGCCCTGCGCTGGTTCGCCGAGTACCAGCCCTTCACCCCGATCATGGAGACCGTCCGCGGCCTCCTCCTCGGCACCCCGATCGGCAACAGCGCGGCCATCGCGCTGGCCTGGTGCGCCGGCATCGGCGCCGGCTCGTACCTCTGGGCCAAGAGGACCTACAACAAGGCCTGACCACACAAAAACCGGCAGGGGCCGTCAGACCGTCTGGTCTGGCGGCCCCGAGGCCGTAGGGTCCACCCGGCGAGCCTCCCGGACGGGATTCCCGCGGCCGAGATCGACCGGGCGGCGGCTTGGTGCTGCCCGTGGCACGCCGCGACGCGGGCGGAGCAGATCACCGGAGTGACCGGCGACGCTCGGGCCCGACCGATTCGAACCGGTGGTGGATCCCGACCGGCGTTTCCGCTGGTCGGGGTCTGGCAACGCCCGGCGAAGAGCTTTGTGGGCAGGGACGGGGTCGAACCGCCGACCTTCCGCTTTTCAGGTCTCGGGGAAACCGGCCTCGAGGAGCCCCTGACCTCGCCGAAGCGTCCGGCCCTGGCTGCCGATGGTCGCCGCTGTACGGCGCCGTTGCTACACGCACTGCTACACAAGCAAGGAGTGGGTGTCCAGCCGGAACGGGAACGGATGGACGGCGGCCAGGGTCTCGCCCGACTTGGCCACCGAATCCTCGACGTAGTGCGTGCCGTCCAGCCGGTTGAGTCTGAGGGTGAGCGAGTCTGGTGACTCCTGCTCGACAAGGAGGTACCACTCGATTCGTGCGGCGGCATACAGGTGCATCTTCATGACGCGGTCTGCCGCTGCGTTGCCAGGCGACACGATCTCGCCGACAAGGGCGACCCGTGCCGCGTCGATGACGACGAAATCGTCCTCCAGGTCCACCACAGCCAAATCGGGGATGACGAGGCGGTCAGTGTGCAGCCGAACGTTCACCGCCTCGTACACGTGCAGACCTGAGCCCGACGCGGGGGCGTCCAACTGGTTGGCGATGCGGCGGGAGATTCGCTGGTGGCGCGAGTTCGGCGCGGGACTCACCAGCAGGCTCCCATCAATCAGTTCGATCCGATTCGGCGTTTCACCCAACGCCAGGTAATCGTCCTCGTTCCAGGGTCCGGCGTGCTCGATCGTCGCCACGCTCATGTTTGACCACCTCCGAGGGACAGCCGTCGGCCACACACCCACAGTAAGTGTCTCATGGCGACGGACCTGGCTCCGCGGCCAAGCCGCCGCTGCCGTCCTCTCCGAAGGTGCGGAATCGGGATCCGGTGGCCCAGTCCAGGGCCGCGTAACTACGCCGACGGGCATACTGTGTGCGCCGTGGCGGGTAGATGGCACCCGGAGACCGGGCCGGAGGACTTCCTCGCAGCGGGTCGTCGTCGAAGTGGACGGCCTGGTGGAGTTGGCCGCGCCAGGACGTTCTGGCCGGAGACATCGCCCTGCTTGATCTGGGTCACACGTCTTCGGTGTCGTCCATGCGGCCAGCGACCTGCCGCAGGTCAGGCTGCGGCATGCCTCGGTGACCGTCCGCTGTCCTGAAGTCCGGCGTTGCTACATAACGATCTTCGCGGCAGGTGGCGAACAACAAAGACCCCGACCGGCGCTTCCGCTGGTCGGGGTCTTGCAAAGCCCGGCGAAGAGCTTTGTGGGCAGGGGCGGGGTCGAACCGCCGACCTTCCGCTTTTCAGGGAGACCCATAACCGCTGGTCAGACCCCATCCCCCACTCACACGTGCGTTTCACGTGCAACAACTGACGCCGCCCGTGCGTGCCCTTCTAGAAGAGGCCCTCATCGTCGTCCGCCGGCAGAACATACCTAGTTCCACGCCGTGATCCAGTTTGCAGGAGACGACCGTCGCGCACGAGTTGCTGAAGCAGTGTCAAGGATTGCTGCCTGTTAAGTCCTGTAAGCTCCCGGACGCGCTCATTCGAGAGTTCCTCGATCTCCGCTGCATCCAGCACCATGCCAATAAGCTGATGGAGCGAGAACCGATAAGCCGCCGGAGGAGCGATCGACTCAGCAAGGTAATACGTCGAACTGCCCCTCTCGCCAACTTGCTCGAGCAGTTCCGCATCACGGAGTCGCTGAAGCGCACGACGAGCTACGCCACTGTCTTCCGTCTTAAGAATTCCTCGTGCGACTCCGTTCGTTAGCTCGTTGCCGCGCGCAGCATGTACGAGAAGCAGTTTATCCGAACCAGAAATTCGTCCCTGCCGCTCCAAGTCCGAGACCCATGCTCGCTCCCGTGGAGTAATCGGACCTTGCAGCGGGAGACGCACCGTTACCGATATGCCATCGTCGATGAATTCGGGCGGATCGAGAAGGGCTTCCTCCATCTCGTCCTCCATGACGTCGATGCCTCGGCCTGCGTCCTCAGCGAGGCTGAATCGTCGTAGAACGTCGATGATGTCCGGGTTTCGGGCCGCTTGTGCTTGCCGGATTGTTTCGACTGTGACCGGCTCGGGCAAGCCGCCTGGAGACCGTACTACAACGATATCCGGACGGATCTCGACCAGAATTGCGGTGCGGTTGATCTCATAGCTTCGGTGCGCTACCGCGTTGGCGATAGCCTCCCTAACGACCACCTCTGGAAGCTTTGGAATTTCGTACCGGTAGAGCCCGGTCACCACTAGATCACTCCCGAGCTCATCTGTTATGAACTTGGTCGCTCCACGAACCTGCGCAGGAAGCGGGCCGTCGAAGACCTCCCGGCGGTCATAGTCGGTTCCGTCGTCCGGATATCTTCTGACCTCCACGATTGCTTTGTTCAGCTGTAGCGAATCCGACGGCTTTGTGAGGAACAACGCCCCAGCGATGGTGAGATTCTCGCCAACCGCCAGCCCGCGTTCGCCAAGACGATCCCAAAGGTCGGGCGACGACAGTGACCATCCATATACCTCGGATAGCTCAAGCAAGGCGTCCGAGTCGCAGTCATCCAGAGAGATTTCGGCGTTTGCCCGCTCGAATCTCCGAAGCTTGCGACTGCTCATGAATTCCCAGGCGTCAGCGCCGAACAACGCGACGTTACGCGCTCCCTTGCGTACCAGGATCCGACCATCACTGGTTTGGGCGAATCCTTCCTCACGCCTCTTAACCACAATTGCAACCACGGCCTTGCCGTCGACATCAATTTCCTTGACCGCGTAGCGGCCAACATCATGAGCGGCCAGCGCTGCCTCATGGATCTGATCGTCGGTACCTTGATCCAGTTTGCGTCCGACGACCTCTCGTTTGTCCGTCACGCCTATGAAGATCACGCCGCCATCACCATTGCTGAACGCCACCATGGCCTCTTGGAGCTTGCTCGGGCTCGCACCGGTCTTCAGTTCGACCTGGTGCGTCTCCCGTTCGATGAGGGCGGCGAACTGCTGCACCGTGTACTTGGCACCGACTCGGATCGTCACAACGGCAGTATGACAGGTTATGAAGCCTTTGTAAGCAGCCAGCCCGGCCGTAACAAGGGCTTCATAACTTGCCATAACGGCACCCAGCCAACTCAGCAGAGACTTCTGCGGCTCGCCGTGCCACTCCAGAGCCGGGTTAGTGCTTCATCACGATCGCCCTTGGCAGCTTTGCCGCGTTGCCGTGGGCTGCCAGCTCGGACAGTGCCGAGGCGATCTCGGCGTCCCGCCCGTCGACGGCGTGGAGGTAGCGGTACGACGCCACCGGGGAGGCGTGACCGAGGCGGCGCATCAGATCCTTCACCGTAGCGCCGGTCGACGCGGCGAGCGTCTGGCCGGTGTGGCGCAGATCGTGGAACCGGAACCCCGGCATGTCGACCTTGGCGCGAGCGCGAACGAACGCTTGCCGAACGGAGTCGCCGCGCATCGGTGAGCCGGTCCGGCCGACGAACACCCGCTCCTTGCCCGCCCGGCCGCTACACCGAGGCCCTGCGCTACGCCGAGCAGGGGACGACGTACGTCGCGAACGTCGGCGGCACCACGGCGGTCTGGCTTCCGCTCAACGCCGCCCGTGCGCACGCCGCGTTGGGGAACACCGAGCAGGCGATGCAGGCGATCCATGCTGCGGAGGACGCGTGGGACCGCGTGACGACCGATGAGGTCGACGAGCTGGGCGGCATCTGCGTCTTCAACCGCCCGCGAAACCCTCTACTACGCCGCCGACGCCCTCGCGTGGCTGCCCGCCCAGGCGACGGACGCCATCAGCTACTCCACACGCGCCGTGGACGCCTTCAGCAACCGCAACGACCCGGCATGGGCCTTCGGCGACCAGGCCGGCGCGCACACCAACCTCGCCATCGCCCGTCTCGCCGACCGCGACATCGAGGGCGCCGAAGAAGCGCTCGCGCCAGTGCTCGACCTCCCACCCGAGCAGCGCATCAACGGCGTGGTGCAGTCCGCGCAGCGTGTTCAGGCCGCGATCGTCCGCGCCGGCCTGGCCCAGGACGCAGCCGAGCTCATCGAAGCCATCGAGGACTTCACCCGCACCCCGCTGAAGGCGATCACGCGCTGAGCGATGATCGGGGCATGTACCCCGTGACCCTCACCGGCCGCACCGTCGTCCTGCGCGAGTTCCGCCCCGACAATGCGGCCGGCGCGTTTCAGATCTTCGGCGACGACGCCGTGACCGCCTGGCTCTCCTTCGACAGCCGCAGCCGCGCCGAGGTCACCGCCCTGATCAACGCCGCCATCGAGCGCGCAAAGCAGGAACCGCGAACGGAGTACTACCTCGCCGTCACACTGCCGGACGCCGACGAGTTGATCGGATTCGCTCGACTCGGCTTCAACGGCGTCCAGGCCGCGAAGCTCGGCTACGCCATCCGCGCCGACCACTGGGGCCACGGCTACGCCACCGACGCCACACGGACGCTCATCAGCTTCGGGTTCGAGACGCTCGGACTGCATCGCATCTCGGCCGCCATCGGCCCCGACAACCACTCCTCGGTCGCAGTCGCGAAGAACCTTGGAATGCAGTACGAGGGCCGCATACGCCACCACGTCTACACCTCGGGCGGCTGGCGCGACTCCCTGCTCTTCGCAGTGCTCGCCGACGAGGGATAGGTGGGGCGTGACGGATGCCGACGAGCGCGCCGCAGGACCACGATCCCGGAAGCCAGATACACAAGCCGCCTCGTCGGTGCGCAAGTTGAGTCGGCGCACTCGGTTCAACGTGCGGTCAAAGCAGGAAAGAGCCCATAGCGTCCGCTGCCTGGCCTCTTCGTAAAGTGAACGAGGACCGCATCCTCGGACAGATTCTCGGGCGGATCGGTATTCTCCACGATGATCGACTGTCCTAGAAACTGACCGTCGAGATATCTGTAGAACGAGGACGCCACGGTCTCGAACTCTTCTTCAGTTGGTTGGTCAGCCGAACCAGGGTCAGGCTCGCGGTAGGTGACTAGCGGAGAGTCCAAGACAATGAATCCAGGATGCTCCAAATCCCTGGAGAAACAGTACTGCGCCAAAGCTGACGTGAACGCAGCGTGGAGGATGGCACGCATCCCTTTTCCGCGGGATGCGCGAGGCTGGTCGTCGACTAGAAGGTCGTTCTCCGACTTGCCGAAACGGATGCTGTCTCCTACTGGTACGCCCCATTCACTCAAGACCACCTTTACAGTCTCCGAAAATTCGCGGAGCGCACGGTCGTTCAGACCTGGAGCGACTGGAGTTTCTTCAGCCGGACCTGGCTGAAGACTTAATCTTAGGGTCTCAATCCGTTCAATCTGCGCAAAGGCAGCAAGCTTACGCTCGATTTCAGAGCGCTTCGTCAGCAAGCTATTAATTTCGCTCTGGCGCGGGCGCAACTCATTATCGAGCGCTTCTATCGAGCTTCGGAAACCATTCATACGCCCATAGAAATCTCGGATCTCAGTTTCCAGCAGGCTTCGCTGATCGCCTAGGTCTGCAATCGTTGAAACGAGGTCGCCGCGAAGTGCAATGGTCTTCTGGATCTCAGCAGAGACTGACTCGCCGAACGCCGTCACCTCTTCGGCCATATGCGCACCTGCGTTCTGGTGCTCAACCTCGGCGCCGCAGAACACACATACACCCGGCTTGAAGAATCCCAGAAGGCCGCCAGCCTCTCGGACCATCTCCAAGCGCTCCAGGTCGGAGTCGTACTTTTCTCGCAACAATTCGAAACGAGCAGTGAGCTCGTTTACCTCACGCAGCCGTGTCTCGAGCACGTCACCTTGGTGTGCGACCGCCGCATGTTCCCGAAGGAGATCGTTACGCGACTCCAGCACTGAGTTGATCGCCGCCGCCTGCTCTTCGACCGATCGAACCAGTCGAGCGAGTTGACCTGACAGGCCAATCGGGGTATCCGACTCCTCCATCGAGTTCTCGAGATCCCGGAGCAGTCTCTCAAGAACCTCGATCTGCCCTTTGCCTATCTTCCGTCTTTCCAGGGCGTCAGCCTCTTGTGCGACCGCCGAATCGTCCTCGCCTTGAAGAAGGAGTTTGAATGTCGAAACTTCAGCAGTCGCTGTGACATGCTGCCCGGACAAAGGCGGGGGGACTGGAGATTGCATCTTCGTCTCATCGATGATGCACAGGGCGCAAAGGTTCCGGAAGCTGAGGGGGACAGTTACATTCATCCTGTTCTTGCGCAGCTTCCGACCCCCCATTCCTAATTGCTCAAGGAAAAAGCGCGACACGCTTTGGCGCTTTGCGGATGCCTGATTGTTGGCAGGAGCAAGGACGAAATCCGCCGGACCCTTGGGGAAGTCCGTAAGATCGGAGAGGTAAACGCTGAACTGCCCTCCCGACATTCGGCGAACGAGGGTTATACGACTCTCGTCAGGCAGCTCGACGCCGAGCATTACCGTCGAAAACAGTTCGGCCTCGGGAATCGACTTCAGCCTCTTCCCGCCGAGCATGAAGTCGATTGCATCAACGATGTACGACTTCCCCGCGTCTGACGCACCATAAATTACAGTGAGTGCGGGTCCGAAAGTAACAGTCGCTGGCGAAACTTCTTTGCCGAGGAAGACAAGGCGAATCAGTCGTAGGGCGCTCATGAGGTAGCCTCCTCGCCCGCTGCCACATCTCTGTGGGTGAGTGCCGAAGTGTGCCGACCGAGTCGAAACATCTGACCGCGAAGCTCTGCGCTATCCAGTCCACCGAAATGCTCGTTGACCCAATCGGCGCGGTCGCGTAACTCGTGCATATAGCTAGATTCGAGTAGTTCTATAAACCCTGCCGCGGCATCGCTGGCAGCGTATCCGATGCCGTCTGGAGTTATCCGAAGGGTGGCTAGCCTTGCTCTTACCATTACCTGCAAGCCAAGTTCCAAGAGCTCTTGCTTGACCGCAATCTCGCTCTCATGATTTGGCACTGCAGGATGCAGACTTTCGGGCCCGCCAAACTCCTGCGAATGCACCACACAGTAATCAAGGAAAGCCAGAGTAGCCAGATCAAACGAACGAGGAAAAGCGCTATCCAGAATTGCAAGCGCTCGTAGACCGGTCTCCAGTGGGCCGTTAAGGGGTTCGTTCAGCATTGAACATCACACCATTTTAGGCGATCCACATTTGCAAGTTGATGGCAAATTCCCCGTTTGTCCAGTGGATCGGACACGGAAATCAGCGCACTTGAGGTTAGGGTCAGGCCCGCCGCCTTCTCCAAGACGGACGTCAGGCGCTCCATCCCATCCGAGAAGTTCCGCTCATGAGTCTCAACCACTGCGTGGTAGACCTCATCCTGCAATCTTTCGAACGTGCCTGGACGCACACTATCCCTAGCAAACGCACGAAGTGATTCGGCGCTAAAGAACGCTTCTCGCTGCCGGCTGAGGTGCCTGAACGCCTGTGGATGGGTCAGAATCTCGGCAATGCCGGCCGATCCAACGCCGTACCGTTCTGTGTACACGCTCATTAGGTGTTCGATATAACGAGCCTCATCGGCAGTCAATTCCACCGGAGGCTTGATCACTGGCGGCCGTTCCGGCAGAGGGCCACCAAACCGGTGCCAATAGTATGGGGTCCGTTTGTGAATCTCCAATATTTCATGGATCTCCACATTCTGAAACATGCTGTAATCCAAGGTCTCTGCTACAGCCCGGATTTTTGCAAGCAGAGTTGGATCGAGCCCCTCGCCTAGGGGTTTGGAGCCACTGAACTTATTGAGGAAGCCTGTGCGCAGCTGTGACGGAGCACTCAACAGTCTCTTGAGAGACTTACCGCATCCTTGAGGAGCCAAGAAGAGGTAGCGTCGAGGCATCGTGTAGTAGCCCTCAACAACCGACCTGATCATCTTGAACATTTCTTCATAAGCTTCAGCCGGCTGAAGGCCTTGCTCATAATGCTTGCACTGCATGCAGTCCCACTCGCCCTCGAAACGATGGCGCGTGAGAAATCCGGCGACGTCAGCCCCTTTGTCGTTCGAACCCCCGATGCGCACCAGCTGGAAATAATCTTCCTCCAGCCCGGTCGCCCACTCCAAAATGAACTCTTCCCACTCGTCTGGGGAGTAAAAGTGAATGCGCTGACGAGGAGTGGGCGGCGGTCCACCGGCTAGGTTCGCCATGGTGGTCACGCCAGAACCGCTCGGGGGCGGCAACTCCGAAACGTTCGACCGTTGAGTGCTGGCCGAATGCCGAGCCGCCATTCCGCCCCCTCATGGACGCTGACCGCGTGTCCTGATTGTGCCATCAGACTTGGCGAATTTGAAGAGTATTAGGTCTGCCGCTGCTGAACCTTTGTTGCGCATGTGCAGGCCGATCGGGTCACCAGGTATGGCGCACAGTATTGCCGAATCCGGCTGTACTAGATCAAGGCGCCTTCGGCGCAGCCCGCGTGCGGTCACCAGCTCGGCGGGCAAGCGGCGCCCGCGCTCCGCGCCGGCGCCGGAAACCCGCCGGCCGGGAACCCGCCCACAGGCCCGCAGCACGCCTTCGAGAAGTCAAGCCAGCTCCCGCCCGACGATGGTGGCTCTACGGACTTGACGGACGTCGAGGTGTCCGCGACCTCGGCGGGTGGTCGCGGCCCGGGTGCGTAACCGTTGGTTGACGGGTTGCGGAAGCCGTAGGCGTCGCGGGCCACGGTCTGCATGGTGACCCAGCGGCGGGCCTCGGTCACCGTCGCGTTGCCGGCAAGGTACGGGATCGAGGGCAGGGAGTACACGATGGCTGACGGCGATGTAGCGGAACTCCGCTTCAACGTCTGAGCGACGTCATGGGTTGAGGGTGCACGATCAGAGGTGCTGCTTGAGCCAGTCGGGAATGCTCGGATCGTCAACCCCCCACGAGTCCACGACCGTCTCGTCCTCGTGCCAGCTGTTTTCCTTGCCATCGAAGAACTTCTGCCTGTGGCACTTGTACTTGACGATGGTGTCACCTTCGAGCCGGTACTCGTGCCGGTAGTAGTTCTGCTTCCCGTGGCCGCTCCACTCTTGGGTGGTGTAGATCGTCGTCATGGAGGCCGAGTGTACTAAGACGGTAGTGAGACGCCGCTGCACCTTGGCCACGGTGTTGGATAACCACGGCCCACCGGTCGGCATCCAGGTCGGTGGCTAGGCGTGGCCGCAAGGGCAATGATGAGTTGGAGCTGCGAAGCAGGCTGACCTGCCGCGCCGACGGCCTGTCTGACCAGCAGCTGGCCGACTGCAGACAGCCGCCCATGACTCCGGTCCGTCGGGCGCACGACCGTCGCTCCCGTCAGACACCGGTCGCTGCGCTCCCTGCCGCCTGATCCGATAGTCACGCTCTTTGCCTCCGGCGGGGCCTCCAGCCGGGGGCCTCAGGGTTCCGGTGGGCCGCCCTCCGCACCCCCGCCGTCCAGGCAAGCCAACGAGCCGCCAGCGGGGGCTGCCAAGCGTCCGCGCGCCCCTCGCGGTCCGTACTCACCGGGGCAGCCCCCGCCGGCGCCCCGTTCCCCAGAGGGTGGACGACGGGTACACGGAGGGCTTGAGGAGGCGCAGCGACCCGCTCATGCCGTGCAACATGCGTGCAACTAGCCACGGCCAACCGGGGCCAAAGACGGGCAACAGCGGTCAACCGCCGGACCCGGGAAACAAAAATCCCCGACCGCGTTTCCGCAGGTCGGGGACTTGTAAGCCCGGCGAAGAGCTTGTGGGCAGGGGCGGGGTCGAACCGCCGACCTTCCGCTTTTCAGGCGGACGCTCGTACCGACTGAGCTACCTGCCCAAGATGGGCCTTGCGGTCCTGACGGGACTTGAACCCGCGACCTCCGCCTTGACAGGGCGGCGAGCACTCCAACTGCTCCACAGGACCTGGTTTCGGGAAACCCGGTCGTGCCCCCAACGGGATTCGAACCCGTGCTACCGCCTTGAAAGGGCGGCGTCCTGGGCCGCTAGACGATGAGGGCGGCCCCGCAATCATCGCATACGTTGCGATGTCCGCGGTGTTGCTCCCATCCGGCCCCGCCGGAGGCATTCAGAGCATACGTGACCCCCACCGCATGCGCCAAATGGGTATCCCCCGCGGGCGGGGCGGCGCGTAATCGCAGTTCACAGGGGGAGGGCTTCGAGGGTGAACTTGGCCTTCAGCTCTGGGAGCAGGGTCTTGTAGGCCGCGATCGTGGCCGAACGGTCGCCCCCGCCATCGTGGGAAAGGATGATCGCGCCCGGCTTCGTGTTGTTCCTCACGGTCGCGATGATGTGGTTGGTCATCTGCTGGCCCTTCCACTTCTGGAGGTTCCAGTCGAACGGGTCGACCGTCCAGCCGACCGAGACCATCCCCAGTTCGGACGCCACCCTGACGGCCGTGGGGGTGAAGTTGCCGCCCGGGTGGCGGAAGTACTTGATCGGGACGTCCGGGACGGCCTTGTGGATCTCGTCGTTGGTGCGCTGGAGGTCGGCGCGGATGGTGTCGGCGGACTTCTTGCCGAGCGAGGTGTCGTGCTTCCAGGTGTGGTTGCACAGCGTGTGGCCGTCGCGGACGATGTCCTGCACGTACTGCGGGTACTCCTGCACGTTGACCCCGATCACGCAGAACGTGGCCTTGATGCCCTGCTCCCGCAGCATCGCGAGCAGGCGGGGCGTCTCCGGGCCGGGGCCGTCGTCGAAGGTCAGCGCGACCGCGGCCGTGCCGGTCTGGCGCATGATGCCGTCGGCGGGCGGCGGCGGCGATGACGAGGCCGACGCGGAGGCCGACGCCGATGACGAGGGCGACGCGGACGCCGAGGCGGACGGCTTGGGCGACGAGGCCGACGACGGGTTCTCGCCGATCGGGTGCGCGACCGGCGCCCCGCCGCCCTGGCCGGACGCGGCCGCCGAGGCGACCCCGCCGTCGGCGGCGTGCCACTGCGCCGACGGGGCGCTGCTGGCGCAGCCGGCGAGAGCCAGCGCAGCGGCGGTGATCAGCGCTCCTAGAACTCGACGCATGGCGAGGCTCCGATATCGACGGGACGGCGAGTGACGATGGCACACGCTAACGAGTCCGGAGCCCAAGGGACCTCCCGCGTTCGAGCCGTGGCACGAACCCGGGAGTACCGAGTGACGGGACTTTTACGCAGAGGAAGGGTTCGATATGGAGGTGAGTATCACCAACGCGTCTGTCAAGCTACCCGGTCGTAGGACACCTTCCGGCAGTGTGGACTCATCCCATCCGGTGCCGCCGGCGGCCAGGACGACGGGCCGTACGCGCTCGGCCAGTATGGCGGACAGTTGGGCGGGATCGGCGGTCGACGGCTGGTGCGACCACACGAGCACGGCGGCCGGCCCGGTGCGGCGCACGGCGGCGATGAGGGCGGCCGGCGGCACCCGGGCACCCAGCACCCGGGCGGGAACCCCGCGGGACGCGAGCGCCGCCGCCAGCGCCTCGATCGGCAGGCTGTGCTGCTCCTCGTCGGCGCAGGTCAGCAGCGTCTGCACCGGGACGTCGGCCGCGGGGCGGGGCACCGTGCCGAGGGCGGCCGAGACGCAGCCCGACAGCAGGTGCTCGACCTCGACGTAGGCGCCGGTGGCCGAGTACCGCTCGCCGATCGCCGTCAGCACCGGCACCAGCACGGCGTCCCACGCGGTCACGACGCCGAGGTCCTGCACCGCGCGCGTGACCCGCTGGCGCACGGCCGGCGCGTCGAGCCGCATGGCGGCCCGGATCAGGCCGCGGACCAGCAAACCGGCGTCAACCCGCGCAAATCCGGCCGAATCAGGGGAAGTCGACGACAGCGGGAGCCGGTTGGCCCAGCGCGCGGCCTCGCTCGGGGCGACGCCCTCGAAGATCAGCCGCTGCATGACCTGGAGCCGCTCGACGTCCTGCTCGGTGTACCGCCGATGATGCCCCGGCTCGTGCAGCGACGGCCCCATCCCGTACCGCTGATGCCAGGTCCGCAGTGTGGTCACCGCGACGCCGAGCCGCCGGGCCACCGCCCCGGCCGAGTAGGCGGCGGCTGTGCTCATCGCTCCGACGACCGCCAGGCGTCGACGACGCCGGCCAGCCAAGGCGCATAGAACTCCGGGGACCGCGCCATCCGCGCGACCAGCTCGTCGGGCGCGACCCAATCGACCGCGGCCACCTCGGCGGGGTCGACGGCCTCCGGGGTGCCCGCGAACGAGCCGACGAGCACGTGGTCGTACTCGAACTCGACGCGGCCGGAGTCCGGGTCGTCGGCCTGGTAGAGGTACACGCCGACCTCGCGCAACGGCACGGTCGCGACGCCGAGCTCCTCCACGAGCCGGCGGCCGGCCGCGTCGGTGACCGCCTCGCCGGGGCCGGGGTGGCCGCAGCAGGCGTTGGCCCAGCGGAGCGCGAACCGGGTCTTGACCGCGGCCCGCTGCTGCAGCAGCAGCCGCCCGTCGGGGTCGACGAGCAGCACCGAGAAGGCCCGGTGCAGCCGGCCCGGCGCGCGGTGCGCCTCGTCGACGGTGGTCTCCCCGATCGCCGTGCCGTCGGTGCCGACCAGCTCGACCAGGTGTTGCTCCCGAGTGTTCACGACGCTCCCGTAATGCGCTGTGCGGCGAGGCGGCCGGAGATGAGGACCATCGGCACGCCGACCCCGGGCTGGGTGCCCGAGCCGGCGAAGACCACGTTGGACAGTGTGGGGTGGACGTTGCCCGGCCGGAAGGGGCCCGTCTGCCGGAGGGTGTGCGCCGCCGCGAACGGGGTGCCCGCGGCCATGCCCTGGTCGGCCCAGTCCGCCGGGGTCACGAACCGGGAGGCCTCGATGGCGTCGCCGAACCCGCGGTACCCCCGCTGCTCAAGGGTGGCGATGAGCTCGCTCCGATAGGTGCCGGCCAGCGAGCCGCGCCAGTCGAGCAGCGGTGCGGTCAGGTTGGGCGTCGGCGCGAGCACGTAGTAGGTGTGCCGGCCCTCCGGCGCGAGCGACGGATCGCTGCGGGTCGGGTTGGTGACCAGCAGCGACGGGTCACTCATCAGCCGGCCCCGGTCGATCACCTCGTCGAACGTCTCCCGCCACGACCGGCCGAAGTGGATGTTGTGATGGGCGATCCCACCGTACCCCTGGCGCGACCCGACGTGCAGCACGACGCAGGACGGCGAGTATCGCAGCCGGCGCCGCAGCGGCCCGGTCGGCAGCAGGTCGTAGGCGACGGGCAGGTCCGGGTTGAGCACGACGGCGTCGGCCGGAAAGCGCCGGCCGTCGGTGGTGACGACGCCGGACGCGCGGCCGTGGGTGACCTCGACCCGCTCGGCGGCGGCGCCGTAGTGGATCGAGACGCCGTGCTTCGTGGCGACGTCGGCCAGGGCCCGCGAGACGGCGTGGATGCCGCCACGGGGGAAGTAGACGCCGGCGACCGAGTCGAGGTACGCGATCACCGCGTAGAGGGCGAGGGCCTGGTGCGGCGCGACCCCGGCGTACATGGCCTGGAACGAGAAGATCCGGCGGGTCCGGGGGTCGCGGAAGAACGAGTCGACCTTGGCCTGCAGCCGGCCGAACCCGCCGAGCCGGAGCAGCCGCCAGAGGTTGGCCGTCACCAGGTCGCGCGGCGAGTCGAGGTTGCGGTCGATGAAGTCGGCCCGCTCCAGGGCCCACAGCTCCCGCGCGTACTCGACGAACCGCAGGTAGCCGTCGGCCTCGCGGGACCCGCAGACGCGCGCCACCTCGCCGGCCATGCGCGCCGTGTCGGCGATGACGTCGAGGGTCGAGCCGTCGGGGAAGTGCGCGCGGTAGGCCGGGTCGAGGCGGCTCAGCGTCACCCAGGCGCCCAGGTCCTCGCCGACCGTGCCGAGCAGCTCCTCCAACAGCGACGGCATGGTCAGCACGGTCGGCCCGGTGTCGAACTCGTAGCCGTCCACGGAGAGTTTTCCGGCTCGCCCGCCGGGGTAGTCGAGGCGCTCCAGCAGCGTGACCTCGCGGCCGGCGGCCGCCAGCCGGATTGCCGCGGCCAGGCCGCCCAGCCCGGCGCCGACCACGACGACGCGATCCGTCGGTCCGGGCACGGTTCGCATGGCGGCCTCCTGGGTGTTTCGCCTCGCTCAGATCGGAAGCGTAGCGTAGGCTCGAAGTTGCGTCGATTAGTGCGTCGATTCTGGAGGCCCCGATGGAGCCAGCGTCACTGACCGCCTCATACGAGCGGTGCCGCGCGCTCCACCGATACCACGGTCGCACGTACTACCTGGCCACCAAGCTCCTGCCCACCTGGAAGCGGCGGCACGTGCACGCCCTCTACGGTTTCACGCGCTACGCGGACGAGATCGTCGACCGCACCGCCGCACTGACCCCGCAGCAGCGCGCGGCCGAGCTCACCGCCTGGTCGGCCGCGTTCGTCGCCGGCCTGCGCGGCAAGCCCACCGGCGACCCGCTGCTGCCCGCGGTGCTGCACACCATCCAGGTCTTCGACATCGACCTGGAGGACTTCCGCAAGTTCCTCGACAGCATGGCGATGGACCTGACCGTCACCTCGTACGCGACCTATGACGACCTGCTCGGCTACATGGAGGGCTCGGCCGCGGTCATCGGCACGATGATGCTGCCGATCCTGGAGTCCGCCGACCGCGCGGCCGCCCGGGAGCCCGCCCGCCAGCTGGGCCTCGCCTTCCAGCTGACGAACTTCATCCGCGACGTCGCCGAGGACCTTGAGCGCGGCCGGGTCTACCTGCCCCAGGAGGACCTCGACCGGTTCGGGGTCACGCACGCGGACCTGCGTGCGGCGCTGACGGCGCGGCGGAGCTCCTCCGCGATCAGGGAGCTCATCCGGTACCAGACGATCCGCGCACGGCAGCACTACGCGGCGGCGGCGCCGGGGATCCCGATGCTCGCGCCGTCGTCGCAGTCCTGCATGTGGGCGGCCTTCCGGCTGTACGGCGGGATTCTCGACGAGGTCGAGGCGCAGGACTGCGACGTGTTCGCCAAGCGGGCCACGGTGCCGCGCCTTCGCCGGCTGACCGTCGCGCTGTCCTGCCTGCTGGCCCGCCCGGCCGCGCCGGCGCCCGCCGTGGAGATCCCCCACCCGCGGGAGGGCGTGCTGGACCTGCGGAGCACGGCGGTATGAGGGTCGCCGTCGTCCTGTTCACCCGGGACCTGCGGATCCACGACAACCCGGCGCTGGCGGCCGCGGCCCGGGCTGCTGAGCGGGTCGTGCCGCTCTTCGTCCACGACCCGGCCCTGCCCGCGCCCCGGTTCCTGGCGTCCGCGCTCGCCGACCTGCAGTCCTCCCTGCGCCGCCTGGGCGCCGACCTGGTCGAGCGGCGCGGCGACCCGGCCTCGGAGGCGGTCAAGGTCGCCCGCGCGGTCGGCGCCGAGGGCCTCGGACTGGCCGAGGACGTGAGCCGGTACGCAAAACACCGGCTGGCCCGGCTGACCGACGCCTGCGCCGCCGAGCGGATCGCCCTGAGGACCTTCCCGGGCGTGACGATCGTGCCGCCCGGCTCGCTGCGCCCGGCCGGCGGCGACCACTACAAGGTTTTCACGCCCTACTGGCGCGCCTGGCAGGCGGTCAAGCTCCGCGACGTCGAGCGCGCACCGCGGAGCCTGCGCCTGCCCGACGACCTGCCGGCGTCGTGGACCCGCGACCGCGCGCTGTCCGGCCCGGCCGGCGAGACGGCGGCCCGCCGGCAGCTGACCTCCTGGCTCCGCCACGCCTCGGACTACGAGGAGATCCACGACAACCTGGCCGCCGACCGCACCTCCCGGCTGAGCCCCTACCTGCACTACGGCTGCCTGTCGCCCCGCGAGCTGGTGTCGCGCACCGAGTCGGTCGAGCCCTTCGTGCGGCAGCTCTGCTGGCGCGACTTCTACCACCAGGTGCTGGACGCGTTCCCGGACCTGCGCCGCAAGCCGTACCGCCCGGGCGCCACCGACGCGTGGAAGGACGACCGCACCGCCTTCGAGGCCTGGAAGGCGGGCCAGACGGGCATCCCGATCGTGGACGCGGGCATGCGACAGTTGCTCGCGGAGGGCTGGATGCACAACCGGGCCCGGCTCATCACGGCATCGTTCCTGACCAAGCACCTGGGCGTGGACTGGCGGCTGGGCGCCGACCACTTCTACGACCTGCTGCTGGACGGCGACGTGGCGAACAACTACGGGAACTGGCAGTGGGTGGCGGGCACGGGCAACGACACGAAGCCCTACCGGCGCTTCAACCCGATCCGCCAGGCGGAGCGCTTCGACCCCACGGGCGACTATGTCCGCCGCTACATGCCCGAGCTGGCCGACCTGCCGGGCAAGGCGATCCACCAGCCCTGGCTCGTGCCGGGCAGCCGCGGGTACCCGGCTCCGCTCACCCTTCCCGAAGACGTCGGTCGATCTACCCAGGGGTGATCGACCAACGTCTCCGCGTTGGCACCCCGGACCGAGCCGCTCCAGGCGCCGCGGACCGCCGCCGCGCAGAAACCGCAGCAGGTCGGCAAGGAGCGGCGAGTGAGGCGCGGACCTGGCGCCTCCGCCTCCGCCCGGAGACCGAGCCGCTCCAGGCGCCTCCGCCCGGAGACCGAGCGGCTCCAGGCGCCGCGGGTCGCTGCCGCGCGGGGACCACTGCAGCCGAGATGCGACAGGAAGAGCCGGCCTGGCGCCCGGACCGAGCCGCTCCATGATCATGGGAAACATCTGGTCGCTCCGACAGCCAGAAGTTTCCCTCGATCATGAGCCGGCAACCGCAAAATCATGAGCTGGCAACCGCCGATCATGGGCCGGCGACCGCAGCCGGCGAGCGGCGCGGGCGGAAAGCCGGGCCCGGCGCCCGCGTTTCGGAGACGTTGGTCGATCCTTCCCGGGTAGATCGACCAACGTCTCAGCGGGACCCGGCGCGTCGGCGCGCACAAGAGTGCGGGCCCGCCGGAACGAAGCCGGCGGGCCCGCGGAAGTTCGGCGCGAGGGTTACTTGGGCGTGACGACCTGGCCGCGGAGGGAGATCGCCTGCAGGAAGATGTCGCCGATCTTGGCCGGGTCCGGGGCCACGAAGGTGCCACCGCCGATCGCGTCCGTGATCTGGCGCATCTGGGCCTCGCCCACCTTGTCGCCGATGCCGATCAGGATCACCTGCACCGGCCGGGCCGGGTCGGCGGTCTTCTTCAGCTCGGCGATCAGCTGCTCCAGGGACAGGCCGCCGGCCGGGTCGTCGTTCTCGCCGTCGGTCATGACGATCAAGGAGTTGATGCGGCCACTGTCCCAGCCCTGCTGGACGGCCTTGTAGCCGGCCAGGATCGTGTCATACAGGGCCGTGTCGCCGTTCTTCTTCGGGGTGATCGACTGGAGGGCCTGGAGGCAGGCGGCGCGCTGGCTGACCAGCGGGCCGATCGGGACCAGCTGCTTGTAGTCCTTCGCGCCGTCGAGCTGGGTCGAGAAGGTCCAGACGCCCAGGGCCCAGGAGTCGTCGAAGAGGTTCATGCCCTTGCGGGCCGCCTCCAGCGTGACCTGCATGCGGGTCGCGTTGCCGGCCGTGGGGACGGTCTCCAGCATCGAGCCGGACACGTCGATGACCGCGAGCATGCGGGCGGGCAGGGTGATCGCCTGCCACTTCTGCTGCAGGCTCTCCACCGCCGCGGCGTCCGGGAGCTGGGCGGCGGCCAGGGTGCCGGGGGCGTTGGTCGGGGTCTGGAAGCCCTTGCCGGGGGCGCCGTCGGCGCCGCGCAGGCCGATCGCCCCGAGCTTGTCGCGGAACGACTGGGACTCCAGGGACTTCAGCAGCTCGTTGGCGACCGAGGCGCGGTCGTTGTTGAGCACCACATACGGGTAGTCGAGCGCACCCGCGGAGGGCTCGGCGTAGACGGCGGCCAGGCGGACCGGGGGCTGCACGGCGTTGTACTGGATGATGGCCTGCTCGGACAGCGGCGCGACCGACAGGCCGCTGCTCAGCGCCGTGGGGTCGCTGCCGCGCGGGAACTTCTGCAGCAGGTCGGCCTTGAGCGAGGAGCGGCCGGCGGCGAGGCCGCGCAGCGCGGCGGTCGCGATCTGGGTGGCCTGGGTGGCGTTGCCGCCGCCGGCGGCCTGCGCGGCCGCGGCCATCGTGAGCAGGGCCGCGAGGCCGGTCGAGTCGCGGCTCGGGTCGACGATGCCGACCTTGACCTTCTGGTCGGTGGAGACCTTCTTGATCAGGTCGACGTAGCTGAGCTTCCCCTGCGGCCAGCCGAACGTGGTCGCGATCGGCTCGGGCATGGCGAGCACGACCGGGCTGCTGGCGATCGACTTCGCGGTGTCCGCGCCCACGGCCTGCGGGTTGGCGGTCTTGAGCCGCAGCAGCCACAGCGACGAGTCGGGCACCCAGACGTCCGGGATGCGGGTCTTGCCGTTGGCCTGGCCGACGCCCGTGAGCGTCTTCTGCGACTTCGCGGCGATGGCGGCCGCGATGTCCGCCGGGTCGGCCTCGAAGACGTCGACGTCGACGCAGTTCTCGTCGAGCTTGGCCTGGGCCGACCAGTCGGCCGCCTGCGCCTTCAGGGCCGGCACGATGTCGGCCGGCGCGCCAATGCTGAGCTTGGCGGTGTTGCCGCAGGACGGCTCCGAGTACTTCTGGAATGCGTACCAACTGCCGGCGAGGACGACGAGCACGGCTACGGCGGCGGCGCCCATCTTGAGCGCTCCGCCCGACGACCCCGCTGAGCGGTGGCGACCTTTCACGGCTCTAATCCTCCGGACCGGCGGCCCCAGGGGCCTTGTACCTTCGGTTGAAAATCACTGACGGTACGCATCCCAACAAACGAACGCCCAATCTACAAGGCGCCGAAGAATCGTAGTTAACTGAACACGCCTCGCAATCGGGGCCGGACAATCCGCCGCAAGCAGGCATTCCAGTCGGACTTAAATCTGCCCTAATCGATCTTCAGGGTACCGGAGTGATCACCCATCGTGACGACCAGCGGCCGGTGGTCGGAGACGGGCACGTGCGGGCTGACGACGCCGACCACCCGCGGCAGGCGCTCAAACCCGCGGCGGTCGGCCAGAACGTGGTCGAACTGCACGCGTGGAGCCGGTGCCGGGTAGGTCGGCACCCGGGCCAGCCGGCGCCAGCCGGAGAACAGCCGAGGCAGGCCGCCGGGGAGGTTCAGGTCGGCGAGCAGCACCCGCGGCGCCGGCATCCGGCGCAGCGCCCGGCGCACCAGCCACAGCTGCCACACGTTCCAGCCGGGCACGAACGAGAGGTGCGTAGTGGCGATTGTCACGCGCCCGACCGGCGTCTCGACCACGGCGGCGAGGAGGACCCGCGGCTCGTCGTCGAGCAGCATCATGCGCGCCTTCGGCCCCGGGATCAGGATCGGCGCGCGCAGCGGCGACGCGGGCAGCCGGGTGATCCGCCACTCGGCCACCGGGAAGCGGCTCACCAGCGCGACGCCGTAGTGCGGCTCGCCGCCGTGCTGGTCGTCGTCGGTCGCGACCCGGAAGCCCTCGCCGGGCGTGCCGACCACGGCCGGCACGAAGAGCACCTCGGCGGCATCCATCGCTTCGGCGGCGATCCGGGCCAGGTCGGCGTTGCCGCTGCGCTGCTGCCCGCGGTCGACCTCCTGCAGGCCGAGCACGTCGGCGTCGAGCTCCTCGATCGCCGCGCGCACCCGGCCGGTGTCGACCAGGCCGTCGGTGAGGGAGCGTCCGTTCATGAGGTTGAACGTGCCGAGCCGCATACCTCATTGTCGGCGCCGCAGCTTGCCCACCGCCGACCTGGCGATCGCCTCGGTCTCGGCCCGGTCGACCCCGGGCTGGCCGAAGTGCACGAGCGTGCAGGTCGTGGCGCCCTGGCGGGCCACCACCAGATAGCCGCTCAGGGCATAGGAGTCGTCGCCGGTACCGCCACCGGCCGAGACCCGGAAGGCGGCCGACTCGTCGCCGAGGGCGGGGAAGTCCGCGACGGGGGCGACGGTGACCGTCGTCGTCGCGCCGTCGGCGTCCGTCTCCGTGAAGCTTCCACAGCGCCGGGCCAGATCGCGCTGCCCGTCGAGCGCCGCGGCGCCGGTCGAGAGCCGCTCGGCGAGGAACGGCCCGGTGCTGCCGCCCTCGAAGCGCGCCGTCGGGCCGGCGTCGCCGAAGCCGGCGCGGAAGGCGTCGAGGAGCGGTTCGCAGCCGGCGACGCTCACGCTGCTCGCGGCGCTCACCTCGGCGCTCGGCTGGGGCGGGCTGGTCTGGTAGCCGCCGGGGAGGTCGGCCACCTCCAGCAGCGGGCCGCCCTCCGGCGACGCGGACGGCGCAACGGCCGGGTCGCCGGAGCAGCCGGCCAGGGCCAGCGCGCATCCGGCGACGATCGGCAGCAGCCTCATCCGGTTACCGAAGGACCGTCGGCTGCGAGCCGCGGACCAGCGGGGTCCGCTTGCCGGTGGCCAGGTCGACCTTGGTGACCCAGGAGTGGCCCTGGTGCGCGGCGGTCAGCAGGCCGGTGCGGGCGCCGGCGTAGACCATCTCGCGATCGTCGGCCGCGCCGACCCGGTGCCGGTTGGCGCCGGTGGCGTCGGCCTCGGTCACGCCGACGGCCGTGCCGTCGGTGGTGTACGTGGTCCAGGCGACCTTCTTGCCGTCGGCGCGCCACGCCGGCACGACGCCGAAGCCGCTGGTGCCGTTGCCGCCGCCGCCGTAGACGTCGATCGCGCGCTCGCGGCCGGTCGCCACGGTGCCGATGCTCAGGCAGTTGTCCGCGATGCTCTCGCACTCGCCGCCCCGGAACGCGATCTGCGTGCCGTCGGGCGACCAGGCCACGGCGTCGTCGGTGCGCAGCCGGTCGGCCAGGGTCGGCGCCGGGTCCTCGACCGCTGTATCCGTGATGTAGGCGACCTCGGGCAGGGCCTGGTCGCGGCAGGAGGCGGGGAAGAGGACCGCGGACTCGCCGCCCTCGGCGCTCACGCGGTACACGCCCGGGCCGCCGGTGCAGGAGAGCGCCGCGTAGGCGATCCACCGGCCGTCGGGCGACCAGGAGGGACCACCGGCGGTCCGGTCGCTGACCTGCCGCTTGCCGGAGCCGTCGGCGTGCATGACCCAGACGGTGTCGTTGTGGAGGTACGCCAGGCGCCTGCCGTCCGGCGAGAACCGCGGGCGGGCGTTGACCTCGTCCTCGGTGAGCCGCACCTCGCGGGTGCCGTCGTGGCTGTAGATGACGCCGTCGCGGACGTAGGCGACGGTCGGCGCTTCCGAAACGGCGGCGGCCGCGGCCGACGCGCCGATCAGGCCGCCGAAGCCCGCCAGCGCCACCGTCAGTGCCTTGGTGATCGTCGTGCCGTTCATCCGTGCCCCCCGCTGGTGCCGTCTCGTCCGTGTGACGCCGAGACCATCGGCGCAACCTTGTCGCACCTGAACGGTTCCCGGCCGGGAACTTCGAGATCTCACCGGAACAACAATTTGCACTCGTAGTGCCTTTTTCTGGGCGTGTGCTCTTTCCGGGACCCCGTCTCACGAGCGAGTATCGGAGCCATGACGAACACAGGGATGAGCCGGGTCGCGATCGTCACCGGCGCCGCCCGCGGCATCGGTGCCGGCACCGCCGTCCGACTCGCCGCCGACGGTCACGCCGTCGCCGTGCTGGACCTCGACGAGAACGCCTGCAAGGACACGGTCGAGCGGATCACCGCCGCCGGCGGGCGGGCGCTCGCCGTCGGCGCCGACGTGTCGGACGCCGACCAGGTCGCGCGGGCGGTCGACCGCGTCGCCGACGAGCTCGGCCCGCCGCTCGTGCTGGTCAACAACGCCGGGGTCATCCGCGACAACCTGCTGTTCAAGATGACCGACGCCGACTGGGACACGGTCATCGGCGTGCACCTGCGCGGGGCGTTCCTGATGAGCCGGGCCGCCCAGGCCCACATGACGGCGGCGAAGTTCGGCCGCATCGTCAACCTCTCGTCGTCCTCGGCGCTCGGCAACCGCGGCCAGGCGAACTACTCCGCCGCCAAGGCCGGCCTGCAGGGCTTCACCAAGACCCTCGCGATCGAGCTGGGGCCGTTCGGCGTCACCGCCAACGCCGTCGCGCCCGGCTTCATCGCCACCGACATGACCGCCGCGACCGCCGCCCGTATGAAGGTCGACTTCGAGACGTTCCAGAAGGGCGCCGCCGAGCACATCCCGGTCCGCCGCGTCGGCACCCCGGAGGACATCGCCCACACGATCTCCTTCCTCGTCAGCGAGGGCGCCGGGTTCGTGTCCGGCCAGGTGATCTACGTGGCCGGCGGGCCACTCGACTGAATCGGGGAGACGTTGCATCCAACAGCACTCGCGCGGGACTTCCTCCGCTCGCACGATCCCGCCACGACCGACCACCTCGAGTTCCTGCGGGCCCGCTTCGACGCCGGCCTGGCCTGGGTGCAGTTCCCGCCCGGCCTCGGCGGCCTGGGCCTGCCCCGCGAGCGGCAGACCGAGGTCGACGCGGTCCTCGCCGAGGCCGGCGCGCCGGACAACAACCCGCGGCGGATCGGCATCGGGCTCGGCATGGCCGCGCCGACCATCCTGCGCCACGGCACCGACGAGCAGCACCGGCGGTGGCTGCGGCCGCTGTGGACCGGCGAGGAGGTGTGGTGCCAGCTGTTCAGCGAGCCGGGCGCCGGCTCCGACCTGGCCGGGCTGGCCACCCGCGCCGTCCGCGACGGTGACGACTGGGTGGTGACCGGCCAGAAGGTCTGGACCTCGATGGCGCACGAGGCCCGCTGGGCCATCCTCATCGCCCGCACGGATCCGGCGGTACCGAAGCATCAGGGCATCACCTACTTCGTCCTCGACATGACCGCGCCCGGCGTCGAGGTGCGGCCGCTGCGGCAGATCACCGGCGAGGCCGAGTTCAACGAGGTGTTCCTCACCGACGTGCGGATCCCCGACGCCGACCGGCTCGGCGCCGTCGGCGAGGGCTGGCTGATCGCGCAGACCACGCTCATGAACGAGCGGGTCGCGATCGGCGGCGCGGCCACGCCCCGCGAGGGCGGCGTCATCGGGGTCGTCGCCGACCTGTGGCGGCAGCGCCCCGACCTGCGCTCGCCCGGCCTGCACGACCAGCTCATGCGGCTGTGGGTCGACGCCGAGGCGGCCCGGCTCACCGGCACCCGGCTGCGCCAGCAGCTCGCCGCCGGCCAGCCCGGACCGGAGGGCTCGGCCGCGAAGCTGCTGTTCGCCCGGCTCAACCAGGAGATCTCGCTGCTCGAGATGGAGATGCTGGGCGAGGAGGGCCTGCGCCACGACGAGTGGACGATGCGCCGGCCGACCGTCGTGGACTTCGCCGGGCGGACCGCGGGGTACCGGTACCTGCGCGCCAAGGGCAACTCGATCGAGGGCGGCACCTCGGAGATCCTGCGCAACATCGTCGCCGAGCGGGTGCTCGGCCTGCCGGCCGAGCCGCGGGCCGACAAGGACGTGGCCTGGAAGGACGTGCCGAAGTGACCGACCTGCTCTACACCGACGTCGAGGACGAGCTGCGCTCCTCGGTCCGTTCCCTGCTCGCCGACCGCGTCTCCCAGCCTGACGTCGTCGACCTGAAGCTGTGGCGGACCCTCGCGGTCGACCTCGGCTTCGCCGGGCTGCCGGTGCCGGAGTCGGCCGGCGGCGCCGGGGCGAGCTGGCGGGAGACCGCGGTCGTCCTGGAGGAGCTCGGGCGGACGGTCGCCCCGGTGCCGTTCCTGGGCAGCGCGGTGCTGGCCACCGCGGCCCTGCTCGGCACCGGCGACCCGCTCCTGGACGCGCTGGCCGCCGGCAGCCGCACCGCGACGCTCGCCGTGCCGGTGTCCGCGTCCGGCCTGTTGCCTTCCGTGGCTCTCGTCGACGGCGCCCTGACCGGCACCGTCACCAGCGTGGTCGACGCGGCCGCCGCCGACGTGCTGCTCGTGCCCACGGCCGACGGGCTGTACGCGGTCGAGGCCGCCGACGTGACCCGGACGCCGGTCGTATCGTTCGACCTGACCCGCCCGCTGTCCGACATCGTCCTCGACGGGGCGCCGGGCCGGCGGGTCGGCGACGCCTCGCTGGTCGCCGACGCGCTGACCGCCGCGGCCGCCCTGCTGGCGTCGGAGCAGCTCGGCGTGGCCGAATGGTGCCTGACCACCACCGTCGAGTACGTGAAGACGCGCCGGCAGTTCGCCCGCTCGATCGGCTCGTACCAGGCGGTCAAGCACCGGCTCGCCGACCTCTGGGTGCAGGTGACGCAGGCGCGCGCGGTGGCCCGCTACGCGGCGGACTGCCTGGCGACCGGCAACCCGGACCTTCCGGTGGCGGCGTCGCTGGCCCAGGCGTTCTGCTCGCCGGTCGCGGTCAAGGCGGCGGAGGAGTGCGTCCAGCTGCACGGCGGCATCGGGTTCACGTGGGAGCATCCGGCGCATTGGTACCTCAAGCGCGCCCGCGCCAACGCCTCGTCCTTCGGCACGGCCACGCAGCACCGCGCCCGCTTGGCGACGTTGGTCGCCCTCCCCACCCCGTAACCGCGTCGATCTTGCAGTTGTGGTGCCGCGACACTCCGACGATGTCCGGGTTTGTCAGGCACCACAACTGCAAGATCGACGCTAGAGGAGGAGGCGGACCAGGGACTCCGCTACGCAGACCGGCTTGTCTGCGCCCTCGCGCTCGATCGTCACGCGGTTCTTCAGCTGGAGCCAGCCCTCGCCCAGGTCGTCGGCGACCAGGATCTCGACGCCGGCCCGGATGCGCGAACCGACCGGGACCGGGGCCGGGAACCGTACCTTGTCCAGGCCGTAGTTGATGCCCATTCGCACGCCCTCGACCTTGTATACCTCGCTGACCAGGCCGGGTAGCAGCGACAGGGTCAGGTAGCCGTGGGCGATCGTCGTGCCGAACGGGCCGGCGGCGGCGCGCTCGGGGTCGACGTGGATCCACTGGTGGTCGTCGGTGGCGTCGGCGAAGAGGTTGACCCGCTCCTGGGCGACCTCGCGCCAGTCGCTGTAGCCGAGGTGTTCACCGACCGCGGCCAGCAGTTCGCCGGCGCTCGCAAACGTCCGCATGACGTCGATCCTGCACACCGGGTGCAATATCCGTCAACGGATTCCAGCTGTTTGCGGGTGTGGAGAAGGCAACGGCCGGCTCCCCGCGTGGGGAGCCGGCCGCCGTGCTCCTATGAGCGGTTGAACCAGCTGTTGACCTTCACGTCCGACTTCACGATGGTCGTTCCGGGAACGGCCGGTGTGACGACCGAGGTCGTCACCGTGCCGGTGCCGGGCAGGAGGCCCTTCACCGTCACCGTGTAGGAGGTCGTGGCGCCGGGCACCGGGTCGGTGCTGACGATGCGCAGGTCCTCGGTGGGCAGCGTGTTGAGGGGCAGGCCCTGACCGCCGGTGCCGCTGACGTTCTCGGCGCCGACGACCATGTCCTGGCCAGCCGGAAGGTTGTTGAGGGCGGACGTGTCGTAGGCGAACACGATGTCCTGGACGCCGTTGACGCCGATCCAGACCTGGAACGCCCGCTGGCGGGTCGTGCCGAAGTCGTTGACCCGCCACTCGACGACGATCCAGTCGCTCACGCCGTCCGTGAGCACACCCACGAACAGGCCGGGCGCGCCCGTGCCGTCGAGGTCGGTCCAGAACGGTGCGAGGACGTTGTTCGGCTTCGCCGGGTCCGGGATCGCGGTGATGTTGCAGCAGTTGTTGTTCTCGTTGCTGTCGTCATCGCCCGGGATGATGTACCCGTTGGAGTCGATCGTCAGAGCGCCGTAGTCGATGCCGTTGTACTTGTAGCTCGGCACGTTGAAGGTGACGAGCTGCTCGTCGCCGACGGCCGTCGGCGCGATGCCGAAGATGTCCAGCGGAATGTAGCCGGCGATCGTGCCCGGCTGCAGCGACGGCGTGCCCGGGACGGCGCCGGCGAGCGACGCGCCCTTCTTCTCGGCCTTCAACGGGTTGACGACCGTGGCGCCGTTGGCACCGACGATCGGCAGGTTCAGCGTCGACGTGGTGGTGAAGTCGGCGGTGGTGTCGTTGAAGGTCTCGTTGGTCGCCGTGACGGTGCACACGCTGTTGTGCAGCAGGTTCACCGACGCGGGCGTGCAGGACTGCGTCACCTTGATGTCGCCCTGCTTAGGCACGAAGGCCACCGGCAGGTGCAGCGTGGGCAGACCGTTGCCGGTCGGCTTGAGGCGGACCTCACCGAAGTACTGGCCCTCGGTCGCGCTGGACTTGATGGTGATCGAGATCTGCTGGGTCTTGCCGGGCGCGATGGAGAAGACGCTCGGCGAGGCCGTGATGCTGGAGCCGGCGGGCGACGTCGTCTCGACGCGGTACACCTGCGTCTTGTTGGTGACGTTCTTCGCCGTGCGCACGGCGGTGAGCTTGCCCGGCATGACCGGGGCGTTCACCGACGGCAGGTTGATCTGCACCGCGTTGACCGGGTCGTTGCCCAGCGTGAACATCCGGTCGGCCGACTCGTCGAAGGTCAGACCGGGGTTCGCGGCGAGGTTGACCTGGACGCGACCGGCGCCCATGTCGAACGGGTCGGCCGGGGTCGAGCCGTTCTGCTTGACGACCTTGGTGGTCGCGGTCGTCATCAGCGCCGACTTGATCTGACCCGGGGTGAAGCTCGGGTGCAGCGCCTTCTCCAGGATCGCGGAGCCGGCGATGTGCGGCGAGGACATCGACGTGCCGGCGATGGCCATGAAGTACTCGCCGGCGGGCCCGAGGCTCGGGTCGTCCGGCGTCGGCGTGTTGCCGGCCAGGATCTGCGCGCCGGGCGCGGTGATGTCCGGCTTGATGAAGTTGCCGCCGGGGCCGCGCGACGAGAACGTCGTGATCGCGTCACCGGTGCCGATGACCTTCTCGCCCTGCGTGAACTTCGCCTTGATGCCCGGGTGGGCCGCGACGTAGTTCAGGAACGCGGTGCCGTCGGCGAGGTGCACCGTCGGCAGCCAGTGGTTGTCGCTCAGCGCGTCAGCCGCCGGGTTGTTGTACAGGATCATGCCGGCCGCGCCGCCCTGCTTGACGTTGAAGCCCTTCAGGATGCGGCCCGGGCTGCGCTGGCAGGCCACGATCTTGCCGACGAACAGGCCGGGCGGAGCCGGGGCCTCGCAGGTGGGGTTGCTGTACGGCGCCGCCGACGCCAGCACGACCGGAAGCGGGCTGCTGATGCCGGTGGTGATCGAGACGCCCGTGAGGTTCACCTGCGTGCCGTCGCTGGAGCTGACGGTCAGGGTCGACTGGAACGAGCGCTTCTGGGTGGAGGCGGCCACGGTGGTGACCCACGGCGAGAGGTGGTCTGCCGTGGAGGCACCGGGGCCCGCGTTGCCGGCCGAGGCCGCGACGAAGACGCCGGCCTTGTAGGCGTCGAAGAACGCCAGCTCGACGACGTCGGTGTACGGGCTCGCGCCACCCGAGATCGAGAAGTTGATGACGTTGACGCCGTCCTTGATCGCCTGGGCGACCGCGGCGGCCGAGTCGGTGCTGTAGCAGCCGGTGGCGCCACAGACCTTGTACACCGAGACCCACGCGCCGGGGGCGACACCGTTGATCGGGCCGCGCTCGACGTTGAAGACCTTCGCCGAGGCGACCGGGTTGCCGGCGGCCGTCGACGCGGTGTGGGTGCCGTGGCCGTCGGAGTCGCGGGCGGTGTACCCGTAGACCTCCATCGGCTGCTGGGCGTTGTAGGTGTTGAGGAAGCCCTTGCCGCCGATCAGCTTGTTGTTGCAGACGAACGGGTCGCTGGCCGGGGTCAGGGGGTTGTCGCCGAAGTCGCAGGCACGCGGCGTGCCGTCGGCCTTGGCGGGCGGGGCACCGAGGTTGCCGTTGTCGGCGAACGACGGGTGCTCCGGCCAGACGCCGCTGTCGAGCGAACCGAAGATGACGCCCTTGCCGGCGTTCGGCTTGCCGCCGAGCTGGGGGTACGTCTGGTCCGCGCCGATGAAGGCGGTGCTGGAGTCGGTCTGCGGCGCGCGCGCCACGTCGGACTGGACCGCGACGACGTTGTCGATCGTCAGGATCGCGCCGATCTTGTTGGCCGGCACCGACATCGCGATGCCGCCGTAGACGGTGCGCAGCCGCTGGCCGACCTTGGCGTCCGGAACCTGCTTGCGCAGGTCGGCGAGGAATTTGTCCTCGATTCCGGCGATCCGGCTTTCGTACCGCTGCTCCGCCACGCTTCCGGAAAGGGCCTTTCCGGTGACGGACGGGCTGGTCGCCTCATATCCGGCGATTTCGCCGGAGTATGTGGCGGTCGAGTCGTAGTCGAGCTTTACCGCAATGGCCACCTGGGTGGTGTCGGTGCGGTTCAGCAGGGCGGGGTCGGTTTTGGCCATTCGACTGGTCGGCGACTTGGACGCCGTCGTCTGCTTGGCCGCCTTGAGGCTCTGGACCAGTGACAGGCTGCTCGCCGGGATCGGTGCTGCCTGGCTCGGACTGGTCGAGACGATCACGAGTAGTGGCGGAACGAGTGCGGACGCCACAGCGGCGCGCACCCATCTCCGTCGACTCATCCATGCCCCCTCTCGTGGACGGGATGTTGGGCGGCATATCTCAGACCCTCAATGCGCCCGGGAACAAGGCATCAACATGCCAGCTTTTTGACCCTTCGGAAAGGGGGCATCACTCTCCGAAAACGGGTCCGCAGCGCGGTGTAGGGGAATGTCGAGGGTAACGGCACGCAACTATCTGTGACATCAACAAATAGTGATGTCCAAGTCGTCCGGTGTTCCATGAAAAACACCCCTGCGCGGTACGCAGGGGTGTTTTGGGAGGGTCAATCTACTTGTCGTCGCGCGGTGGCGGGTTGATGACGACGGTCTGGTCGGCGTCGGCCGGCGGCTCGGAGACGGGGCGCTGGGTCGGGAGCTGGAGCCGGGCGTCGCGCTCGGTCTCCGCGGGCGACGTCGAGGCCGTCGAGCCCGCCGGGCCAGTCGGGGCCGCCGGGCCAGTCGGGGCCGCCGGCGGCGAGGAGATCGTGGGGACGACCATCGTCGGGGCGTCGGTGACGCCCGGGATCGGGCCGGGGGTCGGCGGCGTCGCCGGCATCTCGGCCGCGCGACGGGCGGCCTCCTGGCGGGCGGCCTCCGCCCGGGCCTGGCGGGCCGCCTCCGCCTCTTCCGCGCGGCGAGCGGCCTCCGCCTCGGCGGCGCGGCGGGCCTCCGCCTCCGCGCGGCGGGTGTCGGCGGCCGCGCGGACGTGCTCGGAGACGGCCGGGGCCTCCTGCTCCATGCGGCCGAGCCAGCCCTCCCAGCGCTGCTGCATCGGCCGGACCAGGCCGCCGCCCACGCCGACGATCAGGATCCCGGCGACGGTGGCCAGGACCGCGATCAGGACCGGGGTCGTGACGGTGGTGGCGATGCCGATCTGGTTGAGGGCGGCGATCACGCCGAGGCCCAGGATGAACCAGTAGGCCAGGTTCGCGAGCAGGCGGCCGTACGGGAGGCCGCCGAGCGTGGACAGGGTCAGTTCGCGCACGGCCGCCGCGATGGCCGCGGCCACGACGACGATCACGATGGCGACGACGGCGAGCGGGAGCCAGGCGACGATGCGCTCGATCAGGCTCGAGACCGGGTTCGGTCCCCAGACCCCGAACGCGATCTGGAGCGTGAAGAGCAGGATCGCGTAGTACACCAGCTTGGCCAGCAGGTCGCTGGCGTCGAGCGGCGTGCGGGCGAGCGCCCGGCCCACGCCGCCGCGCTCGACCAGCCGGTCGAAGCCGACGCGGGCCAGCAGCTTGTGCACCGCGGTGCGGACGGCGACGGCCACCAGCCAGCCGACCACCAGGATGACGACGAACAGCAGGAACGACGGCACGAACCGCACGATGTCGCCCAGCGCGTCGCGGACAGCACCCATCGAGGGCCTCCTCCCGAGGTTGGTACTCGGGAACTTGCCCTTATCGACGACGCGCTAATCGGGGTGATCGAAACCCGTCATTCGTCCATGCCGGCCAGGCCGCGTGGGCTCTCCGGCTCGCGGGCGTGCTCGGGTCCGCCGGCCAGCTGCTCGGCCAGGGTGACGCTGCGGTGCTCCTCGGCGAAGTCGCCGAGGTCGTCGACGTCGAAGCCCGGGAACGGGTCGGCCATGCGGAGGTCGGGCTCGGTCATGCATCCGGTGATACCCCTTCAGCCCTGGGTATCACCCCAAACATGACCAAACCAGTGAGTGGTGTGCTGTTCGACGTCGACGGGACGCTCGTCGACAGCGTGTACCTGCACGTGGTGTCCTGGTGGCAGGCGTTTCGGCAGTACGGCCACGACGTCGAGGCCGCGCGCATCCATCGGGCCATCGGCATGGGGTCGGACAAGATCCTCGGGCACCTGCTGGGGGACGGGCGCTCAACAGAGGACGACGCCGGGCTCCGGGCGGCGCACGGCAGTCTCTACGCGGCGTACTGGGCGCGGTTGCGGCCGCTGCCGGGGGCGCGGCGGGTGCTGGAGGGCTGCCGCTCGCGCGGGCTGCGAAACGTGCTGTGCACCTCGGCCTCCAGGCCCGAGCTGGAGGCGCTGCTCGCGTGCCTGGGCGCGGACTCCCTGATCGACACCGTGACCAGCGCGGACGACGCCGGGGAGAGCAAGCCGTCGCCGGACATCGTCGAGGTCGCGCTGCGCCGGTCCGGGCTGCCGGCCGATGCGGTGGTGTTCGTCGGGGACTCGGTGTGGGACGTGCAGGCGGCCGGGCACGTGGGGATTCCGTGCATCGGGTTGGCCAGCGGCGGGGTCAGCGCCGCGGAGCTGCTCGACCACGGGGCGGCGGCGGTCTACGAGCACCCGCTCGACCTCTGCGAGCACCTCGACGAGGCGCTCACCACGGCCTTCCGGGTCGCGCTCAGCCACCCCTGAACATGAGTGCGTCGATCTTGGAGTTGTGGTGGTCGCAAAAGCCCACGAAGGCGGGCGGATCGGGCACCACAACTCCAAGATCGACGCACTGAGGGCGCGGCGGCGCCGCCCGTGAGCGGCGCCGCGCTTGGCGCGGCCGGAGGCCGCGGGTTCTTGGCACGACGGCGATGGCAGGGAGGGCCGTCACGGCCCGACCGGTGTCTGGCGGGAGCGACGGTCGCGCCTTGCACGGACCCGAGCCATGAAAATTCCCGAGAATCAGCCGCCGAGCACGTTGCCGAGGAGGCCGCCGCCGCTGCTCGCCTGCTGGGGGGCCGGGTGACCCTCGCTGGGCTGGACGATCACGAAGCCCTGGCCGGACAGCGCGAGCTGGAAGAGCTCGCCCGAGCCGCCGCGGAGCATCGACTTGAGGCTCTGGTTCTTCTGGATCGTCGTCTGCAGGCTGCTCGACCAGCCCACGACGGCGTCCGTGTCGACGAGGACCGGCAGCTGCGGGGTCACCGGGATGACGATCGGGGCGCCCTCGGAGACGATCGCGAGACGGCCCTGGCCGGTGAAGACGCAGTTGAAGAGGCCGCCGCCGAACATGCCGGCCCCGCGGACCATCTGGATGTCGTAGCGGAGGCTCGGGTCGAAGCAGAGCACGTTGCGCCCGTTGATCGAGAGGGCGTCGTTGGGCTCGATGTCGAGGATGAAGCAGTCGGAGGCGCCCGAGGCGAACCACACCTCGCCCTGCCCGCGGACGGCCATGAGGGACACGCCCTCGCCGGTCACCGCGCGCTTGAGGAAGTTGCCGACGCCCTGGCTCTTCACCTCGAACTGCAGGTTGCCCCGGAACGCGATCATCGCGCCCTGGCGGGCGTGCACCTCGCCGTTGACGGCGTACTTGACGCACTTCGAGTGCTGCAGGCTCATGCCTGCCTGGGTCGGGGGCTGGGCCATATTCTCGGCCTTGAAAATGTCACCACGCACGATCCGCAGCGTAGCGAACGGCGAAGGGCCGCCCACGCCCGCGCGGACGGCCCTGTTACCAAACTATGATCAGCTGCCGAGCAGACCGCCCAGGACGCCGCCCTGCTGCTGCTGACCGCCGCTGGCGGCCCCCGGCGCGGGCTCCTCGGAGGGCTGCACGACGACGAAGCCCTGGCCGGCGAAGCTCATCGTGAACGCCTCACCGGTGCTGCGGCCGAGGAGCGTGCCGAGGCCGAGCTGGTCGGCGCGGTGATAGCCGGTCTGCAGGTTGGCCGACCAGCAGATCGCGGCCTGCGGGTCGACGTAGGTCGGCTGGTCGACGTTGAGGACCACCGGGGAGCCCTTGGTGGTGATCGCGAGGCGGCCGTGGCCCGTGAACACGCAGTTGAAGAGGCCGGCCGAGGACATCATGCCCATGCCCTGGACCATCTTGATGTCGTACTGCAGCGTCGAGTCGAACGCGAGCACGTTCGCGCCGTTGATGGAGATCGCGTCGCCTGGCTCCAGGTCGATGAGGTGCACGTCGGCGGCGCGGTCGGCGAAGAACACGTCGCCCCGGCCGGAGCACTTCATCAGCGGGACGCCCTCGCCGGTCAGCTTCGACTTGAGCCACTTGCCCATGCCGCCCGAGCCGAGCGCCTGGAACTGAACCTGGCCCTGGTAGGCCACCATGGTGCCGGTGCGGGCCATGATCTCACCGTTGAGCTCGGCCTTGAGCATCTTGGAGTTCTGCAACCGCAGCCCCGGCTGTTGCGACTCCTTCTCCATGTTTTCCGCGGCAAACAGCGCACTGCGCATTGGGAAGTCCCTTCGAAGACGTTCGTGACCGCACCGCGCACGGTAGTTGTTCGGCGCAACCCCGGCCATCCATCGGTCGGCTTTCAGCCCCAGCCCAGGGCATGGAGGCGGGCGTCGTCGATCCCGAAGTGGTGCGCGATCTCGTGCACGACCGTGATCGCCACCTCGTCGACGACGTCATCCTCATCGTCACAGATAGCGAGGATCGGATTACGGTAAATCGAGATCCGGTCGGGCAGCACGCCCCCGTAGTCCCAGCCGCGCTCGGTCAGCGCGTAGCCCTCGTAGAGTCCCAGCAGGTCGGGGTCGTCGGACGGCGGGTCGTCGACCACCAGGATGACCACGTTGTCCATGAGATCGAGCAGCTCCGGCGGCACCTCGTCGAGCGCCTCCCCGACGAGTTCCTCGAACCGCTCCTTGCTCATCGTCACCGGCATGCGAAGAGGGTCCCCTACCGCGGGGACCCTCTCAACTTGGCCCGGGTGACCGAGCGCGGTGGCCATCTAGGACGGTGGCCTGAAGGCGTTGAGCTCAGACCAGCTGCGCGTCGAGGGTGATCTCGACGGCGGCGAGGGCCTTGGAGATGGGGCAGCCGGCCTTGGCGTCCTGGGCCTGCTTCTCGAACTCCGCGGCGTCGATGCCCGGCACGTCACCGCGGGTGGTCAGGTCGATGCGGGTGATGGCGAAGCCGCCCTCCACCGGGCCGAAGTGCACGGCCGCGGAGGTCTCCACCGAGGTCGGCGTGAAGCCGGCCTTGGCCAGGCCGTTCGACAGCGCCATCGAGTAGCAGGCCGCGTGCGCCGCCGCCACCAACTCCTCGGGGTTGGTGCCCTGGCCGTCCTCGAAACGGGACGGGAACGAGTAGGAGCCCTGGAACGTGCCCGAACCGGTGGCGACCGTGCCGGAGCCGGACCGGAGGTCGCCCTCCCAGCGGGCGGATGAAGTGCGAGTTGGCATGAACCAGACGCTAGCCCATCCCGTGTTCCCGGTGGGACGAGCCGGTCACTTCGGTGAGGAGCAAGTTGATGCCGCGCAAACTGGCACACATCGGCGGGCTGCCGGGCGCTTGCGGGCTGTTCGCACTGGTCGCGCCGCTCGGCGCGGCGGCGCTCGGGACAGGGTTCAGCGGGCCGATCATGTCGCTCGCGACCGCGGCGCTCGTAGTGGGGCTCATCACCACCGTGGGAAGCGTCGCGGCCGGGGGGTGGCTGGCCCCTCGCGTCGATGCCGTTGCCGGATTCGCGTGTGGCCTGGTCGCCATCGGACGCGTCCAGGCCCTGTTGCACAACTGGGCCTAGTATTCGCGGTATGACTGAGGCTTCCCCGCCGCGGCCCGGGCCGGTCGCGCTCTCGCTGCTCGCGGTCGGGTTCGGGCTGGCCCTCGCCGCCCAGTACCTTCCGTGGAGCTCGGTCAAGACCGGCGTGACCTCCGACGACGAGGACGTCGTGCCGACGGGTGCCCGCGCACGCGTGCCGGCGACCCTGGACATCGCGCTGGCCAGCCTCAACACCGCCCACGTCGTGGCCTACCTGGCGACGCTCGTGCTCGCGCTCGGCGCGATCGCGGTCGTGCTCACCACCACCGACGTCGTGCGGCGGGTGGCGACCGCCTCGGCGGCCGGCCTGCTCGCCGGCAACGTGCTGGTGCTCGGCGGGGTCAAGGCGGCGATCGACGCGCTCGGCCAGAGCTCGTTCACGATGTACACGCTGCCCGAGGACGCGGTCAGCGTCGGCATGGGCTATCCGCTGGCGATCGCGGCGACGCTGCTGCTCCTGGCCGGCCTCGTGGTCGCGGTGCGCGGCCGGCTCCTGCGCGACCGGCTCGGGCGCCGCAGCGAGATCGACGAGTCGGACGGCGGCGAGCCCCTGGACCTGACCGTCACCGCCGCGCCGCCAAGCCACTTCCCGTGAGCCAAGGGCTGTTGCACGACTGGGGCCGGGCTGCGGCGGGCCCAGTCGTGCAACAGCCCTTAGACGTCGTACGTTCGGTCGGGATTTACTCGCAGGCTGTGACCCGGGGGGTCCTGAGAGGTACGGTTGCTGCCCCGCGCAGGCGGAAGGAGCACCACATGCGCAGCTCAGGGCTACCAAAACTGATCGCGACCGACCTCGACGGCACGCTGGTCCGCAGCGACGAGACCGTCAGCGAGTTCACGCGCGCCGTCCTGGAACGCGTCAAGGCGGCCGGCATCCACGTCGTCGGCGCCACCGGCCGCGGGCCGCGGCTGACCGAGCTGGTGCGGTTCGACATCCCGTCGGCCGACTTCCTGGTCATGGGCGGCGGCAGCCGGGTGCTCGACGTGCGCGTGCCCGACCACCCGGCCGTCCTGCGCGACGAGCGGCTCGACGGCGCCGTGCTCGCCGACGTGCTGGCCCGGCTGGAGCGCGAGCTCGGCACGCTCTCGGTGCTCATCGAGGCCGGCGACCACCACGAGGCGCCGCTGTGGGGCGACGCCGACCCCAACTGGCGGTACGACGCGGTCGAGGCCCGCGTGCGCGCGGAGTGCCTGACCGGGCCGGTGATCAAGGGGTTTGCCCGCCACCCGTCGTGCGACGTCGACGACGTGCTCGCGACCGCGCAGCGGATCATCCCGCCCGACCTGGCGACGGTCACGCAGGCCGGGCTCGGCTACATCGAGATCTGCCCGCCGGGCGTCGACAAGGCGAGCGGGCTGGCGTTCGTCGCGACGGCCCTCGGCGTCGACCCGGGCGACGTGCTGGTCTTCGGCGACATGCCCAACGACCTGCCGATGTTCCGCTGGGCCGGGTTCGGCCGGGTGGCGGTGGCCAACGCGCACCCGCAGCTGCGGGCGATCGCGGACGAGATCACGCTCACCAACGACGAGGACGGTGTGGCGGTGTACCTCGACGCTATGTTGAAGCTGTGAGCGGTTCGGAGCGAAGCGGAGAGGCCGCTCACCGTAGGCTCAGTTTGGTAGGGGTAGTGGCGCCGGAGCGAAGCGGAGGTGCCGCGGCCCCGAAACTCGTAGCCACGGATCTGGATGGGACCCTGGTTCGTGGCGACCGGTCCGTGAGCCCGCGGACCGCCGAGGTGTTCCGGCGGTTGGACAAATCGGGCATCGTCATCGTCCTGGTGACGGGTCGCCCGATTCGATGGCTTTTCGGGGTGTACGAGCAGCTGGGGCTTCGACCACTGGCGATCTGCGCCAACGGGGCGGCGACGTACGACCCGGTCACGGACTCGATCGTCCACAGCGTGCCGCTTTCCGCCGAGGCCCTCGCCGAGGCGTGCGCCCGGCTGCGGGCCAGCGTCCCCGGCGTGGTGTTCGCGGTGGAGCGCGACGGCGGCCGGCAGATGCGTCACGAGCCGGAGTTCCCGGTCGGGCCGTGGGAGGTCAACCACGAGTCGGTCGCCCCGGCCAGCTTCGCCGAGCTGCTCACGCGGCCCGCGCACAAGCTGCTGGTGCGGGCCGGCGCGCAGTCGCCCGACGAGTTCACCGCTCGCGTCGGGGCCTGCCTGGCCGGCGTGGCCGAGGCGACGAACTCGTCGTCGAGCGGGATGGTCGAGGTGTCGGCGGTCGGCGTCACCAAGGCGTCGGCCCTGGCACGGGTCGCCCGCGGCCACGCGGTGGAGGCGCGGGACGTCGTCGCCTTCGGCGACATGCCCAACGACCTGCCGATGCTGACCTGGGCCGGGCGCGGGGTGGCGATGGTCAACGGTCATCCGGCGGTGCGGGCGGCGGCCCACGACGTGACCGCCGCCACCAATGAGGAAGACGGCGTGGCCGCCTACCTGGAAGCGCTCTACAGATACTGACCGGTGCTCGGCGAGTGCTGGCCGGGCAGGCCGCCGGGCTGCTGACCGGCGGTGATCGCCGGGCGGCCGCGCATCTGCTCCAGCTGCACCCGCGCCGCCATCTGCTGGGCGACGAGCGCGGCCTGGATGCCGTGGAACAGGCCCTCGAGCCAGCCGACGAGCTGGGCCTGCGCGATGCGCAGCTCGGCCTCGCTGGGCGTCGACCCGTCGTCGAACGGCAGGGACAGCCGCTCCAGCTCCTCGCGGAGCTCCGGGGCGAGGCCGTCCTCCAGCTCGGTGATCGACCGGCGGTGGATCTCCTTGAGCCGGTGCCGGCCGGCCTCGTCGAGCGGCGCGGCACGGACCTCTTCGAGCAGCTGCTTGATCATGCTGCCGATCCGCATGACCTTGGCCGGCTGCTCGATCAGCTTGCTCGGATCCTCGGCCGTGTCGTCCTCACCGGTGGACATGGTGCCCAGCGGCCGCCCATCGGGACCGACGACCAGCACGGTGCGGGACTCGTCCTGCGCCTCTTCTGCCATGGCTCCTAGTCTTGCGTACCGCTGGGTGACGCGACCACAAAGGCCCCCTGTTGCCACGCTTGGTGACGCGATAACGTCTCCCGGTGACCGATCCTCGGGATGTGCTGAGTCGTCCGGCCCGTCCGGCCGACTTCACGCTGCGGTACGGCGAACACCCCGACCAGGTCGCCGACGTGCGGCTGCCGGCCGTGGCCGGGGCGCCGCTCGTGCTCTTCATCCACGGCGGGTTCTGGCGCAGCGAGTGGGACCGTGCGCACGTCGGCCCGCTCGCCGCCGACCTGGCCGCCCGCGGATATGCGGTCGCGACGATCGAGTACCGCCGGACCGGCCAGCCGGGCGGCGGCTGGCCCGGCACGTTCTCCGACGTGGCCTCGGCCGCAGTCGCGGTGCCGGACCTGCTGGCCAAGGAGGTCGCCCACCGCGGGTTGCTGCCGGTGTCGGTCGACCGGCCGATTCTTGCCGGACACTCGGCCGGTGGGCACCTCGCGCTGTGGTACGCGTCGGTGGCCCCGGACGCGATCGGCGGGGTCGTGGCGCTCGCCCCGGTCGCCGACCTGGTGCGCGCGTACGAGCTCGATCTCGACGACGGCGCGGTCGCGGCGCTGCTCGGCGGGGCGCCGGACGCGGTGCCGACCGCCTACGCCTCGGCCGACCCGATGGTCAACCTGCCGTCCACCGTGCGGACGGTCGTGATCCACGGCGCCGAGGACCCGTTCGTGCCGGTGGCGATCTCCCGCGCGTACTGCCAGCGGGCCCGGCGGGCAGGGGACGACACCACGCTGGTCGAGTTGGCCGGTGTGGAACACTTCGCTGTGATTGACCCGGAGTCGGCGGCCTGGCCCGCCGTGCTGGCCGCATTCGGCACGGTGACCAGGGGTGAGGCCGTCCCCGGCGATTGACTCTCCGCCACGATGGCGGTAGAACGCAGCGTGGGTGTCGAGGTCCTCGGCGCCGCATGGTGTTGGGGAGGAAGCGCACGTGTCCCACCTGAACCGCCGCCAGGCGCTCCGGCTGTTCGCGGCTGCTGGTGCGGCGGGCCTGACCGCGCCGATCCTGTCCGCGTGCAGCTCGGGCTCGGGCTCCACGGCGAACAACCCCGCGCTGCCCGGCGGGCCCCCGGTGAAGATCGGCATGATCGTGCCGCTGACCGGGATGTACAAGGACTTCGGCAACGACATGGACAACGGCTTCAACCTCTACCTGCAACTGCACGACAACAAGCTCGGCAACCGTGACGTCCAGCTCATCAAGGTCGACGAGGGCGAGACGGCCGAGTCCGGCAAGGCGGCGGCGGAGAAGCTGATCAAGGAGAGCAACGTCCTCGCGCTGACCGGCGTGGTCAACCCGCTGACGATGCTCGCCGTCCGGGACACCATCGAGACCGCCCAGAAGCCGCTGATCGGGTCGAATGCCTCACCGGCGTCGCTGCAGGGTGTGAAGTACATCTGGCGCACCTCGTTCGTCGCGACCGAGCCGGGCCAGGCGCTCGCGAAGTGGGCCGCGGCCAACGCCGGCGGGTCGCTCGCGGTCGTCGCGGCCGACAACCCGGGCGGCGACGAGGAAGAGGTCCGCGCGTTCACCGACGCGTTCAAGAGCGCCGGCGGCCAGCTCAACGGCTCGCCCCGCATGACGCCGTTCGGCGGCAAGGACTTCGGTCAGGTCCTCGGACAGGTCCGCAACTCGGGCGCCACCTCGCTGTTCGCGTTCTACTCGGGCGCCTCGGCGATCGAGTTCGTCAAGCAGTTCAAGGCGGCGCGGTTCCCGGCGGGCTTCCGGGTGTTCGCGCCGGGCAGCCTCACCGAGGGGTATGTGCTGAAGCAGCAGGGCGACGCCGCGCAGAACATCTACACGGCCATGAACTACTCGCCCGACCTGGACAACGCCACCAACCGCCGGTTCATCGCCGACTACCAGAAGGCGTTCGGCACCATCCCGTCGAGCTACGCGATGGCCTCCTACGACGCCGCCGCGGTGCTCGACAAGGCCATCGGCGACGCCACCCGCAACCTCGACTCGTTCACGCTCAACGCCGCGATCGGCCGGCTCGGCCAGATCGACAGCCCGCGGGGCGGCTGGCAGTTCAGCCAGAGCCGCACGCCGCTGCAGCGGTGGTATCTGCGGCAGGTGCGGGCGGACGGCGCGGTTCTGTCCAATGTGCTGACCGCGGAGCTGACGACGCTCGGGTAGGCTCTGGGCCTCCCGACGTTCGGCAGGAACCGTGACGATCCCCGAGCCAACCGCGCCGCCTTCGGTTGCTCATATTCCGCAGCAGCGGATGCCGGCGGGGCCGTGGTATCCACCGCCGCCGCTGCCTCCTCCCCTGCCGCCGCCACCGCGCCGGAGCTACCTCTGGCCGGTCCTCACCATCCTGCTGGTCCTCAGCATGCTGGTGGCGCTCGTGGGGGCCACCGCGGCCGCCTGGGCGCTGCGGGGGAACGAGGATCCGCCCATCGCGGCCTCGTGGGTCGACATGCGGCCCGAGGTCGGTGGCAAGGCGATCCAGGCGGTGCTGCAGCGGCACGCCGACGCCGTGAAGAACAAGGATCTCGCCGCCTGGATGGCCGACGTCGACGACACCGACGCGGCCTTCGCGCGGCGGCACAAGCAGCTGTTCGAGAACCTCACGAAGATGCCGTTCGCGGAGCTGCGGTTCGAGCGGGCCGCGAAGCTGCCGCGGAAGCTCGACGAGCACCTGCCGAGCCAGTTGTTCGCGCGGTATCACGCGGCCGTCCACGTCGAGGCGGTCAGCGTCGTCCACCGCATCCAGGGCGTCGACAGCAAGCCCGTCGCGACGCCGTGGCTGCCCGTGTTCGGCTACGCCGACGGCAAGTGGATGATCGCCGGCGAGGCGACCGGCGACGACCTGCCGACCGGGGCCAACGGCCAGCCGTGGGACGCGGCCGGGCCGGTCGTCGTGAAGCGCAGCGACCACGTCGTGGCGGTGGTGTCGGCCGACGACGCCGACCGGGCCCAGACGCTGCTGCACCTGGCCGAGGAGGGGCTGAAGCAGGTCGCGACGGTCCGGCCGGCCGGCTGGGACGGCAAGGTGTTCCTGACCGTGATCCAGGACAAGCGAATCTTCGACACGTACTTCGCGGAGTCGCAGGACCGGGTGGCCCAGGTGGCCGCGATCGCGGTGCCGTACTACGACCGCATCCCCGAGTGGACCAACTCGCCCACCTACGCCAGCACGCGCGTGGTGTTCAACCCGACGGAGCTCTCGGCCCAGACCGAGGAGCTCGCCCACGACCTGGCGCACGAGTTCGCCCACGCGGCGATGGGGCCGGTCACCGGCGCGCACACGCCGCGCTGGGTGGTCGAGGGGTTCGCGGAGTACGTCGCCTTCAAGGGCGCCACGATCAGCGCGGCCGGGATCCGGCAGGCGCTGGGCAACCTCGTCATCGGGCCGTTCCCGACCGACCAGCAGTTCTACGACGAGCCACGCAACTACGTCAGCGGATGGCTCGCCTGCCGCATGATCGCCGAGAAGTACGGGCAGGGGAAGCTGATCGCCTTCTACGAGGCGTTCCAGCGGCTGTCCGAAGTGGACTCGGTGTCGCGGGAGGTGCTGGGGGTCGCGGCCACGGACCTCGAGGCGCAGTGGCGGGACTACGTGGCGAAGCAGCGCGGCTGATCGGTCTCGTCCGCGCTGCTTCGCTTGTTTGCGGCTCTTGTCAGGCCTTTGTTTGCGGCTCTTGTCAGGCCGGGGGCAGGCCGCCGTCGCCGTCCACGACCTCTTCCGGCGTGCCGTCCTGGTCGAGGTCGCTCATCGTGATGTCGACCTTGCCGTCGCCGTTGGTGTCGAACTGGAACAGGTCAGCCTTGCCGTCCCCGTCGGTGTCGACCGCCCAGAGGTCGGGCTGGCCGTCGTTGTTGGTGTCGCCGACGAGCAGCTCGACGCGGTCTTCGCCGCGCGTCTCGACGGTCTCGTTCTCGCTCATGCGGTGGTTCCTCTCACCTCACTGGGGGGCAATCTGGTTCACCGTAGGCCCACGGTCGGCTCCGCGCGAGTCTTGGGCCGTCACCCTGTCGGCTCTCGGACCTTCGCCGTTTCGGTTGTCAGGCCCTCGCCCGCTTCGTTCCGCGGCCGTCGCCCTGGGCGGTCAGGCCTTCACCTTCTCCGCGATGAGGGCCTTGATCGCGAGCGCCGACTCGTCGAAGCCGACCAGCAGGATGCCGGTGGCGCCGAACGTCTTGGTCTGCGCGGCGAGCGGGCCGAACAGCTTCGCGTCGGCCTTCGGGTCGTACGTGTCCTTGGCCTCGTACTTCATGACCAAGAGGTTGTTGGGCTTGATCCCGGCGGCGGCCAGGTCGGCGCGGACGCCCTCGGCGAGGCCGCTGCCGTAGGTGTCGTCGCGGGCGATGATGGCGACCTTGGTGTGGCCGTCGCGCATGATGATGTCGGCGATCGCCTTGGCCTGCAGCACGTCCGGCGGGGAGGTCCGGAAGAACATGCCCTTGTCGTCGACCTTGCTGAGCTCGTCCGACGTCGCCGACGGCGAGATCATCACCTTGCCGGCCGCCGCGATCCGCGGGATGACCGCCTTGCTGACGCCGGACGCGCCGGCGCCGATGATGACGTGCACCCCGGCGTTGATGAACTGCTCGGCGGTCGCCTTGGCCACGTCGGGGTTGGTGCCGTCGTCGCCCTCGACGAACTGGACCTGCTGGCCGAGCACGCCGCCGGCCTCGTTGATCTCCTTGATCGCGAGCTTGGCGGCGGCGAACATCGGCGGGCCCTGGAAGGCGAGCGCGCCGGTCTTCGGCAGCAGCAGCCCGTACTTCAGCGTCGGCTTCGTGTTGCCCTTCGGGGCGTTGCCGGCGGGCGGCGCCGGGGTCTTCTGCTCGGTCTTCTCGTCGCCGGCGCCGACGAACTCGGTCTTGGCGTCGTCGATGGTGTTGTTCCGGCCGAAGTTGAGCACGCCGTACATCGCCGAGCTGGGCTCGCCGACCTCGGTGAACCCGCTGCGGCGCAGCGAGACGCCGCGATACTTGAAGTCGCGTCCCTGCTTGGCGGCGGCGAGGCAGGCGGCAATCGTCTCGCACACGTTGTCACCGGTCGTGACGCCGACGATCTGCTTGGCGATCTGGGCCGGCTCGACGCTGCGGGCGGCCTCGGCGGCGAGCGCGGCGACCACGACGGCGTCATACGACTCGCCGGAGTAGTTGAAGTCGGTGAGGGTCGCGTCGATGCTCTTGACCCGCCGCTTGAAGTCGTCACTGAGCGGGGTCAGCGGCGTCGTGCCCTTCATGCCGTTGAGCACTGCCGGCGAGTCCTTGAGGGCCTCGCCAAAGGAGTTGGCCATGTTGCCGTCGCTGCCGTACAGCCGGACGTCCTGTGGGTTCGTCGCGGTGTCGCCGTCACTCTGCGCAGTGTCACTGCAGGCCGTGGCTGCACCCAGCAGGGCAATCGCCGTGATCACTCCTACGATGGCTTTGGCGTGCCGTGCGCGCATGAGTGTTTCTCCTCCCCAAAGGTGCCGTGCGCACCTTAGCGCGGCCGGGCGCAGGACTTAAGCGGGGAGGTACCGGGCCGTTTCCGTACCACCCGGTAACGTTGCTCCGCATGACGGAGGCTGAGATCACGGTCGGTGACTTGTCGATGGAGGGCACCCTCCCGGAGCGGATGGGCATCACGCTCGTGGAGGCGTCGCCCGAGCGCGTGGTCGGGACGATGCCGGTCGCCGGCAACACCCAGCCGTATGGTCTCCTGCACGGCGGCGCGTCGGTGGTCCTGGCCGAGACGCTGGGCTCGATCGGCGCGGCCCTGCACGCGGCCCGCCTCTTCAACGGGATCGCGGTCGGCATCGAGGTCAATGCGACCCACCACAAGTCCGCCCGCACCGGCACCGTGACGGGCGTCGCCACCCCCCTGCGCCTGGGCGGGCTGATCGCCTCGTACGAGATCGTCATCACGGACGACTCGGGCGAGCGGGTGTGCACGGCTCGCCTGACCTGCGCCCTGCGCCGCTCGTAGCGCCCGGCCCCGCTCGGCGGTTCGGCTTGTCCGTACCGGCCGGGCGCACGATTCGTCATGGTTCGGCGCAGAGTTTCAGCGGACGATGCTTGACGCCGCGACATACGGTTGCGGCGTGGCTGACCCGGGAGACGAGACGTATCAGGACGCTGCACTGGTCCTGGAGTCGGCGCTCGCGGGCGACGGCGACGCCGTCGCCCACACCTTCGACTCGGTGGTGGACCGCCGCGGGATGGGCGCCGCATACGATGTGGCGTGGCGCCTGGCGGGCGAGATGGTGGGCGAGAACCTCCCCCGCGGCCCCTGGCGCCTGGACTTCCCCGACATCGACGACGCCAACTACGACAAGCGCTGGGTGGCCCGCTTCGTCAGCGCGTACATCAACGACGACGTCCCGAGCGGCACGGCCCTCTTCACGGTCGCGCTGGTGGACGGCAAACTCCCGGAGTGTCTGTTGACGCTGGCGGGCTCGGCGGTGGCCACCCTGCGCCGCCGCGGCGCGGCCTGACCGGACGAGGGTTGAGCCGGCGCGGCGAGTCGGCGCCGGAAGGGGCCCGAGCCGACGCCACGGCAGGCACAGCGGCCGCCAACAGATAGGCGCGGCCGGGTGCGCGGCGAAGTCGGCGGGGCGAGTAGACGGGCTCCCAAATGGGCGGGGCGAAGTCGGCGGGCCGCGCAGTGGCACCAAGCGGGGCCGGCGGGGAGCGCATCGGGACCTGGCGTCAGGAACGCGGCCTCGGCTGCGGTCGGAGTGTCCTGCGCCGGAGCGCGCGGCGTCGGACCGGCGGTGCTGTGCGGTGCTCGGGCGTCCCGGCGCGACAAGCCCGCCAGCTCTCACGCGCGTCACGCCCGGCCACGGCTCTCCGCACCGCTGCTGCACGCGGCGCGGAGAGCGATGCGCCCTGAGCTTGGGCGGGCCGTCTCCACGCCGCCGCGGCACACAGCGGACAGCCGGTCCATACCCGCTAGCTGCACTTGCAAAATGGCCGTGCGGACTGGAAGGATCGTGCGTACTTCGTTACCGAGCGTCGCAGCGCCCGAGCCCCTGACCGTGCGTCGAACAGAGGGGTCCGCGCGGTCGGGTGAACGGGCGGGCGCTCGCCGCGCCTAGCTGGCCTTGGTCGCTGCCGGGCGCCCGCCCCCTTCCCACAAGCGCACGAGGGGGCGCCCAAGCATGACGCAGCACGGTGAGCCGGCGGCGATGGACATGGCGGAGTACTCGGCGCAGGCCGCCGAGCGCGTCGCCGCCGCCAACCGCGCCATCGCCACCCACGTCGAGGTCGCCGCCAGCCAGCGATGCGCCGCGTGCGACCAGCCCGCGCCGTGCGCGTTTCGGCGGGCGGCAGAGGGCACCCTCCGCGCGTACGGCCGGCTGCCCACGCGCGTGCCAGGCGCCACCCTGCGCGCCGCACTACCCGGCAACGCTCTCACGGCCCGGGCGCCGCTTCCCCACGGTGGACCGCGCCGGATCAGCCCGCCATCGGCATCGGCCCTTCCACCTCGGGCGTCGCCGGAACTGCCGGGTCGCCTCCCGGTGGGCCTGCGCCGCCTGGAGGCTCCCCCAAACCGCCCGGACGCCCCTCCGGGCCACCCGGCGCCTCCTCCGAGCCACCCGGCGGCTCCGAGCCACCCGGCGACTCCGAGCCCGCCGACGGCTCGGAACGACTCAGCCCCAGCAGCTGAAGCCGCGACCGGACGCCACCCTCCGTCCGCCCCAACTCCTCCGTCATCGCCTTGACGCTCGCCCCCGCGTTGAACCGCGCCACCAGCAGGTCGAGATCCTGCGGGGCCCACGGGCGGCCGGCATTGGGCGCGGCCGCCCGGTGCACCGCCCACCAGTCGTGCTCCGAGGTCCCGGCCGAGGGCGCGGAAGGAGGCGCGGAAGGAGGCCCGGACGGCGGCGGGTCGGGTGGCTGGGCGCGACACCCGGCCAGCACCGCGGCGAGCAGCCCGGTCACCTCGGGCACGTCGGCCAGCGGCAGCTCGCCCCCGATGTCGGCCAACCGGCCGCCACCCTCCCAGCCGACCACCCGCAGCCCCACGAAGTCGTCACCCGCGTCGAAGACGACCAGGTGATACTCGCGGTCGTCGATGGTCAGCCGCCGGTGCACCTCGCCGGCGGAAAGCATGAAATCGCCCATGCCCCGCACCATACGAGCGCCCACCGACAACTTCCCGAGCGCCGTGATCAACCGATCACGAACAGTGACTCAGGACAGGTCGCCCGCCCGCACCCTCGAGAGCCACGTCGCCGCGGCGGCGAAGTCGACGTCGGCCAGGCCCGGCGCCGGGCGCGGCGGGGCGTCGCCGTGGGCGGCCCGCGGATACGATCCGAGGAAGCGCACGTCGGCGCAGATGCGGCGCAGGCCCTGCAGCGCCTCGCCCATCTGGGCATCGGCGACGTGGCCGCCGCAGTCGAGGAAGAACACGTAGCGGCCGAGCTTCTCGCCCGTCGGCCGCGACTCGATCCGGGTCAGGTTGATGCCCCGCACCGACAGTTCGGTCAGCACCGCCAGCAGCGCGCCGACCCGGTCGTGGGAGATGTACACCGCGAGCGTCGTCAGGTCGTCGCCCGTCGGAGGGGGCGGCGGGCCGGGCCGGGCCACGAGCGCGAACCGGGTCATCGCGTCCGGGTTGTCGGCGATGTCCTTGGCCAGCACGTGCAGCTTGTAGCGACTGGCGCCGATCTCCGCACACACGGCCGCGTCGAACTCGCCCGAGGACGCGCCGAGCGCCGCGGTCGCGTTCGACAGCACGTCGACCACCGTGGCCTGCGGGGCGTGTGCGCGCAGCCACTTGCGGCACTGCGCGCCGGCCTGCGGGTGGGCGGCGACCGACCGCACCGACTCCAGCGACCGGTCGTCGCGCGCCGCCAGGACGAACTGGACGGGTAGCACGACCTCGCGGGTGATGACCAGCGGCTCCCCGCTGGCGAGCTCGTCGAGCGTGACGCCGACCTGTCCGCCGATCGAATTCTCCAGCGGTACCAGAGCGGCATCCGCGTCACCGGAGCGCAATGCGTCGAGGGCCTCGGGCACGCTGCGCGCCGGGGTCAGGATGCCGCGGTCGGCGGCGGGGACGGTCTTGAGCGCCTGCTCGGAGAAGGTGCCTTCCGGCCCCAGGTAGACGAACCGCGTCGGTGGCACACCAGGCATGAACTCAGCGTAGTTCAGCAGGAGGCCACGTTGAGCAGCGCGGGTGGTGCGGTCGCCCGCACCTCGACCGTGCAGGGGTCGGTGCCTGCGGTGACGACGGTCAGGGCCGACGGGGAGCCCTTGGTGATCACCTGCAGGGGTTCACTGTTGGTGACGGTGAGCACCGTGTACTGCCAGATGCCCGCGCACAGCGGCTGGTTCTTCACGGTCATGCCCGACCCGGTCGGCAGCTCGGGACGCGCCCGCCGTACCGCCGCGAGGACCTGTTCGCCGGACGGCCGGCCGTTGCACTGCACGACGTAGGCCTCCGAGAAGCCGCTGGGGCTGGGCGAGGCCGAGGAGGGGCGGTGCGACGGCACGAGGGGCGTGCTCGGTGGTGTGGGGGATCTGGTGGTGCCGGAGGTCGGCGCGACGGACGCCGGAGGGATGATCGGATCGTCGTCCTGCCGGGTGCAACCGGCCATCAGGCATCCAAGAGCGGCGATGGACAGCACGGCGGCTGCGGGGCGCATCCGCTCATCGTAGGAGCGCCCGAACGGCTCCGACAGTCAGGTCGTGACCCGGTGTCCGGCGGCCGTCAGGGCGGCCAGCGCCTCGCTCAGCCGCACCGCGGGAACGACCACGTAGTCGGTGTCGAACGTCGAGAACGCGAAGATGTTCACCCGAGCGTCGGCCAGCGGGCTGACGATCGACGCGAGGATGCCGGTGAGCGCCAACTGCACCGGGCCGGCGACGCGCAGGCAGCGCCACGGCGCCTCGACGGAGGCGCCGTCAGGGGCCAGGTCGGCCGGGCAGAGGATGGAGACCTCGTCCGGCGTCCAGGTCACGGAGATGACGTCCGGCAGGCCCATCGCCGCCTCGATGAAGCCGGCCGGCAGCGGCGATGCGGCCGGCAGCCGGCAGATCGCGTAGTCACCCGGCAACAGTGCGAGGTCCAACATGACAAGGAGCGTACGGTGCGAACGCGCACCGCGGTGGCAGCGGTGAGCGACGACACGGCTTCAGACTGCGCTGAAGAAGGTGATCGATCCGACGACCTGCCCGTCCTGGAGCAGCGGCGCCGCGATGGCGTCGAACATGCGCGGCCCGCCGGCGCACTGGAGCCGCACGAGACCGCGGGCGAGCCGCCCGGACGACAAGGCGAGCAGCGGCGGCATCTTGGCGACCTCAGCCGGGTCGAGCGCGCCGCCGTCGGCGAAGTCGAGCAGCCGTAGCACACCGTCGAGCAGCGGGCGGTCGACGGCGGACTCGGTCAGGCCGAGCAGGTCCTCGAACGACGCGGACACCGCGACCACGACGGCTTGCTCGTCGATGACGAGGCTCGGCTCGGCGGCCTCGCTGACCGTGTCGCCCCAGCGGTCGAGGCTGGACTCGGCCGTGACGGCGCGGACCTGGTGCGGATCTGAGATGGACAGCTCGACGTGCGGCACAGCGCCTCCTCAGGCACCGGTGCTGCGGGCGCGCAGCGCATTCATCATCGCATCAGTCCGGGTGAGATCAGTCCGGGTGAAATCGTTCCGGGTGAAATTCGGCACGCGCGGCTTCACCCCGCAGAGGCTACTCCGCGTAACCCCGCTTGTCAGTGCCCACGTGCTCGCCGTCCGGGTACCAGCGGTAGTCCTCGGCCAACCCACCATAGTCCGCCGTGAACCAGGTCGCCGGGTGCGCGGCGAGCGCGAAGACCTTGTCGACGGTCTCGACGGCCAGCCGGGTGCCGCGCGCGTTGAGGATGCGGGGCAGCTCGTGGTAGGCCGTGACGAGGCAGCCCTTCGGCACGCCATAGAAGCTGATCTTCCCGCTGCCGGCGAACGCGAGCACCGGCATCACCGGGATCGACACGCCGGCGCTGCGGGAGAGCGCCTCGGCGGCGGCGCGCGCCTCGCGGCGGGCCTCCTCGACGTACTTCGGTCGCTTCCCGTCGATCTGGACGACGTCACCCGCGAAGGACACCCGGCTGCGGCCGTGGTCCTTCACCGTCACGGCGAACACCCCGCCCGGCCCCACGGCCAGGAAGCTGTCGTGCTCCTCGCCGCTCAGCTCGCGCAGGTCCAGCACGTGCCACTCGTCGCCGAGATGTCCGATGAGGTTGCCGATCCGTCGGTAGAGTCGGCTGTGCGCCGCCTCCTCGCGCCGGAGCCCGCGCTCCGCCCGCCGGGACCGTACCCACTCGATCGGGGAACTGCGTCCCGCATCGACCGTGATGCGTTCGTCAAAGTCCCCCGGCTGCGAATCCTGACCGCCCCGGTACAGCAGCTCGGTCATCTCGCACACCTCCGATGTCGCCGCTCGGTTGCGTGTGTGTCCAGATACCGTACGTGTTCGGACGGGCACGCGGCAGCACAGGAAGACGGAATGACTGGGAATGACTGGGATGAATCAGACATTCACGCACGCTCATGAATTTGCGCATGGCGCGCAACCGGATCATATCGGGCGAGCCGATAGGCTTGGCTCGTGAACCACTACGTCGACAGCGAGGTCGGCCGGCTCGGCACCGTGCTGTTGCACCGGCCCGGGGCGGAGCTCGCCCGGCTGACTCCGCGCAACAACGACTCGCTGCTCTTCGACGGCATTCCGTGGGTCGGTCGCGCTCAGGAAGAGCATGACATGTTCGCGGACGCGTTGCGGGCACATGGCGTCGAGGTGCTCTACGTCGGCGAACTGCTGGCCGAGGCGCTCATCGACACCGAGGCGCGTGACGAGGTGACCGGGACGGTGCTGGCCGACGTCCGGCTCGGCGACTCGCTGCGCCGCCACGTCGCCGCGCACCTGGCCGCGCTCGATCCGGCCGCGCTCGCCACCACCCTGATCGCCGGGCTGTCGCGGGCGGAGCTGCGCACCGGTACCGGACTGGTGCACGCCCTCATGGACCGGTCGGACTTCGTCATCGACCCGCTGCCCAACCTGCTGTTCACGCGCGACTCATCCGTGTGGATCGGTGACCAGGTCGCGGTCACCAGCCTGGCCATGCACGCACGGCGCCGGGAGACCACGCTGACACATGCGATTTATCGGTACCATCCGCGCTTCGCGGGCACCGAGCTGCTCTACGAGCCGACGATCGAGCATCTGGAGGGCGGCGACGTGCTGCTGCTCGCGCCCGGCGTGCTCGCGGTCGGGGTGGGCGAGCGGACCCGCCCGGCCGGCGCGGAGCGGCTCGCCCGGCGCTGCTTCGAGCGCGGGCTGGCCCACACGGTCCTCGTCGTGCCGATCGCCCAGGAGCGGGCGACGATGCACCTCGACACGGTGTGCACGATGGTCGACACCGATGCGGTGCTCATGTACCCCAACGTGGCCGGCAGTCTGCAGGCGTGGACCGTCACGGCCGGCGAGGAGCTGCCGGTGAGCGGCCCCGAGCCGTTCGTCGTGGCGGCGGCGAAGGCGATGCGCATCGACACCCTCCGGCTCATCGACACCGGCCTCGACCCGGTGACCGCCGAGCGCGAGCAGTGGGACGACGGCAACAACACGCTCGCGATCGCGCCGCGCCTCTGCGTTGCCTACGAGCGCAACGTCGAGACCAACGCACAGCTGGAGCGGCAGGGCATCCAGGTCATCCGGATCCCCGGCTCCGAGCTGGGCTCGGGCCGGGGCGGTCCGCGATGCATGTCCGCGCCGATCGCGCGGCGGCCGCTCAGCGCAGCGGCTGGAGGCGGCCGATGAGGCCCTGCTTGCTGCGCCGCTCGGCGGGCGTCAGCGGCTCGATGACCGCGAGCGCCTCCGCGTAGCGCTTGGCGAACTCGGCGACCGGCGCCTCCCACTCCTCGGCCTCGACGTCGACGGGCAGGTCCCAGACCGGCGCGAGCAGCCCGTGCGCCCGGAACATGCCGGCGAACTTGGTGCTGTCGCCGAGCAGCAGCCCACCCGCGGCCGACAGCCGCGACAGCGCGTCGAGGGCGTTGTCCTCGTCGTCGCCGAGCACCAGGCGCACGTGGGAACGGTCGGTGACCCGGCACCAGTACGTGGCCGGGGCGGCGGCCAGCTTCACGGTCGGGAAGATGCTGGCGTTGGCCCGCTCCAGCGACGCGCGCACGTTGGGGTCGTCGGCGGCGTTGTCGTCGAGCCAGAACTCGAAGCCGGTGTGGACGGTGATGTCGAGCGGGGCGTTGACAATGACGTCCTGGAGGCGCTCACCGACACCGGGCAGGGCGGGCACGGCGACGGTCTTGCCGGGCGGGGTCTCCAGGGCGCACAGCAGCGCGACGGCGAGGTCGCGGGAGACGTCGCCGGACTGCACGTGGCGCTGCAGGCCGATGAACACGCGCCCGTCGGGCTTGGTCATGGCGGGCCAGGCCATCGGCAGCACGGTGGCGAGGATGACCTCCCGGTCGCCGTACTTCTCGGCCAGGGCGGGCGCCAGCTTCAGGGGTGCCGCGGCGGCCGGCACGAGCTCCCGCAGGGCGATCCACTCGGGCTCGTCGGCCAGCCCTTGGAACGGCCGCCCGACGTACACGTCGCGGATCTTCTCGCGCTTCTCGCCGCTGCTGCCACGGCCACGGGGGGTTTTCGCACGCTTGCTCACGGCGAACCAGCCTAGGCGCTCCCGCCCGGCGCGGGGTGCACAAGGCCCCCATCCGGCGCGTCTCTCACCCCCGGGCGCACCGCGGACGGCCGACGGCCTGCTCACCGTCCGGTGGCGAGCTGCCTAGACGTTGGTCGATCTACCCTCAAGTTGATCTCGAAATACGAGGGTAGATCGACCAACGTCGCTTCAAAGGGCCGCGCGCGACGTGGCGTCAGGGCAGGGCGCGGGCGGGCACGAGCGAGCGCGGCCGTAGGCGAGCGAAGGGCTGGCGCAGACGAGGGTGGCGGCGGGTGAAGACGCCTGCGGGGCGAAGCGCGGAGGCGGAGCGGGCCGGCTGGGCAAGCGCGCGGGCGGAGCGCGGGGGGCGAAGCGAAGGTGTGTGCGGAGGCGGGCGTTACAGGGTGGCCCAGACGCATTGGCCGAGGCCGTCGCGTTCCACGCCCCAGCCCGTCGCCAGCGCCGCCACGATCGTCAGGCCGCGGCCGTCGACCGAGTCCGGGCTCGCTACCCGCATCTGGGGGCCGGACGGGGAGCCGCCGTCCGTCACGCGGATCTCCAGGGTGTCGTCCGTCAGCAGGCGCCACGCCACGCGGATCACGTCGCCCGGGAGGGGGGCGCCGTGGCGGACCGCGTTGCCGACCAGCTCGGCGGCGATGGCGATCGCGTCGTCCAGGCGGTCGGGGGCGATCAGGGCGTCGAGTTCGTCGGCCAAGCGGTGGCGGGCCAGGTGGGCGCCGCGGGCGTGGTGGGGCACGACCACGCACCAGGCGCGCTCCGCAACGGTTGTGGACACGCTCTCAAGCCTCCCCGTGGCCCTCGGCGTCGGCTCGGGGCAGTCGCACCTCGGCGACGGTCCCTCCCCCTCGGCGTGGTCGCAATGACACCCATCCATGTTGACGCTCGACGATCCTACGCACCAGGTACAAACCGAGGCCGACCCCACCGCTCTTGCGCTGGTCGCCGGTCTCGAGCTGCCAGAACCGCTCGAAGGCCCGCTCGACGTGCTCCGGCCGGATGCCGATGCCGCGGTCGGACACCCGGAACCAGACAGACTGCGGGTCCGCTCCGGCAGTCAACTCGACTTCTACCCAATTTGGCGAGTATTTACCCGCATTGGTCACCAATTCGGCCAGTACCGTGGCGAGACTCGCCCGATCGCCGTACGTCTTCGGGAGCGTGGCAGGCAGATCGACCTTGAGCAGCCGGCGCTGCACCGGGTTGAGCTCGTCGACCGCCGTCGTGAGCGACTCGATCAGGTCGAACGGCAGCAGCGTGGACAGGTCGACGTCGCCGATCGCGTTCAGCAGTCGGTCGACCAGCCGGCTGAGGTCGCGGGCCCGCTGGCCGACGACGAAGATCGCCTCGCGCCGCGCCCCCTCGTCGAGGGACTCCCAGTGATCGACGAGCGTGTCGGCGTACCCCCGGATCACCGTGATCGGCGTGCGCAGCTCGTGGCCGGTCAGCGCGATGAACAGGTCGCGGCCGTCCGGCGGCTCCTCCGGCCGGGCGCGAAACGACACCGCCAGGTCGGTCGAGCCGGGCACGGGCTGGGCGCGGATCTCGATCCACGTGCCGCAGGCCATCTGGTGCTCGACCGTCTCGTCGGCGTCGGGCAGCGGGAACGGCCACGGCTTGCCGAGCGCCGTCTCCGGCGGGCGGGCGGTCAGCCGGGCGGCCGCCGGGTTCCAGGCGATCACCCGGTGGCCGGGGTCGAGCAGCGCGAACGGGCCGTTGATCGGGTCGACGGCGGGGCCGTCGCGGTACACCGGCAGGCCGCGCCCCAGCCCGTACTGCAGCGCGATGAACGAGGCGAGGAAGCTCAGCGCCGACCGCTGCTCGGGCTCGGCCGAGCCGTCGGCGTCGGGGTAGCTGACGGCCAGGATGCCGACGCTCGCGCCGGCCGCGTTGACCTCGGCCGTCATGACGCGGTGCAGGCCGCGGCTGTCGAGCTGGACGCCACCCGGGGTGCCGATGAGGCTGCTCGGGAACTCCCGGACGCGGGATCCGTACTGCAGGAGGCCGCGCAGCGACGGGTGAATGAGATCGACCGGCCGGCCAAGCGCCCACTCCAGCTTGCCGGCGGCCGCGACGACGCGGCCGGTGTCGTGCGCATATTCGATGAAGACCGCGCCGATCGCCCCGGTGGCGGCCGACGCCACCTCGACCGACTGCTGCAGCAGGGTCACGCCACCCTCGCCGGCGTTGAGCGCCTCGGCGACCCCGGCCAGCCCGGCAAAGACGGCGGCGGGGGGAGCATCGACCATGATTGGAGTCTGCCTCGCCGCGGGCGGCTTTGAAAGGTTGTCGACGAAAGATGTTGAGACGTGAATCAGTCGGGCCGCGCCGCGGGCGCTACGGATTCCGAAGGCCCAGCTCGCGCAGCCGGTCGATGACGAACGCCGGGCGGTCCGAAATGATGCCGTCGACCTTCAGCTTGACCACCAGGTCGACCTCGTCGGGCTCGTTGACCGTCCAGACGTACACCTGGAAGCCCCGCCGGTGCAGGCGCTCCACGAGGTCGGGTGAGGTGCGCAGCAGTTGCACGCCCGGGCCGGCGATGGTGCTGCCGGGCGGCATGTAGCCGATCCGGGTGGGCACCGACCAGACGTCGATGAGCATCACCGTCGGCAGCGACGGCGCGCGCTGGCGGACGCGGCGGATCGCCGTCGATGAAAACGACATCACCGTCACCTGGAGAGCGCGGTCCGGGTCGGGGCGCTCCAGCCCGTACCGCCGCAGCAATTGCAGCAGGGAGAGCTCGACCGCGCTCCCGTACCGGGTCGGGTGCTTGGTCTCGATGAGCAGGCGCATCGGGCGACCGGCGTCGGTGGCCAGGCCGAGCAGGCGGTCGAGGGTGAGCACCCGGCCCCGCCAGCCGTCGTCGACCAGCCGGCGCTCGATGATCAGCTCGTCGGGCGAGTCGGGCAGCTGCGGCTTCCACGAGCTGAAGTCGAACCGGTCGAGCTCGGCGAGCGTCTGCACGCTGACCCGGCCGCGGCCGTCGCTGGTGCGGTCGATGCGGGAGTCGTGCAGGCACACCAGGTGGCCGTCGCGAGTGAGCCGGACATCGCACTCGAGGCCGTCGGCGCCCTCCTCGATGGCCAGGAGGTAGGCGTCGAGGGTGTGCTCGGCGAATCGCTGCGAAGAGCCGCGGTGTGCGAACACGAGCGGCCGCTCAGGCGACTCTTGGAGCACCGCCGTCCTCGCTCACCATCGCCCGCCCGGCGGCGGCCCAGTGCTGCATGCCGCCGTCGAGGTTGATCGTGCGCTCCAGCCCGTTGTGCTGGAGGAACGCGACCACCTGGGCGGAGCGCCCGCCCACCCGGCAGACGACGATCACGTCGCGGTCGGCCGGGATCTCGGCGATCCGGGCCGGGATCTGCATCATCGGCATGTGCACCGCGCCCGGCGCGTGGCCGGCGACCCACTCGTCGTCCTCGCGCACGTCGAGGAGGTAGGCGCCGTCCTTGACGTCGGCGACGGAGATGGCTGGAACTGATGGTCCCCTGAACACTTCGCCAGGCTACATGTGGTTGACCCAGGTCGGGTTCTCGACCGCCCACGAGTCGAGCCTGTCCTCACGCATCGCCCCGTAGAGGGCCTCCGCCTCCGGCAGTCCGACCACATACGAGATCCCGCCGATGTCCTGCGGCTCCGAGGGCACCTGCAGGCCGACCAGGTTGTTGGGGCTCACCTTGCGCAGCCCGAACATCAGGTCGGCGAGCGACACCCCGTTGGTGTCCACGGTGAGCGCCTGGCCGATGACCCGGATGAACTTGTCGAGGGCGATCGGGTTGGTCGTGAGATCCTTCTGCTGGGCCTTGTCGAGCAGCGCCCGGATGAACTTCTGCTGGTTCTTCTGGCGGTCGTAGTCGCCGTTGGCCAGGCTCTTGCGCTGCCGGACCAGGTCGAGGGCCTGCCAGGACTCCAGGTGGTGGCAACCTGGCTCGTAGACGGCCGGCCGGCCGCCCTTGGTCGGGTCCTTGTAGTTGCCGTTCTCGTCGTAGCCCAGGTGGATCGACGTCACCTTCTGGTCGATGCACATGTCGACGCCGCCGAGCAGGTCGACGGCGGCCTTGAAGCCGTCGAAGTTGACGATCGCGGCGCCGTCGAACCGGATGCCGAGCAGGTTGGTGAGCGTCTCCGCGAGCAGCTGGACGCCGCCCTTGCCGCCGCCGCCGTGCTGGAAGGCGCCGTTGATCTTCTCGTGCGACGAGCCGTCGAAGCCGGTCGCCGGGAACGGTGGGATCGCCACCCGCAGGTCGCGGGGGATCGACAGCAGGTAGGCCCGGTCGAGGCTGGCCGGGATGTGCACGATGATGATCGAGTCGGACCGCTGCCCGTCCTCGGGGTCGAGCGCCCGCGCGTCGGAGCCGAGGAGCAGGAAGTTGAGCGGGCCCTTGACGTCGCTGCGCCGCTCCTCCGCCTGGTTTGCGCCGCCGACGCGGGAGTTGTCGCCGAGCAGGGTCTCCTGGTTGACGCTGCCGCTGTAGCGCCGCTCGAGGAACTTGGTGCCGGCCAGCGCTGTGCCGGCGATCAGGACGACGACGGCGCCGAAGACGATGAGCGCCTTGGCCCATGCCGGGTCGCGACCAGGGAGCTTCTGCTTGTTGGCCTTCTTCGGCCGGGGCGGCTTGACGTCGTCACCGAGGTCGATGACGGGCTGTTCCGGCGCAGCATCATCCGCGATTTCGGTCGTTTCCGCCGTTTCGGACGTTTCGACCTTGTCCACGTCCTTCGCTTCTTCCGCTTCGACGCCGGCCACGTCAGGCGCTCTGTCCTCCATCTACCGCCCCCGAGAAGCCGCCCTGACACAGCGGGCGGGAATCCATCCGAGTCTACGTTCGAGGCGCGAAGAATGCGCACCCGCGGAAACCGGCAAACAGCGGATTTCTACTCGGTCGGCGCAGGTAACGCAATGAGATCTATACGACAGCCCGGGCATGCAACCCTCCCGAGGGAGCGACATGCCCGGGAATGCCGGAAATATCACTTGGATTTGGTGGTCGCCTTGGTCGAGGGCTGGGCGGATCCGCTCGGCTTCGGCTGCGTCGCCGCAGCCCAGTCGGCCATCTTGTCGGTGCGCATCGCGGTGTAGAGCGCGTCCGCCTTCTCCTTGTTGGGCACGACGACGTCCTCGCCGTTGATCTTCTTGCTGCCGTCGTGCGGGCTGACCAGGAAGGTGAGGTCGTCGCTGCGCAGGTTGCGGAACTGCAGCGCCATGTCGGCGATCGAGAAGTCCTTGTCGACGGTGATCGCCTTGGTGACCGCCTTGATGAACGCGTTGAGCTTGCCGGGGTTGGTCACCGTGCCGGAGCTGACGGCCTTGTCCAGGATGGCCTTCATCATCTCCTGCTGGTGACGCATGCGGGCGAAGTCGCCGTCGGCGAACTGGTAGCGCTGCCGCGCGTAGTCGAGCGCCTCGTCACCGTTGAAGTGGTTCATGCCCTTCTTGAACTGGCGCTTCGGCGGGTGGATCGAGGTGATGTCCTTCTCGACGTTCATGTCGATGCCGCCGAGCGCGTCGATCACCTGCTTGAAGCCGGCGAAGTCGATCAGCACGACGTGGTCCATGCGGACCTTGGTGTACTCCTCGATCGTCTGCACGGTGAGCGGCGTGCCGCCCCACGAGAACGAGGCGTTGAGCTTGGCCATCGTGTTGCCGTACTGCGGGTTGGCCTTGCTCTTCGGGATGTGCACGTAGAGGTCGCGCGGCATGGACACCAGGTAGGCCTTGTCGTGGCTGGCCGGGATGTGCAGGACGATCATGGTGTCGGTGCGCCACTCGCCCGCCTTGCCCTTGTTGTCGGGGTCGCGGGAGTCGCTGCCGAGCAGCAGGATGTTCAGCGCGCCGTCGGCCTCCTTCGGCGGGCGGCCGCCGGTGATGTCGGCGAACGGGTCCTCGCGCTGCAGGCCGGCGTCGACGTGCTTGTAGTAGATGAAGCCGCCCAGGCCGGCCAGCAGGGCCAGGACGAGGATGCCGCCCCCGGCGACCAGGGCGATGCGGCCCCAGCGCGGGCGGATCTTCTTCTTCCCGGAGTACTGGTTGCCGGTGCGCGGCGGCGGCGGAACGCTCCCGCCTCCGGTCGGCCGGCCGTAGACCCCGGCGCCGGCCGGGCCGGTCGGGGCGCCGGCACCGGATACTCGGGCACGGGCGCCCGAGGTGGGTGCGAGCGCGCCGGGCACCGAGGCGCGGCCCGAGGAGGAGCCGTTGGAGGCAGGCGTGTTGGGCATGAAACCCACGATACGAATCCCACGGCGCCACGCCACGTAACCGCGACGGGCGCGGCACGATCCAGGGAGAGTTACCGGCCGCGGAAGTAGGCGACCGTGCGGGCGAGACCCTCCTCCGGGCCGACGACCGGCTCGTATCCGAGCAGCTCACGGGCCTTGGTCAGATCGGGCCGGCGGCGCTCCGGGTCGTCGGCCGTGCGGGCGATGAGCGCCACCCGGGAGGTGCTGTCAGATAGCCGCACGATCGAGTCGGCGAGCTCGAGCATGGTCATCTCGTGCTCGGTGCCGCAGTTGATCGGGCCGGTCTCGGTGGAGTCGAGCAGCATCAGGATGCCGCGCACGAGGTCGGACACGTAGCAGATCGACCGGGTCTGGGTGCCGGAGCCGTGCACGGTGATCGGCTCGTTGCGCAGGGCCTGCGAGATGAAGGTCGGGATCGCCCGCCCGTCGTCGGGCCGCATGCGCTCGCCGTAGGTGTTGAAGATCCGCACGATGCCGACGTCGGCGCCGTGGCGGCGCTGGTAGCCCATCGTCGCCGCCTCGGCGAAGCGCTTGGCCTCGTCGTAGACGCTGCGGATGCCGATCGGGTTGACGTTGCCCCAGTAGGTCTCCGGCTGCGGGTGGACCAGCGGGTCGCCGTAGGCCTCGGAGGTCGACGCCAGGATGAACCGGGCACCGTCGGCCACCGCACGGTCGAGCAGGTGCAGCGTGGCGACCGAGCCGACCCGCAGGATCTCCACCGGCAGGTGGGCGAAGTCGGTCGGGCTGGCCGGCGAGGCGAAGTGCATGATCGCGTCGAACCGGCCGGCGAGCGCGTCGGCGGCCGGCAGCGGCTCGCTGACATCGGCCTCGACGAGCGTGAATCGAGGGTGGTCGACGAGATGCGCGACGTTGTCCTTACTGCCGGTGAGGAAGTTGTCCACCACGACAACCTGCGCACCCCGGGCGATCAGGGCATCGGCGAGGTGAGACCCGACAAAACCGGCTCCTCCGGTGAGGAGGATGCGGTGACCCTCGCCGTAACGCTGCGCAACGACCATGAACAACAGCCTAGCGAAGGTGCGCCGGGACCGGGGATCGGCGGTGCCCCCGGTCCCGGCGCACTGTTTCTTAGTGGGCTCCCGCGCCCGTGAGCGAGCGGGCCTCCAGCTCGGCGTACTTGTCGGGGTCGCGCTCCTTGCTGGTGAGCGCGCCCAGTGCGGCGAAGATGAACCCGATCGGGATCGAGATCAGGCCCGGGTTCTCCAGCGGGATCGGCGCGGCCGTGGTGCAGCTGAACAGCGCCGTCGGGTTCGAGACCGCCTTCGAGTCCTGCGCCACGCCGCAGGTCTTCGCCTGCGCCGCGTTGAGCGTCGCCGGGGTGCGGGCGTCGCTCACGCCGCCCCAGGCGATCGGGCTGAGCAGCACCACGCCGACCGCCGACAGCAGACCGGCGTAGATGCCCCAGGTCGCCCCGCGGGTGTTGAACTTCCTCCAGAAGAGCGAGAAGAGGATGGCCGGCAGGTTCGCCGACGCGGCGATCGCGAACGCCAGCGCCACCAGGAAGGCGACGTTGAGGTTGCGGGCGAAGATGCCGAGGACGATGGCCACGGCGCCGATGACGAAGGCGGAGTACCGCGCGACGACGACCTCCTGCCGCTCTGTCGTCTGCCCGCGCTTGATCACGTTGGCGTAGAGGTCGTGGGCGAGGGAGGACGACGAGGCGAGGGTGAGGCCGGCGACGACCGCCAGGATGGTGGCGAACGCGACGGCCGCGATCACCGCCAGGAGCAGCGATCCGCCGAAGTCGCCGCCGAGGTACCGCTTGCCGAGCGCTTCGGCGAGCTGTGGCGCGGCGGTGTTGCCGCCCGGGTCCTGAGCGAGGATGGCCTGCCGGCCGACCAGCGCCGCGGCGCCGAAGCCGAGGGCCAGCGTCATCAGGTAGAAGACGCCGATGATGCCGATCGCCCAGACGACGCTCTTGCGGGCCGCCTTGGCGTTCGGGACGGTGTAGAACCGGATCAGGATGTGCGGCAGGCCGGCGGTGCCGAGGACCAGGGCCAGGCCGAGCGAGATCAGGTCCAGCTTGCTCGCCAGCGTCGCCGCGGCGTTGCCGGCGAACTCCCGGCCGTAGCGCAGGCCGGGCTGCAGGAACGACTCCGGCGGGGTGCGCCCGGACTTCGCGGCGGCCTCGCCGAGCAGGCTCGACAGGTTGAACTTGAACGCCGCGAACACGAGCAGGGTCAGCAGCAGCGCGCCGATCATCAGCATGAACGCCTTGACGATCTGCACGTACGTCGTGCCCTTCATGCCGCCGACCGTCACGTAGACGATCATCAGCACGCCGATGAGCGCGATGGTGACGATCTTCGCGGTCTCGGCGCTCATGCCGAGGAACGTGTCGCCCGCCTTGATGCCGAGCAGCAGCGCCACCAGGGCGCCCGCGCCGACCATCTGGGCGAGCAGGTAGAAGATCGAGACCACGATGGTGGAGATGGATCCGGCGGTACGGACGGGTGCCTGCCGCATGCGGAAGGCGAGCACGTCGGCCATGGTGTAGCGGCCGGAGTTGCGCATCAGCTCGGCGACGAGCAGCAGGGCGACCAGCCAGGCGACCAGGAAGCCGATGGAGTACAGGAAGCCGTCGTAGCCGTTGAGCGCGATGATGCCGGCGATGCCCAGGAAGCTCGCCGCCGACATGTAGTCGCCGCCGATGGCCATGCCGTTCTGGAAGCCGGTGAACGAGCGGCCGCCGGCGTAGAAGTCCGCGGCGCTGCGGGTCTGCCGGCTGGCCCAGATGGTGATGGCCAGCGTGACCGCCACCAGCACCACGAACAGCGTGAGCGTGAGCGTGCGCGTCGTGGTCGCGGAGACGGCGAGGTAGGTCTCGTTCACTCCGGGCTCCCCTCGATCTTGGCGCGCAGCTCGTCGGCGAGCGGGTCGATCCTGCGATCGGCGTACCGCGCGTACAGCCAGGCGATGAGGAACGTCGACACGAACTGGAGCAGGCCGAAGATCAGCGCGACGTTGACGTGGCCGACGACCTTGGTGCTCATGAAGTCGCGGGCGTAGGCGGACAGGAGGACGTACAGCGCGTACCAGACGAGGAACGCGGCGGATACCGGGAAGACGAAGCGGCGCAGGGTGCGCCGCAGGGTGTCGAACTCCGGGCTGCGGGCGACCTCGACGTATCGGTTCTCGTCGGTGCCCGCGGGCACCGGTGTCTCGGTGCTCATGGAGGATCACCACCTGCCGTTGGGGGTGTGGGTACCGGAACGGTAGGAACCCGGCAGGCATCGGTGAAGATCTCAGTGTGGGAACGTGCCCAGCGGTGCGCCCAGCGGCAGGATCGGTGCGCCCGGTGACACCCGTCACACCGTTTACCGGCGGCGGTACCGCCCCCGCTCGTGCACCAGCGGCTCGCCCGCCTCGGTGAGCCCGATGTGCTCGATCGTCGCCTCGACCAGCAGCGACCAGCCATACGGCCGCGAGTCGTCCAGGCGGCAGCCGGCCCAGGTCTGGCCGGGCTTGACCGGCCCCCAGTCGGTCGGCTCCCAGTCACCCGTGGCGAACAGGCCGCCCGGCGCGGGCATCAGCCCGGCGAAGCGGTCGGCCAGCTGCCGGTCGTGCTCGCCGAGCAGGGTCACGGCGAACCGCCCGCTCGCCTCCAGCGCCGCCCAGAGGTCGCTCTCCTCGTCGACCAGGCCGAGCACCCGGCCGGGGTCGCCGTCGGCGACGATCATGGACGACACCGTCAGGCCGACCCGCGGGTTCGCCGTCCACAGGGTGACGGCGGCCGGCAGGCGACCGCGGAGGCGGCGCACCGGTGACCGCTGCTCCTCCGGCGTGGCGAACGGGTCCGACGGGTGGATGCTCACCGCACCATCAGGCCTTCTTCGGGGTGACCGCGGCCAGCACCTCCGGGGCGCGCCGCTCCAGGAGCGAGCCGGCGACGCGGGTGCCGACCCAGCCCAGCGCCAGGCCCCAGGCCACGCCGAGCGGCAGGACCAGCCAGGTCAGCCGGTCGGGCAGGAACGTGAAGGCGACCAGCAGCGGCGCCGTGAGCAGCCACGTGACGAACATGCTCACGAACGAGAGCAGGCTCTTCACGCTGCCGCGGCCGGAGTTCATGGTGAACGGGTTGGTGGTGTCCGGCATCGGGTAGGGCGCCAGGACCGACGTGATGCCCGCCGCGCCGACCGAGACGCCGAACGCGCACAGGCCCACGCCGAGCGCGGCCGGGAGCTGCGCCGCGTGGCCGCTCACGATCGAGACCACGATCGTTCCCACGGCGAGCAGGGGAAACGTCAGGATGCCCACGCCCAGCGCGCGGGCGGCCAGCTCGACCTGGCCGGGGACGCTGGTGAGCATGTGCAGCGCGTAGGCGGTGCCGTCGTTGCCGAACTGGTTGACGAGCGCCAGGCCGACGAAGGCCCCCGCGAACAGCAGCGAGTAGACGAGCGCGCCGCCGCTGAGACCCTGGCTGCCCGGCCCGCCGGCGCCGAAGGTGAACGCGAACGGGATCACGATCGAGGCGGCCAGCAGCGAGATCAGGCTGGCCCGGCGACGGGGGTCGCGCAGCCAGTACCGCACCTCGCGGGCCAGCAGCCCGGCGAAGCGGCCGGTCGGCACGAACCGCAGCGACCGCGGGACGAAGGCGCGGACGGGCGGGTCGGTGACCGCCCCCTTGCGCGCGCCCGGGCCGTCGGAGACGCCGAGCATCGCCGACTCGATGGTCCGCAGCCACCACCAGAGCAGCACGACCACGCCGGCCACGCCGATCAGCAGCCGGGCGGCGACCAGCCCCCAATTGCCGTCGATCGCGTCGAGGTAGGCGACGTACGGCGCGGCGAGCGGGGTCCAGGACAGCACCTCGCCGACCGCCGACGACTGCTTCGACTCGCCGTGCTGCACGACGGTGAAGACCAACTGGAAGATCGGGTTGCAGGAGATGCCGAGCAGCGCGATGAGCAGCGCGGCGAGGTCGCGGACCCGGCGCGAGCGCAGCATGCGGGCGAAGGCGCTGGTCACCGCGCGGCTCGCGGCGACGCACAGGGCGATGCCGACGAGCGCGCCGAGGACCGCCACGAGGCCGGCGGCCAGACCGCCGTCGAGCACCGCGCCGACCGTCGAGCCGAGGGTCGCCAGCAGCGTGACGAGCGGCGGGATGCCGACGAACGCGGCCGCCAGCATGCCGAGCACGAGGGTGCGGCGCGGCACCGGCAGCAGCGCGAAGCGGGCCGGGTCAAGCGTCTCGTCGACGCCGAAGAACAGCAACGGGACGAACACCCAGGCGAGCACGACGGCGGTGCCGGCGAACGTGGCCAGCGGGGCGCGGAGCTCCGGGTCGGCCAGGCTGCTGCCGGCGAACGCCGCGAACCCGAGCACGGCCGCCCACAGGCCGGCGAGCAGGCCGAAGATGAAGAGCAGGAGGCGACCGTACCGGCTGAAGAAGCGCACCTTCCGGTCGTCGCGGTGCCGGCGGCCGGGACGCAGGCTGTTGCGCATGATGCGGAGCTTGAGCCGGACGAAGTAGCTGACCTTGGGCACGCCGACCGGGACCGGTTGATGCAGCTCGGGGCGGGGCGCGTCGGCCGGTGCCGGACGCTGCGCGGGAACCTGCGGGCCCCCGGGTTCTCCCGGGACCGGCGGCTCGGCCGGCTGACGCGGGCCGGGCGGGTTCACAACCACGACAGTTCCGCGCCCGTCGCGACCCGGCCGCCGACGACCTCGACGAACACGTCCTCGAGCTCCCGGCCGGCGCGAACCTCGTCGATCGTGCCGATCCGCTTGATCCGGCCGTCGGCCAGGATCGCGATGTGCGTGCAGAGGCGCTCGACGACCTCCATCACGTGGCTGGAGAAGATCACCGTGCCGCCGTTGCGGACATAGCGGATGAGGATGTCGCGGATCAGCGCGCCCGAGACCGGGTCGACCGCCTCGAACGGTTCGTCGAGGACGAGCAGGCGCGGGGCGTGCAGCATCGCGCAGGCGAGGCCGATCTTCTTCTTCATGCCGGCCGAGTAGTCGACGACGAGCGTCCGGCCGGCGTCGGCCAGGCCGAGCACGTCGAGCAGCTCGCTCGCCCGGGCGTCGATGACGTCCTGCGGGAGCCCGCGGAGCAGGCCGTTGTAGGCGAGCAGCTCGCTGCCGGACAGCCGGTCGAACATCCGGGCGGAGTCGGGCAGTGCGCCGAGGCGCCGCTTGGCCTCGACCGGGTCCGACCAGACGTCGTGCCCGAGCACGTACGCGTGGCCGGCGTCCGGCCGCAGCAGCCCGACCGCCATCGACAGCGACGTGGTCTTGCCCGCACCGTTCGGCCCGAGCAGGCCGAAGAACGACCCGCTGGGCACGTCGAGGTCGACCCCGGCGACCGCGACCTTGTCCTCAAAACGCTTCGTCAGCCCCCGCAACGCGAGAGCGGCACCACCCGGCACGCTCACGTTGCCTCCGCTTCGCTCCGGCAACGCTCGTGCTCCCTGTGCCTCTGGTTCGCGGCCTCTCCGCTCCGCTCCGAACCGCTCACGTCTCGACCGTAGGTCAACCTCGCCACCCCCGCTACATGCGCAACGCGTCCGGCGCATGCAGGCGAAGCATGATCGCTCCGACGCCGGACGGCAAGCGGTGCCGGGTGAGGAGCGAGACGAAGATCATGACCAGGAAGGCCAGGGGCACCGACCAGGCCGCGGGCTGGGTGGTGAGCACGCCGGCCCAGCCCTCCAGCGGGCCGCCGAGCACGGTCAGCAGGACCGCCGACGCCGCGGTGCCGCCGCCGATCACGATCCCGGCCGCGGCGCCGATCGCGGTCAGGCCGCGCCACCAGATGCCGAGCACCAGCAGCGGGCAGAAGCTCGACGCGGCGACGGCGAACGCCAGGCCGACGACCTGGGACACGTCGAGGCTCGCCACGAACAGTGCGAGCAGCAGCGGTACCACCCCGGCGACCAGGGCCGAGCGGCGGAAGTCGCGGACGGAGCCGTGGCCGAGCACGTCGGTGGAGAGCACGCCGGCGACGCTGGTGAGCAGGCCGGAGGAGGCGGACAGGAAGGCGGCGAAGGCACCGGCCGCGACCAGCGCGCTGAGTAGCTGACCGGTGACGCCGCCGCCGAGCGCGGCCGCCGGGAGCAGCAGGACGACGGCGTCGGTGTTGCCGGTCATGAGCAGTTGCGGTGTGTACACGCGACCGAGCACACCGTACAGGGTCGGGGTCAGGTAGAAGACGCCGACGAGGCCGAGGACGACGAGCGTGGTCCGGCGGGCGGCCGCGCCGTCGGGGTTGGTGTAGAAGCGGACCAGCACGTGCGGCAGGCCCATGGTGCCGAGGAACGTGGCCAGGATGAGCGAGTACGTGGCGAACAGGCCCTGCGAGTGCTCGCCCGGCAGCAGCCAGTCCATGGGGCGCTCGTCGGAGACGGCGGCCACGTGCGGTACCGAGGAATCCGCCGGGAAGACCAGCGTCGTGTTGTCGGTGACGACGTGCTCGCCGACCGTGAGCGTGACGGGACCGTCCACCGCAGCGCCGTCCAACCGGCCGCGCACCGTGACCGCGGTCGGCTCCTGCACGGTCATGCGGGTGCTGTGATCGATGACGACGCTGGTCGATTCCGGGAACCGCGGTCCGTCGGGGGCGGTGAGCGCCGGGCGGCCGTCGGACTGCCACTGCATGAGCAGGAACACGAACGGCACGGCGAGTGCGGTGAGCTTCAGCCAGTACTGGAACGCCTGCACGAAGGTGATGGAGCGCATCCCGCCGAGCGCCACGTTGAGGGTGACGACCACCCCGACGAGCAGCGCGCCGAGCGCGTAGGGGGCGCCGGTGACGGTCTGCAGGGTCAGGCCGGCGCCCTGCAGCTGCGGCACGAGGTACAGCCAGCCGATGAACATGACGAATGCCGTGGCGAGCTTGCGCAGCCGCTTCGAGCGCAGCCGCACCTCGCAGAAGTCGGGGAGCGTGAAGGCGCCCGATCTCCGCAGCGGAGCGGCGACGAACAGCAGCAGGGCGAGATAGCCGGCGGCGAATCCCACCGGATACCAGAGGACATCGACGCCGTGCTTCAGCACCAGGCCGGCGACGCCCAGGAAGCTGGCGGCGGAGAGGTACTCGCCGCTGATCGCCGCCGCGTTCCAGGTCGGGCTGACCATGCGCGACGCGACGAGGAAGTCGGAGGTGGTTCGGGCGAAGCGCAGGCCGTAGATGCCGATGGCGACGGTCACGAGGGTGACGAGGATGACGCCGGCCAGCGCGTACGAGCTCATTGCGGCGGCTGCCCGCCGCGGTCCTCGACCAGTGCCGCGAACTCCTGCTCGTTGCGCTCGGCGAGGTGGACGTAGGCCGAGCCGACGAGGTAGAGGAAGGGGTAGGCGAGAACGCCGAGCAGCAGCCAGGGCAGCGAGACGCCGAAGAGCCGGGCCTTGGCGACCGCCGGCGCGGCCGCGAAGAGCAGCGGCAGCCCGCCGAGCCCGACGGCGACCACGGCCGCCAGCCGCATCGCCACCGCGAACTGGGCCCGCACCAGCCCGCGCGCCAGCGCCTCCCCGACGGGGCTCTGCTCCTCCAGCTCGGCGCGGGTCCGCGCCGGCTTGATGCGCGTGCGGGCGACGTCACCGAGCACCACGCGGACGCGCGGCGCGGGTGGCTCCATGGACCGCAGTCTCGCAACGCTCCCGAAACAAACGCAAGGGCCGACGTCCCCCGTCCGAACGTCGGCCCTCGCGTTGCCTCGCTCAGTAACGTCGATAGCAGGGGTAGTCGCCGACATCGACGGGCCTCGGTGCCACCTCGCGCGCCTGCTCGCGGGCCAGGTTCCAGCCGCGCCAGTCGTCGCGGTCGTAGTAGAGATCCCTCGATATCGCCGACAGCGCGCACTCGCGGGCACCGGCCGGGAGCTTGCGCAGCTCGGGCACGGCGTCGGCGGAGAGCGTGGAGAGGTACCAGACATCGGCGTTGTTCGCCGCCACCCGCTGGACGTTGCCGGCCGCGATGAACCGGTCCGGGTTGAGCCCGGCCAGCCCGAGCAGCGTGACCACCCACAGCGCGACCGCCACCCGGGGCAGCCAGCGGGCCCGCCGGGCCAGGCCGCCGATCATCACGAGGACGAACAGCGCGCCGAGCCACAGCTCGAAGGCGGTGACGAAGACGCGCAGCCGCGTGTAGCCGTACGCCTCCTCGTAGACGTCCATCCGCTTCACCGCGGAGCCCACGATCACGAGCGTGCAGGCGGCGAGCAGGCCGAGCACGACCCGCAGCAGGATCCGGTCGGTGACGGTACCGCGTGGAGCCTTACGGACGGTGACCGCCATAACGACGAGCGTGAGCAGCGTGACCACGAGCAGCTGCCAGAAGCCCTTGCGGGCGTACTCGGCGAAGGTCAGCCCGACGGTCTTCATGACGTACCCGCGGTCGCCGTAGAGCACGGTGAGCTGGACGGCGACGAAGGCCACGAACATCACCAGCAGCGCGCCGACCGGCACCAGCCACTCGACCCGGCGAACCGTGCGCGGCTCGCCCGGCTCCCGGTCGCCGACGGCCGACGGGCTGTCGACGAGGTACGCGGCGCCGAACAGCAGCCAGGCGGCGACCGTGCCGACGAAGATCCAGCGCACCACGGTGCCGGCCGAGAACTCCGGCACGACCTGGTCGACGATCCGGTCGAACGCCACGTCGGCGCTGGCGAACAGGGCGCCGAAGACGACGAGCAGCAGCACCCCGAGCCCGGCCGAGGCGGCGAGGCGCACGACGTTGTTGCCCGTGCCCTTGAGCCGGCTCATCCCGGCGGCGACCCACGGCAGGGCGCGGAAGCCGGCGAGCGGGACGTTGATCAGGGCTATGAACAGGGCCGGCACCCGACGGCCGCGCCCGACGGCGAGGGCCACGCAGCCGAACGCGGCCATGAGGCAGAGGAAGAACAGCCAGCCGGCGGCCCGGAAGGCACCCACCGACAGCAGCGCGAGCGCGGCGGCGCACCAGGCGAACGACTCGACGCGGCCGGTGCCGCCCTTCCACAGCACGACGCCGAGGGAGACCAGCATGGCCAGGCCGGCGATCGGCCAGCCGAGGCCGGGGCGGTCCAGCGGCACGGCGGCGGCCGCGACGATGGCCGTGACCAGGCCGCCGGCGAGGGCGGCGGTCGCGGCGGCCGGCGTGCGCCGCGGCCAGCGCCGCTGGAAGAGCGTCGGGGACGGTGGGCCGAGCGGCACGGGCCGCATCAGGGCCGGAATGACCATGGGCGACACCGGCGTCGGCGCCGGCCCGGCCCAACCGGCCTGCGGCGGCTTCGGTGGCACCTTGATGGCCACCGCCACCCCACCCCCGCCGCCCGCGCGCGAATCCGCGGACGGACCGGTGGCGGGCGCCGCCGGGCGCGGGGTGGGAATCGCTGACGGGGCCGCGGGTCGGGGGGCGGCGCCGGGGGGTTCCGTATCCCTCGGGTTCCCGGCGCCGCCGGTCTCGGTGGGGTCCGCCCGGCTCGGCGGCGTGGCCGGCGACTCGGCGGGCGCTGGGGTCTCGTCCGGGGTTTCGGCTGCTGGCATGGCGAAGCCTCCTGAGGGCATGCGGGAGTGCGCGGGCGGCCGACGGTGGCCTCCGCTGTACCGAATCCGAAGGAATCAGGCGGGTAGCGTCACGCGGATGCGGGCGCCGGGGTGGCCGTCCGGCTGTTCGATCACCGCGATCGTGCCGTCGTGCAGCTGGGTCAGCCACTGGGCGATGGCCAGGCCCAGGCCGGTGCCGCCGCCGGAGGGGCGGGCGCCGCGGGTGAAGCGTTCGAAGACGCGCTCGCGCTCGGCGTGCGGGATGCCCGGGCCCTCGTCGGCGACCTCGATCATCACGTGCTGGGCGTCGCGGCGGCCGATGATGGTCACCGTGCCGCCCTCGGGGCTGTGCCGGGTGGCGTTGTCGACGAGGTTGGTCAGGACGTGGTGCAGCCGGGCCCGGTCGGCGCTGACCAGGGCGTCCTCGGGGAACGAGCAGGTGAGATAGTCGACCTTGCTGCCGGTGGCCGTGGCCTTGACCTCGGCCTCGGCGACGACCTCGTGGAGGAGGTCGTCGATGCGGAAGGTCTCGCGGTCCAGGGGTACCACTCCCGCGTCGAGACGCGAGATGTCCAGCAGCTCGGTGACCAGCCGGCCCAGCCGCTCGGTCTGCGCGAGCGCCGTGCGGAGCGTGGCGGGATCCGGCTCGGCGACGCCGTCCACGATGTTCTCCAGCATCGCCTGTACCGCGGAGATCGGCGTCCGCAGCTCGTGGGACACGTTCGCGATCAGCTCGCGGCGCTGCTGGTCGGCGGCGGCGAGCTCGCCGGCCATCTGGTTGAACGCGGCGGCGAGCTGGCCGACCTCGTCGCGGGACGTGGAGCGGACCCGCACCTTGTAGTCGCCGCGGGCCATCGCGCGGGCGGCGGCGGTCATCTCGCGCAGCGGCGAGGTCACGCCGTGGGCCAGGATCTGCGAGGTCAGCAGTCCGACGGTGAGGGCCATCGCGCTCGTCGTCGGCGGCATCCAGCCGATGCCGATCCGGAAGACGAGCAGGCCGGCGAGCGCGGACGCGAACAGCAGGATCGCCAGCTTGAGCTTGATCGACCGGACCGGGTCAAGGGGCCTCGGCAACAAGTCCATGATCTTTTTCATGTGGCCCTCGCTTCGCCGTTCACGCGGCCTCCAGGGCATAGCCGACGCCGTGGACGGTGCGGATCAGGTCGGCGCCCAGCTTGCGGCGCAGTGCCTTGATGTGACTGTCGACCGTGCGGGTGCCCGACGCGTCCGCCCAGCCCCAGACCTCGGCCAGCAGGCGCTCCCGCGGCAGCACCGTGCGAGGCCTCGTCGCGAGGTTGACCAGGAGGTCGAACTCGGTCGGGGTCAGGTGGGCCTCGACCCCGGCGCGGGTCACCCGCCGCTGGGCCCGGTTGATCTCCAGGTCGCCGAGGACGATCGGCGCCTCGTCCAGGTCCGGCTCGACGTGCGCGAGGCGCTCCAGCCGGCGCAGCAGCACGTGGACCCGGGCGGCGAGCTCGCGCATCGAGAACGGCTTGGTCAGGTAGTCGTCGGCCCCGACGGCGAGCCCGACCAGCATGTCGGTCTCGTCGTCGCGGGCGGTCAGCATGAGCACCGCGACCGGGCGCTCGGCCTGGATGCGCCGGCAGACCTCGAGGCCGTCGAAGCCGGGCAGCATCACGTCGAGGACCACGAGGTCGGGGCGCAGGAGCTTGGCCGCCGCGACCGCGGCCGGCCCGTCGTGAGCCTGGTCGACCGCGAACCCCTCGGCCCGCAGCCGCACCGCGATCGACTCCGCGATCATCCGCTCGTCCTCGACGACGAGCACCCGGCGCCGCTCCCCTGCTCCGTTCATGTCTCGCAGCGTATTCGCAGGACGTGCAGGGCCTCAGTCGGCAATGTGGAGGGATTGTGGAGAACTTCTGTGCGTCACGTCCACGACTTCGCCGCCCGGACCAGCCGATCCTTGAGCTCGCGCGTGTGGCGGCGCGAGACGGGCAGCTCGTGGTCGTCGATCAGCACAACATACCCGCTGTTGGTCATGCGCAGCTCGGTGATGAGCTTGAGCTGCACGAGGTACGACCGGTGAACGCGGACAAAACCGGCATCGGCCCAGCGCTCGGCCAGCGTCGCCAGGGAGACGCGGACCAGGTGCGAGGCGTCGGCGGTGTGCAGGCGGGCGTAGTCGCCCTGCGCCTCGACCCAGCGCACCGACGAGCGCGGCAGCATCCGGGTCGTGCCGGCGAGCTCCACCGGGATCGTCGGGTCGTCCTGCCGGTCACGGCGCGCGGCGACCGCCGGGTGCGCGGGCACCAGCCGGGTGGCGAGCACCCGGCGCAGCGACTCGGCGATCCGGTCGGCGCGGACGGGCTTGCGCACGTAGTCGGCGACGCCGAGGTCGAACGCCTCCGCGGCCCGGTCGTCGTACGCGGTGACGAACACGACGGCCGGCGGCTTGGCGAACCGGCCGAGCACCCGCGCGAGCTCCATGCCGTCGAGGCCGGGCATGCGGATGTCGAGGAACACCACGTCGACGTCGACGTCGCGCAGCACCCGCAGCGCCTCGGTCGCGTCACCGGCCGTGTGCAGGCGGCCGACGCGCGGGTCGGCCCGCAGCAGGTACGCCAGCTCGTCCAGCGCCGGCACCTCGTCGTCGACGGCGAGCACGCGCAGGTAGCCGGTCGCCGGCTCGACGATCACGCCTTTCACGGTGTTGTCGTTTTCATGCGCCGCTCCTGACTCCTGGGTGGAACTTCGGGACCCGCATGCTCACTTTGGTGCCGGCGTCGGGCGCCGTTTCGACCACGACGCCGAAGCCGTCGCCGAAGACCGAACGTAGCCGATCGTCGACATTGCGCAAGCCCACGTGCTGCCCGGCGTCGGTGCTGTCGTCGGCCCTGAGCAGCTGCTCGGGGTCCATGCCCACGCCGTCGTCCTCGACGGTGATGTGACACTCGGCCCCCGCGTCGCGCGCCACGATGCTGATCGTGCCCATGCCGGGCTTGCGCGACAACCCGTGCCGCACGGCGTTCTCGACCAGGGGCTGCAGGCAGAGGAACGGCAGGGTGACCGGCAGGACTTCCGGCGCGATCTGCAGGCGTACCTGGAGCCGCTCGCCGAAGCGGGCGCGCTCGATGGTGAGGTACCGGTCGATGGATCGCAGCTCCTCGGCGAGCGTCGTGAACTCGCCGTGCGCCCGGAAGGAGTACCGCGTGAACTCGGCGAACTCCAGGATCAGCTCCCGCGCCAGCTCGGGGTCGGTGCGCACGAAGCTGGCGATCGCGGTCAGCGCGTTGTAGATGAAGTGCGGGCTGATCTGGGCCCGCAGCGCCCGCACCTCGGCCCGCGCGAGGCGGGCCCGCGAGGTGTCGAGCTCGGCGAGCGCGAGCTGGGTGCCGACCCAGCGGGCGGTCTCGGCCGTGGCCTGGACCAGCCCGGGCGCCGGCGGCCCGTCGGACAGCGCGACGACGGCGCCCTCCCGCTGGGCGAGCGGCACGACCACCGCGCCGCGGACCGGGCAGTCGACCAGGTCGCAGGGCAGCTCGTCGCTGCTGAGCACGGTCGAGCGGCCGGCGGTGACGGCCTTGGTGGCGGCGACCGCCACCTGCTCGCGGTGATGATCACCCGCGCCGTCGAACGCCAGCACCCGCTGCGGGTCGGTGACCGCGATCCCGGCGGCACCCGTGAGCGTGCGCAGGTGCCGGATGGCCTTCCCGGCGGCCGCCTCGGTGAGCCCGGCCCGCAGCGGCTCGGCGGCGAGGGCGGCGATGTGGAGGACGTCGTACGTCGCCCGCTGCGCGGCGGTCGCGATGGCGCGCCGGCTGCGGAGGCGGATCGCGGCATACACCGCCCCGCCGAGCGCGGCCGCCAGCACGACAACGACGAGCGCGGCGATGAGGTTCCCTTCCACGCGCATCATCGTGACGTCGCCGCCGCCCTTTGACCAGGCCACCCCGAGCCCCGCCGCACCCGCCAGACCTATCCGACAATTCGGAAAAGTCCGGCGCCTGGCGGGGCGGGCGCCGGAAGGCGTCTCATGATCGATGGAGACTGCTGGCTGTCATGGCGACCAGAAGTCTCCATGGATCATGGAGTTGGTGCGCGGCCGGGGCTAGTAGGCGCCCTTGCGGAAGACGACCACGCCGACCGTGCGCCACAGCGTGTGGAGGTCGAGGACCAGGGACCAGTTGTCGACGTAGTACAGGTCCAGGCGGACCGCGTCGTCCCAGCTCAGGTCGCTGCGGCCGCTCACCTGCCACAGGCCCGTGATGCCCGGGCGGACCAGGAGGCGCCGGCGGACGTCGCCCAGGAAGTCGCCGTCCTCGGCCGGGAGCGGGCGGGGGCCGACCAGCGACATCTCGCCCATGAGGACGTTGAGGATCTGTGGGAGCTCGTCGATCGAGGTGGCGCGGAGCCACTTGCCGACCTTGAACACGCGCGGGTCGTTCTTCATCTTGAAGAGCAGGCCGTCGCTCTCGTTCTGGTCGTCGAGCATCGCCTGGCGTTCCTCGGCGTCGACGTACATCGTCCGCAGCTTCCAGACGCGGAACGTCTTGCCCTCGCGGCCCACGCGCGGCTGGCGGAAGAAGATGGGGCCCGGGTCGGAGAGCTTGATGGCCAGGGCGATGATCGGGAAGAAGGGCAGGACGACCAGGAGGGCGATCAGGGCGAGCACCCGGTCCATCACGTTCTTGAACAGCCAGCCGAGGCCCGAGAGTTTGGGCTCCTCGACGTACAGCAGGGGGATGCCCTCGATCGGGCGGATGTGCACCCGCGGGCCCGCGATGTCGGTGAGCTGCGGCGCGACGGCCAGCTCGATGCCCGTGCCCTCCAGCTGCCAGGCCAGTCGGCGCAGCTCGACCGGCTCGGCGCTGGCGGAGCCGCAGACGGCGATCGTGTCGGCGTTGATCTCCCGGACGAGCGAGAGGATGTCGCGGCCGGCGTGGACCGGGACCGGCGTGTTGGTGTTCGGGTGCGGCGCGTAGCCCTCGGTGAGGTGGATCGCGACCGGCACCAGGCCCGCCGCGGGGTCGCGGGCGATCGCCTGGTGGACCTCCATCGCCTCCTGCAGCGTGCCGATGAGCAGCACGCGGTGGGTCGCGAGGTGGAACTTCGTCCGCGAGAGATACAGCGCGCGCCGCGCCAGATAGCGCAGGAACAGCACATACAGCAGGGCGCCGACCAGCGCGGTGCCGACCGTGGTGCGGGAGACGTCGGTCTTGAACGCGAAGGCGGCGAAGGCGACGATCGCCACGACGGTCCACGAGGCGCGGACCACGCGCTTGAACTCGTCGGTGCCGGTGCCCAGGTAGCGCCGGTCGTAGGCGCCGTGGCCCCACAGGACCATGATCCAGATCAGCGGCAGCAGCACGTAGGCCGTCAGGTTGAACAGGCCCGGGTTGTGCTGGAAGCCGGCGTTGGTCTTGTTGGGGTCGATGTTCGACAGCGCGGTCAGGCTGGCGAGCGCCACCGCGCCGGCGTCGAGCACCAGCAGGAGGGCGGCATAGGGGCGGTGCCAGCGAGCGGCGCGCTTGGTGCGCTGCCAGCCCGAGCGGGGCACGCCGTTGGGGCCCAGCGGAGTCAGGGCGTGATCGGGGAGGATCTCGAAACTGTCGAGTTCACCCAAGGTCGATCTCCGGCTCGGCGGGGTGGCCGGACGTTGGAGACTAGCGGTCACCTCAGTGCGTCCTCTCGCCCCACGGCGCGGGGCCGCGGAGCTCAGCTGCTCGACCGGTTGGGTTGCCCGTCTTCATGGCGTGGTCACGGACACCGGAAAGCACGTAAAGAGTGTCCCATGGCGGCCGGGGCAACCGACGACGACCGGCCGACACTAGTTGCTCAACGTGTTGGCTGTCGAGTGCTGTGCCGTAGGCCGGACAGAACTCCGCGTGACGATCACCCCGAGTAGTACGCCACCCACCGCACAGCACAGCAGCGGCACGACGCTGCCCGCGGCAGGGTGCCAGGTGCCGCCGAGCGGGTCGAGACCATGGCTGATGCCGTGTTGGAACCGCGTCATGACCCGCGCCAGGGCATAGAGATCCATCGGTACGGTCAACGCCACGCCGGCGAGCACCACGCGACCGAGCCAGCCCCGGTCGGTCAACCACGCTGTGTAACGCTCAGCGAACGCGGCCAGCAGCACCACGCCGACACCGAGGGGCATGATGTACCGCCCGTGGGCGAAATGCCCGACCTTCGGGGCGAAGTACAGCTCCATGGCCACCAGCAGGACCACGCACGCCGCCGCGGTCGCCACGATGCCGAGGCGCAGCCGGCGGTCGCCGAACCAGAGCGCGGGGAGCACCAGGGCCGCGACCAGGAGGTACCAGAGCGCGATCATGCCGATCGAAACCGTGGTCTCGCCGTAGTTGAACTGGCCCACGACCTGGCGGACCCAGAACTCGGCCCGGTTGTCGGCGATGTCGCGCAGGATCGCGCCGGAGGTGGTCGGCGGGATGGTGCGGGTCGTCTCCAGGTCGCTGGAGCGCGCGGCGACGGCGATCCAGAACACCGCGAAGGCGGCGCCGAGCGCGGCCGGGACCAGGAACGAGCGGCGCAGCAGCGCGCGCGGCGAGGTGCGGCTGACGAAGAGCGACACCGCCAGTACCCCCACCGTGAAGACCGGACCGAGATCCCGGACCGTCAGCAGGAGCGCCGCAGCGACCCCGGCCGGCGCGTAGGCCCGGGTCAGCAGGGCCACGAAGAGCAGCACACCGGCGGCGATCTCCAGGCCGTTGGGGTTGATCGAGCCGGCCAGGTTCAGCGCCATGGGGGTGGCGGCCAGCACGATCGCGGCGGCGAGCAGCCGGTTGCCGGCCCGCACGGCCAGCCCGACGGCGGCGGCGAGCAGCAGCGCGGTGAGCGCGGCGGACAGCAGGCGGGACAGGATCAGGCCGGTGCCGTCGGGGCTGATCCGCAGCGGGAGGCCGACGAGGGCGTAGTAGACCGGGCTGTACCGCGCGGCCGCGCTCGGCACCAGCGTCTCCGTGCGATCCGACGTGGTGACCAGGCAGGACGCCGGCCGGTAGGTCGGCTTGTCGATCCAGGTGCAGTCCGCGTTCTCCGGCAGCAGGCTGCGCGGCCCGGTGAACGCGTTGGTCTCGATGCCGCTCGCGTCGACGGCACGGCCCTCGGGCAGCCACTGGCCACTCCAGACCGCGTAGGCGCGGACCAGGTGCTGCTTCTCGTCATACGTGCCGTTGACCGGCAGGGCGAGCGCCCAGGCCGAACCCAGCAGGAAGAAGGCGGCGAAAGCCACCCAGAAAGCACGGCGCACAGGCGTCAGCGTACGAGCTTCGAAAGCCGGCGGTCCGCCAAGGGTTTGCCGTTGGTCTGACACGTGGGGCAGTACTGCAGCGAGGTGTCGGCGAACGAGACCTCGCGCACGGTGTCGCCGCAGACCGGGCACGGCAGCCCGGTGCGCGCGTGGACGGCCAGGCCGGAGCGCTTCTCGGACTTCAACGTGGCGGCCTTCTGCCCGACCGACCGGGTCACCGCGTCGGTGAGGACCCTGCGCACGGCGGCGTGCAGCTGGGTCATGGCCTCATCGGTGATCTTGCTGGTCAGCGCGAAGGGTGACATTTTCGCCGCGTGGAGGATCTCGTCCGAGTATGCGTTGCCGACGCCCGCCAGGATGGTCTGATCGGTGAGGACGCCCTTGACCTGGCCCTTGCGGGAGCGGATGGCGGCGGCGAACTCGTCGGCGGACACCGCGAGCGCGTCCGGGCCGAGCCGCGACACGCCGGGCACCAGCCGCGGGTCGGTCACGAAGTACGCCGCGAGGCTCTTCTTCGTGCCGGCCTCGGTGAGGTCGAAGCCGGATTCGTCGTCGAGGCGCACGCGCAGCGCGATCGGGCCGGAGCCCGGCTTGAGCGGCGTCTTGGCGTTGAACGTGTCGCGGTAGTGCAGCCAGCCGGCCCGGGCCAGGTGCACGACGAGGTGGAGGTCGTCGCCGACGTGGACGTCGAGGAACTTGCCGTGCCGGGAGGCGCCGGTGATCGGCTTTCCGGTGGCGGCGGTGATGGGCGGGTCGAACGTCTTGAGCGCGGAGATCGCGGAGACCTCGATCCGCTCGACGGTGTGGCCGACGGCGCGCTCCCGCAGGAACGCGGCGAGCGCCTCGACCTCGGGAAGCTCAGGCACCCGTACAGTCTGCCGCAAAACGCGGGCCGTAGGCTTTTTCCGTCATGAAGGTCGTCGTCGCGCACAACCGCTATGCGTCCGGCCAGCCGTCGGGCGAAAACGTCATCGTCGATGCGGAGATCGCGCAGCTCACCGGGGCCGGGGTCACCGTGCTGCCGTTCCTGCGCAGCTCCGACGAGATCGGCACCTTCTCCACCGCGCAGAAGGTGCTGTTGCCACTGTCCCCGGTGCGCAACGGCGCGTCGCAGCGCGCGCTGGCCGATCTCCTCAAATCCGAAAAACCGGACATCATCCATCTGCACAATCCGTACCCGCTGATCTCGCCGTGGGTCATCAGGACCGCGCACGCGCACCGCGTGCCGGTGGTCCACACGGTGCACAACTACCGGCAGGTCTGCGCGCCCGGCCTGTACTTCCGCGACGGGCAGATCTGCACCGAGTGCCGCGGGAAGGCGTTCCCGCTGCCGGCGGTCAGGCACGCCTGCTACCGCGACTCGAAGGCCCAGTCCGCCGTGATGGCGGCCACTCTGGCGTACCACCGCGGCACCTGGAAGCACGTCGACCACTTCATCGCGCTGACCGACCGGATCGCCGAGCACCTGATGGACTTCGGCATCCCGCAGGCGCGCATCACGGTGAAGCCGAACGGGATCCCGGACGCCGGCGCTGCGCAGCAATCCGGGGAGGGCTTCCTCTACGCGGCCCGGCTCAGCCCCGAGAAGGGGCTCGCGCTGGTGCTCGACGCGTGGGAGCGGCACCCGGACGGCGCGCTCGGCCCGCTGCGGATCATCGGCGACGGGCCCCTGCGCCAGCTGGCGGTCGATGCGGCGGCGCGCCGGGGCGACGTGACCTATCTCGGCGCGGTGGACAATTCGGCGGTACGGGCGGAGATCGGCCGGGCGGCGTGCGTCATCGCCGCATCCACCTGGCACGACGTGCTCCCGACGATCATCCTGGAGGCGCTGTCCGGCGGCCGGCCGGTGCTCGTGACCGACCGGGGCGGCATGCCGTACCTCGCCGGTGACGCCGGCTGGGTCGTCCAGCCCGACGCGGCGGCCCTGGCCGACGGCCTGCGGGCGGCCCACGCCGGCGCGGCCGAGCTGGCCCCCGTCGCCCGGCGGCGCTACCAGGAGCACTTCTCGCCCGACGTGCTGACCCAGCGGCTGCTGGCGATCTACGCATCGGTGATCTCCTCGCCGTGACGGTGCCGGCCCGGTGGACGGTCGTCGCGGTGGTCGCCGTCGGGCTGGCCGCCGGGGCGGTCGAACTCATGGTCGACGGCGCCCTGGACGCGCTGCTGGCCTCGGTGGCGGGCCTGCTCGCGGCCGCCACCGGGGCGCTCGGCGCGTCCCTGGTGCCGCGGGTGGACTGGCGCGGGCTGGTGGTGGGCGGGGTCTTCTTCGCCCAGGGCGTGCTCAGCTGGACGTACACGAACACCGGCATCGTCGTGTGGACGCTGCTGCTGCTGTCCGGCCTGCTGTTCCTCTTCTGGGCGGCGCCCGTGTCGAACCCGGGCGCGCTCGGCACCGCCTGGCTCGGGGTCTCGTACTGGCTGATCGGCATCCTCGGCGCGCTGCTGGTCCTGAAGGTCGACATCGCGGCGCAGCGCCTGCTCTACGCCGGGTACTTCGGCCTCGTCGTCCTGGTCGTGCTCGCCTTCCGCGGCCCGCGGTTCAGCCTGGGCATCGCGGTGTCGTTCCTGTTCGGCATCGCGGTGCTGCTGCTCGCCGGGTCGGGCAACCTGTTCACCACGCCGCACGTCGTGCCGGACACACCGTGGGGTGCGGGCTTCGAGTACCGCTTCTGGGGCATGCGCTGGCTGCTGCTGCACCCCAACGCGATGGCCCTGGCGGCGATGCTGGCCGCGATCCGGGTCGGCGCCGACCGCTCGCTGGCCGCTTGGCAGCGCATCGGTGCGGTGGCGGTGTCGGCGCTGATCCTCTGCGTGAGCGACTCGCGGACGGGTTTTCTGCTGCTGGCGGTGGCCACGCTGACCTACGCGCTGATTTCCTGGCGTGATGCTCTTGTACCCTTTGTCGCGCTCATGATGGTGCTCGTGGTCAACGGCCCGGGATTCCTGCTGAGGGAGCGCTACGGCAGCGACGCGGGCGTGAGCAGCGGCCGCGTCGAGACCTGGCGGCAGGTCGCGGTGGACTGGCGGGCCGACTCGCCGCCCGAGCAGCTGCTCGGCAACACCCGCGACGCCCGGGCGACGGTCTACCGGGCGTCGAGCGGCGCCGACATCAAGCTTACGGTCGACAACGCCCCGATCGCGGCCTTCCGCAAGGCCGGCGTGGCCGGCGCGCTGGCCTTCGCGGCCGGCCTCCTGCTCCTGCTGTGGAACGTCTGGCGCCGCCGCGCCAACGCCCCACCCTGGCTGCTGGTCCTGCTCCCGGCGGCGCTGCTGAGCGCGGTGACCAACGAGTGGCTCATCGGCGGCACCGGCGGCATCCTGTGGCTGCTCCTCCTCGCCGCCGAGGCCGACGTCGTCAGGCGTTCTGGGCCGCGTCCAGACGAGTGGTCGCCGGGGCCGGCTCCGGCGGTGGGCCGACCCATTTGAGGGCGTAGGCGTAGAGCACCATCATGCAGATCAGGCCGGCCGTGGAGCCGGTCAGCAAGCCCCACGCGGCGCCCTGCAGACCGTAGTTCGCGCCCACCGAAAGGCCGGTCAGCGAGACCGCCGCGAAGACCACGTACTGCACGAAGAGCATCCGGGCCCGGTGCATGCCCCGCATCGCCGCGGTGAACGGGACCTGGAGCAGGTAGACCGCGCCCTGCAGGGCGATCGGCAGGGCCAGCGGGGCGGCCTCGGCGAACTTGCCCGTCTCGGTCAGGATCCACGACACGAGCGGCCAGACGGCGGCGACCATGACCGCGCCGAGAATGGCGAAGGCGATCGCCAGTTGGCGGGTCTGGCGGCGCAGGGTGGCCGCGGCGGCCTGGCCCTCGGCGCCCGGCTTGGCGGCGTCGGCCGCGTTGCGGGAGGCGCGGGGCACGAGCAGGCCCTGGATCGCCGCCACGAGGTTCTGCACCGGCTGGAGCTGGACGGTCTGCACGAACCGCAGGTTGCCCAGGTCGATCTTCGACAGCTTGCCCGCCACGAGGAAGCTGATCGAGAGCACCTGGACCTGGGCGACGACCGCGGTCGCGGTGAACCAGCCCGAGAGGTGGCGGGTCTCGGCCAGCCAGGCCTTCGGGTTGCCGGCCCAGGGCAGGTGCCCCTCGCGCAGGACATACACGGTGGCGCCGGCCGTCGCGCCGATGCCCCACGCCGCGAGGAGGCCGCCGGGGCTGGAGTTGCCGGTCAGCACCATGGCGACGATCGCGACCGCCTGGGTGCCGAACCACACCAGGTCGATGCCGAGCGCCTTCTCCGGGCGCCGGTCGGCGAGGTAGTCGCAGCGGGCGGTGTCGTGCAGCATGATCGGCAGCATGAACGGCGCCAGCCAGATCAGCTCGTGCAGGTCGATCTTGCCGCTGTGCGGCCACAGCAGCCAGATCGCGACGAAGATCAGGGTGGTCACGAGGCCGGAGCACAGCGCCGTGGTGAGCCCGTTGCGGATGAGCCGCGCGCGGTGGTCGCCGTCGTAGCGGGACGCGAGCGCGAGCAGCACGTCGCCGACGATGGCGCGGTTGAGGTACATGGAGAAGTACCCCACGCTGAGCGCGAGGGCGAGCGCGCCGAACTGGCTCTTGGACAGCAGAATGCCGCCGAGCAGCGTGTTCGCCGCGTTGGCGGTGGCGATGACCACCTGGTCCAGCAGGCCGGCGCCCACGAAGCGGGAGGCGACACGCAACGCCTGCAGGCGTCGGGACGGCTGTTCGGTCACGAGCCGAGACGGTTGCGAGCGGGCTTCACGACACGCACCATACGTGACCTGCGGGTGACGAGACTATCCGCAGGCACCTCATTCACCAGCTGACGTCGAGTGGTTTTCCCTCGGCGAAACCGGCCGCGCTCTGCACGCCGACGGTCGCACGCTCGGCGAACTCCGCAAGGTCGGCGGCGCCGGCGTAGGTGCAGGCGCTGCGGACGCCCGCCACAATCTCGTCGAGAATGTCCTCGACGCCGGGACGGCGGGGGTCGAGGTACATCCGGGAGGTCGAGATGCCCTCCTCGAACAGCGCCTTGCGGGCCCGTTCGTAGACGGTGTCGTCGGCCGTGCGCCGGCTCACCGCCCGGGCCGAGGCCATGCCGAAGTTCTCCTTGTAAAGACGGCCGTCGGCGTCGCGGCGCGGGTCGCCGGGCGACTCGTGGGTGCCGGCCAGCCAGGAGCCGATCATCACGTTGGAGGCGCCGGCGGCGACCGCGAGGGCGACGTCGCGCGGGTGCCGGACGCCGCCGTCGGCCCACACGTGCCGGCCCAGGCGCCGGGCCTCGGCCGCGCACTCGAGGACCGCGGAGAACTGGGGGCGGCCGACGCCGGTCATCATCCGGGTGGTGCACATGGCGCCCGGCCCGACACCGACCTTGACGATGTCGGCCCCCGCCTCCAGCAGGTCGCGGGTGCCCTCCCAGGTCACGACGTTGCCGGCGACGACCGGCACGCCCGGGTCGAGCGCGCGCACGGCCCGCAGCGTGGCGAGCATCCGCTCCTGGTGACCGTGCGCGGTGTCGACGACGAGCACGTCGACCCCCGCGGCGAGCAGCTTGTCGGCCCGCCCGGCGGCGTCGCCGGTGATGCCGATGGCGGCGCCGACGCGCAGCCGGCCGTCGCGGTCGACGGCGGGCTCGTACAGGGTGGCCCGCAGCGCGGCGTTGCGGGTGAGAATGCCGACGAGCCGGCCGGCCCGGTCGATGACCGGGGCGAGCTTGTGGTGTCCGGCGGCGAGCCGGTTGAACGCGTCCTCGGGGCTGACGTCGTCGGGCAGCGTCAGCAGGTTGCGCGACATCACGCTCCGCAGCTGGCTGAACCGGTCGACGTCGGCGCAGTCGCCCTCGGTGACCACCCCGACCGGGCGGCCGTCCTCGACGACGATCACGGCGCCGTGCGCACGCTTCGGCAGCAGGTCGAGCGCCAGCGAGACGGTCTCGGTCGGGCCCAGCGTGATCGGGGTGTCGTGCACGAGGTGGCGGCGCTTCACCCAGGAGACGGCCTCGGCGACCACGTCGATGGGGATGTCCTGCGGGATGATGGCCAGGCTGCCCCGGCGCGCCACGGTTTCCGCCATCCGCCGGCCGGCGACGGCGGTCATGTTCGCCACGACGATGGGGATCGTGGTCCCGCTGCCGTCGCGGCTGTTGAGGTCGACCGCCATCCGCGACTCCACGGCCGAGCGGCTCGGCACCATGAAGACATCGTCGTAGGTCAACTCGTGGCCAGGGGTCTGATCATTCAGAAACCGCACGTTTTCGAACTGTATCTCGACCGCACCCGCGGGTGAGCAAGTCTTGAGAGTTCGGCTCCGGGGCGGGACGATATCCGTACCGTGCCTTGCGAGGAGTGATGCGCCATGCAAGTACACGAAGCCATGTCCACGGCCGTCGTGCAGGTCGGCCCGGACCATACCCTGCGACAAGCCGCCCAGCTGATGGCCACCCGGAAGGTCGGTTCGGCGATCGTCGTCGATCCCGACGGGTCCGGCGTGGGCATTATCACCGAGCGTGACGTCCTCAACGCGATCGGCACCGACCTCGACCCCGACGTCGAGCGAACCGCCGCGCACATCACGTGGGAGGTCGTCTACGCGAGCCCCAACTGGACGATCGAGGAGGCGGCGAGCGCCATGGTGCGCGGCGGTTTCCGGCACCTGGTCGTGCTCGACGGCGACGAGGTGCTCGGAGTGATCTCCGTCCGCGACATCATCCGCGTGTGGGTGCAGACGACCATCCTGGCCTGACCCACGGAAAGGGTGGCGCACTTCATAACCGTGCGTGTCCACGCTCCGGATGAACGGAGCGTCGGCGGCGCGGCGGGAAAGTCCGGCGTAAGACCGGCTCACGGCCGGAAGAACACTCCGCCATCCACCCGGTGGAGTCGCCGGAAGTCGGCTGAGCGGTCACCGGCCGCTCTCGTAGGCTGCCACCATGCAGCTCATCTCCTTTGCCCGTGGCGCGCCCAGTCTCGACATCATCGACGTCGAAGGGCTCAAGGCCGCCTCGGCCCGCGCCTTCGAGGCCGACCCGGCTGGCATCACCGCCTACGGCACGTCCGTCGGCTACCTCCCCCTGCGCTCGTGGATCGCCGCCAAGCACGGCGTCGAGGCCGAGCAGGTCATCGTCACCAACGGCTCGATGCAGGCCGACGCGCTGCTGTTCGCGCAGCTGGTCAAGCCGGGTGACGTCGTCGTGGTGGAGAAGCCGACCTACGACCGCACGCTGCTCAACCTGCGCAACCTCGGCGCCGAGGTCCACCAGGTGACCGTCCAGGAGGATGGGCTCGACGTCGAGGAGCTCAAGCAGCTCCTGGAGGGCGGCCTGCGGCCCACGCTCGCCCACGTGATCCCGAACTTCCAGAACCCGGCCGGCGTCACCCTGTCGGCTGACAAGCGGCGGGCGCTGCTCGCGCTGGCCACGCAGTACGGGTTCACGATCTTCGAGGACGACCCGTATGCGGACATCCGCTTCCGGGGCGAGAAGCTGCCGACGATGCTGTCCCAGGACACCGCCGGCGTCGTGGTGCACGCCAGCTCCTTCACCAAGACGATCGCACCCGGGCTGCGGGTCGGCTACCTGGTCGGGCCGCAGGCGACGATCTCCTCGATCGCCAAGCGGGCCACCAACCTGTACATCTCGCCGAGCATGGTCGCCGAGGCCATCACCCACCAGTTCTGCGTGACCGGCGACATCGACCGCTCGATCGCGAAGGTGTCGGCGACGCTCGGCGAGCGGGCCCGCCTGCTGGCCGAGGGCCTGCGCAAGCACATTCCCGACGCCACGTTCGTGGAGCCCGACGGCGGCTACTTCCTGTGGGTCGAGCTGCCCGAGGACGTGGACACGACCGAGCTGGAGACGGTGGCGGCCCGCGACTTCGGCGTGGCCGTGGTCAAGGGCAGCGACTTCCTGCTCGACGGCGGTCGGCACTCGGTGCGTCTGGCCTACTCGGCGGTGCTGACGGACCAGGTCGACGAGGGTGTGCAGCGCCTGGCGGCGGCGATCGAGGCCGTTCGCAAAAGCTGACACCAAAACGTGATGGTGGGGTGGTTCCCCAGCCGGTACCGGATGGATCAAAATCCAGCCCGGCGCGCTTTGCGAATCGCGCTGCAGGCATCACCCCCCGCCCCCCAACGGCACCGGGTGGGCCGACCGCGCCCCCACCCCCCACCTGCGGTCGGTCCACCCGGTGCCAACTTCTTTCCGGGCGGGCCGGCCTTCCCATGTGCGAAGACTCCGGGAGGTCGAGATGGCCGACGACCAGCAGCAGAACACCAGCCCTCTCTCGCGTGCACTGTCCCGACCGGTGCGGGCGTGGTCCCGGATGCTGAGTACCACGGCGGCCCCGGCCGCCCCCGTCGCCAAGCCCATGGCCAGCGCCATCGTCGACTGCGCCGTCTACGTCGACGGCGTGCGCCAGCCCGGCGAGTTCCACTACGCGGAGGCACTGCGCACCGCGCGCCGGCACCGCAACGGGTTCGTGTGGATCGGGCTCAAGGAGCCGCGCGCCGAGGAGATGGCGCACATCGCCGAGACGTTCCAGCTGCACGAACTGGCGGTCGAGGACGCGGTGACCTCCAAGCAGCGGCCCAAGGTCGAGCGCTACGGAGAGATGATCTTCGTAACGATGCGGACCGCTCGCTACGTGGAGCACGACCAGCTCACCGACACCAGCGAGGTCGTCGAGACGGGCGACGTCCTGATGTTCATCGGCGAACACTTCATCATCACCGTGCGGCACGGCGACGCGAGCCGGCTGGCGCCGGTGCGCTCCGGGCTGGAGCAGCGCCGGGAGGTGCTGGAGCGGGGCCCGTGGGCGGTCGCCTACGCCGTCGCCGACAGCGTGGTGGACACGCTGGTCGAGGTGGCGACCGGCATCGAGGAGGACGTGGCCGCGGTCGAGGACCAGGTGTTCAGCCCGGACCGCTCGCGGGGCACGAACCGGATCCAGCGCGTGTACCAGCTCAAGCGCGAGCTGATGGAGTTCAAGCGGGCGGTGCTCCCGCTGCAGCGGCCGCTCGCGGGGCTGGCCAACGGGCAGCTGGCCGACGTGCCGGATGAGATCCGGCGGTACTTCCGGGACGTCAACGACCACCTCGCGAGCGCCGTCGAGCAGGTCCTGTACCTCGACGACGTGATCAACTCGGTGCTGCAGGCGCGGCTGGCCCAGGTGAGCGTCGACCAGAACAACGACATGCGCAAGATCGCCGCGTGGGCCGGTATCGCCGCCCTGCCCACCGCCGTCGCCGGCATCTACGGGATGAACTTCGACTTCATGCCCGAGACGAAGTGGGTCTTCGGATATCCGGTACTGATGGCGCTGATCTTCCTGGGCTGCGCCGGGCTGTACCGCATGTTCCGCCGCGCCGGCTGGCTCTGACGCATAGGTGGGCCGTCCCCCGTGGCCGGGGACGGCCCGCCTACACGATCGATCGGGCTAAGGACGACTGTTCTTCGACGCCGACTGCGGCATCGACGGCTTGTCGTACTCACCGCTGCCGGCCGGGCCGGTGTTGGTGCTCTTGCTACCGATCAGGTCGGAGGCGCGGTCCTTCGCCGCCTCACCCATGGTCTTGGCCTTCTCGATCCCCGCGTCCATGCTCGACTTCGCGGAGTCGAGCATCGAGCCGGTGTCGCTCGTGGTGCGGGTCGAGCCGTACTCGTCCCAACTCTGCTGGTTGCGCCGGCGACGGAGCATCGCCGACGCGGCACCGACAGCCGCGCCCGCGACCAGGATCCCGCCGATCGCCATCGGCCACCGGCTCGACCGGCCCTCGTTCCCCATCATCCGAGCCTTCCCCTTGCGTCCCATCTTCCCGGCCTTCTTCCCGGCCTCGCGCGAGCGGTCACGGGCAATGACGAGAACCGTGTCCATACCGCCCATCGCCGCGTCCCGGGCCTTGCGCACGCCGGGCCTGACCGCCTTGCGGGCGGCGTCGACGCGTGGCGCCAAGGCGCCGGAAGCGCCATCGGCGGCGTGCGCCGCGGCCATCCGCAGGTGGTCGAAGCTTTCCCCGAGCTCGTCCCGCATGAGCCGGCTGTGCGTTCTCACCTGACGACGTCGAAACACTTGCTCCACCTCCCGTGGCGATGCCTGTCCATCTCCGGTTACCCCATTCGGACCAGGGAGAACCTCGTGGACTCGGCCACTGCTGGTCATCGTGCACCGAACGGGCGGCCCGCACACCCGGATCCGGCAGAATCCCCGTCGGATACCGTGATGACGGAATGTCACCAATGAAAGGGAGAACTGGTGGCCGAGCAACTGTTCGCGACGCTGCACACCAACGTCGGCTCCATCCGGCTTGAGCTGTTCCCCAACCACGCCCCGAAGACCGTGCGCAACTTCGTCGAGCTCGCCGAGGGCAGCCGGGAATACACCGACCCGCGCACCGGCCAGCCGGGCCAGGGGCCGTACTACGACGGCGTCATCTTCCACCGCGTGATCGACGGCTTCATGATCCAGGGCGGCGACCCGACCGGCACCGGCCGGGGCGGCCCGGGCTACACGTTCAACGACGAGATCCACCCGGAGCTCCACTTCAACCGGGCCTACCTGCTGGCCATGGCCAACGCCGGCATCGACCGCTTCACCGGCGGCGGCACCAACGGCTCGCAGTTCTTCATCACCTTGGGCCCGACGCCGCACCTCAACGGCAAGCACACGATCTTCGGCGAGGTCGCCGACGACGACTCCCGCAAGGTCGTCGAGCAGATCGGCGGCACCCGGACCGCCTCGGGCGACCGGCCGATCCAGGACATCGTGATCGAGCGCGTCGAGATCGAGCGACTCTAGTGGCGGGCTAGCCCGGAAGGGCTAGCTAACCTTGGTGCATGACTCAGCCGCCGGCGAACGTGGTCCCCGTCTGCTACCGGCACCCCAACCGCGAGACGTATGTCCGGTGCACCCGCTGTGACCGGCCGATCTGCCCGGACTGCATGAACGAGGCATCGGTCGGCTTCCAGTGCCCGGAGTGCGTCCGCCAGGGTGCGCGGACGCAGCGACCCGTCCGGACCACGTTCGGCGGCGGCCAGTCCGGCGCCCAGGGCACGGTCACCATCGCGCTGATCGTGCTCAACGTGCTCGTCTTCGTCGCCGCGTTCATCAGCTCCGGCAAGTCCAACGCCATCGCCGGCGGCGGCCTGGGCGGTCTGCTGGGTGGCTCGACGCCGCTGCACGAATGGGGCGCGCTGGTCACCTACCCGCTCGGCACCTACACCGACGGGCCGCTGGAGGGAACGAGGGTCCTGCTGCCCGGCGGCATGCACGACGGTGAGTACTACCGGATCTTCACGTCGATGTTCCTGCACTACGGTCTGCTGCACCTGGCGATGAACATGTGGGCGCTGTGGGTCCTGGGCCGCCCGCTTGAGGCGATGCTCGGCCGGGCGCGGTTCTTCGCGCTGTACCTCGTGTCGGGCCTCGGCGGCAGCATCGGCGTCTACCTCTTCGCGGCGCCGACAACCCAGACGGCGGGCGCCTCCGGCGCGATCTTCGGCCTCTTCGCCGCGCTCATCGTCGTGCTGCGCCGCATGCGCCGCAGCGTGGCCGGCATCGTGCCGATTCTGATCCTCAACCTCGTGATCACGTTCAGCGTGCCGGGCATCTCGATCGCCGGGCACCTCGGCGGCATGGTCACCGGCGCGCTCATCGCGGCCGGGCTGGCCTACGCGCCACAGCGGCGGCGCGCGCTGATCCAGACGACCACCGTGCTCGGGGTGCTGGTGGTGCTCGCGGTGCTCTTCGCCGTGCACACGGCCAACCTGACGCCGCCGGCCGGCATCCCCTTCGTCCAGTAGCTCAGGCGCGCCAGACCCTGCCCTGCAGGAGGGACTCGGCGCCGATCCAGACGAAGTTCATCATGCGGGTCGCGGTCTGCTCCGGGTCCTCCTCCTCGTGGTCGGCGAGCCAGTCCGCGAGGGATTCCGCCGCGCCCACGTAGGCGTAGGCCATCGCCACGAAGTCGCCGGGGCGGGCCGGGACGGCGGCCGCCGCGCAGGCGCTCTCCAGCAGGCCGGCGACCACCTCGACGATCCGGGCGCGCATGCCCGCGAGCTCGCCGGCGAAGTGGGGCTCGCTGCGGGCCTGGCGGTAGAGGACGCGCCAGCCGTCGCGGTGCGCGCCGACGAAGGTGAAGAACGAGCGCAGGCCGTTCCAGAGTTGCTCGTCGGGGGTGGCCGCCGGCAGTACCCCCGCCGCCACCGTCTCCAACAGGCGCGTCGCCTCCCGCTGGAGGCAGGCGATGAAGAGCTCGTCCTTGGTGCCCAGGTAGGCGTAGACCATCGGCTTCGAGATGCCGGCGACCTCCGCGATCTCGTCCATCGACGCCGCGTGGAAGCCCCGGTCGGCGAACACCTTGACCGCGGCGTCGAGCATCTGCTGCTCGCGGACGACCCGGGGGAGCCGTTTCAGCATCTTGCCACCTTACTTACTCGTGCGTAAGGTTACGCACGAGTAGCTTAATTCCAACGGAGGGCACAGCATGTCCGACCTCGACGCCCTGGGCGACTTCAACAACGTCGACCCCAAGCAGTTCGCGCAGCTCGTCAAGAACTCGCCGGACTCCCAGCTCGCCGACATCATGAAGAGCGACCAGCGCGGCAAAGTCCTCGACACGATCTTCTCCCGCTTCCCGGAGCTGTTCCGCCCCGACCGGGCCGGATCGACGAACGCGATCATCCACTGGACGATCACCGAACGCCCCGACGGCAGCGTGGACACCTACGAGCTGGTCATCGCCGACGGCACCTGCACGCTGTCGCCGAGCGCCGGCCAGGACCCGAAGCTCGCGATCACGGTCGGGCCGGTCGACTTTCTCAAGGTCGTCTCGGGTGCCGGCAACCCCATGATGATGTTCATGACGGGCAAGCTCAAGGCGAAGGGCGACCTGGGCCTGGCGGCCAACATCGCCAACCTCTTCGACATCCCGAAGGCCTGACCCGCCCGCGGCGCCCCTCCGCGCCGATCTTGCAGTTGTGGTTGCCGTTTCGGACGGAATTGTCAGGACATTTCCGAACCACAACTGCAAGATCGACGCAAGAAGGGGAGTAGGGCACGACGACGAAGGGAGGAACGCTGGTGGTGGAGTTCTCGCTCGATCTCAACGAGGAACAGCGGGACCTGCGGGAGTGGGTGCACGGGTTCGCCCGCGACGTCGTGCGGCCGGCCGGCGCCGAGTGGGACGCCCGCGAGGAGACGCCCTGGCCGGTGATCCAGGAGGCGGCGAAGATCGGCCTGTACGGGTTCGAGTTCCTGGCCAACACCTGGGCCGACCCGACCGGGCTGTCGCTGTGCCTGTCCAACGAGGAGCTGTTCTGGGGCGACGCCGGGATCGGCATGGCGATCTTCGGTACCAGCCTGGCGGTCGCCGCGATCTACGCCTCGGGCACGCCCGACCAGATGCTGGAGTGGGTGCCGCAGTGCTTCGGCGACGCGAGCGACCCCAAGGTCGCCGCGTTCTGCACCACCGAGCCCGAGGCCGGGTCGGACGTCGGCTCGATGCGCACCCGGGCGCGGTACGACGAGGCCGCCGACGAGTGGGTCATCAGCGGCCAGAAGGCGTTCGCGACCAACGGCGGCATCGCCGAGGTCCACGTCGTCACGGCGAGCGTCGAGCCGGAGCTGGGATCGCGCGGGCAGGCCGCGTTCGTCGTGCCGCCCGGCACCCCGGGGCTGAACGGCTCCAAGAAGCTCAAGAAGCTCGGCCTGCGGGCCTCGCACACCGCCGACGTCTTCCTGGACGAGGTCCGGGTGCCCGGCCGCTGCCTACTCGGCGGCAAGGAGGCGCTCGACGCGCGGCTCGCCCGGGCCCGCGAGGGCCGCAAGGCGCAGGGTCAGGCGGCGATGCGCACGTTCGAGCTGTCCAGGCCGGCGGTCGGCGCGCAGGCGCTGGGCGTGGCGCGGGCCGCGTACGAGTACGCGCTGGAGTACGCGAAGGGCCGCGTGCAGTTCGGCCGGCCGATCATCGAGAACCAGTCGATCGCCTTCGCGCTCGCCGACATGAAGATGGAGATCGACGCCGCTCGCCTGCTCGTCTGGCGGGCCGCCTGGATGGGCCGCAACAACCGCCCGTTCGAGGCCGGCGAGGGCTCCATGAGCAAGCTCAAGGCCGGCGAGGTCGCGGTTGCGGTCACCGAGAAGGCCGTGCAGATCCTCGGCGGCGCCGGATTCGTCCGCGAGCACCCGGTCGAGCGCTGGTACCGCGACGCCAAGATCTACACGATCTTCGAGGGCACCAGCGAGATCCAGCGGCTGGTAGTGGCCAGGGCAATCTCAGGCGTCTATATTCGGTAGGCATTATGTCCGCGAATAAGGCGTTTGTGCTGAGAACTCTGGCCCGCCGCAAGGTGCTGGCGCCGGGCAGCCCCGCCCGCGTCGTGCGACAGCTCAACGCGCTGCGCAGGTGGGGGTTCGGCCTCTTCGGCGAGATGCGGTCCGCCGCCGCCCGCGACCCGCAACGGGTCGCCATCGTCGACGAGCACCGGGCGGTGACCTACGGCGACCTCGACGAACGGGTCCGCCGCCTGGCCAACGCCCTCCGGGTGGAGCACGGCGTCGGCCCCGGCACGCGGGTCGGCCTGCTCTGCGACAACTCGGCGTACTTCGTCGAGGCCGTCATGGCGGTGATCGCCCTCGGCGGGCAGGCCGTCCTGATCAACACCGGGCTGGGCAACGCGCAGCTGGAGACGGTCGCCCACGACCAGCGCCTGATGCTGCTGCTGCACGACGACGCGCTGCTCGGGCTGCTCGCGGCGATGCCGCCGCACCTGCCACGGGTGGCCGTCGAACGCGTCGACTCGCTCATCCAGCGGTCCCCGACGGGGGTGATCGAGCCGCCCGAGCACGCCGGGTCGGTCGTCGTGCTCACCTCCGGTACCACCGGAGCACCCAAGGGCGCGAAACGCCGGAACCCGGCGGGACTGGGCCCGCTCGCCACGGTGGTGTCGCGCATTCCGCTGAGCGCGGGCGAGCGGATGTTCGTGGCCGCGCCGCTGTTCCACACGTGGGGGCTGGCCGCGCTGCAGCTGTGCCTGGCGCTGCGCGGGACGATGGTGGTCACCCGGCGGTTCACCCCGGCATCCACTGTGGAGTCCATGCGGGCGAACCGGTGCACGTCGTTGTTCGCGGTACCGGTGATGCTGCAGCGGCTGCTGGAGGGCCCGGGGGCGATCCCCACGCTGAAGGTCGTGGCGACGTCCGGCTCGGCGCTGACGGGGCCGCTCGCCACGCGATTCATGCGGATGTACGGCGAGGTGCTGTACAACCTCTACGGCACGACGGAAGCGTCGTGGGCGTCGATCGCCACCCCCGCCGAGCTGCTCTCGGCGCCGGGCACGGCCGGTCGTCCGCCGCAGGGCACCAGCGTGGCGATCCTCGACGAGGCCGGGCGTCCGCTGCCGACCGGCGTGGTCGGGCGGATCTTCGTGGGCAACGACATGCTGTTCGAGGGGTACACCAACGGGACCGGCCGCGAGCGGCACGGCGACCTGCTGGCGACCGGCGACCTGGGGCACCTGTCGGAGGACGGGCTGCTGTTCGTCGACGGCCGCGAGGACGACATGGTCATCTCGGGCGGCGAGAACGTGTATCCGGCGGCCGTCGAGGACGTGATCGCCGAGCTGCCGCAGGTCCGCGAGGTCGCGGTGGCGGGCGTGCCGGACGACGAGTTCGGCCAGCGGCTCGCCGCGTGGATCGCCCTCCACGAGGGCGAGTGGGTCGAGCCCGACGCGGTGCGCGAGTACGTGCGGCACCGGCTGGCCCGCTTCTCGGTCCCGCGTGACGTGTACTTCGTCCCGGCCCTTCCCCGCAACGCCACCGGCAAGATCGTGCGCCGTCAGCTTTTTCCCAGGTAGCCTCGCTACGCTTGGTCGGTGGACGTCAGTAGTACCGAGCCGCTCTTGCGGCGGCATCGATGAACTCAACGTGGATCGAGCTCACGCTCGTCCTGGTGCTGACATTGCTCAACGCGGCGTTCTCCGGCAGCGAGATGGCACTCATCTCGCTGCGGGAGGGCCAGCTCCGCCGGCTGGAGCGGCAGGGCCGAGCGGGCCGCACGCTGGTCAAGCTGGCCCGTGACCCCAACCGCTTCCTCTCGACCATCCAGATCGGCATCACGCTGGCCGGCTTCCTCGCCTCGGCGACGGCGGCCGTCTCGCTGGCCGAGCCCGTGCGGCCACTGCTCAGCTTCCTCGGCGGCGCCGCCAACGGGGTCGCGATCGTGCTGGTCACCCTCGTGCTCACCTTCGTCACGCTGGTCATCGGCGAGCTCGCCCCCAAGCGGATCGCGATGCAGCGGGCCGAGCCGTGGGCGATGATGGTGGCCCGGCCGCTGTACTTCCTGTCGACCGCCCTCCGGCCGGTCAACTGGGTGCTCGGCAAGTCCAGCGACCTGGTGGTGCGGCTGGCGGGCGCCGATCCGAACCTGCGCCAGGACGAGATCAGCCCGGAGGAGCTGCGCGACCTGGTGGCCACCCAGCGCTCGTTCAGCCGCCAGCAGCGCCTGATCATCTCCGGCGCGGTGGAGATCACCGGCCGCACGCTGCGCGAGGTCCTCGTGCCGCGCCCGTCGGTGTTCTCCCTCCACGCCGACCTCCCGGCCCGGGAGGCCGCCGCCGAGCTGGCCGCCACCGGCCACTCGCGGGCGCCGGTCGTCGCCAACGGCGACCTCGACTCGGCGATCGGCATCGTGCACTGGGCCGACCTGATCCGGGCCGACGGCCCGGTGCGGGCGGTGATGCGCCCGGCGCTGCTGCTGCCCGAGTCGCTGCCGGTCGCGCAGGCGCTGCAGCGGTTCAAGGCGGAGCGGCAGCAGCTGGCCCTGATCGTCGACGAGCGCGGCGCGATCGACGGCATCGTCACCCTGGAGGACCTCATCGAGGAGGTCGTGGGTGAGATCTACGACGAGACCGACAAGGACATCCAGCAGGTCCAGCGGCAGAACGACGGCAGCCTGCTGCTGCCGGGCTCGTTCCCGATCCACGACCTGCCGGACATCGGCATCGACCTGGAGCGGCTGCCAGGCAGCGGCTACACGACGATCGCCGGCCTGGTCCTGGCGACGCTCGGCCACCTGCCGACCGCGCCGGGCGAGTCGGCGACGGTCGGCCCGTGGACCTTCACGGTGTCGCAGGTCCGTGGGCGCGCGATCTCGGCGGTGACGGCCCGGCAGGCGGCTATGGATCGAGCGTGAGCTCGGGGCGGTGGCGATCGCGACGATCTCCGCCGCCCCGACGAGGTTGGCCGCGACGTACTCGCGGCAAGGCGTGTTCCATCACGCACTCAGAACGGAGGGTTCCCGGGCTCGGGTTGTCCGGGAACACGAAAGCGGCGCCGGGAGGATCCCGGCGCCGCTTTCGGGGTGTTGCTCAGGCGACGAACTTGATGTTGCGGCGGCGGCGGTACACCACGAAGAGGACCGCACCCAGGGCCACGAGGCCCGCGCCGATGCCGCTGATCAGGCCGACGTTCGAGCCGGTGACCGGCAGGGACGGGCCGGGGGTCGGGCTGGCCGACGGGGCCGGGTTGCTCGGCGCCGGGCTGCTCGGGGCGTCGGCCGCGACGCAGGTGCTGATCAGGTCGAACGTGCCGCTGGTCAGCTCCGGCTCGGTGATCGCGGCGGCGAAGACCAGCCACAGGCCCGGCGAGGTGCGGATCCAGCCGCCGCCGGCGCCCGCGTCGGTCAGGCTGCCGCTGAAGCCGGACGGGGCCGGGCCGATCGGCAGGTCCGGGTCCTCCTCGGCGACCTTGGCGGCGGCCTTGGCGGCGGCGCGCGCCTTGGTCAGGTTGGCGGCGTCCTCGATGTCGTCGTCCGTGATCGAGTGGAGGCCGTCCTTGTCGAGGTACAGCGGGAAGATGTCCGCGTCCTCGTCGAGGCTGGTCGAGTAGAGCGCCAGGTAGGCGACGACCCGGTCGGCCTTGGCCGGCGCGCCGAGGCGCCAGCCGTCGGCCCGGGACGCGGGCTTGCCGTCGGCGATGCCCTCGCAGCTGTGCGTCTTGTAGTCCACCGCGGTCGTCGGCTCGGTGGACAGGATCGGGAAGCCGTAGTCGGGTTCCTCGGCGCGGGCCGGGGCTCCGAGCGTGGCCAGAACGATGGTGGTGGAAGCCGCCACGGCGCCGAGCCGGGCGATCCCCCGCAGGTTCAGCTTGAACACCCGGGGAATCTCCCAGCAAACTCCCAGTCCATCAACCGCGACGATTCGGACTTAATCAGTCCTTAAACCGGCAATCACGGGCGTCGCCCCGGTAATGTCTGGCCGATCGGTGGATGCCAACATCACGCTCCGTGCACCGGAACCGACACTCGGTCCTCGACGGCGGCCAATGCGATGTCGGTGCGGAACTGGGCGCCGTCGAACTGGACGCCGTGCACCAGCGCGTACGCCGCCGCGCGAGCCTCGGCCAGGGTCGTGCCGCGCGCGGTGCAGGTCAGCACCCGACCACCGGCGGTGACGAGCGCGCCGTCGGCGCGGCGGGCCGTGCCGGCGTGGATCACGCCCGGGACGCCGTCGGCGCCGGTGATCACGTCGCCCTTGCGGGACGACTCCGGGTAGCCGGCGCTGGCCATCACCACGCAGACCGCGGCGCCCGAGCGCCAGGCCAGCGGCGGGTCCTCGGCCAGCCGGCCGACCGCCGCGGCATGCAGCACGCCGGCCAGCGGCGTCTCCAGGCGGGCCAGGACGACCTGCGTCTCCGGGTCGCCGAAGCGGCAGTTGAACTCGATGACCTTGGGGCCGCCGGCGGTGATCGCCAGGCCGACGTAGAGCGTGCCGACGAACGGCGCGCCGCGGTGTCGCATCTCGGCCATGGTCGGCTGGACCACCTCGGCCATGACCCGCTCGACGAGGTCGGGCGGCGCCCAGGGCAGCGGCGAGTAGGCACCCATGCCGCCGGTGTTCGGGCCCTGATCGCCGTCGAAGATGCGCTTGAAATCCTGGGCGGGTTGCAGCGGTACCGCCGCGGTGCCGTCGGTGACCACGAAGAGCGACACCTCGGGGCCGGCGAGATACTCCTCGACGACGACCCGCTCGCAGGCGGCGCCGTGGGCCAGGGCCGCGTCCCGGTCGTCGGTGACGATGACGCCCTTGCCGGCGGCGAGCCCGTCGTCCTTGACCACGTAGGGCGGGCCGAACTCGTCGAGCGACCGCGCCAGCTCGTCCGGGGTCGTGCACACGAACGAGCGGGCGGTCGGCACGCCCGCCGCCCGCATGACGTCCTTGGCGAACGCCTTCGAGCCCTCCAGGGCCGCGGCCGCCTGGGACGGGCCGAAGCAGGGGATGCCCTTCGCCCGGACCGCATCGGCGACCCCGGCCACCAGCGGCGCCTCGGGCCCGACGACCACCAGGTCGGCCGAGCGCTCGACGGCCAGCGCGGCCACGGCCGCCGGGTCGAGCGGGTCGACGTCGACCTGCTCGCCCAGAGCGGCCATGCCCGGGTTGCCGGGCGCGCAGACGAGGGCGGTCACGGCCGGGTCAGCGGCCAGGGCAGCGGCGATGGCGTGTTCCCGGCCGCCGGTTCCGATCAGCAGTACGCGCACCCGCAAAGACTAGATCAGCGGGTGCCGGATGACGTTTTCGTCCCGGCCCGGTCCCACTCCGACAATGGACACGCGGGTGCCGGCGAGCTCCTCGATGCGCTCGACATACCGCTGGGCGTTGGCCGGCAGGTCGGCGAACTCGCGGGCCTGGGAGATGTCCTCCCACCAGCCGGGCAGCTCCTCGTAGATCGGCACGGCGTGGTGGAACTCGGTCTGCGTCATCGGCATGTCGTCGGTGCGCTTGCCGTCGACCTCGTAGGCCACGCACAGCGGGACCTTCTCCAGGCCGGACAGCACGTCGAGCTTGGTGACGACCAGGTCGGTGATGCCGTTGAGCCGGGTCGCGTAGCGGGCGACGACCGCGTCATACCAGCCCGTGCGCCGCTCGCGGCCGGTCGTCGTGCCGTATTCCCGGCCGACCTTGCGCAGGTGCACGCCGTTGTCGTCGAAGAGCTCGGTCGGGAACGGGCCCGAGCCGACGCGCGTCGTGTAGGCCTTGGTGACGCCGATGACCTGGGTGATCGCGGTCGGCGGGATGCCCGAGCCGACGCAGGCGCCGCCGGCGGACGGGTTGGACGACGTCACGAACGGATAGGTGCCGTGGTCCATGTCGAGCATCGTGGCCTGCGCGCCCTCCAGCAGGACCGTCCGGCCCTCCTCGAGGCCGCGCCAGAGGACGGCGCGGGTGTCTGTGATGTACGGGCGGAGGCGTTCGGCGTAGGTGAGGTACTCCTCCACCACCGCGTCGACGTCGATCTCCTTGCGGTTGTACACCTTGAACAGCACCTGGTTGCGCTCGCGGAGGACGATCTCCAGCTTCTTGCGCAGGATGCCGGGGTCGAGCAGGTCCTGCACCCGGATGCCCATGCGGCTCACCTTGTCGCCGTAGGCGGGGCCGATGCCGCGGCCGGTGGTGCCGATGCGGGACGAGCCGAGGTAGCGCTCGACGACCCGGTCGAGCGCCCGGTGGTGCGGCATGATGAGGTGTGCGTCACCCGAGATCATCAGGCGGGACACGTCGACGCCCCGCTCGGCCAGGCCGTCGATCTCGGTGAGCAGCACCTTCGGGTCGATGACCACCCCGTTGCCGATGACGATCGCGGCGTTTGGCCACAGCGCCCCGGAGGGCATGAGGTGCAGGGCGAACTTCTGCCCGTCCGGCGTCACCACGGTGTGACCTGCGTTATTGCCGCCCGAGAAGCGCACGACGTAGTCGACGCCGCCGCCAATCATGTCGGTAACCTTGCCCTTGCCCTCGTCGCCCCACTGTGCGCCGATGAGCACGATCGCTGGCATGTCTGCTCGCCCTCCAACGGGGTCGGGCGACCGCTCGGTCACCCGGGCTGCCAGGCTAACAACCTCATGCTGTGTGTTTCCTCTGAGGAAGGCTGACAACGGTGGTCGACGTCGTGGTGCTCGCGCTCGGCGAAGGCACGGAGTGTGCCTGCGACAACGGCGCGTGCGGCACGCGTACCCCCATTCTTGCCTGCCGAGACGCCCTTCGCACGGCAAGTGCCGAGGTCCGGACCGTGGTCGCGCACACCGACGCCGAGATCGACTCGGCGCTGCGGACCGACGCTCGGATCATCGTGGCGACCGCCGCCGACGCGCAGCTGCGCGCGGTCATGCGGCGCCTGGTCCGCCTGCACGCGCCCGCGCCCTCCAAGCGGCCCGACGACCTGCCCGGCGACCGCACCGTCCCCGACCTGCCGCCGATCGGCATCCTGCCGCTCGGGCCGGACGCGACCGACCTCGCCACCCGCCTCGGCCTGCCCCGCGAGCCCGCCGTGGTCGCCGCCGCCGTGCTCGGGGGCCGCACCCGGCGGCTCGACCTGCTGCGCAACGACGGCGGCTCGGTGACCCTGGACGGCGCGCTGATCGGCGGCGTCGACGCCGGCGGCTCCGCCCGCACGTTCCTCGCGCGGGTCGAGGTCGACGACGCGGTCCTGGCCGACGGCACCGAGCCGGTGCTGATGTCGGTGATCGCCAACGCGTCCCGCTACGCGACGGTCGACGGGCTGCCGCTGGTGACCGGTCCCGCTGTGGATGACGGTGTACTGGATGTGGCCGTGGCCCTGCCCCGGGCGTCCCGCCGGCTGTTCCGCCAGCCCCGCGTCGAGATCGAGGTGCGCCGCGCCCACGGCCGCGCCGTCGCCGTCACCCCGCGCGTCGACGTGCCGTTCGTCGACGACGGGGTGGAGGGCTCGCTGACCCGCAAGCGTTCGTGGTGGATGGAGCGCGCGGCCTGGGCCGTGTACATCCCGTAGCCTGCTCCTACGCTGCGTGATCACCGGTTGGCGGCTGGTATCGGGTCGCATACGGTGGGGAGCGGCGAGTGGTGGGAGGGCACGCAGTGGAGGACGGTTTCTGGCCACCGGAGGAGAGCATCGACGGCCGGCGCCCATCCGAGGCCGACCCTCCCGCGCCGCCGTCCAGCTCGTCGGCGGATGGCGGTTCGCACAGTGGCTCGCCCTGGTCGCAGCCGCCGAGCGCGCCGGTGGTCCAGCACGGCCGGCCGGTGCCGCACGTTCCCGCGCCGGGTGAGCCGGTGCGACCGTCGCCGGCTATTCCGGTGTCGGGCTCGGGGGCGATCCCCGTGTCGGGGCCGGCCGGGGTTCCGCATCCGATGCCGCCTCGGTATGCGGCCGAGCTCTCGGCGCCGCCTACCGCCCCGCCGTCTCCGGCCCCGCCGCCGCGTCCGGCCCCTCCCTCGGCGCCGTCTGCCGGGCCTGCGTCCGGGCCGCCTTCCGCTCCGCCCGCTGGGCCGCCTTCCGCTCCGCCCGCTGGGCCGCCTTCCGCTCCGCCCGCTGGGCCGCCTGCCGGGCCTGCGTCCGGGCCGCCTTTCGGGCCGCCCGCTGGGGCTCATCCTGGGCCGATGCCGCCGGCCAGGGCGCCTCGGCCGCGGTCCGGGGAGCCGGCCGGTTGGCCACAGGCGGCGGCGGCTGCTCCGCCCGTGCCTCCGGGGCCCTTGCCGCCCCACCTGGCACCGGCCCCTCCGGCACCGCCGCTCCCCCCGCTTCCCCCAGCTCAGTGGGGGGACGGGAGCACGCCCACGGCCGAGGAGTTCGCTCGACGGCGGCAGGCCCGGCCGGCCGATCCGGTGGCCGTCCGCGGGGTTCGCGGCGCGCTCGCCAAGGGGACGCTCGGGCTCGTCCAGCTGCCGCCCGGGCGGCGGGAGGTGGAGTTCCGGCAGGACGTCGAGCGGGTCCGGCGCAACTTCGGCGGGCTGCGGCAGGTCACCGTGGTCAACCCGAAGGGCGGGGCCGGGAAGACCGTGGCCGTGCTGCTGCTCGCGATGACGTTCGGGCAGAAGCGCGGCGGCTACGTGCTGGCGTGGGACAACAACGAGACGCAGGGCACCCTCGGGATGCGGGCCCAGCAGGACTTCCACAACCGGACCGTGCGCGACCTGCTGCGCGACCTCGGGCAGTTCCAGGGTGCGCAGGGGCGGGTCGGGGACCTGTCGCAGTACGTGCGGGCGCAGGGCGAGGGCATGTTCGACGTCCTGGCGTCCGACGAGTCAGCGACGGCGGGCGAGATGCTCACGGCGCACGCGTTCGGCGAGATCCGCGACGTCGTGAGCCGGTTCTACAAGCTGATCTTCGTCGACACCGGCAACAACGTGCGCGCGGAGAACTGGCAGGCGGCGATCGACGCCACCGACCAGCTCGTGGTGACGATGTCGGCCCGCAACGACTCGGCCGAGACCGCGTCCCGGATGCTGGACCACCTGGAGCAGCACGGCCGCCAGCGGCTGGTGCGCCAGGCGGTCACGGTCGTGTCGATGCCGCCGAGCCGCCGACACGTGGACATCCCGGCCATCACCCGGCACTTCGCGGCCCGGACCCGGACCGTGCTACTGGTCCCGTATGAGCGCTTCATCGACTCCGGCGAGCCGATCCGCTACGCCGGCCTGACCGCGGCCAGCCGCGACGCCTGGCTCAAGGTCGCCGCGGCCGTGTCCGAGGGGCTGTAGCCGTCAGGCCAGGGCCTGGGTGGCGGCCGGGTCGCTGTCGTTCAGGAACTGCGCGCAGCGCTCGGCCTCGTCCTGCTCGCCGATTCCCGCGGCCGCCTGCCCGAGGGCGTGCAGCGCGCGGAGAAAGCCCTGGTTGGGCCCGTGGGACCACGGGACCGGGCCGGCACCGCGCCAGCCGTTGCGGCGCAGCTGGTCGAGCCCCCGGTGGTACCCGGTCCGCGCGTACGCATACGCCGTCACCGGTTCGCCGGCCGCGAGCGCCAGCTCGGCCAGCCGGGCCCACGCCGCGCTGAACGCGGGGTGCGCGGCGGCGACCGCCTTCACGGCCTCCTCCGACTCGGCGGAGTCCAGCAGGTCGGTCGCGACCTGGTCGACGGGCAGCAGGGTAGGGGCGGCCTCAGGCAGCAGGTTCTGCATGCCGCCATTACACCAGCCGACTGCGGCGGATGATTCCAGAGGTGACTAAACGGTTGAGGTCTCGTCGCGCGACCGGGGGGTGTGGCGCTACCGGTGGGCGGACTACAAATGAAAGTCCGGAGCCTCCCCAGGACCCGGTTATGCGATGGCCCGATCATCACGATCGGGCCATCGTCCTTTGCCTCACCCTGACAGGATGATCTGGTGCCAACTCCGCCACCGCCAGACGTCGTCGCCCTCCACGACCACTCGCCGGACGAGATCGAGTCGCCCGAAGAGCTGCGGTTCCACCTGAGCTCCGGGTCGCTGGCCAACAAGATCGTCCAGGGGCTCGACCTCGCCGCCGTCGACCTGTCCACTGTGGACGTGAGCGACGCGCTGTTCATCGGCTGCCACTTCGCCGAGCTCGACACCGTCGTCGACCTGCTGCTGCGCCGCGCGGTCGTGGTGCCCGAGTTCGCCGGGGTGCCGTATCCGACGCATCCTTCCCAGCTGTACGACCCGGAGAACCTCGCGGCCGGCTTCGCCTCGGACGGCTTCTCGGGCATGTTCGACACGGTCGTCTACGAGCACTTCCGCGCGACGGGCGGCGCCACCCCCGAGATCCGCGAGGCGGTCGCCCAGCGGATGCACGACTCGGGCATCGACAACGCCCTGGCCAACGTGACGGCCGGCTGGATCGCGGCGCGCGGCCCCGCGGCGGCGGTCGGCATCATGGGCGGCCACGCCGTCCTGCGCGGCTCCGCCGAGTTCCGCAACGCGGCCGAGCTGGCCTGGCGCCTGGCCCGCGCCGACCGCCTGGTCGTGACGGGCGGCGGACCCGGCGTGATGGAGGCCGCCAACCTGGGCGCGTTCCTGGCGGACCACCCGCTGTCGACGGTGGACGAGGCGATCGCCGCGCTGGCCACCGCGCCCGACTTCCACGACCACGACCCCTACACGGCGGTGGCGTTGAAGGTACGGTCGACGTTCGCCCAGCCGGTCCCTCCCACGCCGGACTCGGTGACACCCGCCGACCAGGTGGCGGTGGACCCGGTAACGTGGGCGCGCCGCGGCGGCCTGGCCATCCCGACGTGGCTGTACGGCCACGAGCCGGCCAACCTGTTCGCCGCGAAGATCGCCAAGTACTTCTCCAACGCGATCCGCGAGGACACCATCCTGCGCCTGTCCCGCGGCGGCATCGTGTTTGCCCCGGGGATGGCCGGCACGGTCCAGGAGATCTTCCAGGCCGCGACGAAGACCTTCTACGCAACGGACGGCGTGAGCGGCCCGTTCGTGTTCCTGGACGCGGCCCACTGGACCGACCGCCTCCCGGTGCGGGGCCTGCTGGAGCCGCTCTTCGCCGCGTCCCCGGTGGGCGACCTGCGCCACCTCATCCACATCACGGACGACGTGGCCGAGGCCGCAGAGATCCTGACGACCTACACCCCCTGACCCCCACGGGGAGCGGCGCGTCCGCAGCGACCCACGACGCGATCTTCGTTTCGTGGTAGGAAAACTGGGGTCATAGCGCCAGTTTTCCTACCACGTCATCGAGCCTGCTACGGACCCGAGTCATGAAAAGGGCGCCCCACGAACCAACCGTGGGGCGCCCCTTCGCAGCGTGAGCTACTTGGACAGCGTGGTGCCCGTCGAGCGGAGGTGCTCGCAGGCCTCGACGACGCGCTGGGCCATGCCCGTCTCCGCCGCCTTGCCCCAGGCGCGCGGGTCGTACGCCTTCTTGTTGCCGACCTCGCCGTCGACCTTGAGGACGCCGTCGTAGTTGGTGAACATGTGGGCGGCGACCGGGCGGGTGAAGGCGTACTGGGTGTCGGTGTCGATGTTCATCTTCACGACGCCGTAGTCGAGGGCCTCGCGGATCTCCGAGAGCAGGGAGCCCGAGCCGCCGTGGAAGACCAGCGAGAGGGGCTTCTCCTTGCCGTACTTGGCGGCCACCGCGTCCTGGATCTGCTTGAGGATCTCGGGGCGGAGCTTGACGTTGCCCGGCTTGTAGACGCCGTGGACGTTGCCGAAGGTCAGGGCGGCCATGTAGCGGCCCTTCTCGCCGAGGCCCAGGGCCTCGACCATGGCCAGGCCGTCCTCGACCGTCGTGTAGAGCTTCTCGTCGATGGCGCCGACGACGCCGTCCTCCTCGCCGCCCACGACGCCGACCTCGATCTCCAGGACGACCTTCGCGGCGGCGGTCGCGGCCAGGAGCTCCTCCGCGATCTGGAGGTTCTCGCCCAGCGGGACCGCGGAGCCGTCCCACATGTGCGACTGGAAGAGCGGCTCGCCGCCCTTGGCGACGCGCTCGGCCGAGATGGCCAGCAGCGGACGGACGAACTTGTCCAGCTTGTCCTTCGGGCAGTGGTCGGTGTGGAGGGCGATGTTCACCGAGTACTTCTTCGCGACCTCGTGCGCGTAGGCGGCGAAGGCGACCGAGCCCGTGATCATGTCCTTGATGGTCGGGCCGGACAGGTATTCGGCGCCGCCCGTGGACACCTGGATGATGCCGTCGCTCTCCGCCTCGGCGAAACCGCGCAGGGCCGCGTTGAGCGTCTGCGACGACGAGACGTTGATCGCCGGGTAGGCGAACGCGCCGGCCTTGGCGCGGTCGAGCATCTCGGCGTAGACATCGGGCGAGGCGATGGGCATGACGGCGCTCCTTGGCTGTTTTGGATCGTGCGGTATTGGAGCCGACAGGCACGGCTCCGCGCGCGGACCGCGCTGTCCTGCCCCGAATTATCTCCCAGTACTCCAGCATGCCCGTAGCCGGGTGAGGACCAGGGGATTTGCCGACCCCGGGAGCGAAAGGGACGATTCAGTCGTACGGTTGAGAACGGCCGACGAGGAGCGACGACCACAGAGGGAGCGGCGATGACCCAGCCGGACGAGGAACTGGTGACGCTCGACGAACGGCTCGATCCCGAGGTCCGCGACCCCGAGGCATCCCCCGCGGACGCGGCGGAGCAGGCGCAGCCGGCCAATCCCGTGGACCGGCCGGCGACGCCGCACGCGCGCCCCTGGGACGCCAACGAGTATGACGCCATCGAGCAAGACCGCGAGGTCGACCTGGACGACGAGTACCGCTGAGAATCGTCAGGACGCGTACGCGGGGTGAGTCACCAGCCACTCCGTGAGGTTGTTGTTGCGCAGCGCCGCGAACAGACCCTCGGCGTCGGGGGCCAGCAGGACCGTGCCCTCCTCCGTGAGCCGGGTCGGCAGCCGGATGCCGATCAGGTTGTCGGCCCCGACGCGGGCGAACTGCAGGGACAGCGTCGTCAGCGAGCGCCCGCCGAGGTGCAGGTCGACGCTGTCGGAGATGAACGGCAGCAGCTTCGACAGCGCGACCGGCTCGGTCACCGAGCGGGCCAGCGCGGTCAGCAGGTCGCGCAGGTGGCGGTCGCGGTCGACGCCCTTGCGCTGGCGCACGTAGTCCACCGCCTCCCAGCCCTGGAAGTGCCGGCAGCCGGGCTCGTAGACGATGGGCTGCGCGCTCGGCTTCGCCAGCAGCGAGACGATCTCACCCGACTTGGTGCGGCCCAGGTGAGCCGAGACGGTGCGCTGGTCGACGCACAGGTTGACCCCGCCGAGCTGGTTGATCACCCGTTGGACCCCGGCGAAGTCCACGACCGCGCCGCCGTCGATCGGCACGCCGGCCAGCGCGCTCACGACCTGGGCCGTGAGGTCGTAGCCGCCCTGGTAGTAGGCGCCGTTGATCTTGTCGGTGCCGCGCGGCGTGGCGACCTGTAGATCGCGCGGGATCGAGATCTGGAACGCCTTGCCCGACGCCGGGTCGACGTGAAGCAGGATGATCGCGTCGGTGCGGACCGGCTCGTGGGCGTCCTGCCCCTGGCGGCGGTCGGTGCCGAGGAGGAGCAGGGTGAGCCGCTCGGTCTCGGGCGGGGCTGCTTCGAGGAGCGAGTCGACGCTCGGCGCGGGCGGCCTGGCGTAAAGGGCGAGCGCGGAAATCACCGCTAGAACACCGATAAATGCGCCCGAGGCTCCCCCGATGCGCCGCCAGCGCCGGCGGCGGCGAGCGCCGAGCGTGATCGCCGACCGCAGCTCAGGCGTCGCCGGCGGGGCCAGGTCCTCGTGACGCGCGAACGTCTCGCGCAACAGCTGTTCCATCATCACTCCGCCGGGACGATCTGGATCCGAAGCGTGGCGAGGGCGCGGGAGATCGACGACCGGACGGTCCCGACCGCGCACTGCAGCACGTCGGCGATCTCGGTGTCGTTGAGCCCCTCGTAGTAGCGCAGCACGAGCGCGGCCCGCTGCCGCGCGGGCAGCGTGGCGAGCCAGGCCCACATCTGGTCGCGCTCGACCGAGGCGTCGACGTGGTCGGCCACCGCACGGTCGAGCGTCGACGGAAACCCGCGCAGGACGACCCGCTTCAGCCACGAACCGCGGTGCAGGTCGACATACGCGTTGGTGAGCATGCGCTTCACGTATCGCTCGGGCGTCTGGGAGGTGGCCACCCGGCGCCACTTCAGCTGCGCGCGGATCATCGTCTCCTGGACGAGGTCCTGGGCGGTGTGCGGATCGCCGGTGAGCATCACGGCATACCGCAGCAGCGCCTGCAAGCGCGCCTCGACGAACTCCTCGAACGTCAAACCGGTCCCCCAATGAACGACGGCCTCGACCCTAGGACGGGTCGAGGCCGCTCGAACATTGCGCTGTCTACGGAATCAGCGGCGGATAGTTCGGGTCCAGCAGGCCCCGCTCGCGCAGCTCGTTGTAGAGCGGCGTGGTCTCCGGGTAGTGCCCCCAGGCGTGGTCGCCGTCGAGGCCGCCGATGCCGCCGAGCAGCTGCTGCTGCACCGGGTTGAGCCGGTTCCACCACGGCTTGCCGGGCAGGGCGCGCACCTCGTCGCGGACGGCGATCCAGCGGTACGTGTAGCCGAGGAAGACGCACTTGCGCGTGATGTCCGAGCGGTTGTCGGACCGGGCGTGCCAGATCCGCCGGTCGAAGAAGACCACGTCGCCGGCGTCGACCTGGACCTGGCGGGCGCCGTCCGGGGTCGGCCACGGCACGTCGCGCTTCGGCGGCCCGGGCAGCCAGTTCGTCGTGTGGCTGCCGGGGATCAGGGTCAGGTTGCCCCGGCCGGTCTGCGAGACGTCGGACAGCCAGTAGGCGAGCTTCACCGAGAGGCGGGGGCGCGGGTCCGTCTCCAGCTCGCGGTTCTGCCGGCCGCCGTCCTGGTGCCAGTGCCACCACTCGGGCTTCGGCGCGGCCAGCGGCGGGTGCACGTCGAGGTGCGAGTGGTAGATGTGGATGTTCCAGCCGAGCATGGACCAGACCAGGGGGAAGGTCTCCGGGTGGTCGATCAGGCCGGCCAGCTCCGGGCAGCTGGTGACCGCGCTGAGCAGGTGCAGCGAGCCGTCGGGCGCGTGCGGGTGCTGGGCGTACGCGGCGTCGAGCGCGGAGGAGTAGTGCGCCACCTCGTCGGGGCTGAGGACACCCCGCAGAATGAGGTAACCGTCCGTGTCGAACTGTTCGCGTTGCTCGCTGGTCATGGGTGCCCAGGTCGGCGCGGCCGTCGTCGTGACTGACATGCCCCGTTCTCCAACTTCCGGCGCCGTCCGCAGGCGCCTCCACCCACTCAGACGGTTCCGAACGGCCACTTCAGAGGTCGTCCGTTCGGCCATCCTCTTTTGGACAATCCGGGTGCAACGGAAGACTTCGCTAAACCGTCAGTGACGCCGCTAAGTAACCGACGACCCGCTCCTTCGGGCCGCCCTCGTCGGCGGAGGTCGCGAGATGGAGGATGTCGGCGGTGCGGCGGGTCGTCTTGCCCCAGCGCAGCAGGCCGCGCAGCGCGTGCCGGCCGCACGCGTCATGGGTGCCGATGCGTGACGCCGACAGCGCGGTGATCGCGGCCACGGTGGCCACGTCGCGCACCCGGGCCTGCTCCTCGCTCAGATAGTGCGAAAGATCGGTGCTGCACAGCACGATCGTGCCGGTGTGGCAGACGGCGTGCACGATCGCCTCGACGTGCTCCACCGAGGACTGTCCGATGCAGACGGGCAGCAGCCGCACGTCGGGGATCTGCTGCAGGAACGGCACCTGCACCTCGATCGAGTGCTCCGGGGCGTGCGGCCGGTCGTCGGCCAGCGCGAGGCCGCGCGCGATCAGGTCGCGGGCGCCGCCGGAGTCGATCGTGATCGGGCCGAGCGGGGTCGCCCACTGCCGGTCGGTGGGCACGGCGGCGCCGCGCAGCGGCACCTTGTGGGCCGGGCCGAGCACGACCACGCGCGACGGCTTGCGCTCCACCACGCGGCGATAGACGTGCGCCGCCGTGCGGCCGGACCAGCGGTAGCCGGCGTGGGGCACGATGTACGCGTCCGCGGTGTCCTTGGGCGCCTCCGGTGCCCCGTTGAGCAGGTCGTCGACGGTCGCCTGCAGGACCGCGGGTGAGCCGGGGTAGAAGCTCCCGGCCACCGCGGGTCGCCTCATCGGACGCTCACCGGCAGCCGGCGCCGGCCCCAACGGCCGGCCGGCCCGTCGAACACGCCGGGGAGGGCGTGTCCACAGTGGAGGCAGTGACCGTCGCCGGTCACGTCGTAGGAGCGCAGGTCATACCAGTCCCGGACGATGACGGCGGTGTCGCAGCCGGGACAGCGGGTCGACTGGCCCTCGGGATCGTGGACGTTGCCGGTGTAGACATACCGCAGCCCGGCATCCAGCGCGATCTTCCGCGCCCGGGTGAGCGTCTCCGGCGTGGTGCGCGGCACGTCGCGCATCTTGAAGTCGGGGTGGAACGCCGAGAAGTGCAGCGGCACGTCGGGTCCGAGGTGCTCGGCGAACCAGTCGCACTGGCGGCGCAGCTCGTCGTCGCTGTCGTTGCGACCGGGAATCAGCAGGGTCGTCACCTCGAACCAGACCTCCGTGCCACGCAGGTACTCCAGGGTGTCGAGCACGGCATCGAGCCGCGCGAACGTGATCTTCTCGTAGAAGTGCTCGCTGAACGCCTTGAGATCGATGTTGGCGGCGTCGATGTGCCGGTAGAACTCCTCACGCGGGGCCGGGTTCATGTAGCCGGCCGAGACCGCGACCGCCTTGATCCCGCGCGCCCGGCACGCGTCGGCGACATCCATGGCGTACTCCATGAAGATCACCGGGTCGTTGTAGGTGAACGCGATCGAGCGGCAGCCGAGCCGCTCGGCGGCGACCGCCAGCTCCTCCGGCCCGGCCGCGGCGGCCAGCGTGTCGATCTCGCGGCTCTTCGAGATGTCCCAGTTCTGGCAGAACCGGCAGCCCAGGTTGCAGCCCGCCGTGCCGAACGAGAGCACCGGCGTGCCCGGCAGGAAGTGGTTGAGCGGCTTCTTCTCGATCGGGTCGACGCAGAAGCCGGACGATCGCCCGTAGGTGGTGAGGACGATCTCGTCCCCGACCCGCTCACGGACGAAGCAGAAGCCCCGCTGACCCTCGTGGAGGCGGCAGTTGCGCGGGCAGACGTCGCACTGCACCCGGCCGTCCGCCAGCCGGTGCCAGTGCACGGTCGGCACCGTCGCCATCCCTTGACCTTACGCCGGGAAAAACCGGCGGACCTCCGGAAAAAACCAGGAGAAGATGGCGCCCGTGCTGCTCACCCTGACCACGACCCATCGACCGGCGACCGACCTCGGCTTCCTGCTCGTGAAGCATCCGGACCGCCTCCAGTCGTTCCCGGTCACCGGCGGGACCGCGCACGTCTTCTACCCCGGCGCCACCGAGGAACGGTGCACGGCGGCGCTGCTGGTCGACGGCCCCGACGTGGTCTCGGCGAGCCACCTGGCCGCCGCGCTCAACCGGGTCTGGCGCTCCGCCATGCGGGGCGAGTCGCGCGACCGGCCGGAGCTGGCGGCCGCCGCGATCCCGCTCGAGGTGCACGTCCCGGCCCTGGGCTGCAAGGGCAGCGCCGCGGACCTGTTCGAGCCGCTCGGCTGGACGGTCCGGGCCACCCCCATCCCCGACGACTGGGGCGACAGCCGGTACGTCGACCTGCGGCTCACGGGCACGCTGCGGCTGGCCGACGCGCTCAACCAGCTGTACGTGCTGCTGCCCGTGCTCGACGACGAGAAGCACTACTGGGTGTCGTCCGACGAGGTGGCGAAGCTGCTGCGGGCAGGCACGGGATGGCTCGCCGCGCATCCGGCGAAAACCCTGATCGCGCGGCGCTACCTCGCGCATCGCAGGGCGCTGACCAACGAGGCGTTGGAGCGGCTGGGCGTCGTTCCGGAACCGTCGACGAGCAGGCCGGAGTCGCTCGCGGTCCAGCGGCGGGCCGCGGTGCGCCAGGCCCTGGAGGAGTCGGGCGCCGCCCGGGTGCTCGACCTGGGCTGCGGGCCCGGTGCGCTGCTCGGCGAGCTGGTGCGCGACCGGCGGTACACCGAGATCGTCGGCGCCGACGTCTCCGCCGTGTCCCTGGAGGCGGCCGCCCGCCGCCTGCGGCTGGACCGGCTCCCGGAGCGGCAGAAGGCCCGGATCCGGCTGCTCCAGACGTCGCTCACGTACCGCGACGACCGCCTCAAGGGCTACGACGCCGCCGTCCTCATGGAGGTCGTCGAGCACGTCGACCCGCCGCGGCTGGACGCGCTGGCGGCGAGCGTCTTCGGGCACGCGGCGCCGGCGACGGTCGTCGTCACCACGCCCAACGCCGAGTACAACGTCCGCTACCCGGGCCTGCCCCACGGCCGCTTCCGGCACGGCGACCACCGCTTCGAGTGGAGCCGCGCGGAGTTCAGGGCCTGGTGCGCGGCTGTTTCGGAACGGTTCGGCTACACCGTGGCGATCCGCGGCATCGGCGACCACGACGACGAAGTCGGCGAACCGACCCAGCTGGCGGTGTTCAATGCGGCTTCCTGAGCTGTGCCTGGTGGCGCTCGTCGGCATCTCCGGATCCGGCAAGTCGACCTTCGCCCGCCGGCACTTCACGCCCACGCAGGTGCTGTCCTCCGACGCGTTCCGCGCGATGGTCGCCGACGACGAGAACGACCAGTCCGCGTCGTCCGACGCCTTCGAGGCGCTGCACTTCGTCGCCGGCAAGCGGCTGCGCGCCGGCCGGCTCACCGTCGTCGACGCCACCAACGTGCAGGCGCACGCCCGGCAGGCGATCGTCCAGGTCGCCCGCGAGCACGACGTGCTGCCGGTGGCCATCGTGCTCGACGTGCCCGAGGAGGAGTGCTGGGCGCGCACCCAGGCCCGGCCCGACCGCGACTTCGGCCGGCCGGTGCTCGCCCGGCAGGCACGCGACCTGCGCCGGTCGCTCAAGCAGCTGGCGAAGGAGGGGTTCCGGCAGGTCCACGTGCTGCGGGGCACGGCGGCGATCGATGCCTTTGAACTCGGCTACGAGAAGCTCTACAACGACAAGCGCGAGCTGACGGGCCCGTTCGACATCATCGGCGACGTCCACGGCTGCCTGGACGAGCTGGTGGAGCTGTTGCGCCGGCTGGGGTACACGGTGAGTTCCGACGACGCCGTGCACCCCGACGGCCGCACCGCCGTGTTCGTCGGCGACCTGGTCGACCGCGGCCCCGACTCGCCGGGCGTGCTGCGCCTCGTGATGGGCATGGTCGCCGCCGGGCACGCGCTGTGCGTCGCCGGCAACCACGAGGCGAAGCTGCTGCGCAAGCTGCGCGGCAGCAACGTGCGGGTCGCGCACGGCCTGCAGGAGACGCTCGACCAGCTGGCCGTCTCCGACGTCGACCCGGTGCCGTTCCTCGACTCGCTGATCAGCCACTACGTGCTCGACGGCGGCCGCCTGGTGGTGGCGCACGCCGGCCTCAAGGAGGCCTACCACGGCCGCGCCTCGGGCCGGGTGCGCGCGTTCGCCCTCTACGGCGACGTCACGGGCGAGACCGACGAGTACGGCCTGCCCGTCCGCCTCCCGTGGGCGACCGAGTACCGCGGCAAGGCCATGGTCGTCCACGGCCACATCCCGGTGCCCGCGCCCGAGTGGGTCAACAACACCATCTGCGTCGACACGGGCTGCGTGTTCGGCGGCTCGCTCACCGCGCTGCGCTACCCCTCGCGGGAGCTCGTGTCGGTCAAGGCGCGCCGGGTGTACTACGAGCCCGCCCGCCCGGTCGCCCCGGCACCCGTCGAGGACGCCGGGCTCAACCTGGCCGACGTCACCGGACGGCGCAGCCTGGTCACCCCGACCGGCCGGGTCACGGTCGCCGCCGAGAACGCCGCGGCCGCGCTGGAGGTCATGAGCCGGTTCGCGGTCGACCCGCGCTGGCTGGTGTGGCTGCCGCCGACGATGGCGCCGTCGTCGACCTCGCGTCAGGAGGGGTACCTCGAGCACCCCGTCGAGGCGCTCGGCGACTACGCCCGCGCCGGCGTGCCGCTGGTCGTCTGCCAGGAGAAGCACATGGGCTCGCGGGCCGTGCTCGTGGTGTGCCGCTCCCCCGAGGCCGCATCCAGGCGATTCGGCATCGACGGCCCAGGTGCGATCTACACCCGCACCGGGCGTCCCTTCTTCCCCGACGATGCCGCGTTGCTCGATCGGGTCCGGGTCGCGGCGGAGGGGCTGTTCGACGAGCTGCGGTCCGACTGGCTGGTGTTGGACGCCGAGGTACTGCCGTGGTCCGCGAAGGCGACGCCGCTGATCCGCGAGCAGTACGCGAGCGTCGCCGCCGCGGCCGGCGCCGCGCTGCCCGCCGCTCGGGCCGCGTTGGAGCTGGCCGCCGGGCGCGGGGTGGCCGTGCAGGGGCTTTTGTCGCGGTTTGCGGCGCGGGCGGCGGACATCACCGCCTACGCCGACGTCTACCGGCGGTACTGCTGGCCCACCGACGGCCTGCTCGGGGTGCGGCTGGCGCCGTTCCATGTGCTGGCCTCCGAGGGCGCGAACCACTCCCGCCGCGAGCACGACTGGCACCTGGCCCTGGCCGACCGGCTGGTCGCGGCCGACCCGGAGCTGTTCACCGCGACCCGCCGCCTGGTCGTCGACCCGTCCTCCGCCGACGGGGTGAGGGCGGCGACCGAGTGGTGGCTCGACCTGACCGCGTCCGGTGGGGAGGGCATGGTCGTGAAGCCGGCGGCGGACGCCGGCCCGCGGGTGCAGCCGGCGATCAAGTGCCGCGGCCGGGAGTACCTGCGGATCATCTACGGCCCGTCGTACACCGAGCGGCTGGACGAGCTGCGCGCCCGCAACCTCGGGCGCAAGCGCAGCCTCGCCCTGCGGGAGCACGGGCTGGGCCTCGCCGCGCTCGACCTGCTGGCCGAGGGCGCGGCGCCGTGGCGGGTGCACCAGCACGTCTTCGCGGTGCTCGCGTGTGAAAGCGAGCCGGTGGATCCACGTTTGTAGTCTGGCTCACGTACGCTGGTTCGCCGTGGAAGAAAAGACCCGCGCCTTCGGCGACCTGCTCTCCCTCAACCCGCTCGACGCAAAAGGCCTGCTGACGACATTCGGCGTCATCGGCGTCTGGATCATCATGTTCGCGGAGACGGGCCTGCTCGTGGGCTTCTTCCTCCCCGGAGACTCGCTGCTGTTCCTGGCCGGCGTCGCCTCGTCGCCGGCCGCCACGGACCTGCTCGGCACCAGGCTGAGCCTGACCCAGCTGCTCATCGGTGCGCCGATCTGCGCGATCGCCGGCGCGCAGCTGGGCCACTACCTCGGCGCGCGCTATGGGCGGAAGATGTTCGACCGTCCGAACTCGCGGATCTTCAAGAAGGAGTACGTCGAGAAGGCCGAGCACTACTTCGCCAAGTTCGGCCCGGCCAAGGCCGTGGTGCTCGCCCGGTTCATCCCGATCGTGCGCACCTTCCTCAACCCGGTCGCCGGCGTGGTCGGCATGCCCGCCAAGCAGTTCTTCATCTGGAACGTGATCGGCGGCATCCTGTGGACCGACGGCATCATCTTCGCGGGCTGGGCGCTGGCCAAGCAGATCCGCGACCTGATCCCGCCGGAGAAGATCGACACGTACCTGCTGCCGGCCGTGCTGCTGATCGTCCTGATCTCGGCCCTGCCGATCTTCATCGAGATCATCAAGGGCTGGCGTGAGAAGCGCCGCGGCGGCGGCCACTCCGCTTCCGCGGCCGCCGGCGCCGGCGCCGCCCAGGCCGACGCCGCCCAGGCCGGCCCGCAGGTGGGCCCGGCCCGGGGCACCGCGAGCGTCCCCGGCAGCCACCACGGCGCTACCGGCCCGGCCGACACGTACGGCACCAACGGCACGTACGGTGCGCACGACCCCTACGGCACGCCGGGCACCTACGGCAGCCACGACCCGCACGGGCGGCCCGGTTCCCACCGCGTCCACGACTGATCGCGCGCACGTCGAAGGAGCCCTCGCTCGCGGGGGCTCCTTTTTCGTATCCCGATGACGTGGATGATGACGTGGATCAGGACGAACGGATCAGCGCCTGGAGGAAGATGTCGCCGATCTCGTCCGGGTTGGTGACCACGAACGCCCGGCCGCCAGTGGTGGCGGCGATCTCGTCCAGCTCCTGCTTGTGGACGTCCGGCCCGATGCCGAGCAGCACGACGCGGATCGGCCGGGTCGGGTCCGTCGCCCGCTCCAGCTCCAGCTTCAGCGTCTCCAGGCTCATCCCCGGCTTGGTGTTCGAGCCGTCGGTGAACACGACGACCGTGTTCGAGCGGCCCTCCTTGTAGCCCTCCTTGAGCGACCGGTACGCGGCGAGGACCGTCTCGTAGAGCCCGCACACGTCCGAGCCGGTCGCCTTCGCCGCGGACACCGCCGTCGTGAGCCGGGCCCGCTGGCCCTGGTTCAGCTGGGACAGCGGGACGACCTGCTGGTACTCCGCGCCGTAGGCCCACAGGCCCAGCTCGCTGTCGTCGGTGAAGAGGCCCAGGCCCTCCGTCGCGGTCTTGCGCAGCACCTCCAGGCGCGACGGGGAGCCGGCGCGGCTCGCCATCGGGCGGTTCATGGACGAGGTGACGTCCACGAGCGTGAGCACCCGCGACGGCGCCGTGGTGGCATTCCAGTAGCCGAGCACGTCGGCGATCTTCTGCGGGTCCACCGGCGGCCTGACCGTGACGGGTGCGGTGCCGGCGCCGCGACCGGCCGGGAAGCCCGCCGACGTGCTGCCGTCCGGACCGCGGAAGCCGAGCTTCGCGAAGGGCTCGCGATCGGCGCGCAGCGCGGTGCGGAACAGCTCGGCGGCGGCCGCCTCGGCGCGCGGCTTGCCGGCGACGACCGCGAACGGGTAGTCGAGCGTCGCCGCGGGCTCCAGCGGCAGCGCCGTGCGGTCGCCACCGGTCAGGACGGCCTGCTCGCTGGTCAGCGTGACCTGCTGGGCCGGCGCCTTGAGCAGGGTCGCGGCGTCGGGGGCGACGGCGATCGAGCGGTACGCGCGGACCATGTCGACCAGGTGCCCGGGGTCGGTGACGATCGCGTCGTAGAGCAGGCCGGCCCCGGCCAGCCCGGCCGTGCTGCGGCGCGGGTCGACCGCGGCGACCTGCAGCTCCTTGGCTTCGACCCGGGCCAGCAGGGCGGCGACCTGCGGGGCGCCGACGGTCGGGCTGCCCAGCGCCTTGGCGACCGGTTCGGTGGCCGCGACGACGACCGGGCTGGTCGCCACGGAGGTCGCGTCGGCCTCGAACGCCTCGCGGTTGACGGCCTGCATGCGGGTGATCCAGGTCGAGGCGTCGGGGATCCAGACGGTCGGCACGTCGGCGCCGGCCGGCGACGGCGCCGCGGCGGCCGCGACGTTGATCGTGCCGCCGGCCCGGACGGCGAGCTGGTTGGCGACGTCGGCCGGTTCGACCGCCCTGACCTCGACGCGCACGCACTCGCCGCTGACCTCGGGCTCGGTGGCCGCGAACCGGGACGCGGCCGTGCGCACCGCGGGGGCGATCTCGGGCGCCGCGGCCACGGAGAGCGTGACGCTGCCGTCGCAGCCGCCGAACCTGCCGAGCGCCGCCCGTACCGCCACCGCACCACCGGCGACGATCGCCACCGCGGCGACGACGGCGATGACTGCCCGTCGTGCGTTCACGTCCTACTCCCCTGACCTGCGCTTCTTCAGCAAGAGGACGAGTGTAGGACGACCGGACTCCACCTAGGCAGTGACGTTGTCCGCGTGCAGCCAGTCGGTCGGCAGGGGGTCGAGCGGACGGCCGAGGAGAAGGGCGCGGTACGTCAGCTGCGCGGCCTCTTCGAGGTAGAAGGCGCGCTTGTGCGCGAGTTCGACCGAGTCGGCGATCACCGAGCAGCCGTGGCGGGAGAGCACGACGCAGTTGGTGCCGTCGGCGCACGCCGCGGCGGCCAGGGCGCCCACCTCGGGGCGGCCGGGCGGGACGAACGGCGTGGTGGCGACGCGGCGCAGGTAGAACGCGTGGTCCGTGGTGGCGAGCACGATCGGCGCGCCGACGGCGTCGAGCAGCAGCACGGACTGCGGATGGAGGTGCACGATCGCGTTGACGTCGGGACGGGCCCGATACGTGGCGAGGTGGAGCCCGAGCTCCGACGATGGCGCGGCCCCGTTGTCAAGGGCCGCGCCATCCGTAATTCGGACCCGAACGAATGAACCGCGGTCGAGCCGGTCGAGCCACGTCCCGGCCGCGGTTACCCAGCATTCGTCGGCATATGGTGCCCGAGCGGAAAGATTTCCTCCCGAGCCCACGACAAGCCCGGCTTGCACGACCGCGTGCCCGAGGTGGGCCAGTTGGTCGCGCAGGTCGCCGGTTCGGTAGTGCAAAGCCTTACCGAGGGGCCTTCTTGGTCGCCCGCTTGCGCGGCGGCGTCAGAAGGTCGGCGATGGTGCCGATGGCGGAGGGCACGAGGCGGTAGAACGCCCACACACCCCGCTTCTCGCGCTCCAGCAGCCCGGCCTCGGTCAGGATCCGCAGGTGGTGGCTCACGGTCGGCTGCGAGAGGCCGAGCGGGGCCGTCAGGTCACAAACACACGCCTCGCCGTCGGGCGCCGACTGGATCAGGCTCAGGAGCCGGAGTCGGGCAGGATCGGCAAGCGCCTTCAGGACGCCGGCAAGACGCTCGGCGTCGGCACGGTCAATCGGCTCGCCGGCAAGCGGCGAGATCTGGGGCAGGGTCATCTCAGCCAGCGCAGTTCCCACGTTTTCCATCCTTCCACCAACACCATCGACCCGCCTGCATATCCGCAGGTCCGAATCGACAATTTTTCAGCCCTGTTGGCCGAGGTCGACCAACGAAAATGCTGAGCGATAGCTCAGCCCCGCGGCGCGAACCGCCTTTTCCGCGCCACGATCGACGATAACGGCCACACCGACCACTTCGGCGCCGGCCTCCCGGAGCGCCGCAACGGCGGTGAGCACGCTTCCCCCTGTCGTGGAGGTGTCTTCCACCGCCAGGACGCGTCGGCCGGCGACGTCGGGCCCTTCGACCCGGCGTTGCAGACCATGAGCCTTGTCACTCTTTCGAACGACGAACGCATCGAGCGCCCGTCCACCGCGGGCGGCCGCCGCATGAAGCATCGCGAGGGCCACCGGATCGGCGCCAAGGGTCAGCCCTCCCACGGCGTCGAACTCCCAATCGTCAACCAGATCAAGCATGACTCGGCCCACGAGCGGTGCACCAGCATGGTGCAGCGTCAAGCGACGAAGGTCCACGTACCAGTCGGCAACTTGTCCGGACGACAGCGTCACCCGCCCTTTGACCACGGCGAGGTCGCGCACGAGTTTCAGCAGGTCGTCACGGTCGGTCATGTCCGAAGCGTACGCGCTAAATCCGCTCGGCGAATCGATGACCCGCACTCTCGCACGAATTTAGGTCCGTCAAGTGGATGAGGAGGAATACGAAGGTGATCGCAGCGATCACCACGAGTGACGTGAGGGGTGACGGTGACAGGGGATACGGAAGCGCCGATGCGCGTCCCGGCGCCGGGATCTCACCCTGCCCCGATCGGCCCGGCGCCCGACGAAACGGCGTTGACCTGCGAAAATGTCCGACCCGTCGATGCCCTGCAACCGGCGCCAGGGAGCGCATCGACACCTGGCTCTACATCGAGATGGACGTGACCACAATCATGCTCGATACACAGGAAACTCTATGCTTGCTGTACCACACGTACCTGCCCAGGTGGAGGAGGGTGCGCACCGAACCGGGGGAGGCTCCCCGCCGGCCGGTGGATGCGTCAATGCCCCGACGGCTCGGTCAGTGCGTCTCTCGGCCGATGCGGCTGCGGGTGCGCCGCGAGACCCGGTGCACCAGACCCTGCGGCGCGTGCCGCATGCCGAACGTCGCCAGCTTGTACTTCCAGTCCGGCACGCTCACCAGCTTGCCCTTGCGCAGGTCCTTCAGCCCGGCCCGGACCACCGCCCCGGCGTCGAGCCACATCCAGGACGGCGTCTTCGACACGTCGATGCCGGCCCGGTCGTGGAACTCGGTGCGGGTGTACCCCGGGCACAGCGCCATCACCCGCACCCCGTACCCGCGGACCAGTTGGCCCTGCGACACGCTGAAGTTGGTGACCCAGGCCTTGCTCGCCGGATAGGTGGAGCCGGGCATCAGCGCCGCGAAGCCGGACACCGACGACACGTTCACGATGTCGCCGCGGCCCCGCTCGGTCATCACCGGCAGCGCGGCGAGCGTCAGCCGCATGACCGCGTTGACGTTGAGCCGCAGGAGGGCCTCCTCCAGCTCGACCGTCGAGCGCAGGAAGGAGCGGTTGAGGCTCATCCCGGCGTTGTTGACCAGCAGGTCGACCGGCCGGGCCGGATCGGTGAGCCGCGCGGCGACCGTGTCGCAGCCCTCCGGGGTGGCCAGGTCGGCGGGGAGCACGGCCACGTCGACGGAGGACAGCTCGGCGGCCATGGCACCCAGCCGGGCCTCGTCGCGGGCCACGAGGACCAGGTCATAGCCCTCGGCGGCGAGCTCGCGGGCGAACGCGGCCCCGATGCCGGCGGTGGCCCCGGTGATGAGTGCGATGCGCCGTTCGGTCACCGCGGCAATCTAGCCGCTGCCGCGCGCCGGCGTGCGGGGTGGGCCGCTCGCGGCCGCCCACCCCGCTGATCGTCAGGGTGCCGGGCCGGCCGGCGGGGGCGGGGGCGGGGGCAGGTCGTCGCCGCCCGGGGTGCCGGGAACCGGTGGCTCCCACTCCTGCTGCGGCGCCCGGAAGTACGGGTGCGAGGCGGGCAGCGCGAGCAGGATGATCGCCACGAGGATCGCGACCACCATCAGGATGCTGACGATCGTCGTGACCGGCTGGTACCAGCCCGGGACGTCCGCGTAGAGCGCCTTGTTGTACTCCTGCCACGTCGGCAGGTCGGGGTCGTTCTTGCGGGCCTCGTTCCAGCCCGCCTCACCGAGGGCCGAAAGGCCGAACGTGCCGATCGTGCAGCACAGCGCCAGACCGCCCAGCACCCAGGTGAGAATCCGGGCGATCTGCTTGCCCTTGCCCACGTAGATGGCCAGGACCACGAGCAGCACGAGGATGATCAGCCCCACGACCACGCCGATCACGGTCGACAGGGTCGGGTTGCTGTTGGCCTGGCTGGTCCCCTCCAGCGCCTTCCTCGACGCGTCGGCGATCTTGCCGGCGTAGACGGCGCTGAGGATGATGTTGATCAGTTCCAGCGCTGCCGCGGCGAAGAGCAGGTTGACGGCGAGACTGACGGTGGACGGTCGTACACGTGGCGCCGGCGAGGGCGCGTCGAAAGACATCGGTTCTCCTCCCGTGACTCTTAGAGGATCACCGTATCGACGCCCGGCTAATCCCGCAGCCGCTCCTCGGCATATCGTCCGACGGTCGTGCTGCTCATGATGCATCCGCTGAACGTCTTGACGTCCCCGTGCTGGCCGGCCAGCCGGCGCCAGGCGGCCCGGCCGGCCTCCGCGTCGACGTGAGTCAACAGCTCGGCCGCGTAGACGCGGCCGGCCGGGGTGGCCTTGTCGAGGAGGGCCTCCAGCTTCGGCCGCAGCTCGGCGGCGTGCCCCCGGAGCCCCTCCTCGATCGCGAAATAGGCCTTCGTGGCCGGCAGGAGTGCGCCGGCGATGCCGACCCCACCGAACGCCAGCGTGTCGGCGTCCTCGATGAGGCGCAGTTCGTCATGGAACGCGCCGCGTTCCCCTAGCAGCTTGTTCCACAGCATCGCCAGTACACCTCCATCTAGCCGGCGGTCACGGAGAGCGCCTTCTTGTCGTCGGCCAGGTCCACGACCACCCGGTCACCGTCGCGGATCGCCCCGCCCAGCAGCGCCTTGGCGAGCTGGTCGCCGATCGACGTCTGGACCAGGCGGCGCAGCGGGCGAGCGCCGTACACCGAGTCGTACCCAAGACTCGCCAACCAGTCACGCGCGGCGTCCGTGACGTCGAGCGCGAGCCTCCGGTCGGCCAGCCGCCGGCCCAACGCATTGAGCTGGATCTCTACAATCTTACGCAGGTCCTCCTGGGACAGCGCGTCGAAGACCACCATGTCGTCGAGGCGGTTCACGAACTCCGGCTTGAAGTGCTGCCGGACCGCGGCGATCACGGCGTCGCGGCGCTGCTCGGCGTTGAGCGTCGGGTCGTCGGCCAGCACCTCGGAGCCGAGGTTGGACGTCAGGATCAGGATCGCGTTGCGGAAGTCGACCGTGCGGCCCTGGCCGTCGGTGAGCCGGCCGTCGTCGAGCACCGCGAGCAGCACGTCGAACACGTCCGGGTGGGCCTTCTCGACCTCGTCGAGCAGGACGACGGTGTAGGGGCGCCGGCGGACCGCCTCGGTGAGCTGCCCGCCCTCCTCGTAGCCGACGTAGCCGGGCGGCGCGCCGACCAGCCGGGCGACCGTGTGCTTCTCGCTATACTCACTCATGTCGATGCGAACCATGGCCCGCTCGTCGTCGAAGAGGAACTCGGCGAGCGCCTTGGCCAGCTCGGTCTTGCCGACACCGGTCGGGCCCAGGAACAGGAAGCTGCCCGTGGGCCGGTCGGGGTCGGAGATGCCGGCCCGCGCCCGGCGCACCGCGTCGGACACCGCCTGGATCGCCCGGTCCTGACCGATCACGCGGCTGCGCAGCGAGTCCTCCATGCGCAGCAGCTTCGCGGTCTCGCCCTCCATGAGCCGGCCGGCCGGGATGCCCGTCCAGGACGCGACCACGGCCGCGATGTCGTCGGCGGAGACCTCCTCCTTCAGCATGGCGCCCGCGGCCTGGAGCCCCTCGAGCTCCCGCTCGGCCTGCGCCAGCTCGTGCTCGAGCTGCGGAATCACGCCATACCGCAGCTCCGACGCCTTGGCCAGGTCGAGGTCGCGCTCGGCGCGCTCGGCCTCGCCGCGCAGCTGCTCCAGCTGCTCCTTGGTGTTGGAGATCTTCTGGATGTGGGCCTTCTCGTTCTGCCAGCGGTCGGTGAGCGCGGTGAGCTGCTCGCGCCGGTCGGCCAGCTCGGCCCGCAGCCGCTGCAGGCGCTCGGCGGAGGCGGGGTCGGGCTCCTTCGCGAGGGCCATCTCCTCGATCTCCAGGCGCCGGACGTTGCGCTCCACCTCGTCGACCTCGACCGGCCGCGAGTCGATCTCCATGCGCAGCCGCGACGCGGCCTCGTCGACGAGGTCGATGGCCTTGTCCGGCAGGAAGCGGTCGGTGATGTACCGATCGGAGAGCGACGCGGCGGCGACCAGCGCGGCGTCGGTGATCCGCACGCCGTGGTGCACCTCGTAGCGCTCCTTGAGCCCGCGCAGGATGCCGATGGTGTCCTCGGTCGACGGCTCGCCGACGACCACGGGCTGGAACCGCCGCTCCAGGGCGGGGTCCTTCTCGATGTGCTCCCGATACTCGTCCAGGGTGGTCGCGCCGACCATCCGCAGCTCGCCGCGGGCGAGCATCGGCTTGAGCATGTTGCCGGCGTCCATCGAGCCCTCGCCCTTGCCGGCGCCGACGACGGTGTGCAGCTCGTCGAGGAACGTGATGACCTGGCCGTTGGAGCCCTTGATCTCCTCCAGGACGGACTTCAGGCGCTCCTCGAACTGCCCGCGATACTGCGCGCCGGCCACCATCGCGCCCAGGTCGAGGCTGACCAGGCGCTTGTCGCGCAGGGACTCCGGCACGTCGCCGGCCACGATCCGCTGGGCGAGGCCCTCGACGATCGCGGTCTTGCCGACGCCCGGCTCGCCGATGAGGACGGGGTTGTTCTTGGTCCGGCGGGACAGCACCTGGATGACCCGGCGGATCTCCGAGTCTCGGCCGATGACCGGGTCGATCTTGCCGTCGCGGGCGGACTGGGTCAGGTCGACGCCGTACTTCTCCAGCGCCTGGTAGGTCTGCTCCGGATCGGCGGTGGTGATGCGCCGGTCGCCCCCGCGGACCTGCGGGAACGCGGCGACGAGGGTCTGCTCGGTGGCGCCGGCCTCCTTGAGCCGGGCGGCGACGGCGCCGCCGACGCGGGCCAGGCCGGCCAGCAGGTGCTCGGTCGACGTGTACTCGTCGCCGAGGGGACGGGCGATCTGCTCGGCCGCGGCGATGGCGTTGGCGAACTCGCGCGACACGTTCGGCTCGACGACGCTGGCGCCCCGCGCGCTCGGCAGGCGGTCGACGGCGTGCACGGCCGCCCGCCGCACGTCGGCGGGGTTGGCCCCGACCGCGCGGAGCAGGCCGGCCGCGGTCGAGCCGCCCGTGTCCAGCAACGCGAGCAGCAGGTGCCAGGGCTCGACGGTCGCGTGTCCGCGCTGGCTCGCCGCGTCCACGGCGGCCTTGATGACCTCGCGACTCTTGGTGGTCAGGCGTTCGGCGTTCATGTTGGGTCCGTGGCTCCTCGGTCTCAGTGCTACCCGTTCCTTGGGTACGACACCTCCGAGGTTGAGTCTATTCCACTCAAGTCTCAGCGGGCACTGACCGCGACGCGCGACCAGTCACATTTCCCGTCCTTCTCCTGGACAGCGCACAGCCAAACCTCGCCGGACTGCTGAGCCGGGTAGCCCAGGACGGTCGTCTGACCGAGCCGGCGCAGCCGGAAGATCGTGCGGGCGCCCGGGTCGCGCACCTTCTGCTCGAGGTCGACCAGCCACACGCCCTGGCCGGTGGCGACGAGCACCCGGCCGCGCGGGAGCACCTCCGCGCTGTACACCTCGGACAATTCGCGCATCGCGGTCGCCTCGGTCCACGAGCCGGCCCCGTTGCGGCGCGCCGCGAACCGGCCGCCGACCAGCCAGACGGCGGTGCCGGAGGGGTCGACGACGAGCTTGGGGTCGGCGGTCGGGTCCAGTGGGTGGACGCTGCCGTCGGCGACCCAGTGCTTGCCACCGTCGGAGCTATACCACACCGTGACGGTCGGGCCGGTGTCGTCGACGACCTTCGAGGACACCCACATGCGGTTGTCGTCGGTCACCGCGATGCTGGTGAAGGCGTGGCTGCCCGGGGGCTTGGCGGTGATCGCGGCGCGGGTGCCGTCGTCGGCGACCTGGGTGAGCTGCCGGGCCGGGCACTCGCTCGCCCCGACCTCGGGGCAGCTGGCCTGGTAGCGCGGCTCGGTCAGGTTGAGCTCGACCGGCGCCGGCTCCATCGGCCGCTTCTCGAACGTGCGGCCGGTGTCGCGGGAGATGAACCAGCCGGTCGGCGCCGCCTTGAGGATGAGCACGTTGCCCCGGCCGAGGCGCATGTCGACCTCGGTGGCGTCGTCGAAGGGCAGCTTGCGGGACACCCAGCTGCTGCCACCGTCGAGCGTGAGCACCAGCCCGACCTCGCAGGACTGGCCGGCCACGCAGGCGCTGAAGAGGGCGTAGCCGGTGTCGGGGTCGGCGAACTCGACGGCCCGCGGCGAGGTGCCCTTGGGCACGGGCACGACGTTCTGCCGGTTGTGCGGGTCTTCGGAGCCGGTCGGGGCGGGCGGCAGCTCCTCATACGAGACGTCTGGGGCGGGCTCCTCGGCCTGCGGGGTCTCCTGCGGCCGGCACCCGCCAGCGGTGAGCGTCGCGGTGAGGACGGTGGCCAGCGCGACGACCACGGCTCGGCGCCGGACTGCTACCAACGCCACCACCAGAAACGTCGCTGATAACGGACGCGGACGCTGCTGCTGCGCAGCTCGCCGTTGATCCGGAAGACCACGCCCTCGCCACCGGCGTCGTAGACCGCGGGCACCTTGGTCTTGACCGTGCTGGCATGGTTGTCGATCTGGTCGACGTCGGCGGTGGCCCCGGCCGGCAGCACCAGGTCGACCGCGCTCGACCGCGCCTCGATGTCGATCTGCACCTCGCGCTGCAGGAACACGGCCTCGGTGAAGTCGAGCTTCACGGCGCCGGCGCGGGTGCTGATCGAGATCCGCCGCGGCACCGTCCAGCGGCCCTGGCGCTTGAGGCTCGACGAGCGGTTGCGGATCGGCAACAGGTCGGGCGCCGATGCCGGGGTGCGGACCGGCAGATCGCCGACGAACGGCTCGATCTCGCCGAAGGTGCGCGAGCGCAGGACGCCGTCGACCCGCTCCTCGAACTCTGACAGCGTGAGCCGGCCTTCCGCGACGGCCGTGTTGAGCTGGGCGACCACCCGCTCGCGCTCGGCGTCGGAGATGCGCATGTCCGGGCGCTCGCTGCTCACGACGACACTGTAGACCCCTGCCGGGCCATTGACATCCCGCGTTTTGCGCTACGGGAAACGCGAAATTTACGGAATTTTCGGAGTATCCGGAGGGTAACCAATCCCTTCGGCTCTTCCGCTGTCGCCAGATGGCGGGCTACCGTGTCGCCGGACCCAGGACCTCTGGCGATAACTCAGCCCGCTGGCCACGGGAGCAGACGGTGAGCGTGACACAAGCGGGATTCCGAGGCTTCGCGAACCCGGTAGACCCTACTCCTGCCGAGCTGCGCGCGTGGGCCTATCACCCCGACGCGGCCGTGCTGCAGACGATGCCGCCCGACTGGGACCTGCTGGTCGCGGGCGACCGGCTCATCGGCACCCTGTTCGACCTGGCGATGGACCCGGCCTGCCCGGCGCGCCGGTTCGCGCTGCACTGCCTGTACATCTACGCCGCCGACGGCATCCGCACGCACTTCCGGGCCCACCCGAAGCGGCGGCTGCGGAAGTTCGTCGAGCAGGCCGAGGAGCACGGCGACGAACTGCTCACCACCTGGGCGCACAACGCCCGGATGCTGCTCGCGCGGCCGGAGCTGTTCGAATACCACGACTGGTGCGAGGGCGGCCTGGTCCGCCAGCCCCGCCGGCTGGCCTGAGCTTCGCCCGCGACAGCCGGAAGGGCGCCCCTGACGGACGCCCTTCCGAGCTTGACCACACCCCTGCGCGAGCATCCCGGTCAGCCTCCGGAACAACCGCACCATTCCCTGCCGTCAGGGTGCCCCGCGCCGGCGGCGCTCAAACGTCCTTGCGACCCGGTCGCCAGACGACCAGCGCCGTCTGGCGCTGATGCTGCGGAACCAGGTCTCGGCGCGGAAAGCCGGCCGCCTCGACCTGGGCCAGCCTGGCCCGCGTGCGGATCAGCTCGTCCTCGAGCTCGGCCACCCGCTGGCGCAGGTCGCCGACGATGCCCTCCAGGTCGATGATCCGCTTGATGCCGGCGAGGTTGACGCCGTCCTCCTGGCTGAGCCGCTGCACCTCCCGCAGGAGCGCGACGTCGCGCTCGCTGTAGCGCCGGCCGCCGCCCGAGGTGCGGCCGGGCTGCACCAGGCCCATGCGGTCGTACTGCCGCAGGGTCTGCGGGTGCATGCCGGCCAGCCGGGCCGCGATGGAGATGATCAGCACCTTGGCGTCGGAAACCGCCTCGAAGCTGAGGAAGACCTCGTGCTCCTCGCCGTTGTCACCGCTGCTCATAGCTACTGCGCTCCCGTGCGATCGCGTCGAGCCGCTCGCGTGGCGCCGGCGGCGCCGCGGCCGCGAAGTCGGTCAGTGCCCGCCGGGCCTCCTCGGAGAGCTCGGCCGGCACGTGGACGTCGATGGTGACCAGCAGGTCACCCACGTTGCCGTCGCGCCGGACGACGCCCTTGCCGCGCACCCGCAGCGTCCGCCCGCTCGGCGTGCCCGGGGGCACCCGCAGCGTCACGGCCGCGTCGAGCGTCGGCACCCGCAGGTCGGCCCCGAGGGCCGCCTCCGCGAACGTCACCGGCACCGTCAGCGTCAGGTCGTCGCCGGACCGGCCGAAGACCGGGTCGGCCCGGACCTTGATCAGCACGAACAGGTCGCCGGCCGCGCCGCCGCGCGCGCCCGGCTCGCCGCGGCCGGCCAGGCGGATGCGCTGGCCGTCGGCGACGCCGGCGGGGATCCGCACGTTGATCGTGCGGGTCTTGGTGACCCCACCGGTGCCGTGGCACTCCGGGCACTTCTCGTCGACGATCGTGCCGACGCCCTGGCACTCACGGCACGGCTCGGTGAAGCTGAACGAGCCCTGGTTGGTGCTCACCACGCCGAGCCCGCGGCACTTGGGGCAGGTCCGCGGGGACGTGCCCGGCGCCGCGCCGTTGCCGTGACAGGTATCGCAGGTGCCCGGCGTGCGCAGCGTGATCGGCAGCGTCGCGCCCTGCACCGCGTCGGCGAAGTTGAGCACCACCTCGGTCTCGACGTCCCGCCCGCGCGTCCGCCGCCCGGCCGGCGCGCCGGCCGCCCCGCCCCCGCCGCCCGAGAAGATCGAGCTGAACAGGTCGGAGAAGCCGGCGCCGCCGAACCGGCGGTCACCGCCACCGGCGCCACGGGGCGCACCCGCCGTGCCGTTGGCGAACAGGTCGGTGAAGTCGAACCCGCCCGCACCGGCCGGACCGCCGGCCCGCGCGTTGCGGCGGAACTGCCCCGCGCCGAACAGCGACCGCATCTCGTCGTACTCCTTGCGACGGCGCTCGTCGGAGAGCACGTCGTAGGCCTCGGACACCGCCTTGAACCGCTCCTCGGCCGCCGCGTTGTTGGGGTTGCGGTCGGGGTGCAGCTCGCGGGCGAGCTTGCGGTACGCCTTCTTGATCTCGTCGGTGGAAGCGGATTTGGTGACGCCCAGAACCGCGTAGAAATCCTTTTCCAACCAGTCCTTCGAACTCATCGCGCCACCTCCTCCAGGCGTTCGTCTACTCCGGGTCGGCGACCGCGACGAGCGCGGGTCGCAGCAGCCGCTCGCCGAGAAGGTAACCGCGCCGCATCACGTCGATACATGTGGGCTCGGTCACCTCGGCCGACGTCAGGTGGGCCACTGCCTCGTGGCGAGTGGGGTCGAACGGGTCGCCCTTGGCCCCGAACACGGTCAGCCCGAACTTCGTCAGCGCGGCGATGAGCTGCTCCGCCACCGCGCCGAACGGGCCGACCAGGTCGCCGTGGTCACGGGCCCGGTCGAGGTCGTCGAGCACCGGTAGCAGCGCGCCCAGGACGTTGCCGGTGGCCTGCTCGACCACCAGGGCCCGGTCCCGGTCGACCCGCTTGCGGTAGTTCGCGTATTCGGCCGTGACCCGCTGCAGGTCACGCGTGCGCTCATCGAGCTCCGTCCGCAGCGCTGCCAGCTCGGCGCCGAGGCCGTGCTGGTGAGCGTCGTCGGTGGTGCCCTGCGCAGCCGCTGCGCCGGGCTCGCCGGCCGGTGGCGCGTGGACCGTGAACGCCTCGTCCACGATCTCGCCCTCCACCGCGTCGGGCTCGGCCGCCGGCTCGGGGGCCTTGGTTTCGGTCTCTTCGACCTCCACGTTCGCCTCCTCCGCGGTCTCTTCGTTCGGTTCTGTCGGTTCGTTCGGTGCGTTCTGCTCGTTGGGCTTGCTCGGCTCTTCGGTGATCACAACGCGCTCCGCCGGCTCCTCCGAGCCGGCGGCGCGGTTCTCGTCGGTCACTTCTTGTTGTCCTCGTCGATGATCTCGGCGTCGACGACGTCGTCCGGGCCGTTGCCCGCCGTCGTGCCACCGGCCGACGCACCCGCGGCGCCCGGGTTGTCGGCGCCGCCCGGCGCCTGCTGCTGCCGCTGCTGCTCGTAGAGCGCGCTGCCGGCCTGCTGCGAGACCTGGGCGAGCTTCTCGTGGGCCGCCTTGATCCGCTCGGTGTCGTTGCCGCCGAGCGCGCTGCGCAGGTCGCCCAGCGCCTCGTTCATCTGCTCGCGGGCGTCAGCCGGGATCTTGTCGCCGCTCTCGGCGAGGAACTTCTCGGTCTGCCACTGCAGGGCCTCGGCCAGGTTGCGGGTCTCGGCGTCCTCGCGGCGGCGCTTGTCCTCGTCGGCGTGGTCCTGCGCGTCGCGCATCATCCGCTCGATGTCGTCCTTCGGCAGCGCCGAGCCGCCGGTGATCGTCATCGACTGCTCCTTGCCCGTGCCGAGGTCCTTGGCGGACACGTGCACGATGCCGTTGGCGTCGATGTCGAAAGTGACCTCGATCTGCGGCACGCCACGCGGCGCCGGCGGGATGCCGGTCAGCTCGAAGGTGCCGAGGCGCTTGTTGTAGGCCGCCATCTCGCGCTCGCCCTGGAAGACCTGGATGAGCACGGAGGGCTGGTTGTCGTCGGCCGTGGTGTAGACCTCGGACCGCTTGGTCGGGATGGTCGTGTTGCGCTCGACCAGCTTGTGCATGATGCCGCCCTTGGTCTCGATGCCGAGGGACAGCGGGGTGACGTCGAGGAGCAGCACGTCCTTGACCTCGCCCTTGAGGACGCCGGCCTGCAGAGCGGCGCCGACGGCGACGACCTCGTCCGGGTTGACGCCCTTGTTGGGCTCCTTGCCGGTGAGCTGCTTGACCAGGTCGGTCACGGCCGGCATGCGGGTCGAGCCGCCGACGAGGATGACGTGGTCGAGCGCGGAGACCTTGATCCCGGCGTCCTTGATCGCCTGCTCGAACGGCACCTTGGTGCGGTCCAGCAGGTCCTGCGTCATGCGCTGGAACTCCGCGCGGGACAGCTGGGTGTCCAGGTGCAGCGGCCCGTCGGGGCCGGCCGTGATGTAGGGCAGGTTGATCGACGTCGTGGTGGCGGCGGACAGCTCGATCTTGGCCTTCTCGGCCGCCTCCTTGAGCCGCTGCATGGCCATCTTGTCGGCCGACAGGTCGATGCCGTGCTGACCGCGGAAGGTCTTGACCAGGTGGTCGATGATCCGCTCGTCCCAGTCGTCGCCACCGAGGTGGTTGTCGCCGGAGGTCGACTTGACCTCGACGACGCCCTCGGCCAGCTCCAGCACCGAGACGTCGAAGGTGCCGCCGCCGAGGTCGAAGACCAGGACGGTCTGCTCCTTGGAGCCCTTGTCGAGCCCGTAGGCCAGGGCGGCCGCGGTGGGCTCGTTGACGATCCGCAGCACGTTGAACCCGGCGATCTCGCCGGCCTCCTTCGTGGCGGTGCGCTGCGCGTCGTTGAAGTATGCCGGCACGGTGACGACCGCGTCGGTGATCTGCTCGCCGAGGTAGGCCTCGGCGTCACGCTTGAGCTTCATGAGCACCCGCGCGGAGATCTCCTGCGGGGTGTACTTCTTGCCGTCAATGTCGATGGCCCAGTTGGTGCCCATCTCCCGCTTCACGGAGCGGATGGTCCGATCCGGGTTGGTGACGGCCTGCCGCTTGGCGACCTCACCCACGAGCACCTCGCCGTTGCGGGCGAACGCGACGATGGACGGCGTCGTGCGCGAACCCTCGGCGTTGGCGATGACGCTGGGCTCGCCGCCCTCCAGGACACTGACCACCGAGTTGGTGGTTCCGAGGTCGATGCCGACCGCACGTGCCATAGCTGCTTGACCTCCATGCGGCAGTCGGCGTTTCGAGCGCCGGCTGCGAAGTTGAGTGACTGTCACTCAATAGTGCCACGCGACTCTCGATCGTCAAGTCGGAGCTTGAGTGACTTCGACGCAACTTCCGCACAGCCGGGTGGTCAAGGGGTGAGATTGCGCCGGGTGACATCGATGCTTACGGCCATTGCATGGCGCTGGCCGGTCGCATCGTGCACGCTTTATCCGTGACCACACAGGGCGAGTCGGTGTCCGCCCGGTCGACGGCTGCCGACCCTTCGGCGGATGCCCTGTCCTCCGGTCGGCCCCCTCGCGCCCGAGCACCGGAGACGACTCCGGCCGGCGCGCTCGCCGCGGCGCTCGTGGAGCTGCGCGACACGGTCCGGGCCGTCCGGTTCGCCCTGCCGCTGCCCAGCGCCGAGCGCGCGGGGACGGTCGCCAAGGGCATGGTCGGCCAGCTCGACGACTACCTGCTCCCGCGCCTCGACCGGCTCGACGCGCCGCTGCTCGTGGTCGTCGGCGGCTCCACCGGCGCCGGCAAGTCCACCCTGGTCAACAGCCTGGTGCGCACGCCCGTCAGCCCGGCCGGGGTGCTTCGCCCGACGACCCGGGCGCCGGTGCTCGTCTGCCACCCGGCCGACATGACGTGGTTCTCCCAGGCCAATCTCCTGCCGACGCTCATGCGCACGTCCGGGCCGAGCAGCGACCCGCGTTCCCTGCAGGTGGTCTCCGCACCGGCACTCAGCCCCGGGCTCGCCTTCCTCGACGCGCCCGACATCGACTCGGTCGTCGACGCCAACCGGCAGCTGGCCGGACAGCTGCTCGCCGCCGCCGACCTGTGGCTCTTCGTCACCACCGCCGCCCGATACGCCGACGCGGTGCCCTGGGGCATGCTGCGCACCGCGCGCAACCGGGGCACGGCCGTCGCCCTGGTCCTGGACCGGGTCCCCGGCGGCGGCGCGGCCGACGAGATCGCCCCGCACCTCAAGAGCATGCTGCAGGAGCATGACCTGGGCGGGGTCCCGCTGTTCGTCCTGGCCGAGTCCCGCCTCGACAGCCAGGGCCTGCTCACCGAGGCGCAGGTCGGCCCGCTGCACGACTGGTTCACCCGGCTCGCCCGCGACGCCGACGCGCGGGCCGCGGTCGTCCGGCAGACCGTCGCCGGGGCGATCGACGCCCTGACGGTCGACGTCGTGGTGCTCTCCGCCGCGGCCGACGACCAGCTGTCCGCCGCCCGGGTGCTCCAGGAGGCGGTCCGCGGCGCCTACCGGGCCGCCACCGAGTCGGTCGAGAAGGGCATCCACGACGGCGCGCTGCTGCGCGGCGAGGTGCTCGCCCGCTGGCAGGAGCTGGTCGGCACCGGCGACATCATGCGCGCCCTGCAGGCCCGCGTCGGCAAGGTCCGCGACCGGCTGGTGGCCGCGATCACCGGCCGGCCCGCCCCCGGCGCCCGCTTCCAGGAGGCCATCGGCACCGGCCTGGCGGTCCTGCTCAAGGGCGCCGCCACCGACGCCGCCGAGAACGCGGCCACGGCCTGGCGGGCCCACCCGGCCGGCGCCGCCCTGCTCGACGCCGCGCCCGGCCTCGGCGACCCGTCCGACGACCTCGACGAGCGGATCGGCCGGCTCATCCGTGACTGGCAGCGCTCGGTGCTGGAGCTGGTGCGCACCGAGGCCGCCGACAAGCGGGTCATCGCCCGGGCCAGCGCCTACGCCGTCAACGCCACCGGCCTGCTGGTCATGGTCAGCGTCTTCGCGGCGACCGCGTTCATCCCGACCGGCGCCGAGATCGCCGTGGCGGGCGGCACCACCGTGGCCGCGCAGAAGGTGCTGGAGGCGATCTTCGGCGACCAGGCCGTCCGGTCCCTGGCCGAGCGGGCCCGCCGCGACCTGGTCGAGCGCGTCACGGCGCTGTTCGAGGAGGAGTCCGGCCGGTTCCGCAGCGCGCTGGAGGGAGCCGGCATCGACGAGGACGTGGCCGCCCGCCTGCGCGGCGCGAGCACGACGGTGCACAACGCCCGCCTCGCGGCCGATCTGGACGGTACTTCATGAGCCTTGTCGAACGGATCAAGCAGGCGATTCCGCGCCAGGGCGGCGGCGGCACGGTCGACGCCGACCGGCTGGTGGCCCGGGTCGACGGGCTGCGCCGGTTCGTGCGCGCCGCCGAGGAGCACGTGCCCGAGGACCGGCTGGTCACCGCGCGCACCGTGATCGACCGGTCCGGCGAGCGGCTCGCACTGTCCCGCGCGCACACCGTCGTCGCCCTCGCGGGCGCGACCGGCAGCGGCAAGTCCAGCCTGTTCAACGCGCTCTCGAAGTTCCAGCTGTCGCGGGTCGGGGTCCGCCGCCCGACGACCGGCGTCGCGCACGCCTGCGTGTGGGGCCCGGCCGGGGCCGGGCCGCTGCTCGACTGGCTCGGCGTGCCGCCCAGCCGGCGGTTCAACCGGGAGAGCGCGCTCGACGGCGAGGACGAGGCCGCCCTGCGTGGGCTGGTGCTGCTCGACCTGCCCGACTTCGACTCGATCGAAGCCCGGCACCGGGTGGAGGTCGACCGGCTGCTGCGGCTCGTCGACCTCGTCGTGTGGGTGCTCGACCCGCAGAAGTACGCCGACCGCGTGGTCCACCAGCAGTACCTGGCCAACTTCCAGCAGCACCGCGACGTCACCGTGGTCGTGCTCAACCAGGCCGACCGGCTCAACCGCGCCGACAGCGAGCGGCTGGTCGCCGACCTGCAGCGGCTGCTCGAGGCCGACGGCCTCGGCGGGGTGCCCGCGTTCGCCACGTCGGCCAAGGGCCAGCCCGGCCTGGCCACGCTGCGGGCCACGCTGGAGCGGGCGGTCGCCGACCGGCAGGCGGCGCTGCGCCGGCTCGCGGGCGACGTCAACCAGGCGGTCGCCGGGCTGGAGCCGATGGTCGCCCTGGACACCGGTGGGGGCGAGCGCGTCGCCCGCGGCACCGTCGACCGGCTGGCCGGCGCCCTGTCCGCCGCGGCCGGGGTGCCGATCGTCGTCGACGCCACCGAACGCACGTACCGCCACCGCGCCACCGGCACCCTCGGCTGGCCCGTCGCCCGCTGGCTGCGCCGCCTGCGGCCCGACCCGCTGCGTCGGCTGCACCTGCCGAGCGCGCCGGTGCCCACCCCGTCGGCCACCTCCCTGCCCGAGTCGACGGCCGCGCAGAAGGCTGCGGTCACGCTGGCTTCCCGCGACGTCGCCCAGGAGGCGGGGGCGGGGCTGCCCGAGCCGTGGCCGGAGGCCGTCACAAAGGCGTCGCGCTCGCAGGTCGACGACGTGCCCGACGCGCTCGACGTCGCCGTGGCCTCGGCCGACCTCGGGATGGCCCGCAAGCCGGCCTGGTGGCGGCTGGTCGGCGCGCTGCAGTGGCTCGGCGCGGCGACCGCCCTGGCCGGGCTGCTCTGGCTGGCCGTGCGGGCCGTGTTCGCGTTCCTCGGCCTGCCCGGCATCGACGGCCCGCAGGTCGGCCGGCTGCCGCTGGCGACCGTGCTGCTCGGCGGCGGCCTGCTCTTCGGGCTGCTGCTCGCGGTGGTGATCCGGCCCGTGGTCGGGCTCGCCGCCCGCCGGGCCCGGGCGCGGGCCGAGCGCCGGCTGCGCGACGCGATCGCCGAGGTGGCCGCCACGCACATCGTCGCGCCCGTGCGGGAGGTCCTCCGCTCGTACGATGACGCGCGTGAAGCTCTCCGGGCCGCCCGCGACTAGACTCCTCCGGCGCGCCGGGTTCGCCGCTCTCGGGCTGGTCAACCTGGTGTGGGGCGGGTGGGCCGTCGGCGCGCCCGAGCACTTCTACTCGACCTTTCCCGGCTTCGGGCTGCGGTGGACGTCGGCGTATCCGCCGTACAACCAACACCTCGTGGTCGACCTGGGCGCGACGATGCTGACGCTGGCGGTGCTGTTCGCCGGGGCGGCGATCCTGGATCGGCCGGCCGTGAGCTGGCTCGCCGGGATCGCGACCGCGGTGTTCGGCACGCTGCACTTCGGCTACCACGCCCTGCACGCCGGCCACATGGGCACGTCCGACCGGGTGCTGAGCCTGTTGAGCCTGGTCGGCGGGGCGCTCGTGCCGCCGCTGCTCGCCGCGACCCACCACCTGCGAACGGAGCGCTGATGGATCTCGACTACCTCAAGGCGCATCCGGAGCAGCTGCCGGTGTTCCTCAAGCACCAGCGCATCCGGGAGACGCCGGTGCCGGGCGGGTCGATCTGCACGGCGCAGCGGCTCACGCTCGACGACGGGGGGTCGCTGTTCGCCAAGACGTTGGTCGATCCACCCTCGGGCTTCTTCGCCGCCGAGGCTGCGGGACTGCGATGGCTCCGGGAGGCTGATGCGGCATTTGTACCGGAGGTGATCGCCGTCTTTCCGGACATGCTGGCGCTTTCGTGGATCGATCACGGGGAGGCGTCCGCCGCGGGCGCGGAGCGGTTCGGGCGGCGGCTCGCGTCGCTGCACCGCTGCGGCGCAGCGTCCTTCGGTGCACCGTGGGACGGCTACATCGGCACCGCTGTGCTGCCGAATGATCCTTCTCCGGGTCCGTGGGGTGCGTGGTTCGCTGCGTTCCGCTTGGCGCCATTCCTGCACGCTTCTGTTGCGAACGGGGCGCTGGCCTCGGACGACGCGGCTGCGGTCGAGCGGGTGATGTCCGACATCTCGACATATGGCGGCGACGAGCCGCCGTCACGGATCCACGGCGACCTCTGGCCGGGCAATGTGGTCTGGGATCGGCACGGGGACGGCTGGCTGGTCGATCCGGCCGCCCACGGCGGGCACCGGGAGACGGATCTGGCTCTGCTCGGCCTGTGGGGCGGCGCACCGTTCTACGATCGGTTGCTGTCCGCCTACCAGGAGTCATGGCCGCTCGCTGACGGCTGGCGCGAAAGGGTTCCCCTGCATCGGCTGTACCTGTTGCTGGTCCACACCGCCATGTTCGGAGCCGCCTACCGGGAGTCGGTCCGCTCCACCGTTCGCTCCCTCTAGGACTGACTGTTGCTTGCTTGTTCGGCCGACGCCTTCGGCTCTTGGCCGGCCGCGGTTCGGGTACCGTTTCGAGCATGACCGCAACGGAGCCCCCTGGCGCCGGTCTCGCCGACCGGCACGGCCGTGTGGCGGTCGACTTGCGGGTCTCGCTGACCGATCGGTGCAACCTGCGGTGCAGTTACTGCATGCCGGCCGAGGGCCTCGACTGGCTGCCCAGCCCGACGCTGCTCACCGACGCCGAGGTCGTGCGCCTGATCGGCGTCGCCGTGCGCCGGCTCGGGGTCACCGAGGTGCGGTTCACCGGCGGCGAGCCGCTGCTGCGCCGCGGCCTGCCGGAGATCGTGCGGGCCGTGGCCGCGCTCGAGCCGCGCCCGCAGACCATGCTGACCACCAACGGCATCGGCCTCACCCGGCTGGCCGGCCCGCTCGCCGCCGCCGGGCTCGACCGGGTCAACGTCTCGCTCGACACCACCGACCCGGCCCGCTTCAGGGAGCTGACCCGCCGCGACCGGCACGCCGACGTCCTCGCCGGCCTGGCCGCGGCCGCCGAGGCCGGCCTGGTGCCCGTGAAGATGAACGCGGTGCTGATGCGCGGCCTCAACGACGACGAGGCGGTGCCGCTGCTGCGGTTCGCCCTGGCCCACGGCTACGAGCTGCGGTTCATCGAGCAGATGCCGCTCGACGCCGGCCACACCTGGCGCCGCGAGGAGATGGTCACCGGCGCCGAGATCCTGGCCCAGCTGCGCGCGGCGTTCACGCTGCGGCCCGATCCGGTCCGGCGCGGCGGCGCGCCCGCCGAGACCTGGCTGGTGGAGGGCTACGAGGCGGTCGACGGCCGCCCGGCGCGGGTCGGCGTCATCGCCAGCGTGTCGAGCCCGTTCTGCGGCGCCTGCGACCGCACCCGGCTCACCGCCGACGGCGCCGTCCGCTCCTGCCTGTTCAGTCAGGAGGAGACCGACCTGCGCGGGGCCCTGCGCTCCGGCGCGACCGACGAGGAACTGGCCGACCTGTGGCGCAAGGCGATGTGGGGCAAGCCGGCCGGCCACGGGATCGACGACCCCCGCTTCCTGCAGCCCATCCGCCCCATGTCGGCGATCGGAGGCTGAGCGGCGTGCTGCTGGTGCGCTACTTCGCCGGGGCCCGCGCGGCCGCCGGCGTGCCGGAGGAGAAGCTCGAGGCGGCGACGCTCGACGAGCTGACCGCCCTGATCACGGCCGACCGCGCGCACCTGGCGTCGGTCCTGACGGCCTGCTCGTTCCTGGTCGACGGCGTCTCCTGGCGCGACCGCACCGCCACCCTCCCGCCGGCCGCGACGGTCGACGTCCTCCCACCCTTCGCAGGCGGCTGATCCCGTGATCGTCGTGTTCCTGGCGGTGGTGCTGCTGATCCTCGGCGCCATCCACTTCTACCTGTGGAAACGCCTCGTCAAGGACACCACCGCCCCCGGCCGCCGGCGCCGCGCGGGCACGGTGGCCGTGATCGTGCTCGCCCTCCTGCTCCCGGTCACGCTGGTGGGCACCCGGGTCCTGCCCCACTCGCAGCAGCCGATCCTGGCCTGGCCGGGATACCTGTGGCTGGCCCTGATGTTCTACCTGCTGGTGACGCTGGCCCTGCTGGAGTTGCCCCGCCTCGCCCTGCGGCTGCGGCTGCGGCGCCGCACGCCGGCCGCCGCGGAGGAGGCACCGGCGGCGATCACGGTGCCCGCCACGTCAGCGCTGCCGGGCTCGGACGATCCCTCCGGCGTGTCTCCTGCGGAGTCCTCCGCCTCGCAGCCCTCGTCCGCTGACCCGACGTTCGATCCCGCGCGGCGGTTGCTGCTCGGGCGGTCGCTCGCGGCCACCGCCGGGGCGCTCTCCGTCGGGGCCGTCGGGATCGGCACGTGGCAGGCCCTCGGGGAGCCGCAGCTCAAGCGGATCCCGATCCGGCTGGCAAAGCTGCCGGCGAGCATGGATGGGTTCAAGATCGCGCTCGTGTCCGACATCCATCTCGGGCCGCTGCTCGGGCGCTCCCACACCGAGCGGATCGTGCGGATCATCAACTCCGTCGACGCGGACCTGGTGGCCGTCGTGGGCGACCTCGTCGACGGGAGTGTCGCCGAGCTCGGGTCGGCCGCCGAGCCGCTGCAGGACCTGCGGGCGCGGCACGGGAGCTTCTTCGTGACCGGCAACCACGAGTACTTCTCGGGCTACCAGGAGTGGGTCGACGAGGTCAACTCGCTCGGCGTGCGGGTGCTGCGCAACGAGCGCGTCGACATCCAGGGGCTCGACCTCGCCGGGGTGAACGACGTGACCGGCGCGGACGTCGGCGACGGGCCGGACTTCGCCAAGGCCCTCGGCGGGCGGGACACCGCCCGGCCGGTGGTGCTGCTCGCGCACCAGCCGGTCCAGGCGCACGACGCGGCCCGGCACGGCGTCGACCTGCAGCTGTCCGGCCACACGCACGGCGGGCAGATGGTGCCGTTCAACCTGCTGGTGGGGCTTGAGGCACCGGTCGTGGCCGGGCTGGGCAACGTGGACGGCACGCAGGTGTATGTCACGCGCGGTGCCGGCTTCTGGGGTCCGCCGGTGCGTTTCGGTGCACCGCCGGACATCTCGGTCGTGGAGTTGCACGGCGCGTAGCGGGCGACGCCCGCGGCCGCTGTGACAGGATGCAGCGTGCCTTCGAACTTTGTCGCGGACCTCCACATCCACTCGAAGTATTCGCGGGCGTGCAGTCGTGACCTCAGCATGGAGACCCTCAGCTGGTGGGCACGGCGCAAGGGCATCACGTTGCTCGGCACCGGCGACTTCACCCACCCGGCCTGGCACGACCACCTGCGCGAGGTGCTGGTGCCGGCCGAGCCCGGCCTCTTCCGGCTCGACGCCGAGCGCGACGCCGACGTCAAGCGCCGGCTGCCCCCGCGGCTGTCCGAGCCCGAGGTCCGGTTCATGCTGTCGGTGGAGATCTCGACGATCTACAAGCGGGGCGACAAGACCCGCAAGGTGCACCACCTGATCTACCAGCCCGACTTCGACGCGGTCGCCCGCTTCAACACCGCGCTCGGCCGGATCGGCAACCTCGGCTCCGACGGCCGCCCGATCCTCGGCCTCGACTCGCGCGACCTGCTGGAGATCACGCTGGAGGCGAGCCCCGACGGATACCTGGTGCCCGCCCACATCTGGACGCCGTGGTTCTCGGCGCTCGGCTCGAAGTCGGGCTTCGACGCGATCGCCGACTGCTACGCCGACCTGGCCGACCACATCTTCGCCGTGGAGACCGGGCTGTCCAGCGACCCGGAGATGAACTGGCGGGTGTCCTCGCTCGACCGGTACCGGCTGGTGTCGAACTCCGACGCGCACTCGGCGCCCGCGCTGGCGCGTGAGGCGACGGTACTGACCACGGAGCTGGACTACTACCAGGTGCGCGACGCGCTGCGGACCGGCGACGGGCTGGTCGGCACGCTCGAGTTCTTCCCCGAGGAGGGCAAGTACCACGCGGACGGGCACCGCGCGTGCGACGTCAACTGGCCGCCGGCCCGCACCCGCGAGGCGCAGGGCCGCTGCCCGGAGTGCGGTAAGCCGCTGACCGTCGGCGTCCTGCACCGCGTCGAGGAGCTGGCCGACCGGCCGGACGGGTTCGTGCCGGAGGGCGCGCCGGGCGTGACGCACTTGATCCAGCTGCACGAGATCCTCGGCGAGATCCACGGCGTGGGGCCGAAGTCGAAGACGGTCGACGCCCAGCTGAACACGCTCGTCCCCGAGCTGGGCTCGGAGCTGGCGATCCTGCGCGACGTGCCGGTCGACGAGATCGCGCGGGTCGGCGGGGAGCTGCTCGGGGAGGGCATCGCGCGGCTGCGGCGCGGCGAGGTGCACCGGACTCCGGGGTATGACGGCGAGTACGGCGTGATCCGCCTGTTCGACCCCGCCGAGCTCGCTCCTGCCGTCCAAGAGGAGACGTTGTTCGACATTCCGGTGGTACCGAAGCAACGTCAGCCGGTCGCGAAAGCGGCCCCGAAGCGCCGGCCCAAGGCGGTCGAGCCGCCGGTCGAGGCGCCGCCGCCGATCGCGCCGCCGCCGTCGCCGCACGAGCCGCTCGAGCCCATGCTCGCCGGCATGGAAGAGGTCGGCACCGGGCTGCTCGACCGGCTCGACGCGCTGCAGCGGGTCGCGGCCTCGGCGCCCGGCGGTCCGCTGCTCATCGTCGCCGGGCCGGGCACGGGCAAGACGCGGACGCTGACCCACCGGATCGCGTACCTGTGCGCCGAGCTGGACGTGTATCCCGAGGAGTGCCTGGCGATCACGTTCACCCGCCGGGCCGCGGAGGAGCTGCGGGAGCGGCTGGAGGTCCTGCTCGGGCCGGTGACCGAGGCGGTCACGGTGTCGACGTTCCACGCGCTGGGCCTGTCGATCCTGCGGGAGAACGCGGAAGCCGTCGGCCTGACCCCGCAGTTCCGGATCGCCGAGGAGGCCGACCTGCTGGCGGCGCTGGCGCCGCTGTCGGAACGGGAGGCCCGCAAGGCGCTGCTGGACCCGGCGATGCAGGAGACGCTGGCCAAGGCGCTGCGCGCCCGCGACCTGGCGTCGCTCGACGAGCTGCTGACGCTGACCGTCCAGCTGCTGTCGGAGTCGCCGGCGCTGGTCGATCGATACCGGGCGCGCTGGCAGTGGATCTTCGTCGACGAGTACCAGGACGTCGACCCCGTGCAGTACGAACTGCTGCGGCTGCTCTGCCCGCCGGGCGGCAACCTGTGCGCGATCGGCGACCCCGACCAGGCGATCTACTCGTTCCGCGGCGCCGAGGTCTCGTTCTTCCTGCGGTTCACCACCGACTTCTCGACGCCCGAGGTCGACGCGCGGGTGGTCCGGCTGACCCGCAACTACCGCTCGTCGGCGCCGATCCTGGCCGCCGCCGTCCAGGCCATCGCCCCGACCACGCTGGTGCCCGGCCGACGGCTCGACCCGGCGCGGCTCGACCTGGAGGCGCCGATGGTCGGGCTGTACCCGGCGGGGTCCGTCGCCGACGAGGCCGACTTCGTCGTTCGCACCGTCGACGAGCTGGTCGGCGGCCTCTCGCACCGCTCGCACGACGGGCGGGTCGACTCCCGGGCGACCGTCGGCGCCATGTCGTTCGCGGACATCGCCGTGCTGTACCGCACCGACAGCCAGGCCGGCCCGATCGTCGACGCGCTGTCGCGGGCCGGCATCCCGGTGCAGAAACGGTCGCACGACCGGCTGCTCGACCGGCCGGGCGTCGCCGCGATCGCCCGTGAGCTGCGGTTCGCCGCCGGGCTCGGCGGCTCGATCGCGGCCCGGGTGCGCCTCGCCGGCCAGGTCGTGGCCGGTCGCTGCGGCCAGCTCGACTCCGACGTGCTCGGCCTGAGCGAGGCCGACGTGTGGAACGCGGTCGACCTGATGACGCCGCTCGCGCTGCGGGCCGGCAGCGACCTCGACGAGTTCCTCGGCGCGCTCGCGACCGGCGCGGAGGTCGACGGCTGGGATTCCCGCGCCGATCGGGTGACGCTGCTGACCCTCCACGCGTCGAAGGGCCTCGAGTTCCCGGTCGTCTTCCTGGTCGGCTGCGAGGACGGGCTGCTGCCGCTGCGCGCGTTCGCCGGGGCCCGCCAGTCGGAGGACGACGTCGCGGAGGAGCGCCGGCTGTTCTTCGTCGGCCTGACCAGGGCCCAGGATCGCCTGTTCATCTCGCACAGCCGCACGCGCTTCCGGCACGGTTCGGAGCGCGAGATGCCGCCGACGCCGTTCCTGTCGGCCATCGACCCGGGCCTGCTGGAACGCCGGGGCGCGGCGGCGCCGCGGAAACCGAAAGATCGACAACTGCGCTTGATCTGACAGGGTTCGGCACGGATCCGTGAGGCGGAAGTGGCAGGTGGAGGCAGTACTGTAGCGGGCGAGGAGGCCGCTAGGCTCTGTTCGCCACCGCCAGCGCCGGGAGGGATCGACATGTCGGGTTACGGACCGCCGGGCGGACCGTACCAGGGCCAACCGCAGGACCCGTGGCACCAGCCCGGGCAGCAGGACCCCTACGGCCCGCCGGACCCGTACAGCGCGCCACCCGGCGGCTACGGTCAGGACACGCAGTGGGGCCAGGGCGCCTACGGTTCGCCGCAGGGTGGCGGCTACGGCCAGCCGCCCGGGTATGACCGCCAGCCCGCCTACGACCAGCCGCCCGGTTACGGGCCCGGCCCGGGCTACGGGCAGGAGCCCCCGCAGTGGGGCCCGCCGCCCTCGCCGCCGCCGAAGAAGCGGTCGGGCGCGGCGGTCGCCTTCGTCGTGGTGCTCGTGCTGCTGCTGTGCGGCGGCGGCGCGGGCGGCCTCTACTACATGCTGCAGAGCGACGAGAAGAAGGACACGCCCGCGGCGGGGGGCCCGTCGACCAACCCGAGCAGCGCTGCCGCGTCCGGCGAAGCGTCGGCCAAGCCCTCGGCCAGCGCGTCGGCCAGCCCGACCGGTGTCTCGGCCGGCGACGCGGCGACCGTCAAGGTCGGCGAGTGCCTGATCAACCGGGGCACCGCGAAGGCGCCGAAGCTGGAGAAGATCCCGTGCGCCCCGGGCACGTTCGAGGTGCTCAAGCGGATCACCGCCACGACCGACGTCAAGAAGTGCAACGGCGTGACCGGCTACACGCACGACTACTTCTTCGACAGCACGATCAACTCGCAGGACTTCGTGCTCTGCCTGAAGCTGCGCACCTGATCCGCTGCTGGGCCGTTGCCGGCCCGGTCCCCGTCCAGGGGACCGGGCCGGCTTTTTCATTGACCCGACCCCCGGCGATTTGACACGGAGTAGGGTTGTAGTACATTCGTTCGAGCCGGAGTGCGGGCTTCACTGCCGCCTTATTGGGCAGTCTTGTGCCTGCGCTAGAAAACGCTAGAAACCCCACGACACGCCGTAGAGGTTCTTCTACGCGGTTCTAGCTCCTGGGCTAGAGACGCCGATACTGTGCGATCGTGGATCCGGTTCGCAATCCGTATGCGCCCGGCGCCGGGCAGCGTCCCCCCGAGCTCGCCGGCCGCGACCGCGAGCTGCACGCGTTCGAAGTGGTGCTGGAGCGCATCGCCCGCGGCCGGCCGGAGCGCTCGCTCGTGCTCACCGGCCTGCGCGGCGTCGGCAAGACGGTGCTGCTCAACACGCTGCGGTCGCAGGCGATCTCCCGCCTCTGGGGCACCGGCAAGATCGAGGCCCGCCCCGACGAATCGCTGCGCCGTCCGGTCTCCGCCGCCCTGCACATGGCGATCCGGGAGCTCGCGCCGCACCACCGTGCGCCCGACCGGATCGACGAGTTCCTGGGCGTGCTCAAGGCGTTCGCGATGCGCGAGGATCCGCGCAAGCCGCCGTCGAAGCTGCGCGACCGCTGGCAGCCGGGCATCGACGTGCCGCCGACCACCGGCCGCGCCGACTCGGGCGACATCGAGATCGACCTGGTCGAGCTGTTCACCGACGCCGCCAGCGTGGCCACCGACGTCGGCACGGGCGTGGCGCTGTTCATCGACGAGATGCAGGACCTCGGGGCGGACGACGTCTCGGCGCTGTGCGCCGCCTGCCACGAGCTCTCCCAGACCGGCGCCCCGCTCATCGTCGTCGGCGCGGGCCTGCCCCACCTGCCGGCCCTGTTGTCGGCCTCGAAGTCGTACTCCGAGCGCCTCTTCCGGTATCAGCGGATCGACCGGCTGGACCGGATCGCGGCCGACCTCGCGCTGACGGCGCCGGCCGACCGGGAGGAGGTCGAGTACGAGGAGAAGGCGCTCGACGCGCTCTACGAGGCCTCCGGCGGCTACCCGTACTTCGTCCAGGCCTACGGCAAGGCCACCTGGGACCACGCGCCCCGCTCGCCCATCACGGCCGCCGACGTTCGAGTGGCCGCGCCCGAGGCGGAGGCGGAGCTGGCGGTGGGCTTCTTCGGCTCGCGCTACGAGCGGGCGACCCCGGCCGAGCGCGAGTACATGCGCACGATGGCCACCCTCCTGCCCGCCGTCGACGTGTCGGAGGCGGTGCCGACGGCGGAGATCGCCAAGTCCCTGGGTCGCAAGCCGGCCAGCCTGTCCCCGGCCCGGGACGCCCTGATCAAGAAGGGCCTGATCTACTCGGGCGAGCGGGGCACGGTGGCCTTCACGGTGCCCCACTTCGCCCGCTACCTGCGCACCCAGCCCGCCGACTGAACCGCCGCCGCTCCTCGCCCCCTATTGGGTGGCCGCCTTCGTGCGCTCGATGATCGGGTGCAGGTCGCGGCGCTCGATCGCGGCCGCCATCAGCTCCGGGAACACGTCCGGCGTGCAGGCGAACGCCGGCACCCCCAGGGCCGCCAGCGCCGCCGCGTTCTCGTGGTCGTAGTCGGGCGCGCCCTCGTCCGACAGCGCGAGCAGCGCGATGACCTGGACCCCCGCCGTCGTCATCGCGGCCACGCGGCGGAGCATCTCGTCCCGGACGCCGCCCTCATACAGGTCGCTGATCAGCACGAAGATGGTGTCCCGCGGCCGCGTGATGAGCTGCTGGCCGTAGGCGATGGCCCGGTTGATGTCGGTGCCCCCGCCGAGCTGCGTGCCGAACAGCACGTCGACCGGGTCGGCCAGCTTGTCGGTCAGGTCGACGACCGCGGTGTCGAAGACGACGAGGGAGGTCTTCAGGGAGCGCATCGACGCCAGCACCGCCGAGAACACCCCCGAATAGACCACGGACGCGGCCATCGAGCCGGACTGGTCGACGCACAGCACGATGTCACGCTGGACGGACTGGGCGCGCCGCCCGTAGCCGACCAGCCGCTCCGGCACCACCGTGCGCAGGTCGGCCTGGTAGTGCCGGAGGTTGGCGCGGATCGTCTTGTCCCAGTCGATGTCGTGGTGGCGGGGCCGGTTGACCCGGGCGGCCCGGTTGAGCGCGCCGCTCAGCGCGGTGCGGGTCGGCTGCGCGACGCGCCGCTCCAGCTCGGCGACGACCTTCGCCACGACCTTGCGGGCCGCGCGCTTGCTCTTGTCGGGCATGACCCGGTTGAGCGACAGCAGGGTCCCGACGAGGTGCACGTCGGGCTCGACCGCGTCGAGCATCTCGGGCTCCAGCAGCAGCCGGGTCAGGTTGAGCCGCTCGATGGCGTCGGCCTGCATGACCTGCACGACGGTCGACGGAAAGTACTGCCGGATGTCCCCGAGCCACCGCGCCACCCGCGGCGCGGAAGCACCCAGGCCGGCGCCGCGCTGGCCGGGGCCGTCGGGCGAGCCGTCGTAGAGCGCGCCGAGCGCGGCGTCCACCGCGGCATCGGTGCCGCTCAGGCTGTATCCGGTGCCCTCGCCGCCGTCGGCGCCGCCGAGCGCGAGCCGCCACCGCCGGAGCCGCTCGTCGCCGTGTTCGTCAGACATACAGCTCCTTCCCCAGCAGCTTGGCGACCACCGGCAGGAGCAGCGCGCCCCGCCCGGGGTCGACGTGCTCGTCGGCCTCCCCGCCCCGGCGCCGTCCGCCGGCCCCGATGGTCGCCGCCCGCTCGCCGATCATGCGCCGCTGCGGCGCCGGATAACCGCTGAACGTTCGCCGGAGCAGCGGCAGCACCTCCACGAACCCCTCGGCCGGAATCCCCGTGAGCCACGCGTCGACCAGCCCGAGGAGCCGCTCGTCATGCACCAGCAGCAGCCCGTCGCCGGCCAGGAACCCCTCGATCCAGGCCGCGGCCCGGGCCACCGGCACACCCACCGTGAGCACCAGCGCCATGCGCACACCGATCTGCTCGGCGTCGACGGTGCCCGCGTCGAGCAGCAGGCGACACATCCGCCCGGTAAGCAGTCCGTGCAGGTCGTCGCGGGTGGACAGCCCGCCGAGCACGGCCTGCCAGCGCGCGCTGGCGTCGGCGTCGTCGACCAGGGCGAGCGCCCCCTGCACCCCGTCGATCCGGTCGCGCATCACCGCCGCCGCGGCGTCGTCCAGCCCGCCGACCGCCGCCGGCAGCCCGACGCAGATGCGGGTGATCATCCCGAACGTGACCGCCCGCAGCGCGGACAGGTCCGTCCCCCGCACGTCGCCGTAGCGCAGCGTCCGGGCCAGCGCCGGCAGCGCGTCCATCAGGTGCGCGACGTCGGCGTCGAGCGCCATCCGCTCGTCGAGCGCGTCGAGCACGCCCGGCAGGGCGGCCGGCAGGTCGGCCAGCAGGCACCGCTCGACCAGCGTCGTCACGTCGGCGAGCGTCTCCGCCGCGGCGGCCTGCTCGGCGACGCGCGCGGTCGCCGCCTCGAGCACGGTCGTCCCATACGCCCCCGCCTCGATCAGGTCGACCTCGAACTCCGGCTGCCAGGCGATCTCCCACTCCTCGCGGAAGGTGCCCTTGCCCTTGGCCCCGGCGAGCACCTTGCCCCAGTCGACGCCGAGCAGCCGCAGCCGGTGCAGCAGCCGGCTGCGGTCGAGGTCGAACGGCTGGCGCAGGTCGAGCCGCAGCTCCCGCCGCTCGACCTTGGGCGGCAGCCGGAGGCGCCGCTGGCTGCTCGCGACGTCGCGCGAGATCGGCACGGCCGGCGTCTGGTCGGGCACCCGCCCCAGCCGATCGCCGACCACCAGCCGCCGGTTGATCAGGCTAAGCCGCAGGTCGTCGCCGTCGCACAGCACGGCGTGGGCGGCGTCGGTGACCTCGGCGAGCCCGGCGAGCGGCCGCCCGCGCATGGTGGCGAGCGCCTCGGCCAGCCGGGTGGCCTCGATGACGTGGGCGCTGGACACGGGCACGCCGTCCTTGCGCAGCACTCCGGCCGCCTTCACCAGCCAGCGCTCGATCACGTGCCGGTCCACGGAGGTGAACAGGTGGTGATACCACCCCGGCGAGCGCACGCCCGCCCCATACCCCTGCCACGACGCCAGCCGCGCGTGCGTCCACGGCACCCAGGTCACGGCCACCTTGACCTTGGGCAGCCCCCTGAGCACCGCCGCGTCGGCCGAGGCGCTGGGCAGCGGCGCGGTCAGCGCCGGCACGTGCCACGCTCCGCACACGACGGCCACCCGCTCATACTCCTTCGACGCCGCCCGCAACCCCGCCCGCATGTGCGCCTCGCGCCGCTCCTCGTCGACCCGCTCGTCCTCGGGCGGCTCCGGCGCGTGGGCCCGCACGACGGCCATGGCCTCGGCGATGGCCGCGAAGGGCGCCGAGGCGGCCCGCAACTCCTCGGCGTCGATACCGGCCTCGACGTCGCCGGCGAAGAGCCCGACCCCGCCGAGTTCACCGAAGTCCATCGCAGCGGCACCGGTGGTGGCTGGGGAGGCGGCCGGTGGCGGGGAGTCGACCGGGGCCGGTCCGGAGCCCGACCTCGGTGCCGGGATGCGGGAAGCGCGCCCGGCGACGTCCTCGAACCCGACCGCGTGGTTCGACGAGGCGGCCGGGCCGGCGGTGGAGTCGGCGCTGGACGGCGCCGCGGTGTGCACCCCGGACGCGGCGGGACCCGCCGGTGAAGCCGCCGCCGGATGGCCGAAGCGGTGCTCGACGACGTCCTCCCACCAGCGCTCGGGGTCGTCATATCCAGCCGCCTCGGCCAGCGCGCCGATCGGGTCGACGCGCACCGCGTCCTGTGCCGCGTCCTGTGCCGTGGACGGCGTCGACGGAGCGCCCGCAGCGAGGCGGACCGCGGCCGGCAGGTCGATGAAGCGCACCGGGACGTCGCGGGCGACGGCCCAGCGGATCGCCTGCCACTCCGGCGAGAACTCCGCGAACGGCCAGAACGACGCCCGCAGCCGAGGGTCCGGGTGGTCGGCCGGGTAGGCGAGGAGCGCGACCGGCGCGCGCATGTCCTCGTGGCCCGCGATCGGCACCAGGGAGTCGGCCTCGGGCGGGCCCTCGATGAGCACGACCTGGGGCTGGAACGCGGCCAGCGCCCGCCGCACGGCCCGGGCCGAGCCGGGGCCGTGGTGGCGCACGCCGAGCAGCAGGGGATCACTCACCGCGCCGGGCCGCCCGGTAGAAGTCGCGCCAGCCCTCGCGCTCGCGGATCACCGTCTCCAGGTATTCCTGCCAGACGACCTGGTCGGACACCGGGTCCTTGACGACGGCGCCGAGGATGCCGGCGGCCACGTCGCCGGCCCGCAGGACGCCGTCGCCGAAGTGCGCGGCGAGGGCCATGCCGTTGGTGACCACGGAGATCGCCTCGGCGGTGGACAGGGTGCCGCTGGGGGACTTGAGCTTGGTGCGGCCGTCCTCGGTCACGCCGTTGCGCAGCTCCCGGAAGACGGTGACGACCCGGCGGATCTCGTCGACGGCGGGCGGCAGCTCGGGCAGCTCCAGCGCCTTGCCGAGGGCGGCGACCCGCCGGGCGACGATGTCGACCTCCTCCTCGGCCCCGGCCGGAACCGGCAGGACGACGGTGTTGAAGCGGCGGCGCAGCGCGGAGGACAGCTCGTTGACGCCGCGGTCGCGGTCGTTGGCCGTGGCGATGACGTTGAACCCCTTGCGGGCCTGCACCTCCTCGCCGAGCTCCGGCACCGGCAGGGTCTTCTCGGACAGGATCGTGATCAGCGTGTCCTGCACGTCGGAGGGCACGCGGGTGAGCTCCTCGATGCGGGCGATCCGCCCGTCGGCCATGGCCCGCAGGACCGGGCCCGGCACCAGGGCGGCCCGGGTCGGGCCCTCGGCGAGCAGGCGGGCGTAGTTCCACCCGTAGCGGATGGCCTCCTCCGGCGTGCCGGCGGTGCCCTGGACGAGCAGCGTCGAGTCGCCGCTGACCGCCGCCGCGAGGTGCTCGGACACCCAGGTCTTGGCGGTGCCGGGCACGCCGAGCAGCAGCAGCGCCCGGTCGGTGGCCAGCGTGGCGACGGCGATCTCCATGAGCCGGCGCGGCCCGACATACTTCGGCACGACCACCGTCCCGTCGGCCGCCGTGCCGCCCAGCAGATACGTGACGACGGCGGCGGGGGAGAGCCGCCAGCCGGGCGGGCGCGGACGGTCGTCACCGGCGGCGAGCGCGACCAGCTCGGCCGCGAACTCGTCCTCGGCGTGGCGGCGCTGCACGGCCTCGGCAACGGGCGCGCCGTCGACGTGTGCGGCGGTGACATCCACTGTGCTGGTCACGCGAGCTCCTTGAGCATGTCGTGGCGGAACCGGAGGGTGTCGGCGAAGCGGCCGACGATGGAGGACATCGGGTCGTCGGAGGACAGCCCGCGGGCGAGCGCGACGGCCCGGGCGGCGGTGTCGGCCGGCAGGCGCAGCGCGGCCAGCTCGCACAGCCCGGCCAGGCGCCAGCCCGCCGAGCGGCGGCCGCCGAGGTCGTCGAGCGCGCCGAACACGGCCTCGACCAGCGCCGGCGGCCACGGCCGGGGGCACAGCTCAAGCACGTGCTCGACGCCGACCGCGGCGGCGCCGGCCAGGCCGCGGCGCAGCACCTCGACGGCGATCGCGGACAGGGCGTCGGAGGGCAGCGCGTCATAGAGCGCCTCGAGCAGCAGCCGGTCGTCGGGCCGCCCGCCCGCGGCGACCTCCTCGGTGAGCTGGCCGGTGAGCGCCGTGGCCCACCGCGGGTCGCGCTGGCCGGCGGCGGCCCGGGCCAGCCCGCGGCGCAGCACGGCCGCCCACTCGTCGGTGACGGGCAGCCGCAGGAACTCGTCGGGCTCGCCCCAGACCCGCAGCGGCGTGCGGGTGAGCAGCTCCTCCAGCCACCAGGCGCGCTCGCCGACCCCGGCCGGCGGGCGCGGCGCGATGCCGTCGCGGCGCATGCCCTTGTCGCAGGCGGCGGGCGGGTTGATCAGGACCCGGCCGCCCTGGACCCGCACGCAGGCGGCGGACCGCTCGGTCATGCGGCGCGCGTAGTCACTGTCGGGCAGCAGGGCCAGCAGCTCGACGGCCGCGACCCGCACCTCCTTGCGCCGGTCGTCGAGCCCGGTCTCCAGCAGCGCCTGGTCGTCGGCCGACAGGCCGGTGGCGAGTGCGCCGAGCAGCGCGGCCCGGTCGTCGGGCGTCTCGGCCGGCCACGCGGCGACGAGCAGCTCGCGGGCCCGGGCCGGGTCGCGGCGGCGCAGCGCGGCCAGATAGCCGACCCGGCGTCCGATGGCGCCCAGCTCCCACACGGCGGGGTCGTCGGGCGGCGCGTCGCTGCCGGTGGTGGCGCCGAGGAAGCCCCACTCGGGGCGCTGGGCGGCCAGCCAGGCGGCCCGCGGACCACCGGCCTCGGCGATGAGCGGTCGCAGCGCGCGGTGCTTGCGCCCGGTCTCCAGCAGGGCCGGCAGCAGCTCGCCGGGCACGCGGCGGCCCTGGACGGCGGCGAGCCACTCGGCGAGCAGCTCCAGGCGGCCGTCGGCGTCGCGGACCGGCACGGCGTTGGCCGCGCCGTAGCCGACGGCGTCCACCGACAGCAGGTCGGCCGCCCGGGCCGCGGCCACCCAGGGCACGAGCGGCCGGTCGGCGTCGTCGGGCGCTGCCGCGGGCACGGTCAGGCCGCGGCGCGGCGCGAAGCCGGCCCGGCGATACAGCGTGAGGGCCCCGGCCGTGTCGAGCAGCGCCTCCGCCGGGTCGCCGTGCGGGTCGACCCCGGGCGGCGGCGTGCGGCGCTGGGTGCCGACGAGCGCGGTGGCGAGCACGTCGCTCCAGTCGGGCAGGCGGTCGTTCACAGCCGCACCAGCCGCTGCTCGGACCAGACGCCCAGCGGGCGGAACCCGCCCGCGGACCACTCGCCGGTCACCGTCGCCGGCCGCCCGGCGGTCACCGCGACGAGCCGCCACGGCTCCCCGGCCGCGGGGTCGATCGGCAGCCCGTCGCCGGCCGCGTCGGCGAGCAGCCAGTCGCCGCCGTCCCGGACCGGGGCCACCGCGTCGAGCACCATCGGCCAGTAGTCGAGCCAGGGGTCGTCGGCCAGCGCCTCGGCGTGGGCGCGCAGGGACTCCTCGATGCCGGCCGCGCCGGCGATCGTGTGCATCCGCTCGGGCGGCGCGTGCCGCTTGGCGATGAGCGCCCGGGCGGGCTGCCCACCCGGATAGAGGCAGACGTCGGCGTCGAACTCGGTGCCGGGCAGCAGGTCGATCGGCAGCGACTGGCCGGCGACCGCGAACGACAGCACCAGCAGCGGCCGCCCGGACCCGACGCCCCGCAGCCAGGCCCGGCGGACGGTCAGCTGGTCCTCGATCTCGTCGCGGACGCCGTGCACCTGCCAGCGCTCCCGCACGGCCGGCCCGGCGAGCACGGTCTCGGTCGCGATCGGCAGCCCGACCCGCATGCGCACGCTCGCGGCCAGCTCCTCGGGCAGGTCGTCGAGCCGCCGATAGCCGCCGACGAGCAGCCGCAGCCGGGCCAGCTCGCCGAGAAGCCGCTCGGGCGACCCGGCCGCCGCCGACGAGCGGCGCAGGATGCCGGCGGCGCCGGTGGCCTGGGCGTCGACGAGCCGGGCGGTCATCGTGTCCCAATGCGCGTAGCCGTTCTTGGCGACGGTCGCCAGCCCGGCCCGCGCCTGGTCGGCGAGCCAGCGGTCGAGCTCGTCGAGGCCGGCCGCGATCCGGTCGGCCCGCCTGGCCTGGGACTTCTCACTCGGCGCGGCGCGGGACGATGGCGATGTTCCACGTGAATCCGGCGCATCCGGCCTCTCCCGCTCGGCGGCCCGCTCGGCGCGGGCGGCCCGTGACTCCTGCCACTGCTGCACCCAGGCCGGCGCGGCCGCCTCGGCGACGCTGCCCGACGACCAGCGCAGGAGCAGGCCGAGCGCGTGCTTGCAGGGGAACTTGCGGCTGGGGCAGCTGCACCGGAAGGCGGGCTCGGTCAGGTCGACCGCCGCCTGGTAGGGCGTCGAGCCGCTGCCCTGGCACAGGCCCCACAGGGTCGGGGGAAGGTCGTCGCTCGCGCTGAGGCCGGTCTCCAGCCAGGCGCGGTCGCCGGCCAGCCCGCGCGCCGCCCGCTGGGCGGACGAGTCGGGCGCCAGTGCCATCACCTGGTCGGTGGTCCAGACCGTGGTGACCGTCGGTGTTTCGGTCATGCCGCCAACCGTAGTGAGGGGGTACGACAATACGCCGCTGGGTATTCAACCCGTCATGAGACCCGTGCGCACAGTGGCCCGCTCGGCGCTGGCCGCGATTTTTGTCATCCAGGGCTGGGACGCCCTGGTCAATCCGGAACGACTGGTCAAACCTGCACAAAAAGTCGCCGACCAGCTCCAGAAAGATCCCAAGATGCTGGTCCGGTTGAACGGCGCGGCCCAGGTCGCGGGTGGGATGCTGCTGGCCACCGGCCGTGCGACGACCCCGGGCGCGCTGCTGCTGGCCGGATCGCTGGTGCCGACGACGTACGCCGGCCACCCGTTCTGGTCCGTCGAGGACCCGGCCCAGCGCTCGGCCCAGCGGATCAACTTCCTCAAGAACCTGGGCATGTTCGGCGGCCTGCTGTTCGCGGCGCTCGACAAGGAGGGGCGTCCGGGGCTCGGCTGGCGGGCCCGCCACGCGGCGCACGACGCCCGCCGGACGGCTCGAGTGGCGATGCTCGCCTCGCGCGCCCGCCGCAAGGTGTCGCGTTAAGGCCTGCTGCGCAGCTGGGGTCGGGTCGAGGCGGGCCCGGCTGTGGCACAGGCCTTAGCCCTGTTGCACAACTGGGCCCGCCGCGGCCCGGCCCCAGCTGTGCAACAGGGCCTAAGGGCAGTTCACCCATTCCTCGGTGCCGTCGGCGAACACCTGCCGCTTCCAGACCGGAAGCCGCGCCTTCACCTCGTCGACGAGCCGCGCGCAGATGGCGAACGCCTCGGCCCGGTGGGCGGTCGAGACGGCCGCGGCCAGCGCCACGTCGCCGATCTCCAGCCGCCCGACGCGGTGCGACACCGCGATCGCGTGGACGGCGGGATCGGCGCCGATCTCGGTCGCGATCTCCGCCAGGACGGCGCCGGCCGTCGGGTGGCCCTCGTACTCCAGCTCCAGCACACCGCGGCCGCCGTCGTGGTCGCGGACGACGCCCGCGAACGAGACGACCGCGCCGGCCGCGCGGTGCCCGACGGCCCGCTCGTGCTCGCTGACGTCGAGTGCCTCAGTCGTGACGACCGCCGTGATCAAGCGCGCTCTCCATCCAGGATTGGCAGCGGTACCACGAGCGCCTGCTCCCCGGCGACCCCCTTGGCGCCCGGCGGGACGACCGCGAAGCCGAACGAGTTGGCCAGGCCGCGCAGCATCGACGACCCGACGTGCGGCACCGGGTGCGCGCGACCGTCGACCAGCCGGACCAGCGCCAGGTGGGTGAAGTCGCCGCGCCCCGGCACGTCGGCGCCGAGCGGCACGCTGCTCAGCGGCGGCAGGGGACGCCCGGTCAGCCCGGCGAGCAGTGGCAGTACCAGAGAAACCAGAGCGACGAACGTGGACTGCGGATTGCCGGGGAGGCCCGCGACGAACTGTCCGCCGGGCAGCTGGGCGACCAGCATCGGGAAGCCGGGGCGGACGGCGACGGTGTTCACGACATACTCGGCGCCGAGCTCGGCCAGCGCCGGGTGCAGGTGGTCGACCGGACCGTGCATGGTGCCGCCGGTGGTGCAGATGACCTGCGCACCGGCGTCGACCGCGGCCCGCAGCGCGGCCACGTGGTCGGCGAGGGTGTCACCGACGGGCGCGCGGACGTGGACGACCTCGGTGCCGGCGCGGCGCAGCCAGGCGGGCAGCGAGGGGCCGAGCGCGTCGCGGACCCGGCCGTCGCCGGGCAGGCCGGTGGTGAGCAGCTCGTCGCCGAAGACCAGCAGGGCCGACTTCGGGGCGGGGCGGCAGGTCAGCGTGTCGTAGCCGCAGGAGGCGGCCAGCCCGATCACGCCCGGCGTGACCGGTGTGCCGGCGGGGAGCAGCTCGTCGCCGCGGTCGGCCTCCTCGCCGGGCCGGCGCCAGTCGGGCAGCTCGCGGGCGGTGCCCTTGTGGACGGCATCGAGGTCGTAGTCCGACTCCTCGATCCGGATCACCGCGTCGGTGCCGGCCGGGACCATGCCGCCGGTGGCGATCTCGACGCAGGTGCCGGGCTCGGTCAGCGGCTCGGCGTGGTCGCCGGCCAGGACCCGCCCGACGATCCGCCAGGGCGCGGGGCCGCGCACCGCCCAGCCGTCGACGCTCGACGTCGGGAACGCGGGCAGGTCGGTGAGGGTCACGAGCGGGTCGGCGAGGGTCAGCCCGTCGGCGTCGACGAGCGGGACGGGCGTGGGGCCCGGCGCGGCGGCCGAGCCGGCCTCGAACACCGTCTTGCGGGCGTCGGCCCACGCGATCGGTAACGTCACGGATCGAGCCTAGCTTTCAGTGGTCGCCGCCCCGCAGTTGGTCGACGGCGTGGGCGAGGATCGGGCCGAGGACCGCCAGGCCGTCCCGGGCGCCGCCCTTCGATCCGGGCAGGTTGACGATCAGCGTGCGTCCGGCCACGCCGGCGAGCCCGCGGGACAGCACCGCGGTCGGCACCTTGGCGGCGCCGGCCGCGCGGATCGCCTCGGCGATGCCGGGCACCTCGTAGTCGATCACCCGCCGGGTCATCTCCGGGGTGGCGTCGGTGGGCGTGACGCCGGTGCCGCCGCTGGTCAGCACCACGTCGGCCCCCTCGGCTACGGCCGCGCGCAGGGCCGCCTCGACCGGTGGACCGTCCGGGACGACGACCGGCTCGCCGACCTCGCAGCCGAGCTCGCGCAGGCCCGCGACCAGCAGGGGACCGCTCGTGTCGGCGTAGACGCCGGCGGACGCGCGGTTGGAGGCGACGACGACCACGGCCTTCACGGGCGCTCCCACAGTCCGGTCTTGCCGCCCTCCTTGCGCAGGACCCGCACCGCCTCCAGGGATGCGGCGGGATCGATTGCCTTAATCATGTCGATGAGCGCCAGGCCGGCGGCGGCGACCGCGGTCAGCGCCTCCATCTCGACGCCGGTGCGGTCGGCGGTCTTGGCGATCACCTCGATGTCGACCGAGTCGTCACGGAGCGTCAACTCGACGGTGACTCCGTGCAGGGCAATCGGGTGGCACAGCGGGATGAGGTCGGACGTGCGCTTCGCTCCCATGATCCCGGCGATCCGCGCCACCGCGAGAGCGTCGCCCTTGGGCAGCGCGCCGTCCCGCAACAGCGCCACGACATCGGCGGTGGTCTGGACATATCCGGCGGCGACGGCTCGGCGGGCGGTCACGTCCTTGGCCGTGACGTCGACCATCCGGGCCGCGCCCGAAGCGTCCACATGGGTCAGCTCTTGGGGCACGCAGTGAGCTTATCCACCCGGCGGGACGACCGGCGGATCGACGTTTGATCAGGCACGCTATGGGGAAGCTGCGTCGATTTAGCTACACGGAGCGTCATTCCGTGGCTACCAAATCGGTACAAGCCCTGCCCTTCTTCGCAAACTATGATTCGACCGACAAATGGGCATAGGCAACTTGCGTTCTGCACCCTAGGCTTCGTTCAACGCACTAAACGTTGATGAATATCAATGTCTAGAGCGCACGGGGGTCGTCCACCGCGAAACGACCTTTGGGGGAAGCAATGAACGCTTGGGACTGGGGCTGAGCCCAAAGCCCGCACGGCGGGTTGACAACCTGGTAGCGCCATCGGCCACGATGAGCGCAGACGCGATGCAGAACCAACCGCGAACCGACGACGCGACCAACCGGCGCCTCTGGCGTCTCGTTGGTCCCGTCGTCGTCGGCGGGACCGCAGCCGGGCTGTGGTCGCTCTGGCACGTCGCCGACTACGGCAACGTCGCCCTCGTCATGATCATACCGATCGCCCTGATGGTCGCGAGCGGGTTCGCCGTCATCGAGATCCGCGTCCGCTCGACCCTCACGTTCGGCGCACCGACCGCCGCGGTGCTCACCGTCGCCACAGCCTTCCTGCCGCCGCCGATGGTCATCCTCTCGGCGCTGTGCGGCTGGTTCGTCAACCAGCTCGCCCACCGGCGCAGCGACCCGATGAAGGTCGGCTTCAACGTCGCCAAGGAAACGCTCGCCGCCACGGCGACCACGTTCACCGCCACCGCCTTCGGGGTCCGGCCGATCCTGCTCCACGACGACGTCACGCTGACCAGCCTGATCCCCGGCATGGTGCTCGGCGCGGTCGCGTACGCGCTGGTCGACGAGCTCGTCGCGCAGGCCCTGTTCGCCATCATCACGCACACGCCGTACCGTCAACGCCTCCTCGCCCACTGGAACGCCCTCACGATCAGCCGGATCGGCCAGCTCGGCGTGGCGATCGCGACGGTCGCGGCCTACCAGGTCAGCGAATGGCTCCTCCTGGTGCTCCCGCCGCTGGTCCTCGCCATCCACCTCGCCTCCGCCAGCCGGGTCAAGGCCCGCCAGGGCAACGAGGCCTGGCAGCGCCTCGCCGAGGCCACCGACGAGTTCAACTCCGTCGACCAGACCGCCGTGCTCTACGCCGCGGTCCGGCGCGCCGCCGACCTCTTCTCCACCGACGAGGTCGAGGTCGAGATCCAGCCGCCGACCGGCGAGCCCCGGCTCGTGCGCAGCAACGGCCGCGAGATCCTCTTCGACGGCGTCCCGATCGACGCCCCGACCGCCGACGGGTTCATGATCCCGATCGCGCTGGAGAGCTACCGCGGCGACGACGACCTCGGCGAGCTGCGCCTGCGCTTCCGCGGCCCGGTCAAGCTCTCCGAGCGCGAGCACTACACGCTGCGCACCTTCGCGGCCGCCCTCTGCACCGCCATCCGCAACGCCGCCACCCACGCCGAGACGCAGCGCCTCGCCGAGAGCCACGCGCGCGCCGCCGCCCAGGACCCGCTCACGCACCTCGCCAACCGCCGGCGGCTGCAGCAGTACGGCGACGAGGTCCTCTCCACGACCGGCCCCGGCAGCGGCATCGTGGGCGTCATGCTCATCGACCTCAACCACTTCAAAGAGGTCAACGACACCCTCGGCCACGCCGCCGGCGACCGCGTGCTCACCACCGTCGCCGAGCGGCTCGTCGGCGCCACCCGCCCCGGCGACCTGGTCGCCCGCTTCGGCGGCGACGAGTTCGCCGTCATCCTCGCCGGGCTCAGCGCCCCCGCCCTGGCCGAGGTCCGCGCCCACGCGATCCTCGACGCCCTCGCCCCGCCGATCCAGCTCGACGACATGCGGATCAGCGTCGAGGCCAGCTGCGGCGTCACCACCGCCGGCAGCGGCAGCATCGGCGAGCTGCTGCGCCGCGCCGACGTCGCCATGTACCAGGCCAAACAGGAAGGACAGCGGGTCGTCGTCTACGCGCACGCCCGCGACACCGCCGACGTCGGCACCCTCACCCTCGGCGGCGACCTCGCCCGCGCCGTCGCCGAGCGCCAGTTCACGGTCAACTTCCAGCCGATCGTCGACCTCGCCAGCGGCCAGGTCATCGCCGCCGAGGCCCTCACCCGCTGGCACCACCCCGACCGCGGCGACCTCGCCCCCGACCGCTTCCTCGGCGCCATCGAACGCTCCGGCCAGCTGAGCGCGTTCGCCGACGCCGTCCTCGACCAGGCGCTGCTCGCCGCCTCGCTGTGGTCCGACGCCGGCCACTCGATCCCGGTCGCGGTCAACGTCTCCGCGCGCAGCCTGCTCGACCCGTCGTTCCCCGACGCCGTCGCCCGCCGCCTCGGCGCCCGGGGCGTACCGTCGGCATCGCTGATCATCGAACTCACGGAATCGGTCACCCTCAGCAAACTGGAGGTCGTCGACGACGTCCTCGCCGCCCTGCGCGACCAGGGCATCCGCCTCGCCCTCGACGACTTCGGCACCGGCTTCTCGTCCCTGGCCACGCTCGCCCGCGTGCCCGTCGACGAGCTCAAGATCGACCGTAGCTTCGTCGCCGCCATGAACGTCTCCGCCCCCGGCGCCGTCGTCCGCTCCACCATCGACCTCGGCCGCAGCCTCGACCTGCTCGTCGTCGCCGAGGGGGTCGAGCGCGAGGAGCAGCGCCAGCAACTCTGGGAGCTCGGCTGCCCGGCCGGCCAGGGCCACCTGTTCGCCCGCGCGATGCCGGCCGACCGCCTCCTCGCCGCCCTCCGCCGCGGCGACGGCGTTCTCGCCGCACCCCTCCACGACACCGGCGCCGTCATCCGCATGTCCCGCACCCGCCGCACCCGCCGCACCGGCGCCGGCGAGCCCGGGCAAGAATGGTCGACATAACCACCCGCCTGTACGACTCCGCCTTCTACGCGCTGTGCGCGGTCTTCGCGGCCGTCACCGCCCTGACGTCGACGCTGCTGCCACACCGCGCGTGGGGCGCGATCGCCTGGGTCGGCTACCTGCTCGCAGCCGTGATCGCCCTTGCCGGCCTCGTCCAGCGCACCCGCCTGGCCTGGCTGGTCTTCGCGCTCGTCGCGCTCGTGCCGCTGGTCACGCAGGCCGTCCAGCGCGCCGCCGGCCGCACCGACCGCGCCCAGGAGGAAGTGCTCGTCGTCGAGCAGGCGGCCGTCCGCCTCGTCCACCACGGCACCCCGTACCTCGACCGGTCCGCGATCGCCGCCCTCCCCGAACCGCTGCTCGGCTACACCCCGTACCAGCCCGGCATGGCCGTCTTCGGCCTCCCGCGCGCCGCGTTCGGCGCGGCCTGGTGGACGGATGCCCGCATCTGGTTCGCCCTGCTCACCATCGCCATCATCTGGTACTGCCTGAGGCTGCTCGGCCCACGCCCGCTGATCGCCCTGGCTGTCCTGGCCCTCCCCCTGGCGACGCTGACCCTGGCGACGGGCGGCGACGACCTGCCGGTGCTCGCGCTGGGCCTGCTGGCGGTGGCGCTCACGGCCCGCGACCGCTTCACGGCGGCCGGCGTCGCGATCGGCCTGGCCGGCGCCTTGAAGCTGTTCGCTCTCCCCATCGCTCTGGTACTGCTGGTGCTCGCGTGGCGCTCCGGCCGGTTCTCGGTGGCCGGCCGCTTCGCCGCCCTCGCCTTCGGCCTGCCCGTGCTCGCCCTGCTCCCCGCCCTGCTCGTCTCACCCGACGCGTACGTCGAGAACGTCCTGCGCTTCCCGTCCGGCCACGGCCTGGTCACCAGCCCCGCCCAGTCGCCGCTGCCCGGCCACCTCATCGCCGCGTCCCTGCCGGCCGGCAGGTACGTCTCCCTGGCCCTCCTCCTGCTCGCGGGTGTGCTGCTGGCGGCCTGGCTCCTGCGCCGCCCACCCGCCACCTACCACGCCGCCGCCCTGGTCATCGCGACCGGCCTCACCGCGGCCATCATGCTCACCCCGACCACCCGCTTCGGCTACCTTCTCTACTCCGTCGTATTCCTCGCAGTGTGGTGGGACCGTGACCGCGTGACGCCGGGGCAGGACTCGGCGTAGACAGGAGGTATGGGTTACCGCAACCGGCTGGAGGCCGGCGCGGCACTCGCCGACCGGCTCGCCGAATACACCGCCAACCCCGACGCCATAGCGCTCGGCCTGGTCCGCGGTGGCGTCCCCGTGGCCGCCGAGGTGGCCCGCCGCCTCCAAATCCCGCTGGACGCCCTGGTCGTGCGCAAGCTGGGCGTGCCGTGGGCCCCCGAGGTGGCGTTCGGCGCCGTGGGCCCCGGCGGAGTGCAGGTCCTCAACAAGGAGATCTCCTCCAAGCTCGAACCGGACGAGATGAACCCGGTCATCCGCCACGAGCAGCACGAACTCACCCGCCGGGAGCGCCTGTTCCGCCTGGGCCGCGGCCGCCTGGACCTGACCGGCCGCACGGCCATCATCATCGACGACGGCCTGGCCACCGGCGCCACGGCCGAGGCCGCGGTGGCCGTGGCCCGCACGCTCTCCGCGGCCCGCGTCGTCATGGCCGCCCCGGTGGGCGCGACGGCCGCGGTGGACCGCCTCCGCCCACTGGCCGACGAGGTCGTCTGCCCACTGATGTCGGAGGCGTTCGGCTCGGTGAGCCGCTACTACGACGACTTCCGCCAGATCCCCGACGCCGAGGTGACCCGCCTCCTGGCCGCCTGACCCCCCGCAAGGCACACAGCACCGCCGGCCCGACGCCGCGCTCCGCGCAGGCCAGGGCAGGAACGACTGGCAGACGGCCGCCCCCAACCCCCGGCCGGCAGCACTGCCGGCCTCGGCTGGCAGCCGTTCGCCGCCAGCGACCGGGGCGGGATTCCTAGATCGCCATGTCGACGAAGCGGGACAGGTGGAGCTGGGCCGCGACGGTCACCGTGTCGGTGGGGCCGTTACGGTGCTTGGCCACGATGAAGTCGGCCTCGCCGGCGCGCGGCGACTCCTTGTCGTAGTAGTCGTCCCGGTGCAGCAGGATGACCACGTCGGCGTCCTGCTCGATGCTGCCCGATTCGCGCAGATCGGACAGCTGGGGGCGTTTGTCGGTGCGCTGCTCGGGACCGCGGTTCAGCTGGCTCACCGCGACCACCGGGCACTCGACCTCCTTGGCCAGCAGCTTCAGGCCACGGGACAGGTCGGCGACCTCCTGCTGCCGGCTCTCGGTGCGCTTCGGGCTGGTCATCAGCTGCAGATAGTCGACGACGATCAGCTTCAGGTCGTGCCGCTGCTTGAGCCGTCGCGCCTTCGCCCGGATCTCCATGAGGTTCATGTTCGGCGTGTCGTCGACGAACAGCGGCGCCTCGCTGATCTCCCCCATCCGCCGCGCCAACTTGGTCCAGTCGTCGTCGGAGAGCTGCCCCGACCGTAAGACGTGCAGCGGCACCCGAGCCTCCGCCGAGAGCAGCCGCATGACGATCTCGACCTTCGACATCTCCAGGCTGAAGATCGCCGACGCCATGTTGTGCTTCACGGAGGCGGCCCGGCTGAAGTCCATGGCCGCAGTCGATTTGCCCAATCCAGGTCTTCCGGCGACGATGATCAACTGGCCGGCGTGGAGGCCGTTGAGCAGGCGGTCCAGGTCGCTGAAGCCGGTCGGGACGCCGGTCATCATGCCGCCCTGGGCGCCCACCGCCTCGATCTCGTCCAGGGTGGGCTGGAGCATCTCGGCGAGGACGGCGAAGTCCTCGCTCACCCGCTTCTCGGTGACGTCGTAGATGGCCTGCTGAGCCAGGTCCACGACGTCGTCGACGTCGCGGCCGCCCTGGCCGCCGGCGCCGTAGCCGAGCTGGACGATGCGCGTGCCGGCCTCGATGACGCGGCGCAGGACGGCGCGCTCGGCGACGATGCGTGCGTAATAGGAGGCGTTGGCCGCGGTCGGGACGGCGGCGAGCAGCGTGTGCAGGTAGGCGGCGCCGCCGACCTTGGAGATGGCGCCGGACGCGGTCAGCGCGGCCGCGACCGTGACGGCGTCGGCGGGCTCGCCGCGGCCGTAGAGGTCGAGGACGGCGTCGAAGATGACCGAATGGCTCGGCTTGTAGAAGTCGTGCGTCTTGAGGATCTCGACCACGTCGGCGACGGCGTCCTTGGACAGCAGCATGCCCCCCAGCACGCTCTGCTCGGCCGCGACGTCCTGTGGTGGTGTCCGCTCGAAACTTTCAGCGCCGCCGCTGGGCCGCTGCTCGCGGTCGCGGCCGGGCTCGCCCGGGGTCGCCTCGTCCCACGGGTCGGTCCGCCTGTCGTCGGTGATCGACACTTCGCCCCCCTCGTCATGCCCCCGACGTCAGTAGACCTCGCGGGTATGACAAAACCTGCGTGGCGCGTAGAGCGCCCCGCGCAACGGTATGGAGCGACTGGCGTTCGTCAAAGTTAGCCGGTGGACAAGTCTCTGGACAACCTGTGGAGAGCGCGCTTCCGGCGGTGGGAAACCCTGTGCACACGGCTGTGGATAACTCCGATATGGAGCCGTCGAAACTGCGGATGAGCTGCGGATACTCGATCCACAGCCTGTGTGTGCGAAAAAGTGTCCGAAGTTTTTTCCGACTGTACGGCCGATGGCGATCGAGTCACGAAAGGGTGACGCTCCGGCGGTGGGATACCCGGAGTGGGACGGCTCACGCGGCGGCCGTGATCAGCAGCCGGAGACCGGTCGCTGGGACCTGCGGCAGGAGCGCTGGATCCCCCAGCAGCGGGGGCCGGAGGACGACGACTTCGGCATCGGCCCGTTCCCGGCCCGGTCGAACGGCGGCCGCCCGGGCGAGGGCCGCGTCCTCGACTACGACGAGTACCGCACGGGCGAGCGCACCGGCCAGCACCGCACCGGGGAATGGGCGACCGGTGATCGCACGGGAGAGCGCACCGGCCAGCACCGCCGCTACCCGTCCGCCGTCCCCGCCTCGACCCGCCGCCGCCCGCACCTGCCCGTGCCGCCGCCCCCGCCGCCGAGCTTCGAGGACGACGAGGACGAGTACGAGGAGGACGAGGGCACGAACTACATCGGCTCGTTCCTCGCCACAGCGGGCTGGTACTTGGTGCCGATCCTGGGGTACGCCGCCTGGGCCCTCACGCTGTCCGCCGACCCCCGCCCAGGCTGCATCAACGCCTTCGGCCTTCCCTGCCCAGCGCCAAGGGAGGAGGCGTTGTCGAACCTGCTCGACAACGGGCCACAGTTCGCCGGCTCGCTGGCGTTGAGCATCGCGGTCGCGATGTTCCTGGGCTGGGCCACGTCGGGCTGGCGGCCGATGGCGATCGGCTTCGCGAGCGCGGTCCTGGGCGCGGGCGTCGCGACGGTGCTGTTCGCGGTACTGGCGACGCAGTTCTGAGCCGATCGGTTCCCGCGGCCCGGTCACAGCATTCTTGCGGATCGATCACCGATGCTCACGGATGGATCACCGTCCGGTTACGCTCGGAGCCGCTCGTCGGCAGGCGCCCGTCTGACTGGCCAAACACGCTTCCAGGGAGGCTTCGATGGTCAGTGGGAAATTGCGGCTCCTCGCCGTCGCGGTGGCCGTGACGGTGAGCCTGGCCGCTTGCAGTGCGGCGGAGGACGCGCCGACCAGCGGCTCCGACAAGGCCACGGGCGCGGGCGGGGCAACGGGTTACGGCCTGCCGGGCCAGCCGCAGGCGGAAGCCACGGTGGCCGGCGAGGAGCGCTCATCGGGCGAGCGCAGCACGAGCGACCAGCCGGTCTCGACGTTCGCGGTGGACGTCGACACGGCGTCATACGGCTTCGCGAAGCGCCAGCTCCTCGGCGGGCAGCGGCCGGCGGCGAACACGGTCCGCCCGGAGGAGTTCGTCAACGCTTTCCGGCAGGGGTACCGCCAGCCGGGCGGGAACGGCTTCGCGGTATCGGCGGACGGCATGCGCCTGCCGACCACGCATCGCGGCGCCGACGAGACGGCGCGGTTGCTGCGGATCGGGCTGCAGACCTCGGCGGCGCCGTCGGGTGAGCGGCGTGACGCGGCGCTGACGTTCGTCGTGGACGTGTCGGGGTCGATGGCCGAGGCGGGGAAGCTCGAACTGGTGCAGCACGGCCTGCACACGCTGGTCGACCAGTTGCGGCCGACGGACTCGGTGGCGATCGTCGCGTACTCCGACGAGGCTGAGGTGCTGCGCCCCATGACCGCGGTCAGGGACCGTGGCGCGCTGCACGCGGCGATCGACCGGCTGCGCGTGGCGGGCAGCACCAACCTGGAGGCCGGGCTGCTCAAGGGGTACGACATCGCCCGCAGTGCGTTTCGCACCGAGGCCACGAACCGCGTCATCCTGCTCTCGGACGGCCTGCCGAACGTGGGCTCGACTGACGCGACGTCGCTGGTCCGCGAGGTGCGGGAGGCGGCGGCGAAGCAGATCACGATGATGGGCGTCGGCGTCGGCAGCGACTACGGCGACAAGTTCATGGAGCAGCTCGCCGACAAGGGCGACGGCTACGTCGTGTACGTGAGCGAGCGCGACGAGGCGGCGCGGATCTTCGTGGACCAGTTGCCGGCCGCGTTGTCGGTGCGCGCGCTGGACGCGAAGGCGCAGGTGGAGTTCGATTCGCGGGCGGTCCTGTCGTACCGCCTGATCGGCTACGACAACCGCACGCTCTCGGCCTCGCAGTTCCGCGACGACCGGGTCGACGGCGGCGAGGTGGGCCCCGGCCACGCGGTGACGGCGCTGTACGCGCTGCACCTGCGCCCGGGTGCCGAGGGTCACCTGGCCGACGTGCGGGTGCGCTGGCTGGACCCGCGGTCGAAGGAGGCGACGGAGATCCTGCAGCCGGTGACCGTGTCGGCGACGGACCAGACCCTGACCGGCGCGAACGTGCCGCTGCGGGTCTGCTACGTCGCGGCCTACCTGGCCGAGGTGCTGCGCAACAGCCAGTACGGCGGCGAGGTGCGCCTGCCGGACCTGCTGTCGCTCGCCGAGCTCGCGCGGCGCGACTCCGACGATCCGCAGGTCGCCGAGCTGGTGCAGGTGGTCCAGGCGGCTACGAAGCTCTACGGCTGATCCAGCCCGGTTGCGTGCCGGAAACGAAGCTCTACGGCTGATCCGGCCGGTCGCGTGCCGGAAACGGAAGAAGGGGGCCCGTCGGCGGGCCCCCTTCTTGCCGGTCGTGCCGTGGCTACTTGGCCGCGGTGACCTTCAGCGTGAAGACGGCGGCGACCTCCGGGTGCAGCTTGATCTGCACCTTGTAGTCACCGACCGACTTGACGTGGCCGGGCAGCTCGAGGCGGCGGCGGTCGAGTGCCGGGCCGCCGGCCTTCTGCACGGCGTCGACGACCTCGGCCGGCGTGACCGAGCCGTAGAGCCGGCCGCCTTCGCCGGCGCGCACGGCCAGCTTGACCGTGAGGCCTTCGAGCTGGGCCTTGACCTCGTTGGCGTGGCCAAGGTCGCGGATCTCACGGGCCGAGCGGGCCCGCTTGATGACCGCGATCTCCTTCTCCGCGCCCTTGGTCCACCGGATCGCGAACCCCTGCGGAAGCAGGTAGTTGCGCCCGTAACCGTCCTTCACCTCGACGACGTCGCCGGGGGTGCCGAGGCCGGTGACCTCCTGCTTGAGGATGATCTTCATTGTCCGCCCCTCCCCTTAGCGCGCGGTCGCGGTGTAGGGGAGCAGGGCCATCTCGCGCGCGTTCTTGACGGCGCGCGCGATCTGCCGCTGCTGCTGGGCGGTCACGCCCGTCACCCGCCGAGCGCGGATCTTGCCGCGGTCGGAGATGAACTTGCGCAGCAGCGCGGTGTCCTTGTAGTCGATGTAGGCGATGCCCTCCTTGTCGAGAGGGTTCACCTTCTTCTTCGGTTTGCGCAGGGCCGCAGCCTTCGCCATTGCTCTTGCTCCTGATGCCTTAGAACGGGGGCTCGTCGTCGAAGGATGAGCTCGACCTGCCGCCGCCGCCACCGCCGCCACCGCCGGCCGGGGTCGCGCTGGCCCACGGGTCGTCGTTGAACCCGCCGCCACCGTTACCACCGCCGCCGCCGGAGCCGAAGCCGCCGCCACCACCACCGGAGCTGCGCGACATCTTCTGCACCTTGGCAGTCGCGTAGCGCAGCGAGGGGCCGATCTCGTCGACCTCCAGCTCGATGACGGTGCGCTTCTCACCCTCGCGAGTCTCGTAGGTCCGGGACTTGAGTCGGCCGGACACGATCACCCGGGCACCACGCTGCAGCGACTCGGCGACGTTCTCCGCCGCCTGGCGCCACACCGTGCAGGACAGGAACAGCGGCTCGCCGTCCTTCCACTCGTTGCTCTGGCGGTCCATGAACCGGGGGGTGGAAGCCACCCGGAACTTGGCGACCGCGGCTCCTGACGGAGTGAAACGCAACTCAGGGTCGTCGGTCAGGTTGCCGATGACCGTGATCGTGGTGTCTCCCGCTGCCATATTGAGTCAACTCCTCGCGCGCTGGTGTATGGCCACCATGTCACAGGGGTCTGACACTTTTCCCGGGACACGGGGCGAAGCAGATCGATCTCGCCCAGGGCCGCTGTTAGCGGACCTCGGGCCGGATGACCTTGGTGCGCAGCACGGACTCGTTGAGTCGCAGCTGACGGTCCAGCTCCGCCACGGACTCCGGCGAGGCCTGGAGGTCGATGACGGCGTAGATGCCCTCGGTCTTCTTGTTGATCTCGTACGAGAGGCGCCTGCGGCCCCACACGTCGAGCTTCTCCACCGAGCCACCCGACGTCCGGATCACGTTGAGATACGTGTCGAGCGACGGGGCGACGGTGCGCTCCTCGAGACTGCCGTCGAGGATCACCATGATCTCGTAATGACGCAAGACGTTCTCACCTCCTACGGGCTAAGCGGCCGCGGTCCGTCCGCGGCAGGAGGTCATGCGTCGTCAACCACCGCACAGGGTGGTCGACCGAACCAGAGTACACGCCGTGCGTGCACGAAAAGACCGCGGGGCGCGTCATCCGCTTCTTTGGGTGGGACCTGGGGAGGAACGACCACACCGGTGCTTTGGATGACGGCGCCCCGCGGAGCCAAGGGAAATCGTACCTTAAGCGAAGCTCGCGCGTGATGACCGCTGAGCAATAATAGCCCGAATTGCGGCAATTCCCACACCGACCGCGCAGACGGTCGCGACGAGCGCGAGCAGGCCCGTCGGGGCGTTGCGGGCCGGCCCGCTCGCGGCCACCGGCTGCTCCACCAATACCCGGTCCTCGGCCGGTGTACTCGGCTCGGCGCCGACCGCCGGCGCGGCCGTCGCGTCGGGGCCGAGCAGCGACGGGTCGACCGGCTCGGTGCCCATGGCGCCCTGCTCGCCGGTGCTGCGCTGGCCGTTGTTGCCGCGGTTCGACCGGCCGGTCGGCGTCGCGCCACCGGTGACCTTGCCGGTCGGGTTCGTCACGTTGCCGCCGCCGTTGCCGGCCGGGGCGGTCGTCGCGGGCTGCTTGGTGACGGGCGCGGGCGGCGGGTTGGTCACGCCGATCGAGACCGGCTTGAACTGCTCGACCACGCCGACCCCGCAGGAGAAGGTCATCGCGACCTCGACGGCCGGGCCCTTGCGGAACACGACCGGCACGGCCTGGTTGGGCTGGACCGACGACACCGGCTTGCCGTCGACCTTGAGGGTCGCGTTCTGACCGAGGCGGTTCACGAAGTTCACGCGCGACTCGGCGGGGACGGAGACGCTGCCGGCGCTCGGCTCCGACTTGCAGACCAGGAGGCTCAGCACGCTGCCGCCGCTGAACTCGACCGTCGGCGTTTCGGGTGCGGCGCTCACCGGGCCGGCCCCCAGGGTCAGGGACGCGGCGGCGATCGCGGCGGCCGAGGCCGCCAGGCGAAGTGCCGTTCGATGTCCGGACAAGGTAGCCATCCAAGATTGGGGATCGATTGGGGGGAACTCCATCGAGCCACACGATCACCGGAGCGATCACGAGCGGCTACGTGCGTAACGACGGGGCCGACGCGACGGTGACGGAAGCTCCGTATTCCGGACGCATCGGACGCACCCCTCGGGTTGGGTCGCGCGAAGTGTCAGTCCCACGTCGTAGGCTCTGCGGCATGCGAATCGGTGCTCACGTCGACCCCGCTGAGCCGCTGGCCGAGGCAGCCGCGCGGGGCGCGGACCTCGTCCAGTTCTTCCTGACCGACCCGCAGAAGTGGCTGGACCCGAAGGACCGCCCCGACGCCGAGGCGCTGCGGGCCTCCGACGTCGACGTCTACATCCACGCTCCGTATCGGATCAACGTCGCATCGTCGAACAACCGGATCCGCATTCCCAGCCGCAAGCTGCTCTTTAGCCACGCGGAAGGTGCCGCGAAGGTCGGCGCGAAGGGGATCATCGTGCACGGCGGCCACGTCGAGGACCCTGCCGGTCTCGACGCCGGGTTCGAGAGCTGGCGCAAGACCTTCGCCTATGCGGCCGAGCAGGGCGGCTTCAAGACGCCGGTGCTGATCGAGAACACGGCGGGCGGCGACAACGCCTGCGCGCGCCGGTTCGACTCGCTCGCCCGGCTGTGGGACGCCGTGGGTGAGTATGAGGTCGGTTTCTGCCTCGACACCTGCCACGCGCACGCGGGCGGGGAGGACCTGCTGGACATCGTCGACCGGGTCAAGGCGATCACCGGCCGGATCGACCTGATCCACGCCAACAACTCGCGCGACGGGTTCGACTCGGGGCGCGATCGGCACGACAACCTGACCGCCGGGGAGATCGACCCCGAGCTCATCGCCGCGGTCATCCGGTCAGCCGGCGCACCGGCGCTGGTCGAGACGCCGGGTGGCGCCGAGGGGCAGACCGCGGACATCGCCTATCTCCGGGAGAAGTTGGCGTGACCAACGTTTCGTCAGAGCCGACGGTGTCGGACCCCTCCGACGAGGAAGCGTCCAAGCCGGCCGACGAGGCCGGCGCGGACGGGCCTCCCGTGGACGGCTCCGCCGAGGGCGCGAAGGCCGGCGCGAAGCCGGAAGGCGGCGGCGACTCCGAGGCGAGCGCCGACGCGGGCGACAAGGCCGCGACGGGCGACAAGGCCGCGACTGATGACAAGGCCGCGACTGATGACAAGGCCGCGACTGATGACAAGGCCGGCCCGAGCGACAAAGCGGCGGAGAGCGACCAAACGGCGTCGGAGGACAAGGCTGACGAGCCGGCCGATCCGTTCGCCGCGTTCGCGCCGCCGCCCGAGGTCGTGCCGACCCGCACGCGGCGGGCCACCACCCGGGTGGCGGGCGCCGTCGGGCGCTTCTTCGCGCACGAGTGGACGCTCGCGGCCATCGGCTCGGTCGTGCTGGCCGCGATCATGACCTGGCCGACGCTGCAGCACCCCGCCTCGACCATCCCGCAGGACATCTGGGACCCGACGCTGCAGGCCTGGCAGATGTCGTGGGCGGGGCACATCCTGACCACCGATCCCGCGCAGCTGTGGAACGCCAACGCGTTCTTCCCGAACAAGTACAGCTACGCGTTCTCCGACACGCTGCTCGGCTACGCGCCGGCCGGCATGATCGGCAGCGGCCCGGTGGCGGCCATCCTGCGATACAACATCATCTTCGTCCTGATCTTCGCGCTGGCCTTCTTCGGGGCCTACGCGCTCGCCCGGCAGCTCGGCGCGGGCCGCACGGGGGCCGCCGTGGCCGGCGCCGCCTTCGCGTACGCGCCGTGGCGGCTGGGCCAGGCGGGCCACCTGCACGTGCTGTCGATCGGCGGCATCGCGCTCGCCCTGGCGATGCTGGCGCGGGGCCACGGGTTCTCGCTGACGCGCGGCTACGAGCCGGGCAAGCGGCGCTGGGGCTGGGTGCTCGCGGGCTGGCTGGTCGCCGCCTGGCAGATCAGCCTGGGCTTCGGCATCGGCATCCCGTTCGCCTATGTGCTGCTCGGGATCGTGCTCGTGACCGCCGTCATCTGGGGGTATCGGCACGTGCGGGTCCCGTCGGTCCACCGGCCGTTCGGCTGGAAGCTGCTGGTCGCCGACCTCGGCGGCGGGCTGGTGTTCGCCGCGACGGGCGCCCTGATGGCGTATCCGTACCTGCAGGTGCTCAAGGCCCACCCCTACGCGCGACGCAGCGAGGAGATCGTCGGGCTGTTCTCCCCGCCGTTACGGGGCTTCTTCATCTCGCCGCCGGAGTCGCGGCTCTGGGGCGACGCCTACGCAGCGGCTCGCGGGTCGCTGCCCTGGGCGCCCGAGATGGCCCTCTTACCCGGCTTCTTCCTCTACGGGCTGGCGTTCGCCGGGCTGTTCGTGTCGACATGGCGGCTGCGCCACCGGCTGTTCCTCGGCCTGGGCGTGGTCGTGTCGATCACCCTCGCGATGGGCACGCACGGCCCGGGCAAGGGCGAGTTCGGCTACCTGGCGCTCTACCGCGCCCTGCCGGGCTTCGACGGCATCCGCACCTCGGGCCGCCTGATGGTCTGGACGACGCTGTTCCTGGCCCTGCTGGCGGCCGGCGCCGTGAGCGCGTTCGCGCAGCGGGCGGTCGAGCTGTTCGCCGACCGCACCAAGAGCGACGTGAGCACGAAGGCCGGCTTCCTCCCACGGCTGGCGACCCTGGTCCCGCTCGTGCTCGTGCTGGCCGAGGGCCTCCACACGCCCGGCCCGCACCCGACGGTGCCACCGGCGCCGATCGCGTTCAGCTCGGTGCAGGGCCCGATCATGGTCCTGCCGACCGACGAGCTGACGGACATGAACATCATGCTGTGGAGCACGGACGGCTTCCCGCAGATGGTCAACGGCGGCAGCGGCTTCACCCCGCGCGACCAGGAGCAGATGCGCGCCACGATGCGGCAGTTCCCGGACGAGGCGAGCGTCCAGGCCCTGCGCGACCTGCACATCAAGACGGTGGTCGTGGTCCGCAGCCGCGCCCAGGGCACCGACTACGCCCGCTCGATCGACGCCCCGATCGACGGCCTGGGCCTGGAGCGCACCGAGCAGGGCGACGTGATCCTCTACAAGGTCCAGGACGAGTCGAACTAACCGCCCCATGATCGATGGCAGCAACTGGCTGCCATAGCGACCAGGACGCTCCATCGATCATGGGAAACCCGGCGCGGCGGTCGGCGGATGCCCGACTGCAGCAGCTCGAAGGCCGCCGAAGCCTCCATCGCGGCGTCGGGTACGAGCCAGCGGCCGTGTCGGCCTGCTCAACCGGGTCTACGAGGCCAAGGTGCGGCCCAGTCGACGACCGCGGTGGCACACAACCCCACCGCGGTCGTCGACTTCGCCGCGCAACTCCGAGAAACTTGCAAAAGCCCCGATCAGACCTTGACCAGCTCCGTAGCCGGCGGAGCGGTTGGCGGCGGCCCGGTTGCGTCGGCAGCGTCCCGGTCGTCGTTGTAGACCCCGCCGTCCGGATCCTCGCCCTCATAGGTGGCGCGGACCGCGTCGAACTCCGGGTTCCGGATGTCCCGGATCACGTACCCGACCAGGACGCACAGCGTGACGAGCCGCAGGATCGAGGCGAGCACGAACACGCCCTCGGGGAAGACCTGCCGCCCGGAGGCGCCCATGAGCTCCCCGTAGAACGACACGAAGTAGATCACCTCGGCCGCCTGCCAGGCGAGGAACGCCCCCCAGCGCGGCCGGGCCAGGATCGCCAGCGGGAGCAGCCACAGCACGTACTGCTGCGACCACACCTTCCCGGTGATCAGGAAGGCGGCGACGATCAGGAACGCCAGCTGCGCCAGCCGGGGCTGCTTGGGCGCGCTGAGCCCGAGCACCAGGATGCCGATGCAGCAGATCACGAACAGCCCGAGGTACAGGATGTTCAGCTGGGAGTGCTCGGGATCGGTGTCGAGCTGCTGGAAGAACGGGAAGCCGTACTGTCCGGAGCCGCGCGGGAAGTGGGCCCCGATGTACCAGATCGTCCCCCAGTCGATCCCTCGCTGGGAGTTGAAGTCGAAGAACCTCGACCACGAGTCGTAGTACAGGAGCGCGATCGGCACGTTGACGGCGAGCCAGGTCACCACCCCGGTGCCGACGGTGACGAAGAAGTCGCGCCACTTGCCGCTGCGTATGCTCAGCACCAGCAGGGCGCCGACGATGAGCATCGGATAGAACTTCGCCGCGGTCGCCAGCCCGAGGAAGAGGCCGGCCAGCACCGGTTTTCGTTTGGCCCAGTAGGCCATGGCGATGGCGGCCAGGCCGACGGTGAACAGGTCCCAGTTGACGGTCGCCGACACGAACAGTGCCGGCGCCAACGCAAACATGGCGGCGTCCCAGGGTCTGCGGCGCCGGACCGAGAGGATCGCGCCGACCGCGGCGACGCCGAAGGCGCCGAGGACGATCGCGTTGAGGTCGTAGAAGGTCTGGCCCTCGTTCGCGACCGCGCCGCTCTGGCCGAGGCTGTGCACCGGCAGGCCGAGGGCGCCCATGAAGATGCCGGTGAGCACCGGATACTCCACCGGGTGGTCGGCGTAGGGGACCTTGCCCTCGTTGAGGCCCTCGGCGTAGTACAACGCGAGAACGTCGGTGTAGCAGAAGTACTTGTACTGCTTCATGTCCACCCAGGCGGCGTCGCGACAGGGGGACTTCTGCACCCAGTGGAAGCTGAGCATGGCGCAGATGAGCAGCAGGACCACGCGGGCCGGCGTCCAGAATCGGCCGCCACCGGGCATGCGCACCGGCTGACGCACGGCGTGCTCGCCCAGGGGGCCGCCGATCGACTCGGACAGGCCACCCACGAAGCGGTCGGAGTTGGCGGGCTCGTCGCTCAGGTGGTCGGGGCGCACAGTCGGCGGCATCGCATCACCGTACCGTCGCCGGCTCGGAAGCGGGTGTCTGCCCTTCCGCGTCGCGCTCGGCCGAGCGGATCGGCAGCAGCGGCAGCAACGCGATCATGAGCAGGAGGTACCAGTTCTTGATCAGGAAGCCCGGCACGCCGTCGCCCCACGGGTGGTCCGGCAGCCCCTGCTCGAACCAGGACACCATGCCCAGCCCGACCGTCACCGCGATGAGCAGGGCGAACGCGGCGTGCCACCGGCTCGCGTACCACAGCACGACGAGGGCCGGCACGAACCAGTACAGGTGATGGGCCCAGGTGATCGGGCTGGCCAGGCAGCCGACGATGCCGGCCAGGGTCAGGCCGACGACCTCGTCGCCGGCCAGGGCGGCCTTGCGCGCCCGCCACAGCCCATACCCGGCGATGACCAGCACCAGCGCCGCCCAGACGAACCGGTTCGGCGGGTCGCTGAGGCGGGCGAGCATGCCGAAGAGCGACTGGTTGAACGTGTAGGCGGCGTTGCCGAGCCCCTCGCCCTTCCACAGCGCCGACGTCCAGAAGTCCCAGGACGCCCGCGGGGCGATGGCGGCGGTCAGCAGGGTCGCCCCGGCGGCGCTCGCGATCGCCGTCAGCCCGGCCCGGTAGCGGCGGCTGACCAGCAGGTACACGATGAAGATCGCGGGCGTGAGCTTGACGGCGGCCGCCAGCCCGACCAGGACGCCGGCCCACCGGCTGCCGCGGGGCAGCAGGACGAGCAGGTCGGCGAGGACCAGCAGCACGAGCACCATGTTGATCTGGCCGAACGTGTACGTTTCACGGATCGGTTCGAGAGCGCTGATCACGGTCAGCGCGAGGATCATCGCGAAGGCCTTGTCCCGGGCGACGGGCGCCAGCAGCCACCAGGTGGTGAGCACGACCGCGGCGACGGTGACGACCGCGTAGAGGGTGACGGCGCCGCCCCACGGCAGCACGCCGAAGGGCACGAGCACCAGCGCGCCGAACGGCGGGTAGGTGAAGCCGAGCGCGCCCTGGGTGTCGTCGGGCTTGGTGAAGTCGTAGAGGTCGTGGCCGTCGAGCCACCAGTTGACGGCCTGCCGGTAGATGCCGAGGTCGAAGAACTGGTGGCGGTTGCCGTACCACCAGTGTCCGTAGGCGACCAGCGCCACGAGCAGCGCGAGCAGCACCCACCGGACGGCCTTGCGCCTGCCCGCGTCCAAGCCTTCCCACCCCCAACGACGGCGGCCACGGTCCCGGCGAACATACCGCCGGCGCCGTGGCCGCACATCTTGGCCCCTCTATCGGGCGCCTCAGTCTCTTCGTGTCGGTAGCAGGCCGCCGCCGTTACCGCCCGGCCCCGGACTGTTGCCCGGGTTGCCGGGATTCCCGGGGTTGCCGGGCCCCGGGTTGCCGGGGAAGCCGCCGCCCGGGTTGTTCGGGTCGATCGACATGACCGGCTCGCTCGGCATCGGGGAGATACCCGTGCCGACCTCCTTGTCACCGGTGCCCTTCTTGGCCGGGAAGTTCACCTTCGGCATCTTCATGGCGGTCAGGGCCCCGTCGAGGAAGTCGCGCCAGATCGGGCCGGGCAGGCTACCACCGATGATGCCCTTGCCGTTCTTGTCGACGATCTTCTGCTCGTCCTTCTTGTTGCCGACCCACACCGCCGCGGCGAGGCCGGGCGACTTCTTGGCCGGATCGTAGGCGGCGTAGCCGACCATCCACGCGTGCGCGTTCTGGGTGGTGTCCCGCAACTGCCACGTGCCGGTCTTGCCGGCGATCTGGCGGCCGTCCTTCATCTTCAGGTTGTAGTGCTTCGGCACGCCCTGCAGGACCGAGTTGAGGTCGTCGGCCATCTGGTCGGTGAAGCCCGGGATGCGGGTCGGCTTGATCACCTCGCCGTAGGTCTTCTTGCCGTTGGTCCACACCTCCTTGAGGAAGTGCGTCTTGGCGGCGAGACCCCGGGCGGCGAAGGTGGCGATGCCGCCGGCGTGCTCCAGGACCGTCACCGGATACTGACCGAAGGCGACCTCGGTGTTGAAGTACCTCGGGAAGACGGCCTTGCCGTTGTTCTTCACCAGGTCGATCTTCTGCGACTTGCCCTCGACGTTCGCCCACATGTCGGTGATGCCTGCGGCGCGCGCCGTGTCGATGACCCTGTCCGGCCCGACGTCCTCGGCCAGCGCGAAGAACGGCACGTTGAGCGACATGACGGTGACCTCTTCCAAGGTGCACCACTGGCCGGAGCCCGACTTGCACTTGGGCGAGCTGACGTTGCCCTCACCCGCGTTCTTGACGGGGTTCTTGGCGGTACGGCCACTCTTCGGGAACTGCTGCGGCGAGTCGCCGTTCCAGTAGGAGTCGGTCGAGTACCCGGCCATCAGACCGGTGGCCAGCGTGTAGACCTTGAACGTCGAGCCCGGCGGGTGACCGCCGCAGCAGGAGTCCTGGCCGTCGCCGAGCACCGGGTCGTTGTAGTAGCCGGCGTAGTCGCCGCCGTTGCCGCTGTCGCCGCCGTAGTAGGCCTTGACCGCGCCGGTGCCCGGCTCGACGGCGACCAGCGCCGCCTGCAGGTTGTCCGGCTGGCCGTTCATGTTCGACTCTTTGTTGCGGCTCGCCTCGCGCACCGCGACCTGCTGCACGGTCTGGTCGATCGTGGTGACGATCTTGAGGCCGCCGTTGCGGATCTTGTCGAAGTTCTTCTTGCCGTCCGGGTCCTGGTCCTCGTAGAGGAGCTGGCCGGTGCGCGGGTCGGTGAGCGCGGCGACCTCGCCCAGCACGTGGTGCACGATCAGGCCCTCGGGCTTGTCCATGCTGCCCTGGGTCTTCACGGCATTCGCACGGGCCTCGGCCGCGGTGAGCACCTTCTGCGGGTAGGCCATGACCTTGTCGGCCTCTTCGGCCTGCACGAAGTTGAGCTTGACCATCTGGCCCTTGATGTAGTCGAACCGGTCGTGCGCCTGCTTGGCGTCCACGGTCGGGTCGAACGGGCTGCCCTTGCCGCCGCTGCCCTCGGGGCTCTTGATCATCCCGGCGAGCACCATGCCCTCGGCGACCGTCAGGTCCTTCGCGGACTTGCCGAAGTACGCCTGCGCCGCCGCCTGGATACCGTACGCGCCACGCCCGAAGTAGATGATGTTGAGGTACATCTCCAGGATCTTGGGCTTCTCGTACTCCTGGTTCAGCTTGAGCGCGATCACCGCCTCGCGCAGCTTGCGGGCATACGTCACGCCCTCGAGCTCGGCCCACTGCCGCGCGTACTGCTGGCTGATCGTCGACGCACCCTGCCGCTCGCCACCGGTGACGTTGTTCCACGCGGCCCGGACGACGCCTTTGTAGTCGACGCCATCGTTCGTGTAGAAGGTGTTGTCCTCGGCGGCGACGACCGCCTTCTGCACGTGGTCGGGGATCTGGTCGATCGTGACGACCGTGCGGTTCTTGTCGCCGATGCGCGCCAGCGGCGTGGTGCCGTCGGCGTAGTAGATGATGGTCGACTGCTCCATGTTGATGTTCTCGGGGAGCGCGACCTGGTCGAAGTAGTAGGTGCCGCTCACCATGCCGATGCCGGCGATCATGATGAACGCGGCGATCGAGGCGATGAGGATGTTGCGGCGCCGGCGCTTCTTCGCCTTGGCGCTGGTGCTCGACGCCTTGCCCTTGGCGCCGTTGACCGTGCCGGGACCGCCGGGCGCGTCGTCGAACCCCTCGGCGAGCAGGCCGGCGCCGACCGAGGCGCGACCGACCGAGGCCCGGCCCGACGCGGCGCTCGGCGGCGGGGGGACCGACACCGAGGCGCGACCGGTGACGGGCTCGCCGCTGCTCTTGACGGGAATGCTCGCCGAGGCGCTGGCCGAGGCGCTGGCCGGCGGCGAGACGCTCGCCCGGCCGACCTGGGCCCGCCCCACCGTGGCCCGGCCGGTCGGTGGCTCGTCCCGTCTGAGGGGTTCGTCCGGCCCTGGTGTGGGACCAGGAACCTGCGCGCGGCCCGAAGGGGGGTTGCTCGGGTCACCGTAGTTCATTCGTCCCACCTTGCCGGTTGCGTCGTTGTCGCATGCTCCGTCGCCACCATGTCTGTGAGCTGAGCCACTGCTCGATCGGCCGGTGCGACGTGGCTTCCTTGCCGCGCACCGCTGGGTTGATCAGGGCGTCCGTCCTGTCGACGTGACAAACGCTCTGCCACGGGGACAAGGTTCACTCGGCTGCCCCTCCTCGGACCCGAGTCGGCCGACCGCCGGCCTCGTCATCCGGACCCGCCAGGCCGTCGCGACCCAGCAGGTACTGCTCCACGAGGTGGTTCCAGCCGCAGTCACGGCAGACCTCGACGACGTAGACGTGAAACTCACTCAGCGTCATCGCGAGCAGCGGCAACTCGGCCAGGCGGCGGGCCTGACCGGAGGACTGCCGCAGCTCATCCCCATAGATGTAATGCACGTGGGTGAGGTTCTCCCGGCGACACACCGGGCACAGCTCCTCCGTCGGCTCACCGTGGAATTTCGCTGCGCTCTTCAGGTATGGCGACGCGTCGCACACCTCATAGGTGCCGACGCGGCCGGAGTGCACCTCGCGCAGCAGGGCGCGTCTCCGCAAGGAGAAGTCGACGACCTGGCGCTGCGTCCGCATGCGCCCGAGGGTACGCGGTCGGGCGTCGCACGGCGACCTCCGTCACGATCGGTAACCAGCAGGTAGACATCCAGCGGTGTGGGCTAGGCCACTTCGTCGGATTCGTTGCATCCGTTCGGACATCGGCTTACCGTTCGATGTATCGGTCCGATACATCGGGCCGGTTACGGGAAGGAGGCCAGGAGTGCTCGAATTGGCGATCCTCGGCCTTCTGCACGAGTCGCCCATGCACGGCTACGAGCTGCGCAAGCAGCTCACGACCAAGCTGGGCGCCTTCCGCTTCGCGATCAGCTACGGCTCGCTGTATCCGACGCTGCGCCGGCTGCAGGCGGACGGCTGGATCTCCGAGGGGGCGCCGCCAGGCATGCCCGCCTCCGCGGAGGAGGTTCCGCTGCTCACCAGCAAGCGCGGCCGGGTGGTCTACACGATCACCGCGGAGGGCAAGGAGCGCTTCCAGGAGCTGCTGAGCGCCGCCGGCCCGGAGACGTATGACAGCGAAGCTGGTTTCGGGGTGCACTTCGCGTTCTTCGCGCGCACCGATCCGGCGACCCGGCTGCGGATCCTCGAGGGCCGCCGCCGCCGCGTGGAGGAGCGCCGGGAAGGCCTCCGCGATGTGTTGAGCCGGGCCGCCGAGCGGCTCGACGCCTACACGCTCGAGCTTCAGCGCCACGGCCTCGACGCCTGCGAACGCGAGGTCCGCTGGCTGGAAGAACTCATTGCGAACGAACGCAATGGCAACACTCCTCAGCCGCCTTCGGCACAGGATCCGGAGCGGTCATCGTGAACAACAAGAAGGAGGCATCCGCGATGGGCTCCGTCCGCGTTGCCATCGTCGGTGTCGGCAACTGCGCCTCGTCCCTGGTTCAGGGCGTGGAGTACTACCGCAACGCCGACCCGAATGACCGGGTACCGGGTCTCATGCACGTCAAGTTCGGCGACTACCACGTCGGTGACGTGCAGTTCGTCGCCGCGTTCGACGTGGACGCCAAGAAGGTCGGCCAGGACCTGGCCGCCGCGATCGGCGCGAGTGAGAACAACACCATCAAGTTCTGCGACGTGCCGCCCACCGGCGTGACCGTCCTGCGGGGCCCGACGCTCGACGGCATGGGCCAGTACTACCGGGAGATCATCGAGGAGTCCGACGAGCAGCCGGTCGACGTGGTCGCCGCCCTGCGCGAGGCCCGGGTCGACGTCATCGTGTCGTACCTGCCGGTCGGCTCCGAGGAGGCGGACAAGTTCTACGCCCAGGCCGCGATCGACGCGGGCTGCGCGTTCGTCAACGCCCTCCCGGTCTTCATCGCCTCCGACCCCGTGTGGGCCAAGAAGTTCGAGGACGCGGGCCTGCCGATCGTCGGCGACGACATCAAGAGCCAGGTCGGTGCCACGATCGTCCACCGCGCCCTGGCCAAGCTGTTCGAGGACCGCGGCGTCGAGCTGCTGCGCACCTACCAGCTCAACTTCGGCGGCAACATGGACTTCATGAACATGCTGGAGCGCACCCGCCTGGTCTCGAAGAAGATCTCGAAGACCCAGTCGGTGACGTCCCAGATCCCGCACGAGATGGTGAAGTCGGACGTGCACATCGGCCCGTCGGACCACGTCCCGTGGCTCGACGACCGCAAGTGGGCCTACATCCGCCTGGAGGGCAAGTCCTTCGGCGACACCCCGCTCAACGCGGAGCTCAAGCTCGAGGTCTGGGACTCCCCGAACTCGGCCGGCGTGATCATCGACGCCCTGCGCGCCGCGAAGATCGCCAAGGACCGGGGCATCGGCGGCCCGATCCTCTCGGCTTCGAGCTACTTCATGAAGTCGCCGCCCGTCCAGTACAGCGACCACGACGCGCACGAGTCCGTGGAGAAGTTCATCCGCGGCGAGGTCGAGCGCTGACCTATCGGGTACCAGGAAACGCCCCTTCCGGTCCTCGGAGGGGGCGTTCCTTTTATCTATGACTCGGGTCCGCGCAAGGCGCGACCGTCGCTCCCGCCAGACACCGCTGGTGGCGCCGGTGCATCCGCCCCGGCGCCACGGACGCTGCCATCGCCGTCGTCCCAGGAGCCCGCGGGCTGCCGCCCGCGCCGGCGCCCGCCGCGCCTCACTCCCCGCGCCCACCACCAGGCCCGCGCCGACTCCACCAACGACGTTGGTGGATCTACCCTCAAGTTGATCTCCAGCGCTGAGGGTAGATCGACCAACGTCTTCGCGGGAGGCCGCCTGGCCGAGGACACTGCGCCGCCTGGGCGCCGGACGACACAGACTCCATGCGGGAGGCCGCCTGGCCGAGGACGCTGCGCCGCCTGGGCGCCGGACGACGCCGACTCCATGATCGAGGGCGCATTCTGGTTGTCCCGGCAGCCAGATCCTTCCCTTGATCATGGAAGCCCCGACGTGATCGCCGTTTGAGCACACCCGGGCCAGCAGCAAAAGCCGGATGGTCAGCGTTCGGACGGGTGAAACGCGGGTCAGGAGAAGTCGAACTCGCGCTCGATCCGCACCCGGGCCTCCAGCTCGAGCAGCAGCTTCTTGCGCCACACGCCGCCGCCGAAGCCGACCAGCTTGCCGTCCGCGCCGACCACCCGGTGGCAGGGAACGATCACCGGCAGCGGGTTGTGGTTGCACGCCACCCCCACCGCACGGGCCGCGTCCGGCTCGCCGACGGAGGAGGCTATCTGGCCATAGGTCCGCATCTCGCCGTACGGAATCCGCCACAGCTCCCACCAGACCGCCCGCTCGAAGGCGGAGCCGCCCTGGACCGACAGCGGGACGCCGAAGGACACCGGCTCGCCGGCGAAATACCGCTCCAGCTCGTCCGCCGCCTGCGCGAGCGCGCCGGACAACGGCACGGTCGGGCCGGGCGCTCCGCCGAAGCGGACGCTGCAGACGCCCTTGTCGTCGACCGCCACGCCGAGCGGATCGATCGGGGCGGGAACCTCGGCCCATCGCACGCCTCCAATTTTCTCAGGAGACGACCCCGAACGGCCAACTCGGCCGGTCCCGCGGCGAAAGATGCCCCTTTGTCGGACGAGGTCAGTGGCGCGCGAGGGTTACCCTCCAGTTGGCCTTGAGGGGAGGACCAGCGGTGCAGACGACGTTTCTGGTCATCGGTGGCGTCGGCATCGTGGTGCTGGCCCTCTCGTTGTTGATCGGCGACGTGTTCCACCTCGGCCACCCCGACGCCGCCGGACCGTTCTCAATACCCGCCGTCGCCGGGTTCATCGGCGCCTTCGGCTTCTCGGCGGCCATCGTCGCCGGGTTCACCGACTCCAGGAGCCTGCCGGCCCTTGTCGGCGCGATCGCCGCCCTGCCGACGGCGTGGCTGGCCACCCGGCTCGCCCGCATGGCGATCAACATGCGCACCGACGCCACCCCCACCCAGCAGGACATGATCGGCACCACCGGCGTCGTGGTCACCCCGATCACCGAGGGCGGCTACGGCGAGGTCCGCGTCTCGCTGGGCGGCCAGCCCGTCAAGCTCAGCGCCCGCGCCGACAAGCCGATCCCGCTGGGTGCCCGGATCTTCGTCATCGAGGCGACCAGCTCCACCAGCGTCATCGTCGAGGAAACCCCTCTCTGAACAACGCCGAAGAAGTACCCCTCCAAATACAGAAGGAAGGCGGATGGACACCGTCCTGCTGATTGCGATCGGCGGCGCCGTGCTGCTGGTCCTGCTCCTCGTGCTCCTCATCGTCTCGCGGATCAAGGTCGCCGGCCCCAACGAGGCATTCATCATCACCGGCCGCAAGGGCAAGTCGGTGCAGGCCGTCGACGGCACCCGGTCGACCGACCTCTCCGGCCAGAAGGTCGTCATGGGCGCCTCGGTGTTCGTCGTGCCGATCGTCCAGAAGCTGCAGGTCCTCGACCTGTCCAGCCGCCGGATCCACGTCGAGATCACCGGCGCGGTGAGCAAGCAGGGCATCCGCGCCAACCTGCAGGGCGTCGCGATCGTCAAGGTCGGCGGCACCGAGGACGCGATCCGGGCCGCCGCCCAGCGCTTCCTCAACCAGCAGCAGGGCATCGACCTGTTCACCAGCGAGGTGCTCGCCGGTGCGCTGCGCTCGATCGTCGGCCGGCTCACCATCGAGGAGATCATCCGCGACCGCACCGCGTTCGCCGGGGCCGTGGCCGAGGAGGCCGAGCACTCGCTGACCAACCAGGGTCTGGTGCTCGACACCTTCCAGCTGCAGGACATCTTCGCCGAGGGCTCGTACCTCGCCGACCTGGGCCGCCCGGAGGCCGCCCGCGTGCTGCGCGACGCCGCCATCGCCGAGGCGCACGCCCGCCAGGCCGCCGAGTCCGAGCGGCTCAAGTCGGAGGAGGCCATCGCCGAGGCCAACCGGAACCTGGCCCTCAAGCAGGCCGGCATCCAGGCCGAGATCGACGCCGCCAAGGCCAAGTCGGCCGCGGCCGGCCCGCTCGCCCAGGCCGAGCGCGACCAGGCTATCCTCGCCGAGCAGCAGAAGGTGGCCGAGCGCAACGCCGAGCTCAAGCAGCGCCAGCTCGACACCGAGGTCCGCAAGCCCGCCGACGCCGAGCGGTACCGCGTGGAGCAGGAGGCCGAGGCGGCCAAGAACGCGGCCATCGCCAAGGCCGAGGCGCAGCGGCAGGCCACCATCGCCGCCGCCCAGGCGTCCGCCGAGCAGGCCCGCCTCACCGGTGAGGGTGAGCGGTCCCGCCGCGCCGCGCTCGCCGAGGCCAACGCCATCGAGGGTGCCAAGGAAGGTGAGGCGGAGCAGCGCCGCCGCGTCGCCATCTCCGAGGCCCTGGAGCGCGAGGGTGCCGCCGAGGCGTCCGCCATCCTGGCCCGCGGCCAGGCCGAGGCCGAGGCGATGAAGCTGAAGGCCGACGCGTTCGCCACCTACGGCGAGGCGGCCATCCTCGACCTGCTGGTCCGGGTGATGCCCGACGTGGTGAAGGCGGCCAGCGACCCGATGGGCAACATCGACAAGATGACGGTCATCTCGACCGACGGCGCGTCGTCGCTGACCAAGTCGGTGGCGAGCAACGTGGCCCAGGGCCTGCAGCTCGGCACCGACCTCACCGGCATCGACCTGCCGAAGCTGCTCAGCAGGCTGGGCGCGCTGTCGGCCGACGAGCCGGTCAACGGCCGCCCCGCGGTCGAGGCGCCGAAGTCCTGACCTGACCAGGATTGTGAAGGCCCGCACCATCCTTGCGGTGCGGGCCTTCGCCGTGTCCGGGGACCTGAACGAGCCGTAGGCTTTTGCCGTGTCCGCCGCAACCGCTCCGCCCAAGACCGACTTCGTGCGGGGGGTCCTCCGGCAACGCGGCTTCCGGCGGCTGCTGGCCGTCCGCGTGGTGGCACAGATCGGCGACGGCCTGTTCCAGGGCGCGCTGGCGGGCAGCGTGCTGTTCAACCCCGAGCAGCGGGCCGGCGGGATGGCGATCGCGGCCGGCTTCGCGGTACTCCTGCTGCCCTACTCCCTCATCGGGCCATATGTCGGGGTCTTCCTGGACCGCTGGCGCCGCCGCTCGATCGTCGCGGTCGCCAACTCGGTCCGCGCCCTGCTGGTGCTGCCGATCGCGCTGTCGATCTGGCGCGGCGAGGAGTCGCCCGTGCCGTTCCTGCTGGCGCTGATCGTCATCGGGCTCAACCGGTTCTTCCTGGCCGGCCTGTCGGCGGCCACCCCGCACGTGGTCGACGACCGCAAGCTGGTCACCGCCAACTCGTTCGCCGCCACCCTCGGCTCGCTGAGCTTCTCGGTCGGCATCGGGGTCGGCGCGGCGCTGATCAAGAGCGTGCTCGCCACCTCGTTCCACGGCTACGCACTGGTGGCGGCCCTGGCCGCGGCGTTCTACGCGGTCTCGGCGCTGATCGGCCGGGTCTCGTTCGGCGCCGACGAACTCGGGCCCGACGCGGCGGACCGGACCACCGGGTCGATCCGGGTGGCGATGCGGGAGGTCAACTACGGCACGATCGCGGGCGCGCGGCACCTGGCGACGAAGCGCGGCGCGGCCTACCTGATGCTCGCCCAGGCTGCGTTCCGCCTGCTCTACGGCGTCGTCCTGCTGGCCTGCCTGCTGCTGTTCCGGACCGAGTTCAACCACGGCACCGAGCCGAGCGACTCGTTCGGTACCATCGCGAACGCCTTCCTGGCGGGCGGCGTGGGCCTGCTGGTCGCGTCGTTCGTCACCCCGCCGGTCACCCGGCGCATCGGCGGCTGGCGCTGGGTCGCCCTGCTGCTCGCCGCCACGGGCGTCGGCCTGCTCGGGTTCGGCCTGCCCTTCGACCCGGTGCTGCTGCTGGGGGCGGTGTTCGTGACCAGCCTCGCGGCCCAGGGCCTGAAGATCGTCACCGACACGTCACTGCAGCACGAGTGCGCGGACGAGTATCGCGGCCGGGTGTTCAGCATCAACGACACCGCGTTCAACATCACGCTCGTCGCCGGGATGTACCTCGGGGCCCTCACCCTGCCGGAGAACGGCCGGTCGGCGGCGGTGCTCGGCACGGTCGCCGCCGGATATGTGCTGGCCGCCGCCGGCTATGCCGTGCTGGGCGGCCGCTGGGCCCGCCGGGTCGGCGACGACATCGCCGAACCCGACGGGCGCTACGCGCGCTAGCTGGTGCGCTTCAGCGACGCCTGGATCCGGGCCGTGCTCATCGTCAGCGTGTCGCCCGAGCAGCTGTACTTCGACGGGTCGTCGCCCGGGTTGAAGTCCTCGGTCTGGTTGATGTTGAGGTCGGGCGCGGTCACGGTGCCCTTGCCGTCGCTCTTGAGGTTGGTGTAGGAGATGCTGCCGCCGGCCGTGTGCACGTCCGCGGTCACCGTCGCGTTGATCGTCAGCGTGACGTTGACCTTCGTGCCCTGGATCGTGGGCGTGCCCTTGAAGGTGCTGTTGGCGTAGGTCTGCGTGTGCTTGCCGTCGGCGGTGAACTTCAGCTCCGCACCGTTCGCGGTCTGGGAGAACGGCACGTCACCGACGCCGTCCATCGAGACCTGCTCGGTGTAGCTCGTGGTCTTCCAGGTGCCGACGAGGCACTCGTCGATGACCGCGCTCGGCTTGGCGCTCGCCTTGCCGCTCGGGCCGGCGCTCGTCGACTTGCCGGGCTCGGCGACGGGCGTGGTCGGCTTGTCGTCGCCACCCTTGAGCGCGGCGACCACGACGATCGCGACGACCAGCAGCACCAGGACGCCGGAGAGGGCGAGCACCGGGACCAGGAAGTTGTTCTTCTTCGGCGGCGTCGGCGCGCCGTACTGCCCGCCGTAGGTGGCCGGCGGGAACGAGGGCGGCCCGCTGACCGGACCCGGGTAGCCCGGGCCGCTGGCCTGGCCGTAGCTGGGCCCGCTCACCTGATCCGGGAACGACGGGTCGGAGCTGGGGTAACCGGCATAGGCACCGCCGCTGTACGGGGCGCCGCTGTACGGCGATCCGCTCGTCGGCGGTTGCGGCGCCTGCGGGACGCCTCGATATGTGCGGCACTGCGTGCAGTAGCCGTTCGCATCAATGCCCATGCCGCCGCAGGTTGGACACGGCTGCATGTCTGCCTCCAAGATTCCGGGTACTTCGACGAGGGGGGATCGTTTAGCGACGGTAGCCCACAGGGTCTACCGGTAGAACCGACCGAAACGCCACATGCACGACGCAGCCGGGGTCAAAGTTCCGACAGCGGTTGAACCGCACTCGCCCGGCCCGGGAAGATTGCACACGTGATCGTCGTATTCGCCGGGACGTCCTGGGACGGGGTTACCGGCTCGGATCGCCTGCTCTCCACCGAGCTCGCCGCACACACCGACGTCCTGTGGGTCGACCCGCCGATCTCCGCGGCGACCCCCGACCGCTACCGCTACGGCGCCTCCCGGCTCGGGGTCGCGCCCCAGCTGCGCAAGCTGTCGAGTTCTTTGCACCGGCTGACCCCGCGGGCCCTGCCGATGCACACCCGGCCCTACGTGAAGGTCAGCACGGCGGCGCTGCTGCGCTCGCAGGCCCGGTGGGCGCTGAAGCAGCTCGGCCGGCGCCCGGCCGCGGTCATGGCCTGCAACCTGGTCGACGTGCTGCGCGGCTGGGAGCCCGGCGTGACCAAGGTGCTCTACGGCACCGACGACTTCGTGGCGGGCGCGGCGCTCATGGGGCACGACGCGGAGCGGGTGGCCGCGGACGAGCGGCGCCAGCTGGCCAACGCTGACCTGGTGGTGGCGATTTCGACGGTACTGGCGGATCGCTGGACATCGCTCGGCGCGCGCCGGGTGGCGCTGATCCCCAACGGCGTGCAGACCTCGGCCTACCGTGATCTGGCGGAACTGTCCCCCGCGCCCGAGGCGGCGGCGCTGCGCTCGCCCGTCGCCGGCGTGATCGGGCAGTTCTCCGACCGCACCGACCTCGACCTGCTGGCCGCCCTGGCCGACGACGGCGTCTCGCTGCTGCTCGTCGGGCCGCACGACGCCCGCTGGGAGCCGGAGCGCTTCCCGCAGCTGGTGGCGCGGCCCAACGTCGTCTGGGTCGGCCGGCAGCCGTTCGAGAAGGTGCCGTCGTTCCTGCGCGCGGTGGACGTCGGCGTCACCCCGTACAAGGACACCGACTTCAACCGGGCGTCGTTCCCGCTGAAGACGCTGGAGTACCTCGGCGCCGGCAAGCCGGCCGTCAGCACCGACCTGCCGGCCGTGCACTGGCTCAACTCCCCTCTCATCCGGGTGGCGAGCACCCCGAAGGCGCTGGTCGCCGCGGTGCGCGAGGCGGCCGCCGAGTCGAGCGAGCCGGCGCTCGTGGCGGCCCGGCGGGAGTTCGCCGAGCAGCACTCGTGGGCGTCCCGTGCGCGTGCTCTTGCGGCCGAGTTGGGGCTGTCGCGCATTCCGTAATCGTAGGATTACAGAATGTCGTCGGATCCTGGTCAGTTTGAGCCACCTTCGGCGGATACGCCCCCGCCACGGGAGCTGGCCGAGCCGTTGCCACCGAAGCCGCCGGCGCCCGGCGTGCCGGGGGCGCTGCCGCCCGAGGCGCTGCGCTCGGCCCGGCCGGCCACGGACCCCGAGTCGCACGAGCCGCCGGCTGCCAACGGCGCTCCGCCGTCCCGGTCGACCCGGCCGCGCTGGGTCGTCCCGGTGGTCGCCGGGGCGGCCGCGCTGCTCGTGCTGTGCGGGGTCGGCTCGATCTTCGTCTGGGCGCAGGCGCGTGACGAGGTCGACCGCGCGGTC
>NZ_BMPI01000004.1:0-41647 GCF_014647515.1 Dactylosporangium sucinum | reverse complement strand
GGCCGGCCGGCCTCGGCTCCTGCTGCCTCCTTGGAGACTGACGCGTCGGCACCGCCGCCACCCAGCGTCCCCGGCACCAGCCGCGGGCCGGCCGCCGGCCCGACCGTGGGCGGTGCGCCGCCGGCCGGCACCGGGGCACCCTGCGCCTACCCGTCGGCCGACCGGGGCAACGACGAGGCGCGCCTGGTGGCAACGCCCGCGCCGCGCTCGACGCTGACCGGCAAGCTCACCGCGACGATGGAGACCAACCAGGGCCCGATCGGGCTCGAGCTGTACGCCGACCGGGCGCCCTGCACGGTGAACTCCTTCGTCCACCTGTCCCGCGACGACTTCTACAGCGACACCCCGTGTCACCGGCTGACCACCGAGGGGCTGTGGGTGCTCCAGTGCGGCGACCCGAGCGGGACCGGCACCGGCACGCCCGGCTACCGGTTCGGCGAGGAGAACCTGCCGACGACCCTGCCGCCCTATCCGCGGGGGACGCTGGCCATGGCCAACGCCGGGCCCGGGACGAACGGGTCGCAGTTCTTCATCGTGTACCGCGACAGCGACATCTCGCCGGACTACTCGATCTTCGGCCGGGTGACCAGCGGCCTCGACCTGCTGGACAAGGTCGCGGCCGCCGGCACGGCGACGGGCACGGCGAACGGGCCGCCGAAGCTCGCGGTGCAGATCACCGAGGTCCGGGTGCCGTGATCCCCTCGGCCTCGGCCCAGCGGAGCAGCTCGGCCTCGGCCTCGTCCGGGTCCAGGGGGCCGCGCTCGAGGCGGAGGTCCTTGAGGTACCGCCAAGCCTTCCCCACGACCGGGCCGGGTGGGACCCCCAACAGCTCCATGATCGCGTTGCCGTCGAGGTCGGGCCGGACCCGGGCGAGATCCTCCTCGGCGGCGATCCGCGCGATCCGCTCCTCCAGCGCGTCGTAGTCGGCCGCGAGCTGGGCCGCCTTGCGCCGGTTGCGCGTGGTGACGTCGGAGCGGGTGAGGCCGTGCAGCCGCTGCAGCAGCGGGCCGGCATCGGTCACGTAGCGGCGGACGGCCGAGTCGGTCCACTCGCCCCGCCCGTACCCGTAGAAGCGCAGGTGCAGGGAGACGAGCTCGGCCACGTCGGCGATGACGTCCTTGGGGAACTTCAGCGCCTTCATCCGCTGCCTGGTCAGCCGCGCGCCGACGACCTCGTGGTGGTGGAAGCTCACCCCGCCGTCGGGGCCGACCGCCTTCGTAGCCGGCTTGCCGATGTCGTGCATGAGCGCCGCCATGCGCAGCGTGAAGTCGGCCCCCTCCTTCTCGTGGGCGATCGCGTTGCGCACCACGATCAGGGTGTGCTCGTAGACGTCCTTGTGCTGCGCGTGCTCGTCGATCTCCAGCTTGAGGCCGGACAGCTCGGGCAGGAACTGCTCCGCCAGCCCGGTGTCGACCAGCAGCCGCAGGCCGGTGACCGGGTCGGCGCCGCACATGAGCTTCACGAACTCGTCGCGGATCCGCTCGGCGGTGATCCGGGACAGGTCGGCGGCCATCGCGGTCATCGCCGCGTAGACCTCGGGGGCGACCTCGAAGCGCAGCTGGGCGGCGAAGCGCGCGGCCCGCAGCATGCGCAGCGGGTCGTCGGCGAAGGAGTCCTCCGGCGCGCCCGGCGTGCGCAGGACGCGCTCGGCCAGGTCCTCGAGACCACCATACGGATCGGTGAACTCGTGGCCCGGCACCGACACCGCCATCGCGTTCACGGCGAAGTCACGGCGGCGCAGGTCCTCGCTGAGGCTGTCGCCGTACTGCACGATGGGGTTGCGGCTGACCCGGTCATACGCGTCGGCGCGGAACGTCGTGATCTCGATCCGCAGGCCGCGGCGCGCGATGCCGATCGTGCCGAACTCCGCGCCGGTCGTCCACACCGACTCGGCCCAGCCGTCGACGATCCGCAGGGTGTCGTCGGGCCGCGCGTCGGTCGTGAAGTCGAGGTCGTCGCCGAGGCGTCCGAGGAGCGCGTCACGGACCGAGCCGCCGACGAGGTGGAGCTCGTGGCCGGCGGCTTCGAACCGGCGGCCGAGCTCGTCGGCGACGGGGGAGACGCGCAGCAGCTCGTGCACGGCACGGCGCTGGGCTTCGGTGAGGGCGCGCTGGGTCTGGGACATTGGTTGGTCAGCCTATCGCGGTCGGTACGGCAGCCACCGAGGGTAGCGGGCTCGTGTGGATCGGGTCGCGCGATATTGACGGGTCCTCGGAAGTGTCGGGGGGTGCCACTATGGTCTGTGCTTGCGAGGGGAAGTACTGGCCGAGTTGGGGTGTAGCGGATGGATCCGGCACGAGACGGGCGCTGGAGCAATGAGCCGACGGTCGCCCTGAACCCGGTCGGGCAGCCCGAGCCGCCGACCGTGCGATATGACCCGGTCAACGCGCCGACCGTCCGCCTGCCGGTCGTGCCCGGGCCGCAGGTCGTCTCGGACGCGCCGGTCGTCGAGGAGACCGCGCCGCCGCCGTCGCCCGGCGACGACGAGAGCACCGGCACCGTCGTGCGCAACAGCAGCACGATGGCCATCCTGAGCCTGATCAGCCGGGGCACGGGCTTCATCCGCGCGGCCGCCATCTCGGCCGCGATCGGCGGCGCGGTCGTCGGCGACGACTACACGCTGGCCAACAACCTGCCCAACCAGATCTACGAGCTGCTGCTCGGCGGCGTGCTGGCCAGCGTGCTCATCCCGACCCTGGTGCGCGCCCGCAAGGAGGAGCCCGACCGCGGCGAGGCCTACGCGCAGCGGCTGCTCACCCTGGCGGTGGTGACGCTCGGCGCGGCCACCCTGATCGTGGTCCTGGCGGCGCCGCTCATCACCGCGATCTACACGCTGGGCAACGACCGGGTCACGGCGGACGACCGCGACCTGATCACGTTCCTGGCCTACCTGCTGCTGCCCGAGATCTTCTTCTACGGGCTGGCCGGCATCTTCGCCGCGATCCTCAACGTGCGCGGCCACTTCGCGGCACCGATGTGGACGCCGATCCTCAACAACGTCGTCATCATCGCCACCGCCGGCGCCTTCATGCTCGTGCGCGGCTCCGGCCTGCCGACCCCCGAGACGATCACCGTCCCGCAGATCCTGGTCCTCGGCATCGGCACCACGCTGGGCATCGTGATCCAGGCCCTCGGCCTCTGGCCGGCCATGCGCAAGACCGGCTTCCGCTGGAAGTGGCGCTTCGACTTCCGCAAGCTGCACCTGCGCGAGTTGGGCAGGCTGGGCGCCTGGATGCTGCTCTACGTCGCGGTCAACCAGATCGGCATCACGGTCGTGATGAGCCTGGCCAAGAACAACCAGGTCCGCGGCGGCGACGGCCCGATCATCTTCAACAACGCGTTCCTGATCTTCATGATGGCGCACGGCATCGTGGCCGTCTCCGTGATCACCGCGATGATGCCCCGCATCTCCTCCGCGGCCGCCGACGGCCGCTTCGGCGACGTGACCGACCAGCTGTCCCAGGCCACCCGCCTGGCGTCGGTGATCCTGATCCCGGCCGCGGCCATCTACGTGGTCCTGGGCCAGCCCCTGGCGGTGACGCTGTTCGACTGGGGTGAGTATGGCTACGACGCCGCCCTGGCGACCGGCTGGGTGGTGAGCGCGGCCGGCCTGGGCCTGGTCCCGTTCGCCCTGAGCCAGATGCAGACCAGCGTCTTCTACGCCATGCGCGACACCCGCACCCCCGCGCTGGTGAACATCGGCGGCGTGGCCATCCGCCTCCTGCTGGACGTGGCGTTCTACTTCCTCCTCCCGATCGCCGCCGTGACGGCGTCGCTGATGGTCGGCACGGCGCTGTCGTTCGTGGCCGCCCTCCTGCTGGGCTACTGGCTGCTCCGCACCCGCCTGGGCCGGCTGGGCCTGGCCCGGGTGGCCGACACCCTCCTGCGCCTGACGGCCGCGGCGGCAGTGGGCGGCGCCCTGGCCTTCGCGGCGTCGTGGGCCATCGCCCGCGTGATGGACCCGGGCAAGCTCCTGGGCGTCGTCCAGCTCCTGGTGGGCAGCGCCGTCCTGCTGGCCGCATACGCAGCGCTGGCCCTGGTCCTCCGCGTCCCGGAGGTCCGCCAGTTCGCCACCTTGATCAAGTCCAAACTCGGCCGCTAGCCTGCCCGCCACCCTCCAAGCCCACACCCAGCCCGCCGGACCCGCCGCACCCTGCACTGCCGCGCCCCGGGGCCTGCCGCGCATTGAGCTCGGCCGTGCTCGACCCGCCACGGCCCTCGACCCGTCGCGCGTCCAGCCGCCGCTTCTTGAGCCGGCCACGCCCTGAGCCAGCCGTGCTCTGGAATCGCCATGCCCTCGAACGCAAACACCGCAGGCATCCCCGCAGGTCCGCCGCCGCCCTCAGGTTCGGCGCTCAGGTCCGTCCATGATCAAGGGAACGATCTGGCTGTCGGGGCAGCCGGAAGTCTCCCTTGATCATGGACGGACCTGAGTCCGGGATGGCGACACGCCCGTGCCCTCGAGGGCGGAAAATGTCAAGTTCGTGCAACCTGGCCGAGCGGAGCCGCGTCCCAGTACGGACCGGTCGTGAAGCTGGTCACCCGGCGGTTGTGGTCTTGGGAGGCCAGGGGTTGGGTGGCCGGCGACCGCGGGCGGTTCGGGTGCTGGTCGGGACCGGGCGAGCTGCGGTGAAATGCGGATGAATGGCAAATGACCGCTATGTCGGGACATGGGTGATCAATTGGCATCGAGTGGGGTGGTCTGGAGATGATGACGTGTCGGAGACCCGAGAGCTGACCGGTAAGGTCAACCTCGACGCCCCGCCGGAGCGCTTAGGCTTAGTGACTGCGACTCGCGTTACGACGGACGCCACTGGTCGGCACACGGATCGGAAGGGAGGACGGGTGGCTGAGCTCGACGAAGGGCTGGAGGCCGCGGGAGGCATCCCGCAGGTCCTGACCTTCGGCACCCCATCCGTCGGTGAAATCCTTGCCGAGCGATACCAGCTCGAAGAACACATCGGCAACGACTCGTTGGGCCGCCAGCTCTACCGCGGCATCGACGTCATCCTGCGTCGCCCCGTGGCGGTGGTGCTGCGCTATCCCGGTGGGGACAGCGCGAAGGAGATGCTGGCGGCGGCCGTTGCCGCCAGTCGCATCGTGCACCCGCACCTGGTCGGCGTCTACGACGCGATCGACGAGGGCGACCGGGCCTACGTCGTGCGCGAGTGGGTCGACGGGATCGCCTTACGGGAGATCGTCGCGTCCGGGCCGCTCGACGCGGCGCGGTCGGTGGCGATCGCCTGGGCCGTGACCGACGCGGTCGCGGCGCTGCACGGCACGGGGATGGCGCACGGCAACGTGCACCCCGGCACCGTGCTCGTCGCGCACGACGGGCGGGTCGTGCTGACCGACGCCAGGGCCGACGACTTCGCGACGCCCGAGAAGGACATCCGCTCGATCGGCGCGATCCTCTACTGCGCGCTGACCGGTTACTGGCCGCATGCCGAGGCCGGGTCGACGTCCGTGGCCGACGGCGTGCGCGACTCGTCCGGGGCGCTCACCTCGCCGCGGCAGGTGCGGGCCGGAGTGCCCGCGCACCTCGACTCGCTGGTCGCCGACCTGCTCAACCCCGAGATGCCGCTGCCGTCGGCCGAGTCGCTGGCGGGCGAGCTCGCCTCGTTCGGCAGCTTCGACGACGACGAGCTCGGTGACGGCGACGGGCGGGCGCTCGACCTCGACGCGTTCGACGCCGCGGCCGCTTCCCCGGCGCCGCCGAAGCCGGCCGGCCGCAAGCTCGCCGTGGGCGTGGTCGGCCTGCTGGTGCTGGCGCTGGCCGGCACGCTCGCGGCCGCGCGGGTGCTCGGCGACCCGGCGACGCCCGACGCCTCGCCGACGACTGGCGGCCCGTCGGGGACGACCGCGTCGCAGCCGGCCAAGCCGGCCGGGCAGCCGGTCGAGTTCAAGATCGACCCGACCAAGGTCCGGATCGTCGACCCGCAAGGCAACCGCTCCGAGGTCAAGGACGCGGAGAAGACCGTCGACGGCAACATGTCCACGGTCTGGAAGACCGAGAAGTATCCGCAGGCCAACTTCGGCGCCAAGAAGGACGGCATGGGCGTCTGGATCGACCTGGGCGAGGCCAAGCAGGTCGTGTCCGTCGAGGTCGACCTGACCACGCCCGGGGCCGACGGGGAGCTGCGCTCCGGCGACGCCGACCTGGGCAGCGGCAAGACCCAGGACCAGCAGACGGTCGCGCAATACACGATCGTGGGCGAGCGCAAGTCGCCCATGGCCGGCGTGACGCTGTTCCCCGGCCCGGAGAAGCCCACGCAGTATCTGCTGGTCTGGATCACCAAGCTGCCGAAGGAAAGCAACGGCAGTGGGTATCGGGTCGCTATCGGAGAGATAAAGGTCCGCGTCCAGTAGCCCCCACGACGCGCTCGTGGTCGATAGGGTGCCTGCCGTGGACGCAGTCGACGGCAGGGACGACACGTCGCTGTTGCGCGCCCACGCGGCGGGCGATCCGAACGCGTTCGGCGAGATCGTGCGTCGGCACCGTGACCGGCTGTGGGCGGTCGCCCTGCGCACGACGGGCGACCGCGAGGAGGCCGCCGACGCCCTCCAGGACGCACTGCTGTCCGCGCTGCGGGCGGCGAACAACTTCCGCGGCGACTCCGCCGTCACCACCTGGCTGCACCGGATCGTCGTGAACGCCTGCCTCGACCGCATGCGGCGGCGGCAGGCGCGGCCCACCGTCCCGCTGCCCGAGACCGACGTCACACCGGCGCCGGCGGCCGACCGCGACACCGCCATGGACGTCCGCAAGGCGCTGCAGGAGCTGCCGGCGGAGCAGCGCGCCGCGCTGGTTCTGGTCGACGTGCAGGGGTATGCCGTGGCGGAGGCCGCCGTGATCCTCGGCGTCGCGGAGGGCACCATCAAAAGCAGGTGCGCTCGCGGGCGGGCGCGGATGGCGCTGCTGCTCGGCCACCTGCGGAACCCGGCCGCCGACAAGAGCGTCCCATCTCCGATCAGCCCATCCACGTCGCGGAAGGAGGGTGGCGCATGACGGCCTTCTCGGATGCCGACCTCGACCGGCTCGCCGACTTTGTCGGCGGGGCGCTCGACGGCACGCCCGAGGCCGACGACGTGCGCCGCCTGGTGAGCACCGACGAGTCGTGGGCGGAGGCCTACACGGCGCTGGTCACGGCGGACGCCGCCGTTCGGGACGAGCTGCGTTCCCTGGGGTCGGAGGCGCCTGCGGTACCGCTGGATGTGCAGCAACGGCTGGACGCGGCCCTGACGGCGGCGATCACCGCGCCCCCCGCGGGCGCCCCCGTGGTTGACCTGGCCCGGGCCCGCGAGGCGCGCAAACGGCGCCGGCAGCGCTGGATGGTCGGCCTGGCCGCCGCGGCCGCGGTGCTCGTGTGCGGCGGGGTGGGCGTGCAGGTGATCCGGCAGCAGGGCCTCGCGGGGTCCGACTCGGCGTCGACGAGCGGGCTCGCGCCGCAGAGCCGCCCCGGCGCGGGGGAGGCCACCCCGGCCGGCCCGCAGCTCAACGGCGGGCAGGCGGAGAGCGGCGGGACGCGCGCCGACGCGGGCGGCTCGGCGGTCGTGGTGACCGGTCGCGACTACGGGCCCGGGACGGTCGGCGAGCTGGCCCAGAGCACGTCGGTGCCCCCGGCCGGCTCGCTGACGGCCAAGGGCGACGCCGCCGGCAGGGACCTCTCCGCCGACGTGCCCGACCCGCTGCGCCGGCTCGGCGACCCGGCCGCCCGGGCCGCCTGCCTGACCGCCATCACCAGGGAATACGGTGGTCAGGTGGCGCTCGTCGACTACGCGCGGTTCGAGGGACAGCCCGCCCTGGTGGTGGTCCTCGACGGCACGCGTGTGGGCGCCGGCAAGCGGCTGATCGTGGTCGTCGGGCCCGAGTGCGGCGTCGGCAACGCGATCGCCGACGAGCGGTACCGGGGAACGGCCTGAGTTCACCCCGCCACGCAGCGGTGATGTGGCACACGAGTCATCGCTCGCCGGGAATGGTCGGTTCGTAGGATGAGTTTTGCTGGCACAGGCTGAATTCGAGGAGTCGACCGTGGACGAGGTCCGCAACCTGATCATCGTGGGGTCCGGCCCCGCCGGGTATACGGCTGCCGTCTATGCCGCCCGGGCCAACCTCAAACCGCTCGTGATCGAGGGTGTCACCTCCGGCGGTGCGCTGATGACCACCACCGAGGTCGAGAACTTCCCCGGCTTCCCCGACGGGATCCTCGGTCCGGAGCTCATGGACAACATGCGCAAGCAGGCCGAGCACTTCGGCGCGGAGTTCATCACCGACGACGCGACGCGGGTGGCCCTGGAGGGCCCCGTGAAGAGCGTGTGGGTGGGCGAGACGGAGTATCGGGGCCGTGCGGTCATCCTGGCCACCGGCTCCGCCTGGCGCCCGCTGGGCGTCCCGGGCGAGCAGGAGCTGCTGGGCCGCGGGGTGTCGTCCTGTGCGACGTGTGACGGTTTCTTCTTCCGCAACGAGGAGATCGTGGTCGTCGGCGGCGGTGACTCGGCGATGGAGGAGGCGACGTTCCTGACCCGCTTCGCCAGCAAGGTCACCATCGTGCACCGGCGCGAGGAGTTCCGGGCCAGCAAGATCATGGCCGAGCGGGCGCTGAGCAACGAGAAGATCGAGGTCCGCTGGAACAGCAAGGTGACCTCGGTGCTTGACGGCGGTGGCCGGGTCGGCGGTGTGCGGCTGGCGGACGTGCGCACCGGCGAGGAGACGGAGCTGCCGGTGGCCGGCATCTTCGTGGCGATCGGCCACGACCCGCGCAGCGAGCTGTTCCGCGGGCAGGTCGAGCTGGACGAGTCCGGCTACGTGAAGGTGGCCGCGCCCGGCACCGCCACCAACATCGAGGGCGTCTTCGCCGCCGGTGACCTGGTCGACCACACCTACCGGCAGGCGATCACGGCCGCCGGCACGGGTTGCGCGGCGGCGCTGGACGCCGAGCGCTACATCGCGACGTTGTAAGAGATTTTGAAGCAGAGGGAGAGCGCATGGGAGCCATCCGGCCCGTCAGTGACAAGACCTTCGAGGTCGACGTCCTCAAGTCGGACATTCCGGTTTTGGTGGACTTCTGGGCTGAGTGGTGCCAGCCGTGCCGGAAGATCGAGACGATGCTGAACGAGATCGCCGCCGGTGAGCTGGCCGACAAGGTGAAGATCGTGAAGGTCGACATCGACAGCAACCCGGAGACGGCCCGCGCCTACCAGGTGCTGTCGGTTCCCACGCTGACCGTGTTCAAGGACGGCGAGCCGTTCCGCTCGGTCGTCGGCGCGAGCCCGAAGAGCGCGCTCGTGCGGCTCATCGAGTCGGCCCTCGACCCGGCCTGAGCAGCGACTCCGGTGCACTGACCGCCCGCCCCGCGTCCCAGTCGACGCGGGGCGGATTGCTGCTGCGGCGGCGGGCGGCCCGGGGCGGTACGCTGCGGGAGCATTCGCCCTGTAACGGCGCGCTCGGTCGGGCACGTACGATTCCATCCCGGAGCCACAGGCATTTCAGGAGGACCAACATGCGTGCGATCCGGCGCGGGGCGCGGGGAGCGGCGGTTGCCGAGATCCGCAGCATTCTTGTCGTGCTGGAGCTCCTGGCCGATGATCTCTCGCTGTCCTCCGATCCCGAGTTCGACGACGCCACCGAGCGCGCGGTGCGCGCGTTCCAGCAGAGCCGCGGCCTGACCGTCGACGGCGAGGTCGGCGACGAGACCTGGCGGGCGCTCGACGCGGCCCGCTGGCGGCTGGGGCAGCGCGCGCTGTTCCACACGGTCGCCGACCCGTATATCGGGGACGACGTCCGCCAGCTCCAGGAGCGCCTGCTGGAGATGGGCTACAACCCGGGCCGCGCCGACGGCATCTACGGCGGGCGCACGGCGCACGCGGTCGCGCAGTTCCAGCGCGAGGTCGGCCTGCGCCCCGACGGCGAGTGCGGCCCGCAGACGGTCGGCGCCCTGCGCCGCCTCGGCCGCAAGGTGATCGGCGGGCGCCCGCAGCTGCTCCGCGAGGCCGAGGCCTTCCGCGAGTCGGGCACGTCGCTGCTCGGCAAGCGCATCGTGATCGACCCGGGCCACGGCGGACCCGACACCGGCCACGTGGTGCCCGACGGCCCGCTGCGGTGGGTGGAGGCCGACCTCGCGTATGACCTTGCGGCCCGCCTGGAGGGCCGTCTGGCGGCCGCGGGGATGCGGGTGAACCTGACCCGGGGTCCGGCGCCGGCGAGCGCTCTGAGCGACCGTGACCGGGTGCAGCTGGCCAACGAGCTCGGCGCCGACCTGCTCCTCTCGATCCACCTCGACGGCCACACGAGCCCGGAGGCCTCGGGCGTCGCCACGTACCACTACGGCACCGTCTCCGGCCCCACCTCCATCGTCGGCGAGCGCCTGGCCGGCCTCGTCCAGCGCGAGATCGTGGTCCGCACCGGCCTGCGCGACTGCCGCACCCACCCGAAGACCTGGGAGCTGCTCCGGCTGAGCCGCATGCCCGCCGTGCGGGTCGACGTCGGCTACCTCACGTCGCCCGCCGACCGCCAGCAGCTGATCGACCCGGCCTTCCGCGACCGCGTCGTGGACGCGATGATGGCCGCGGTGCAGCGCATGTATCTCCCGGTCGAGGCCGACGTGCCCACGGGCTCGATCGACGTCAGCCTGCTGCGCACCTTGACGGCGTCGGCATAGGCCCGTCGCGGGCCGGCTTAGTTCGTCATCTCCCGCGTCGCGGGACGCACCGGCAGCACCGGACGCAGCAGCGACTCGGGGCTCATCGAGCCGAGCAGCTTCTCGAGGGCGTACTCCACGTCCGACTTCCACGACAGCGCCGTGCGAAGCTCGAGCCGCAGACGCGGATAGCGTGGATGCGGTCGTACCGTCTTGAACCCGATCGACAGGAAGAAGTCCGCCGGCGCAAGGCAACCCCGCTCGTTGCGCCCGGCCTCGTCGACCTCGCCGAACTTGGCGTCGCCGAACGCCTCGATGGCCTTGACCCCGCGCTTGGTGAGGTCGCGGGCGACCCCCTGGACGAGCATGCGCCCGAGCCCACCGTCGGCGAACGGCTGCACGACGTGCGCCGTCATCAGCAGCACCGCGTCGGGGGAGACGGGCGACGTGGGGAACGCCATGGACCGCGGCACATACGCGGGCGGCGCGAACATGACGAACCCGGCCGGCATGCCGTCGACGTAGACGAGCTTGCCGCAGGACCCCCACTCGAGGAGGGTCTGGGACACCCAGGCTTCCTTCTCCAGCCCCGGGTCGCCCGCGGCGCAGGCCCGGTCGGCAGCGACCGGGTCCAGCTCCCAGAAGACGCATTCGCGGCACGATCGAGGAAGATCCTCAAGGGTGTCCAGCGTCAGACTCACGAGACGTCGCGACATTGGCCCATCTCCACCCCGCACCGCGGCGTGCCGTGACACGCCGGAGCTCCTCCGCCAACCGTGTTAGATGGTACGCACACCACACCGTCCGCGGGAGCCATCCGCCCACACTTCCTCACCCTGCCGGTCTCGCAACCTGCCGGTTACGGATGGTCCTCACCCAACGACCGTACGAGTCAGCGGCCCGATCACCCTCACTCCAGCCGCAAGTTCACCACTGGAACCACCACCGGGGTCTCGCTGTCCACGGCCCGGCGGGGACATCTCACCCTCATCCGCACCCGCGACGGTCCACAGCCGCATCGTTCAGACTGACTGTCCAAAGGCCGGCGTCGGTCGTCCACAGCCAGCTCGTCCACGATTCCAGCAGCCTGTCCACGAGCGCCTCGTTATCCACAGCCTCACCATCCACAGCCTCACCATCCACAGGCTTGTGCCATCCACAAGGCGCCGTCCGGGGCCGTCGAACACGTCCTGCCGCCGGGCGTGGTCGTCGCTGAGCGGCTCGGCATCGCTGAGCGGCTCGGCGTCGTTCAGTGCGGCGTTCGGCGTTCGGCTGACGTGAGTCCATGATCAATGGAGGAATCTGGTCGCTCTGGCAGCCAGAATCCTCCATTGATCATGGAGTCGCACATTTGATCATCGCTGCGGGCGAGGTTCGAGCGCCCGGCGTCGACATCGGGCGACATCAGCCGCTCCGATGCAGTCTGGTCGCGAAGGCGCGCCGAGGCATCGAGGATGAAGCGGCTTCGCGACCTCACGCGAACGAGGGACCAACACCGGGCCCGCGGCTTCGCGACAGGGTCAGCGATCGAGGGGCGAACATCGGCCCGCGGCGACGCGACAGGGCCAGCGATGTCGAACGGGCTTGGCTGCGCGGTGTTGTTGGCGCGGAGCGCTCGGGCGCTGCGGGGAATGGGTCGTGCGGACCTCGGCGCGCGGGCGGTAGCCCGCGGGTGCTTGGGGCGACGGCGATGGCAGCGTCCGTGGGGGCGGGACGGATGTCGCGCCCCCACGAGCGGTGTCTGGCGGGAGCGACGGTCGTCAGTTGCGCGGGCCCGAGCCATCCGCTTCGGCTTTTGGCTCGTCCGGGGCGTCGCCGTTGCCCTCGGCCGGCTCCGGGACGATGACCTCCGGCTGCACGGACGTGTCGCTGGCGGGCTCGGGCAGCTCGGCGTGGCTGCCCGGGTCGCCGAACGTCGTGGCGTCGTCGGCCGCGCGGGCCTCCTCGGCGAGCTTGGCGGGGGCGGTCCAGTTGATGCGGGGCGGCTCGGCGAGCGGGCGGCCGCCGAACTCGGCGAGCCAGGCGGCGACCAGGGCCAGGTTCTCGCGCCAGCGCTGCTCCGGAATCGGCGGGAGGATGTCATCCCACAGGGCCAGGAAGGTGCCCTGGAGTTGGAGGCGCCCATACGGGCGGGCGAGGAACCACAGGTGTAGGTGGGCGGCGCCGTCGCCCCAGCGGTTCACGTGGACGCGTGCCACGCCGTCCAGCGAACGGATCGCGCGCTCCAGGCGGACCGTCATCACGCCCAGCTCGGCGGCGAGCATGTTCGGCAGGTCGCCGAGGTCGAGGTGCGAGCGCGACTCCAGGATGAGCACCGCCGGCAGGCCCGTCGGGCGGTCGAGGCTGCGGACGCGCCAGCGGTCGCTGACCCAGATGTATGCCTCGTCCGGGGCGCCGCAGGCACGGCAATCGGCGGGGTTGTCGCCGTGCCTCGGGGGCTCGATCGGGACCGGTTCCAGGAGGCGCTTCACCCGGAGGTCACCCTCGAACGGGAACGTCGGCCAATAGGTGAAGGCGGGCAACTGCTGCGGCGTATCGGGCACGTGCCGACCCTAGCCGAACGCGGCGTCGGTGTCCGCACCCCTGTGGATAACCCACTCTTGCCGGGGTCAGCCGGTTCCGTCATCCACAGGGGCGCGAGCCTCCTACCACGTTGTTTCACGTGAAACCGCCCGCCTGTGGATAACCCCTGTGGACAAGGTTCCCCCAGAATCGTTCTCTCAAGATTTCTTCCGGGCGCAAAAAGAGGCCGGACCCGTTCCGGATCCGGCCTCTCGGGCTTGCCGACGTCAATCGCGGGCGGTACCGCGCTGTTCCTCGACGCCGATGATGCCGACGATCCGCTCGAGGTCGTCGACGGTCGCAAACTCGATCGTGATGCGGCCCTTGCGACGGCCGATGTCGACCTTCACCCGCGTGTCGAACCGGTCGGAGAGACGGTCGGCCAGGTCGGACAGCGCCGGCGCGTGCGGCTTCGCGCGCCGCTGCGGAGAGGCCGTCTTCTTCGGCGCGCCATCGCTGACCGCGACCTGGACCGCCTCCTCGGTCGCGCGGACCGACAGGCCCTCCTGCACGATTCGCGTGGCGAGCGACTCCTGCGCCTCGGCGCTGTCGAGCCCGAGCAGCGCCCGCGCGTGGCCGGCGGAGAGCACGCCGGCGGCGACGCGACGCTGGACCGGGGCCGGGAGGTTCAACAGGCGAATCGTGTTCGAGATCTGCGGGCGGCTCCGGCCGATGCGCCGGGCGAGCTCCTCGTGCGTCGCGCCGAACTCGTCGAGCAGCTGCTGGTATGCGGCCGCCTCTTCGAGGGGGTTGAGGTTCGCGCGGTGGATGTTCTCCAGCAGCGCGTCCCGGAGCATCGCGTCGTCGCGCGTCTCGCGCACGATCGCCGGGATGGCCTCCTTGCCGAGCGCCTGGGCGGCGCGCCAGCGGCGCTCGCCCATCACCAGTTCGTACTTCTTGTCGTCGGGCTGCTCGTTGTCGCGCAGCTCGCGGACAACGATCGGCTGGAGGAAGCCGACCTCCTGAATCGAGGTCTTCAGCTCCTCGATGGCCTCCTCGTCGAAGACCTGGCGAGGCTGCTTCGGGTTGGGGATGATCGCGCCGACCGGGATCTCGGCGAAGCGGGCGCCGGGCACCGGGGCGAGCGTGCCTTCCGGAACTGGGAGGTCGGCCGGGGCCGGTGGTGTTGCGAGCGCGGTCGCGGTGCCGCCTGCCGCGCCGTCGGCCGGCGCGGCGGCGGTTGGGATGAGGGCACCGAGCCCTCGCCCGAGACCTCCACGTCGGTTGGACTTCATGCGACTCCTCCCACCTGCGCGCCTTGCGCGCCGCGCAGCGCGATCTCCTGCGCCGCTTCGAAATAGCTGACCGCACCCCGGGACCCGGGGTCGTACGTCATGACCGACTGGCTGTAGCTGGGCGCCTCGGAGACGCGGACGTTGCGGGGGATGACGGCGTTGAGGCACTTGTCGCCGAAGTGGTTCCGCACGTCCTGCTCGACGAGGTCGGCGAGCCGGGTCCGCCGGTCGTACATCGTCAGGAGGACCGTCGAGATGTCGAGCTTGGGGTTGAGGTGGGACCGCACCAGCTCGATGTTGTTCGTCAGTGCCTGCACACCCTCCAGCGCGTAGTACTCGCACTGGATCGGGATCAGGACCTCCTCGGCCGCCACGAGCGCATTGACCGTGAGCAGGCCGAGCGATGGCGGGCAGTCGATGAAGATGTAGTCGTAGTCGGAGCCGCCGGCCTCGATGGCCCGCTTGAGCCGCGACTCGCGAGCGACCACCGAGACGAGCTCGATCTCCGCCCCGGCGAGGTCGATCGTCGCCGGTACCGCCCAAAGGTTCGGGATGCCCTCGACCTGCTGCGTCACCGCGTCGAGCGGAGCACCGTCGATGAGGCAGTCATACACGTCCGGTACGCCGGAGTGGTGCGGCACGTTCAGCCCCGTGGACGCGTTGCCCTGGGGGTCGAGGTCGATCACCAGCACCCGGTTGCCGTGGAGCGCCAGGGCGACGGCGATGTTCACCGCGGTGGTGGTCTTGCCCACTCCGCCCTTCTGGTTCGCCACACACATGGTGCGGCGCCGTGGGGGGCGGGGCATTGTGATCTCCCCGCTCGGGTTGAGAATCTCCACGGCGCGCTTTGCCTCCTGTGCCAGCGGGGGGTCTTCGGTTTCACGTGAAACGTACGCGTCTGTCATTGCGCCCTCGGGATCCGCGGTGGCGACGGACGGATGCGGCCGCGGGGAGGGTGGGGTACGGCGATCGTTCCGCTCCTCCGGGTCGGCCTGAGGGGTCTCGACTGGCGATGCTCCTCGGCCGTACACAGTACCGGTCGAGCGGTCGGGGCTCGGCGCACCCACGTGAAACTCCACCGTGCCTCCGCGTGTCGCCTGGGTCGTACTCGGTCGGATCGGTTCCTGGGGCCGTGGCTCGGTCGCTCGCGGCTGGGGTACGCCTCTACTTGACGGTCGGACGCCCCAGCCCTCCATTCCGGTTCCCGTTTCACGTGAAACGTGGCCGTCGCTGTGGTCGTCGCTGCTATCGCGCACCATGTCAGTTCCGTCCCGCTCGTGCCGCTCATCCGTCGCCGCCACGGTCGCCGTCGTACCCGCGGTGCCCGTAGTAAGAATGGCGCGCGGCCAGCCTACGGCGCTTCGCCGAGCGGAGCCATGACTCTCGGGCGCGTCGTTGGTCTTGTCACCCCAAGTCGTGCGCCAAAAGACCAGAAATCCGTCAACTCGGCGGAGGAGCCCGCCGAGGCGTTGCATCGGCGACATCGGCCAACCGATGCCGACGGTTCTTCCGTACTGCACTTGCTTCCCCCGTGATGCTGCTCTTCTATCTGCGCCTGGCCGTCTTGCGGCTTCCGCGCCCTGGCCTTGTTACGACCTCTCGTTCGCGTACGACCTCCACCACGGTGGTGGGCTCGGCGAGGAGGCCGTCCCCGCAGAGGCGCACCGCCGGAGTGCCCGCGCCGAGGCGCTCGAGGGCCTCCGCGTGCTCCTCGATCTCGGCCGCGGCGGAGGACCCCTTGAGCGCGAGCAGTCGTCCGCCGACGGCGGCGAGGGGGAGACACCAGCCGGCGAGCCGGTCCAGCGGGGCGACTGCTCGGGCGGTGACGACGTCGGCCGGGTCGAGCTGACCGACGCACTCCTCGGCGCGGGCCCGGACCACGGTGGTCCGGTCGAGGCCGAGGGTCGCCACCACCTCGTCGAGGAAGGCGGTACGTCGCGCGAGCGGCTCGACCAGGGTGACGGACAGGTCAGGGCGAGCCACTGCGAGCACCATACCGGGGAGCCCGGCGCCGGAGCCGACGTCCACTACGGAGGCCCCTGAAGGAATGAGGTCGGCGACGGCGGCGCAGTTGAGGAGATGGCGCTCCCAGATCCGGGGGGCTTCGCGGGGCCCGATGAGGCCGCGGAGCACGCCGTCGGTGATGAGGAGTTCGGCGTACTGCTGGGCAAGCTCCAGGCGGAGGCCGAAGAGCTTGTCGGCGGCGGGGCGGACGTCTGGGGGTACTGCGCCGGTCATCGGTCAAGCAAATCATGTCTCTGGTGGAGGGGTGGCGGGCGGTGGCTCCGGGCCACTCCATCGGGCTTGTCTTGTCCTCGTCTCTTGTCCTCGTCTCTTGTCCTCGTCCTGGACTCGAACCGGTCCGCGGCGGAGGTTCCCGCATCAGGAAGCCGCAGACGCACGCCGACGCGGCCAGCGCCGCTCGCGTCGGACCGGCCTCCACATCGAGCGCCGGACGCCACTGGCGATGTTTCACGTGAAACCGCCCGCGACCGGAGGGCAGCGACTCCAGCCACCGTCAGCACGCCGGGCCGACGCTCCGCCCACCGACGTGCCAGGAGAACGGCGGGTCGGCGCACTCTCGCCACCGGCGGCGACGCGGAACGAGTGGATGCGCCATCCGGAGTCGGCGCATTCGGTGTCGCCCGCGTTCTCTGCGTGCATTCTTGACTCCCAATGAGCCACCCACGGTGGGACGCCGGACGGCCTTCGGCGGGGTGTCGGCCCGCCCCGGCACTCCGATGCCACACGACGCCGTGCGAGGGACTGCCGGCCGAGCGATCGGAGGGCGCCGTACCCGAGCCGGCTCCGTGGACAGCGGGGTTGGCGCTTGGCGGGACTACCGAGCCGGGCGTGCTCGATCGGAGCGCGTGTGCCGGAGCTCCGCCAGTTGCGTCAGCTGACAGCGCGCAACGCGACCAGGCCGACAGTTCGATCGACCCATCGGCCAAGCGGTGCTCCTCCTCGGCAGGCGTCCCAGGCCGTCCAGCTGGCCAGCACCGTCGCCGTCGCCCCGAGCAACCCGAGGCACCGATCGCGACCATGTGGGCGAAGGCGCGGCTGGGCGACCGGGCAGGGCCAGCGCGGGACGACCGACGCAGGGCGACCATCAACACGGGGCACCACCAACGCGAGGCGTGGCCCGCCGGAGGGAATCGCTCCGGTGGCTTCGCCTGGCCCACGATCGCTGGCCATGTGAAGCGGGTATCAGAAGCGCAGGCCGACCACCGCGGGGTGAGCCATTGTGGGGCGATCGTCTGGGGCCGGTCGACGCGGCCGGCGGGCAGAGTCGGAGGCGCACTCGCAGAAGGTGCTCGGCGCTGGCGCTGCCGGCGTCCACATCACCGTCGGAGTCCCGCAGGGCCGGGCGAAGGACGTTCCCCCTTGGACCGCCCGAACGAAGCGCCCCATCGACGCCAACGTCGGGTAGTCCGACAGTCGATCAGCGAGAGGCGAGAGTCGGCGGCAGCCGCCGCGGCCCGGGTTCCGCTGCCGATGCCGATGGTCGCGCGAACACCAGGCACCCGGCCGCAGCGCTCGTCAGGTCGATCTGTGCAGCCCCGACGAACCGGCCAGGTTCACCAGCCGAGTTCAAGAGGGACATGGCAATGGTCGCCCAGCCGGCTAGCTCGTCGAGTCCGTGCCGATCCGAAGCAGGACTGCGGCTACTCCGCCGCTCGACGGGGGTCGGCCAGCCGCCGCGAGTGCGCTTCCGGCCACGCACCCGCCGCCCGCGACGGCCACCGCACCCACCGCCCGCCACGGCCACCGCGCACCCGCCGCCCACCGCAGGGGCCTGGCCGACACCGCGCTGCCGCGCCACCCGCCATCGCCCACCACCCTGCCGCGCCACCCGCCCACCGCGCCACCCGCCCACCGCGCCACCCGCCCACCGCGCCGCGCCGCCCACCGCGCCGTGGCCCGCCGCGGCCACGCCGCCTGACACGGACCACCGCACGCCGTAGGCCACCGCCTAGCGCGCACCGGCGGCCGACTTGCCGCGACAGCCGGGCGCCGAACAAGGACCAAGGGAGAACCGGTGGGAACGAAGCCGCCGGGCGGCCGGCCACGAAGGTCGGTCGCCCGGCGGGCCATGTTTCACGTGAAACGACGCTCGGCGGCGGTGATGGCGTTGCGGAAGAGCATGGCGACAGTGGTTGGGCCTACGCCGCCCACGCGTGGGGTGATGGCGCCGGCCACCGTGGCGCATTCCTCGGCAACGTCGGGGAGAAGGCGGCGACCCTCGTAGCGGACGCCGCCGCCGATGACCACGGCGCCGGGCTTCACGTGCTCGGGTTGGATGATGCCCGGGACACCGGCGGCGGCGATGAGGATGTCGGCGCGCTGGGTGTACCGGGGCCAGTCCGGGACGCCGGTGTGGACGACCGTCACGGCGGCGTTCGCCGTCGGGCGCTTCTGGGCCAGGAGCATCGCCAGCGGGCGGCCCAGGGTTGCGCCGCGGCCCAGGATCACGACCTCGCGGCCGCTCACCGGGATCTCGTAGTGGGCCAGCAACGCCTCGATGCCCGCCGGGGTGCAGGGGAGCGGGCCGGGCATGCCGGCGGCCAGGCGGCCGAGGTTGAGCGGGTGCATGCCGTCGACGTCCTTGTCGGGGTCGACTCGCTGCAGGGCCGCGTCGTAGTCGAGGTGCTGCGGGGTCGGGTACTGGATCAGCAGCGCGTGGACGTCGGCGTCCGCGTTGAAGGCGTCGATCACCGCGTGGAGATCGGCCTGGCTCGCGGTTGCCGGCAGGTGCTCGTGCGGGGAGGCGAAGCCGAGCTCGGCGGCCTGGCGCTGCTTGATCCGGATGTACCCAGCGCTGGCGTCGTCGTCGCCCACCAGGATCGTGGCGAGCGACGGGGTAACGCCGCGGACGCGGAGGGCGGCCACCCGGGTGGCGACGTCGGCCAGGATGCTGTCGGCGACCGGGGCGCCGGGCAGCAGGCGGGCGGTGGGAAGGTCGACGGAAGCGGTCGGCGACATAGGCACACGGCTCCTCACGGATCGCGGGAGCCCAGGCGGTCGACTCCCGCGAACGGAGCTCCCCGATGGTTGCCCATCCTTGGTGCCGCCAGTCGCGTCTGCCACCAGTATGCCCGAGATGTACCGCCGAACCCGAACCACCGCGGAGGGACGCCTCCAGTATCGACGTCGCGAGGAAGGACACCGGCTGGTCGGTAACAAAAGGACACAAGAGCGGAGCCGGCAACCAGGCGGAGCTGAACCTGCCGGAGCGCCAACACGACGGGAGCCGGAAACAGAGCGTCCCCGGCTCCCGAGTACGAAACTCGGGCGTCCGGGGACGCTGCAGTACCGAAGAAATCAGGCGGTCGGGCGGACCACGATCCGGCGGGAGGGTTCGACGCCCTCCGACTCGCTCTCCACGCCCGGCAGGGCGTTGATGACGTCGTGGACGCACTTGCGCTCGAAAGCGCTCATCGGCTCAAGGCGGACGGCCTCGCCGTACTCCTTCACCTTCTCCGCCGCGTTCTTGGCGATCGCGCCGAGCTCCTTGCGGCGCAGGGCGCGGTAGCCGCCGACGTCGAGGAGGAGGCGGCTCGGGGTGCCCGTCTGGCGGAACACGGCGAGCCGGCTCAGCTCCTGCAACGCCTCCAGCGTGGCGCCGCGCTGGCCGACCAGCGCCTGGAGCCGGCGGCCGTCGCCGCCCTCGACGACCTCGACCACCGGGCGGCCACCGACCACCAGCTCGTCGATGTCGCCGTCGTAGTCGAGGATGTCCAGCAGGCCCTCGACGTAGTCTGCCGCGATCTCGCTCTCCCGGAACAGGTCGGCCGCCGCTCGGCCGCCGCCCCCGGAAGCCGGCGCCTCGTCCGTCGCGTCCTCAGCGTCGTCCTCGGCGTCGTCCTCGGCCTCGTCGTCCGCGTCGTCGTCAACGGCGTCGAGGTTGGCCTTCTGGTCCAACTCCTCATCTTCGCTATCGGTGCCGCGCGCTTCGAGATCACTGGTGGTGTCGGTCACGAAACTCATCTCCGCTTGCTCGGGGCGCCGAGGCGCCGTCACAGGTCGTCGGTGAGGGGTGGTGGTACCGCAGGGAGCGCCGCACGCCGGGCCACGAGAGAGGGGTGGACCCGGCCGCGTCGCGTCAACCCGACTGCCGCTTCGCGGCGCCACCCTTCTTCGGGTTGATCGGCTTGGCGCCAGGCTTCGGCGCGCGAGACGGCCCGCTGGCCGCGGTGTCCGCCGCACCGGTCGCCTTCTTCGCGGGGCCGCCCTGGGCCTTGCCGTTGGCCCGCTGCTCGGCCTCGGACTTCGCCCGGCTGAACAGGGAGCCGAAGCCGGAGGGCTTGGCCTCGCTGGTGGTGCCACCACTGACGGCCTTCGCGCCCTTCGGCTGCTTGAACGGCGTCGTGTTGGTCGTGGCGCTGGCCGGCGGCGGGTACTTGTGCAGCACCCAATACTGCTGGCCGAGGGTGATGGCGTTGTTCGTGACCCAGTACAGGATGACACCGATCGGGAAGTACCAGCCGGAGGTCAGGGTGAAGAACGGGATGCCGTAGAGCATGAACTTCTGGATCATGCGCTGCTGCGGGTCGGTGTTCCACCCGGTCTTCTTGATCATCTGGCGCTGCGTCAGGTAGGTCGTAGTGATCATCAGCAGGACCAGGAGCGCGGAGACGACCTTGACCGTGGTCGAACTGGCGTCGATGCGGGTGAGCTCGGCGGTGTTGCTGCTGAACTTCGCCACGATCGGCGCGTCGAACAGCCGGGCGTCGACCGCGCTGAGGAACTGCGGGATGCTCCAGCCGTACAGCTCCATCTGGTGGTCGGACGTGCCCGGCCGCAGGTGGCGCAGCACGTGCAGGAGGCCGATGAAGACCGGGATCTGGAGGAACATCGGAAGGCAGCCCATGAGCGGGTTGACCTTCTCCTCCTGGTAGAGCTTCATGACCTCCTTCTGGAGGGTCTCCCGGTCGCCCTTGTGCTTCTCCTGCAGCTCCTTCATCTTCGGCTGGATCGCCTGCATCGCACGCTGCGACTTGATCTGCTTCACGAAGATCGGGAACAGCACGACCCGGACCGTGATCACCAGGAACACGATCGCGAGGACCCACTGCCAGTTGGTGCCGAGCACTCGGTCGTCGGGCACCACCTTGTCCCACACCGAGTGCCAGAACAGCATCACCTGCGAGATCAGCCAGTAGATCCCGCCCATCAGCTTGCTAATCACGACACTGCTCCAGTCACGTCAGACTCAGGCTCGGGGGTGGGCTCCGGGTGTGGCGTGGCTCCCCGGCGCGGTGGCACCGGGTCGAACCCACCTGGGTGGAACGGATGGCAGCGCAGCAGCCGCCAGATCGCGAGGGCGATTCCTTTGATCGCGCCGTGTGTGCCGACCGCCTCCAGGGCATAGGCACTGCACGACGGGTAGAACCGGCATCGCGCCGGCAGCGCCGGGCTTATCCAACGACGGTACGCGACGATGGGGGCGGCAACGACTCGGGCTCCGAGGTTCATCGACGGCCGCCTCGGTTGCGGGGGCGCTGGACCGCCGCGAGTGCCTGATCGAGATCGCTTTCGAGGATGTCGTACCGCTGGGAAGCCGCGTCCGGCAGCGCGCGCACGACGAGCACCGAGCCGGCCGGCAGGTCGGCGAGCCGGGGCCGCACGAGGTGTCGCAGGCGGCGCTTGACCACGTTGCGGACGACCGCGTTGCCGACGGCCTTGGACACGACGAAGCCGGCGCGGGGCGCCGGCTCTGTCCTTGCTTCTACAGACTGCATGTAGTGCACCACGAGGGCTCCGCGGCCGGCGCGGCGACCGTTGCGAATAGTGGCGGCGAAATCCTCACGCCGCCGCAGTCGCTGTCCGGCCGCCAGCACGCTGCCTCCCGGAGGGATCGCGTCGGTCAGGCCGACAGGCGGTCGCGCCCCTTGGCGCGGCGCGCCGACAGGATCGCACGGCCGGCACGGGTGCGCATGCGCAGCCGGAAACCGTGGGTCTTCGCGCGCCGGCGGTTGTTCGGCTGGAAGGTGCGCTTGCTCACGTCGGGGCTCCGTTGTTTGAGACTGGCGGGACGCGAGGCGCCCACGGGATGTCGATCTGTGCTTGGAGTTTACCAGGCTGCGGTTCTCCAACCGAAACAGGGTACGCGCGGGTGTACTCACCGTCAACGATCAACGACGCGACCGCGCGCCACGGCCCCCGGTGAACCCCGAAATCCACAGGATCATTGTGGACAACAGTTGAGTGCCTGTGGACAACGCTGTTAACGTGCCCGGTTGCCGGTAGAAACCGCGAAGACCGGCGACGGGGCACAACGGACTTATCGCCGCAAACAGGCGCGCTGCAGGGGGCAGATGACGCGTCTGACCTGTACTTCCTCGTTGTCTCGACCAGCCGACCGCCAAGTCGGCACGGGGCGAGAGGGAATCAGGACGATCCGTCCACGGCACATGACTCGTTGATACACAGGTTGTGGAAAACCTGTGGACAATGATGGCCGGGACGGCGGGAACCCGGCGCCCGGTCCACTCGCGGTGGGGGCCGCGAATGACGATGGGGGTGCGCGAACGGTGACTGACACCGACCTCGCAGCAGTGTGGCACGCGACGACGGACGAGCTCGCCGACGAGGTGGTCTCGGCGCAGCAGCGTGCCTACCTGCGTCTCACCCGGCTGCGGGCCATCGTCGAGGACACCGCGCTGCTCTCCGTGCCCGATGCGTTCGCGCGCGAGGTGATCGAGACCAAGCTCCGCCCGGTGATCACCGAGGCGCTCTCCCGGCTGCTCGGCCGCGCGATCCAGGTCGCGGTCACGGTGCGGCCGCCGGACGACAGCCCGCCGCTGACCGCACCGTCGGCCTCGCACTGGTCGAACGGCGCCGCGGGCCGCCGCGACCTGTTCGACGACCAGCCGCCGGCGCCGCGCGAACCGAGCGACGGGCTGTTCGACCTGCCCGCCGCTGCTGCGCCCTCCACTGCTTCCGCTCCTTCCGCCGGCGTGCCGGCCGACCGGCCGCAGCTCGCCGACCGGCACGAGCGGCACGGCTCCGCGTTCGAGGCCGCGCGCAACGAGCTGCTGTCGCCGCTGGACGACGAGCCGCCGCTGCCGCGCCCGCCGTCGCCGGGCACGGGCCGCGACGACCGCAGCCGGCCGAGCACGCCGGCCGGGGACAGCGCGGGGAATCGCCTGAACCCGAAGTACACCTTCGAAACCTTCGTCATCGGATCCTCGAACCGCTTCGCGCACGCCGCCTCGGTGGCCGTGGCCGAGTCGCCGGCGAAGGCGTACAACCCGCTATTCATCTACGGCGGCTCCGGGCTCGGCAAAACGCACCTGCTGCACGCCATCGGTCAGTACGCGACGATGCTCGGGAACGCCCGGTTCGTGCGCTACGTGTCGACCGAGGAGTTCACGAACGACTTCATCAACTCCCTGCGTGACGACAAGACCCAGGCCTTCCAGCGCCGGTACCGCGACGTCGACATCCTGCTGATCGACGACATTCAGTTCCTGGAGAGCCGGGAGCGTACGCAGGAAGAGTTCTTCCACACCTTCAACACGCTCCACAACGCCAACAAGCAGATCGTGATCAGCTCTGATCGATCTCCCCGGCAACTGGCGACGCTGGAGGACCGGCTGCGGACCCGCTTCGAGTGGGGTCTTCTGGCCGACATCCAGCCGCCGGACCTGGAGACGCGTATCGCGATCCTGCAGAAGAAGGCGGCGCAGGAGCGGCTGTTCGCCCCGCCGGACGTGCTGGAGTTCATCGCGTCGCGCATCGCGTCGTCGATCCGCGAGCTGGAGGGCGCGCTCATCCGGGTCACCGCGTTCGCCAACCTGACCCGCTCGCCGGTGGAGCTGAGCCTGGCGGAAGAGGTACTGCGGGACTTCATCCCCGACGGCTCGGGCCCGGAGATCACGGCCGACCAGATCATGGCATCGACGGCGGACTACTTCGGGGTGAGCCTGGAGGACCTTCGGGGCCACAGCCGCTCCCGGGTGCTGGTGAACGCCCGCCAGGTGGCGATGTACCTCTGCCGCGAGCTGACCGATCTCTCCCTGCCCCGCATCGGCCAGGCCTTCGGCGGCCGCGACCACACGACGGTCATGCACGCGGACCGCAAGATCCGCCAGCAGATGGCCGAGCGCCGGTCGCTCTACAACCAGATCGCCGAACTGACGAACCGCATCAAGCAGACGACCTGACCCGGCGCGGCCCCGTCGGCCGCGGGCTGGAGTGCGCCCTTGATCGTGGGAAGGATCTGGTTGCCCTGGCAGCCAGATGCTTCCCACGATCATGAGCTTGGCGCCTGGTTCTCCCCGACGGACCGATCCAGCGGCAGCCCTCGACCGGTCCGGCATCAGCGACCGGCTGGCTCGCGGCGACCCGAAGCCGGCCGCTCCGTGCATCCGGGTCCGGAGCCCGTCAACTCGTCGGTCGCGTTCACTCACGCGGGCAAGGCGGAGCTGGCCTCACGGGACGGCGCTGGACCGCGCGAGAACGCTGGACCCGCGCGAGGACGCCGCGGGGGGCGCTGGACTCGCGGGCGGGCGCCGCGGGGGCAGGGCCGGCCTCACGCGACGGCGTCGAGGGCGGCGCTGGCCTCACGGGAGGGCGTCGACGGGCGGCGCTGAACTCGCGCGACGGCGTCGAGGAGCCGGCCGGGCAACGTCACGGACGCATCCTGTGGCGCTTCCAACCGTGGGATCCGGAGGCGGCGAACGCCTCGGCGGGTGTGGACGGTTCGCGGGGCAAATCGGGCCTCGGACGGTTATCCACAGGGGGTAGGGCAACTTCTCCACAGAAAGTGGTTGTCCACCGCGTTTGATCACAGCCTGTGGACTGACCACACTGTCCACCGTTTCCACAGGGCACCTAGCTGCGATAATGGCCATGTGGCCTCAAGTTGTCCACAGGAATTCCCCAGGCCGATCCACAAGTTGTGCACATATACCCCCGCGGGGTTTGTCCACACTGTCCACAAGGAATCCACAGAAAACCTGTGGAAAACTCCGTTTGTGCCAACTTCTCGGGCCTCGCCGAGCTCCGGTCACCAAGTCGCTACGGGTTGCACACACAAGCGATCCACAGGCTGTGGATAACTTCTGGGGAAGAGGTGTGGACGCCTTGTGGACGTACGCGGATAGTAACGACCGCCGTCACGCAACGTAAGGTTCCGGTGAACCGAGTTATCCCCAGGCAGTGGATGAACCCTGGGGATTGCCGGTGGACAACCGGTGGACAACGGCTGTGGACAAGTAGTTATCCACAATCCACAACGTTGTACACAGGGGTTCGTACACACCTCATCCACCGGTCCGCAACGCGCTGACCAGGGAATATGAGGGTTTTCCACAGAATCCACACCACCGATGATTACGAAGGAAATTTCTTTAGAAGAGAAGAAAAAGCAATCATCGGTGGGTGGAAAACTTTGGGAGCCGGATTTGGCGGGGTCGGTGCACGACCGCCGTCCCGAGCGCCTAAGGTTCGATGAGCGGCCCGAGGACAGCCCACCAGCCACGCCCGTCCGCCGCGCATCACAGCTACCCATCGACTCCACCGACGACCATCGACACCGCAGGCCCTGACACCGCAGGACCCGAGACCGCAACGCCCGCAAGGCCTGACACCGCACGGCCCCGGCCCCAGGCACGACGGCCTGGCCACGTCGGCCGGCGCCACGCGACGCTGCACGGCCCAGGCGACGCCCGAGGCCCACCAGCTCCGTCGCCGGAGACCGTGCGGCACCGGCAAGCCCAGCACCACCGCACGACCAGACGCCACCGACCAGCCACGACACCATCCGGCGACGGCGACCCCGGCAACGACCCGGGGCACCAGCGCCGCGGCCGGTCGACCGGCGCCACCCAAAGCAGCGAGCACCACCAGGTACGAAGCACCAAGCGCACGCCGGCGTCCCACCGCCGACCGGCGCCGAAGTGCCATACAGCACCAAGCACCAATGCCTGAGACCCGAGACGAGTCGAACGCGGGAGGACCGCGATGAAGTTCCGAGTCGAGCGCGATGCGCTCGCCGATGCCGTCGCCTGGACGGCCAAGAGCCTGCCCAGCCGCCCCTCCGTCCCGGTGCTCGCCGGGGTCCTGCTGCGCGTCGCCGACGGCCGCCTGCAGGTGTCCGGCTTCGACTACGAGGTGTCGAGCCAGGTGACCGTCGAGGTCCAGGCCGACGCCGACGGCGCGACGCTCGTCTCCGGACGCCTGCTCGCCGAGATCACCAAGGCGCTGCCCGCGAAGCCGGTCGACCTGGCCGCAGTCGGCTCGCACGTCGAGATCACCTGCGGGAGCGCCCGGTTCACGCTGCCGACGATGCCCGTCGAGGACTACCCGACGTTGCCGGAAATGCCCGAGCTGGCCGGCACGGTCGAGGCGTCGGTGTTCGCCGGGGCGGTGTCGCAGGTGGCCATCGCCGCCGGGCGGGACGACACGCTGCCGATGCTGACGGGTGTGCGGATCGAGCTGGAGGGCAGCAAGCTGACCCTCCTGGCGACCGACCGGTATCGGCTGGCGGTGCGCGAGCTGGAGTGGCGCCCCGACGAGCCCGACGTCAGCCTGGCCGCGCTCGTGCCGGCCCGGACGCTGGACGACACCGCGAAGACGCTCGGCCCGCTCGGCGGCTCGGTGTCGGTCGCGCTGTCGCGGGGCAAGCTCGGCGAGGGGATGATCGGTTTCGCGGGCGGCGCCCGCCGGACCACCTCGCGGCTGCTCGACGGCGACTTCCCGAAGGTGCGGGCCCTGCTGCCCGACACCCACAACGCCCAGGCGCGGGTCGCCGTGTCGGCGCTCAACGAGGTCGTCCGCCGCGTCGGCCTGGTCGCCGAGAAGCAGACCCCGGTCCGCCTGTCGTTCAGCGCCGACGGTCTCGTCGTGGAGGCGAGCGGCAGCGAGGACGCCCGGGCGAGCGAGGCGATGGACTGCGCCTACGAGGGCGAGCCGATGACGATCGCCTTCAACCATCAGTACCTGCTCGACGGCCTCAAGGCGCTCGATGCGCCCATCGCCGTGCTGTCCTTCACGGACCCGAAGAAGCCTGCGGTCATGTCTCCGGCGAAGGATGATGGAGAAGTCATCCCGGGGTACTGGTACCTGATCATGCCGGTCCGCATCGGGAGCTGAGACAGCGAAGCAGCGCAGAGAGCCGAAATCGGAGGCACCACAACATGCAGCTCGGTCTCATCGGCCTGGGCAGGATGGGCTTCAACATGCGCGAGCGGCTGCGGGCCGCCGGGCACGAGGTCATCGGCTACGACCACCACCCCGACGTCACCGACGTCGCGTCGCTCAACGAGCTGGTCGAGAAGCTCGCCGCGCCGCGCGTGATCTGGATCATGGTCCCGGTGCAGTTCACCGAGCCCACCATCGACGAGCTCTCCGGCCTGCTCTCCGAGGGCGACATCGTGATCGACGGCGGCAACTCGCGGTTCAGCAACGATCCGCCCCGGGCCGAGCGGCTGGGCAAGAAGGGCATCGGATATCTCGACGCCGGCGTCTCCGGCGGCATCTGGGGGCGCACCAACGGCTATGCCCTGATGGTCGGCGGCGAGAAGAAGCACGTCGACCACTGCATGCCGATCTTCGATGGGCTCAAGCCGGCCGGCGAGTTCGGGTTCGCGCACGCGGGTGGGCCGGGCGCCGGCCACTACGCGAAGATGGTGCACAACGGCATTGAGTACGGCATGATGCACGCCTTCGCCGAGGGCTACGAGCTGCTCGAGACGTCGGAGTACGTCGAGAACATCCCCGAGGTCATCAAGTCGTGGCGGGCCGGGTCGGTGGTCCAGTCCTGGCTGCTCGACCTGCTCGACCGGGCCCTCGAAGAGGACCCGAAGCTCGACCGCCTCAAGGGGTATGCCGACGACACGGGCGAGGGTCGCTGGACGGTCGAGGAGGCCATCCGCCTCGCGGTGCCGATGAACGTGATCGCCGCGTCGCTGTTCGCGCGGTTCGCGTCGCGGCAGGAGGACTCGCCGGCGATGAAGGCGGTGGCCGCGCTGCGCCAGCAGTTCGGCGGCCACGCCGTGAAGAAGGACTGAGGAAGGCTTGTACGTCCGGGCACTCGAGCTCGTCGACTTCCGCAGTTATCAGCGGGTGGTCGTCGAGCTCGACCCCGGGCCGTGCGTCCTCGTGGGACCCAACGGGGTGGGCAAGACCAACCTCGTCGAGGCGTTGGGGTACATCGCCACCCTCGAATCCCACCGGGTCGCGACCGACGCGCCGCTGGTCCGGTTCGGCGCGGCCCGCGCCGTGGTGCGCTGCGCCGTCCTGCACGACGAGCGCGAGCTGCTGATCGAACTCTCGATCGAGCCGGGCAAGGCGAACAAGGCGCGGCTCGGCCGCTCGCCGGTGACCCGCACGCGCGACATCCTGGGCGCGCTGAAGTTGGTGCTGTTCGCGCCCGAGGACCTGTCGCTGGTCCGCGGCGATCCGTCGGAGCGGCGGCGGTACCTCGACGAACTCCTGCAGCAGCGACAACCCCGCTTCGCCGGTGTGCGCGCCGACTACGACCGGGTGCTGAAGCAGCGCAACGCGTTGTTACGCAGCGCGTATCTCGCCCGCAAGACCGGCGGCAGCCGCGGCGGCGACCTGTCGACGCTCGACGTCTGGGACACGCACCTCGCGCGGCACGGCGCGCAGCTGGTCCGCGCGCGGCTCGACCTGGTCGCGGGGCTCGCGCCGCACGTCGCCAAGGCGTACGCGGCGGTGAGCGCCAGCCGGTCCGACGCGCGGATCGCCTACAGCCCGTCGATCGAGTTGCGCGACGATGTCGAGCAGGCGCTGCTGGAGAAGCTGGCCGAGGTGCGCAAGCAGGAGATCGAGCGGGGTGTCACCCTCGCCGGTCCGCACCGCGACGACCTGACCCTGACGCTGGGTGAACTGCCGGCCAAGGGGTACGCGAGCCACGGGGAGAGCTGGTCGTACGCGCTGGCGCTGCGGCTGGCCGCCTACGATCTGCTGCGTGACGACGGGGTCGAGCCGGTGCTCGTCCTCGACGACGTGTTCGCCGAGCTCGACGTCGGCCGCCGGGAGCGGCTGGCCGACCTGGTCGGCGGGGCGAGCCAGGTGATCGTCACCTGCGCCGTCGACGACGACGTGCCGCGCTCGCTGCGCGGGGCGCGGTACGAGGTGGGTGGAGGCGAGGTGCGGCGTGTCTGAGGAACCCAGGCAGGAACCCAAGCAGGAGCCCAGGCAGGGTCCCGAGCTGGCCCGCGCGGCGGTGGAGGCGGCGCTGGCCAAGCACCGCGCCAAGCCGCGCCGCAAGCAGGTTACCGAGCAGCAGGTCCGCCGGCGCGGCGGCTACACCGGTCCGGGTCCGGACCCGCGCGACCCCCAGCCGTTCGGCGACGTGCTGCAGCGGCTGGTCAAGCAGCGCGGCTGGCAGCGCCCGACCGCGGAGGCGAAGGTCTTCGGCGAGTGGGCGCAGGTCGTCGGCGAGGACGTGGCCGCGCACTGCCGCCCGCTCAAGCTGGAGCAGGGCGAGCTGACCGTCGAGGCCGAGTCGACGGCGTGGGCGACGCAGTTGCGGATGCTGGCCGGCAAGCTGCTCGCGCGCATCGCGGGCGAGGTCGGCCACAACGTGGTGACGAAGCTGCACATCCAGGGGCCGACGACGCCGTCGTGGAGCCGCGGGCCGCGCCGCATCCGCGGCCGGGGCCCGCGGGACACCTACGGATAGCGATACGGTCAGAAATCCGCGTAGACGGCGAAGCCGCGGATCGCGCAGCGGCGGTAGAACTTGGCGAGCACGTCGAGCTCGGCGATGGAGTAGCTCCACTGCGGAGCGTTGCCCGCGTCGTCACGCAGCGCGTCCAGCCGGCTCTGCAGCCAGCGCAGCTGCTGCTCGGCCAGGCGGGACCCCTCCAGGGCCTTGCGCAGCACGGTGCTCACCGTCTCGAAGGTGATCTCCTCGCCGTACTGCTGGTGGCCGTTGACGAACCGCTCCAGCCCGCCGGCGATCCAGGCGCAGTCGTCGGGGCTGATCACCGGGTCTTCGTCCTCGGCGGCCGCGTCCGTGGCGTACAGCACACCGTTGAGCCCGAAGAGGAGGTCGACGAGCTCGGTGTACCCCGTCACGCGCACGGTGCCCGTCTTCGCCACGTGATCGGCCAGCGCCGCGGCCGGGCCCGCGTGCAGCGGCAGCTTCTCCGCGAGGTCCGCGAAGTCGACGAACTCCGCCGGCGCCACCGGGTCGTAGAACCGGCCGGTGCGCGGCCACTGCACGGCGACGTTGTCAAGCCCCATCGCGCCACCCTCACTTTCCCTGACCCGCACGCCCCGCCCCGCGGCGGGGAACATACGGCACGAACGGGCCGTTGCGCGACCCCCGGAAGTTCCAAACCCAAAACCCGGCTCTTGTACCTGCTGTGCCGCCCGCCACCACGCACGAAGACCCCTCCCGCGTAGGGGGACCTTTGGACCGTACTGTTCGGGCCGCTACGAGGACTACAGGCACCGTCCCGGCGCGAAATTGTCGCACGGGCACAGTAGGATTGGAGCGGCTCAGGAAGCCAGCCGATCAGTTCCCGCGTGTGCGTCACAGCGGTGGTCGGCCCGCCGGAGGTCGGGGTGCTCAGTGTACGAGTGCCGACTCTCGGCGTGCCTTCGACCGTCCGGCGTGCACGCACGACTCCGCACGCGACCCGGGACGCGACCCGCGTGGCCGGCCAGTGCGAGAAAGCGACCGAGGGTGGCAGCAAACAAGCCCGATCAGTCCTACGACTCCTCCTCGATCACCGTCCTCGAAGGTCTTGAGGCGGTCCGCAAGCGCCCGGGCATGTATATCGGCTCGACCGGCGAGCGGGGCCTGCACCACCTGGTGTGGGAGGTCGTGGACAACGCCGTTGACGAGGCCCTCGCCGGCTACTGCGACACAATCGAGGTCACGCTGCTGGCGGACGGCGGCGTGCGGGTCGTGGACAACGGCCGCGGCATCCCCGTGGACATCCACCCCAAGGAGAAGCGGCCCGCCGTCGAGGTCGTGCTGACCGTGCTGCACGCCGGCGGCAAGTTCGACGGGAAGGCCTACGCGGTCTCCGGCGGCCTGCACGGCGTCGGCATCTCGGTCGTCAACGCGCTGTCCACGCGCATCGACCTGGAGATCCACCAGGCCGGGTTCGTCTGGCGCCAGACCTACCGCAACTCCAAGCCCGACCCCCTGCAGAAGGGCGAGCCGACCGACCGCACCGGCACCAGCGTCACGTTCTGGCCCGACCCGACGATCTTCGAGACGACCACCTACGTCTACGAGACGATCTACCGCCGGATCCAGGAGTACGCCTTCCTCAACCGGGGCCTCACGATCGCGCTGCGCGACGAGCGTCCCGACGTGCCGGAGGAGAAGAAGGAGGTCGTCTTCTGCTACAAGGGCGGCATCGCCGATTTCGTCCGGCACCTCAACGCGACCAAGACCCCGATCCACCGCTCGGTCGTCGAGTTCGGCTCGGAGGGCGAGGGCATCGCCGTCGAGATCGCCATGCAGTGGAACGAGTCGTATGGCGAGAGCGTCTACACGTTCGCCAACACGATCAACACGCATGAGGGCGGCACGCACGAGGAGGGCTTCCGCTCCGCGCTGACGAGCGTCGTGAACAAGTACGGTGCCGACAAGAAGCTGCTGAAGGGTGACGAGAAGCTCACCGGCGAGGACATCCGCGAGGGTCTTGCCGCGATCATCTCGGTGAAGCTGGCCAACCCCCAGTTCGAGGGCCAGACCAAGACCAAGCTGGGCAACACCGAGGCGCGCAGCTTCGTGCAGAAGGTCTGCAACGAGTGGCTGGTCGACTGGTTCGACCGCAACCCGGCCGAGGTGAAGACCATCATCACCAAGGCCTCGCAGGCCGCCCGGGCGCGGATCGCCGCCTCGCAGGCCCGCAAGCTGGCGCGGCGCAAGTCGCTGCTGGAATCCGGCTCGATGCCGGGCAAGCTGGCCGACTGCCAGTCGAACGACCCGCGCCTGTGCGAGCTGTTCATCGTCGAGGGCGACTCCGCCGGCGGCTCGGCCAAGCAGGGCCGCGACCCCCGCGTGCAGGCGATCCTGCCGATCCGCGGCAAGATCCTCAACGTCGAGAAGGCGCGCATCGACCGCGTGCTGAAGAACAACGAGGTCCAGGCGCTCATCACCGCGCTCGGCACCGGCATCCACGACGAGTTCGACATCGAGAAGCTGCGCTACCACAAGCTGATCCTGATGGCGGACGCCGACGTCGACGGCCAGCACATCCAGACCCTGCTGCTCACGCTGGTCTTCCGCTTCATGCGGCCGCTGATCGAGCTCGGGCACGTCTACCTGGCCGCGCCTCCGCTGTACAAGATCAAGTGGAACAAGAAGGGCGACGACGCGCAGTACGCGTACACCGACCGCGAGCGCGACGGCCTGATCGAGCTGCGCCAGCAGTCGAAGCCCAACGCGAAGCCGGACGACATCCAGCGGTTCAAGGGTCTCGGCGAGATGAACTACCCGGAGCTGTGGGAAACCACCATGAACCCGGCAACCCGGATGCTTCGTCAGGTGACCTTGGACGACGCTGCAACCGCGGACGAGCTTTTCAGCGTCCTCATGGGCGAAGACGTGGAGGCGCGCCGCTCGTTCATCCAGCGGAACGCCAAGGACGTTCGGTTCCTCGACATCTGACCTGCGGACACTGAGATAAGGGATATAGAAGCGTGACGGAACCGAACCCCACTCCAGACGAGACGCCCGTGGAGGGTGGCTCCGGGGTCGCCAGCCGGATCGAGCCGGTCGGCATCGAAGTGGAGATGCAGCGCTCGTACCTCGACTACGCGATGAGCGTGATCGTGGGCCGCGCGCTCCCCGACGTGCGCGACGGTCTGAAGCCGGTGCACCGCAAGATCCTCTACGCGATGTTCGACGGCGGCTACCGGCCCGACCGCGGCTACGTGAAGTGCGCCCGCGTCGTCGGCGACGTGATGGGCAACTACCACCCGCACGGCGACGCCTCCATCTACGACGCGCTCGTCCGCATGGCGCAGAACTGGTCGCTGCGCTACCCACTGATCGACGGCAACGGCAACTTCGGCTCGCCCGGCAACGACCCGGCGGCCGCGATGCGGTACACCGAGGCGCGCCTCGACCCGCTGGCGATGGAGATGCTGCGGGACATCGACGAGGACACCGTCGACTTCGTCCCCAACTACGACGGCCGGGCCCAGGAGCCCACGATCCTGCCGTCGCGCATCCCCAACCTGCTGGTCAACGGCAGCACGGGCATCGCGGTCGGCATGGCGACCAACATCCCGCCGCACAACCTGCGGGAGATCGCCGCCGCCGTCCAGTGGTGCCTGGAGAACCCGGAGGCGGACGAGGCCGAGACGCTCGACGAGCTGATCAAGATTGTCAAGGGCCCCGACTTCCCCACCAAGGGCCTCATCGTCGGCACCGCCGGCATCGTCGACGCCTACCGCACCGGCCGCGGCTCGATCCGCATGCGCGCCGTCGTCGAGGTCGAGGAGGACCCCCGCGGGCGGACCATCCTCGTCGTCACCGAGCTGCCCTACGCGGTCAACCCGGACAACCTGGCCGAGCGCATCGCCGACCTGGTGAAGGAGGGCAAGCTCGCCGGCATCGCCGACATCCGCGAGGAGTCCTCCGGCCGCACCGGCATGCGCCTGGTGATCGTGCTCAAGCGCGACGCGGTCGCCAAGGTCGTGCTGAACAACCTGTACAAGCACACCCAGCTGCAGGAGACGTTCGGCGCCAACATGCTGGCGCTGGTCGACGGCGTGCCGCGCACGCTCAACCTGGCCCAGTTCGTGCGGCACTACGTGACGCACCAGATCGAGGTCATCGTCCGGCGCACGCGGTATCGGCTGCGCAAGGCCGAGGAGCGCGCACACATCCTGCGCGGTCTGGTCAAGGCCCTCGACATGCTCGACGAGGTCATCGCGCTCATCCGGCGCTCGCCCAGCGCCGAGGAGTCGAAGACCGGCCTGATGAACCTCCTGGAGATCGACGACATCCAGGCCACCGCGATCCTCGACATGCAACTGCGGCGCCTCGCCGCCCTGGAGCGCCAGCGCATCTTCGACGAGCTGGCGAAGATCGAGATCGAGATCGCGGACTACAAGGACATCCTGGAAAAGCCCTTCCGGCAGCGGCAGATCATCTCCGAGGAGCTCGCCGAGATCGTCGCCCGCCGGGGCGACGACCGGCGCACCCAGATCATCCCCTTCGACGGTGAGGTCTCCATGGAGGACCTCATCGCCCGCGAGGACGTTGTGGTGACGATCACTCGCACCGGCTACGCCAAGCGCACGAAGGTCGATCTCTACCGTTCGCAGAAGCGGGGCGGGAAGGGTGTCTCGGGTGCGACACTGAGGCAGGACGACATCGTCAGCCACTTCTTCGTGTGCTCAACGCACGATTGGATGCTGTTCTTCACGAATAAAGGGCGCGTCTACCGGGCAAAGGCGTACGAGCTGCCCGAGGCAAGCCGGGTGGCCAAGGGGCAGCACGTCGCCAACCTGCTGGCCTTCCAGCCGGATGAGCACATCGCGCAGGTGATCGAGATTCCGAATTATCAGGTGGCGCCGTATCTGGTGCTCGCGACCAAGGACGGCCTGGTCAAGAAGACCAAGCTGGAGGAGTTCGACTCCAACCGGTCGGGGGGCATCATCGGGATCAACCTGCGAGAGGATGACGAGCTGGTAGGCGCGGCCCTGCTCGGCCCGGAGGACGACCTCCTCCTGGTCAGCAAGCAGGCGCAGGCCATCCGGTTCACGGCCAACGACGACACGTTGCGTCCCATGGGGCGGGCGACGTCCGGTGTGATCGGTATGCGGTTCACCGATGGCGACGAGTTGCTTGCCATGGAAGTGGTGCGTGAAGGGATGGATCTGGACGTGCTGGTCGCCACCGACGGTGGTTTTGCCAAGCGCACGCCCATCGAGGAATATCCGGTACAAGGTCGCGGCGGCAAGGGTGTGCTCACCGCTAAAATCACGTCGCGTCGCGGGGGCCTCGTGGGCGCGGTGGTGATCAGTCCGGACGATGAGCTGTTCGCCATTACATCCAACGGTGGCGTGATCCGGACTCCCGTGAAGCCTGTACGGCGCACACGGGACCGGAACACAATGGGGGTCAAGCTCATGGACCTGCCGGAGGGTGTGACCATCGTCGCGATCGCCCGTAACGCCGATGAGCCCGACGAACAGGACTAGTTGATGACAGACACACAGGCGAAGTCGGGGACCGCCTCGGCAGCAACCGACGAGGCCGGAGAGGCCGGAGAGGCTGCCATGACGGGATCTGACTCGGGGGCGCCTGCCGCCGGCGGGGAGGCTGGCGCGGTCAACGGGAACGGCGTGGTTGGCGAGACCACGTCCGGCGGCACGCCGAAGTTCACCCGTGCGCCGGGCATGGCCCCGCCACCCGATTCGCTGACCGTGCCGATCCAGTCGCCCGCATCGGTTGTCGGATCGGCCGGCGTGAAGCCGGTCAGCGGCTCGGCGACGGGCACAGCAAGCGTCTCGGCGATCGCGCGGGCTGCCGTCCGCACGCCCGCCGCGGCGACTCAGGCAATCAACGCACCCGCGGCGCCGGCGTCCGGCTCCGCGCGCGTCACCGAGGCCGTCCGGGCCGCTCGCAAGACGGTCAGCTCGGCCGTCGGCCGCGGCCCGCGCCGCGCCCGGCTGCACCTCAAGCGCATCGACCCGTGGTCTGTGATGAAGTTCGCGTTCGCGGTGTCGTTCGTGCTCTTCGTGGTCGTCATCGTGGCGACCTCGGTGCTCTACCTCGCCCTGGACGCCATGGACGTGTTCAACAGCGTCAACAACATGCTGAAGGACATCGTGAGCTCCACCGGCGGCGAGTCCAACAGCACCTTCCGCATCACCGCGAAGGGCGTCATCGGCGGCGCCGCCCTCCTGGGCGTCGTCAACGTCGTGCTCTTCACGGCCCTCGCGACTCTCGGCTCGTTCATCTACAACGTGTGCGCCGACCTGGTCGGCGGCATCGAGCTGACCCTCGCCGAGAAGGATTGACCTGCGGTTCCGGTTCCCCTCGGCGCGCCGGGGGGAACCGGTTTGAGGCTTCCGGGCCGGGTGCGGTAGCCTTGCTCGTCCGCACAACGGGGCTATAGCTCAGTCGGTTAGAGCGCAGAGCTGATAACTCTGAGGTCGCTGGTTCGATTCCAGCTAGCCCCACGGGCCGTTAGGCGCCCCCTGCTCAGCGCAGGGGGCGCTTCGCCGTTACGGCCCCTCATTTTCCGCGCGGGCTTCGCCCGCTCCCCAGTGGGGGGCTCCGCCCACCCACACCCCCCGATCTTCTGGCGGCTGCGCCGCCTCCATGCGGTCGGGGATTTTCTGGCGGCTTCGCCGCTTCCGTGCGGTCAGGAGCTTTCGGCTGCGTCGCTTCCTTGGGGTCGGGGTTCTTCTGGGCGCGTGTGCTCTTTGGGCTTGGGTTGGTTTTGGGGTGGTGCTTTCTGGGGGTTTGTTCTCTTCCTTTTTCTTTTCTTCGTCTGTCGGGTGTGTGACTGGCGTCGCCTTTGGTTGGTGTAGCATCGCTGCGGCGGCACAGGGGGCTTGCGGTTTTCACCCGCTGTGTTGTTGCGGGATAGGCGCAGGGTTGGTGCGCCCCGCCCCGGACGTGTGGTTCTTCTCCGGGGTGGCTGGTTCGAGTCCAGCTAGGCCCACATGTGGAAAAAGGTGCTGCTGGTCGTCGCCGTTGTCGGAGCCGCCGCCTACGTTGCCAAGCGCGTCCGCGCGGCCAACGAGGACCGTGCCCTGTGGCACGAGGCGACGACCGCCCCCGACCTGCGGTAGTCTGCGGACTGGCGCGACAGTGCGCCATCCCCGGCTCGCGGGGGCGTAGCTCAACTGGCAGAGCACCGCCTTTGCAAGGCGGGGGTTAGGGGTTCGAGTCCCCTCGCTTCCACTACAGCAGGCGTCTCACCTGCGGCTTTCGCCTAGCCAAGATCGCCCGGACCAAATCGGGACCAAACCCGGTCACCGCCGGTCCGCCGCGCTCCGCAACGCCGCCCCGATGACACCACGCTGCCGGACCCGCTTTGGCCACCAGTGCACGTACGTCTCCAGCGTCATCGTGAGCGTCTTGTGCCGAAGCGCCCGCTGTACCTCCTGCGGCTCCACGTGCTGCGAGATGAGCGTCGTGGCGAAGAAGTGCCGTAGGGCGTGGAACCCGGCATGCTCGATGTCCGGCCAGCCGGCCGCCGCCCGCCACTTGCCCCACTCCCGCGACCAGATCCGATCCGTGATCGGGTTCCCGTGGCGCGTCGTGAACAGCAGCCGCACCATCCGATGCTTCGGCTCGCCCGATGTGATGTCGAGCAGTTCGAGCTCCACCGGCGGGAACTCGGCGATGTGCGACCGGACCTGCTCAGCGACGACCGCGTCCAGGTCGACGGTTCCCGACGAGCCCGACTTCGGCCCGCTCAGGTAGAACCCGCCGTGGGTCCGTGGCGAGTAGCGCAGTTGCTGAACGACGTGCAGCTCTTCCTCCGCGAAGTCGAAGCACCGCTCGCCCTCCTCCACCCCGATCGCCTCCGCCGGCCGCAGCCCCGCGCCGGCCCCGAGCCACACCGCCGCCAGCCACCGCGCCGGGACGACGTCGAACAGTCGCAGGACCTGGTCCTCAGTCGGAATCCACTTCGGTGCCCGCGACACCCCGTTGAGGACCTTCGACAGCCGCACGCCGGAGCATGGGTTGTCCGGCATGACCTTGTCCGCCACCGCGGCCGCGCAGATCGCGTCGAGCAGCTCGAAGTACAACTTGATCGAGGACTTCGCCTTGCCCTCGTCCAGTTGCCGAGCCAGCCACTCCAGCACCTCGGTCAGCGTGATCGACCGCATCGGCGAGTTGCCGAACACCGGCACGAGGTGAACCCGGACGTTGGACTCCACCCGCTCGCGGGTCTCCACCGCCCACCCGGTCTCCCGCGACAACCGCCACCGCGTCGAGTAGTCCCGGAACCCGACGTTCCGCGCCAGGCCGTCCACCTGCGTCTCAGGCGCCAGCCGAGCCCGCGCCTGCACGTCGAAAGCCTCGGCGTCCGACTTCTTCGCGAAGACCTTCGCCCGGGGCTCACCCGCTGCATCCTCGTAGCGGCAGCGCCACCGCATACCCCGGCCGTGCTTCGACGACTTCAGACGCTCGCCGTTCGGGCCGGGCTTACTCAGGTACCACAGATCATCGACCGGCATGGTCAGGCCGCCTTCTCATCCCGGAACCACGCCTGCACGTCCGCCGGGTCGTACCGCAGGTGCCGCCCGACCTTCCTTGCCTTCGGTCCCTTCCGCTTGGACCGCCACTGGTAGAGCGTGCCCTTGGGCACTCGCAGCAGCGCGGCCACTTCGTCGATCGACATCAGCCTGCCCTCCACCCTCAGCCCTTCACCCTGTCCTCTCCGGCCTCGTGAGTCGTGCTCGCCTCGTACTGCGCCGCCCGGTCCTTGGCGGCGTTGAGCGCGTTGCGCCACTGGATGCGCTGGGCGAGCGCCCGCAGCAGGCGGTGCCGCATGGGCGGCATGTCGGGGTCATTCGGCCGGGCCAGCTCCCACGCGACCGGCGCCGGCCCCTCGTCGACCGTCGCCGCCTGGTCGTCGCTGCCGAGGAGGGCGCGGACCCAGGCGCGGGCGTCGTAGCGGTGATCGGCGAGGGTCTTGCCGGACCAGTCGCGGGAGACGAGGATGCGTCGGCCGCCGATGCCGAGGGTGGAGCGTTGGTGGACGCGGCCCTTGCAGTTGCCCGGGCGCATCTTGCCGTGTGCCTTCTTGGGCTGGATGCCGTAGAGCAGCCAGTTCGCGCACCGTTCCGAGCACGGCGTGACCCGCAGTTGCCGCCAGAACCGTTCGAGGTGGTCGCGCTGCCGATCGGTCGTGATCGCGTGGCAGTCGGCGGATGACTTGGTGATGTACTTGGTGATGTAGCCGATCGTGCGTTCGGCATCCTTGTCGCCGGCGTTGACGCCCTCGGCGCGGATCTGGCTGCCGAACCGGATCACGTGCGCCGGCTCGTCGTCGATCGCGTCGAGCGCTTCGTCCCAGGTGGGTAGCGGCGCGCCGGTCTCGGCGTCGCACCAGGTTTCGGCGTCGGAGTCCCACAGCGGCGCCCGGCCGGGCTCGCCGACCTTCGGCCACCAGACCTGGTGGTAGGTGGCCGCCGCGACCTCGCGGAGCACGGTGCGGGGGATGGTGCCGCGGATCGCGAAGTGCGCGTGCGGCGCCAATCGGCGTTGTGGCTCGACGCAGCCGGCGTACTGGACGTTCCAGCCGACGCAGCGTCGCAGGTTTTGCCAGAAGCGGTCGAGCAGCCGCGGGAAGGTGATCGCGTCCCACGCGGCGTGGCGGTAGTCGTAGGTCGACGGGTCGACCGGGGAGCCGTCGGGTCGTACAGGGCCGTAGGAGTCGAGGGTGACGGTCAGCCACATCGACGGCCGGTACTCGGTGCCGTCCGGCGCCGTGTACACACGGCCAACCGTGCGCGGCTGAACCTTCTGCCGGGGCAGGGCCGGGGCGTCCTGGCGCCGCTTCGTGGACCGCTGCCGCTTCGGCTCTGCCGGTTTGTCGTGGGAAGGGGCGACCGTGCCCCGCAAACCTTCCGCTGCGATCGCCTCCTCGACTTCGCGGATGGCGTCGTCGACCTCGCCGACCTGATCCCACTTCGACTCGCGGACGGCCTGGTCGCGGTAGTACTCGAGATGTGCCCGCAGGCTGATCAGCGCCCGGTGTTCCTCGGTGGCCGACCGGGGAGCCGGTGCGGGTTCGTCTGCGCGGTGCCAGCCCTCCCGGATCTGGGTCTTGCGCAGCCGCCGGGCACGCTGCGCGCAGGGCTGGCACTTGTCCTCGCGGGTGGCGCCGCACGGCACGTCGATGATCTCGGTCTGCCCGGTCGTCATGTCCGTACGGCGCAGCCCTACCGGCCGGAGACAGACGCCGTACTCGGACGCCATGTCCTTGACCACGTCGGCGGCGAGGGGCAGCAGTCTGCGGGCGGCTCGGGAGCCCGGCCGAGGCTGGTCGGCCAGGCCCGGGAGGGGTTCAGCGGTGATGGTCAACGGTGGCCGCACCCCCGGCAGTGGTCACCGTTGCTCCGGGCCGTCGCGGCGATCGCGGCCAGGACGACGGCCGAGACGGCGGCGGCAATCCACAGGTGCGTGATCACCCAGTGGACGAGCAGCGCGCCGAGCGCGGTGGTCATGAGTCCGGCGAGGGTCCACAGCGCGAGCCGCAGCCAGCGACGACGGACGGCGCGGCGGGACGGCGGTTCCAGGACGGTGATCGAGATGGAGTAGCGGTCATCGTCGCGGCGGGCCGGGGTGCTCCAGCGAACGAGGTGGCCGCGGGCGTACTCCGAGCGCAGCATCGCGGACAAGTCGGCCGCCGAACCGATGAGGTGACGTTCGACGGGTTGCAGGTAGGTGGTCATCGCACGACTCCGGAGGGGATGGCGCCGTTGATGGCGCGCGGAAGCTCGGTGAGGGGGACGGCTGCCAAGGCAGGCGCAGACTGCGCGGGCTCAGCAGCCGGCGGCCCGGCTAGTGCGGGCTCGCGGTGCTTGCCGGAGGCGAGCAGCGCCGCAGCGGCCATGATCATGAGTCCGTCGACGGCCGCCGGCCCGGCGATCGCGGTCAGACGGTCTTCGCCGTAGTGCGTGATCAGTCCGGACAGGTGCCGGTACGACACCACCGCGGCCACGAGCGCGACCGGCAGCAGCCCACCGAACCGGGCCAGCTTCCACCAGCCGCCCGCCGGCCACGCGGTACGAGCCAGGATCTCGACCGCGATGAACAGCGCCACCGGCCAGAACGTCGCGCTGACCACGGCGCCGAACTCCGGGCTCCAGCCCGCCGGGGCACCGGCCGGCGGGACGTAGCAGTGCGCGATGTTCGCGGCGAGCGACGCGACGCCACCGACAGCGGTGCCGATGTACGCCCAGATCCGTCCGTTCATCAGCGGCCCTTCGGGGTGATCGGCACGCGGATCCACTCGGGCGGTGTGCCGGTGGAGGCGACTGCTTCGGAGAGGCAGCGCCACAGCGCCCACGCTTCGGCCGGAGTGAGGTACATGCGCCGCCGGCCCGCGCCGACCGCGAGGTACAGGTCCTCACCGTCGGTGACCCGTACGGTGACCGCCGAGGTGCCGTGTTCGACGTCCGGTGCGCGGAGGCGGTAGAAGCGCCGGCTCATTGGTTCACCATGGTTTCGCTCGTTCCGGTTAGGGTTCGGGCGCACCGGTGTCCGTCGGGCCATCGCCCTGC
>NZ_BMPI01000003.1:279372-331649 GCF_014647515.1 Dactylosporangium sucinum | reverse complement strand
CGATGGCCCGGTGGTCACCAGTGGTGCATCGGCACTCTCTCAAACGCCGACACAAGGATGGTGGCCCAGTGAGCGGTTCCGAAGCGGAGCGCAGCGGAGCGGAGGGGGCATGAACCGTCGACTTGTCGAAGGAGCGCAGCGCGCCGGGCTCGCCGTCGCCGCCTCCGCCGCCTGGCCCGAGCCGGGCGACGGCCCGCCGCCGGCCCTCGCCGGATTCGTGCACTCGACGTTCAACCCGCTCGTCGCCGCGGTCTCCGGCCGCTGTGTCGAGCGCCACCGGGAGAGCGCTCCCACACCGACCGCGACCACCGCGATCGTCCTGGTGAGCGCCGTCGGCGACGCGGCCAGCGCCGCGCACGTCGCCGACGCCGTCGACCACGGCGGCCGGGTCGGGCCGCTGTTCTTCTTCCAGTCCGTGCCGAACGCGGTCGCCGGTCACATCGCCGCCCGCTGGTCGCTGACCGGGCCGGTCGTCTGCGTCGGCGACACCGCCGCGGGGCTCGACGTGGCGCGGCTGCTGCTCGCCGACGGCGACGCCGACGAGGCACTGCTCGTCGAGCTGCGCCAGGACACCGCCGGCCGGGAGACCGCGACGGCCGTCGTCCTCATCGAGGAGGGAGTCACCGCATGACGAACCGCAGCGCCGCGGTCACCGGCATCGGGCTGGTGACGTCCGTCGGGGAGACCGCCGCCGCGGTCTTCGACGCGATGTGCGAGGGCCGCTCCGGCCTCGTGCGGCCGCCGGACGGCCACCCGCTCGCCGGGTCGGCGGACGTCGCCGCGCTCGCCCCGCCGATCGACCCGGCGAGCGTCCTGCCGGCGCCGGAGACCCGCGTCGTCGACCGGTACATCGTGATGGCCCTCCGCGCGGCCGAGCTGGCGCTCGCCGACGCCGGGATCGTGGCCGGCCGGGACGTCGACCCCTACCGCGTCGCGGTCATCGTGTCCGGGACCGGCGGCCTGGCCACCCTCGACGCGCAGGCCGTGCTGCGCGCGGAGAAGGGCCGCCTCGGGGTCAGCCCGTACCTGCTGCCGGGCATGCTGCCGAACATGGGCGCGGCCCGGGTGGCCATGAAGTACGGCTTCCAGGGGTACAGCTCCTCGATCGGCACCGCCTGCGCCGCCGGCGCCCAGTCGATCGGCGAGGGCCTGCGGCTGCTGCGCGCCGGCGAGGCCGACGTCGTCGTCTGCGGCTGCAGCGAGGCGCCGCTGTTCCCGACGCTCGCCGAGACGTTCGGCAACGCCCGCGCGCTCGCCCGCGGCTGGGCCGACCCGACCGAGGCGAGCCGCCCCTTCGACCGCCGCCGCAACGGGCTCGTGCTCGGCGAGGGCGCGGGGGTGTTCGTCCTGGAGCGCCCCGAGCACGCCGAGGCGCGCGGCGCCGCCCGCTACGCCGACCTGGTCGGCTGGGGCGCCACGAACGACGCCCACCACCCGACGACGCCCCGCCCCGACGGCTCGGCGGCCGCGGCCTGCATGGTCCGCGCCGTCGCCGACGCCGGCCTGGAGCCGGGCGACATCGGCTACGTGAACGCGCACGGCACCAGCACCAAGCTCGGCGACGTCGCCGAGGCCACCGCGATCCGCACGGTGTTCGGTGCCGCCACCCCGCCGGTCAGCTCGACCAAGGGCGTCACCGGGCACATGCTCGGCGCGTCCGGGGTGGTGGAGGCGGCGGTCGCGGTGCACGCGCTGCGCCGCGGGGTGCTGCCGCCGACCCACAACCTCGACGAGCCCGACCCGGCGTGCGACGTCGACCACCTGACCGAACCCCGTCCCGTGCAGGTGCGCCACGTCCTGTCCAACTCGTTCGGGTTCGGCGGACACAACGTCAGCCTCGTCTTCGGGCCGCCCAGCTCGGCCTTGACGAAGGCCCTGACCTAGGGCGGACAGGCCCGCGAAAGGGAAGCAGGCAATGGAGATCCTCGGCACCGACCACATCGAGTTGTACGTCGGCGACGCATGGCAGGCCGCCGGCCAGCTGTGCGCGACCTACGGCTTCCACGTCATCGGGCAGGGCGGCCCGGAGACCGGCCTGGCCGGGCAGCGCAGCGTGCTGCTGGGCCAGCGTGACATCCGGATCCTGCTCACCTCCGGGCTGAGCAGCGGCCACCGGGCGAGCCGGTACGTCGCCCAGCACGGTGAGGGCGTGGCGATCGTCGCGTTCGGGTGCGCCGACGCCGGGGCGGCGTTCGAGGAGGCGGTCGCCCGCGGTGCGACGGCGGTCCAGGAGCCGCGGCGGTACGAGCGGGACGGCGAGACGGTCGTCACCGCGGAGGTGTCGGGCTTCGGCGACGTGACCCACCGGCTGGTCCAGCGCTCCGGTGACGCCTTCCTGCCGGGCGCGCTCGACGAGGTGGCGATGGCGGAGCCGGACGCGGAGGACCTGCTGCACACCATCGACCACGCCGCGATCTGCCTGCCGGCCGGCGAGCTCGACGCGACGGTGCGCTACTACGAGCACGTGTTCGGCTTCGGCATGATCTTCCAGGAGTACATCGAGGTCGGCGAGCAGGGCATGCAGTCGAAGGTGGTGCAGAGCCCGTCGGGCGGCGTCACGTTCACGCTGATCCAGCCGGACATCAGCCGCCGCGCCGGGCAGATCGACGACTTCGTCGCCTGGCACGAGGGCGCCGGCGTGCAGCACATCGCGTTCAGCACCGACGACATCGTGCGGGCCGTGCGCACGCTCGGCGACCGGGGCGTCGAGTTCGCCCAGACCCCCGGCAGCTACTACGACATGCTCGACGCCCGGCTCGGCGCCGTCGACGTGCCGGTGGACCGGCTGCGCCCGCTGGGCATCCTGGTCGACCGCGACCACTGGGGCCAGATGTACCAGATCTTCGCCAAGTCGACCCACATCCGGCGCACGTACTTCAACGAGCTCATCGACCGCCACGGGGCCCGCACGTTCGGCACCAGCAACATCCCGGCGCTCTACGCGGCGAAGGAACGCGAACTCGCGGCGATCCGCGAGACCACCATGTCTGAAGGGACGGCATCGTGACCACCTCGGTGACCAACGCGTTCGCGCTGTCGGAGGAGGAGCAGGCGCTCCTGCCGACCGACGACGAGGTCGAGGCGTACGCGCGGCAGGGCTGGTACCTCACCCGCAAGCTGCTCACCGACGCGGAGGTCGACGAGCTGACCGCGGCGAGCGAGCGCTTCTACGCCGGCGAGCGCTCCCGCACGCTGCCGGTCCGCCCGTCCCGGCTGGCCTACTGGGAACCGTCGAAGGGCACGGTCCAGCGGCACAACGACTACATCCACTACGAGAGCGACGCGATCGCCCGGATCCTGCGCAAGCCGCTCATCGGCGCGGTCGCCGCCCGCCTGGCCAAGGCCGACGAGATCCGGATCTGGCAGTCGACGCTCATCTACAAGCCGCCGATCTCGGGCGAGCCGTCGAACGTGGTGCCGTGGCACTTCGACCGCCACTACTGGCAGGCCTGCACGTCGGAGGAGATGCTCACCGCGTTCATCCCGTTCCACGACTGCGGCGTCGAGATGGGCACCATCACGATGGTCGACGGCAGCCACCGCTGGGAGGAGATCGGCGCCGACGACACCACGACGCGCCACTTCGCCGAGCGCGACAACGAGGACCTCGACCGGATGCTGGCGGACAACGCGGCGCACAACCACGCCGAGGTGCGCAAGATCCCGATGGTCATCCCGAAGGGGCACATGAGCTTCCACCACTGCCGGACCTACCACGGCAGCGGCGCGAACGTGAGCCCCGACCCCCGCCGGGCCATCTCCTTCCACCTGCAGCCTGGCGACAACGAAAACCGCTCGTTCCGGCTCTCCACCGGGGACACCGTCGCCTACAACCACGATGTCCTGGTCCGCCGGACGGCCGACGACCGGCCGGACTACGCCGATCCCGAGTTCTGCCCCGTCCTGTGGCGGAACTAGTACACCTGAAGGAGGTACCGTGTCCCGCTACGACTGGGGTCAGCGCCACCCGGGCATCGACCGGCTGGAGGAGCTGATCGCCGACGCCCGCACCGAGGTCGTCGGCCACCCGATCTACGCCCGCCTCGACAGCCTGCCGGCGATCCGCACGTTCCTGGAGCACCACGTCTTCGCCGTGTGGGACTTCATGTCGCTGCTCAAGTCGCTGCAGCGCAACCTGACCTGCGTCGAGGTCCCGTGGATACCGACCGGCCCGACCGGCAGCCGCCGGCTCATCAACGACATCGTGCTGGTCGAGGAGAGCGACGAGCTGCGCGGCGGCTTCATCAGCCATTTCGAGCTGTACCTCGAGGGCATGACCGAGGCGGGCGCCGACCGCACCGTCGTCGACGCGTTCATCGGCCTGCTCCGCGACCGCAACCCGGTGCCCGCCGCGATGGCCGAGGCCGGGGTGCCGGAGGCCGCCGCCGAGTTCGTCCGGCTCACCTGGCACCTCATCGAGAGCGCGCCGATCCACTGCCAGGCCGCCGCGTTCGCGTTCGGCCGCGAGGACCTCATCCCCGACATGTTCCAGCAGGTCATCAAGGTGAACGAGCAGGTCGGCAACCTCGGCACGTTCGTCGACTACCTGGCCCGCCACATCGAGGTCGACGGCGAGGAGCACACGCCGATGGCCATGCAGATGGTCACCGACCTGTGCGGCGACGACGAGACCAAGTGGAACGACTGCGCGGAGACGATCAACCTCGCGCTGGCCGCCCGCGCGAGGCTCTGGAGCGGCATCCTCGCGAAGATCGACGAGGCTGTCCCGGCCGTCCAGGGAGCCTGACGTGACCGACGCCGCCGGGCTGTACCGGACGGTCCGCCTGATCCGCCGCTTCGAGGAGCGCGCCGTCGAGCTCGTGCACGACGGCACCATCCTCGGCGGCATCCACCCGTACCTCGGGCAGGAGGCGATCGCGGCCGGCACCTGCGCCGCGCTGCGGCCCGACGACGTCATCACCAGCACGCACCGCGGACACGGCCACGTCCTGGCCAAGGGCGCCGACCCGGCCCGCACGATGGCCGAGCTGACCGGCCGGGCGACCGGCCTGAACCGGGGCCGGGGCGGCTCGATGCACGCCGCCGACGTCTCGCTGGGCATCCTCGGCGCCAACGCGATCGTGGGCGCCGCGCTGCCGATCGCGGCCGGCGCCGCGTGGGCCGCGCGGCGCGCCGGGCTGGACCGGGTCGCCGTCACCTACTTCGGCGACGGCGCGGTCAGCCAGGGCGTGGTGCTCGAGACGCTCAACCTGGCCGCGCTGTGGCGGGTGCCGGTCGTCTTCGTCTGCGAGAACAACGGGTTCGCCACGACGACCCGGTTCGCGGACGCGGTCGCCGGCACCGTCACCGGCCGGGCCGCCGCGTTCGGCATCCCGGCGTCCACCGTGGACGGTGCCGACCCGGCGGCGGTGCTCGCGGCGGCGCGGGAGGCGGTCGCGCGGGCCCGGGCCGGGGACGGGCCGTCGCTGATCGAGTGCGTGGTGTACCGCTTCGACGCCCACCACACCTGGGAGCACTCGGCCCGCCCGCGCTACCGGACCGACGAGGAGGTGGCCGACGGCACGCGCCGCGACCCGGTCGAGATCCAGGGCGCGCGCCTCGCGGCCCCGGCCAGAGCAGCGATCGACGCGGACGTCGAGGCGGTGCTCGACGAGGCGGTGCGGTTCGCGCGCGAGAGCCCGTTCCCCGACGTGGCCGGGGCGCTCGACCATCTCTACGCCGACGGCCTGCGGGCCCGGGCGGGGGTGGCCTGATGCCGAACCTGTCGTACCTCAAGGCGCTGAACCGGGCGCTCGGCGCCGAGATGGCCCGCGACCCGGCGGTGTGCGTGTTCGGCGAGGATGTGCGGGTCGGGGTGAGCAACGTGACCACCGGCCTGCTCAAGAAGTTCGGCCCCGAACGGGTCGTCGACACGCCGATCTCGGAGCAGGCGTTCACCAGCTTCGCGACCGGGGCGGCCCTGGCCGGGCTGCGGCCGGTCGTCGAGTTCCAGATCCCGGCCCTGCTGTTCCTCGCCTTCGAGCAGATCGCCAACCAGGCGCACAAGTTCTCGCTCATGACCGGCGGGCAGGTGCGCGTGCCGGTCACGTACCTGCTGCCGAGCTCCGGCTCCCGCGGCGGCTGGGCCGGGCAGCACTCCGACCACCCGTACAGCATCTTCGCCCACGTCGGCGTGAAGACCGCGGTGCCGGCCACCCCGGAGGACGCCTACGGCCTGCTGCTCGCCGCGATCCGCGACGACGACCCGGTGGTCGTGTTCGCCCCGGCGGGTGCCGTGGGCGTGCGGGCGGACGTCGACCTGGCCGCGCTCGGGCCGGTGCCGCTCGGCGTGGGCCGGGTGCACCGCCCCGGCGACGACGTGACGCTGGTCGCGGTCGGCCACCTGGTGCACGACGCGCTCGCGGTCGCCGAGGAGCTGGCCGGCACGGTGTCGGTCGAGGTGTTCGACCCGCGCACGCTGCACCCGTTCGACTGGGCCGGGCTCGGCGCGTCGCTGGAGCGCACCGGCCGGCTCGTGGTGGTCGACGACTCGAACCGCTCCTGCGGGATCGGCGGCGAGATCCTCGCGACCGCCGCCGAGCAGCTGCGGCTCGTCGCCCCGCCGAAGCGGGTGACCCGCCCGGACGGCGCGGTGCTGCCGTTCGCGCGGGACCTGGACCTGGCCCTGCAGCCGACCCGCGACCAGATCCGCGCGGCCGTCGAGGCCGTCGCGAAGTCCTGACTGACACAGAGGGAGTACTCCGATGGCGTCCACGAGCATCCGGGCGGCGCTCGCCGCCGATCCCGGCGTCGGCGCGGGCAACGTCCTGCACAAGCTCATCGAGCACGGCGCGCCGCTCGACGGGCCGGGCATCGCGTTCGACACCCCGGTCGACGGCTTCCCGGCCTGGCAGGGGCTGACGCTCGGCGAGCTGTACCACCGGGCCGCGGCCCGGGCCGCCTGGCTGCACGCGGCCGGCATCCGCCGCCGCGACCCGGTCGCGATCTACGTGACGACGGCGGCCGACTGCTTCCTCAACTGGATGGGACTCACCTGGCTCGGCGCGATCCCGGCGCTCATGAACCCGAACATCCCGGGCGAGATCGCCGCCGAGTACATCCGCAAGCTGCGCGGCGTCGCGCTGCTCACCGACCAGGCGCACCTGGAGCGGCTCGCCGGGCAGGACCTCGGGATCCCGGTGCACGACGTCGCCGAGACCGGCACCGGGGACCCGGCCACCGCGCCGGCGCCGTTCCGCCACCACGCCGACGACCCGATCGCGATCACCCACTCGTCGGGCACCACCCGGATGCCGACCGCGGTCGTGCACTCGCACGCGAGCCTGTTCCACGCGACCCGCCGGATCCGGCTCAGCGGCCCGCGGGCGCAGGGCACCGAGCGCATCCTCAGCGCGCTGCCGGCGCCGCACGCGGCCGGCATCATGACCATCAACCACGCCCTGAGCAACCGCTCCGACCTGCTGTTCCTGTCCCGGCAGGACGACGGCGCGGCGGTGCTCGAGGCGATCGAGCGGTGGAAGCCGACCGGCGTGTTCGGGTTCGCGGTCACCTGGGCCGAGTTGGCCCGCTTCGACCTCGACGCGCACGACATGGCGTCGGTGTCGCTGTGGTTCAACACCGGCGACTGCGCGCACGAGCCGCACATCCGGCACCTGGTGAACGCCGGCTCCCGCAACGTCGTCACCCGCGAGGGCGTGCGGCGGGTCAAGGGCTCACACTTCGTCGACGGGCTCGGCTCGACCGAGATGGGCCACTCCGCCTTCCACATCACGCACCGGCCCGACACCGAGCGGTACGGCCGCTGCGTCGGCGTCCCGCACGTGTTCGCCGACGTCGCGCTCCTCGACACGGCCACCGGCAAGGAGGTGCCGGTCGGCGCGGTCGGCCACTTCGGCCTGAAGTCGCCGACCCTCGCCCCCGGCTACTGGAACGACCACGTGAACACCTACCGCAACCGGCTCGGCGGCTACTACCTCACCGGCGACCTCATGTTCCGCGACGAGGAGGGCTACTACTACCACGTCGACCGGGCCGTCGACTCGGTCGACCTCGGCGGCGGCAACTGGCTCTACACGGCCATGTCGGAGGAGCAGATCCTGCGCGCGATCCCGGCCGTGCGCGACTGCACGGTCGTGGCGGTGACGGCGCCGAACGGCTCGGTCGTCGCCGACGTCCTGCTGTCGCTGCACGCCGGCGCCGACCCGTCCCGCGACCACACCGAGGCGGTGCGCGGCGCGCTGAGCCCGGCGGTGGCGGCGACCCTGCGCAAGGTGGTCGTGTTCCCCGACGAGGACATCGTGGTCGGCCCGACCGGCAAGGTGCGCAAGTTCCTCATGCGGCAGCGGCACCTCGCCGAGCTGGCGAATGCCTGACACGGCCACGCCGCCCGTCGCGGACACCGGGATCCGGCCCACGGAGCGGATCCCGGTGCGCTTCTCCGGCGACGGCGCCGGGACCGCGGAGCTGTCCTGGGGGCAGCGGGAGATCTGGCGGACGATGGTGCGCCAGCGCTCCTGGCTGCCCATCGGCGGCTGGTCGCGGCTGGCCCCGGGCACCACGCTCGACAACGTGGCGGCCGAGCTGCGCTGGGCGATGCGGCGGTACCAGCCGATGCGCACCCGGCTGCGGTTCGGCCCCGGCGGGCGGCCGTTGCAGGCGGTCGCCGACCGCGGCACGATCGGGCTCGACGTCTACGACTGCCCCGACGGCGCCGACCCGGCGGCGTTCGTGGTGGCGCTCGACGCGCAGGACCGTTCGCGGCCGTACGACGTGGTCGAGGACTGGCCGGTGCGGATGGGCGTGGTCCGCCGCCGCGGGGTGCCGACCCACCTGTCCACCGTCATGTGCCACCTGGTGACCGACGGGCTGGGCGGGCGGCTGTTCCTGCGGGAGGTCGCCGACCCGTCCTCGGCCGCGCCGCTGACCGGCACCCAGCCGCTCGAACAGGCCCGCTGGCAGGCCTCGCCGGCCGGGCAGCGGCAGCACGCCGCCGCGCTGCGGCACTGGGAGCGGGTCATGCGCCGGCTCCCGCCGCCGCTGGTCCACTCTACTGTGGACGGTCCGCGGTACCGCCGCGGCGAGTTCCGCTCCACGGCGCTGCCGCTCGCCACGCACGCGGTGTCGCAGCGGACCGGCGCCGACTCGTCGCAGGTGCTCATGACCTTTCTGACGCTCGCGCTGGGCTCGCTCGGCGACGGCCCGGTCGTGCTGCGGCCGATGGTGAGCAACCGCTTCCGGCGGGGCTTCGAGACGGTCGTCGCGATGGTCGCGCAGCGCGGCATCTGCGCCGCCGACGTTGCGGGCGTGCCGTTCGCCGAGGCGCTGCGCCGGGTGGGCTCGGCGGCCGTGGGCGCGTACAAGTACGCCTACCTGGATCCGGACGGTGCCGACGGCCTCGCCGCCCGGCTGGGGGTCGACGCCGAGGCCGGGCTGTGGTTCAACGACCGGCGGGTCGCCACGCGGCAGGGCTTCTCCGGCGGGCTACCGGCCGCGGACGCGCTGCGGGCGGCTGCCGACGGCGACTTCCGGTGGACCGTGGCCCAGGACGACCCGTTCGACCCGCTCAGCGTCGACGTCGACGACGCGCCGGGTGGCGCCTGGCTGCTGACCGTCTTCACCGACGCGGCCCGGCTCGGCACGGACGGCGCCGAGGAACTGTTGCGGGCGGCGGAACGGATCGCGGTGCGGGAGGCACTATCGTGACGGCGCTGGTGGCCGTGGGAACCCACGTGCCGGAGGGGCGGGTGCCGGTCGAGGCACTCGCGGAGCGGTTCGAGCTGACCCCGATGCAGGTCCGCGTGTTCCGGCGATATCACAAGATCGGGCAGGCGGCCCACGCACCCTCGGCGTCCCTCGCCGACCTCCTCCGGGCCGCCCTCGCCGACCTGGCGCTGACCGGCGAGCAGGCGGCGCGGGTGCGGTACGTGCTCTACGCCCGCACGTTCCCGGTCGTCGTGCCGTACCCGCACAACCCGCTGCACGACGTGTGCCGCGACGCCGGTCTCGGGCACGCGCAGGCGTTCGCGGTCGGCCAGCAGGCCTGCGCGTCCGGGCTGCTGGCGATCGACCTGGCCGGGCGGCTCCTGGAGGGCGAGCCGGACGCGCTCGCGGTGGTCCTCACCGGGGAGAAGGCGTTCACCGGCGAGGCGCAGTTCGTGCCGGAGACGTCGATGTTCGGCGAGGGCGCGGCGGCCTGCCTGGTGTCGGCGTCCGGCGACCGGGACCGGCTGCTGTCCTATGTCGCGCGGCTGCGCGGCGAGTTCGACGGCGAGCTGGAGGAGGTCGCCGGCGAGTTCCAGCGCATCTACCACGACGCGCTCGGCGAGGCCGTCACCGCCGCCGTCGCGAAGGCCGGCCTGGAGCCGGCCGACATCGCCGTGATCCTGCCGCACAACGTCAACGTGGTGGCGTGGCAGCGCACCTGCAAGCGCATCGGCTACCCGCTCGACCGGGTGCTGCTGGAGCACGTCGCCGACTACGGCCACGTGTTCTGCGCCGACGCGTTCGTCAACCACCGCACCGCCGTCGCCCGGGGGCTGCTGCGGCCCGGGGACCGTTACGTGGTCGCCGCCGCCGGGGCCGGCCGGGGCGCGACCTTCGCCGCCATGGTCTTCGAGCACTGACCTTCAGGAGAGGTTTCTCATGTCCGACACCGCCACCATCGACCCCGTCCTGCGCGAGCAGGTCGTGGAGACGATCTGCGACCTGCTCCCCCGCGTGCTCAAGCGCGAGGTGGCCGGCGCGTCGGAAAGCACCACGCTCATGGACGACCTCGGCATGAGCTCGACCACCGGCCTGGAGCTGGTGCTGGAGCTGGAGGACCGGCTGGAGCGCGAGATCAGCGTCGAGGACCTGGGCCGCGACAACTTCGAGACGGTGGGCACGCTCGCGGACTACGTCGCCGGCAACCTCCTGCCGGAGGACGAGTGAGCTGGGGCCTGCGCCGGGTCGTCGCCCGCCGGTTCCCCGGACCGGCGGCGCTCGCCGCCGACCCGGCCCACGCCGGTCGCCTGGCGACGTACCTCACCGACCTGCTGACCCCGTACGGCCTGGCCCTCGGCACCGCCGAGGTCGCGGGCCAGTCGTACGGGGAGATGGCGGTCGCGCTGCTGGCCGACCTCGGGGCGGACGCCTTCGCCGACACCCTGGTGCTCGCCTACGACATCCCGGACATCGCGCCCGGGCGGGCCACCGCGACCTACCTCAGCCACGTCTGCCCGGGCGGCCCGATGGCGTTCGCCGTCTCCGACCAGGGCCGGGCGGGCGCGTACACCGGCCTGCGCCTGCTGCGCGGCCAGGCCCGGGCCCTGCTGCTCGTCGTGGAGCAGGCCGAGCTGCCGTACGATCCCGGCGTGCCGGTGCTGCGGCCGGCGGCGCACGCCGGGGTCGCGCTGATGCTTGGCGAGTCCACTGTGGACGCGCCGGCGCCGCTGGTGCGGACCGGCGCGGCGCCCGGCGACGTGGTGGCCGAGCTCGACCGGCTGGCTCCCGACGTCGTGATCCTCGGCGGCGGGCTGTCCGATGTGGACGTCACCGCGGCGAAGGTGCTGCACGCCGACCCGGACCAGCCGATGACCGGGGTCTGGTCGGCGCTCGCCGAGGTGTGGTCGCCGGACGCCGGCCGGATCGTCGTCGCCGACCACGACCCGGTCCTGCGCTACCTGTGCGTCGGCGTGTTCGGCTGACCGTCCACCGTGAACGGCTCCGCGCCGGCCAGGGCGACGGCCGCACGGAAACCGGCCGGGGCGCCGACGTCGCGCACCGCGAACGGCACCCCGTCGTGCTCGACGACCGGCGGCGCGTCACCGGCGACCGGCAGGCACAGCCCGCGGGTGAGCCGGTCGCCGGCCGCCTTCACCACCGCCTCCTTGCGCGCCCACAGCTCGGCGAACCGCTCCGGCCCGTCCCGGGCCACGAGCGACGCCTCGCCGGGCGGGAAGAACCGGGCCGCCATCGCGGCCACGTCGAGGGTGGGCAGCACCTGCTGGAGGTCGACGCCGACGGCCCGCTCGGCGGTGAGCGCGACGAGGACCAGGTCACCCGAGTGCGAGAGGTTGACCCGCAGCGCGCCGCCGTCCAGCTCCGGCTTGCCGTTGGAGCCTCTTGTCCAGCGCACCTCGGCGGGATCGACGTCGAGCCGGTCCGCGACGATCCGCCGGGCCGCGGCGTGGGCCACGGCGAAGCGGTGCCGGTCGACCGGGTGCTGCATGGTCTCGTGGCGACGGAGCTCCGCCTCGTCCAGCAACTCCAGGTCGGCCGTGGTCGCCGCCGCGTCCACCAGGTGGAGCTCGACGGTGGTCATGCGCCCTCCGCCGCGCTCCGGACCGCTCACGCGCGCAGCAGGGCGGCCAGGCGGCGGACGCCCTCCTCGATCTGGGGCGGCTCCAGGGCGCTGCAGGACAGCCGGATCGCGTGGGTGCCGCCCCCGCCGACGTAGAAGAAGCGCATCGGGGTCCACAGCACACCGTACTCACGGGCGGAGACCTCGAGCAGCTCCTCGGTCGCGTCGACCGGCACGTCGACGACGACGAAGAAGCCGCCGCTCGGGCTGTTCCAGCGGATCGGTCCGCCGGTGAACTCGTGCTCCAGCCCGGCGAGCAGGGTCCGCAGGTTCTGCCGGTAGAAGGCGATCTTCGCCTGGTTGGCGCCGCGGAGGCTGAAGCCGCTGTCGATGAGCATGCCGCCGACGACGGCCTGCGAGAGGGCCGACGTGTTGACGGTGAGCATGCTCTTGACGGTCGACAGCTCCTCGGCGAGGAGCGTCCGCCGTCCGGCGGCGTCGACCACGGCCTGGTCGGCGACCAGGAACCCGACGCGGGCGCCCGGGAAGTACGACTTGGCGAACGAACCCAGGTAGATGACGCGCTGGTCGGCGTCGAGCGACTTGAGCGTGGGCCGCGGCTCGTCGTCGAGGCCGAACAGGCCGTAGGGGTCGTCCTCCAGGATCAGCAGGCCCGTCTCGGCGGCCACGTCGAGCAGCGCCCGGCGGGTCGCGACGGGCAGCGAGACGCCGGACGGGTTGGCGAAGTTGGGCACCAGGTAGAGCGCCTTGGGCTCGCGTCCGCTCGCGCGGGTCTGCGCGGCGACCTCGCGGACCGTCTCCGGGCGCAGCCCGTCGGGCGACTCGGGCACCGGCACGACCTCGACGCCGAGGATGCGCGCCGCCCCGGTGAGCCCGACGTAGCACGGCTCGGCGGCGAGCACCACGTCGCCGGGCCGCGCGCAGAGGCCGCGCAGCGCGACGACCATCGCCTCCTGACAGCCGGCGGTGACCATCACGGCGGCTGCGGGCACCTGGATGTTCTCGTCGACGTCGAGCATGCGGGCGATGAGGTCGCCGATGTGGCCGTTGGTCCGCCCGTACTGGGTCAGCAGCTGCCGGCTGCGGGCCGGGCCGAGGCCCCGCTCGCGCAGGTGGGTGAGGTACGCCTGGAGGTGCTTGTCGACGTCGGAGACGGCGTGGAACTCGTCGAACGGCCGGCCCGCGGCGAGCGAGATCGCCTCGGGGAACCGCCCCGCGACCTCGTTGAGGAAGTTCATCGACGCCGACACCGGGTCGACGACGGACACGTGCAGCGATTCCCGGGACAGCTCCACCATCAGGCGCCTCCTGCGATCGTCGACATCCGCACGACGGACCGGTCGAGGTCGCCCAGCGTGGGGCGGCCGGCGAGCGCCATCGCATGCGCCAGCTCCTCGGTGGTCGTGCGCAGCAGGCCGGCCACGCCGTCGGCGCCGCCGGCCGCGAGCCCCCACAGCGGCGGCCGGCCGAGCAGCACCATCCGGGCGCCGAGGGCCAGGGCGGCGAGGGCGTCGACGCCCCGGCGGACCCCGCCGTCGAACAGCACCGGGCGGCCGCCGGCCGCGTCGGCCACCTCGGCGAGCACGTCGAGGCTGGCCACGGCGCCGTCGAGCTGGCGGCCGCCGTGGTTGGAGACCACGATCGCGTCGGCGCCGTGCCGCACCGCGAGCCGCGCGTCCTCCGCCGTGAGGATGCCCTTGAGCACCAGCGGCAGCCGGGTCTGCGCCCGCAGCCAGGCCAGGTCGTCCCAGGTGACGCCCGCGTCGAACTGCTGGGCGGTGTGCCGGACGAGGGCGGAGCCGCCGGCGGCGCGCTCGTGCGCCGACGCCATCACGCCGGCGTCGATGTTGACCGCCGCGACGTCGCCGCCGATGGCGAACCCGTTGCGCATGTCGCGCCACCGCCGCCCCATCCGCGGGACGTCCACGGTGAGCATCACGGCGCCGTACCCGCACCGCTCGGCCCGGCGCAGCAACGCCGCCATGACGTCGCGCCGCCTCAGCCAGTACAGCTGGATCCACAGCTCCGACGAGGACGCCTCGGCGATCTCCTCCAGCGTGCGGCTGGCGAACATGCCGACCACGAACAGCGCGCCGGCGGCCCCGGCGCCCCGCGCCGTCGCCACCTCGCCCTCGGCGTCGACGAGGCGGTGATAGGCGGTCGGCGCGACCCCGAGCGGCGTGGCGTAGCGCGTGCCGAACAGCTCCACGGAGGTGTCCACCTCGGACACCCCGGCGAGCACCCGCGGCCGCAGCCGCACCCGGTCGAACGCCGCGAGGTTGGCGGCGACGGTGCGCTCCGCCTCGGCGCCGCCCTCGATGAAGTCCCACACGTCGGGATCGACGAGCTCGCGGGCAAGCCGTTGATAATCCGTTCCGGTGAACGACTGTCCGGTCCGAGTTTGTGTCACCGCAGCCGTCCCATAGGCGTTAGCCTATCGGTATCCCCGCGACGAACACATGAGCCGAAAGGCTTACATGGCACCGGAATATGCGCAGACGTTGGAGTCGCTCGATCCCCACTGCCTTGCCGACGGCGAGGCGGTGCGCCTGCTCGCCCGGCACCGCTGGCGGCGCTTCGCGGTCCTCGGCGACAGCGTGGCCGAGGGCCTGACCGAGCCGGTCGACGGCTACCACCCGCTGGCCTTCCCGGACCGGGTGCGGGCCGAGCTGGCGGTCGTGCGGCCGGAGCTGGCGTACGTCAACCTCGGGCAGCGCAACCTGCGGGTCGCCGAGGTCCACGCCACGCAACTTTCACCGGCCCTGGCCTTCGCGCCGGACCTGGCCATGGTGATCTGCGGCGCGAACGACGCGATGCGCCCCGGCTACGAGGCCCGCGCCGATGCGGTCGACGCCGGCCTGACCGCGATCATCCGCCCCCTGCAGCGCGCCGGCGCGGAGGTCGTCACCGTCTCACTGTTCGTGATGCCGGTCTATCCGTCGCTGCCGTCGTGGCTGGGTCCCGCGTTCTCCCGCCGCATGGCGCTGCTCGGCCGGCGGCTGGCCGCCCTGTCGCTGGAGCTGGGCACGATCCACGTGGATCTGGCCAACCATCCCGCGATCGGCGACGATGACGTCCTGGCCGGATCTCTGACAGGATCCGACGGACTGCACGGCAACGGTCGCAGCCACGCCATCGCGGCGGCGGAGGTGGTCCGGCGCCTGGCCCGTGCGATCTAGCTATGTTGGCCGGGGCCTATCGGCTCTGGACCCGGTCCTAGGGAGGACGCATGCCACTCGACCCGCAGCTGCAGGCGATTCGGGACCAGAAGGAGCGCGACGGGGTCGCGCCGCTGTACACGATGTCGCTGGAAGCGGCGCGGGCGGCGGACCTGGCGTCGATCCAGGCGTCGGGCGGCGCGCCGGAGCCGGTCCACTCCGTCTCGGAGCACACCCTTGCCGGTCCGGGTGGCGACCTGGTGCTGCGCGTGTACCGGCCGTCGTCCTCCGGGCCGTTGCCGGTGCTGATGTACTTCTACGGCGGCGGCTGGGTGCTCGGGACGATCGACACGGCCGACGGGGTGGCGCGGCACCTGGCCAACGCGGCGGGCTGCATCGTGGCGGTGCCCGGGTACCGGCTCGCGCCGGAGCACCCGTTCCCGGCCGCGATCGAGGACTGCTGGGCGGCGACCCAGTGGGTGCACGACAACGCCGCCGCGCTGGGCGCCGACCCGGCGCGGATCGCGGTGGGCGGCGACAGCGCGGGCGGCAACCTGGCGGCGGCGCTGACGCTGATGGCGCAGGAGTCGGGGGACCTGGTGCTGGCGGGGCAGCTGCTGGTGTACCCGAACACCGACCAGGCCGCCGAGGACGACTCGATGCGCGAGAGCGACGACCGGTACATGTTCAACCATCATTCGGTGGCTTGGTACCGTTCGCACTATCTGACCGATCCGGACGACGCGTTCAACCCGCTGGCGTCGCCGTTGCGGGCGGAGACGCTGCGCGGGCTACCACCGGCGCTGGTGCTCACGGCCGAGTTCGATCCGCTGCGCGACCAGGGCGAACGGTATGCCCGCCGGCTGGCCGAGTCGGGGGTGCCGGTGGCGGTGACCCGGTACGAGGGGATGGCGCACGGGTTCTTCACGATGGCGGGGACGCTGGACGCGGCCCGGCTCGCCCAGGCCCAGGCGGCGAAGCAGCTCCGCATCTTCTTCGGCACCTGACCCCCGCCCCGGGGTGCGGTGTTCAGGTCGCGTTCACCACCGGCGGGCAGCATCGGCCCGCTATGGGACCTGCTGTTTGGATGCGTGACAACTGTGTGTGTCCGCAGTGCCGTGATCCGCACAGCGGGCAACGGCTGATCGCGCTCGCCGACATTCCGGACGACATCGCCGTCGTCGGCGTCGACGGCACCAGCGTGACGTTCAGTGACGGACACCGCGGGGAGCTCGGCGCACCGCCCGGGCTCGGGGACGGGCGGACCGAGGCCGGCAAGACGCTCTGGGACAGCGCCGAGGTGCCGCGGTGGACGTGGCGGGAGTACCTGGACGATCCCGTTCCCGCCGCGCGGGCCGTGTGGGAGCTCGGGTTCTGCCTGCTGACCGGGACGCCGGCGCAGCCCGGGGCCGTGCTCGCGGTCGCCCGGTCGTTCGGGCACGTGCGGACCACGAACTACGGGGAGCTGTTCGACGTCCGGGTCGAGGCGCGGCCGACCAACCTGGCCTTCACGGGGCTGGCGATCGGGCCGCACACCGACAACCCGTACCGGGACCCGGTGCCGACCGTGCAGCTGCTGCACTGCCTGCGCAACAGCGCCGAGGGCGGCGAGTCGGGGCTGCTCGACGGGTTCCGGGCGGCGGCGCTGCTGCGGGAGCGGCATCCGGGGTACTTCCGCGTCCTCACGACCACGCCGGTCACCTTCGCGTGGGCGGACGGCACCACCAGCCTGCGTGCCGAGAAGCCGATCATCGACGTCGACCCGCTCGGACGGATCCGCGAGGTGCGGTACAACCACCGGTCGCTGCGGCCGCCGGCCAGCGCCGAGTTCTACGCCGCGTACCGGGCGTTCGACGAACTGCTCAACCGGCCCGGCGCCACCGTCACGTTCCGGCTCGACCCCGGCGACTGCGTCATCTTCGACAACACCCGGATGATGCACTCGCGCACGGCGTTCACCGCGGCGAACGAGCGGCACCTGCAGGGCTGCTACGCCGACCTCGACGCGCTGCAGACGTTCCTGGAGGAGCCGCGGTGAACCCGATCGACGCGCTGGCCCGGCTGTTCGCCGAGGAGGGCACCCGCGACTACTTCGGCGAGCCGGTGAGCCAGGCGGCGCACATGCTGCAGGCCGCCGCCCTCGCCGCGCGGGACGGGGCGCCCGAGCCGCTCGTGGCGGCCGCGCTGCTGCACGACATCGGCCACTTCCACGGGCTCCACACGGGCGCCGACCTCATGCGGGGCACCGACAACCGGCACGGCGACACCGGCGCCGACTGGCTGGCCCGCTGGTTCGGCGCCGCCGTGTGCGAGCCGGTGCGCCTGCACGTGGACGCGAAGCGGTACCTCTGCGCCGTCGAACCCGGATACCACGACCGGCTGTCGGAGGCGTCGAAGTACACGCTCTCGGTCCAGGGCGGTCCGATGGGCGCGGGCGAGGCGGCGGCGTTCGCCAAGGCGCCGTACGCCGCCGACGCCGTCCGGCTGCGCCGCTGGGACGAGGCCGCCAAGGACCCCGAGGCCGACGTGCCGCCGTTCGAGCGCTACCGCCCGATGCTGCAACGCCAGTTACGCCACGGCGGCCAGTAGGTCCCGCAGCAGCGACGACAGCCGCTCGCGGTCGGCCGCCGGGAGGCGCTCCAGCACCTCCCGCTGCGCCGCCAGCCCGATGCCGACCGCCTCGTCGATCAGCTCGCGGCCGCGCGGGGTCAGCGTGACGACCAGGCCGCGGCGGTCGGCCGGGTCGGGAGCGCGGGTCACCAGGCCGGCCCGCTCCAGGCGGTCCAGCCGGCCGGTCATGCCACCCGTCGTCAGCATGAGCGACGCGCTGAGCGCCTTCGGGGACAGCTGGAAGGGCGCCCCCGCGCGGCGCAGCGTCGCCAGGACGTCGAACTCGCCGCGGTTGATGCCCAGCTCGCCATACACCCTCTCCTGCCGGTCCCCCACCAGCCGGGCCAGCCGGTAGATCCGGCCGAACACGCCCATGGCCTCGGTCTGCAGGTCGGGGCGCTCGCGGGCCCACTGGGCCAGGATGCGGTCGACGTCGTCCTCCACGCTCGGATCGTACCACTTGCCACTAAGTAGCTTAGTGCTAAGCTACTTAGTCATGAGCAACCTACGAGCGGCCACCGCCGTAGCCCCCGCGCTCTGGGGCACCACCTACCTCGTCACCACCGAGCTCCTCCCGCCCGACCGGCCGCTGCTCGCCGGCACCCTGCGCGCCCTGCCCGCCGGGCTGCTGCTCGTCGCGATCGTCCGGGCCCTGCCCCGCGGCACCTGGTGGTGGCGTGCCGCCGTGCTCGGCACGCTGAACATCGGGCTGTTCTTCGCGCTGCTGTTCGTCGCCGCCTACCGGCTGCCCGGCGGGGTCGCCGCCGTCCTCGGCGCGCTCGGGCCGTTCGTCGTCGCCGGGCTCGCCTTCGCCCTGCTCGGCCAGCGGCCCGGCGGCCGGGTCCTGGCCGCCGCCGGCGTGGGCCTGGCCGGGGTGGCCCTGCTCGTGCTCCGCTCGGCCACCGCGCTCGACCCGATCGGCCTGGCCGCGGCCGCGGGCGGCATGGTGTCGATGTCGCTCGGCACCGTCCTCGGCCGCCGGTGGGGCGTGCCGGACGGCTTCGCCGAGCGCCGGACGGCGCTGCTCGCCCTGACCGGCTGGCAGCTCACCGTCGGCGGCCTGCTGCTCGCGCCGGCCGCGCTCATGGTCGAGGGCCTGCCGGCCGGCCTCTCCCTCGCCAACGCGGGCGGCTTCGCCTACCTCTCCCTCGTCGGTACCGCCGGGGCGTACTTCCTCTGGTTCCGCGGCGTCACCGCCCTCCCGCCCGCTCAGGTGACCCTGCTGGGCCTGCTCAGCCCGGTCGTCGCCGCCGCGCTCGGGTGGCTCGCGCTGGGGCAGTCCCTCTCGCCGGGCCAGCTCGCCGGCGCCGCGGCCGTCCTCGCCGCCGTGCTCCTCGGGTCGGTGCCCCGGCCCGCTGCTCCCCGGCCGCTGCCCCCTGTCGGGTTGTCGGCAAACCCGGCCGGTGGGCGCGGTTGTCCGTCAACCTGACACGGGCTTCTGAGAGAGGTGGTTCGCGTGTCCGGCACTGCCGTCCGGACGGCCGGCGTCCGGGTGGCGGCGGTCGTCTTCGCGCTGACGTGGCTGGTCTACCCCGGTTTCGGCGTGCCCGACCTGGCGGTGACGTGGGACCCGGCCTGGGCGGTGGCGCTGGAGGCCGGCTGGGGGCTGCTCTTCACCGTGCTCGTCGCGGCGGCCTTCGCCCGGGTCGCCGTCCGGCCCCGGCGGTCGGCCCCCGCCGTCGTGCAGTTGCTGTGCGTCGCGGCGGCCCTCGCGGTCTCCGCCGCCGCCTCGCTCGAATGGGCCCTGCTGCTCGTCGCCCTGGCCGTGGCCGGGGAGGCGCTCGTCGTGGCGTTCGCGCCCGGGCGCGAGCCGCTCACGACGGGCGGTGTCCGGGTGGACCGGCCGCTGGCGGTCCTGGCCGGGCTCGGCGCGCTGCCCTGGCTGGCGTACGCCAACGCGATGTACGCGGCGAACCGGCTGGGGCTGCCCGAGGACATCAGCATCGGGATCGACCACTACGCCGTGCAGGGCGCGGTGGGCCTCGCCCTCGTGGTGCTGAGCTGGACGGCGGCGTGCCGGCCGCGGTTGCGGCGCTTCGCCGGGGTCGGGGTCGGGCTGGTGGCGGCCTATCTCGGGCTCGTCTGCCTCGCGTTTCCCGGCACACCCGGCGGGTTCGGGCCGGTCTGGTCGGCGCTGAGCATGGCCTGGGGCATCGCGTTCGGCACGCTCGCCGCCGTCCGGGGCGCGGGCCCCGGCGCCGACCCCTGCTGACCGCGCTGGCCCGCCCGGACCTGGTGTCCCGGCTGGTGCTGATCAGCGGCGCGTTCCACCAAGCCGCAGCTGTGCACCGGCCTGGTCGCGACGTTCCTCGGCGGGCCGCCGGCACCGACGCACATGCCGATCCGCCGGGCCTGACCCGCCCGTCCGTCCAGAACGCGACACTCGTTCGAGCAACGGCGGCCGCACCGTAGGTTGGTGCGGTGATGTCGCTCGCGCGGTTCCTCCCGGTGGCGCGCCGAGCCGCGCGCCGAGCCGGCCGCTGGACCGCCGAAGCCGGCCGCAGCGCCGCGCGCCGGGCCGGGCCCTGGGCCGGCGACGCCCGGCGCCGGCTCCGGGCCGGGAACTCCTCGCGGGTCCTCGCCGTCGCCGCCGTCGCGGCGGCGCAGCTGACCGAGCCGCCCACCACCGCCGCCCGGCTCATCACCGCGATCGGCCCGGCGGCCGTGGCGACCTCCGCCGAGGGGCTCGGGTGGACGGCCCGCTGGACCGTCGGGCCGAAGCGGTTCACCGACGCGGGCGGCCGCGTGTGGGAGCCCGATGCCGCCGTCGTCGCGGGCGGGGCCGTGCGGGCGGGCGTCGCCGGGGGCCGCGTCGCGGTGCCCTACCGGTGGACGCGCACGGGCACGCCGACCTGGACGCTGCCGGTGCCGTCGCCGGGAACCTATGCCGTGGTCCTCTCGTTCGCCGCGACCGCCGCCGCCGGGTCGCCCGCGGCCGAGGTCACCGTGCGGCTGGCCGACGGCACCGCACCCCGGCTGCGCCTCGCGGGCACCACCGACGGCCGGGCCCGCCACGCCGTGGTGCTGGCCCGCACCGAGGGGTCCACGGTCGCCGTGTCGGTCGAGGCCGCCTCGGGCGTCGGGGGCGTGTCCGCGATCAGCGCGATCCTCGCCCGTACCTCCACCGAAACGCTCCACGAAGCGTTCTCCGACGACTTCGAGGGACCCGCCGGGCGGCCCGACCCGAAGCGCTGGAGGTTCCAGACCGGCGCCACCGGCTGGGGCAACGGCGAGCTGCAGGACTACACCGACCGGCCGGACAACGGCGGGCGCACCGGCGACGGCCGGCTGGCGATCGTCGCCCGGCAGGAGGGCGGCGGCTACACGTCGGCCCGCATGCGCAGCGTGTTCGAGGCGCGGTACGGGCGGATCGAGGCCGAGCTGCGGGTGCCCTCCGGGGCCGGGCTGCTGCCCGCGTTCTGGATGCTCGGCGCCGACGTGGACCGCGCCGGGTGGCCGCAGGCGGGCGAGATCGACATCATGGAGTCGCTGGGCGACGCCGAGCCGGGCATCGTGCACGGCGCGGTGCACGGGCCGGACGGCTCGATCCGCGGCTGGGAGCGCACCTGGATCGCGCACCCGTCGGGCGGTCCGGCCAAGGGTTTCCATCGGTACGGGCTGGAATGGTGGCCGGGCGTGCTGCAGTGGAGCGTCGACGGGGTGGTCCAGGGCGCGCTGCGGCCGGAGGACCTCGGCGGCAAGGAGCGCTGGGTGTTCGAGGCACCGGCGTTCCTGCTGCTCAACCTGGCTGTCGGCGGGCGCTGGCCGGGCAACCCGCCGCCCGCGACGATGTTCCCGCAGACGATGCTGGTCGACGCCGTGCGTTGGTGGCGATAGGGTCACAACGGTGACGTTCGATGCCATCGTCGTCGGCGCGCGCTGCGCCGGTTCGCCCACGGCCATGCTGCTCGCCCGCCGCGGCCACCGCGTCCTCCTGCTCGACCGCGCCGGGTTCCCGAGCGACGCGCTGTCGACGCATCTGATCCACGTGCCCGGGATGGCACACCTCAAGCGCTGGGGCCTCCACGACGCGGTCGTGGCGACCGGTGCTCCGCCGCACGAGCGGTTCACGATGGACTTCGGCGCGTTCGTGATCGACGGCCCGCCGCCGCCCGTGGACGGGGTTTCCCAGCCGTACTGTGTGCGCCGCACCCTGCTGGATACGATCCTCGTCGACGCGGCCCGCGACGCCGGGGCCGAGGTGCGCGAGCGCTCCCCCGTCGACGGGCTGCTCCGCGCGCCCGACGGGCGGGTCACCGGCGTGCGGGCCGGGGGCGAGGAGCTCACCGCGCGGATCGTGATCGGCGCCGACGGGCTGCACTCGACGGTGGCCCGCGAGGTGGGCGCCGGCACCTATGCCGCGACGCCGGCGCTGACCGCGGGGTACTACGCGTACTACCGCGGGGTGTCCGGCCCCGGCGCCGAGATCTACCAGCTCGGGGACAGCTCCTCTCAGGCGACGTCCCACACGGCCGCCGCGGTCGGCTCACCCGGTGGCGCACGCGCCGTCGTCGTCTTCCCGACCAACGACGGCCTCGCGTGCGTGTTCGTGGCCTGCCCGATCGCGCAGTTCCACGACTTCCGCCTGGACGTGGAGGGCAACTACCTGGCGGCGATCGGCCGGGTGCCCGACCTGGCCGCCCGGGTCGCGGCGGGCGAGCGGGCCGAGCGCATCCGCGGTACCGCCGACGTCCCGAACTTCTTCCGCGAGTCGGCCGGGCCGGGCTGGGCGCTGGTCGGCGACGCCGGCTACCACAAGGACCCGTGCACCGCGTCCGGCATCACCGACGCGTTCGCCTGCGCCGAGCTCCTGGCCGCGGCCGTCGATCACGGGCTGACCGGCGGCGACCTCGACGAGGCGGTCGCCGGCTACGTGCGGGCGCGCGACGAGCGGTTCGGGCCGGCGCTGGGGCTGACCTGCCAGCTCGCGTCGATGGAGCCGCCGCCGCCGGAGATGGCCGCGCTGCTGGCCGCGGTGGCCGCGTCGCCGGCCGAGACCACGCGGTTCTTCGGCATGATGCAGGGCAGCACGCCCGTGCCGGAGTACCTCTCGCCGGCCAACATCGGGCGAATCATGTCGGGCTCGTCCTGACCGGGTACTTCCCTTTCGTGTTACTTGCGCGTAACACTGGGGCATGGTTTCTGCATCGAGAGTGCCGAAACATTCGCTGCGCGGTCGCGACCGCGAGCTCGCCCTGGTCCGCGCGCTGCTCCGGGCCGCCGCCGACGGCCACGGCGGCGCCCTGGCGCTGACCGGCCCGCCGGGTTCGGGCCGGTCGTCGCTGCTCGCCTCCGCGGTGCTGCCGGGCACCACCCGCCTGACGGTGACCGGCTGCCCCGCCGAGGCCTCCCTGCCGGGTGCCGCCGTGCACCGCCTGCTCGCGTGCGTCGAGGACGGCCCGGCGGTGCTCGCCGAACTGCGCCGCCGGGCCGTCGCCGGCCCGCTCGTGTGCTGCGTCGACGACATGCAATGGCTGGACCGCGCGTCCCTGGCGGCGCTGGCGTACGCCGCCCGCCGGCTCGGCGGCGACCCGATCGCGCTGGTCCTCGCGGGCGACGACGACGCGGACGACGGGCTGGACGGCGTCGACCGGGTGCCCCTCGACCCGCTCGACACCACCACCGCCCAGCGCGTGCTGCGCGACCTGGTGCCCGACGGCCTGCAGGGCGACGTCGCCGGCGTGCTCGTCGAGGCGGCCCGGGGCAACCCGGCCGCGCTGGTCGCCCTGGCCGGCGGCCTCACCGCACCCCAGCGCCGCGGCGAGGCCGAGCCGCCGGTGGAGCTGCCGGCCGACAGCCCGCTGCGGGTCAGCCACCGCCGCTGCCTGGCCGCGCTGCCGCCCGCGACCCGGGCCGCGCTGCTGCTGCTCGCCGCGGACGAGTCCGTCCTGCCGGAGCGGCCGGTGCCGGTGACCCGCTGCGTGGCCGCCGTCGAGGCGTCCGGGCTGACCGTGGACGCGCTGCAGCCGGCCGAGCGGGCCGGGCTGGTCCGGGTCGACGCCGGCGCCGTACGGTTCCCGCGCCCGCTCTTCGGCGCCGTCGTCTACGCCGAGGCCACGCTCGCCGAGCGCCGGGCCGCGCACCGCACGCTGACCTTCTCGTCGCCCGCCCGGGAGGTCTGGGACGCCGAGACGGTGCTGCGCGAGACGCTGCACGTCGCCGCCCTGGCCGACGGTCCGGACGGGAAGCTCGCGGCGGAGCTGGCGGATGCGGCGCCGCCCGAGCATGCCCTGGCCGCGCGGGCGCTGCGGCGGGCGGCCGAGCTGGCGGCGGACCCGGCCGACGCCGACCGGTACCGGGTCGCCGCCGCGGGGCACGCCTGGCGGGCCGGGTTCCCGCACCGCGCCCGGCTGCTCCTGCGGCCGGGGCCCGCCGGCCTGCCGGCCCCCGCGTGGCCGACTGCGGCGCCGGCCCCCGCGCCACCGGTCGTGGTGTCGGCGGAGCGGGAGCTGCTGCTCGCCGAGATCGAGCTGCGGGCCGGCGTCGTCGCGGACGCGTACCAGATGATCCGGACGTCGGCCGAGCACACCGACGCGGCCGTGGCGCCGGGGACGGTCATGCTCGCGGCCGAGGTGCTGTGCGCGTCCGGGGAGCGGGCCCGGTTCGCGGCCGTGCTCCGGGGCGTCGCGCCGCACCACGAGCCCTGCGTCGCCGAGCTGCTGAACCGGCACTTCGACGGGTTGTCGGCGATGTTCGGGGGAAACCTGGCCGGTGCGGTACCCCCGCTGCGAAAAGTCCTGACGCTGGCCGGGCGGATGCGGGATCCCGCGGTGCTGGTGCGGGCCGCCGTGGCCGGGCTGCTCATCGGGGACGACGCACAGGCGCACCGGCTCGCGCACCGGGCGGCCGGCCTCGCGCGCGACGCCGGGGAGCTGGCGACCGTCCCGCAGGCGCTGGAGATCGCGGCGTCGGCCGACCTGGCGCTCGGCGGCTTCGAGGCCGCCGTGTCGACCGGCCTGGAGGGCCTGCGGCTCGCCCGGACCACCGGGCAGGAGAACCTCGCCGACAACCACCTCGGCCTGCTGGCCGTGCTGGCCGCCATGGTCGGCGACCGGGCCGGCTGCGTCGCGCGGGTGCACGCCTCCCGGGCCCGGTCGGGCGTCGACGTCGACAGCCCGTCGTGGGCCCTCGGCGCGTGGGCCCTGTCCCTGCTCGACGTCGCCGACGGCCGGCACCAGGCGGCGCTCACCCGGCTGACCCGCACCGAGGTGGGGCGGGGCAGCCTGGTGGTGCAGGCGGCCGGGGTACCGACGCTGGTCGAGGCCGCCGCCGGCATCGGCCGTCCGGACCTCGCCGCGCACGCGCTGCGCATCTTCGAGGCGTGGACGGCGTGCACCGCGAACCCGACGTGGCTGGCCCTGTCCGCCCGCTGCCGCGCCCTGCTCGCCCCGCCCGACGAGGCCGAGTCCCACTACGTCGAGGCGCTGCGCCTGCACGTCCTCGGCGACAGCGACTTCGCCCGCGCGCGCACCGAGCTGCTGTTCGGCCAGTGGTTGCGCCGCGCCCGCCGCCCGGCCGCGGCGCGCGAGCACCTGGAGCGGGCGCTGGAGACGTTCGAGCAGTTCGGCGCCGGCCCGTGGGCCGAGCGGGCCGGCGCCGAACTGCGTGCCGCGGGTGCTCCGGTGCTGCGCGCGGCCGGCTCGCCGGTGGCGAAGGGCCCGCCGTCCCGCGCCGACGCGGTCCTCACGGCGCAGCAGCGGCGGATCGCCGGCCTGGTCGCCGACGGCGCGACGAACCGGGAGGTGGCCGCGGCCCTGTACCTGAGCCCCCGCACGGTCGACCACCACCTGCGCAACATCTTCGTCCGGCTGGGCGTCCGGTCGCGCACGGAGCTGGCCAAGATCTGCCGCACCGGCGACTGCACCGATGCGGCCCCCCACCGCTGACGGGCCCGCCGGGGAGCCCGGCGGCCGGCCGGAACGGCACTTCCGGCCGGCCGGGGCTCATGATCCGGAGATGCCCTGGCGCCAGGAGCCGCACGCCAGGTCGGGGATCTCCGGACCGTTGCGTTCGCACGCCCGGACCTTGACCCACTTGCCCGCTGGAATGAAGACATTGACCGGCGTGGAGCAGGTGCCGGTGCCGCCGGCGGCCTGCCGCGAGATCGTCCCGGGTCCGCCCTCCCACGTGATGTAGCCGACGGCGCGGTGACTATCCGGCGCGCCGTCGTCGCAGACCTTGAACGTCGAGTACTGCCCCGTGTTGCTCCAGGCCGCCCACGCGTAGCCGGACATGTAGTCGTCGGCCGAGAACGCCGTGATCGGCGACGCCGCCTGGGCGGCACCCGGGGCCGCCACGAGCCCGGCGACCGTCAGCACCATCGCCATCAATGCGCCCCCGAACCAGCGCGACTTCTTTCGCAACATCCGCACACCTCCGTCGACGACGACCGGAGCGGCCGTCACCAACGAGGATCGTCTTGCAGCATCGACGATGCCAGATGTTCGAACAGTTCCGAACAATCCCGAACGAGCGCGTTTGCCAACACGAACGGCCGGCGGCGAGGGAGCGGCCGGCGCCGGTTCCGCAGGAGCCGCCGGGCCGGCGCTCATGTCCAGGATGTTCCCGAAAATGCCGAATGCCGACACTGTCCGTGATGGACGTTCTACCGTAGGTGAAGTGCAGTGGACGGAGCGGCTGGCGTGTGACCTGCTGGAGGTGTCCCCGGACGCGATCGTCGTGACGCGCGAGGACGGCCGCATCATGCTCGCGAACGCGGCCGCGCGGCGGCTGTTCGACCGAGAGGACGGCCCGTTCGTCGGTGAGCCGGCCGACGTGCTCGTGCCGCCGGAGCTGCGCCCGCTGACCCCGCGGGTGCTGGCGTACCTCGACGGCCCGCACCCGCCGCAGCGCACCGGCCAGCCGCTGAGCATGATCCGCCGGGACGGCAGCCAGTTCCAGGCCGACGTCACGCTCTCGATCGTGCAGGGGGAGGACGGCCGGTACCTCGTGACGACCATCCGCGACGCGAACGCCACCGGCGCCGATCCGGCCCAGGTGGTGCTGGCGTCGATCGTGCAGTCCTCGCACGACGCGATCGTCACCACCGACCTCGACGGCAATGTGCTGTCGTGGAACCCGGGCGCCGAGCGGCTGTACGGGCTGACCGCGGGCGAGATGATCGGCCGCTCCAAGGATCGGATCATCCCGCCCGACCGGCGGCCCGACGAGGCCGAGATCCGCGAGATCGTGGCGGCGGGCGGGCGCATCGACCCGTACCGGACCCGGCGCCTGCGCCGCGACGGCGAGGTGTTCACGGTCTCGATGCTGGTGTCGCCGCTGACCTCGCCGGACGGCATGACGGTCGGGGTCACCACCATCACCCGCGACATCAGCGAGCGCGAGCGCGCCGAGGCGAAGATGCAGGCGGTGCTCGACGCGGCGCCGGATCCGCTGATCGGGTTCGACGACGCGGACCGGATCGTGCTGGCGAACACGCAGGCCGAGCGGCTGTTCGGGCTGGACCGGCACGACCTGATGGGCATGCCCCTGCGGCAGATCCTGCCCGGCGGCCCGGAGGGCGCCCCGGTGCCCGACGCGCCGTCCGGCTGGGACGGCCCGGTGGCGCTGCGCCGCGACGGCTCGCTGGTCCCCGTCGACATCGCGCTCGGCACCGCCCGCACCGAGGACGGCCCGATCACGCTCGCGGGCATCCGGAACGTCACCGAGCGGCTCGCGGCACTGGCCGAGCAGGACCGGCTGCGGGCCGAGGCCCGGCTGCAGCGCACCCAGCGGATGGAGAGCCTGGGCCAGCTGGCCGGCGGGGTCGCCCACGACTTCAACAACCTGCTCGCCGTCATCCTCAACTACGCCGAGTTCATCGTCGAGGACGGCGCCGACACCCCGTTCGCGCTCGACGCCGAGCAGATCCTCCGCGCCGGCCGCCGGGGCAGCGAGCTCACCCACCAACTGCTGGCGTTCGCCCGCCGCGAGGTGATCCGCCCCAAGCCGCTCGACGTGAACCGGGTCGTCAGCGAGGTGCACCAGATGCTGACCCGCTCACTGGGCGAGCACATCGCGCTCGACCTGGACCTCGCCGACCGGCTGCCGTCGGTGGTCGCGGACCCCGGGCAACTGGAGCAGGTGCTGGTCAACCTGGCGGTGAACGCGCGGGACGCGATGCCCTCCGGGGGCGTGCTCACCATCGACACGGGCCTGGTCCACGACCACGTGCGGATCCGGGTCTCCGACACGGGCAGCGGGATGCCGCGCGAGGTCATGGACAAGGCGTTCGAGCCGTTCTTCACCACCAAGCCGAGCGGCGAGGGCACCGGCCTGGGCCTGGCCACCGTCTACGGCATCGTGGTCCAGGCGGGCGGCACGGTGAAGCTGTACTCCGAGCCCGGCCTCGGCACCACGATCACGATCATGCTGCCGGCCAGCGACGCCGAGCCCCACACCGGCGAGCCGGCCCGCCCGCCCCGCCCGGCCGCGCGCGGCGAGACGGTCCTGGTCGCCGAGGACGAGCCCGCGCTGCGCGAGGTCACCACGCGGATCCTGCGCCGGGGCGGGTACACCGTGCTGGCCGCCGCGGACGGCGTCGCGGCCCTGCAGGTGGCCGCCGACCATTCGGGCCCGATCGACCTGCTGCTCACCGACGTGGTGATGCCCGGCATGCTCGGCCGGGTGCTGGCCGAGCGCCTGCAGCGGACCCGTCCCGCGACCCGGGTGCTGTTCATGTCCGGGTACGCGCAGCCGGTGCTGACCAGCAACGGCATCCTCGACCCGGGCGTGCACCTGCTGGAGAAGCCGTTCACCGGCACCGACCTGCTCAACGCGGTGGGCGAGCAGCTGGCGCGGCTGTAGAAAAATGGGTGTTCGTTCATTATTCTCGGGGGCATGGAGGGAAGCAGCCGCACCGCGGAGCACGTCGCGCTGTTCCGGGCCCTCGAGACCCGCCGCCGCAACGGGCGGCTCTTCGCCGATCCGCTCGCGGAGCGCATGCTGCCCTGGCGGTACCGTGCTTTCGCCGTCCTGTCGCGCCTGCCGGCCGTGCATCGGGGCCTGGTGCGGTATCTCGACGGACGCTGGCCCGGCGGTCCGCGCGCCTCGGCGGTGGTGCGGACCCGCCTCATCGACGACCACGTGACCGACGCGGTCGCGGCCGGGGCCGCGCAGCTGGTCCTGCTGGGCGCCGGCTTCGACAACCGGGCGTACCGGCTGCCGCTCGACGTCCGCCGCTTCGAGGTCGACCATCCCGCCACCCAGGCGACCAAGCGCCGCCGGGTCCCGCCCCGCCTGGTCGCGGCCAACGCGGTCCGGTTCGTGCCGGCCGACCTGGCCCGCGACGACCTGGCCACGGCGCTGCGCGGCGGCGGCTTCGACCCGGCCCGCCCGGCGGTCGTAGTCTGGGAGGGCGTCACGAACTACCTGACGGCGACGGCCGTCGACGCCACCCTGCGCGCCCTGGCCGGCCTGCTGGCCCCCGGCAGCCGCCTGGTGTTCACGTATGTCGATCGCGCCGTGCTCGACGGCACCGCCGCCCACGCGGGCGCCGACGGCTGGCGGCGGGCCGTCGGGCGGTACGGGGAGCCGTGGACGTTCGGCCTCGACCCCGCCGAACTCGCGGCGTACCTCGCCGAGCGGGGCCTGTCGCTGCGCGACGACCGCTCGACCCGCGACGCCGCCGAGCGGTACCTCGCGCCGCTGGGCCGCGACGAGCCGACGGCCGCCTTCTACCGGGTCGCGGTCGCGGAGGTGCGCGGTGCCGAAGGTCGATGACGCGCACCTGGCCGCGCGGCGCCGCCAGATCCTCGACGCGGCCGCGGCCTGCTTCGCGCGCGAGGGCTTCCACCGCACGTCGGTGCAGGACATCGTCCGCGAGTCGGGGGTGAGCGCGGGCCTCGTCTACCGGTACTTCAGCGGCAAGGAGGACATGATCGCGGCCATCGTCGCCGAGTGGCAGGAGCGCCGCCTGGCCCGCCTGGGCGACGATCCCATCGCCGGGTACCTCGACGTGCTCCGCTCGGTCGCCGACCCGGCCAACCGCGCCGAGCAGCGCCTGGGCGTCCAGGTCTGGGCCGAGTCGATCCGCTCGGAGCGCATCCGCGCCCAGGCCCGCGAGGGCGTCGACGCGCCCCGCCGCCTGGCCGAGGAGGCCGGCCTCCCGGACGCCCTGGCGCGCGTGCTGATCGCGGTCTGGCAGGGCCTCGTCCTGCAGACCCTCTGGGACGAGGACCTGGACATCGAGTCGTACCTCCAGGTCGTCGAACACCTGCTGCGGCCCGTCACCCAGACCCCGGCCACGGACGACTAGCGGAAGTCGCGCCGCCGCCGTCTCGCGGCAGTCGCGCCGCCGCCGTCTCGCGCGGCTCGCGGCCCGTGTCCGAAGTTGACCTTGGTGACTTTCGGTCGCCAGGGCAGCGGAAATCCACCAAGGTCAACCGGGCGGAGTCCGGGCACCGGGCCACCGGGCCCGGGGCGAGCCGGGCCCGGGGCGAGCCGGGCCCGGGGCGAGCCTGGGGTGGGGCGAGCCGGGCCCGGGGCGAGCCTGGGGTGGGGCGAGCCGGGGGTGGGCGAGCCGGCGGTGGGCGGATACACGTCGGCCCGCGTCGTGGCGGACGCGGGCCGGCGTGGCGAAAGGGAGTCGCTGTCTAGGTCACGGGGACTCGCCGAGAGTCACCGTGAGGGTCTGCTGGGCGCTGTCGCGCTGGACCACGACCTTCAGCTGGTCGCCCACCTTGGCCGCCTGGACGGCGTTGATGAGGTCGGTCGCGTCGTCGATGGTCGTCGTGCCGATCTTGACCACCAGGTCGCCGTTCTTGAGGCCGGCCTTGTCGGCCGGGCCGCCGGCCACGACGCCGCCGATCAGGGCGCCGCCGGCGCCGTCGGTGAGCTGGACGCCCAGGTAGGGGTGGCTGACCTTGCCGCCCTTGGCCAGCTGGTCCGCGGCCGAGCGGGCGCGGTTGGCCGAGATCGCGAAGCCTACGCCGATGTTGCCGCTGTTCTCCCCCGCGGTGGCGATGGCGGTGTTGATGCCGACCACCTCGCCGGCCAGGTTGACCAGGGCGCCGCCGGAGTTGCCCGGGTTGATCGCGGCGTCGGTCTGGATGGCGTCGGCGATCGACTTGGCGCCCTGCTCGCCCGAGCTGATAGTCCGGTGCAGCGCGCTCACGATGCCCGCCGTGACCGAGCCCTGCAGGCCGAGGGGGCTGCCCACGGCCAGCACGGTGTCGCCGACGCGCAGGGCGTCGCTGTCGCCGAACTTGGCCGCGGTCAGGCCGGAGACGTTCTGGGCCTTGATCACGGCGATGTCGCCCGCCGGGTCGGTGCCGACCACCGTGGCCTGGGCCGTCCTGCCGTTGCTGAAGGTCACCGTGAGCTGGCGGGCGCCCTGCACGACGTGGTTGTTGGTGATGATCTGGCCGTCGGCCGTCATGATGACGCCGGAGCCCTCGGCCTCGCCGGTGCTGATGTCGACGACGCTCGGCAGGACCTTCTCGGCAACCCCGCCGACCGAGGACCGGTCGAGGTTGGGGGCCGGGTTGTTGTTGACGACCGTGCTGGTGCCGGCCCGGTCGCCGGCGAGCTCGGTGGCGACGACACCGCCGCCGACCGCCGACACCAGGGACAGCGCGAGCGCGGCCGCGACGATCGCGGCGATCCGGCCGGCCCGCGAGGGGCGCCGCTGCGGATACCCCGGCTGGCCCGGCGCCCCGGGCGGCGGGACCTGGCCGAACTGGCCGGTCGGCCCGAGCGGGCCACCCGGCCCGAACTGCCCCGGATGCCCGAACTGCCCGGTGTTGCCGAGCGGACCCGGCTGGCCCAGCGGCCCGGCGGTGACCGGCTGCCCGACCGGGCCCGGGGTGACCGGCTGGCCGAGCGGGCCGGACGTCACCGGATGACCGAAGACGTTCGTCGCGGGGCCGCCGACCGGCGGTGTGCCGAGGCCGACCCGGCCCGTCTGGTAGGCCGGCGGGTGCGGCGCGTGGGTGCCGGCGCCGGCCAGCGTCGCGGTCCCGCCGGGGCCGGTCGTCGCCTGCGGCACGGTGGGCCAGGTCCCGGTCCCGCCGGGCCCGGTCGTCGCCTGCGGCGGGATCGCCGGGAACTGCGCGGTGCGGCCGTTGGTGTGACCGGCCGGCGCCGCCCACGGCACCCCGGACGCCGGAATCCCGGACGCCGGAACGCCCGAGGCCGGAATCCCGGAAGCCGGGACGCTGCCGGCGGGACCGCCACCACCGGAGATCGGCGCAGCCGGCCCGGCCGGGAACGCGTCGGCCCAGACCGGAGCGGCAGCCGGCGAGGCCGGAGCGGCAGCGGGCGAGGCCGGAGCGGCAGCGGGCGAGGCCGGAGCGGCAGCGGGCGAGGCCGGAGCGGCAGCCGGCACGGTCGGAGACTCCGCCGGAGAGGCCGGCGCGGCAGCCGGCGGCGGGCCGGCGGACGGCTCGGACGAGTGCGGAGAGGTCGCGCCAGGGGCGGTCAACGGCTCGGGCCGCGACGGCTGGGGCGATGGGGAGTCGGTCTCCCCTGCGGTGGACGGCGCGGCCCCCGGCGCGCTCCACTGGCGGTCCTGGTCACTCATGGTGTTTACCTTGCACACCGCACCTCCGCCGAAACTGGGTTCTGCCTGGGAGATAGCCGAGAGCCGCGAAACCCCCAAACGGCCCGAGGCCGGCACGAACCGGCCTCGGGACAACAGCGGCAAACAGCGTCACGGCGTCCAGTCGGGCCGCAACGGGTACGACGACACGCCGTCCCGCGTCGTCTTCGTCGCCACGATCTGGTGCAGCTGGATCTCGTTGCGCTCGAACGCGAGCCGCGACCCGGCCATGTACAAGCCCCACACCCGCGCCGTACCCAGGCCGACCTCGTCGACACACGCGTCCCAGTGCTCGACCAGGTTGCGGTTCCAGCCGGCCAGCGTCAGCGCATAGTGCAGCCGCAGGTTCTCCTCATGTTGTACCTCGAACGCCCCGTCGTGCACCGCGCTCACCAGCCGGCCGGGTGAGGCGAGCTCCCCGTCGGGGAACACGTACCGGTCGATGAAGGCGCCCGGCTTGTGGGACGCGCGGTTGTCGGCGCGGGTGATGCAGTGGTTCAGCAGCCGCCCGCCCGGCTTGAGCCGGTCGCGCAGCGCCCCGAAGTACCGCGGATAGTTCCGCACCCCGATGTGCTCGGTGAGGCCGATCGAGCTGATCGCGTCGAACTGTTCCAGGGGCGCGTCACGGTAGTCGAGGTAGCGCACCTCCGCCAGGTGGCCGAGGCCCTCGCGCTCGATCGCGGCCTGCGCCCACGCCGCCTGCTCGCGGGAGAGGGTGACGCCGAGGGCGCGCACGCCGTACTCCCGGGCGGCGTGGCGGACCATCCCGCCCCAGCCGCAGCCGACGTCGAGCAGCCGGTCGCCGGCCTTGAGGGCGAGCTTGCCGGCGACCAGGTCGTACTTGTTGGCCTGGGCCTGCTCCAGGGTGTCCGACGGCGAGTGGAACACCGCGCAGGTGTAGGTCATGGACGGGCCGAGGACCTTCTCGTAGAAGGCGTTCGACACGTCGTAGTGGTGGTGGATCGCCTCGGCGTCGCGGCCGCGGCCGTGGCGCAGGCCCTGCAGCGTGCGCCGCCAGGCCGGGACCGCCTCCTGGGGCGGTGGCGGCGGCGGGCGCAGCCGCTCCCAGCCGAGCCCGCGGGCCAGCCGCAGCGCCTCGCCGGCGCCGGGCATCCGCAGGTGGACGCCGGTCGCGATGGCGCGCAGCACCTCGTACGGGTCGCCGGCGTGCACGCCGCGGACCTCGAGGTCGCCGGTCACGTAGGCGCGGGCCATGCCCAGGTCGCCGGGGGCGGAGAGCAGGTACGACAGGCCGCGCTCCGAGGCGATGTGCAGCTCGATCGGCGAGTCGGACGGGCCGACCGCGCTGTCGTCGTAGGCGGTGATCCGCACGGCGGGCTCGCCGGTGGTGACGGCGCGGACGATGTCCGCGACCTTCGGCACCGGCGGTCGCCGGCTGAGGAGGCCACCCGGTGCGGTGGAGTCGGTGCGTGGTCGGTTCGTGATGGTCATCGTCGCCCCACAACCTTGTCGTAGAGGTCGGTCAGTCGGTGGTCGGGGTCGTAGCGGTCCTTGGCGGCGCGGTACGCGGGACCGCCGTAGAGCCGGTCGAAGGTCTCCCGGTCGTAGTAGGCGTCGGAGTAGAGGGACTTGTGGCCGCCCAGCTCGAACACCCGCTGTTCAACGGCGCGGTTGACGTCGCCGTCACGGGCCCCGGGCGCGATCGGGACGGTGCCCCAGAAGCCGACGTTCACGTAGGGGGTGCCGGCGTGCATCGGGTACAGCGGCCACTCGCGCTCGCGCAGCCGCAGCGGGCAGACCCACAGCGGCGCCATCGGCACGTTGGCCGCGAACCAGCGCAGGAACTCGGCGGTGCGGTCCAGGGGAAGCTCGACGTCCTGCACGACCCGCTCGCGGTCGGGCCGGCCGAGCCGGCGCTCGATCCGGGCGGCGACGCCGTAGCGGTTCTCGAACCGCACGATGCGGTGGTAGACGTCGCTGCGGCGGTACCGCCTGGGCCAGACCCGGCGCACGGCCGGGTGCTGGGCGCCGAACGCGGCCGAGCACCAGAACCAGTCGGTGTCCCAGCGCCACAGGTAGTCGTGGGCGGTGAGCCCGTCGGTCGCCTTCGAGCGCAGCGACCGGTAGTAGACGTCCTGGCCGGTGTAGTCGCTGGCCGGGCCGTCGGCGCCGAAGCGGCCGAGCACGAGGTACGACTCGCCGGGGCGGAAGACGACGCCGTCCATGACGTCGACCGGCTGGCCGGCGAACTCACCCGTGCGCATCACCTCGCCGACCGCGTCGAGCAGCTCGTCCAGGTCGTCGAAGCGCAGGTTGCGCAGCAGCACCCGGGGGCCGATCGGCTGCAGCTCGATGCGCAGCCGGGTCGCGTAGCCGAGGCTGCCGAGCGAGTTGGGGAACGCCGCGAACAGCTCGGCGTGCTCGTTGTCGGCCCGCGCGGTCACCAGTTCGCCGGCGCCGGTCATGATGTCGAGCTCCGACACCGACTCGTGCGGCAGGCCGTGCCTCCACGACGTCGCCTCGATCCCGAGACCGGTGACGGCGCCCCCGAGCGTGATCGTGCGCAGCTGCGGCACGACCAGCGGCATCAGCCCGTGCGGCAGGGTCGCGTCGACCAGGTCCTCGTACGTGCACATGCCCTGGACCTCGGCGGTGCGGGTCACCGGGTCGACCTCGACGACCCCGTCGAGGCCGCTGACGTCGAGCCCGGCGTAGCCGGCGGCGGCGCGGGGCCGGAACAGGTTCGACGTCTTCTTGGCCAGGCGGACGGTGTCGCCCGGCGGGATCCTGGCGTACGAGGCGCGCAGGGTATCGACGGCGTGCCGATGCTGGGCCCAGCCCTGCAGAGCCATTCGACCACCTCCTTTCCGTAATGCATCGAATCAGAAAGTGGAGGCATGCCTCAGGCCAAACTTGCACAGTTGGCAAACTTGCGCCAACGCGGGGTGACCCAAGTCACGAGGCCGCATTACCCAACCGGCGCTCCAGATACCGGCGTTCGGCGTCATTGCCCACGAGGTCGAGGGCCTCGCGGTACGCCTCGGCGGCCTCGACCCGGCGGCCGAGCCGGCGCAGCAGGTCGGCGCGGGTGGCCGGCAGGAGGTGATAGCCGGCGAGCTCGCCACCCGCCGCGATCGCGTCGACGAGGGCGAGGCCGGCCGCCGGACCGTCGGCCATGGCCACGGCCACCGCCCGGTTGAGCTCGACGACGGGCCCGGGCGTGAAGCGGGCGAGCTCGCCGTACAACAGGATGATCTGCCGCCAGTCGGTCTCCGCGGCGACCGGGGCGGTGGCGTGGCAGGCGGCGATGGCGGCCTGCACCTGGTAGCGGCCGGGCTGCCGGCGGCGCAGCGCGTGCTCGAGGACGGCCACGCCCTCGTCGATCATCGCCCGGTCCCAGCGGCCGCGGTCCTGCTCCTCCAGCGTCACGATGTCGCCGGCCGCGTCGACCCGGCCCTCGCGGCGGCCCTCGTGCAGCAGCATCAGCGCGAGCAGGCCGTGGGCCTCGGGCTCGTCGGGCATGAGCGCGGTGAGCACCCGGGCCAGCCGGATCGCCTCGCCGCTGAGTCCGGCGCGCAGCAGCTCGGCGCCGGACGTGGCCGCGTAGCCCTCGTTGAACAGCAGGTACAGCACGGCGAGCACGGCGCCGAGCCGCTCCGGCAGCAGGTGCGCGGGCGGCACGCGGAACGGGATGGCCGCCCTCCGGATCTTGTTCTTGGCCCGCACCAGCCGCTGCGCCATGGTCGGCTCCGACACCAGGAACGCCCGCGCGATCTCGGCCGTGCTCAGGCCGGCCAGGCTGCGCAGGGTGAGCGCCACGCGGGCGTCCAGGGCGAGGGCCGGGTGACAACACGTGAACATGAGCCGCAGGCGATCGTCCGGGACCGCGGGATCATCGTCCTCGGCCGGCTCGGACGGCGGCGTCCGGGACTCCTCCACGGCGACCTCCCGCAGCTTCTGCGCCTCGACGGCGCCCCGGCGCAGCCGGTCGAGCGCCCGGTTGCGCGCGGTCGTGGTGAGCCAGGCGCCCGGCCGCCGCGGCACGCCGTCGGCCGGCCAGCGCGCGAGGGCCTGGGCGAAGGCGTCCTGGGCGCACTCCTCGGCGAGGTCCCAGTCGCCGGTGAGCCGGATCAGCGTCGCCACGATCCGGCCCCACTCGTCGGCGTAGACGCGGGCGACGGCGTCGCGCACCTCCTCGGGGCTGGTCACGCGTCCTCCGCTTCGCTCCGAACGGTCACGGTTCCCAGAAGGGGCGGACCTCGATGAGCCCGCTGCGGGCCACCGGGTGCTGGGCGGCGACCTCGATCGCCTCCTCGAACGACTCGCACTCGATGATGTCGAAGCCGGCCATCTGCTCGCGGGTCTCGGCGAACGGCCCGTCGGTGAGCACCACGTCACCGTTGCGCACACGCACGGTGGTGGCCTCGGCCGGCGGCACGACCCGGTTGCCGAGCACGCGCACGCCGCGCTCGTCCATCTCCTTGACCCAGCGCAGCACGTCGTCGCCGGTGGGCTCGTCGGTGACCGGGCCGTCCTCGACGGCGATCAGCAGCAGGAATCGCATGACGTCTCCTCCTTCGCGGGGATGGTTCCGTCACGACGACGAACGGCTCAGCCGATCCTCGACACCCCCGGCGGAGGAGATTCCCCGTTGATCTCCCACCCGGTCTCGCGCCACGCGAGCCGGCCGTCGGGTCCCGCGCCGACGAGCCGTCCCTCGTAGCCGGCGAGGACCGTGCGCCCTCCCGCGTTCCCGAGATTTTCCCACGGTTCGGCGCCCGGTGATGTCCCCGCGAAGGGCCGGCGCACCCGGATCGTGCCGCCCGGGCCGGCCCCGGTGAGCAGGCCACTGACCGCCGCGAGGGTGCCGACGCCGCCGCCGTCACCGACCGTGACCCAGCCGTCCGCCTCCGCGATCAGCGCGCACCACAGGCGGTCGTCGGCGGTGACGGCGAACAGGCGGCCGTCGGCCACGGCCAGGGCCCGCGTGCCCGCCGGCGCCGCGCCGATCGGCTCCCAGCCGGCGGGCTCGCGCACCGGCGGGCGGTGCACCAGCCGGCCGCGGGCGGTCACCCCGTACAGGCCGACGGGCCGGCCGGACACCGCCTCGCGCGGCGCGGCCAGGCACACCGGCGGGTCGTCGACGACGCCCGCCTCCACCGGGCGCCAGGGGACGTTCTGGCCGCTCGCGCGGCGCACCAGCAGTACACCTGCCGCATCGATGGCCCAGAAGGCGTGCTCGCAGGCGGTCAGCGCGACCAGGTCGGGCGCCGGGCCGATCACCTCCCACGGCGGCGGGCCCGGCGGCGCCATCAGCCGGTCGAGCACGTTGCGGGTGATCCGGTCGGCCACCGGATCGCCGAGCGCCGCGCCCCAGTTGACGGTGGCCGCGGTGAACACCGTGCCGGCCCCGCGGCGGAAGACGCCCATGGTCGCGTGGCCGCCCTGGCCGTACCGCCGCCAGTGCCGCAGGTCGGCGGTGGCGAGGACGACGAACGAGGGCGGCGTGCCGTCGCCGCCGGTGACGACCGGGACGCCCCCGTCCTCCGCGAACAGCGCGGCGTCGGTCTCGTAGCCGATGGCGCCGAGCGCAAAACGATCGCCGTCGCGCAGGCCGGTGCCGGCGAAGACCCAGTGCGCGGCGAAGCGGGCGGTGTACTCGGTCTCCTTCATGACGTCCATGTACCCGCCCCACGCGCCGGCGCCGTTGCGGTAGCTCACGCCGGTCATCGCGTTCTCCGGCCGGTGGACCGGGGCGGCCGACCACTCGACCGTCGCGCGGGCCGGGTCGGTCGCCGCGAGCGGGTCGCGGACGGCGTCGCGGTAGCAGACCATCGTGCGGCCGCCGTCCTCGAAGCGGGCCTGCCAGTAGGCGGTGTTCGCGGCGAAGCAGGCGAGGTTGCCGCCGGCGTCGGTGAAGGCCTCGACGGCGTCGCGCATCTCCTTCGACCAGTACTCGTCGTGGCCGTTGACGACGAGCAGCCGGTAGCCCGCCAGGAGTCGCGGGCCGTCGCGGTGCAGGTCGAGGCCGGAGCAGAAGTCGGCCCGGTAGCCGGACGTGCGCAGCCAGCGCAGCAGGCCCTCTTCCCAGCGCTCCGGTGGCGGGCCGATGCCGGGGCGGTCGAACGAGACGCGGTCGGCGCGGCCGGGCTCCTCGAAGTAGTAGAGGCTCTCGCCGGGCACGCCGGAGCGGTGGTAGGCGAGCCAGGTGGGGAACGGCACCGAGACCAGGATCGGCGCGGTGGGGGTGCGCGCCCTGACCACGAACCAGACCTCGTCGCCCGCGAGCTCGGCGCGGTACAGCGAGCTCGGCCAGTCGTCCGGAACGACGAGATCCCAGCCGGGGGCCTCCGCCCGGCTGGTGTGGACGACCCGGTCGTCGGTGGCGTCGTGCACGCTGACCGGCGAGTCCTCGGTCAGCGTGAACCGCAGGGTGCCGCCGGGCTCGCAGGAGGTGGCGTCGGCGTAGGCGGGCACGGTCAGGCGGCGCTGTCAGGCGGACTGCAGCGCCTCGGCGACGAGCAGCGCCTCGATGCCGCGCAGGTGCGCCTCGACCGCGGTCTCCGGGAACACGCTGACGTCGGCGTACAGGGTCAGGTCGAGCACCCGCGGGACCGCGTTGACGTGCAGGAAGTACCGGGCGCCGTAGTGCTCGACGGGTTCCCAGCGCAGGGTGGTCGCGCCGAGCGCCGCCGCGATGCCGGCGGTCGCCGGGCCGGGCTCGGTCTGCGCGTCGAAGCGGCGGTCGTTGAACGAGCACGACAGGTCGACGTCGCTGTCCGCCAGCAGCTTGTCGAGGTCCTCCGGGTCGTACTGGGCGTGCAGGTACGCCTGCATCGACGCCTGCGCCGTCCGGCGGATCACGGTGGGCAGGCCGGCGTCGCCGACCTCGACGACGCACAGCCCGTCCTGCGACGCCGGGCCGACCGAGCCGGCCAGCCCGGGACGGAACCGGTTGCTGACGATGACCTGCAGGACCGCCTCCCGGGCCGCGGTCTGCCGGGCCAGCTGGAGCGCGGCCGCCGCGAGGATGACCGTGGATCCGGACACCGCTTCGCGTTCGGCGAGTGCGCTGACGGCCAGGTCGCCGGCCGGCGAGCTGAGCGTGGCGCTGGTGAACCGCGGCGAGGCGCCGGTCTCGTGGAAGCGCCGCTTGGGCACGGCACCCAGGTGTCGCTCCCAGTACCGCAGCGCCTTGGCGCTCTGCCGCCGCCCCTGTGCCGACGCCTGGTGGACGGCCAGGTCGTACGGCTGCCGGTCGGGCGGCTCCTGGCTGGGCGTCCCGGCGAGCCCGGCGAGGACGTCCCCGACGAGGGTGTCGAGCCCGCCCCGGTCGGTGACCAGGTGGCAGATGACGAAGACGGCGTGCGTGACGACGCCGCCGGCGCGGACCATCCCGACGCGCAGCGGCCACTCGTTCGCGTAGTCGAACGCCGGGGCGGTGAGCCGGTGCTGGAGCTCGCGGGCCTCCTGCGCGGCCCGGTGGGGGGCGGCGTCCACCAGGTGCGCCTCGATGACGCCCTCCCGGGCGACGACCTGCCGGCCGTCGCGGACGTTGGTGCGCAGCGACTCGTGGCGGGCCATGACGTGCGCGACGGTCCCGGTGACCCGCTCGACCGGCACGCGCGTGGCGACGCCCTCGTCCTCGACGGCGGTGACCCAGCTCATGTTGAGGCTCGCGTCGTCGGGCACGAGCCGCTGGATCGCCCGCCAGATCGCCGTCTGTCCCCAGCTGAGCTGGCACTCCCCGCCGCGCCCACCGGCGAACCGGACGGCGATCCGTTCCGTCATCGCACCCCGGTTTCCGTGCAGTCGTCAGGTTCCGGCAGCGCCATTGCATCGGCCGTGCTCGACGCCTGTCAATACGTTGCCAACCCGACCATTCCCGACCACGCCGTTCACTCGCCGCAGGCGAGCCCGCCCACCGCCCACCCGCGGCACCGTGGGGCCATGACGGTGAAGGATCTGGCGACCCTCACGCCGAGCGGGTACCCGGCGGTCTCCCTGCTGATGCCGACCCATCGCACGCCGCCGGAGAACCAGCAGGATCCGATCCGCCTGCGCAACCTGGTGGCCGAGGCGAAGCGGCGGCTGGAGACCGACGCCGCGGTGCCGAAGCCGGTGGCCGCCCAGGTGTACCAGGAGATCGCCGACGCCGCCGAGCAGCTCGACCTGCGGCAGGTCGGCGACGGGCTGGCGCTGTTCGCCTCCCCCGGCCAGGTCCACGTCCGCCTCCTCGACACGCCCGTCCACGAGCGGGTCGTCGTCGCCGACACCTACGAGGTGCGGGACGTCGTCGCCGACGCGGCCCGCCGGCACCGGTACTGGGCGCTGGTCCTGTCCGAGCAGCCGACCAGGCTGTGGAGCGGCGACGGGCCCGACCTCGTCGAGGTGCGCTCGCACGGGTTCCCGTTCACGCACGAGGGGCCCGGCGGGACGGTCGGCCTGCCCCGCGACTACGGGCAGAACCCGAGCGCGATCCGCGACGAGCGGCACCGGCAGTTCTTCCGGGACATCGCCTCCGGGCTCGCCGACGTCGACGCCCTCGACGCGCGGCCGGTGTTCGTGCTCGGCGTCGAGCGGTACCTCGCCTTCTTCGCCGACGAGTGGGGCCGGCCGATCGCCGGGACCGTGCCGGGCAACTACGACCACGCCGGGCCGCACGAGGTGTACAAGCTGCTCGCGCCGCAGCTCGCCGCGTACACGAACATGCGGCAGGTGGCCGCCCTGGAGGCGCTCGACGTGGCGCGCGGCGCGAACCGGTTCGCGGCCGGGCTGGCCGAGGTGTGGAGCCTGGCCCAGCAGGGGCGCGGCGCCCACCTGCTGGTCGAGGAGGGGTACCACAGCCCGGCCTGGGTGCACGGCGACCACCTGCACCCGCCGGACCAGGAGCCGCGGCACGACGCGACGGCCGGCTCGGCCACCCTGATCGACGACGCGGTCGACGACATCGTGGAGGCGGTCGCGCGCAACGGCGGCGAGGTGACGTTCGTCGGCGACGACAGCCTCAGCGCGGACGGCCGGATCGCGCTGATCGTCCGCTACTGACAGGTCGCCAGGCCGGCCCGCACCTTCGTGGCCACGACCCGGGTCGCGCTCTGCGCCACCCGGTCGGCGAACGCCGGGTCGGCCTTCGCCGTCGCCAGCAGCGCGTCCGTCATCGGGCCGGCGTCGGACAGGCGCACCGTGAGCGCCACGTCACCGCCGGCCCGCACGAACCGGACCGCGCGCTGGGCCAGCGGCACACCGGAGACGGCCTTCGCCGCACCGAGGTCGTCGGAGAGCACCATGCCCTGGTAGCCCAGCTGGTCCCGGAGCAGGCCGGTGACGATCTTCTCGGAGAACGCGGCGACCGGCGCGTCGGGGTCGAGCTTCGGGTACGCCGCCGACGACATCATCACGGCCGCCGACCCGGCCGCGATCCCGGAGCGGAACGGCTCCAGCGCGGGATCGTCGGCGGTGGTGAGGTCGTCGCGCGCGCCCGTCGACGTGTCGGTGTTCACCCGGACGCGGCCGAGGCCGGGGAAGTGCTTGAGCGTGGTGAGCACCCCGGCGCCCTGCGCGGCGGTGACGACGGTGGCCACGTCCTCAGCGACGGGCCCGGGCGCCGACCCGTACTGACGCTGGAACTTGCCGATGGGCGGGTTCGCGGTGCCGATCTCGGCCGGCACCACGTCCGCCACCGGCGCGAGGTCGAGCGTCACGCCGATGTCCTTCAGCCGGCTCGCCCACTCCCCCGTGTCCGCGGCGAGGGTACGTTGGTCCAGCTTGCCCTGGTTGACGGCGGTGGGGATGGCCGGGAAGTCGGGCCCCTTGAGCGTCTGGACCTGCCCGCCCTCCTGGTCGACGGCCACGTGGAGCCGCACCTTGCCGGCGGCGGCCTGCAGCCGGCTGACGGCCTGCCGCAGCGTGGCCGCGTCGGCGGTGCTGCGCCCGGCGAGGAAGATGCCGCCCAGGTGGTACTTCTGGACCGCCCCGATCGCATCCCCCGGCGACCCGACGGGTGTGCCGATCATGAGCAGCTGCCCGACCCGCTCCTCGAGGGACATGCCCTGGACGATGGTGGCGGCGCAGTCGGCGGTGGAGCTCGGGCTGGGCGCGGGCAGCTCGGCGGTGGCTCCGGGGGGCGCGGGGTGGCGCGGTGGCGCCTCGTTGCCCCGCGTGACGGCGTAGGCGATGCCTACCCCGGCGACCAGCACCACGACCGCTGCGGCCGCTGTCCATCCCATGCGCACGTCCTCAGCCTTCCACGGCCGCGCCCGGACCGCAGGTCACCTTTCCGACGCCCCGGTGTGGCGTGCGCCTCGCCGGCCTGGCCTGCACAGACGCCGATCGATCCACCCTCGTTTCGATCGTCGTTCGCGAGGGTAGATCGACCGGCGTCGGCGCGCGGGGCGAGCGGCTACAGGCGGAGTTCGGCCACGAAGCCGCGGGCCGCGTCCGCGTCCGCTCGACGGTCGGCGAAGTTGGTGATGAAGGCGTGCTGGAAGCAGGCTCCCAGCAGCAGGGCGGCCACCGCCACCAGGTCGGCGTCGGGGCTCACCCGGCCCAGAGCCTGCTCGGCCCGCAGGTAGTCGGCCAGCGCGTCGTTCGCGCGGTGCGGGCCGAGGTTCTGGGCCCGCAACTGCTCGCGGTGCGCCGCCAGGATGGCCGGGTCGGAGAAGATCGACACGAACATCGGGAAGCCGTCGCGGTAGAAGCCGATGGCCACGGTTGCCAGCTCGGTCAGTATCTCGCGCAGGTCGCCCTTGCCGGCGCGGGCCGGGAGGGTCTGCAGCAGCGGGATGAACTGCGGGCCGCGCTCGTGGAGGACGGCCACCATCAGGTCGACCTTGTCGCGGAAATGCTTGTACAGGGTCGCCTCGGAGAAGCCGGCCGCCCTGGCGATCTCCCGCGTCGTGGCGTTGGCCAGGCCGTGGGTGCGCAGCACCTTGGCCGCGGCGTCCAGGATCACGTCCCGCGTCGACACCTCGCGGCCCTCCATGTCTTGACAGCATGCGTTGCTCCGCGACACATTGTAGGGGTTAGTAAGTGCTCACTCACCACCCGGGCGGGCCGGCACTGCCGAGCGAAGACGTCGGTCGATCCACCCTCGCGGAGCAAGATCAAAACGAGGGTTGATCGGCCGACGCCGAACGAGGAAGCGAGCCCGGGACGACGGCGGGACAGGGGACGATCGACATGAAGCTGACCGTGTTCGGCGCCACGGGCGGGATCGGGCGCCAGCTCATCAAGCAAGGCCTCGCGGCCGGCCACGAGGTGACCGCCGTCGCGCGGCGGGACCCGGGCGACCTCGGCTGCGAGGTCGTCGTCGCAGCGCTCACAGACCACGACGCGGTCGCCGGCGCGGTCGCGGGGTGCGACGCGGTGCTGTCCGCGCTCGGCCCGCGCGGCACCGGCCCGACGACCGTGCAGGCCGACGGAGCGCGGGCGGAGGTCGCGGCCATGCTGGCCACCGGGGTGCGGCGGATCGTCAGCGTCGACGCGGCCGGCCGGGTCACCGACGCCGGCGACGGCCCGATCACCCGCGCGGTCGCCAAGCCGCTGCTGCAGCGCGTGCTGCGGCACGGGTTCGCCGACCTCGCCGAGGCGGAGCGGGTGCTGCGGGCGAGCGGTCTCGACTGGACGCTCGTCGCGCCGCCGCGGCTCACCGACGGCGGGCACCGTCCATATCGGACCGTCGTCGACCGCAACGTCCGGGGTGGACGGACGCTCTCGCGGGCCGACGTCGCGCACGCGATCCTGCGCGCGGTGGGCGATCCGGCCACGATCCACCGCCGGGTCAACATCGCCTACTAAGGCCTGTTGCATAGCTGGGCCCGCCGCAGCCCGGCCCCAGCTATGCAACAGGCCTTAGCGACGCGTAACGCGGCCCGGGTCCGTCGGGCGCGGACCCGGGCCGGACGGACACGGCCGCCCCAAGGAGGAAGAGCGGCCGCGTGCGTCACCGCATGCCCGGGAAGTCCCTCGTCAACCCGGGCACTCCCGGCGCGGTCAGCTCATGACACCCAGGCTGCCGAAGTCCACCATCCCGTAGTACTGGCTGATGAACACGTTCGTCAGGCGCGGGTTACGGACGTTGAGCGCCTTGTCGTAGGTGAAGGGCACGAGCACCGACTCGTCCATGACGATCTTGTTGATCTGGTTCCAGAGTTCGGCCGTCTTGGCCTGGTCGGTCTCGGCCTGCGCCTTGTCGATGAGGCTGTTGACCTCGGCGTTGTTCAGCTCGGGGTAGTTGTTGTTGCCGCTGGGCAGGATCAGGCGCCCGTCGACGAGCACCTTCAGGAAGCCGGACGCGGTCGGATAGTCGGCGCCCCATCCGGCCATCATCAGGCCGTAGCCCTTGGCCTGGGTGTTCGACGGCGAGCCGATGGTCGAGCGGAAGTACAGCGACGCGTCACTCGGGTCGAGGCGGGCCGTGATGCCGACCGCGGCCAGCGACTGCTGCAGCGCCTCGGCCGTCTTCGGCTCCTTGCCGGAGTTGCGGGTCGCCAGGACCGTCTCGAAGCCCTCCGGCTTGCCGCACAGCTTCAGCTCTTCCTTGGCCTTGTCCAGCTGCGGCTTGCCCGACTTGGTGTTCAGCGGGTCGAGCTTCGGGTCGTGGCCGGCGATGTTCGGCGGCAGCATGTTCGTGGCGATGTCGCCGCCGGCGTCCGGGCCGCCGCGGGCGGTCTGCATGGCGACCTTGTCGGTGGCGTACACGACGGCGTTGCGGCAGTGGACGTTGTCGAACGGCGCGACCTTGGTGTTGATGGCGAAGTACCGGATGAAGCCGGTGACCGGCGCGTCCGCGTTCTTCTTCACGTCGGGGTTGAGCAGCACCTTGGCCTGCGAGCCCTGCTGGACGCCGGTCTGCGCGATGTCGAGGTCGACCTGCCCAGAGATGAGCTGGTTGTCGATCTCCTCGACCGCGGTACCGAGGACGACCTCGATCTGGTCGGGCAGCGCCTTGCGCACCGAGTCGGTCTTCTGGTCCCACTGGTCGTTGCGGACCAGGATCGCCTTCTTGCCCTCCTCGTAGGACTGGAACTTGTAGGGACCCGACGACACCGGGTGCGAGCCGTACCGGTCGCCGGTGTCCTTGTCCTTCGGCACCGGGCCGGCGCCGGGCATCGCGAGCAGGAACGGGAAGTCGCTGAGCGGCGCCGCGAGGGTGAACACGATGGTCTTGTCGTCGGGCGTCTGCACCGACTTCAGGCCGAGCTTGTTCGGGTCCGCGTCCTTGTACGGGCCGGGGTACTTCTGGCCCTGGTCGAGGGCGTCGATGAGGTACGTCGGGCCGCCGGAGAGCACGTCCTGGGCGAAGACCCGCTCGACGCCGTACTTGACGTCCTTCGACGTGATCGGCGAGCCGTCCTCGAACTTCAGGTTGTCCTTCAGCGTGAACGTGTACTTCTTGCCGCCGTCCTCGACCTTCGGCATCTCGGTGGCCATGTCGGGGACGAGCTTCAGGCCGTCCTCACCCGGCTTGGCCTCGTTCGTCAGCAGCGTGCGGACGTAGTATCCCTTCATGAAGTTCCACACCTTCGCGTAGTACGCGCGCGCCGGGTCGTACGAGTCGGGGTCGTCGTGGTCGGTGAGCTTGAGCGTCCCGCCCTTCTTGTCGGACGGGTTGAGCACGGCGGTCAGCGCGGCGTTGAAGCCGCCTTTCTGACCGTCGGACTTGCTGGTATTGTCGGTGCTCGAGCCACCCCCGCAGGCAGACAGCACAAGGGCCGCAGCGACCGTGCCGGCCACCAGCGCACCTGATCTTCTATTCACGTGTAGGACCTTTCAGGACGCCGCGGTTGGGTTGCCGCGGACGGATTTCGGGCACGCGGGCAGCACGAATCAGCCGACGTCTACTGTGGACCCTCCAGTGTGGACAGGGCGCGGGCATGCACCGCCCCCACCACAGGGATCGCCGAAACGCCGACGGAGCCGGTGGTGTAGCTGCGTCGCGAGTCAACGGCGATGTGCGTCGCCGTTCACTGTGCAAAGACCACGGGCACGGGGAGGCGGTTGCACTCCCGGATGCATTGCTACATCACGGATTGGTCACCGAGCGCCTGAGCAGCGCGATGTTCTCGGCCTCGTCCGGATCCGGGGCGGGCACGTCGAGGAAGGCCTGCAGCACCTCGACGGCGACGTCGGGCGCGAGCCGCTTGAGGCTCATCGCGAGGACGTTCGCGTCGTTCCACAGCCGGGCGCCGCGGGCGATCCACGGGTCCCAGGCGACGGCGGCGAGCACGCCGGGCACCTTGTTCGCGGCGATCGCCGTGCCGGTGCCGGTCCAGCACATCACGACGCCGAGGTCGGCGGCCCCGTCGACGACCGCGCGGCCGACGCGCTCGCCGAGTCCCGGCCACGGCACGCCCTCGGCCCGCACGTCGAGCACCTCGTGCCCGCCGGACACGAGGTGCTCGACCACCGCTCTGGTGGTCTCGTTCTCGTCGTCAGCCGCGAACGCGATGCGCATGCTGCGAAGGTAGCAGTCTCGGTGCCCGGAGACGCTGCGTCAGCCCGACACACAGCAGTACCGCCAGAGCCGCCGCCATCGCGGGCACCGGCACGTGCTCGTGCAGCAGCAGCGCCGACCAGGCGAGGGTGAGCACCGGCTGGGCCAGCTGGAGCTGCCCGGTGCGCGCGACCCCGCCGCGCGCGAGCCCGGCGTACCAGGCGAAGAACCCGAGGAACATCGACACCACGGTCAGGTAGCCGAACGCGGTCCAGGCGGCCGGCGACGCGTGCGGCGGGTGGCGCAGGGTCACCGCGGTCACGGCGGCGGTGACCGGCAGGGACAGCACGAGCGCCCAGCAGATGGTCCGCGCGCCGCCGAGCTCGCGGGCCAGCGCGCCGCCCTCGGCGTAGCCGAGCCCGCACAGCGTGACCGCCACGAGCAGGAAGAGGTCGGACGGGCCGGCCGCGCCGCTGACCGCGCCGCCGGCGACCAGGAAGGTCAGCACCGCCACCAGCCCGGCCCCGCCGGCCAGCCAGAACGCGGGCGACGGGCGCTCGCCGGCGCGCAGGACGGCGAACCCGGCGGTGATGGCGGGCAGCAGCGCGACGACGACGGCACCGTGCGCGGCGGTGCGGTCCTGCAGCGCGAGGGAGGTGAAGAGCGGGAAGCCGACGACGACGCCGAGCGCGACGACGGCGAGGCGGCGCCACTGGTGCCGGGTGGGGCGCGGGGCCCGCGAGACCGCGAGGTACCCCAGCGCGAGCAGCCCGGCGCCGAGCGCCCGCCCGAAGGCGACGAACCAGGCGTCGAGGTGCTCGACCGCGATCCGGGTCGCCGGCAGGGACATGCTGAACGCCAGCACCCCGAGCAGGCCCGTTATCGCGATGGCTGGAGTAGCGTTATCCTTCTCTCTCATGAATGACGATAACGCAGCCGATCGCGTTATCCAAGATCTCCGTGCGCTGGCCCTGCGGGCGCCGGCGGGGACGCGGCTGCCGACGGTGCGCGAGCTGACCGCCCGGCATCAGGCGTCGCCGGTGACGGTGGCGCGGGCGCTGCGCCATCTGGCGGCGGAGGGCGTGGTGGACGCGCAGCCGGGGCGGGGGACGTTCGTCGCGGCCCGGTCCGGGGAGTCCGGCACCGCCGACCTGTCGTGGCAGGCGATCGCGCTCGGACCCCGCCCCGCCGGCGAGGACGCGATGCAGGCGCTGCTCGCCGTGCCGCGGCCGGGCATGGTCCCGCTCTCCAGCGGCTATCTCGACGCCGGCCTGCAGCCCGCGGCCGCCCTGGGCGCGGCGCTGGCCCGGGCGGCCCGCCACCCGGCGGCCTGGCAGCGCGGCCCGGTCGAGGGCCGCGAGGACCTGCGGGCCTGGTTCGCCCGCACGGCCGGGGGCGCGCTGCGGGCCGACGACCTGGTGCTCTGCCCGGGCGGCCAGGCGGCGCTGTCGACCGCGTTCCGCGCCCTGGTCGCGCCGGGTGACCCGGTGCTGGTGGAGGCTCCGACGTACCTCGGGGCGCTCGCCGCCGCCCGCGCCGCCGGCCTGCGGGTGGTGCCGGTCCCGTCGGACGCCGACGGCGTGCGCCCCGACCTGCTGGCGGCGGCGTTCCGGCGCAGCGGCGCGCGCCTGTTCTACTGCCAGCCGCTCTACGCCAACCCGCACGGGGCGGTGCTGTCCGCCGCCCGCCGCGGGGCGGTCATGGAGGCGGTGCGCGCGGCCGGCGCGTTCCTGCTCGAGGACGACTACGCCCGCGACCTGGCGATCGACGGCGACCCGCCCCCGCCGCTGGTCGCCGACGACCCGGACGGCCACGTCGTGTACCTGCGCTCGCTGACCAAGCCGGCCGCTCCCGGCCTGCGGCTGGCCGCGATCGGCGCCCGGGGCGCGGCCGGCGCCCGGCTGCGCTCGGCGCGCGTGCTCGACGACTTCTTCGTGTCCGGCCCGCTGCAGCAGGCCGCGCTCGACTTCGTGACGTCCCCGGCCTGGCCCCGCCACCTGCGCTCGCTGCGCCTGGCCCTGCGCACCCGCCGCACCGCGCTGCTGGGCGCGCTGCGGCGGTTCCTGCCGGACCTGCTGCCCGCGCACGTGCCGCCGGGTGGCCTGCACGTCTGGGCCCCGCTCCCCCACGGCCTGGACGACGTGGCGCTGACGACGGCGGCCGCGGCGGAGCAGGTGGTGGTGTTCCCGGGCCGCCCCTGGTACGCGGCCGAGCCCGACGGTGCGTACCTGCGGCTGACCTACGCCGCGGCCGCCCCGGACGAGCTGGAGGAGGGCGTCCGCCGCCTCGCGCGGGCCGTGGCCACGCTGTGCCCCTGACCCGGACACGCGAACGGCCGCCGGGGAGTCGCCCGGCGGCCGCCCTCTGTGCGTCGTGCTACGGGTTGATGGTGAGCGTGAACGTGCTGGTGGTGTTGCGGATGTTCTCGGCGTTGTTCGAGAACGTCAGGTTGTTGAACGTCGCCGAGCCGACCGCCGGGCCCTGACCGGGCTCGGGCAGTTCGTTGACCCAGATGCCGATGCCGCTCTTCGCGTTGAACGCGTCACCGCTGCGCTGCGCGCCGCTGATGGTGATGTTCGTGAAGATGGTGTCGGTCACCGGGTTCTCCGGGGACGAACCGGTGTACTTCGTCTGGAACATGATGCCGGAGTAGGTCGGGTCGACGATGTCCACGTCGGACACCCGGATCCCGCGGAACTCCTTCGAGGCCGAGAAGCACCAGATCGCGCCGAACGCCTGAGCACCCCAGAAGTGGCCGCCCGCTCGCACGAGGGACACGTTCTGGATCGTCGTCGGGGTCGAGCCGGGGCCGAAGCCGACGAACGGGTAGCCGAAGTTCAGCGAGCTGATCGTGATGCCCGAGTACGTCAGCATGTCCGCGATGTACAGGTTGCGGAACGTGTTGTTGTACCCGCCGTAGACCGCGAGGCCCGCCGCGCGCCAGGTGAGCGTCGCGGACAGGTTCTCCCAGAGGTTGTCGTGGTTGCCCACCGAGCCGCCGCCGTCGGTCGCCGAGAACAGCGCGAACGCGTCGTCGCCGTTGGAGCGGGCATCGATGTTGTTGAGGTGGGTGTTGGTGGTGTCGTTGGTGAAGTTGATGCCGTCAGCCCACGTGTTGCGGATGCGGCTGTTGGTGATCGTGATGTTGTTGTTCTTGACGCCCCAGTACATGCAGACCGTGTGCTCGACCCAGACGTTGTCGATCGTCAGGTTCTGCACGTTCGACAGCTCGCCCCACACCTTGCCGGGACCGTCGATGCGCTCGATGTAGTTGCCGAAGAACGACAGGTTCTTGAACGTCGAGCCGTTGGCCGAGGACTCGATGCGGAAGCCCGCGTCGGTGTTCTGCTGGCCCTGCGGCGTCTGGAACTTCGTGTACCACGGGCCGGCGCCGACGACCTGGATCGCCTTGCCGTAGATCTGGAACTTGTTGCCCGTCTCGTACGTGCCGGCCGGCAGGTAGACGCCGACGGCCGTGGCGCTCTGCCGGGCGGTGTCGAACGCGTTCTGCACGTCCTGCTGGGTGAAGCCGGCCGGGGTGATGTACGTGGCCGGGTTCGGGTTGGCGATCGGCGAGACCTGCTCGAGGTTGATGAAGTCGACCGCGAAGGTGCCGCTGTTGGCGGCGTCCTTCTGCAGCTTGATGGTGCTGCCGGCGTTCACCGTCGAGTCGAGCATGATGCTCGCCTCGTCGTAGATGTGCCGCGGACCCGCACCCGGCGAGTTCGTCGGGGACGCCTCGTTGCCGTACAGCCACGAGTACTTCGACGTGAGCGGGATCGCCTTGTGGAAGGCGCCGTTGACGTAGATGTTCAGCGTCGAGGTGGTGCCGTCCGGGATGGAGAACCGCACGACGAGCGTGTTGGTGTTCGCCCGCGTGGTCCACTGCACGTACTGCCCGTTGCCGTTCAGCGTGACGGCCTTGCGGCCGGACGCCTCGCCACCGAGGTCGCCGATGATCCGGTTCGGCCCGACGACCTGCGCGCCGCCGCCGATGGTGCCGTCCTCGGCCTCGTACATGTCGTACGGCATGTTCGCGCCGCGGCCGACGAACAGCGGAAGGTCGCTGGTGTTGTTGGCCTGCTTGACCGACAGCTCGTTGCCGTCCACGGCGATCACGGTGCGGACGGTGTACTTCCCGTTGGCCGCGGTCCACGTGCCGAGCGTGATCTGCGGCGAGCTGGCGCCCGCGGCGATCGCGCCGGTGTAGGAGCCGGTGAGCGTGGCCACCGTCGCGCCGGACGCGTTGCGCACGGTCAGCGTGACGCCGTGGGCGCCGCCGGCCGAGGCGATTGTGCCCTGGTTCAGGATGACGACCCGGAAGGTGACGGTGTTGCCGCCCGACGGGTTGTTCGGCGACCAGGACACCGGCGCGGCGACCAGGTCGGAGCTCTGCACCGGCGCGATCGTCAGCGACGTCGGGCTGGTGTAGCTGTTGTTGGCGTCGTTGGTCTCGATGACCGAGTTGTTCTCGTCGACCTTGGCGGTGAGCTGGTACGTCCCCGCCGTGCGCGGCCCGATGTTGGCCGTGACGGTCGTCTGGGCGCCGGCCGCGAGACCCGCGACGGCGGCGCTGCCGGCCAGGGTGGTGCCGAGGTAGAAGTTCACCGTCGTCGAGCCCGAGGCGGCCGTGCCGCTGTTGCGGACCGTCGCCGACAGGTTCACCGAGTCGGTCTCGACCGGCGACGCCGGCGACGAGCTGATCGAGGTGACCTGGAGGTCGGGGTTGGGCGCCGCGGTACCGAAGACCTGGAACTCCGCGACCTGGCCCGACGGCGCGCCGGTGTTCGACGTGAACCGCAGCTGCACGTCGGCGACGGTCGCGGTGACCGGGATGGTGACCGTGTTCTGCGAGGCCGGGTTGAACGTGTAGTTCGCCGCGCTCACCAGGTTCGAGGTGCCGCTGGCCGACTGCTCACGGCCGAGCACCTGGATGTTCTGCGTGCGGGTGCCCCACGCGCTGTCCGGGTTGAGCTTGATCACGACCGAGGTGACCGTGTGGTTCGCGCCGAGCTTCACGGTGAGCGTCGCCGGGAAGCCGGCCGCGCCCTCCCAGTAGGTCGTCACGTCGTTGTCGTTGGCGTTGGTCGGCACGAACGTGAAGACCGAGCCGCTCGCCTCGATCGGCTTGCCCGCCGCGACGTTGGTGCCGGCCGGCGGGTTGCTGCCGGTGCGGGTGACCGTGTTGCTGTTCGCCGACGTGTTGCCGGCGGCGTCGCGCGCCTGCACGTAGTACGACACCGTGGCCGTGTCCGGCTGGGTGTCGGTGTAGGTGAGCACGTTGCCGGCGACCGAGCCGCGCAGCGCGTT
>NZ_BMPI01000003.1:279056-279334 GCF_014647515.1 Dactylosporangium sucinum | reverse complement strand
TTGGCGTAGATGTCGTACCCCGTGACGCCCACGTTGTCGGTGGAGGCGTTCCACGTCAGGCGGATCTGGCCGCTGGCCGGCTGGGTGTACGCGAGGCTGCCCGGGGCCGTCGGCGCCTGGGTGTCCGGCGCGGTGCCGGTGCGCGTGACCGTGTTGCTGTTGGCCGACTGGTTGCCGGCGGCGTCCTTGGCCTTCACGTAGTACGACACCGTGGCCGTGTCCGGCTGGGTGTCGGTGTAGGTGAGGACGTTGCCGGCGACGCTGGTGCGCAGGGTGCC
>NZ_BMPI01000003.1:245835-279024 GCF_014647515.1 Dactylosporangium sucinum | reverse complement strand
TTGGCGTAGATGTCGTACCCCGTGACGCCCACGTTGTCGGTGGAGGCGTTCCACGTCAGGCGGATCTGGCCGCTGGCGGGCTGGGTGTACGCGAGGTTCCCCGGCGCCGTCGGGGCCTGGGTGTCACCGGTGCTCGGCCCGTAGACCTCAAGCTCGGAGATCTGCGCCGCCGGCCAGCCGGTGTTCGCCGAGATGTTGATCCGCACGTAGCGGGTCGTCGTCTGGGTGAACGGGATCGACACCGTGTTGCCGGAGCCCGGGGCGAAGTTGTACCCCGTGGAGGTCACGATGTCGGAGAAGGTGGTGCCGTTCGTGCTGCCCTGGATGGCGAGCGTCTCGGTGCGGGCGCCCCAGCTGGCGGGGAGCATCAGGTTGACCGAGTTGACCGGCACCGCCGAGCCGAGGTCGACCTGCAGCCACTGCGGGAACGCGCCCGAGCTCTCCCAGTAGGAGTTCTGGTCCCCGTCGCCGCCGTTGGAGGCGACGTACTGGCCGTTGCTGGTGCTCGACGAGAACGTCTTGCCGGCGGCCAGGTTGGTGCCGGACGTGGAGACGCCGTAGATCTCGAACTCGGAGACCTGCGCGGCCGGCCAGCCGGTGTTCGCCGTGATGTTGAGCCGGACGTACCGCGTGCTGGTCGCCGTGAAGTTGATGGTGACCGTGTTCTGGGAGGCCGGGTTGAACACGTAGCCGGTCGAGCCGACGATCGTGTTGAAGCCGCTGCCGTCGAGGCTGCCCTGCACCGACAGCGTCTGGGTGCGGGTCTGCCAGGCGGCGTCGTTCGGCAGCTTCAGCTTGATCTGGTCGATGTTGCGGGCGCTGCCGAGGTCGATCTGCGCCCACTGCGGGAAGCTGTTGTTGGCGCTCTCCCAGTACGTCGCCTGGTTGCCGTCGTTGATGTTGCCGATGCCGTTGGCGCCGTTGGTGCTGCTCGACGTCGCGGGCCGGCCGCTGGAGAGGTTCGGCCCTCCCGCGGCATGCGCGGGCACCGCCTGCGCCGTCATCGCGACCAGGGCGGCGACGGCGAGCGCCGACAGCACCCTTCGCGTCACGTGCCTGTTCCTCATCGGGTTCCTTTGTCTCGTCCTGCGAGCGGGGTGTGGGGGTTGGCAGGTCGCGGCGTTGGCGGTGGCCGCCTGTGGAAACGGGGACCGGTTGGCGGTGCGGTCGGCGTCTCGGCAGGTCCTGCTGTGGTCGAGTTGCGGACGGTAGCGAAAGTCTGACGATCGCTTGTAGGAATCTTGCACAGCTGTGCGCCAAATGTTGCAGACTTGCGGCCGTCGCGTCAACGGCTCCGGCCAAAAAGGCGCGTCGATGCCCGCCCGGAAGCCTATTGACCTAGGTATGTGGTTCTGTCGCATCCCGTGCGCTTCTTGCGTTTGATCGTGAGCGGTCCTCCACCGTGAGCGCGCACAGTTTCGAAACGTTCCTGATTCGTTGCCCGAGGGTCTGGTGTTGCCGGACTGTTTCGTGGTTGATTCGTCGGACTGACCGACGAATGAGGCGCGTCGATGACGCCGGCGCCGCAGCTTCCGGGGGAGGGGCCTCGATGGTGACCAAGGCGACGGTGAGCAAGGAGCGGGTCGGCGCGGGGTCCGCCGCCGAACCGACGGACCAGCTCGCCCTGCGGCGCGCCAACCTCTCCCGCACGCTGCGGCACATCCGGCAGAACGGCCCGCGGTCCCGCGCGGCGATCGCCGCCGCGACCGGGCTGCACAAGGCGACCGTGTCGAGCCTCGTCGACGAGCTGCTCGACCGGCGGCTGGTCCGCGAGATCGGCCCCGAACACTCGGGCAGCGCCGGCCGGCCCGGCCGCGGCATCGCGCTCAGCCCCGACGTCGGCGCGATCGGCATCGAGATCAACGTCGACTACCTGGCCGTGCACGGCAGCGACCTCACCGGCCGCACCGTCATCGAGAAGCGGATCAGCTTCGACGCCCAGGGCCGCGACGTCGAGCGCTGCCTCGACGACCTCACCGAGGCCGCCCGGCGCTCGCTCGCCGAGCTGGTGCGCCGCGGCGTCACGCCCGTCGGCCTGACGGTCGCCGTGCCCGGGCTGGTCGACGTGTCGCGCGGCGTGGTGGTCCTGGCGCCGAACCTCGACTGGCACGACGTGCCCGTCGCCACCCGGCTCGCCCACGGGCTGTCGCCCGAGCTGTGGATCGGCGTCGACAACGACGCCAACCTGGCCGCGCTGGCCGAGTACACGTGGGGCGTCGCGGCCGGCACGGACGACCTGGTGTACCTCACCGGCGAGGTCGGCGTCGGCGGTGGCGTGATCGTCAACGGCCGGCTGCTGCGCGGCGCCGACGGCTTCTCCGGCGAGGTCGGCCACCTGCCCGTCGAGCCGGGCGGCGACCGCTGCGGCTGCGGCCGGGTCGGCTGCTGGGAGACCAAGGTCGGGCTGGCCGAGCTGGTCCGCCGGGCGACGCCCGACGCCGCCTACGGCATCGGCGACGGCCCGATTCCCGACCCGCAGGAGCGCGTGGCCGAGATCGCACGGCGGCTCGCGGGCGGCGACCCGGGCGTGGCCGCGGCGGTCGCCGAGGTCGGCTCGTGGCTCGGCCACGGCGGTGCGATCCTGGTCAACCTGTTCAACCCGCGGGTGATCGTGCTCGGTGGGTACTTCGCCGAGCTCGCCGACCACCTCATCCCGTCGGCGCAGGCGAACCTGGCCCGGCTGGCCGTCGCCTCGACCGCCGCCCGCTGCCACTTCGTGGCGTCGCACCTCGGCTTCACGGCCGCGGCCCGCGGCGGCGCCGGGGTGGTCGTGGAGCGCATGATCGACGACCCGGCGGCGGTCGTGCTGGCGGGCGTTCGCTAGCCCCGTTCCGCCGCCACCGTCAGGCCGCGCAGTTCGTACCCGGAGATGTCCGGCTTGATCGCCACCCTGGGCGCCCGGACCATCCGCACGCCCGGCAGCGCCAGGAGCCGGGTCAGGAAGATGTCCGCCTCCTGGATCGCGACGTGCGCGCCCGGGCAGCGGTGCGGGCCGTCGCCGAACGACAGCCCGGCCGGCGCCACGCCGCTGTCCACGGGGCGGGCCGGGCAGACCTCGGCCGGGCGCTCGCCCATCGCGGCCGGATCGAGGTTGGCGGTGCTCACGGCGACGTCGACCAGCGCGCCGGCCGGGACCGTCACCGTCTCGTCGCCGCCGGGCAGCCGCAGCTCGGCCGTGGTGCGGCGCTTGAGGTTGCCGACCACCGGCTCCAGCCGCAGCAGCTCGTGCAGGATCGCGAAGCGCTCGGGTTCGGCGGCCTCGCGGTACCGCCGGCGCAGCCCGTCGTCCGTGAACATGTGCCAGGCGGCCAGGTTGATGAACTCGCGAGTCGTGATCATGCCCGCCGCCGCGAACGTGATGACCTCGCCGAGGATCTCCCCGTCGCGGCACCCCTCGTCGATGAGGTGCGAGATCAGGTCGTCGCGGCGCTGCCGGCGGCGGGCCCGCACCGCGGGGCGGACATCCTTGAGGTAGATCTCGAGGAACTGCCGGTTCTGCTTGAAGAACCAGCGCAGGCCCTCGATGCTCGTGAAGCCCGGCTTGCCGAACTTCTCGGGGAAGAACCGCTCCAGCCGCCGGTCGAGCCCGGGCCGGCTCTCGGTCAGGCCCACGACCGCGGAGGCGACCTCGACGGCGAGCCGGAAGCTGAGCCCGGAGAGGTCGGCGGTGCCGTCGCGGCGCAGGGTCGCCAGCTGCTCCTCGGTGATGCGGACCATGGCGTCGCGGTAGTGCTCGTCGACGCGGCGCGGCGTGAAGAAGCGCGCCGTCTGGCGGCGGTGCTCGCGGTGCTCGGGGCCGTCCCGGAACAGCACGGGCCGCCGGATGCGGGCCGGCAGCTTCTCGACGGTCTCCACCCCGAGGCCGGCCTGCACGGTGTCGGTGCTGCGCAGCACCGCCCGCCCGGCCGCGTGCCCGGTGACGCGCCAGACCCCGTCCTCGCCGAGCGTCACGGGGCAGCCGACGGCGGTGCCGCCCCGGTCGATCTTGCGCGCGCTGTCATCGATCGACGTCACACCCCAACGATACGTGGCCCTTCGCTCGGGCGCGTTCGCCGTACGCGTGTTCGTCGTACGCGTGTTCGAATGTCGTGTAGAGTGGAGGGCATGATGGACCTGGCGTATCAGCCCTCGATGTTCGACACCGCCGTCGCGGCGGGCCCGTCGCTCGGGCCGCTCGACGGGCACGTGGTGCGGCACGAGCTGAGCCGCGGAGCCTGGGTCGACCATCTGCCCGGCTGGGTGCTCGGCAGCGACGCGGTCCTGCAGACCCTGCTCGACGACGTCGACTGGCGGGCCGAGCGCCGCCGGATGTATGACGGCGTGGTCGACGTCCCGCGCCTGCTGCGGTGGTATGGCGAGGGCGAGCTCCTCCCCCACCCCCTGCTGACCGAGGCGCGCCGCCGCCTGACCGCGCACTACGTCGAGGAGCTCGGCGAGCCGTTCGTCAGCGCGGGCATGTGCCTCTATCGCGACGGCCGCGACAGCGTCGCCTGGCACGGCGACACGATCGGCCGCGGCGCACGCTTCGACACGATGGTGGCGATCGTGTCGTTCGGCTCGCCGCGCGCGCTGCTGCTGCGCCCGCGCGGCGGCGGCGAGAGCCTGCGCTTCCCGCTCGGCCACGGCGATCTGGTCGTCATGGGCGGCTCCTGTCAGCGCACGTGGGAGCACGCGATCCCGAAGACCGCGCGGCCGGTCGGGCCGCGGGTCAGCGTGCAGTTCCGCCCGGTCGGGGTCGCCTGATCGACCCCGATCGCTCTGATCCGCTCGCGATCTGCCCCGGGCCGCTCTCGGCCGCTCTCGGCCGCTCTCGGCCGCTCTCGGTCGTGATCCTTGTGGGGTCGCCCGACCGGGCGATCCATCGATGCGTGACTCCCCGGTCGGGAGCCCGTATCGTGAGAGCGGCTCGGATCGTGAGAAGGTGAGCCCGATGAGCCAGGTCGATCGCTTCGCAGTGTTCCCGGAGTTGCACATCACGGTCGACCCCTTGCCCAACCAGGCGATCCGCGTCCGGGTCGCCGGCGAGATCACGATGGAGAACGTCGCCGATCTCCGCACGGTCCTGCACCGCGCCATCGACGACGTCCGCGCCACCGCGGTCGAGGTCGACCTCAGCCTCGTGACCTTCATCGACTCGACGGGCATCGGCAAGCTGGTCGCGGCCCGGGCGCACGCGCGCGGCAACCACAGCGACCTGTGGATCACCAACCCTGGCCCGAACGTCCGCCGGGTCCTGAGCCTCCTCGGCCTGCTGGAGATCCTGTCCGCCCCGGACTGGGCCCCACCGAAGTCCGCCTGACGGGCGCCGCCCCCGGCCACCGCGGCCGCTCCGGAGCTTTGCCGGCCGCCCCGCCGCAAGCACCGCGGCCCTCATCCGACCCGGAACCGGGCTGCCGGTGTGTCTGTTGTCGCCTACCGTGACTGGCGTCAGTCCTCGACCCGCTGTGAGGGGTGCCCAGGTCGGTGGCAGCAACGTCCGGCGCGACACCTTTCTCCGGCCCGGATCCCGGCGGCCTGAGCACTGTGTGGTGGCCGCACCTGGTCGGGGTGCTCCCGCCGTTGGCGGACTGCCGGCAGGCCCGTCCGGCCGATGCGCTGCTGGCCGAGGCCGTGGCCGGTGCTGGTGGGTCGGTGGTCGTGGGTCAGGTCGTGGTGGGGCTGGGTGGGGTCGGCAAGACCCAGCTCGCGGCCGATCTCGCCCACCGGTGGTGGCGCGAACGCCGGGTGGACCTGCTGGTGTGGGTGACCGCAACGTCGCGCTCGAGCGTCGTGGCCGGCCTGGCGCACGCGGCCGGGGAGGTCCTCGGCGCCGACGCGATCTGCGAGCGAGGGTCAGGCGGCGCGGGAGCGGAGTCGCCGGAGCATCCGCGCGTCCTCGAAGCCCGCTGCGCGGGCGGCCGCCTCCACCGTCGCGCCGTGGCCGATCAGGTGCTCGGCCCGCTCCAGGCGCAGCATCTGCTGATACCGCAACGGTGTCAGCCCCGTCGCCTCGCCGAACGCCCGCGTCAGCGTGCGCTCGCTCACCCCCGCCGAGGAGGCCAGGTCGCGCAGTGGGAGGCGTTCGGTGAAGCGGCCGTCGATGAGGTCCTGCACGCGGTGCACCACGTCCGAGAGGTGCGCGCGGTGGCGGAGCATGGCGCTGTCCTGCCGCTCGTCGCCGTTCCGCCGAGCATAGACCACCATCTCCCGCGCCACGCGGGCCGCGACCGCCGGGCCGTGGCGGGTGGCCACCAGGTGCAGGGCCAGGTCGATGCCGCTCGCGATGCCGGCCGAGGTCACCACGCGCTCGTCGATGACGTACAGGACGTCGCGCAGGACGCGGGCCCCGGGATAGCGAGCGGCCAGGTGGTCCTGCAGGTCGTGGTGGGTGGTGCAGCGGCGGCCGTCGAGGAGGCCGGCCTGGCCGAGCGCGTCGGCGCCGGCGCAGACGCTCGCGACCGTGCCCCCGGCGGCGTGGTGGGCGGCCAGCCGGCGGCGGGTCGATCCGGACAGCAGGCCGTGGACGCCGAGGCGGCTGCCGCGCCAGCCCGGCACCAGGATCAGGTCGTCCGGGCCGAGGTCCGGCCAGGCGATCTCGGCCCGCAGCGGCACGTCCTGCGCGGTGGGCACGTCCTCCTGCTCGGCGACGTAGTGCAGGCTGTACCCGAGGCCGAAGTCGCGGACCGTCGAGAAGACCTGGGCCGGGCCGGCCAGGTCCAGCAGGTGCAGCTGCGGCACGAGCAGGAAGACGACCCTCACCGGGCGAGGACCTCCTTGATCGTCGCGACCGTCGCGAACCGGCCGTCCAGCGCGTACTCGGTGCGGGCGATGATGTCGGCGGTCGACAGGGTGCGGGGGCTGGCGAGGATCTCCTCGTAGGGGCGGCCCCGGTCGTCGCGGTGCGCGATCGGGAACGTCGCGGTCGCCTCGGTGACGTAGGTGACCTCGTAGCCCAGGTCGCCGGCCACCCGGGTGGTCGTCTCGCAGCACAGCTCGGTCTGGATGCCGGTCACGATGAGGTGCCGGACGCCCTCGGTGGTGAGCAGCTGGGCCAGGCCGGTCGTGGTGAACGCGTTGGCCGAGGTCTTGGCGAGCACCGGCTCGCCGGCCAGGGGCGACAGGCCGTCCATGAACCGCACGTAGTCGTGGCCGGCGTCGGGGTCGAAGACGTTGCCGGTGCCGGGCTCGTGGTGCAGCACCCAGACGACCAGGTCGCCGCGGCGGCGGGCGTCGTCGATCAGCGGGTTCACCGCGTCGACGATGCCGGGGTTGGAGCAGGCCGCCCAGCTGGGCCGCTGCCGGAAGGACTCCTGGATGTCGATGACGATCAGCGCGCTTCTCATACCTCCGATCCTGCGGCCGGAACGGGCGCGGCGCCAGGCACCGGCCGGCCGTCCGCCGGACCGATCCGGTCACGCGACCTCCGCTTCGCTCCGGCCGCGCTCCCCTCCGGACTGAGCCAATGGTGCCCGGCCCCTCCGCTGCGCTCCGGACCGGTCATCCGAACGGCGGGGTGTGGACAGCCACCACAGCGCGATCAGGAGCAGCGACAGGACGAGCAGGGCGGGGCCCAGCGCCTCGACCGTCGTGCGGGTGAGCAGGACGCCGATCGCGCTCGGTACCAAGGCACCCCCGAGGCCCGCGGCGGCGATCTGCAGGCCGATCACCCGGTCCGCCAGCCCGGCGCCGACCCGCTCCGACGTCGTCAGGGTGAGCAGCGGGAACACGGGTGCCGCCGCGAACCCGATGAGCGCCAGCCCGGCGACCGCCAGCCAGCCGGAGCCGGGCACCGCGACCAGCGCCGAGCCGAGCGCCATCCCGCTCAGGCTGGCCACGAGCACGGCGTGGCTGCCGAAGCGCTCGGCCACGACGCCCTGGACGACCCGGCCGAGGAACAGCATCGCCCAGTAGCCGGACACGCACAGGCCGGCGACGCCCGCGTCGAGCCCGCGCCCGCGGGTGAGCAGGAGGAACGCCCACAGGCCGGCGCCGGCCTCGACGGCGACGTACACGGCGAACGCGATCACGCTCAGCCACACGGCCGGCCGGGCCAGCACGCCACCCGTCGCCGGCTTCACCGACTCGGCGGGCAGCGGGGTGCGGCCCCAGCGCTTGGCGTTGAGCACGAACGACAGGGCGAGCGCGAGCTGCGCCGTCGAGACGATCGCGTAGCCGAGCCGCCAGACGGCGCCGGCCTCGATGACGCCGGTCATGATGAGCGGCCCGATCGCGACGCCGAGCCCGAAGCAGGCGTGCAGCCAGTTCATGTGCCGCGGGCCGAACTCGGTCGCCGCGTACGCGTTCAGGCCAGCGTCGATGGCGCCGCCGCCCAGGCCGCCGAGCAGCGCGCACGGGATGAGGAACCAGAGGCTGGGCGCGACCCCGTACCCGGCGAGGGCCAGCCCGGCCATCGCGGTGCTCACGGCCAGCAGCCAGCCGACGCCGATCCGGCTGAGCAGGAAGCCGGCGGCGACGCTGGAGCTCAGGTAGCCGGTGGTGGAGGCGATCAGCAGGTACGCCACCGAGGCCGTCGGCACGTCGAACGTCGTGGCGATCGACGGCCAGCCGACGCCGAGCAGCCCGTCGGGCAGGCCCAGGCTGATGAACGCGAAATAGGCCAGCACCAGCAGCGAGGCCTTCACCTTGGTCACCGGGCGATCTTACTGGTTCCATGATACGGGAAGCTAATCCCGTAATTCAGGATTGCGATACTAGCCTGTGGGACATGCCAAGCAACGTGTACACCCACGGGCACCACGAGTCGGTCCTGCGCTCCCACCGCTGGCGCACCGCCGAGAACTCCGCCGCCTACCTGCTGCCCGTCCTGCGGCCCGGCCAGCACCTGCTCGACGTCGGCGCGGGCCCCGGCACGATCACGGCCGACCTGGCCGGGCGGGTCGGCCGGGTCACCGCCCTGGAGGCCACCGACGCCGCCCTCGACGTGACCCGCGCCGGCGCCGGGCACGTGGCCACCGTGGACTTCGTCGTCGGCGACGTCCACGACCTGCCGTTCCCCGACGACTCGTTCGACGTCGTCCACGCCCACCAGGTGCTGCAGCACGTCGCCGACCCGGTGCTCGCGCTGCGCGAGATGGCCCGCGTGTGCCGGCCGGGCGGCTTCGTGGCGGCCCGCGACAGCGACTACGCGGCGTTCACCTGGTTCCCGCGGATCCCGGCGCTGGACGACTGGATGTCGCTGTACCAGCGGATGGCCCGCGCCAACGGCGGCGAGCCCGACGCCGGCCGGCGCCTGCTGTCCTGGGCCCGCGCGGCCGGCCTGTCCGGCGTGACGGCGACGTCGAGCACCTGGTGCTTCGCGAACGACGAGGACCGCGCCTGGTGGGGCGGCATGTGGGCGGATCGCGTCCGCTCCTCGGCGATGGCCGCGCAGGCTCTGGACAGCGGCGTCCCGGAAGCGGAGCTGGAGCGCCTCGCGGACGGCTGGCGCGCCTGGACGGCGGCCGAGGACGGCTGGCTGTCGATCCTGCACGGCGAGATCCTGGTGGCCATCACCTCATGAGCGCGGGTCACGGCCGGGCGCGGAACCCGGCCGTGACACCATGCGCGGCATGCTGCCCGCGGACCTGCACACGCACACCGAGTTCTCCTGGGACACCGCCACCGGCGACATGGCCGGGTCGTGCGCGCGGGCGGTCGAGCTGGGGCTGCCCGCGATCGCGTTCACGGAGCACACCGACTTCATCTCGTGGACGGTCGACCGGGCCGGGCTGCCCGACCGGTTCACCCGCCACCTGGCGGACGACACCGCGCTGGTACCGCCACCGCTCGACGTGACGGGTTACCTGGAGGCGATCGACCGGTGCCGCGTGAAGTACCCGACCCTGAAGATCATCTCCGGCGTCGAGCTCGGCGAGCCGCATTGGTTCGCCGGGGAGACCGCGACCCTGCTCGCGTCGGCGCCGTTCGAGCGGGTCATCGGCTCCCTGCACTCGCTGCTGGTCGACGGGCGGTACCGGCTGGTCGAGGACGAGTACCTGCTGCGCCCCGTCGCCGACGTGCTGCGCGACTACTTCGCCGAGACGATCCGGCTCATCGAGACCTGCGACGCGTTCGAGGCGCTGACCCACTGGGACTACCCGGTCCGCTACCTCCCGGCCACCCACCCGTTCCGGCCGGCCGACTTCGAGGAGGAGCTGCGCGCGGTCCTGCGGGCCCTGGCCGGCACCGGGCGGGCCCTCGAGGTCAACACCCGCCGGACGGTCGAGCCGCTCGTGCTGCGCTGGTGGCGCGAGTCGGGCGGCCGGGCGGTGAGCTTCGGCAGCGACGCCCACCGCCCCGACCTGGTGGCCGCCGGCTTCGCCGAGGCCGCGGCGCTGGCCGAGGCGGCGGGCTTCGGCGCCGGCCGCCACCCGTGGGACCACTGGCTGGTCAGCCGCTAGGCGACCAGCGCGGCCGAGTCCAGCAGCCGGTCGAGGACGAAGCCTAGTCCTCCGGGCCCGCCTCGAGGTCGCCCTCGGTCTCCAGGTAGGCCTGCCGCAGCCCGTCCAGCGTCTCCGGCGAAGGGTGCTCCCACAGGCCGCGGTCGGCCGCCTCCAGGAGCCGCTCGGTGATGCCGTGCAGCGCCCACGGGTTCGACTCGTCGAGGAACTTGCGGGTCTCCGGGTCGAAGACGTAGGACTCGGCGAGCTTCTCGTACATCCAGTCGGCCACCACGCCGGCCGTCGCGTCGAAGCCGAACAGGTAGTCGACGGTGGCCGCCAGCTCGAACGCGCCCTTGTAGCCGTGCCGGCGCATCGCCGCGAGCCAGCGCGGGTTGACCACCCGGGCCCGGAAGACGCGGGCGGTCTCCTCGCTCAGCGTGCGGGTGCGCACGGCGCTCGGGTTGGTGCTGTCGCCGACGTAGGCCGCGGGCGCCCGGCCGGTCAGGGCGCGGACCGTGGCGACCATGCCGCCGTGGTACTGGAAGTAGTCGTCGGAGTCGGCGATGTCGTGCTCGCGGGTGTCGGTGTTCTTGACGGCGACGGAGATCCGGCGGTACGCCTGCTCCATGTCCCCGCGGGCCGGCAGCCCGTCGACGCCGCGGCCGTAGGCGTAGCCGCCCCACACCGCGTAGACCTCGGCCAGGTCCTTGTCGTCGCGCCAGTTCCGGCTGTCGATGAGCGGGAGGATGCCGGCCCCGTAGGCGCCCGGCTTGGACCCGAAGATGCGCAGCGCCGCCCGCCGCTCGTCGCCGTGCTCGGCGAGCGCCTCGCCGACGTGGGCGCGCACGTAGTTGTCGGCCGGGTCCTCGTCGAGGCCGGCCACCAGCCGCACGGCGTCGTCGAGCAGGGCCACCACGTGCGGGAACGCGTCGCGGAAGAAGCCGCTGATGCGCATCGTGACGTCGATGCGCGGGCGTCCGAGCTCGGCCAGGTCGACCGGCGCCAGGTCCACGACGCGGCGCGACGCGTCGTCCCACACCGGGCGCACGCCCAGCAGCGCGAGGGCCTCGGCGATGTCGTCACCCGCGGTGCGCATCGCGCTGGTGCCCCACATCGACAGGCCGACGGACCGCGGCCAGTCGCCGTTGTCGGCCCGATACCGGGCCAGGAGGGAGTCGGCCATGGCCTGGCCGGTCTCCCAGGCCAGCCGGCTGGGGACCGCCTTCGGGTCGACCGAGTAGAAGTTCCGGCCCGTCGGCAGCACGTTGATGAGGCCGCGCAGCGGGGAGCCGCTGGGGCCGGCCGGCACGTATCCGCCGGCGAGCGCGTGCAGGACCATCGTGAGCTCGTCGGTGGTGCGGGCCAGCCGGGGCACGATCTCCTCGGCGGCGAACCGCAGCACGCCCACCACGTCGGGAACATCCGAGACGTCCGATGCGGCGGCCGGGTCCCAGCCACGGGCCTCCATCGCCGACACGAGCGCGCGGGCCCGCGTCTCGAAGTCGTCGGTGGAGGCGCGGTCGGTGGAGGTCTCGGACATCCCGAGCGCCTCGCGCAGCCCGGGCAGAGCCATTTGGCCGCCCCACATCTGGCGGGCGCGGAGCATCGCCAGGACCAGGTCGACCCGGGCCTCGCCGGCCGGAGCCAGGCCCAGCACGTGCAGGCCGTCGCGGATCTGCACGTCCTTGACCTCGCAGAGCCAGCCGTCGACGTGCAGCAGGAAGTCGTCGAACTCGGCGTCGTGCGGCCGGTCGTCGAGGCCCAGGTCGTGGTCGAGGCGGGCGGCCTGGATGAGGGTCCAGATCTGGGCCCGGATGGCCGGCAGCTTGGCCGGGTCGAGGGCGGCGATCGTGGCGTGCTCGTCGAGCAGCTGCTCCAGGCGGGCGATGTCGCCGTAGGTGTCGGCGCGGGCCATCGGCGGGATGAGGTGGTCGACGAGCGTCGCGTGGGCGCGCCGCTTGGCCTGGGTGCCCTCGCCGGGGTCGTTGACCAGGAACGGGTAGACGAGCGGCAGGTTGCCGATGGCCGCGTCGGCGCCGCAGGCGGCCGACAGGCCGACGGTCTTGCCGGGCAGCCACTCCAGGTTGCCGTGCTTGCCGACGTGCACGACCGCGTGGGCGCCGAAGTCGCCGGCGATCCAGCGGTAGGCGGCCAGGTAGTGGTGGCTCGGCGGGAGGTCGGGGTCGTGGTAGATGGCGACCGGATTTTCGCCGAACCCGCGCGGCGGCTGGACCATCACCACGACGTTGCCCTCGCGCAGCGCCGCCAGGACGATCTCGCCGTCGGGGTCGCGCGAGCGGTCGACGAACAGCTCGCCGGGCGCCGGCCCCCAGTGCCGCTCCATCTCCTCGCGCAACGCCGATGGCAGCGTCTCGAACCAGGCGCGGTAGCTTGCGGCGGAGATGCGCACCGGGTTGCCCTGCAGCTGCTCCTCGGTCAGCCAGTTGACGTCCTGCCCGCCGGCGGCGATGAGCGCGTGCATCAGCGCGTCGCCGTCCTCCGGGAAGCCTTGGCCCATGCGGTACCCCTGGAGGCGCATCTCGGCGAGCAACCGCACGACGCTCGCGGGGGTGTCGAGGCCGACCGCGTTGCCGATGCGCGCGTGCTTCGTCGGGTAGGCGCTCAGCATGACCACGACGCGCTTGTCGCCCGGCGGCACGTGGCGCAGGCGGGCGTGCGCGACGGCGATGCCCGCGACCCTTTGCGCACGTTCCGGATCGGCGACGTACACCGTGAGGCCGTCGGCGTCGATCTCCTTGAACGAGAAGGGGACCGTGATGATGCGGCCGTCGAACTCGGGGATCGCGACCTGGGTGGCGGTGTCGAGCGGGGACAGCCCGTCGTCGCTGCCGTCCCAGGTGTCGCGGCTGCCGGTGAGGCAGAGGCCCTGCAGGATCGGCACGTCGAGCGCGGCCAGGGCGCCGACGTCCCACGCCTCGTCGGCGCCCCCGGCCTGCGCCTCGGCCGGACGGGTGCCGCCCGCGGCGAGCACGGTGACGACCAGGGCGTCGGCCTGCCGGAGGGTCGCCAGCAACTCGGCCGGCGCGGTGCGCAGCGAGGAGGCGAAGACCGGCAGGGCGCGGCCGCCCTCGGCCTCGATCGCGTCGCACAGCGCGCCGACGAACGCGGTGTTCCCGGCGACGTGGTGAGCGCGGTAGTAGATGACGCCGACGGTGGGGCCCGGCTTCTCGTCGCGCGCGGCCACTCCCCACGCGGGCGTCTCGACCGGGGGCGCGAAGCCGTTGCCGTCGAGCAGGATCGTGTCGCTGAGGAACCGGTGCAGCTCGGCCAGGTTGGCGGCGCCGCCGTAGGCCAGGTAGGCGTGGGCCTCCGCGGCCAGGCCGGCCGGGACCGTCGAGTGGCGCATGAGCTCGGCGTCGGGGGCCTGCTCGCCGCCGAGGACCACCACCGGCGTGCCGGTCGCCAGCAGCGCGTCGAGGCCGTCCTCCCAGTCGCGGTAGCCGCCGAGGATGCGCACGACGACGAGGTCGGCCCCGTCGAGCAGCTCGGGCAGGTCGGCGAAGGCGGTGCGGGACGGGTTGGCCAGCCGGTAGGCGGCGCCGCTGGCCCGCGCGCTGAGCAGGTCGGTGTCGGACGTGGACAGCAGCAGGATCACGCCGGGGTCCTCCCTCGGGGTCCGCGCCCCAAGTGTGTCGGGATGGGTCCGGCGGCGGAGAGTCTCCTGGCTCCCGGATCGGCGCTCGCCTCCGGCCTTCCCGGGCTGGCGCCCGGTGGCCTTGCGCTGGAGGCTCGCTCCCCGGTCACAGTGGCGGGACCGCGCCGGACTTCCACCGGCTTCCTCCACACGTCGCCGTTACAGCACCGCCAACTCTCCTCGACCCGGCTCGCCCCCGTCAAGCGCAGGTAGTATCCGGCCCGTGCACGGACGTGACGCTCCCGACCGCTGCCCGGGCGCCGTGCAGGTGCACGCCGCGGCCGACGGCGGCCTGGCCCGCGTCCGGCTGCCGGGCGGGTTGCTGACGGCCGCCCAGCTGCGGGTGCTGCGATCGGCGGCGCTCGATCTGGGTGACCCGGTGCTGGAGCTGACCTCACGGGGGAACATCCAGGTCAGGGCGCTGCGACCGGGCGCACCGGCGATGCTGGCGCGGCGGCTGCACGAGGCCGGGCTGCTGCCGTCGGAGGCGCACGAGCGGGTGCGCAACATCATCGCCTCGCCGCTGAGCACCGCGGTGCGGCCGGTCGTGGCGGCGTTCGACGCGCTGTTGTGCTCGTCGTCGACGTTGGTCGATCTGCCTGGACGCTTCCTGGTGACGATCGACGACGGGCGCGGCGACGTGACCGGGCTCGGCGGGGACGTCGGGCTGCTGGGCGACCGGCTGCTGCTCGGCGGCCGCCCGACGGCGCTGCGCGGGGGTGCTGAGCTGCTGATCCGGGCCTGCGAGGCGTTCCTGGACGAGCGGGCCGCGCAGGGCTCGCAGGCGTGGCGGCTGGGCGAGCTGACCGACGGGCCGGCGCGGGTGGCGGCGCGGCTCGGCACCGACGCCGGTCGATCGCTGGAGCTGCCCCCGCAACCGACGCCCGTTGGGGTCTGCGCATCGGCGGTGGTGGTCGTCGTGCCGCTGGGGCTGCTCACGCCGGCCCAGTCCGAGGTCCTGGCGGACGTCGCCGGAGAGATCATTGTCACGCCGTGGCGGACTCTGGCGGTACACCGGCTGCCGATGGCGGAAGCTGAGCGTCTGGCCGCCGTCGGGCTCTCCAGCGACCCGGCGTCGCCGTGGATCGGCGTCACGGCCTGCGCCGGCCGGCCCGGCTGCGCCAAGGCATTGGCCGACGTGCGCGCGGACGCCCGGGAGTCTCTCGGTGCCGGGGCGGGAACGCTGCCGGTGCACTGGGTGGGTTGCGAGCGGCGCTGCGGGGCGCCGAAGGGAAGGCACGTGGAGATGATCGCGACGGGTTCCGGCTACCGGCGGGTGGCGCCGTGACCGACGACGTGCGGCTCCCGGCGGACGGCGTGACCGGCGACGTGCCGCTCCCGGCAGGCGGCGGGACGGGCGATGTGCCGCTCCCGGCGGCCGGCGTGATCGACTACGTGCGTGACGGGGCCGAGATCTACCGCCGCTCGTTCGCCACGATCCGCGCCGAGGCCGACCTGTCCGCGCTGCCGGCCGACGTGGCCCAGGTGGCGGTCCGCATGATCCACGCCTGCGGCATGGTCGACCTCCCGCGGGACGTCGCCCACTCCCCCGGCGTCGTGGCCCGGGCCCGGCAGGCGCTGCGCGACGGCGCGCCGATCCTCTGCGACGCCGAGATGGTCGCCGCCGGCGTGACCCGCGCCCGGCTCCCCCGCGCCAACGACGTCGTGTGCACCCTGCGCGACCCGCGCGTGCCGTCGCTCGCCGCGCGGCTCGGCACCACACGCAGCGCGGCCGCCCTCGACCTCTGGGGCCCGCTGCTGGACGGCGCGGTCGTCGCCATCGGCAACGCGCCCACGGCCCTGTTCCGGCTGCTGGAGCTCGTCGCCGCGGGCGCGCCCCGGCCGGCCGCCGTCCTCGGCATCCCGGTCGGCTTCATCGGCGCCGCCGAGTCGAAGGTCGCGCTCGCCGGCTCGGGCCTCGAGCACCTGGTCGTGCACGGCCGGCGCGGCGGCAGCGCGATGGCGGCAGCCGCCGTCAACGCGATCGCGGACGAGAAGGAATGACCACGGTGGACAGCGGGCGGCTCTACGGCGTCGGCCTCGGCCCGGGCGACCCGGAGCTGATGACGGTCAAGGCGGCGCGGCTGATCGCGGCCGCCCCGGTCGTGGCGTACCACAGCGCCCGCCACGGCCGCAGCATCGCCCGCTCGATCGCGGCCGGGCACCTGCACGCCGGCCAGATCGAGGAGGCCCTCGTCTACCCGGTGACGACCGAGGAGACCGGCGACTACCGCGGGGTCATCGAGGAGCACTACGACGCCTGGGCGGCCCGCCTCGCCGCGCACCTCGACGCCGGCCGCGACGTCGTCGTCCTGTGCGAGGGCGACCCGTTCTTCTACGGCTCGTACATGCACATGCACAAGCGGCTCGCGCACCGGTACCCGTCCGAGGTCGTGCCCGGCGTCACGTCGGTCGCGGGCGCCTCCGCGGTGCTGGGCCGGCCCCTGGTCGAGCGCGACGAGGTGCTCACCGTGCTGCCCGGCACGCTCCCGGCCGACGAGCTGGCGGCGCGGCTGGAGGCGACCGACTCGGCGGCGGTGATGAAGCTGGGCCGCACGTTCGCGGCGGTCCGCGACGCCCTGGATCGCTCCGGGCGGCTCTCGGAGGCCTGGTACGTCGAGCGGGCGACCACGTCGCGCCAGCGGATACTGCCGCTCGCCGATGTCGATCCGCCGACGGTGCCCTATTTCTCGCTGGCGCTCGTGCCGAGCCGCCTGCACGCCGCACCGCAGGTGTCGGACGTCGCCGATGCGCCGGTTGCGTCCGGCACGTGCGGTGACGTCGTCGTCGTCGGGCTCGGCCCCGCCGGGCGGGACTGGCTCACCCCGGAAGCCCTCGCCGCCGTCGAGGCGGCCGACGACCTCGTCGGCTACGGCCCGTACCTCGACCGCGTCCCGGCCAACCCGCGCCAGCGCCGGCACGCCTCCGACAACCGGGTCGAGGCCGAGCGGGCCGAGTTCGCCCTGGCCCTGGCCCGGTCCGGCCGCCGGGTCGCGGTGGTGTCGTCGGGCGACCCGGGCGTGTTCGCGATGGCCGCCGCCGTGCTGGAGGTGGCCGCCGAGCCGCGCTGGAAGGACGTGCCGGTGCGGGTGCTGCCCGGGCTGACCGCGGCCCAGGCGGTGGCGAGCCGGGTGGGCGCGCCGCTCGGCCACGACTTCTGCGTGCTGTCGCTGTCGGACCGGCTCAAGCCGTGGGACGTCATCGCCCGACGGCTGACCGCCGCGGCCCAGGCCGACCTGGTGATCGCGATCTACAACCCGGGCTCGCGCAGCCGCACCTGGCAGGTGGCCGAGGCCCGCGACCTGCTGCTCGCCCACCGCTCCCCCGACACCCCGGTCGTCCTCGGCCGCGACGTCGGCGGCCCCGGCGAGCGGGTGCGCGTGGTGCGCCTGGCCGGCCTGGACCCGGCCGAGGTCGACATGCGCACGCTGCTCATCGTCGGCTCGTCCCAGACGCGGGTCCTGGAGCGGGACGGGGAGCCTCCGGTGGTGTGGACTCCCCGGCGGTACCCCGGGAGCGAGTAAGGAGCGGCGGACCGACGTTTGGAGGAGGTGGCCCGTGGGCGTGGCGTCCGGACCGGCGCCGCGGGCACGCCTGGTGCCGCTGTTCGCGGCCGGGTTCGTCACGGCGTTCGGCGCGCACAGCGTGGCCGCGAGCCTCGGCGGGTTCACCCAGTCCGGGCACGCGTCGCTGCTCACGCTGGGGCTGCTGCTGGCCGTGTACGACGGCGCGGAGGTCCTGCTCAAGCCGGTCTTCGGCGCGCTCGCCGACCGGGTCGGGCCGCGGCCGGTCCTGCTCGGCGGGCTGCTCGCCTTCGCCGCCGCCTCGGCCGCGTTCGTGGTCGCCGGCGACGCCGGGCTGGTCGGCGTGGCCCGGCTGGGCCAGGGCGCGGCCGCCGCGGCGTTCTCCCCCGCGGCCGGTGCGCTGGTCGCGCGGCTGCAGCCGGGCGCGCGGCACGGGCGGGCGTTCGGCAGCTACGGCGCGTGGAAGGGCCTCGGGTACACGACCGGCCCGCTGCTCGGCGGGGTCCTGGTCACCGTCGGCGGGTACGGGCTGCTGTTCACCACCCTCGCCGTCCTCGCCGTCGCCGTGGCGGGCTGGGCCGCGGTCGCGGTGCCGGCCGCGCCGCCGCTGCCCAAGTCCCGCCAGACGGTGGCCGACCTCGTGCGCCGGCTGACCGCCGCGGGCTTCGTCCGCCCGACCGTGGCGCTCGCCGGGGCGACCGCGGCGCTGAGCGTCGGGGTGGGGTTCCTGCCGGTGGCCGGGGCCCGGGACGGGCTGCCGCCGCTGGTGACCGGGGCGGTGGTGTCGCTGCTGGCGGCGGTCGCCGCGCTGGTGCAGCCGTGGGCCGGCCGGGCCCGGGACGCCGGCCGTATCGGCGACGGCCCGGGCATGGCGGCGGGGCTGGTCCTGGCCGCCGCCGGGCTGGCGATCGCCGCGGTCAGCGGCGGTGACGGGCTGGCCGGGGCCGTCGGCGTCGCCGGGCTCGTGGTGGCGGCGGTCGCGGTCGGGGCCGGCACCGGGGTGGTGACGCCGCTGGGGTTCGCGCACCTGGCCGCGAGCACGCCGCAGGAGCGGCTGGGGCAGACGATGGGCGCCGCCGAGGTCGGCCGGGAGCTCGGCGACGCGGGCGGCCCGCTGCTGGTCGGCGCCGTTGCCGCCGCGGCGACGCTCGGGGCCGGGCTGGCCGGGCTGGCGCTGGTGCTCGGCGCGGGCGCCGCGGTGGTGGCGGGCGCCCGCACGGTCATCGGGCGGTAGCCGCCGGCCGGCGCCCGGGTTCGACGGCGCGTTCAGGCCGTGGACGTGGGTTGCGGCCCTGCGGGTTCGATCGCCCGGGCCGTGGCGGCGGGGCCGGTGAACAGGTGGGTGTGCAGGCCGAGCCGGCCGGCGGCGTCGAGGTTCTCGGCGCGGTCGTCGATGAACAGCACGCGCCCGGGTGTCACGCCGAGCTCGTTGCAGCACCAGCGGTACGCGTCGGGGTTGGGCTTGGCCCGGCCGATGCGGCAGGAGAAGGCGACGAGGTCGAAGTGCCGCAGCCACCGGCCGTGGTGCCGCTCGTAGTGGCTCGCCAGCTCCTCGGGGATGTTCGACAGCAGCGCCAGGCGCACACCCGCCGCCGCGGTCCGCTCGACCAGGGCCACCATGTCGTCGTCGACGGCGCTCCAGCTCGCGACGTCCGCGACGACGAGGGCGTCGACCCGCTCGTCGTCGAAGGTCGTGCCCAGCGCGGTGGCGACCCGTCGCCAGTACTCGGCGCCGGTGACCTGGCCCGCGTCGTAGGGCGCACGCAGGCGCCAGTAGACGTCCCAGAACTCGGTGGCCGGGGCGCCGGCCGTCGCGGCCAGCACGCCCTTGGCCGCCGGGGACTGGTGGCGGGCGATGACACCGAACAGGTCGAACAGGACGACGTCGTACATGTTGATCACACCCTGTGGACGATGGTGCCGGCGGCGGTGAGGGCGGTCGTGTCCTCCTCGGCAGCGTCGTCGGTGGTGACGACCATGCTGAGCGCGGAGACGGGCGCCACGAACGCCAGGGCCGTGCGGGAGAGCTTGGCCGGTTCGGCGGCCACGACGACGCGGTGCGCCGAGGCGATGATCGCCCGCTTGATCGCCGCGTCGGCGAGGTCGTAGGCGGTCATCCCGTCCGCGGTCAGCCCGCAGCAGCCGAGGACCGCGGTGTCGAACCGCAGCGCGGCCAGCGACGCCTCCGCGAGGGGGCCGGTGAGCGCGAGCTCGTCGGGGCGCGGCTCACCGCCGGGCAGCAGCAGCCGCAGCTGGGGAGCGCCGGCAAGCGCGTTGGCCGCGTGCATGGACAGCGGCATCACCGTGAGCCGGCGCGGCGTGAGCAGGCGGGCGACCTCCAGGCAGGTGGTGCCGCTGTCGAGCACCACGGCCTCACCGTCGGCGATGAGGGCGGCGACCGCCTCGGCGATGCGGCGTTTGGCCTCCTGCCCCTCGCTCGCGCGCACGGCGAAGGGCGGCTCCTCGCCACGCAGGGTGAGACTGCGCGCGCCGCCGCGGTAGCGCTCCAGCATTCGCCGGTCGGCCAGCCGCTCCAGGTCCCGGCGCACGGTCATCTCGGAGGTGCCGGTCAGCTCCGCCAGCTGCGTGACGCCGAGCCGGCCGGCCCGCTGGACCGCGTCCAGGATCCGCCGGTGGCGGCCGCTGATCGTCACACCGTCAGTGAACACCATCCGAGCCCGCATCATCAACGTTTTGAACACAAAGTCTGTTAGTTATGTCTGCCCAGGTGTTCACGTTGTTCGGGCGGCCTCGGCCGGCCCCGGATTTGCCTCCAGGGGCCGTTCGCGGTGTCATGAATTACATGGGTGTGATTCGGCTCGGCACCTCCTCGTGGGCGGACCGGCAGCTGCTCGCCTCGGGCTGGTACCCGCGCTCGGTGCGTACCCCGGCCGGCCGCCTGGCCTACTACGCGAGCCGCTTCGACCTGGTCGAGGCCGACACCGGCTTCCACGCGATCCCGGCCGCGGAGACGACGGCGGCGTGGGCGGCGGCGACCCCGGACGGCTTCACCTTCGACGTGAAGGCGTTCGGCCTGCTGACCGGCCACCCGACCCGCCTGGCCGCGCTGCCGGCGGACCTGCGCCCCGACGGCGTGGACGTCACCCTCCGGCTGCGCCGCCGCGACCTGCCGGAGGAGGCGGTCGAGGAGCTGTGGCACCGCTTCCACCAGGCCCTGGACCCGCTCGACGGCGCGGGCAAGCTGGGAACGGTGACGCTGGGCTTCCCGCCGTGGCTCGCGTACGGCCCGGCGGCGGTCCGTCGCGTCCTGGACGCGGTCGAGCGCTGCCAGCACCGCCCGGCGGCGGTCGAGCTCCGCCACCACTCCTGGTTCGAGGGCACCCGCGCCGCCGAGACGCTGGGCCTGCTCCGCTCGGCTGGCGCGTCGTACGTGTGCGTGGACATGCCCCAGGGCCTGGAGTCGTCGGTCCCGCCGCTGCTCGCGGTGACGGCCGAGCCGGCGGTGGTCCGCTTCCACGGCCACAGCGACGGCTGGGAGCGCGGCGCGAAGGAGTACACCTACTCGGACCGCGAGCTGGAGGACTGGGCCGCCCGCCTCCGCCACCTGTCGGCGGACGCGGACGAGCTGCACGTCCTGATGAACACCTGCTGCGCCGGCCAGGCCCAACGCGACGGCGAACGCCTGGCCGAACTGCTGTCCGCCCCGGCCCCGCGCCGCGGCCTCCGCGCCGTCTAGGCGATCTTCAGCTGCTCGTCGCCGAAGTCGGCGGAATCCCGCCAGCGTCGAAACTCAGTCACGGCCGCCAATCCTAGGGTCGCCGAGCGTGTCCAGGCGGGCGAGCAGCTCGGGGACCGTGTGGGTGACCTCGACGTCCGGCGGGAGGGGCGGGCGGTCGACCATCACCACCGGGATCCCCAGCGTGCGGGCGGCCGTGAGCTTGGCGGCGGTCAGGCCGCCGCCGCTGTCCTTGGTCACCAGGACGTCGATCGCGCGGTCGCGGAGCAGGGCCGTCTCGCCCTCCACCGTGAACGGGCCGCGGTCCAGCAGGACCTCCAGCCGCGGCGGCACCGGGGGCTCCGGCGGATCCACGCTGCGCGACAGGAACCACGGCGCCGTCAGGTGCGCGAACGCCGGCAGCGACTGGCGGCCCGTCGTCAGGAACACCCGGGACGCCTCGCGGACCGACGACGCCGCGGCCGCCAGGGACGGGACCCGCTGCCAGCGGTCGCCCGGCCCGGCAAGCCAGCCCGGGCGGCGCAGGACGAGCAGCGGGACGCCCGCGGCGGCGGCGTTGGCCGTCATCCGGGCCGCGAACGGGTGCGTGGCGTCCACGATCACCGAGACGTGCTCGGCGCGGGCGTAGGCCGCCAGGCCAGCCGGGCCGCCGAAGCCGCCGACGCGGACCTCGCCGGGCGGCCGGACCGGCTGGGCCACGCGGCCGGCCAGGGACGAGATCACCCGCCAGGAGCCGGCCGCGCACAGGGCCGTGGCGAGGCGCCTGGCCTCGCCGGTACCGCCGAGGATGAGCACCGTGCGCACCGCGCCAGCCTAGGCCACCAAGGGTGGCGGCTCGGCACGCGTTCGCCCGGATGCCGGCCGTCCCCGCGCCGCAGACCGGCACCGCACCGGCCGGACCGGACTCGCACAGACGTTGGTCGATCCACGAGAGGTAGATCGACCAACGTCTGTGCGTGCAGAGCGCCGGCTACGGGAAGTTGACCCAGTTGGCCACGTTCGTCGAGGAGTTCGACGGGCCGCCGGTGTTGTTGATGATGTGCGCGATCGTCCCCGTGCCGCCCAGCGACACGGTCACCATGTTGTGGAACTTGACGTTCGCCGTCTGCGGCACCTCGAACGAGTGGCCCAGCACGACGCTGGGGTTGGTGCTGAAGTAGCAGTAGCTGCCCAGCCCCCAGGCCTCGTGCGTGGTCACCGAGTTGGCCACCTTGTACGCCGCCCAGCCCTGGGCCCCGCCGCCGCTCGACCAGGATGCCTGGTTCGGCACGTCGTAGGGGATCTCGTTCTGGAAGAAGTACGTGCGGCCGCCGTTGCCGTTCCAGATCACCTGGTACTGCTGGTAGTGCTCGACGAAGAGGCCGTACATGGTCACGTTGTTGCCGTTGACGACCAGGCCGTTGGCGCCGGTGTTGATCGTCCAGCCGACCGTGCCGCCGTTGCCGTGGTCGGCGCGCCAGATCCACATGTGGTCGCCGATCACGTTGTTGCTGTTGACCCGCAGGCTGACCGTCGCCTTGCCGGCCACCGAGCCGCCGACCCGGAAGAACACGTCGTGCAGCGAGGTCGGGTTGGCGGAATGGTCGGCCGACGAACCGGACGGCCCGACCTCCATGAGGACGGGCGAGTTGACGGTGCCGGCGTCGAACAGGATGCCGGCCACCTTCACGCCGTCGACGTCGGCGACGGTCATCGCGGTCACGCCGTTGTCCGGCAGGATCGTGGCCAGGCCGAGGCCCAGGACCACGGTGTTCGGGCGGGTGATCCGGATCGTGTCGTTCACGTGGTACACGCCGGGGGTGAACAGCAGGTTCTGCCCGGCGGCGAGGGCCGCGTTGATGGAGGCGGCCGTGGCGCCGGCCTTCACGATGTAGAACTGGCTGATCGGCAGCGAACTGCCCGCGGTGGTGCCGCTCTGCCAGCTGTTGCCGCTGGAGTTCGTCCGCAGCGCCGGGACGAACACCTGGTAGGCGCCGGCGCCGTCGACGTACAGGAACGGCTTCTCGCGCACGACCGGCGTGCTGCCGACCGTCGTGAACGGCGGGTTGGGGAAGCTGTTGGCCGGGGCGCCGCTGGTGCCGACGAACACCTGGTTCCAGTTGGAGCCGCTCCAGCTGCCGATCGCCGAGTTACGGGTGATCCACTGCTGCTGCGATCCGGACTGGATCTGCCCGTCGATCTTGCTGTCGGAGATCCAGCCGCCGGACGACCAGCCACCGTCGGACAGCGCGAGGTTGCCGCGGACGTGCATCCGCCGGTACGGCGCGGCCTGCGACACCGCCCAGCGGTCCAGGCCACCGTTGGGGGTGACCGACAGGTTCTCGGCCGAGCGCCAGAAGTTCTGCGTCGCGTTCTGCGAGCCGTCCGGCCACCAGTCGGCCTCGGCGTGCACGGCGCCGTTGATGGTGACCTGGTCGGGCGAGAGGCCGAGGCCCGCGACCTGGGTGTAGAAGCCGACGTTGGCGTCGACGTTGTAGGTGCCGGGCTTGAACAGCAGCGCGTACCGCTGGGTCCCGAACTGGTTGGTGACCTGGCTGTTGAACACCTGGTTCAGCCGGCTCTGGATGGTCGCGGCCGACATCGACGGGTCGAAGATCGACACGTTCGGACCGAGGTCCGGGTTGGTCCCGTTCGACGGCGGGGTGCTGGTGGGTGGCGTGGTGCCTCCTGGGAGCGTCCATTGCTGGTTGGCGCTGGCGAAGCAGTCCCAGATCTGCAGCGGCGTGCCGTCCGCGGAGCTGGGTCCGGTGGCGTCGAGGCACTTGCCGAGGGCGCGGAGCGTGCCGTCGCTGTTGCGGCTCCACGACTGCGCGGCGGTGCCGTTGCAGTCGTAGATCTGCACCTTCGTGCCGTTGGCGCTGCTGGCCGCGGCCACGTCGAGGCACTTGCCGAGGGCCCGGATGGTGCCGTCGTCGCCGACGGTCCACTGCTGGGCGGCGGTGCCGTTGCAGGTGTACAGCTGCACCTGGGTGCCGTTGGCGCTGCTGGCCGCGGCGACGTCGACGCACTTGCCGCCGTAGCCGGTGATCGCGCCGACGGTCGCCGCCGACGCGGTGCTCATGCTGACGAACGCGATGCCGGCGGCCACGAGCACGGTCGCCAGGGCGGCGAGACCGAGCCGCAGGCGCGGCCTGGAACGGGTGGGGGTCACGGGCGGGTCCCTTCTGGGCAGGGGCGGCCCACACCGAAGGACCCGTGTCGGGGGCGGGTCCGAGGGCGGGTGGGTGGATCTGTAAGGCAACCTCACAGATCCACCGGAGGCTATTCCCGCCTCGGACCACAAGTCAATACGAGACTCGAATTAAGGGATTGAGCTGCGAATTTAAGCCTTCGCGCCGAGGATCTGACCGGCGCCACCGGCGGTTTCCTGGACCGATTCCAGGTACGCCTTCATGTCCGTGTCCTTGAGGCCGGTGCCGGCGACGACCACGGTGTCACCGACGATGAGCGTCGGGTACATCTTGGCCTGGTCCTGCGCGTAGGCCTTGGCCGCGTTGGTCGACTTGAACTCGACGAAGATGGCCTGCTGGACGCGGCGCGGCATCGCGTCGCCCTTCTTCTCGTAGCAGTCGAACTGCTTGAAGCTCGCCACGGCGGAGCGGTACTTCGCGTCGACGCCGGTCGAGTTCGCGTCCCACTGCCCGACCGGGCAGTTCGGGTCCTTGGTGAACAGCTCGCCGGTCAGCTTCCCCACGGTCTGGAAGCTCAACTGGCCCGCCTTGCCGGAGGCGGCGCCGGACGCCTTGGCCGACCCGCTGGGCGCGGCGCTGCCCGACGCGTCGGCGGCCGGGGCGGCCGACGTGGTGGCCGGGGGCGCGGCGGCGGGGGTGTCGGCCTTCTTGTCGTCGCCGCAGGCGGCGGTGAACAGGATGGTGGCGCAGGCGATGGATCCGGCCAGCAGCAAACGCTTCATCGTTGGATTCGCTTTCATATGTGGTACCGCATGAGGCGGGCGGTCTCGGGTGGACGCGAGCAACGTATGCGCCCCGCGGCGCCGTTGACTCCCGGATGTATGCCACCTGACAACGAACGTGCGGCGCGTCACTCAACCGCCTTGTGTGGCGCCGCTTTCCCGACTGTCCGAACCGCTACGACCGGCTGGACAACGCCGCGTGCTGGCCCGCGGCGAGCAGCCCCGCGGGCACCGGGACGAGCGGCAGCACGGCCGGCGCCCAGCCGTCCGGCACCACGCCGGTGAACGCCGCGACGGCGAACAGCCCGACCGCGACCAGGCCGCCGCCCGCGCCGACGAGCAGGCCCCGCCGCCGCGCGCCCAGCGAGGCGCGGCCGACGAGCCGGCCCGGCCCGACGGTGCGGTCGATCTGCGCGGCGAGGAACGCGGCGAGCGCCAGGAACGGCAGCGGCGCCGCCACCGCCGCGATGTAGCCGGCGAAGAACCACGTCGGCAGCGAGACGATGATGACGACGACGGTCAGGACCAGGGCGACGAGCCAGGCAAGGGCGGCATGCGCGACCGCGCGGCCGCCCACGAACGGCGGCACGGTGTCCACGGTGGACAGATCGCCGCCGGTCCCGGGCCGCACGGCCCAGCCCCGGACCAGCAGGGCGAGGCCGGCCAGCGTCGCCAGGACCGTGACCGCGGTCAGCGCGGTGAGCAGCCGGCCGTCGGCCGGGTCGAGGTACTCGAAACGGGCTCCGTCGCCGGCCACGCAAGTGACGCCGACGGGGAACACCCGGGGCCGGACGGTCCAGTGCCCGCGCGGGCCGAAGCGCTCGATGCAGTCGTCCTCCGGGTCGAGCCAGTCCGGTTGCAGCGACTGCGCCTCGAAGCCCACCGCCATCGTGCCGATCGCGCCGGCGATCAGCAGCGCCCATCCCATCGCGAGTCTCATCGCGCGATCATGGCAAGACGGCGCTGCCGAGAACCGGACAGCGACGGCGGGCAACCGAGCGGACCGCGCGCCGGTCCGGCGCGCTACCGGCGGGAGGCGCGGCGCAGCAGTTCGGCCATCGGGAGGGTCGCGGCGCCGAACGCGACCGCGTCCGGGCCGAGCTCGCACAGCTCGATCGACACCTGGCCGAACGGGTGCTCCAGGGCCTGCTCGCCGGCGGCGGCACGGATCTGCGGGAGCAGACGGGCGCCGAGCGCCAGGCCGGCCCAGCCGCCGAGCACGACCCGCTCGGGGTTGAAGAGGTTGACCAGGTTGCCGATGCCGGCGCCGAGCATGCCGGCGGTCTCGGCCAGGATCTCGGCCGCGGCCGGGGTCTCGGCGGCCACCAGGGCGGCGATGTCGGCCAGCTCGTCGGCCGTGGCGGCGCTCTCGCCGCCCGGCTCGGACTGACGGTACCGGTCGAGGATGCCCTCGGCGCCGACATACGCCTCCAGGCAGCCGCGGGCGCCGCAGCGGCACAGCCGGCCGCCGTACACCACCGTCGTGTGCCCCCACTCCCCCGCGCTGCTGGACGCACCGCGGTAGAGGGTGCCGTTGGTGATGACGGCCGCGCCGACGCCCGAGCCGACCAGCACGATGACGGCGTCGGCGGTGCCGCGGCCCGCGCCGAACCACATCTCGGCCTGGCCCTGGGTCTTCGCGCCGTTCTCGACGAACACCGGCGCGGTGACGCCCCGCTCGCGCAGCAGGCCCTCGAAGGAGACGCCCCGCCAGCCGAGCGTGGGCGCGTGCACCCGCACCGGGTCGGACTGCTCGACGGTGCCGGGCACGCCGACGCCCACGCCGAGCAGCGCGGCCGGGTCGACGTCCTTGAGCACCGCCTCGATGCCGGCGGCAAGCTGCCCGGCGACCGCCTCGGGCTCGGGGCGCGACGACGGCAGCGGCTCGTCGACCGTGGCCAGGCGGCGCATCGCCAGGTCGAACAGCTCCACCTTCACGCCGGTCTCGCCGACGTCGGCGCCGACGAGCCGGCCGAAGTCGGGGTCGACCCGCAGCAGCACGCGCGGGCGGCCGCCGTCGGAGTCGATCTGCCCGGCCTCGACGATGAGGCCCTCCTGCAGCAGCTCGGCGGTGACGCTGCTGGCCGTGGCGGCGCTCAGGCCGGTGATGCGGCTGAGGTCGTGGCGGCTCAGCGGGCCGCGGAAGAACAGCTCGGACAGCAGTGTGGAGCGGTTGCGCCGCCGCATGTCCCGCGTCGTCGCCCGCTCCACCTCGATGCGCACCACCGCCCGGCCTCCCGTTCGCTCGGTAGCGATCGTGTCACGCGCCTGCCCCGGCGTCGACACCGGCCACTGCCCGGACCACCGCCCGGACCACCGCCCGGACCACCACCCGCCGCCCGGTCAGCGCCGCCGCGCGTACCGTGCCGCGGCGGCCACCAGCATCAGGCCGACGACGCTGAACGCGCTCACGAGCAGCGCCAGCCGGCCCTGGCGCTCGGGCCGTTCCCGCGGTGGGAACGCCTCGGCCGCGGTGCCGGGCGCCGGCTTGGCCGGCACCGGGCTCGCCTTCCGGGTCGCCGGGTAGTGCTGGATGCTCACCGGCCCGGGCTGGTCGGAGACGGTGAGGAAGCCGTTGCCGTCGGCGGTGTACGCGATCGCCTCGCCCTGCGGCTCGTTCGGCAGCGGGGTCACCACCGGTGTGCCGCCGACGATCGCGGCGGCCACGTCGCCGCCGGTGACGTCGAACTCGTACGCGTCGGAGTACGTGCGCACGACCGCCTTCGTGCCGTCGGGTGAGACCGCCGCGCCGGTGATGAGCGCGCTGCCGAAGACGCCGAGCGGGTTGGCGGTGCCGGTGCGGCTCGGCTGGAAGTGGCCGACCAGGGTGAGCGGCGCGCCCTCGGTGTTGTCGGTCGGCAGCGGGGTGTCGAGCCGGTACACCTCGCCGCCCGGCTCCTTGGTGACGATGACCGGCCGCCCCGCCCCGTCGATGAGCAGCGCCTCGGCGTCACGGGGTTCGCCGTCGGGGTACCGCAGCCGATGGATCTTCGGGCTCTTCGCGCCGGGCTTGAGCGTCCACAGCGCGATCGTGCTGCGGCGGTTGCCCGAGCCGCCCATGAGCGGGCTGTTGTCGCCGATGTCGGCCACCCACACCGTGCCGGACCGGTCGACGGCGAGGTCCTCGGGGTCGCGGGCGGTGGTCGGGTAGCCCACGCTGCGGGTCACCCGGCAGCCCTCGTCGAGGTAGAAGAGCCGGGTGCGGCGCGGGTCGGGGTTGGAGTCGTTCTCGACGAGGAAGCCGCCCGGGACGACGGCGAGGCCGGACACCTCGGTGACGGCGGGGTCGTCGATGCGGCACACCTCGGCGGCCTGCACGGCCCGGCCGGATGGTGCCGCGCCGGCCGGTGCGGCGGCCGGCGGCACTGACGCGACGACGACGGCCGCCGCCAACACCGCCCGCCGCATACCTGCGAGTCTGCCAGAGCCGGGCGTCCCCCGGGCGGGTCGACAAGCCGATCACCCGTAGGTGACCCTCCGTCGGTCATCCAATTACACAGAGCAGCCGACCCGTTGGTGAAACCAGCGGGGACTTCGTCCCGATATGTGCCACATTTCGGCTATGAACACATGGGGGAACACGCTCGCGGCCCTGGGGCTGGCCGCCGCGGTCCTGGCGGGGACGGGCGCTCCGGCCGTCGCGGGCGCCGAGCCGGTGGTCGTCGCGCGGTACACCTTCGACGCCATGACCAAGGGCGGCACGGTCGCCGACGACTCGGGGCGCGGCCACACGCTCACGCCGTCGGCCGGCCACGGCGGGGCGGTCAGGCCCGAGCGGCGGGCGCGGGGCAAGGCGGTCGCCTTCCCGGCCAAGTGCGCCGGGAAGCGGTGCCCGCACGCGGTGCTGCAGGCGGCCGACGCGCCGGACCTGAACCCGGGCAGCGGCCCGATCCGCTACGGCGCGACGGTCCGGCTGCCGCGCAAGGAGGTCGGGTCGGGCCAGAACATCGTGCAGAAGGGATACTCGGCCTCGGGCAGCCAGTACAAGCTCCAGGTCGACGGGGCCGCCGGCCGGCCGAGCTGCGTCCTCGCCGACAACGTGGTGCGCGGCATCCACCTCGCCCGCTCCGACGTCTCGATCTCGGACGGGGCGTGGCACCGCCTGGAGTGCCGCCGCAGCGGCGCGACGCTGACCCTGCTGGTCGACGACGCGGTCCACGCCACGGCCGTCATCCCCGCGACGCTGTCGGTGACGAACACGGTACCGCTGAGCATCGGCGGCAAGGGCGACGGCCGCGACAACGACCAGTTCCACGGCAGCCTCGACGACGTCTGGATCGCGCTCGGTTAGCCCTTGAGCTCGACCACGGCCAGCAACGGGCCGGGGTCCTCCGGCACGTCACCGCCGCAGGAGCGGCCGCCGTAGCGCAGGAGGCGGCGGCCGCCGAGCGGGACCCAGGCGGCCGCGTCCCGGCAGGCGTCCAGCTTCCAGAAGCCGCTGACCTTCAGGCCGCCGAGCGAGAGCCCGCTCACGGAGTACCTGTCGATGGCGAGCAGGTCGTCGCCGTCGCGCACGGTGCGGCTGACGCCGGCGCCGGCGCCGAGCCCCACCAACAGGACCGCGGCCGGCCAGGCCCGACTGGTCATGGACTCAGCCGGCGAAGAGCAGCAGCAGGCCCGCGACCGTGTAGGCGACCATCAGGGCCAGCAGCGGGGCCTGGCCCGTCACGGCCTGGGCGCGCGGGAACAGCTTCAGGGCGCGGTCGTGGGCGAGGACCGTGCCCACCAGGTGGCCCAGCACGATCGTCGTCACCTGCAGGTTCGCCACGCCGGTCGGGGTGATGACCCCGGAGTACGGCCGGAAACCCTCGTCGCCGAGGACCAGGGCGACCGTGCGCTGGCCCTCCAGGATGAACAGCGACCAGTAGTGGGCCACGACGTAGCCGACCGCGATCGGGACGATCGAGTGGGCCAACTCGCCCGGGGTGCGCTCGGCCGAGGTGTGGCCGCGGCGGCCGGCCTGGCGGGTCGCCACCGTGTAGGCCAGGGCGACCAGGGCCACGACGCCGAGCAGGCCGGCCGTGCCGGTGACCGGGGCGGGCAGGCCGTTCTCCTGGGTGAAGCGCAGCCAGAACAGGGCGCCGGACAGGGCGTCGTAGAAGGTCGCGCCGAGCAGGATGACGACGACCGCGACCAGGCCCGGCGCCGGGCGCAGGCCGGGGATGCCGTCGAGCGGGTTGCGGAAGACGAGCGTGCCGTCGGGGCGACGGCCGATGACGGCGAGCCGGCCGACCAGGTCGCTGAGCACCTCGAAGGCGTCGCCGCGGGCGTGCCAGGCCGGGCCGAACACGATCCCGCCGGCCAGCATCGCCACCGCGTAGGCGGCCAGCCACCAGCCGATGACCGGCAGGGTCGCGCGCGAGGGGGCGACGAGCTCCAGCCAGGCGAACGCGAACAGGCCCACGGCGGCCGGCCAGTAGCCGGCGGACTCCGGCAGTTCGCGGCGGGGCCGGGCCCAGGCGGTGAGGGTGCGCAGCGGGTTCAGCCGGCGCCAGACCGGGCCGCACAGCAGCGACAGTGGGACCAGGCCGACCCAGAAGAGGACGTACACCAGGCCGGCGGCCGGGTTGTCGGCGGTGTCCGGGCGGGTGAACGACCACGCCAGTACCCCCGCGAGCACCAGGCCCACGACGCGCAGGAGCCAGGCGGTGACGCGGGCGTCGACGGCGCGGGCCAGCCAGCCCGGCACCGGCCGGCCGGCGGAGGTGTCGAGGCGCGGCTCCCGCCAGGCGACCCCGAGCACGGCGAAGGAGATGACCAGGGCCAGGGCGGCGCCCATCACCAGCTGGGTCAGGGTGAGCGGCAGGTCCTGCCGACCGCCGACGCCGTGCGCCAGGACGATCGCGGGGGGTGTGGGCACGAGCGGGCTCCGGTGGCGGCGGGGGGTTTGTCAGGGCTGTGAATTTAGCGGCTTGTCGCCCTGCGCGGAACCCGGCATCATGTGCCGATGCGATCAGTGACCGTGTTGGTGCTGACGCTGGCCGCTGTCTTCGCCGTGCTGGTGCCCGCCACGCCCGCGGCCGCGCACGGCCAGCTCGCCATGTCCGACCCGGTCGCCGACAGCACGGTCTCGGACGCCAAGGCCGAGCTCAAGCTGTACTTCACGGAGCAGCCGGCCTCGTTCGCCTGGTTCACCGTGACGGCGCCGTCGGGCAGGCGCGTCGACGGCGGCTGGCGCAGCGGTGAGCCGAAGCGGCTCGACAAGCCGGTGCAGGAGTACTTCCTGGTGGACGGGAAGTTCGAGCCCAAGACGTACCACACCGGCTTCCCCGCCGTGCTCACCGTCTCGCACTGGCCGGAGGCCGGGGTGTATGTGGCGGCCTACCAGTCGGTCGCCTCGGACGGCGAGCCGGTCAAGGGCACGCTGAAGTTCACCTATGCCGGGCCGGTCACGGCGCCGCCGGCCGGCTGGAGCGCTCCCACCGAGGGGCCGTCGCAGGCGCTGACCGACGCCCTCGCGGGCAAGACCTCCGTACCGCCGGCGTTCCCGACGGCCACGGCCACGGCCGGCCCTGCGGCGCCGGCCGCGCAGCCCCCGCCGCCCGCGCCCTTCGTGCTCACCGACTGGCTCATCCCGGGGGTCATCGCCGCCGGGGTCACACTCATGATCGGCACGGCCGCGCGCCGCGACCCCGTGCCGGTGGCCAAGAAGCGCCGCCGGGCTACCGCGGGGTCCCGCAGGTCTGCTGGACCTGCCGGGTGAGCCGTTCGGCGAAGGCCGGGTCGCTGATCGTGCGCTGCTGGAACTCGCCGATCTGCGCGTCGCTGAGCCCCTGGTACCGCGGCTGCGCCGCGTAGGCGGAGGCCATCGCCGCCGGGTCGGTGTAGACCCGGGACTGGACCGAGCACAGGTGCGCGGCCGTCGCGGCCAGGAACTGCGCCTCCGGCGAGGCGGAGGCGCTCGGGGACGCCGCCCGGGTGGGCGCGGCCATGGTGGCCTCGGTGGTGCCCGACGAGCCGCCGCAGCCGGCCGTGGCGGATGTGGCGGCCGCGGCCAGGAGCACGAGCAGGACACTGATGTGGCGGCGCATCGGGACCTCCCGAGGTCAGACGACGACGAGCGTCAGCGGGTTGCTGTCGGTGGTGGTGCCGTACGACTGCTTGACGGTGAGCTTGTACGTGCCGGCGGCGAGCTTCGACGCGTCGAACCGCACGGCGGCGAAGTCGTCGGTCCCGACCGGGAGCCCGGCGGACTGGTTCGGGCCGGTGTACGCGCGATCGCCCGGGTAGCCGACCACGAGGCCGGCGGGCGCGTCGGCGACGGTGATCCGCAGGTCGTCGACGCCGGACCTGCGGGCCTGGAAGACCAGGTTCGTCCAGACCGGCGTGGCCCGCTGGACGGTCACGGTCGTGGTCTTCTGGACCACCGCGTCACCGGTGACCGACACGACCGGCAGGGTCGCGACCGCGTCAGTCGCCGAGCGCGATCCAGGTGTCGTACCGGTGCACCGCGATGCCGGCGAAACTGGGGTACGCCTGCGCCGCCGCGTCGACCGCCGCGAGCGTCCGCTCCAGCTCCCCCTCGGTCGCGCCGTGGAACGTGCAGTACCGGCAGTCGCCGAGTGCCTGGGTCTCCGCCGCCAGCCGGGCCGGCTTCGCCGCCCGCGCCGCCGCCCGCAGCAGGTCCTCGGCGACCCCGATGATGGAGTTGTCCCCGGTGGCGGTGGTGCGGCCCGGTGGCGGCGGCGCCGCGGGCCCACTCGAGCGCCCGGTCGTGGTCGGTGGTCCAGGACGGCTCCCCGCCGAGCGCGTCGAGCGCGATCCCGGCTTCGTCACACAGTCGTTTGAGCCTGCGGAGCCCGGGCAGGTCGGCGGCCTCGATGCGGGGCTCGTAGAACGCGAAGACGGCCCGGACGCCGTTGGCCGCGGCCCACTCGACGAGCCGCTCGGGCTCGCCGCCGGCCCGCTGCCACACCCAGGTGGCCCGGCGCCCGGGCGGCGCGACCGACGTCTCGGGCGCGAGCGCGGGCAGGTGCAGCGGGGTGGCCGCGATGAGCGCGACGGCCACGAGCACCAGGTTGGCCGCGGCGGCGCGGGCG
>NZ_BMPI01000003.1:179476-245813 GCF_014647515.1 Dactylosporangium sucinum | reverse complement strand
GCCGCTCGCCAGGGCTCCCTCCGCCGGCGCCGCTCCATGCCCTCCCGATCGGCCGGACCGCCTCACTCGTGAGCCCCACCCCGCCCCCACTCCACCCACCCCCGCACCGCGTCCGCCACCACCGCGTCCGCGACCACCGCGTCCGCCCACCACCGCGTCCGCCCACGGCCCGCCCCACTCCGCCCTCACCGGCTCCACCCGTCAGTCTCCGCCGGATATTTCCGGAATGTCGCGCGGATTCCGAGCGAACGAAGTCACCTCCGCCGGGTCGATCCATGATCGTGGGAAACATCTGGCTGTCCCCCAGCGACCAGAAGGTCCCCACGATCATGGACGGGTTGCCGGGGCCTGGCGCCGCACGCTCAAGGAATAACCGACATTTCCGAAATGTCGGGCGAGCCGCCAGCCGACCTGCCGGCCCGTCCATGATCCATGGAGAATCCTGGTCGCCATGGCAGCCGGAAGTCTCCATCGATCATGCGCCGCTCCGGCGCGGGGTCAGCGGGGGCGGGTCGTCGAGTACAGGTGGCTGTCCGGGAACTCCTCCGCCGTGAGCACCGGGCCGACCACGATCACCGCCGTGCGCCGGATGCCCGCCGCCTCCACCTGGGCCGCGATGTCCGCGAGCCGGCCGCGGAGGATCTGCTGGTCCGGGCGGCTCGCGCGGGCCACGACCGCGACCGGGCAGTCCTCGCCGTACCAGGGAATAAGCTCGGTGACGAGGACCGAGAGGCGCTGGACCGCCAGGTGCAGCACCAGCGTGGAGCGGCTCGCGGCCAGCGTGGCCAGCTCCTCGCCCGGCGGCATCGGGGTGGCGCGGGCCGCCGTGCGGGTCAGGATCACCGTCTGGGCCACGCCCGGGACCGTCAGCTCGCGGCCCAGCGCGGCCGCCGCGGCGGCGAAGGCGGGCACGCCGGGGACGATCTCGTAGGGGATGCCGGCCGCGTCCAGGCGGCGCAGCTGCTCCGCCATCGCGCTCAGGATCGACGGGTCCCCCGAGTGCAACCTTGCCACGTCCAGGCCCGCGGCGTGCGCCGCCGTCAGCTCGGCCAGGATCTGGTTCAGGTCGAGGTTGGCGGTGTCGACGAGCCGGGCGCCCGGCGGGCAGTACGACAGCAGCTCCGCCGGGACCAGGCTGCCCGCGTACAGGCACACCGGCGACGCCGCGAGCCGGTCGCGGCCGCGCACCGTGATGAGGTCCGCGGCGCCCGGTCCGGCGCCGATGAAGTACACCGTCATCTCCACACCACCCATTGCGTCACCGGCAGCATCGGCCGCCATCCCAGGAACCCGCCGACGGGCGCGGCCCGGTTGACGGCGATGCGGGTCAGCTCCCCGCCGTGCGTCTCGTGGAGCTCGAACACGCGCCGCTCCGACTCGACGGTGACCGCGTTGACGACCAGCCGGCCGCCGGGGCGCAGCGCCGCCCAGCAGCGCTCGAAGACGCCGGGCACCGTGACCCCGCCGCCGATGAACACCGCGTCGGGCGCGGGAAGGCCGTCGAGCGCGGCCGGCGCCGCACCCTCCACGATGGACAGTTGCGGCACCCCGAGCCGGTCCGCGTTGGCCGCCACCCGCCCGGCCCGGACCGGGTCGCGCTCGATCGCGACGGCCCGGCAGGACGGGTGCGCCCGCAGCCACTCGACGGCGATGCTGCCCGAGCCGGCACCCACGTCCCACAGCAGCTCGCCGGGGCGCGGCCCGAGCGCGGCGAGGGTGACGGCCCGGATCTCGCGCTTGGTGAGCTGGCCGTCGCTCGTGTACCGCGCGTCGTCGAGCCCCGGCACCAGGGGAAGCCCGCCGGCGCCGCGGCAGGCGACGGCCACGATGTTCAACGGCCCCGCGGCGGCGACGTCGTGGTGGATCCGCTCGTCCGGCCCGCCGAGCGCCTCGAGGACGGTGACCTCGCTGTCGGCGAACCCGGCGTCCTCGAGGATCCGCGCGACGGCCAGGGGCGTGTCCCGCCCGGCGCTGAGCACGAGCACCCGCCGCCCGTCGTGCAGCACGGCCCGAATTCGGTCGGTCGACCGACCGACGGCGGAGACGACGGCGACGTCGTCGAGCGCCCAGCCGAGCCGCGCGCACGCGAGCGCCACCGACGACGGGTGCGAGACCACCGTGACGTGCCGGCGGCCGAGGAGCCGGACGAGGGTGCTGCCGATCCCGTGGTACATCGGATCCCCGCTGGCGAGCACGCACACCCGCCGCCCGTGGTGCGCGGCCAGCAGCCCGGGCAGCGCGGGCACCAGCGGCGAGGGCCAGGCGACCCGCCGTTGCCCGCCGGCCGGCAGCAGCCCGAGCTGCCGCGCGCTCCCCAGCACGACCTCGGCGGCGGCGAGGGCGTCCCGCCCGGCGGCGGTGAGCCCGTCGTACCCGTCGGCCCCGATGCCCACGACCGTCACGTCCGGCGCCGGGGCCGCGACCGCCACGGTCGCCCGCGCCGAGGAGCGCTTCGCGTGGAGCAGCACCGCGGCCGGCCCTCGCGCGGCCAGCAGCGCGGCGGCCTCGGCCACGCTCGGGGTGCCCACCGCCGACGCCACGCGCGCCGACGGCGACGGCACCTCGACCTGCGCCAGCTCGGCGGCCGGGAACGTCACCACCCGCCAGCCGTGCACCTGTGCGACCGCCGACGCCAGCTCCTCCCGTCCATCCACTGTGGACACAGTAGTCACGGCGTCCAGAGTGGACAGCGACTCGCCCAGCAGCGCGAGGACCTCGTCCGCGGTGGCGTCCGGGCGGGCGCCGAACCCCACCGTCAGGCGCATGCCGCCACCAGGCGGTACGCGAGGGACGGCTCCCCGGCCCAGTGCAGGTGCAGGTAGGAGGCATGCACCGAGCCGTGCACGAAGCCGTCGCGGGTGCCGGGCTGCCAGGCCCAGGCCGGGGTGGCGCCGGCGGGCGGGGTGACCCGGGTGCGGTGGAACTCGTGGCCGGCGACCCGGGTGCCGGCCGGGGCCAGCACGCTGTCGGCCACGGCCACCGCGTCGCGGTACCCGAGGGTGAGCGACGGCGTCATCTCCGCCTCGGCGTCGAGGACGCCGCACATCGGCCGGCCGTCGAGGGAGCGGCACAGCCACAGCAGGCCCGCGCACTCGGCGGCGATCGGGCCGCCCGCCGCGGCCAGGCGGAACACCGCGTCGCGCAGGGGCTCGTTGGCGGCCAGCTGCTCGCAGTACACCTCGGGGAACCCACCGCCGACCACGAGCGCCTTCGTCCCCGGTGGGAGGGTCTCGGCGTGCAGCGGGTCGACGACGGCCACCTCGGCGCCGGCCGCGGTGAGCAGCTCGACCGTCTCCGCGTAGCCGAACGAGAACGCGGGGCCGCCGGCCACCGCCACGACCGGGCGGCCGGGCACCGGGTCCATCGTGGACGGTGACCAGGGGGTGGCGCCGAGTGGCAGCGCGCCCGACGCGACCGCGTGCACGGCGTCGAGGTCGAGGCTCGCCGTCACCAGCGCCGCCAGCGCCTCGACCGACGCCGTCGCCTCGGCCGCCCGCTCGACCACCGGCACCAGGCCGAGGTGGCGCGACGGGGCGGCGACGGCGTCGTGACGGCGCAGCACGCCGAGCACCGGCGTGCCGACCTCGGCGCAGGCGTCGCGGAGGATCTGCTCGTGGCGGTCGGAGCCCACGCGGTTGAGGATGACGCCCGCGATGTGGATGCCGTCGCCGAACGAGCGGAACCCGTGGACGACCGCCGCGATCGAGCGCGCCTGGGCGGTGGCGTCGACGACCAGCACGACGGGCGCGGCGAGCAGGCGGGCGACGTGGGCGGTCGAGCCGTACTCGCCCCAGCCGGTGCGGCCGTCGAAGAGCCCCATGACGCCCTCGACGATCGCGATGTCCGCGCCGGCGGCGCCGTGGGCGAACAGCGGGCCGATCCGCTCCTCCCCCACGAGCACCGGGTCGAGGTTGCGACCGGGCCGGCCGGCGGCGAGCGCGTGGTAGCCGGGGTCGATGTAGTCGGGGCCGACCTTGAACGGCGCGACCCGCAGCCCGCGCGCGGCGAACGCGGCCAGCAGCCCGGTCGCGACGGTGGTCTTGCCGTGACCCGAGGCCGGGGCCGCGATGACGAGCCGGGCTACCATTCGATGCCCTGCTGGCCCTTCCGGCCGGCGTCCATCGGGTGCTTCACCTTCGTCATGTCGGTGACCAGGTCGGCCAGGTCGACCAGGTCGGGGTGCGCGTCGCGGCCGGTGACCACGACGTGCTGGTTGCCGGGCCGGTCGCGCAGGGTGGCGACGACGTCGGCGATGTCGACCCAGCCCCACTTGACCGGGTACGTGAACTCGTCGAGCACGTAGAACCGGTACGCCTCGGCCGCGAGGTCGCGCTTGATCTGGGCCCAGCCCTCGGCGGCCTCGGCGGCGTGGTCGCGCTCGGCGCCGGGCCGCTGGATCCACGACCAGCCCTCGCCCATCTTGTGCCACACGACGGACCCGCCCTGGCCGGTCTCGCCGAGCGCGCGCAGCGCGGCCTCCTCGCCGACCTTCCACTTCGGACTCTTCACGAACTGGAACACGGCGATGGGCCAGCCGGCGCTCCACGCGCGCAGCGCCATGCCGAACGCGGCGGTCGACTTGCCCTTGCCCTGTCCGGTGTGGACGGCGAGCAGGTGCTGCCGGCGTCGCTGGCGGGTGGTGAGCCCGTCGTCGGGCACGTTCTCGACCTTGCCCTGCGGCATCGTTCTCAGCTCCAGTTCTGCAGCGCGGCGAGGGGGACGCAGGACGCGTCGAGGGCGGCGGCGAGCCGCTGCGCCAGCCCGAGGCGGACCGGGCCGGACTCGCAGTCGACGACGACGGTCGCGACCCCGGCGAGCATCGGCGCGACGGTCAGCGGGTCGGGCCCGCTGGTCGCCCGGCCGTCGGTGACGACGACGAGCAGGGGCCGGCGGCGGGCGTCGCGCCGCCGCTCGGCCTGCAGGGTGCGGGCGGCCTGCCGCAGCCCGGCCGCGAGCGGGGTCCGCCCGCCCGTGCGCAGCTCGGCGAGGCGCAGCACGCCGACCTCGTGGCTGGCGGTCGGTTCGAGCACGGTCGTGGCGGCCCGCCCGCGGAAGGTGATCAGGCCGACCTTGTCGCGGCGCTGGTACGCGTCGCGCAGCAGGGACAGCACCGCGGTCTTCACGACGCCCATGCGCTGCCGCGCCGCCATCGAGCCGGAGGCGTCGACGACGAAGAGGACGAGGTTGGCCTCCCGCCCGACGCGGACCGCTTCCCGGACGTCCTCGCTGCTCACGGTGTACCGTGCGGGATCGCGCAGGGCCGCCGCCCGCACCGTGTCGGGAATGTGGAGGCTGGTGAGCTTGCCGCCAACGGGCCGGCGGGACCGGACGACGCGTCCGTGCCGGGAGTACGCCGGCGAGCGCCGCCCGGCGTGGGAACCGGCCTGGCGGTTGGCCCTTCCGGCGATCGAGAGGAGCTTGGGCCGGTACGGGGCGCCGGCGAACGCGGCGGGCGCTGGCACACCGACGCCGCCGTCCTCGTCCTCCCGCGTGCCTTGTTCCCGCTCCCCGTTCGACTGGGTGGACGCTTCGGTTCCGGTCGGCTCGGGTGGCGGCTGCCGGTCGGGGCGGCTGCCGGTGTCCGTGTTCCCGTCGCTGCCGTCGACCGGCGGCTCTGTCGGGCCGCTGTTGGGGGCGTCGGGGCTGTCGGGGCCGTCGGGGCCGTCGTCCGGACCGCCGTCCTCGGGCCGCTCGTCCTCAGGGTCGTCGCCGGCCTCCTGGTCCAGGACCTCTTCCAGCTTCTCCAGGTCGGTGCCGGGCGGGTCGAGCGGGTCGCGCCGGCGCCGGTGCGGCAGCGCCAGCCGGGCCGCGTCGCGCACGTCGGCCTTGGTGACGGTGTCGCGGCCCGACCACGCGGCCAGGGCGACGGCGGTCCGCGCGACGACGATGTCGGCCCGGAGGCCGTCGACGCGGTACGCCAGGCAGATCCGGGCGATGCGGTCCAGCTCCCGGTCCGGCAGCCGGACGCCGCCGAGCCGCGCCCGGGCGGCGGCGATCCGCTCCGCGAGCCGCGCGTCCTCCTCGGCGAACCGGGCGGCGAACGCCTGGGAATCGGCCTCGTACGCGAGCCGGCGGCGCACCACCTCGGCCCGCGGCGCGGCCTCCTGCGGCGCGGCGACCCCGACGACCAGCCCGAACCGGTCGACGAGCTGCGGCCGGGGCTCCCCCTCCTCGGGGTTCATGGTGCCGACGAGCAGGAACCGGGCCGCATGCTTGACCGACACGCCGTCGCGCTCGACGTGCGCGCGGCCCATGGCGGCGGCGTCGAGGAGCAGGTCGACGAGGTGGTCGGGCAGCAGGTTCACCTCGTCGACGTACAGCACGCCGCGGTGCGCGGCGGCGAGCAGCCCCGGCTCGTACGCCTTGACCCCGTCGGCGAGCGCCCGCTGCAGGTCGAGGGTGCCGACGACCCGGTCCTCGGTGGCCCCGACCGGCAGCTCGACGAGCGCGGCGCGGCGCACCGCCCGGGGCGCGCCGGGGTCGTGCGGCCCGTCGGGACACTCGGCGTCGGGCGCGTCGGGGTCGCAGGCGAACCGGCACCCGCCGACGACGCCGACCTCCGGCAGCAGGCTCGCGAGCCCCCGGACGACGGTCGACTTGGCGGTGCCCTTCTCGCCGCGCACGAGCACGCCGCCGATGGCCGGCGACACGGCCGTGAGCAGCAGCGCGAGGCGCAGGTCGGCCAGCCCGACCACGGCCGAGAACGGATACGGTGGGGTCACGACACATCCCTTCGGCGGGTCCTCGCCCGCCACGGCGTTGGCAGCGAGCGGCCGGAGTCTCCTGACTCCCGGATCACCGCCGTCCTCCGGCCTTCCGACCCGCGTGGATCGTGGCCCGTGCGCTGGAGGACGCCTCCCCGGTCACAGTGGCGGGACCGTCCCGGACTCGCACCGGGTTCCTCCGCATACCGCTCGCAGGCCATCGTGTCCCACACCCCCCAAACCCGTCAACGTGTCCGTTCCAACCCACCCGCCCACCGCGCCGCCGCCCGCCCCGCCCGCCCCGCCCCGCCCCCACCAGCGTCGATCTTGCAGTCGTGGTGCCGCGACACTCCCACGATGTCCGGGTTTGTCAGGCACCACAACTGCAAGATCGACGCTGGTGGGGGCGCGGCGCGGGCGGGGCGGCGCGGGCGGGCGCGGAAAAGCCCGGCGCGGAGGCCGGGCGGGTGAGTGGGCGGGCGGCATGAGGGAGGTACGCCGCCCGCCGGGCTCAGCGAAAGGGTGGTGCTCTATATGGATCGAGGCTCGAAGCCGTCGAGGTAGGTGGTGCGGGGACCGGAGTCCCTTCGGGGTCTTGCTCGGTGCTGAACACAGCATGCGGGCCGGGTCTTGGCGGGCACTTGGCGCTCACTTGTGGGCAGGTGTCAAGCGGCCGACAGAACGGCTCAGGCGGCCGCCGCGTCCTCCAGCAGCAGGCGTTCGGCCGCCGCCGCGCGCACCTCGGGCTCCTCGATCGGGTCGTCGCGCAGGTACTCCAGGCGCCTTCGCGTCCGGGCGTCGGCCGTCACGTGCCGCACCGACAGCAGGCGGACGCCGGTCTCACAGTCCCACAGGCCCTCGGCGAGGGCGCCGTCGCACTCGGCCGGCTCCAGGGCCAGGCGGGCCTGAAGGTAGCTGGTGCGCTCGTAGGAGTGCGGGCTGAACCACAGCCGGCGGATGTTCGGCAGCGCGGCGCTGGCGGCGGAGCCGCCGATGCGGACCAGGCCGGCGAGCAGCCGATCGTAGCCGCACAGGTCGTCGGGGCGGCGGTCCAGCCAGCCCAGGCCGTCGAGCAGGGCGGGGGCGTCGGACTCGTCGCCGTGGTCGGCGAGGATCGTGAGGCCGCGCCAGTACCGCTCGGAGTCCGGCTCGCGGACCCAGCCGCGCGCGGCGGGGACGGCGTCGGGGCCGGCGGGCTCGCAGGCGTCGTGCGGGAGGGTCACGGTGACCGGCGCCTCGGGCAGCGGCAGGCGGCCGGTCCAGTCGCGCCAGGGCAGGGCGGCCGGCAGGAACGAGTCGGGGACGCCGGTCATGCGCAGCCGGTCGGCGGCGACCGGGAGCAGGTCGTCCCACCAGTTCGCGGGCCAGTCGCGGGCGATCGACTGCAGCACGTCGATCCAGTGGGGGCCGATGCCGATGTACCGGCGGAGGCTCTCGATCACCTCGTCGGAGCCGGACCGGCCGAGGGCCGTGAGGACGCCGAGCACGTGGTCGACGTCGTCGGCGGCGGAGTACAGCTCGGCGACGAGCGGGCCGACCGGCAGCGCCAGGTCGCGGACGAGCCGGGCGAGGTAGATCCCGCGCTCGTCGAAGGGGGCGAACCAGCGGTGGTCGCGGCGGACGCAGGCGTACACCAGGTCGGGGGCCGCGGGGTCGAACCTGGCCCGGAACGCGCCCCGGCCGAGGCCGCGTTGCAGCGCTCCGGCTCTGGTGCGGGTCGGCAGGTAATGCCAGTCGTCGACGCTCATGGGATTGCAGTCTCCGTCACCGCGACGCTCGTACGCCGCCTATTTCCGACGCAAAAGGCCTTGACAAGCTGCCACAACGCGCGCCGGCGCCGGTCGGCGTGAGCCGACCGGCGCCGTGAGCGCATCGCCACCAACACCCGGGTGCGGGTGGGTCAGGCGCTGGAGTCCGAGATGTCGTTGTCGCTGAGGAAGCCGGCGCTGGTGAGGAAGTTCTCGAAGCGCTCGGTCAGCCCGTGCAGCTCCGAGCCGCCGCCGGAGATCGCGGCGGCGCCGTGGACCTGGCCCAGGCTCTCGCTCGCGCTGTCCGCCTCGCCGAAGCCCGAGTCGCCACCCTCCGAGCCGTACGCGCCGTAGCTGCTCTCCGACTCGTACTCGGTGTGCTCGTAGCGGGTGTACTCGGTCACCTCGTAGTGGTTGCCCGCCGCGTCGGTGTACTCGATGTGCTTGATGTTCTCGAATTCCTCGTGCTCGAAGCTCTCGTGCTCCTGCGCGAGGATGCCGTACTGCGACTGGTAGTCCTGCTCCGAGCCGGACTCGACGTGGGCCTCGGCCAGGCCCGCGCTGGTCTCCGCGTGCTCCATCTCGCCGTACTCGCTCATGGGGGTGGTTCCTCTCGGGTGCGTCATATTCGGGTGGTGCGCTGTTGCACCTAAAGGTACGGGTGCCCGGACCGCCCAAAATCCCGGAAACGTGCCAGCCCGCTATCCCCCGTTAGTACGCAATGACCGGTGCCGCGGTGTGACTGGTGGGGACGGTGTGGGTGACGCAGTCGCCGCCGTCCAGCCAGTGCAGCAGGAACGCGGCCGGCTCGGCCACGAAGCCGACCGGGCGGCCCTCGCGCATGCCGAGCTCGACCTGACGGTACGTGCTGGGCGCCACGGTGAGCGTGGACCCGGCGAAGCCCGAGGTCACCGGCCGGTGCAGGTGCCCGGCGAGGACCCGGGTGACGTGCGGGTGCCGCGCCACCACGGCGGCCAGCGCGGGGCCGTCGACCAGGCGGATCGCGTCCATGCCGGGGATGCCGACCCGGATCGGCGGGTGGTGCAGGGCGACGAACACCGGGGTGCCCGCCCGCTCGGCGAGCGCGCCGTCGAGCCAGGCGAGCTGGTCGTCGCCGAGCCGGCCGCCGTCGGGCAGGTCGGGGGCGAGGGAGTCGAGGACCACGACGGAGAAGCCCGGGTGGTCGGCGGCGTAGCGGGTGGCGGGCAGCCGGAGCGTGGTGAGCAGCGGCTCCCGGGCGTCGTGGTTGCCGGTGACGAGGTGGACCGGCAGCGGGTAGCCGGCGAGGAGCTGCCGGAGCACGGCGTACTCCTCGGGCCGGCCGCGGTCGGCGAGGTCGCCGGTGATCACGACGCAGTCGGGCCGCGGTTCGAGGGCGAGCACCCTGGTCAGGGCCGCGGAGAGCCCCTCGGCGGGCGCGGCGGCGAGCGGTCCGGTGGTGATGTGCGGATCACTGAGGTGGGCAATGAGCGCCATGCGATCATCGTCCCAAACCGGCCTCCCTGGCTCGGACGATCGCCTCGGCCCCGTCGGCGACCTGCAGCTTGGCGAAGACGTTGGACACGTTGTTGCGGACGGTCTTCTGCGACAGGAACAGCGCCTGGGCGATCTGGGCGTTGGACCGGCCGGCCGCCAGCAGGTCGAGGATCTCCCGCTCACGGGCCGTGAGCTCGGGGAACGCGGTGGTCGCCGAGGGCGGGCCGGCGGCGAAGAACTCGGCGATGCGGCGGGCGAGCGTGGCGCCGAACACGGCGCCGCCGGAGGCGACGGTGTTGATCGCCCGCACGATCTCCTCCTGCTCGGCGCCCTTCACGAGGTATCCGCGGGCGCCGGCCCGGACGGCGGCGAAGACCGTGCCGTCGTCCTCCGACATGGTGAGGACCACCACACCGACCGACGGCGCCTCGGCGGCGATCCGGCGGGTCGCCTCGATCCCGTTGAGGCCCGGCATCCGCACGTCCATGACCACGACGTCGGGCAGCTGGTCGACGGTGACCTCGACGGCCTCGACGCCGGTGGCCGCGGTGCCGACGACCTGGATCCCGTCGACCGACCCGAGCAGCATCGCCAGGCCGTCGCGGAAGATCGGGTTCATCTGCACCGTGCCGGCGTTCGCCATCCTCGGCGACAGCAGGCTGGTCGACGTCATCGGCGGCACGCACCTGCTCATCGGCTACGCGACGCTGGGCGTGATCCTGGCCGCGAAGCCGCGCCTGACGGGTGCCCGCTGATGTGGGCCGGCCCGACCGCATGACCCCGGCGAACCCCGGCGCCGTCTTCGCTCACGCGAAGGCGGCGCCCGTCGCGTCCAGGGCCTCGCGGGTCACGTCACCGAGCTGGACGCCCGGCGGGCGGTCGAGCCACTCGGCGACCGCGACCCGCATCGCGACGAGGAACGCGGCGGCCATGAGCCGGGCCCGCATCCGGTCGCCGACGCCCCGCGCGCACAGCTCCGCGGTGAGGTCGTCCTCCAGCGCGCTGTAGGTGGCGACCTGCTGCGCCGCCAGCGCCGGGTGCCGGCGCACCAGCCGGACCTGGGTGACCCACTGCTGGTCGCGCGGCCCGAGCCGGCGATGCGTCTCCAGCCCGGCGGCGGTGAGCGCGGCCCACGGCCGCTCGTCCCCCGGGCGCTCCCGGACGGCGTCGAGGAGCAGGCGCATCCGCAGGTGGTCGCCGTAGAGGAAGGCCTCCTCCTTGCTGGCGAAGTAGTTGGAGAACGTGCGCCGGGACACCTCGGCCGCGTCGGCGATCGCCTCGACCGTGACCCGCTCCAGGCCGTGCTCGACGGACAGGGCCACCGCGGCCTCGTGCAGGGCCTGGCGGGTCGCCGCCTTCTTGCGTTCCCGCAGGCTCACGCGGACATGTTACCTAGTTCTCACTGGGCAAACTTGCGCAGTGGGCAAGTTTTTTGGATGCTTGTACCAGGCAAGTATCTGGAGGACTCCCATGGACACCGTCGCCCTGCTGCGAGACGAGGTGCGCGACCTGATGAAGGTCGTGCGCCTGCTCAAGCAGCACCATCGGAGCGGCCCCGTCGCCCCGGGGACGGTGGGCATGCTGGCCGCCATCGACCGGCTCGCGGGCGGCTGCCACCTCAAGGAGCTCGCCCAGGTCTGCGCGCTGGACCAGTCCACGACCAGCCGGGCGGTCAGCTCGCTCGTGCAGGCCGGCCTGGTCCGGCGGGTCGCCGACCCCCGCGACGGGCGGGCCAGCTTCCTGGAGCTCACCGACGGCGGCCGGCTGGCGCTGCGGGAGGCCGACGACTGGTACCGCTCGCTGTTCGACGAGGCGCTGGGTGACTGGTCGCCCGCCGACATCGACGCGCTCCGCGTCCTCCTGCGCCGATTCACCGAGGCACTGGCCTCGTCCGTTCCACCGGTCCAAGGGCCGGCTCTCGCACCTCTCGTTCCGGAGGGAACCCGATGACCCAGACCGTCGACGGTCGCGCAGCCGCGGCCGCCGCCGAGGAGCCGATGACCCATCGGCAGATCCTCGAGGCGCTGAGCGGCCTGCTGCTCGTGCTCTTCGTCGCGCTGGTGAGCTCCACCATCGTCTCGACCGCGCTGCCGAAGATCATCGGTGCGCTCAACGGCTCGCAGAGCCAGTACACCTGGGTGGTCACCGCCACCCTGCTCACCGCGACGGCGTCGACCCCGATCTGGGGCAAGCTCGCCGACCTCTACAACAAGAAGCTGCTCGTCCAGGTCTCGATCGTCATCTTCGTCGTCGGCTCGATGCTGAGCGGCCTGTCGCAGAACGCCGGCGAGCTCATCGCCGCCCGCGCGTTCCAGGGCATCGGCGTCGGCGGCCTGCAGGCGCTGGTCCAGGTCGTGATCGCGGCCATGATCCCGCCGCGGGAGCGGGGGCGGTACAACGGCTATCTCGGCGGCGTCATGGCGGTCGCGACCGTCGGTGGCCCGCTGCTCGGCGGCCTCATCGTCGACACGTCGTGGCTCGGCTGGCGCTGGTGCTTCTTCGTCGGCGTGCCGGTCGCGGTCATCGCGCTGATCGTGCTGCAGAAGACCCTGCACGTCACCACGCTCCGCCGGGACAACGTGAAGATCGACTACCTGGGCGCCTCGCTCATCGCCGCCGGCGTCAGCGTGCTGCTCATCTGGGTCTCGTTCGTCGACGGCTCGTTCGCCTGGCTGTCCTGGCAGACCGCGGCCATGGCCGGCGCCGGGGTGGTGCTGCTCGCGCTGGCCGTGTGGGTCGAGTCGCGGGCCGCCGAGCCGGTGGTGCCGCTGCCGATCCTCGCCGAGCGCACCACGGCCCTGTCGATCGTGGCGAGCCTCGCGGTCGGCATGGCGATGTTCGGCGGCGCGGTGTTCCTCGGCCAGTACTTCCAGATCGGCCGCGGCTACTCGCCCACCGAGGCGGGCCTGCTGACCATCCCGATGATGGCGGGCGTGCTGGCCTCGTCGATCATCGTCGGGCGCCTGATCACGAGGACCGGGCGGATCAAGCCGTACATCGTGGGCGGCACGATCGTGCTCGTCGCCGGGTTCGCCGTGCTGTCGACGATCGACCACGCGACGTCGCTGTACTTCGTCGGCTTCGGCATGCTGCTGGTCGGCGTCGGCGTCGGCTCGTCGATGCAGAACCTGGTGCTCGCCGTGCAGAACACGGTGCGGCTCAAGGACATCGGCGCGGCCAGCTCGACGATCGCGTTCTTCCGCTCGCTGGGCGGCACGATCGGCGTGTCGGTCCTCGGCGCCGTCCTGGCCCGCCGGGTCACCGACAACATCACGCACGCCCTGGCCCAGGCCGGCGTGCAGCCCACGGCGGGCGGCGGCGAGACGAGCAACCTCAACCTCAACGCCCTCCCCGAGGCGATGCAGCACATCGTCCGCGCCGCGTACGGCGACGCGACCGGCCACATCTTCCTGATCTCGGCGGCGATCGCCGTGGTCGGCGTGATCGCGGCCCTGCTCATGCGCCCGACGGCGCTGCGCACGACGCTCGACCTCGCGAAGCCGGCCGAGCAGCCGGCGGAGGAGCCGGCACCGAGCCGCTAGACGTTCCCGGGCGGGAACACGGGCGGGGCAGCCACCCCCTGGGCTGCCCCGCCCACTTTTCGCTCTTTCGGGGGAACAACGTTGAGCGCTCCGTCACCGTGACGCGGGGGTGTCGTTACCGGGTCAGCTAGGCATCCCCCTGACCCAGCGAGCGGACGGACCCCACCATGGCACCGGGAGTCGGCGGCGCACACCGGTCACGCGGGCGCCGGCTGCCGGCGTCCGCCCCCGTCACCCTCGCCGCCGCGGCGGTCGTGCTGCTCGGCGGGCCGCTCGCCGGGCTCGACGCGGCCACCGCCGTCGTGCTCGGGGCCGCCGTCGCCGCGGCACTGCACGGGTGCTGGCTGTTCCGGCTGGCCGTCGAGGCGCGGCGGGGCGGGCGGCCGGCCCGGGTCACCGGCGGGATCGTGGCGCTCGGCGCGGGGCTGGTCGGCGCCGCGGTGTGCGCGACCGCGCCGGAGGGGCACGGGGCCGCCGCCGCGGTGGTGCTCGCGTACGCCGGGCCGGCGGCCGGAGCCGCGCTCGTCGGCGGGCTGCTCCTGCTGCCCGGCGTCACCGGCGGCGGGGTCGGCGGGGCCGCCCGCCGGGGGCTCGACGGGGTCTGTGTGGCGTTGTGGAAGTACCTCACCCTCCTCGTCCTCGTGCTGGAGCTCGACGGCGGGCCCAGCGGCGCCGTCTTCCTCACCTGCCTGCTCGCCGTCATCGGCGTCACGGTCGCGGTGGTCAGCGGCGTGCGGGCGCCCTATCCGCGGTGGGCCGCCGTCACCGCCGCCGGCGGCGTGGCGCTGCTCGTGCTCGGCCTGGCCGTGCTGCCGCTGCTGCCGGACGACGCCGGGCAGCGCGACGCGTGGCTGCTCGCCGCGGGCGGCCTGCTCGTGGCCGGGTCGGTGCTCGTGTGGGCGGGCGCCGGCCGGTCGCTGTCCACCGCCCGCCGGGAGACGGCGCCCGCCGGCGCGGTCGCCGACGGCACGCTCATCGGGGACCCGCTGCTCGTCGCGCCGGTGCTCGCCGGGGGCGCGGCGGTGCTGTACGCGCTCTTCAGCCGGGGACGGATCGGCACGGAGGCGATGGCGATCGGCGCCGTCGCCGTGCTCGCGGTGGTGCTCCGGGAGGTGCTGGAAGCGGCCACGGTACGGCGGTTCAGCGGTCAGCTCGACGCGCAGGCCGCCTCGTTCCGGTCGCTCGTCGCCGGCTCCACCGACGTGATCCTGGTGCTGGACGCGGACCTGTCGGTGCGCTGGCAGTCGCCGGCCGCGGCCCGGCAGTTCGGGCTGTCCGAGCGGGAGGTCGAGGGGAAGCCGTTCGTCCGGCTGGTCCATGCCGAGGACGCCGTGGGGGTGCGCCGGCACCTCGGCACCGTCGCATCCGAACCCTGCCGGGCACGCTTCCACGACGGGTTCGGGGCGTGGCGGCACGTCGAGTTTACGGTCACCGACCTGCGCGCGAAGCCCGAGGTCGCGGGCCTGGTCGTGCACCTGCGGGACGTCGGCGAGCGGCACGAGCTGGAGGCCAGCCTGCAGCGCACCACCCGCGCCGACCCGCTCACCGGCCTGGCCAACCGCGCCGTGCTGCTGCGGGAGCTGACCGCCGGCACCGGGTACCTGGTGACGATCGGCCTCGACGGCTTCGCCGGCGTCAACGACCTGCACGGCCCCGACGTCGGCGACGCGCTGCTGGCCGAGGTCGCGGCCCGCATCCGGTCGATGATCGGCGGCGGCGACGTCGCCGCGCGCATCGACGGCGACGAGTTCGCGGTGTTCACCCGGGTCGACAGGGTGCACGCGCACACGCTCGCGACGCGGCTCCTGAGCGGGCTGTCCGAGCCGTACGACCCGGGCACCGTCGTCCAGCTGTCCGCCGGGATCGGCCTCGCCCCGGTCGGCGGCGGCCCCGAGGAGTCGGTGCGCCGCGCCGGGCTGGCCCTGCGCCGGGCGAAGCGGGCCGGGCGCGGCCGCATCGAGTGGCACGACGAGGCGGCCGAGGCGGCCTACGTCCGGCGGGCCACGCTGGAGCAGCAGCTGCCGCAGGCCGCCGAGCGGGGCGAGTTCGACCTCGCGTTCCACCCCGTGTACGACCTGGTCGAGGGCCACCCGGTCGGCGTGGAGGCGCTGCTGCGCTGGCGGCACCCGCGGCTCGGCACGATCCCGCCGCGGGAGACGCTCGCCGTCGCGCGGGAGCTGGGCGTGACGGCGCAGGTGGACGAGTGGGTGCTGAACCGGGCCTGCCGTCAGCTGTCGCTCTGGCAGCATGAGGGGTACCGCCTGTGGATGAGCGTCAACGTGGGCTGCGACGACCTCACGGCCCCCGGCTTCGCCGAACGGCTGAGCCTGGCCCTGGACAGTCACCAGGTGGAGCCCGGTGACCTGGTCATCGAGCTGGCCGAGCGCGAGTTCGGCACGGATCTGGACCGCTTGGCGCAGCCGCTGTCCACGGTACGGGCGATCGGCGTGCGCACCGCCCTGGACGGCTTCGGCACCGGGGCGACGTCCCTGGCCCACCTGCGCCGGCTCCCCGCCGACCTGCTGAAGGTCGACCGCTCGCTGTTCACGCCGGCGCCGGGCGGCGGCGGGATCGCGCCGATCATCGACGTCGTCGTGAAGCTCGGCCAGCGGCTCAACGTGACCGTGGTCGCCCACGGGCTGGAGGCGGAGCAGCACCTGCGGCTGGTCCGCTCCGCCGGCTGCCGGCTCGGCCAGGGCCACTACTACGGCACGCCGGGCCCCGCGGAGCGGGTCGAGGCGGCGCTGGTCCGCCAGCTGCGCTCGTTCTAAAGATCTTTCAACATTCGGGTGAGTCGCTGCGGGTCGATGCCGTTGGTGGGTACGACAATCATGGTCATGCCTGCAGTTGTGCGGTCGAGGAGCCTGCGTCGTGATCCCGGTCGTGACGTGGATGCGTTGCGGGAGCGGCGGATGCGGGCGGTGGAGCTGTTCGAGGCTGGGCGGCGGCAGGTGGATGTAGTCGCCGAGTTGGGGGTGTCGGCGCAGACCGCGTCGCGGTGGCATCGGGCGTGGCAGACCGGTGGCCGGGAGGCCCTGGTCGGCGTGGACCGGCTGGGCCGCACCCCGCGGCTGTCCGACGAACAACTGGCCGAGGTCGAGACGGCGCTGCTAGCCGGGCCGAAAGCCAACGGGTTCAGCACGGATCTGTGGACCCTGGCCCGGGTCGCTGAGGTGATCGAGCGGATGACCGGGGTGCGGTACACGCTGTCGCAGACCTGGCTGATCCTGCGCCAGCGCCTGGGCTGGACCCGGCAGCGGCCGGCCCGGCGGGCCGTGGAACGCGACGACGCGGCGATCGAGGCATGGGCCAAGCGGGACTGGCCGAGGATCAAAAGGGGGCTCGCCGCCGCGGCGCCTGGGTCTGCTTCGCCGACGAGAGCGGATTCTCGCTCCTGCCCGTAGTCCGGGGCACCTGGGCGCCGCGCGGGCAGACACCCGTGTTGCGGCACCGGTTCTCCTGGACCCGTATGTCCATGGCCGGCGTACTGGCCTACCGGCCCGACCGCAGCCGGGCCAAGCTGGTGTTCCAAACGAAGCCGGGCAGCTACAACACCGACAGCCTCATCGCGTTCCTCACCGAACTGCGCCGGCACCTGCGCGGACCGGTCACGCTGATCTGGGACGGGCTGTCCGCGCACCGCTCCAAGGACATGAAGCAGTGGCTGGCCACCCAACAACACTGGCTGGTGGTGGAACAACTGCCCGGCTACGCCCACGACCTCAACCCGATCGAACTGGTCTGGGGCAACCTCAAAGCCACCGAACTGGCCAACCTCTGCCCCGAACACATCGACGAAGCCGACACCGCCGCACACACCGGACTGCACCGCATCGGCAGCAGTTACGACCTGTGCTTCAACTTCCTGGCCCATACCGGCCTACACCTCTGATGCCATCACTCAAATCCCGAAAGATCTTTAAGGCCTGTTTCATCACTGCCCGCCGCAGCCCGGCCCCAGTGATGAAACAGGCCTCAGCTCAGCGGACAGTCTTGGGGGCGACGATCACCGGGCGGTCCGGGTCCACGTGCAGCACGCTGAACGCGATCGGCGTCGTACCCTGCCACGACACGGTGAGCCGGTGCGTCTCCCGGGTCGCCGGGAACAGCATCTTGCCGGTCGCCACGACGGGCAGGCCGAGCTTGGCCGGCTGCGCGCCGCGGTTCTTGATGTTGCCGCCGACCACGTTGACGAGCTCCCCCATGGCGTCGGTGACGTCCTGGTCGGTCACCTCGCCGGGCTCCATGGCGAGCATGATGGCGGTGATGTCGCCGGCCGCCGACGGGGGCACGAGCACGCGGACGTGCCCCTCCCAGGCGCCGGTGATCGAGACCGCGGCGGTGATCGTGCGCGGCCCGAGCGAGCCGGCCTCGTCGACCCGTTCGGCATCCGGCTGCTGCAGGTACGCGTTCCACACCTCGTTGACGATCTCGACGAGATCCTGGTCGTCGAGCCCGGACTCGCTCGGTGCGGCTGACTCGGACTGCGTCAGAGCGTCCGTCATGGCAAACTCCCGGACGGTGTTGCGGGCACCGCGGACCGGTGCCGTTCCAACCCGCATGCTGCCAGGCAAAGGTTTCAGCCCCGGCCGGTTTGCCGAATCTGCCGTTGCACCCTTGCTCGCACGGGCTGTGCGGGGCCGTGCGCCATTGCTCGCACGGGCCGCGCGGGGCCGTGCGCCATTGTTCGCACGGGCCGTGCTGGGTCTTACGCCCGCAGCGGAACGGGCCTTGCGTGGGCTGTGCGGGGCGGTGGGTTGGCCTATGTTCGGTGGCATGGCGCGTCTTCGCTACCACCCCGACCGGCGCCCGGACGACGACCCGCTGCCGCCGTTCCCCCAGCCGGGCGCCCACGCGCCGTGGCTGGACGAGCAGCTCTTCGGCCGCCGGATGCTGTTCGTCCGCGACCTGGACCCGGACACGGCCGCCCGCGCCGCCGCGACGCTGCTCGCCCTGGACGCGATGTCGGCCGACCCGATCACCCTGCACATGAGCGCCGACCAGGGCCCCCTGTCGGCGGCCTGGACCCTGGTCGACGCCCTGGACGCGGTCCACGCCCCGGTCCACGCGACGGCGATCGGCCAGGTGGGCGCGGCGGCCCTGGGCGTCTTCTGCGCGGCCACGAAGCGCGCGGCGTTCCCGCACGCACGCTTCCGCCTGGCCGAGCCGCAGGTCACCAGCCCCGGCGGCACGGCCGACCAGGTGGTGGCCGAGGCCGGCCGCTACCTGCGCGACCTGGAGGACCTGGTGCTGCGCATCGCGGCGGCGACGGACCACCCGCGCTCCAGGGTCGAGGACGACCTCCAGTCGGGCCGGGTCCTGTCGGCCGAGGACGCGCTGTCCTACGGTCTGATCACCGAGATCGTGACCCGCTGAGCCGCTCATGACCCCCGGGTGCGAAAACCCTTCGCGATCATGAAACAGCCCGGACGAACTCGGCCCGCCACCGAGCCATACCGTCGAGGTCGAGCCGCTCGATGCGCCGCACCACCAGCCCGCCGGCGGCAAAGGACGCAACGTCGCCCTGCGTGAGCGGCCACGGCGGCCCCGGCTCGCTCCCCACGCCCGGGCCACTCCCCGCGCCTGGCTCGCCCTCCGCACCTGGCCCGCTCCCCGCGCTGGGGCCGCCCTCCGCAGCCGGCTCGCTCCCCGCGGCCGGGCCGTTCTCCGGGCGGCGGTCGCGCTCTGCGTCGGTCGCCGCCGGGTCGGGCGGCTCGGCCGCGAAGGCGATGACCAGGAGGGTGCCGCCCGGGGCGACCAGCGACCGTACGGCCGCGATCGCCCGCTCCCGCAGCGAGCGGGGCAGGGCCTGCACGGTCATGCTCTCCAGCACCAGGTCGAAGGCGCCCACGAAGCCCTCCGGCAGCGCGAACAGGTCCGCGACCCGATACTCGACCCGCGACCCCGGGACGCGCGCCCCCGCCTGGCGCACGGCCTCCGGCGACACGTCGAACGCGGTCGTCGCCCAGCCGAGGCCGGCCAGGAACTCGGCGTCGGCCCCCAGCCCGCACCCGACCACGACGGCCCGGCCACGGCTCGCAGCCTCCGCCGGCGCAGCCGCCGGTGCCGAGTCCTCGCCGGCCGGCGGCTGCGACCCGGAAGGCGGGACCAGGCCGCGCTCCGCGGCCCACGCCGAAAGCAGGCGGTGCGGGCCGCCGCGGTCCCACGGGATGGCCGTCAGGCCCGCGCCGGCGGCGACATACAGGTCGTCCCACCAGCCCACCGCGTCGTCCCAGGCCAGGGACTGCGCCGCCAGGCCGCGGATGTACTCGTCAGCGTCCACCCGTCCGACGTTACTTGCGGGTGCGGGTCTCGCGGCCGCGGTCCGGGTGCCAGCTCTCCACGACCAGGTGGTCGGCCGACGGGGCCACGTAGGTGAGCACGACCTCGGTCACGTCCACCCGGAAACGGTGCGAGCCGTCCTCCGAGGAAGCCAGCTCCTGGGCCGTGCCGGCCACCTTGGCGTCCCCCGGCCAGGTGGCGGGGGCGTCGTCGTCCGGGTCGACGCTCGGGCTGTGCAGCGCTACCCTCGGGTCGCGGCGCAGGTCGACGGCCTTCAGTGAGCCGGACATGCTGCCCAGGATCAGGCCCTCCTCGCCGAACTCCACCTCGGTGCCGCTGATGCGCGGCGAGCCGTCGCGCCGCAGGGTCGCCATCGTGCTGTGCCGGGCGGCCTTGAACCGGGCCTCCACGCGCGCGGCGAGGTCCGGCTCCACCGCGACGAACTCGTTCCACCACATGCGAGCATCCTGGCACCCACCCCTGACAACTCCTGTCACCCGAGGAAGACCGATACACGAGAAGGACCGATGCACCTCGCCGAGCCGCTCCTCTTCGCGGCGCTGCGGGACAGGCGCAGCGTGCTCGTCGCCGGACGGTGACATCACGCGTACCACGCGCGTACCCGCACTGAGGCTCGGGGGGCGATAGGGGTCGGCGGGACCGGTGCGGTAGTGGGATATTCGGGGGGTGGAGGTTGTCACAACGCCCATGAGTTGGCCCGCGCACGCATTTAGCATTCGCCCATGAGCGACGAGACCGCCGACTACGCCGAGTGGGAGCGGCTCGCGCTGGGCGTGCTGCGCAAGTCGGGCGTCACGGAGGACCGGCCCGTCCGGGAGCTGCTGTCGACCGTGGACTACAGCGGGGTCGCGAGCGCGCCGCTGTATACGGCCGACGACGCGACGCCCGCCGCGGGGCTGCCCGGGGCGCAACCGTTCATCCGGGGCGCGAGCGACACCGCCGGCTGGGACGTGCGCCAGCGGCACGCCGACCCCGACGCCAAGGCGACCCGCGAGGCGATCCTCACCGACCTGGAGAACGGCGTCACCTCGATCTGGCTGGCCGGCATCGCGCCCGGCGACCTGGCCGAGGTCCTCGACGGCGTGTACCTCGACCTGGCGCCGGTCGTCCTCGACAACGGCCCCGACACCGAGGCCGCGGCGGACGCGTTCCTGGCCCTGCCCGGCGAGGACAAGCTCGGCGGCTTCGGCGCCGACCCGCTCGGCTGGCAGGCGCGGACCGGCGAGCCGGCCGACCTCGACCTGCTGCGCCGCCTGAGCGGCAAGCACAGCGACCTGCGGATCGCGACCGTGGACGCCACGGTGTACCACGACGCCGGCGCGAGCGACGCGGAGGAGCTCGGGTTCGCCGCCGCGACCGGCCTGGCGTACCTGCGGGCGCTGGTGGACGCCGGGCTGAGCACCGGCATGGCGCTGCGCCGCCTGGAGTTCCGCTATGCGGCGACCGCCGACCAGTTCGCGACCATCGCGAAGCTGCGGGCCGCCCGGCGGATCTGGGCCCGGATCGCGCAGGTCTGCGACGTGCCGCACCTCGGCGCGCAGCTGCAGCACGCGGTCACCAGCGACGCGATGATGACCGCCCGCGACCCGTGGGTGAACATGCTGCGCACGACGCTCGCGTGCTTCGGCGCCGGGGTCGGCGGCGCGGCCGCGGTCACCGTGCAGCCGTTCGACGCGCGGCTCGGGCTGCCCGACGGGTTCGCCCGGCGGATCGCGCGCAACACGCAGTCGCTGCTCATCGAGGAGGCCGGGGTCGGCCGGGTGCTCGACCCGGCCGGCGGCTCGTGGTTCGCCGAGTCGCTCACCGACGCGCTCGCGCACGCCGCCTGGGACGTGTTCACCGAGGTCGAGCGGGCCGGCGGGATGGCCGCCGCGCTCGGCAGCGGGCTCGTCGCCGACCGGATCGAGGCGACCTGGCAGCGGCGGGCGGACAACATCGCGCACCGGCGCGACCCGATCACCGGCGTGTCGGAGTTCCCGAGCCTGGAGGAGCGCCGGCCGCAGCGCGCCCCCGCCCCGCCGCCTCCCACGGGTGGCCTGCCGCGCCGGTGGTACGGGCAGGGTTTCGAACTGCTGCGGGACGCGGCCGAGGCGGCGGGCACGCCGACGGTGCCCCTGGTGACGCTCGGCCCGGCGGCGGCGCACTCGGCCCGCGCGTCGTTCGCCGCCAACCTGTTCGCGGCCGGCGGCATCCGCACCGTCCACAGTGGACCGGAGGGCGTCACGGACGGCGTCGCCTGCATCTGCGGCTCCGACCGTTCCTACGCCGACGAGGCCGCCGCGGTGGCGGGACAGCTCAAACGGCAGGGGGTCGCGAAGGTGTGGCTCGCCGGGCCGCCGGCCGCCTTCGACGGTGTGGACGCGTATCTCTTCGCCGGCTGCGACGCACTGGACGTGCTGCGGCAGACGCATCAAGACCTGGGAGTGACGGCGCCGTGATCCCCGACTTCTCCGAGGTTGCCCTCGGCACGCCCCGCGTCGACGAGAGTGCCGGCCTTCCCCAGCAGGACGCCTGGCACACCCCCGAAGGCATCGACGTCAAGCCCGTCTACACCGCCGCGGACCTCGACGGCGTCGAGTTCCTGCGCGGCCTGCCGGGCATCCCGCCGTACGTGCGCGGCCCCTATCCGACCATGTACACGACGCAGCCGTGGACGGTGCGGCAGTATGCCGGCTTCTCGACCGCCGAGGAGTCCAACGCCTTCTACCGGCGCAACCTGGCCGCCGGCCAGAAGGGCCTGTCGGTCGCGTTCGACCTGGCCACCCACCGCGGCTACGACTCGGACCACCCGCGCGTGGCCGGCGACGTCGGGATGGCCGGCGTGGCGATCGACTCGATCCTGGACATGCGGCAGCTGTTCGAGGGCATCCCGCTCGACCGCATGAGCGTCTCGATGACGATGAACGGCGCGGTGCTGCCGGTGCTCGCGCTGTACATCGTCGCCGCCGAGGAGCAGGGCGTCGCGCCGGAGCAGCTGTCCGGGACCATCCAGAACGACATCCTCAAAGAGTTCATGGTCCGCAACACCTACATCTACCCGCCCGCGCCCTCCATGCGGATCATCAGCGACATCTTCGCGTACACCTCCCGGCACATGCCGAAGTTCAACTCCATCTCGATCTCCGGCTACCACATCCAGGAGGCCGGGGCGACCGCCGACCTGGAGCTCGCGTACACGCTCGCGGACGGCGTGGAGTACCTGCGCGCCGGGCGGGACGCGGGCCTCGACGTGGACGTGTTCGCGCCGCGGCTGTCGTTCTTCTGGGCCATCGGCATGAACTTCTTCATGGAGGTCGCCAAGCTGCGCGCCGGCCGGCTGCTGTGGGCCCGGCTGGTGCGCGAGTTCGGCGCCAAGAACCCGAAGTCGCTGAGCCTGCGCACGCACTGCCAGACGTCGGGCTGGTCGCTCACGGCGCAGGACGTGTTCAACAACGTCGTGCGCACGTGCGTCGAGGCGATGGCCGCGACCCAGGGGCACACCCAGTCGCTGCACACCAACGCGCTCGACGAGGCGCTCGCGCTGCCGACCGACTTCTCGGCCCGCATCGCCCGCAACACGCAGCTGCTGCTGCAGCAGGAGTCGGGCACCACGCGGGTGATCGACCCGTGGGGCGGCAGCGCGTACGTCGAGCGGCTCACGCACGACCTCGCCGCCCGGGCGTGGGCGCACATCGAGGAGGTCGAGCGGGCCGGCGGCATGGCGCGGGCCATCGACGAGGGCATCCCGAAGCTGCGCATCGAGGAGGCGGCCGCCCGCACGCAGGCCCGCATCGACTCCGGTCGACAGCCGGTGATCGGTGTCAACAAGTACCGCCCCGATGCCGACGAGCCGATCGAGGTGCTCAAGGTCGACAACTCCGCGGTGCGCGCCCAGCAGATCGCGCGCCTGGCGCAGCTGCGCGCCGACCGGGACGCTGCCGCGTGTGCCGCCGCCCTGGCGGCGCTGCGCGACGGCGCCTCGCGGGGCGGCAACCTGCTGGAGCTGTCCGTGGCCGCGGCCCGCGCGCACGCGACGGTCGGCGAGATCTCCCTCGCCCTGGAGGAGGTCTTCGGGCGGCACACGGCGCAGATCCGTACGATTTCCGGCGTGTACCGCGACGAGGCCGGCGACGTGAGCAACATCGAGCGGGTGCGCACGGCCACGGCCGAGTTCGCCGAGGCCGAGGGGCGCCGCCCGCGCATCCTGGTGGCCAAGATGGGCCAGGACGGGCACGACCGCGGCCAGAAGGTGGTGGCGACCGCCTTCGCCGACCTCGGCTTCGACGTCGACGTGGGCCCGCTGTTCCAGACGCCGGCCGAGGTGGCCCGGCAGGCGGTCGAGGCCGACGTGCACGTCGTGGGCGTCAACTCCCTCGCCGCGGGGCATCTCACCCTGGTGCCGGCGCTGCGGTCGGAGCTGGAGGCCCTGGGCCGGGACGACATCATGGTCATCGTCGGCGGCGTGATCCCGCCGCAGGACTACGACGAGCTGCGCGCCGCCGGCGCCGCGGCGATCTTCGGCCCGGGCACCGTGATCGCCGACGCGGCGCTGGACCTGTTGGGAGAGCTGCGATCGCGCCTGCGCCACTGACCTCGTACGTCGACGGTGTCCTGGCCGGCGAGCGCGCCTGGATCGCCCGGGCGATCACGCTGGTCGAGTCCACCCGGGCCGATCACCGCGCGCTCGGGCAGGAGCTGCTGGTCGCCCTGACCCCGCACGCCGGCCGGGCCCGCCGGGTCGGCGTGACCGGCGTGCCGGGCGTGGGGAAGTCGACGTTCATCGACGCATTGGGCAGCTTGCTGACCGCCGACGGCCACCGGGTCGCGGTGCTGGCCGTCGACCCGTCGTCGACCCGCACGGGCGGCAGCATCCTCGGCGACAAGACGCGCATGACCCGCCTGGCCGTCGACCCGGCGGCGTTCGTGCGCCCGTCGCCCACCTCCGGCACGCTGGGCGGCGTCGCGCGGGCCACCCGCGAGGCGATGGTGGTGGTCGAGGCGGCCGGCTACGACGTGGTCCTGGTCGAGACGGTCGGCGTCGGCCAGTCGGAGACCGCGGTGGCGGACATGGTCGACTCGTTCCTGCTGCTGGCGCTGGCCCGCACCGGCGACCAGCTGCAGGGGATCAAGAAGGGCGTGCTGGAGCTGGCCGACGTGATCGCGGTCAACAAGGCGGACGGCCCGCACGAGGCCGACGCCAGGAAGGCGGCGCGCGAGCTGTCCGGCGCCCTGCGCCTGCTGCGCCCGGGCGGCGCCGGCACCGACTGGTCGACGCCGGTCGTGACGTGCAGCGGCCTCACGGGCGGTGGCCTGCCGGAGCTGTGGGCGCAGCTCACGGCGCATCGGGAGCACCTTGAGCGCGACGGCGGGCTGGCCCGGCGGCGGGAACGCCAGCAGGTCGAGTGGATCTGGTCGACGGCCCGCGACACGCTGCTGGACGGCTTGCGCACGAACGCGGCCGTGCGGGCGCTGGCGCCGCAGGTCGAGGAGCAGGTGCGGGCCGGCACGCTGACGCCGGGCCAGGCCGCGGACGCGCTGCTGGCCGCGTACCGGGACGGACAGTAGCCCGACGGCCGTTGCCGGCCGTTGCCGGCCGTTGCCGGTCTTTGCTGCGGGTCAGACCTCGACCGGTTCGCCGGTCGCCAGGTCGACCACCGAGATGGCCTCCATCGGGCACGACGCGACGGCGTCGAGGACGGCCTCGTCGGGGTCGACGTCCGTGGTCAGCGGGTGGGCGCGGCCCGCGACGTCGTCGAGCTCGAACCGCTCGGGCGCGATGCCGACGCAGCTGCCGGAAGCGATGCACGTGTTCGCCACGGTGATCCGCCACATGGGACCAACCTATCGAACTCCGCCACTGTCCGTCGTCCCTTACCCAAACGGCAATTTCCGAACGCTATCGCTCATGATTTCAACAACGCATTGAAAGACTCGAACTTCTATGCGTAACCTGTGCGTCGAAAGCCCCGCCACCGCCTCGGGAAGGTGCAGGCAATGACCACGACCTACCCCGTCACCGTCCCGTTCCGGACCGGCCGCGCCGCCGAGGGGCCGCTCATCTGGGGCCAGCTCGCCATCTGGAACGTCCTGCGCTGGCTCCCGCCCGACGACACCACCCTCAACCTGCTCGTCGAGGTCCCCGTCCCGCCCGGGCGCGACCTGCCGGCCGTGCTCGCCGCGCTCCGGACGCTCGTCGAGCGGCACGACTCGCTGCACACCGTGTACGACGACGGGCCCGTCCAGCGCGTCGTCGGCGCGGGCGAGATCCCGCTCCGGGTCCACGAGCTCGGCGACCGCGGCCTGGCCGAGGCCTCCGCCGAGCTTGGCGAGGTCCTGCGCGCCGGGCGGTTCGACCTGGCCGCCGACCTGCCCCTGCGGGTCGCCGTGCTGGTGCGCGACGGCGCGCCGCAGACGGTCCTGCTCGCGGCCAGCCACATGGCCGTCGACGGCTGGAGCTTCAGCATCGTCCGCGGCGACCTGGCCAACCTGCTGGCCGACCCGCCGGTCGTCGTCGAGCCGGGCCAGCAGCCCCTCGAACGCGGGGAGTACGAGCGGTCGCCCGTCGGGCAGCGCCGCGCGGCGAAGGCGCTGCAGTACTGGGAGAAACACCTCGCGACCATCCCGCCCAGCATGATCGGGAGCATCCGCGACGGCCGCCCGCCGAACCTCGACTGGGGCCTGATCCAGTCGCCGGCGCTGGCCCTGGCCGTCAACGACCTCGCCGCCCGCCACGGCGTGCCGCCGGCGACCGTGCTGCTCGGGGCGAGCACGCTGGGGCTGGCCGCGTACACCGGCGAGCAGGAGGGCGCCCTGCGCACGATCGTGTCGACCCGGTTCCGGCCGGCGAGCCGGGGCGTGGTGGCCGCCTTCAACCAGAACGCGCTCTTCCGCCTGGACTGCGACCCCGAGCGCCACCGCGACGAGACGGTCGAGCGGCTGCTGCGCCGGTCGGCGGACGCGGCGCTGACGGCGTACGCGCACTGCGAGTACGACCCGCGGGACCTCGACGCGATGTTCACCGACGTGGCGGCGCGCCGCGGCATCACGCCGGACGGCTACTGCTTCTTCAACGACACCCGCTACACCCTCGCCGACCGTTCGGCGATGCACGCGGCCCTGCCGGCCGCCGAACTGGCCGAGCGGATTCAAGCGGCCCTGCCGGCGACGAAGCTGCGCTCGCCGGTGATCGACCGCCGGCCGATGCACGCCAACTTCTTCCTGTTCCTCATGGACCTGGGCGACACGGCCGAGCTGATGCTGTGCGTCGAGCACGGCTTCCTGGGCCGCCGCGGCCCGCTCGGCTTCCTCGCCGACCTGGAGCGCCTGACGGTCCGTGCGGCGCTGGACGAGCAGGCCACGACGGCGGCCCTGTACACGGCGGCCCGCTGACCCACCCGCCCACGCCCACCCAGCACCGCCCCACTCAGCGCTCGCGCGCCCAGCGCGGCCCCGCCCAGCGCGACCCCGCCCAGCGTGGCCCAGCGCGGCCCCGCTCAGCGCCGCCCGGCACGAGCACAGACGTTGGTCGATCTACCCTCGAAATCCGAGATCAACATGCGGGTAGATCGACCAACGTCTGTGGATTCGGCCGCGCTCCATGATCAAGGGAAGGATTTGGCTGCCCGGGGACAGCCGGAAGTCGCCCTCGATCATGGAACCCACCCGGCAGCCTCCAACCCGCCCCACCGGCCGTCGTGCCGAGCTGCGCGGTTCGGACCCGGCGGGCGACGGGCGGCGATCGGCCAACCGGCAAATCCGGACAGCCGGTGCGACGGGTGAAATCCCGGGTGAATACGCTCCGGAGGGCTCCGCAGACCGGCGGGGCTGCCGCCGAGTCGCATGCGCGAGCCGGGGACCCATCGTGTCCTGTTTGGGGTGAATCCGCGCGCACCGAGCGCGGTAGGGGCGACTGTTCCGTTCCGAATCCGTCAGCTAACCCGGTAGGCGGCCGATGGAGGGAACAGTATGGCCAAACCTCCGTGGATCGTCGCTGCCGTGTGCGCGCTGGCGATCCTGCTGACACCGACCGCCGCCTCCGCCGCGCCGACGCCCGGCGACGAGGGCGGCACCGCCGAGCTCATGCAGAAGCTCGACTCGGCGAACCGGGCGTACATCGACGCGCAGAACGCACTCACCGCGTCCCAGCAGCGCCAGGCCGGGCTCTCGGCCCAGCAGGCGGAGCTGGAACCGCGGTACAACAAGCTGCGCGACGAGACGCAGTCCATCACCGTCGCCGCGTACCAGAACGGGGGCGGGCTGCGCAGCGCGTCCTCGCTGCTGGACAGCGCCAACCCGGGGATCTTCGCCGACAAGGTGAGCATCCTGGAGGTCATCGCGCGGCAGCACGCCCAGCAGCTCAAGGAGCTGTCGTCGCTGCGGGCACAGCTCGGCGGTACCAAGGCCACCATCGATGCCGAGGTGAGCAAGCAGCAGGCGCAGCTCGCGGTGATGGCGAAGCAGAAGACCGAGGTCGAGCAGGCGCTCACGGCCGCGCAGAACAAGGCGGCGCAGAAGGGCCTCGACACGGCGACCACCACGAGCGGCAACGCGCCGGCGATGAACGCCGAGCCGGCGCCGCGCCGGGCCGACGGGTCGTGGCCGGCCGAGTCGTGCAGCACCGACGACCCGACCACGACGGGCTGCCTGACCCCGCGCACGCTGCACGCGCTGCAGCAGGTGCAGAAGGCCGGGTTCAAGCGGTTCGTGTCGTGCTGGCGACCGCCGGGCGAGCCGTACGAGCACCCGAAGGGCCGGGCGTGCGACTTCGCGGCCGACACGAGCGGCTTCGGCGGGGTGGCGACCGGCGCGTCGAAGGAGTACGGCACGCAGCTGGCCACCTGGCTGGTGCGCAACGCCACCGCGCTCGGCGTCATGTACGTGATCTGGTTCCGCCAGATCTGGACCCCGGCCGCCGGCTGGCACGCATACAACAGCGGCAACGGCGACCCCAGCTCCGACCACACCAACCACGTCCACATGTCGATCTACTAGCTACGTCGGCACGACGCCGCGGAGGGCGTCCAGCAGGGCCTCCACCGCGGGCTGACCGGCCCGGCCCGCCGTCACGACCGCGTCGAGGCGGCGGGCCCCGGCCCCGGGCAGGTCGGTGACCCGCACCCGCGACCGGTCGACGGCCCGCAGCGCCAGGTCGGGCGCGATCGACGCCCCGTGCCCGGCCGCGACCAGGGCGAACACCGCCGGGTAGTCGACGCAGATGTGCACCCGCCGCGGCGTGAAGCCGCGCTCCCGGGCCAGCCGCTCCAGCACCTGTCCCGTGGTCGACGACGGCGGGCCGGCGATCCACGGCCGCTCCGCCAGGTCGCCGTAGCCGCTCACCGGCGGCCAGCCGACGGGCACCAGGACCCGGTATGGGTCCTCGGCGAGCGGCACCACCGAGACCTGGCGCCGGGTCTCCAGGCCGAGGCCGGCGTCCCGCTCGGTGATCGTCACGTCGAGCCCGCCGAGCCGCAGCTCGCGCAGTGCGGGCTCGCCCTCCAGCTCGGTGATCGAGCAGACGACATCCGGGTGGTCCCGGGCCAGGCCGGCCATCGCCGGGATGAGCAGGTGCTGGATCACCGTCGAGAACGCGGCGACCCGGACCCGGCCCGCGGCCCGGCCGGCCATCGCGGCCAGCTCCCGCTCGGCCTCGGCGAGCTGCTGCTCGATCGCCTCGGCCCGCGCGGCGAGGACCCGGCCGGCGGCGGTCAGCTCGGCGCGGCGGCCCGAGCGGTCGACCAGCGGCCGGCCGACGGCGTGCTCCAGCTGGGCGAGTTGCTGCGAGACGGCCGACGGCGTCACGTGCAGCGCCGCGGCCGCCCCGGCGAGGGTGCCCCGGCGGGCGATGGCGGCGAGCACGAGGAGCCGGCGCGGGTCGAGCTCCATGTTGAGCCTCGCTTAAGGTGTACTGTAGAAATCCTCGCTCGCACGTTAGCTGAACTGCATGCGACCATGCTCGGGTGAGCCTGCAACTCCTCGTGTCCGTGATCGGCTGGGCCGGCGCCGCCGCGCTGGTCGCCGCCTACGCTCTCGTCTCCGCCAAGCGCGTCGCCGGTGACGGCGTGACCTTCCAGGCGATGAACATCGCCGGCGCGTTCGCCCTCGCGCTGAACTCGGCCGTCAACGGCGCCTGGCCGTCGGCCGTGCTCAACGTCGTGTGGGTCGGTATCGGCGGGGTGGCGGTGTTCCGCCTGGCCCGCGCCCGTTCACAGCCGGCCTGAGTACCACGGCGTGCGCACCTTGTAGAAGACGAACTCGCCGGGCGCCGCACAGGCCACGTACTTGTGGCTCCAGGTGCACGAGTCGAGCCGGACGTCGAGGTCGCCGAGCTGGCGGGAGCGCGCGTTGCCGGCCTGGACGCCGGTCCACGGGAACGGCCCGGAGGCCGGCACCTCGAGCGGGAACAGCAGGTAGCTGCCCTCGTCGAGGCGGGCCGCCTGCGTGCCGGGCCAGCTGGTGACGATCTTCCCGGCGGCGTCGACGAGCGACGAGCGCTTCCCGTCGCCGGTGCCCTGCCGCAGCATCACCCGGTCGCCGACCGGCACCAGGTGCCCGGCGTGGTCGGCGGCGAGCCGGTAGTCGACCTTGCCCGTGCGGATGTCGAGCGCGGTGACGTGGTGCTCCTCCCCCACGCACACCCGCCGCTCGCCGCACACGGTGAGCAACGTCGGCCGCGACCCGGCCTCCGGCGACGACCAGCTCCACTGCGGCTTGCCGAGGGCGGTGCGGTCGTAGGCGCGCACCTGGCCGCTCACGCGGTCGGCCACGAAGACCTGCTCGTCGAAGGGGTACACCAGGTCGTCGGGGCCGGCCAGCCCGGTCGCGGCCGAGAGCGCCTTGCCGGTCGCGAGGCCGACCACCTCCAGGCCGCGGTCGGGGGTCGCCCGCACGATGTGCGGGTCGACGGTGAACGGCTCGTCGAGCTGCACCCCGTCGACCGAGGTCGGGACCTGCTGGCCGCTCCAGTTGTCGACCAGCCACCAGCTGCGCGGGCCGCCCGGCTGGTCGAGGGCGGCGATCTCCTTGCCCGTGCCGACGTCGGCGATCGTCAGCTTGTGGTCGCTGTCGCGATACCGCAGAAAGTATTTGCCGACGAGCACCCACACGTCGCGGACGGTCACCTCGAACGTCGCGAACGCGACCCCGTTGGACGCGTTGAGCAGCGTGACCGTGCGGAGGCCGTCCTTGTCGGGCCGGCTGGTGACCTCGACCGAGCCGCGGGCGCCGCGGAACGTGTCGACCTCGGTGAGCGAGGAGTTGACCCAGATCGGCTTGCCGGGCTCCTCGACGTCGACCGCCCGCAGGTCGAAGCGCCCGCCGCCGGTCGGGTGGCCGATGAAGGCGCGGCTGCCGTCGAGGTAGGCCCGGGTCGCGTCCGTCGTTCCCTGGCCGCCGGCCTCGTAGCCGACGGCCGACACGCGGGTGAGCCGGTCGAACGCATACGGCTGCTGGTTGAGCCGGTAGACGACCAGGCCGACGGCGAGGACGACGGCCAGCGCCAGCACGATCGCGACGGTCCAGCGGGCACGCCGGGACAGCCACAGTGACCGGCGCGGGCGCAGGTCGGCGGCAAGGGCGTGCGTGTGCACCCGCCGACCTTACCGTGCCGGGCTACGAGAAGCTGTTGGGGCCGAGCAGCGCCTTCAGGTCACCCTTGAGCGCGGTCGTGTTGTCCACCCGGTACGGCCCGAGGCGCAGCAGGGTGGCCCGGGAGCCATTGAGCAGCTTGACGTGGACCTCGGCCTTGCCGGGGTGGTTGACCAGGATCTCCTTGAGCCGGTCGACGAGCGGCGGGGTGCACCGATTGGCCGGCAGCGACAGCACGACCGGCCGGTTCTCCTCGGCGGTGCTCACGTCCGGGATGGACAGGTCCATCGCCATCAGCCGGGGCGTCTCGTCGCGCCGGTCCACCCGGCCCTTCACCACGACGATCGCGTCCTCGGCGATGTACTGGCCGACCAGCTCATACGTGTTGGGGAAGAACAGCGCCTCGACGGCGCCGCCCAGGTCCTCCAGCGTCGCCGACGCCCACGGCTTGCCCTGCTTGGTGATCCGCCGCTGCACGCCGGTGAGCATGCCGGCCAGGGTGATCACCGCGCCGTCGGGGACCGCGCCCTCCTCGGAGAGGCTGCTGATCGCGGTGTCCGCCGCCTTCGACAGCACCGACTCCAGACCGAACAGCGGGTGGTCGGACACGTACAGGCCGAGCATCTCCCGCTCGAAGGTGAGCAGCTCGCGCTTGTCCCACTCGATCTGCGGGATCGGCTGGGTCATCACCGCGCCCGCGCCGCCGCTCTCGTCGGCCGCGCCGAACGCGTCGCCGAACAGGTCGAACTGCCCGATGGCCTCGTTCTTCTTGATGTCGGCGTAGGCGTCGATGGCGTCGGCGTGGATCGCCAGCAGGCCGCGGCGCGGGTGGTCCATCGAGTCGAACGCGCCGGCCTTGATCAGGGATTCAACGGTCTTCTTGTTGCAGGCGACGGCGTCGACCTTGCTCAGGAAGTCGTGGAAGTCCTTGTACGGCGCGGCGCGGCGGCAGCGCACGATCGCGTCGACGACGTTGTGGCCGACGTTGCGCACGGCGGCGAGGCCGAAGCGGATGTTGTTGCCGACCGGGGTGAACGGGCCGGCCGACTCGTTGACGTCGGGCGGCAGCACCTCGATGCCCATGCGGCGGCACTCGGACAGGTACAGCGCCATCTTGTCCTTGTCGTCGCCGACGCTGGTCAGCAGGGCCGCCATGTACTCGGCCGGGTAGTTGGCCTTGAGCCAGGCGGTCCAGTACGACACCAGGCCGTAGCCGGCGGTGTGGGCCTTGTTGAAGGCGTAGTCGGCGAACGGCACGAGCACGTCCCAGAGCTTCTGGATCGCCTCGTCGGAATACCCGTTGCCGCGCATGCCGTCGCGGAACGGCACGAACTCCTTCTCCAGGACCTCCTTCTTCTTCTTGCCCATCGCCCGGCGCAGCAGGTCGGCCTGGCCGAGCGTGTAGCCGGCGAGCTTCTGCGCGGCGCGCTGGACCTGCTCCTGGTACACGATCAGCCCGTAGGTGGGGCCGAGGATCTCCTTGAGCGGCTCCTCCAGCTCCGGGTGGATCGGGATCATCTCCTGCTGCCCGTTCTTGCGCAGCGCGTAGTTCGTGTGGCTGTTGGCACCCATCGGACCGGGCCGGTACAGCGCCAGGACCGCCGAGATGTCCTCGAAGTTGTCGGGCTTCATCAGCCGCAGGAGGGACCGCATCGGGCCGCCGTCGAGCTGGAACACACCGAGCGTGTCGCCGCGGGCCAGCAGCTCGTAGGCCGCCTTGTCGTCGAGCGTCAGGGACAGCAGGTCGACCCTGCGGTTGTGGTTGCGCTCGATGTTCTTGACCGCGTCGTCGATGATCGTCAGGTTGCGCAGGCCGAGGAAGTCCATCTTCAGCAGGCCGAGCGTCTCGCAGGTCGGGTAGTCGAACTGCGTGATGATCGCCCCGTCGGCGTCGCGCCGCATCAGCGGGACGTGCTCGATGAGCGGCTCGGCGGACATGATGACCCCGGCGGCGTGCACACCGGTCTGCCGGATGAGGCCCTCGAGGCCCTTGGCGGTGTCGACGACCTTCTTGACGTCCGGGTCGCTGTCATACAGCTGGCGGAACTCCACCGCCTCGGAATAGCGCGGGTGGTTGGGGTCGAAGATGCCGGTGAGCGGGATGTCCTTGCCCATCACCGCGGGCGGCATGGCCTTGGTGATCCGGTCGCCGACCGCGAACGGGAAGCCGAGCACCCGCGCCGAGTCCTTGATGGCCGCCTTGGCCTTGATGGTACCGAAGGTGGCGATCTGGGCGACGCGGTCATCGCCCCACTTCTCGGTCACGTAGCGGATGACGTCGCCACGCCGGCGCTCGTCGAAGTCGATGTCGATGTCGGGCATCGAGATGCGGTCGGGGTTGAGGAACCGCTCGAAGATCAGGCCGTGCGGCAGGGGGTCGAGGTCGGTGATGCCCATCGCGTAGGCGACCAGGCTGCCGGCCGCGGAGCCACGCCCCGGCCCGACCGCGATGCCCTCGTTCTTGGCCCACAGGATGAAGTCGGAGACGACGAGGAAGTAGGCCGGGAAGCCCATCTTCACGATCATGTCGGCCTCGTACTCGGCCTGCTGGCGGTGCTCCTCGTCATAGCCGTTCGGGAAGCGCCGCTGCATGCCCCGCCAGACCTCGGCCCGGAAGAACGACTCCTCCGTCTCGCCCTCGGGCACCGGGAACCGGGGCATGAGGTTGCGCGACTCGAACATGCCGCTCGTGTCGACCTTCTCGGCGACGAGCAGCGTGTTGCGACACCCCTGCTGCCACAGGTCGGACGTGTCCACGGCGCGCATCTCGTCGGCCGACTTGAGGTAGTAGCCCGAGCCGCCGAACTTGAACCGGTTGGGGTCGTTGACGTTCGACGCGGTCTGCACGCAGAGCAGCACGTCGTGCGCCTCGGCCTGGGTCTCGTGCGTGTAGTGCGAGTCGTTCGTCACGACCGGCGGGATGCCGAGCCGCTTGCTGATCTCGGTGAGGCCCTCGCGCACGCGCCGCTCGATGTCGAGCCCGTGGTCCATGACCTCGAGGAAGTAGTTCTCCTTGCCGAAGATGTCCTGGTACTTCGCGGCGGCCTTGAGCGCCTCGTCGAACTGGTCGAGCCGCAGCCGGGTCTGCACCTCGCCCGACGGGCAGCCGGTCGTGGCCATCAGGCCCTCGGCGTGCTCGGCGATGATCTCGGCGTCCATCCGCGGCCACTTGACGAAGTGCCCCTCGATCGACGCTCGCGAGTTGAGCCGGAAGAGGTTGTGCAGGCCGGTCCGGTTGCGCGCCCAGATGGTCTTGTGCGTATACCCACCCGAGCCGGACACGTCGTCGTCCTTCTGGTCGGGCCGGCCCCAGCGGATGCGCTGCTTGGTGAGCCGCGACTCGGGTGCCACGTACGCCTCGACGCCCAGGATCGGCGTGACGCCGGCGGCCTTGGCCTTGGTGTAGAAGTCGTAGGCCCCGTGCATGTTCCCGTGGTCGGTGATCGCGACGGCGGGCATGCCGAGCCGGTTGGCCTCGGCGAACATCTCCTTGAGGCGGGCCGCCCCGTCGAGCATGGAGTACTCGGTGTGCACGTGGAGATGCACGAACGAGTCAGCCATGCTGCGCCTCCTGGAGTTGTGTCGGTTCCGGCTTCCCGGCGGACTACCCTATCGCCTCGTCAGGCCGGGCCGGCGAGCCCGACACGCACGTCACTCAACGCAGTTCGGCGGTCACGAGCAACCGCAGATAGGCGTCGACCCAGGCCGTGACGGCCGCCGCACCGGGGTCGGGCCCGAGCCCGTCACGGAACGCGAGCACGGCCCCCGCGGCCCGTGGTAAGCCCTCCCGGGCGAGGTCGTCCGCCGCGCCCGCGAGCCGGTCCCGGAACGCCCCCGGCAGGTGCGTCAGCCCCCGGTGCGGCACCTCGGCGAGCAGCCCGAGCGCCCCGTCGACAGCGTCGCCGGCCGGGCCACCGCCCACGACCGCCGGCCCGTTCCCCGCCCCGGCCAGGTCGGGCACCACGACCCCGCCCTCGACGGCGAACGCGAGCGGCTCGACGACGACCCCGCCCCCGGCCCGCCGGACGCTCCCGCTGACGAACCGCACCGCGCCGTCACGCAGCGTCCCCGCGATCGCGTCCAGCGCGCCCGGCGCGGCCGGGTGGTGCGTGGCCGTGATCGTCGCCGTGGCGCCCTGCTCGTCGGCGAACACGGCGGCGAGCCGCTGCGCCCCCGGCGAATACCAGATCTCCCGCACCTCGGCGACCGCCACGACCCGCACCAGCTCGGCCTCCACCCGCGGCCGCACGACCCGCGGCGGCAGCCGGTCCAGGTCCGCCGCGAGCGCTCGCAGATCCCGTACCACGAGCACGCCCGGCAGCCCCTCCCAGCGCCCCGCCGAGGCCGTCACCGTGGTCTTCGCCACCCGCGACTGCGCCAGCCGGACCCGCCGGCTCGCGCTGCGTACCGCCGACTCGGTGACGACGTTCCCGGCCGCGAGCTGCGCGAGCGACGCCCCGCCGACCCGCCGCCGCCCGAGCGCCGGCCCGTCCTCGTCCGTCTCCCACTCCCGCCGCAGCACCAGCACGGTCGCGCTGTCCGCGTGCGCGAAGAAGACGTCGACCCCGCGCCGCTCCTCCTGCCCCGGATCCCCGGCGCCCGACCACACCCGGCACCCGAGCGCGTCGAGCCGGGCCCGCCGCATCGGCGTCTCGGCCGCCTCCTCGGTCCCGAGCACCCGCGCCCGCGGGCTCCCGCCGTTGTTGCGGACCGCCCGGTGCCGCGCGTGCAGCTCGGCGACCAGCCCCGCCACGTCCTCGGCCCGGTAGCGCGTGCTCCGCCCCCGGTACGCCGCCAGCTGCTCGGCCAGCTCCACCACGGCCAGCAGCGGCCACCGCAGCCCGGCCCGGTCGAGCCCTTGGCGCACCCGCGCGACCGCGGCGTCGACCCCGCCCCCGAGCTGCACGGCCCCGCCGAGCAGCACGTCGTCGGCCAGCCCGACGGCGGCTTCGAGCGCCGCGTCCGCGCCGCCGTCGAGCGTCGCGTCGCCGGCGGTCCCCCCGACCTCGACCTGCACGTCGGTGGCGGCGTTGTCGTCGACGCTGCCCGCCCCGGCGGCGGCGCCCTCGTCGGCGGCGCCCTCGTCGGCGGCGCCCTCGTCGGCGGCGCCCTCGTCGGCGGCGCCCTCGTCGGCGGCCCTGAACGCCCAGACGGCGAGCGCCAGCACGTCGTCCCGGGCCCCGGCCGCCGCGTCGGTGTGCACGAACCCGAGATCGTGCGGCACCAGGAACCGCACGGTGGCCGTGGCCAGCTCGACCCGCGGCACGGGGTCGGCGAGCGACGGGCGGTGCACCCGGGCCACGTACCCGGCCCGGAACACCCGCCGAGCCGCGTTGAGCAACCGGACCCCGATCCGCTCCTCCAGCATCGCGTCCGTGAACGCGCCGGGCGACCACGCCACGAAGCCCTGGGCTGCCTCACGCTCGGGCACACCGCCGGCGTGCGCCGCCACCTCGTCCCCGCCGGCGCGCGGCGCCGGCTCCTCCCCGGCCGCCCCGCCCTCGGGCGCGGTGAGCTGGGCCGCGCCGCGCTGGTATGCCAGGACCAGGCCGAGGACGTGCCGGCAGACCCCGGACGCCCCGCAGGTACACACGCCCCGATCGAGACCGCCGGCCGGCAGCCGCGCCACCGGCCCGTCCGGGAACTCCCCGCTCACGGTCCCGTCCGCGCCGACCTCGATCCGCGGCGGCGCCGCCTCCGCCTCGCGGGCCGCTCGCTTCACCAAACCCCGGTTGCTCAGCGCCGCCAATGCGTCCGGCGTCAGCGCCAACAGGTCGTCCCGCGTGGTCACAGCCACCTCATCCGCCCACCTGTTCGGCCACGAAGGCGGCCAGTTCGCCCGGGGTCATGGCGCCCACGGCGGCTCCAACGTCGGCCAGGCGCTGGGCCGTCTGGCGATCGAAGTCCGCAGCGGCCTCCTCGTCCAGCGCGGCCAGGCACAGCACCTTCGTGCCCTGCTCGACCAGCTCGTGGACCAGCCGCACGAGCCGGCCGGGGTCGCCGCCCTCGTAGAAGTCGCTGATCAGGGCGACGATCGTGCGGCGGGGCTGCTCGATCAGCTGGGCGCCGAACGCGACCGCGCGGGCGATGTCGGTGCCCCCGCCGAGCTGGACCCGCATCAGCAGCTCCACCGGGTCGTCGATGTCGCTGGTCAGGTCCACGACGTCGGTGTCGAAGGCGACCAGGTGCGTGCGCACGCCCGGCAGGCCCCACAGGCACGCGGCGGTGACGGCCGAGTGGATGACCGAGCCGGTCATCGAGCCCGACTGGTCCACCAGCAGGATCACCTGCCAGCGGTCGAGGTGGCGGCGGGTGCGGGCGACGAAGTACGGCGTCTCGACGTACACCTTGCGCTCCTGCGGCCGGTAGTGCGCGAGGTTCTCCCGCAGGGTCCGGCGGATGTCGAAGTTGCGGGCGACCCGGAACCGGCTGGGGTTGCGCGACCGGGCCCCGCTGAACGCCTGCCGCACCTCGGTCGCGAGCCGCTCGACGAGGTCCCGCACGACCGCCTCGACGATCCGCCGGGCGAGCCGCAGCACCTCGGGATCCATCAGGTGCCTGGTGCGCAGCACCGCCTTGAGCAGCGTCGGGTTCGGCTCGATGCGCGCCAGCACGGCCGGGTCGGTGACCACGTCGTGGATCTGGTACCGCTCGACGGCGTCGCGCTGCAGCCGCTCCACCGTCTCGCGCGGGAACAGGCGGGTGATCCCGTCGAGCCAGTCGACGGTGGTGACGACGGACGGGCCGTCGCCGCCGTGCCGCGAGCGGACGCCGCGGCTGCGCTGCTCCTCGTCGCGCCCGTACAGCCAGTCGAGCGCGGCGTCGCGGGCCGCCGCCTCGGCGCCGAGCGGCTGCCCGGCCATCGCGCCCTGCGCGGGCTCGCCGAGGACGAGCCGCCACCGTTCCAGCGACGGGTCGGGGGTCACAGCAGTCCCTCCCGGGCCAGGGCCGCGTCGACCCGCGCCTCGAGCGCGGCCGCGGCGGCGATGCGCTGCGGGTCGGCGCCGACCCGCAGCAGGGCGCGGCCCGGGACGCCGGTGCCGCCGAGGCCGCGCCGCTCCAGCAGCCGGGTCGCGAGCACCTCCCGCTCGCGCGGCGGGAAGTACGCGAACGCCTGCCGCAGCGACGGCAGCGCCACGAGGAAGTCGTCGTCGCCCAGCCCCGACACGAGCTCGTCGAGGACGGCCAGCACCCCGTCGGCGTGCAGGACCTCCTCCCGGGCCAGCGCGAACAGGCCGGCGAGCCAGTCGCCGGCCACCGCCGGTCCGCCGGCGCCGCGCACGGTCCGCTCCGGGTCCGCCGCGCCGGCGACCGACCACGCGAAGCCGAACGCGGCGCCCCGCAGGTCGGGCGGCGCCTCGCGGTCCGCCGCGATCCGGTCCATGACGGCGAGCGCGGCCTCCCGGTCGAGGCCGAGCGCGCGCCCCGCGTGGACGGTCGCGTCCCGCGCGGCGACGAGAGCGTCGATCCGGGCCGGCTCGGCCGGTGCGCTGCCGCCGCGCACGCCCTCGGCGAGCCAGAGCACCCGCTGGTGCGCGGCCGCGACGACGGCCGCGAGCGCCGCGCTGCCCGCGGTGCCGAGCAGCCCGTCGTGGCGCCACAGCGCGAGGACCACGGCGAGGAGCCGGCCGACCCCGTCGAGCTGCGCCGCCGCGGCGACGGCCTGGTCGAGGTCGCGCAGGACCCGCTCGGAGACCTGGTCCGTGCCGCAGAGGGCCGCGTCGAACAGCGCCCCCGCGAGCCGTTCGGTGTCGCCGCGTCCGGTGGTGAGACGCTCCGCCAGCACCGCCGTGGCCGCCTCTTCGAGGGTCGCGCCGTAGCCACCCGCCTCGATGAGCGCGACCAGCCGGTGCTCGTGGTCGGCGACCGCCCACTCCTCCTCCAGGACGGGATCGATGCCGGTCGAGGGCCCGCGCAGCCGCTGGAAGCCCGGGATGCCGAGCACCCGCAGCCGGTGCAGCAGGCGGCTGCGGCGCAGTCCGTCCGCCGAGGTGAGGGCGATCGCGACGGTACCGCCGCCGCCCGCACCCCGCCGTCCCGCCCCGTGCGGCTCGGCTCCCCCCGGCGTCAGCCCCTCCCGCTCCAGCTCGGCGACGGCGTGGTGGACGAGCGGCGGCAGCGGCGTGTCCGGGTGCAGGCGGCCGACCCGGTCACCGCTGAGGGCCGCCACCATCTCCACGACGACCGGATGGGTGCCGGCCCGCAGCCGCCCGCGGGTGGCCCACGGCAGCGGCTCGTCGAGCGCGTCGTGGACGAGTGCGGCCGCCAGCCCGTCGAGCACGTCGGCGCGGCCGGGGTGGCGGTGGCCGCGCACGAGCGCCAGGCCGGCGGCCGCGGCCCGGGCCGCGACGAGGTCGGCCGTGGACGCCCGCTGCCGCCGCTCCCGGAGCCGGCCGACGACGGCCTGCACGAGGTCGTCGGCGGCCCGCTGTGGCCCGGCGTCCCACAGCCGCTGGTAATACTCCGGCGACGGCATCCCCGACTGGTACCCGTCGAAGGCGTCGAGCCGGCGGAACGAGTACGGCACCAGGTAGCTGCCGCCGGTCGCCCCGTCCGGCAGGCTCGGCACCGCGGGCCAGCCGGCGTCGCCGCCCCCGCCTGCGCCGCCCCCGCCGTCCGCGGCCTTGGCGTCTTGAGCGCCGGCGGTGAGGCGGATCAGGGCCGGGCGGTGGAAGCCGCCCGTCACCACGACGACCGGCCGGTCGCCCGCGTCGGCGGCCGCCGCGCGGATCCAGCGCGCCATGTAGGCCTCGCGGGTCTCGTCGCCCCGGCTCGCCGCCGACTCCCCGCGCAGCAGGTCGAAGTAGGCGGCGAGCCGCTCGGCGAGCCCGTCCGGTGCCTCGCCGGTCGACTCGATCTCGAACAGGTGGTCCCACAGCGTGTCGACGTTGTCGACCGCGAACGCCACGCACAGCCGCTCGACCACGTCCGCGTACCGCTGCTCGGCGTCGGCGTACCGGTTCTCCCGGTCGGCGAGCGCCTCGTGCCACGCCGGCAGGTCGATGAACCGGACCTGCGCGCCCGCGTCGCGGCCGGCGCGCAGCGCCACCCACTCGGGCGAGTACGCACAGAACGGCGCCCACGACCCCGCGTGCCGCTCGGCGTCGCGGTAGCCGCTGAACACCGCGACCGGCAGGTCGTGGCCGAGCAGCAGCTCGTCGACGCGGTCGTTCATGTCGGCCGGCCCCTCGACGAGCACATGGACCGGCCGCAGGCGGTCGATCGTGCCGGCGACCAGCCGGGCACAGGCCGGGCTGTGGTGCCGGACCCCGATGAAGGTGACGGCCATGGCTCAGCCCGGCAGCTGGCGGCGCGCGGCGTGCAGCGCCTTCCACTGGGCACCGGACCGGCCGGAGACCTGCTGTTCCAGATACCGCCGCAGCTTCGCCAGATCCTCCGGGCTGTCCTTCGCCGCCGTGCCGGCGAGGCAGGCCACGAAGTCCTCGGCGTTGCCGGCCTCGCCGCGCAGGAACCACCCGCGCAGCCCGACCGCGTGCGCGACGGAGACGGCCTCGGCGGTGCTCATCACCGAGGAGAGCCGGTCCATCGTGTCGCCCCGCGCCGACTGCCCGGTGCGCAGCTCCCGGAACGTCGTGACCAGCACCTCGAGCACGTCGCGGCGCGGCGCGGCGGCGACGCCCGAGCGGCGCAGCAGTGCCCCGGCCTCGGCCTCGACGAGCGCCAGCTCCGTCGTGAAGTCGGCGATCGGGAAGACCGTCTCGAAGTTGAACCGCCGCTTGAGCGCGGCGCTCATCTCGTTGACGCCGCGGTCGCGGGTGTTCGCGGTCGCGATGACGTTGAACCCGTCGCGGGCGAACACCATCGCGCCCGGCCCGGTCAGCTCCGGAATCGCCATGACCCGGTCGGACAGCGGCGAGAGCAGGCTGTCCTGCACCTCCAGCGGGCAGCGGGTGATCTCCTCGAACCGCACGACCCGGCCCTCGGCCATTCCGCGCAGCAGCGGCGCCCGCACAAGCGCCCGCTCCGACGGCCCCTCGGCGACGAGCAGCGCGTAGTTCCACGAGTACTTGATCTGGTCCTCGGTCGTCGCCGCGCCGCCCTGGATCGTCAGCGTCGACACGCCGCTGACGGCGGCGGCGAGCAGCTCCGACAGCAGGGACTTGGCGGTGCCCGGCTCGCCGACGAGCATGAGCCCCCGGCTCGTCGCGAGCGCCACGAGCGCGCGGTCGATGAGCGACGGGTCACCGACGAACTTCCGGCTCACCCCGAGGTCCGGGTCGCCGACGATGAACCGCCGCGCCGCGGTCAGGCTGAGCGCCCAGCCGGGCGGCCGGGGCCCGGTGTCGGCGTCGCGCAGCCGGGCGAGCTCGTCGGCGAACCGCACCTCGGCCGGCGGCCGCTGGACTCCGTCGGTCAGTTCCTCGACGACGCTCACTGCACGACCTCCCGCAGGTCCCGGATGATCTCGGACATGGTCACCGGGTCGAGCCCGTCGAGCCGGTGCCGGTGCTCCCGGCTCCACGCGCTCTCACCGGCGCCGCGAATGTACACACCACCGAGCTGCTGGTCGGGCATCATCGTGATCTCGCCGACGACGATGCCGGGCTCGATGTCGAGCACCAGCACGGCTCCGCCCGGCAGGTCACGCTCCATCGAGTCCTGCACGCCGGCGTCCATCGGCTCGGCCCGCCGCCAGCCGCGCCGCTCCAGCCCGATGACCTTCGTCGTCGGGACCTTCATCCCGCTGTACCGCGTGAAGACCGTCGAACGCAGCTCCTCCTCGCTCGCGGCGTGCGTCTCGCGGCCGAGCTGCGGGAAGGGTTGCAGGATCTCGTAGTCGGCGAACAGCTCCGCCCACGCCGGCCCGGTCGCGCCGAGCTGCAGCGGGTGCGCCACCCCGACCACCGCGTCCTCGGCGACGGTGACCGTCTCGTCGTCGAGGTCGGCGAGGCTGCGGTCCTCGGCCACGCGCAGCGCCGTGACGACCGCGCCCGCCGTGTCGTAGGTGGCCCACACGAGGCGCCGCGCGACGTGCCACACGAGCGGGTGCCCCACGATCAGCTCGCGGAACTCGGCGCCGGCCCACCGCCGCTGCCACACCATGGCCCGCTCGAACCGGCGGATCTGGTCGCCGGCCACGGTGCGCACGTCCTTCTTCAGCCCCGCGAACCGCCGCTCCGCGGCCGGGGCGAGCTCGGGGTCGTCCTTCGCGCCGGGCTTCGGCAGTGCGGCGCGCCGTTTGCCGTCCTCGTCGGCGACGAACGGCTTGAGCTGCTCGTCGAAGCCGACCACGAACCGCCGCGGGCCGTAGTCGAGCACGAGCGTGCCGCCGGCCTCCAGCCCGAAGTCGGGCACGAGCCGGTCGGCGAGCTGCTCGGGCGTGAGCCGGAGCTCGGCGGCGACCTCGGCGATCTTCTCCGCGGCGCGCTCCTTCAGGCCCTTGAACTTCACCTTCTCCGAGATGCCGTGCAGGTGCATCAACGCCACGTCGGTGCCGATCTCGGCGAGCACGTCCAGCCCGGCGACGGCGCGGGCGTGGCCGCCCTCGCCGGGCCAGGCGCGGATGACCGGGGCGAGGCGCCGCACGGTGCCGTCGTCGCCGAGCAGCGCCTGCGCGTCGAGCACCCAGCCCTCCTTCGAGGGCGAGCCCGCCAGCTGCCACGCCTCGAACAGCGACCACGCGAACTCCGCGAGCGACGCCGGGTCGCACGCCTCCCGCAGCACGGCGATCCCCGCATACGGCTCGCCGATCCGCGACATCGCCAGCATCATGAGCACGGGCCGGACCGCGCCGGCCGGCAACGAACCGGCGCCGCCGGCCAGCTCGGGCGCGGTGAGCAGCGCCGGGTCGGCCCAGTCGGGCAGCGTCGGCAGCTTCGCCGGCAGCGCTTCGAGCGGGTCGGCGTCGAGCAGCGCCGCGATGCCGCCCGCGGCCTCCGCCCCGTGGTCGCGGGCCACGCCCTCGATGACGCCGCGGTGCCCGGCCGCCGCGACCGCCCGCAGGGCGCGCTCGGCCGACCGGCGGGCGGCGCCGGGCTTGGCGAGCGCCGCCGGCACCAGCGCGCGGGCGGCCGCCTCCGGGTGCCGCTGCAGCCAGGCGGCCGCGACGGCCCGGACCGACTTGAGCCGCGCGAACCACATTGCCATCAGCTCCGCGACCTCGGGCCCGGTGAACGGCAGCAGCGCCTTCGCCCCGTTGAGCGGGCTGCGCCGCGCCGCGTCGACGATCATCGGGAAGGCGACAAGCTCGTGGCGGGCGGCGAGCAGGCCCAGCCACTCGTCGCCGTCCCACAGGTCCCCCGGCCGCCACTGCGGCAGCAGCGAGCGGACCAGCTCGTCCGACCCGCGGACGAACAGCCCGACCTCCTCCCAGGTCGAGGTGCGCCCCGCCCGATACCGCACCTCGATGTCGGCCAGGTCGCGCAGGTTGCCGTAGTGCACCGGCCGGCGGGACCAGGCGTCGCGCTCGCCGGGAGCCCAGTCGACGGCGGGCGCGTCGGTGCACGCGGGCACCGCGACGACGACCGGCCTCGCCGCCGTGCGCCCGGCGGCCCACGGCGGCGACACGAGCAGCGGCGGCAGCGCCTCGGCGGGGGCCTCCCGAGCGGCGGCCAGCCGCGCCGACACCGCGCGGATGCGCTCCGCCGGCCCGGCGGGCAGCGCCGCCGCGACCTCGTCGGCGAGGTCGCGGTGCTTGGCGATGTGGGCCCGCAGGTAGGTGTTCACGGCCGCCGACGCGGGCCCGGCCGCGAGCAGCCGCATCGCCCGGCGCGGGAACCGGTCGGCGGCCTCCAGCAGGGCCGCCGCGACGTACCGGTCGTCGGCCCGCGCCAGCAGGGCCCCGAACGCGTCGTCGGTCGGGATGGCCGCGATCGCGCCGAACAGCGACCGCGACTCGGCGTCGGTGCCGTAGGCGTCGGCGAGCTCCAACAGCGCCGGCAGGCCGCCGGCCCCGAGCCCTTCGGCCAGGGTGTGCACCCGGGTCAGCGACGACCTGACCCGGTAGTCCAGGTGGTTGCGCTGCGTCAGCGTCGTGAGCTGGCCGGGCTCGGTGATCGCACCGACCAGGAGCAGCTGGATCCAGTCGCCGTGCAGCGCGCCGTGGGCCGAGACGTCGTGCGACACCCAGTCCCGCCGCTGCGGTGCGAGGAACGACGCCGTGGCGAGCTGGTGCGGCCGCAGCGGCAGCTCCCGCGCGGCGGCCAGGGCGGCGACGGCGGCGGCGTGCTCGTCGTCGGACGCGGCGGCCATCGCGGTGCGCAGCCGTTGCAGCACGAGCGTCGTGCCGTCGATCTCCCAGCCGGCGGACGGGGTGTTGGCGCCGTAACGTCCCACGTGGCCGACCCCCATGGTCTGGACGCGGCCCCGCGGGTGGGGGTGCTTGAGGTCGACGAGCTCGACGGCCGCCCGCACGGCGAACGGCAGCCCGCGCGTGGCGACCCACCCGTCGGCGAACGCGGAGCTGATCGCCGAGCTCCACCGGTCCGACGGGCCGACCGCGGTGACGGCGACGGCCGCGGCGCCCAGCGGCGTGCTGAGCGGGTCGCCGTCGAGGTGGGCGAGCCCCTCCGCGCGGACGTCGGCCGGGGTGTGCTGCTGCGCCAGGGCCCGCCGCGACAGGGATTCAGGGTCGTCGGGCTGGGTGTGCTCCGCCACGACGGCGGCCCAGTTGGCCCCCGGCCGCCACGCCACTGGCAGGCCGCCGCGCCGCGGCACGATGCTGCGCTGCCAGGACGCGGGGGTGACATACGTGTCCTCGGTGCTCACGGTGCTGTCTCCTCATCATCACGGATGATCTCGGACGCGACGACGGGGTCGAGGTCGCCCAGGCGGACGTGGTCGGCCCCGTCGAGGTCGGTGCCCCAGACGGCCGCGACCGTCTGTTCCGGCACGGCGGTCGGGTCGTGATGCACCAGGCCGGGCTCGATCCGGGCGACTGGCCGGGTCGAGCCCGGCGACTTGCGAACGAGCGCGTCGTCGGCGAGCAGCCGGGCAACGGCGTCGGGCCAGCCGGGGTCAGCGCGGTAACCCACCGGGGCGCCCTGCCGTGGGTGGATGTGGCGGTGCCATGCGGGCGGCACGACGAAGACGTCCTCTGGTGGCGTCGTGTCCATGGGGGTGCCTCCTGGGCTCGGCCGGTCCATCCCGACGGGCGACACCATAGCGACGCCCCCCGACAAATTCCCGATCGGCGGGTCGCACGCTGCGGCAACGCAAGATCGAACGGCTCAGCGCCACCCATTGATCATGAAGGACTCAAAAGGGGAAAATCGGATCCCCGGAAAAGTGTCGGACCCTCCTGTTACACCAGAGTCATGGGGATCCGAACCGGACGAGGGGTGAGCGTCGAAGAGGCGCTCCGGATGGTTCTTACGTTGCCCGAGGTCGAGCCGCGGCAGCACGGCAACCACCTCGGGTTCCGCGTGCGCGACCAGGGCTTCGCCTACCTGTGCGCGGACGACAGCACGATGCTGGTCAAGGCCACGCGGGAGGAGCAGGCGGCGTTGATCGAGGACGACCCGCGGGCCTACAAGAAGGCGCGCACGTGGGGCCGGATCGGCTGGGTCCAGGTGCGATTACGCAAGGCGCACGAGGATGAGGTCGCGGACCTCATCACCGAGGCGTGGCGGATGACGGCGCCGCCGCAGATCGTGGCGAGCGCCGGCCTCACGGTGATCTGACGAGAGGGGGTCTCAGCGAAGAGCGGAGAGGATTGTCGGCGCGGGATCGTCAGCGCAGCGCGGACAGGATGGTCGTCGTCAGGCCGGCCGTGAGCGCGGCCAGGAGGGCGATCGCGAGCACGAGCCGCCAGGTGAACCTGGCGGTGTGACCGGCCGCGGCAAAGATCTTCATGGTGCGCAGGGGACCACGCGCACCTGACGGCGGGCTGTGGTCCGGCTGAAGCCGCCTGAAGCCGGCTGAACGACGGTCCGCGCCGGACGATGGCGGTCGGCGCCGGGCCAGGGGGTGCAAGGGCTCAGGTCCGCGGGGTGGCTGCCGATCGCGGCGGGCGTGGACGTGGACGTGCGGGTGCTCGGGCGGATCGAGGTCGTCGAGCGGCTGGGCGACGGGCCGGGGCCGGCGCGGCGGGTGACCGGAGACGACCTGCCGCGGCGGGCGCGGCAGGTGCTCGGGGTGCTGGCCGCGCGGCACGACCGCGTGCAGTCGAAGGACGCGCTCGCCGACGCGGTCTGGGGCGAGGACCTGCCCGGCAACCACGCGGCGGCGTTGGAGCACTACGTGTCGGTGCTGCGGCGCACGCTGCAGCCGGGCGTGCCGACGGCACGGTCGTTCATCGTGACGCGCGCCGGGGGGTACCTGTTCGCGACCGACCGGGCCCGCCTCGACCTCGCCGAGCTGCGCACCGCGGTCCGGCTCGCGGAGGCGCAGCCGGGGCGGGCCGACGTGCGGGAGCTCATCGTGCGGCTGGCGGTGGACCTGCCGTTCGGCGAGGACGAGTACGCGGAGTGGGCCGCGCCCGCCCGGGCCGAGGTGCGCGCCGCCGTCGTCGGGGCGCTGCTCGACCTGGCCGAGGCGGAGGCCGCGACCGGCGCCGATCCGGCCCGCGTGCAGCGGTTGGCCCGGGACGCGATCGAGCTCGAGCCGTTCGCCGAGCGCGCCTACCGGATGGGCATGCGGGCGAGCGCGGCGCTGGGCCGGCCGGACGAGGTGGTCCGGTGGTACGACCAGTGCCGCCGCGCCCTCGACCAGGAGCTCGGCATCGCGCCGTCGGCCGAGACCGCGGCCCTGCTCGCGCAGCTGCGGGACAACCCGGCCCCGGTCCACGACCGCCGCCGCGGCGACCGCCGCCGCCCGGTCCCTGCCCCCGCGCCGGAGCCGGAGGGGATGCGCGGACCGGCCGACGCCGGGCGGCTGGCCGTCGTCCGGGAGCTGCCCACCGTCCCGGCCCCGAGCGAGCGCGCACCGCACCGGCCCCCATCGAGCGAGGCCGAGTCGCATCGGCCCGCATCGTCCTTCCTGGGGCGGGAAGCAGAGCTGCGGGTGCTCGCGCACGGGCCCGGGATCGTGCACGTCGTCGGGCCGGCTGGCGCCGGGAAGTCGGCGGCCCTCGGGCGCCTGCGGGAGACGGAGCGGGCGACCGTCGGGCTCGGCAAGGGGCCCGGGCCCGGCGGCGCGTTGCGGCTCGGGTGGCTGCGGACCGTCCTGCGACAGCTGCACGCGCCCGCCGACGCCGTGCTCGACGCCGCCATGGCCGAGCGGCGGCATCTCACCCCGGGCGAGCTCGACGACATCGCGGAGCGGATCGAAGGCAAGACCGTCGCCGTCGACGACGCCGAGCACCTCGACGCCGACTCCGTCGCCGAGCTGCGCTGGTTACGGGAGCGCGGGGTGCGGGTCGTGGTCTCGTACCGGTACCCGTCCGGGATCGCCGGGCGGCCGCTCGGGGAGCTCGGCGCCGACCTCGTCCTGCGGCTCGCCCCGCTCGGGGCCGCCGAGCTCGACCCCGCGACGCTCGAGCGCAGCGGCGGCATCCCGGCGCTCGTCGAACCCGGGCCGGCCGCCGAGGAGGCCGCCATGCACCTCGCCCGGCAACGAACCCGGTGGATGCCGCCCGCCGCCTGGGAGATCCTCCGGCTCACCGCCGCGCTCGGGTCGCTGCGGGTCGAGCAGGTCGCGGCGGTCGGCGGGTTCGACGTCGACGAGGTGCTCGCCGCCGTCGACCAGCTCGTCCACGCCCACCTGCTGGCCGAGGGCCCCGGCGGGCACGTCCGCCACCGCAGCGGCCTGGTCAGGAACGCGGTCGCCGCCCAGATCTCCGCCGCTCACGGCCACCAGCTGCGCACCCGCCTGACCGCCGGTTAAACGCCGCATAACCGAAATATCGGATATGTCAGGCGCGTCAGCGCCGGACATATCCGGCCTCCGGTGAGAGGAGGGCGACACACAAACCCCGTTGCCACCGGACCGTACCCGCACTATGGTTCTTCTCAACACGAGTAAGACTCAGAACGAGAAAGACTCGAACCGAGAAGGACCAGGGACCAGTGGACGAAGCCGAGTTCCTCGCCAGCTACGACCCGCGCGCCTACCCGCCCGTGGCGGTGACCGTCGACGTCGTCGCCTTCACCATCCGCCAGGACGAGCTCACCGTCCTGCTCGTGCGCCGCGCCTGCCCGCCGAGCGAGGGCATGTGGGCCCTGCCGGGCGGCTTCGTCCGCGAGTGGGAGGACCTGCCCACGGCCGCGGCCCGGGAGCTGGCCGAGGAGACCGGCGTCGCCACCGCGCACCGCCGGCTGCACCTGGAGCAGCTCGGCACCTACGGCGCGCCCGACCGCGACCCGCGGATGCGCGTCGTCTCGGTCGCCTACCTGGCGTTCGCCCCGCACCTGCCCGACCCCGTCCCCGGCAGCGACGCCCGGGTGGCCGCGTGGACCCCGGTCGGCGAGGCCACCGACTCGACGTACGGATTGGCCTTCGACCACGCCACGATCCTGGCCGACGGCCTGGAGCGGGCCCGGTCGAAGCTCGAGTACACGCCGCTGGCCACGAAGTTCGTCGGCGAGGAGTTCACGGTCGCCGAGCTGCGGGCCGTCTACGAGATCGTGTGGGGCGAACCCCTGCACGCCGGCAACTTCCACCGCAAGGTGCTGTCGGTGCCCGGCTTCGTGGAGAGCACCGGCGGGGTGACCGAGCGGGGCGGCGCCCGCGGCGGTCCCCGGGCCAAGCTCTACCGCGCGGGCGACGCCCGGCTGCTGCACCCGGCCCTGCTGATGCCGAGCCGGGAGGAGACGGTGCGATGACCCCGCTGGAGGCGATCGCGCTCGTCGAGACGGCCTCCGCCGAGGAGCTCTTCGGCGGCGACGACCCGGCCCGGCAGTACCGCAGACTCGCCCGCCTCACCCATCCCGACACCGCCGGCCCGGGAGGGGCCCGGGCCTTCGCGCGGCTCGCCGAGCTGTGGCACAGCCGGGGCACGATCCGCAGCCCGAACGGGCGGTACTCGACGGGCCAGAAGGCCTTCGAGGGCGATCTCGCCAACCTCTACAGGATCCCCGAGGGCCACCTGAAGCTGGTGCGCGACCCGTCGTGCAACGACCTCATGGCCCGCGAGGCGAAGGCCCTGCGCCGGCTCGCCGAGCGCGGCGACCCGCGATACCTCCCCTATGTCCCGCGGCTCGTGGACAGCTTCCGCCACAAGGACGCCGGCCTGGTCCGGCGGGCCAACGTCATCGCCATCTCGGCCGGGAAGCCGACGCACAGCCTGGCCGAGGTCCAGGCCCGCCGGACGGACGGGCTCGACCCGCGCGACGCCGCGTGGATGTGGCGGCGGCTGCTCGTCGCGCTCGGCCTGGCGCACCGGGCCGGCGTCGTGCACGGCGCGGTCCTGCCGGAGCACGTCCTCATCCAGGCCGACGACCACGGCGTGATCCTCGTCGACTGGTGCTACAGCGCCGCGGAGCCGGGCGAGCGCATCGCCGCGATCGTGCCGCGCCACCGCGACCACTACCCGCCCGAGGTGCTCGCGAAGGAGACCCCGGGCCCGTTCACCGACCTGGCCATGGCCGCCCGGCTCATGGCCGACCTGATGGGCGACCGCGCACCGCAGCCGCTGCGCCGGTTCGCCGACGGCTGCCGGCTCGCCTCGCCGCGCCAGCGCCCCGACGACGCGTGGCGGCTGCTGGCGGAGCTCGACGAGCTGCTGCACCGCCTGTACGGCCCGCGCAAATACCGACCGTTCACGCTGTAAAGGAGAACCATCATGGGAAGCGGGATCTGGTCCACCGACGTCTACGACGCCGCCGACCGCTACCGGCGCACCACCGGCACGAGCGCCTTCGCGTACAGCGACTCCGGCGCCCGCAGTACCCACAAGAACCTCGACCCGAAGGGGGTCAGCGTCCGCGAGAGCCGGGACTCGGACGAGCACCCGAACTCGGTCGCCATCGCGGTGCTGTTCGACGTGACGGGCTCGATGGGTGGCGTGCCCCGGGTCCTGCAGCAGAAGCTGCCCCAGCTCCTCGGCCTGTTGTTGCGCAAGGGGTACTGCACCGACCCGCAGATCCTGTTCGGCGCGATCGGCGACGCCACGTGCGACCGCGCGCCGCTGCAGGTCGGGCAGTTCGAGTCGGACAACCGGCTCGACGAGGACCTCGGCCGCATCCTGCTGGAGGGTGGCGGCGGCGGGCAGATGACCGAGTCCTACGAGCTGGCGATGTACTTCATGGCCCGCCGCACCAGCATCGACTGCTACGAGAAGCGCGGCCGCCGCGGCTACCTGTTCATCATCGGCGACGAGCAGGCGTACCGGAAGGTGAAGCCGAACGAGGTCAAGCACGTGATCGGCGACAAGCTGGCCGAGCCGATCGCCCTGCGGGCCATGGTGGACGAGCTGCGCCAGATGTACGACACGTACTACATCCTGCCGGCGGGCGCCTCGTACGCGGGGAACTCGACGATCCTCGACTTCTGGCGCGACCTGCTCGGCCAGAACGTCATCGAGCTCGACGACCTCGACGCGGTGTGCGAGACGATCGCGCTCACCGTCGGGCTCGGCGAGGACGCGATCGACCTCGACGAGGGCCTCGACGACCTGCGCGACCTCGGCTCGGCGTCAACCACCACGGTCGGCAAGGCGCTCGCCCGCATCGGCGGCGACCGCGGCCCGGTCGCGACCGGCGCCGCCCCGGCCGACCTGGCCGCGCCCGCGGCGGTGGAACGGCTGTAGTGCACGTCATCGTCGTCGACCTCGGCTTCGGGGACTGCGGCAAGGGCACCGTCGTCGACTGGCTGTGCGCCACGCGCGACGTCCACACCGTCGTGCGGTTCAACGGCGGTGCCCAGGCGGCCCACACGGTGGTGCTCGCCGACGGCCGCAAGCACACGTTCGCGCAGTTCGGGTCGGGCACCCTGCGGGGCGTGCGCACGCACCTGTCCCGGTTCACGGTGGTCGACCCGCTCGCGCTCGTCACCGAGGCCGAGCACCTGACCGCGCTCGGCGTGCCGGACGTGTGGCGCCTCCTCACGGTCGACCGGTCGGCGCTGATCTCAACGCCGTACCACCGCGAGGCCAACCGGGCCAAGGAACGCGCCCGGGGCACGGCCCGCCACGGTTCGTGCGGGATGGGCGTCGGCGAGTGCATGGCGTACGCGCTGGCCCATCCGGGCGACGCCGTGCGCGCCGGTGACTGCCTCGACCCGCCGGAGCTGCGGCGCAAGCTCGCCCTGCTGCGCGAGCGCCTCGGCGCCGGCGGGCCGCCGGTCGACGCCTGCGTCCGGGCCTACGAGGGGTTCGCGGCGACGGTGACGACGGTCGACGGCATGCGCTTCGACGACGGCCCCTGCGTGTTCGAGGGTGCCCAAGGTGTACTGCTGGACGAGTGGCACGGCTTCCACCCGTACACGACCTGGAGCACGACGACGTTCGCGAACGCCCTCGAACTGCTCGGCGGCCGCCCGGCGTACCGGCTCGGCGTCCTGCGGACGATCACCACCCGGCACGGGGCCGGTCCGCTGGTCACCGAGGACCCCGGGCTCGGGATCACCGACCCGAACAACCCGGCCAACCCGTGGCAGGGAGCGTTCCGGGTCGGGCACTTCGACGCCGTCGCCCACCGGTACGCGCTGGACGTCGCGGGCGGCGCCGACGGGCTGGCGCTCACGCACCTCGACCTGCCCGTCGACCGGATGTGCACGAGCTACGGCGGGGTGACGCTGCGGCCGGGGCCGCCCGGCGACCTCGCGCGGCAGGCACGTCTGACGCACTCGCTCGGGCGCGCCGACCCACGGTACACGAGCGTCACCGACTGGAAGTCGGCCGTGGAGGACACGCTCGGCGTGCCCGTGGTGGTGCAGTCGTGGGGTCCGACGGCTGAGGACAAGACGACCCTGCACCTCAGCCGCACCACAGCCGCACCTCAGCCCGTCGTGTGACGCTGCCGGCCATGGGACTGGCACGCGAGGCGTTCACCGCACTCACCGTGGCGACCGCGGCCGGGCTGGCGATCGGCGGCGTGCTGGGCACCGCCGCCCCCACGCCCGCCGACGCGTCCGGGTCGGTGGCGGTGCCGGCCGTCCGGGTGACCAGCGTGGACGTGCTGGGCACCGACCGGCTGGAGGTCACGCTCCGCTTCACCGACCGTCCGGTGGTGCCGTTCACGGTCACCGCGGACGGCGTGGCGCTGCCTTCGCGGGGCCCGGCCGTGCGGAACGGCGCCGCCGAGACCCTGGTCTTCGACGCGCCGCCCCCGGACGCCGCGCTGGCCGTCGTCCTCCCGGACGGCGCTGTCGTCGCCGTCCCCTGACCTCGTCGATCTTGCACCCGTGGTGCCAGGACGCTCCGTGAATGTCCGGGTTTGTCAGGCACCACAACTGCAAGATCGACGCCAAGGGGTCAGGGGCGGGCGCGCTCGCGGCGGACCACCGGGCGGCGGCCCTTCAGGGTCGTGCGGCGCAGCGTGTCGATCACCTCGTCCACGGCGTTGTCCGGCACCTCGACCAGCGCGAACCGGTCGGCGATCTCGATCGCGCCGATGTCGCGGCCGGTCAGGCTCGACTCGCCGGTGATCGCGCCGACCAGGTCCTGCGGGCGGATGCCGGCGCTGCGGCCGGCCCCGACGAACAGCCGGGTCATCCCGCCGGCCGGGAGGCGCCGCTCGCGGCCCCGGCCGCCCCGGCCGTCGGCGTCGCGGACACTGACCCGCCGCCCGGGCCGCTCCCCCGGCCGCTCCCCGTCGCGCTCGCGCGGCGCGCGGAGGGTGACGTCGGGGATCTCCTCCTCGTCGGTCTCGCCGCCGCCGCCCGACTCGTGGGCCAGCTTCACGGCGGCGAACGCGATCTCCATGAGGTCGAACTCGTCCGTGAGCGTCTCCACGACCACCCGGAAGCGCTCCAGGTCGCGGTCGGCGATGAGGCTCTCGTGCAGCGCCGCACGGGTCAGCTCCAGTCGCCGGGCCCGCAGGTCGGCGACGGTCGGCACCTTCTCGATCGCGATCCGCTGCTTGGTGATCCGCTCGATGGTCTTGAGCATTCGGTGCTCGCGCGGCTCCGCGAGGGTGATGGCGACGCCCTCGCGGCCGGCCCGGCCGACCCGGCCGATGCGGTGCACGTAGGACTCCGGGGCCGAGGGCACGTCGTAGTTGACCACGTGCGTGAGGTGCTCGACGTCCAGCCCGCGGGCGGCGACGTCGGTCGCCACGAGCAGGTCGGCGGTGCCGTTGCGCAGCCGGGCCATCACCCGGTCGCGCTGCTCCTGGCCCATGCCGCCGTGGAGGGCCTCGGCGCGGTACCCCCGCCCGTTCAGCGTCTCGGTGAGCTGGTCGACCTCGTCGCGCGTGCGGCAGAACACGATCGCCGCGCCCGGCGCCTCGACGTCGAGGACGCGCCCCAGGGCCGCCGGCTTGTACGCCCGGCTCACGACGTAGGCGACCTGGCGGACCAGCGGCGCCTCGCCCGCGGGAGTGGGCTCGCGGCCGATCTGGATGCGGATGGGGTCCTTGAGGTGGCTGCGGGCGAGGCCCTCGATCCGCGGCGGCATCGTCGCGGAGAACAGCACCGTCTGCCGGTCCTCCGGGGTCTCCTGCAGGATCGCCTCGATGTCCTCGGCGAAGCCCATGTCGAGCATCTCGTCGGCCTCGTCGAGCACCACGACGCGCAGGTCGTGCAGGCGCATCGTGCCCCGGCCGATGTGGTCGAGGGCCCGGCCGGGCGTGGCGACCACCACGTCGACGCCCTGCTCCAGGGCACGCAGCTGCCGGCCGATCGGCTGGCCGCCGTAGATGGGCACGACGCGGGTGCCGATCTCCCGGCCGTACCGATGGATCGCCTCCGACACCTGGACCGCCAGCTCGCGGGTGGGCACCAGGACCAGCGCCGACGGGTTGTCACCCCCGGGTGCGGGCATGTTCTGCAGCAGCGGCAGCGCGAACGCGGCGGTCTTGCCGGTGCCGGTCGCCGCCTGGCCGAGCAGGTCGCGGCCGGCCAGCATGGGCGGGATCGCCTCGCGCTGGATCGGCGTGGGCTCCTCGTAGCCGAGCCCGGTGAGCGCTTTGAGCAGCTCGTCGCGCAGGCCGAGGTCCGCGAAGCCGGTGGTGTCCTCTTCGTCTGTGCTCGCGGTCACGGCGGTGCTCCTCGCTCGGCGATTTTACTAAGCATCCCAGGCGGGCAGTTCCCGCCGGTGGCGTGGTCGGTCTCTGTGATCTGCGACTGGTACAACGAGCAGATCGTCGCAGCGGGTAAGCAGCCGCTGCTGTTGCTGCTCGCGGGCCTCGTGGGCGGGTTCGCAGCGATCCGCACGAGCACCCGCATGATCCGGGCGCAGGTGCGGTGGTGGCCCGGCAACCTTACGGCGGGCGGCGTCCACTTGCATCATGAGTTCTTCGGTGTACTGATCATGCTCGTCACCGGCACGCTGTCGTTCACCGCGGTCCCGTCGCCGTGGCGGGACGTCCTGGCGCTGTGCTTCGGGATCGGCGCCGGGCTGGTCCTGGACGAGTACGCACTGTTGCTGCACCTGCGCGACGTGTACTGGTCACGGGAGGGCCGCACCTCGATCGACGCCGTGATCGCGGTGACGGTCGTGACGATCATGCTGGTGGTCAGCACCGTCCCGTTCGGCCTGAACGACGTGGAGCGGCGGGAGGCGACGACCCGGTGGGCGGTCGTCGGCGTGGTGTGCCTGAACCTGACCCTGACCGTGGTCACCGCGCTGAAGGGGAAGCCGTGGCTGGCGCTGCTGAGCGTGGCGACGCCGTTCGCGGGGGTGATCGGGGCGTTCCGGCTGGCGTCCCCCACCAGCCCGTGGGCGCGGTGGCGGTACGGCTCCCGGCAGATGGCCCGGGCCGCCGAGCGGGCGGCGGCGTGGTCGCGGCGGAAGGACCGGCTGATCACTATGCTGGGCGGGGTGCCGTCCTCTTCGCCGCATGAAGACTGGTCCACCCAGCGGGCCCGGGCGATCGCCCACCACGGGGCCGCCCTGGAGCAACGGCGGGCGTCCGAGGCCGCCGAGGCCATGGCGCAGATCGCCGCCTTCGTCACCGAGGCGCGCGAGGCGGGCCTGCCGGCCGAGCCGCTGAAGGCCCACTCGTACGGTGGCCGGACCTACCGCACCCGGCTCCGCGGCTGGTACCTGAACCCGGCGCACACGATCGCCGTCGGCGAGGACGGCAAGTACTACTCGCTGCTCGTTCCCACGTCCGCCACCGGCTGGCTGACGGGCGTGACGGTGGAGCCGCAGCCGCCCCGGCTCATCGTGGGCGAGGGCGCCCGCGACGGCGAGTCGATCCCGCTCGCGACGCTGCTGCAGCGCCGGCTATCCGGGAAACCGTAGGTACTCCGGGGGCACCTCGTCGGTGAGCCACACCCCGTTGTCGGACCGGAAGAACGTGTGCCCGTCCCGGCCCATCTGCCCGGCGAGCACCGTGAAGATCACGATCGCCCCGCCGCGCCGCATGCCGACCCGCCGCGCGGTCTCGGTGTCCGGCGAGAGGTGCACGTGGTGCCGCCCACCCCGGTTGATCCCAGTGGCGAGAATCGACTCCCGCACCGCGGCGCTCGTCCCGTGGAACAGCACCTCCGGCGGCTCGGCGGCCGTCAGCCCGAGCTCGACGGGCACCGAGTGCCCCTGGCTGGCGCGGATGCGCTCCACCCCGTCGTCGCCGACGACGACGGCGAACCGCTGCTTGTCGTTCCCGGCGACGACGGCGTCGAGCGTGCCCCGATCGATCCCCAGGGCGGCGAGGAACTCGGGCACCGGCACCCACCCGGCCGGATCGAGGGTGAGCCCGACGCGCGCGGGATCGTGGCGGAGGACCTTCGACATCCGCTTGCTCACCTTGACCATCTGATTTCTGTCCATCTCACCCCCATTCTCCCGGTGCCTGTCCACCGATTTCGCGGGCGACACCGGGCCGGAGGCCGTCGAAGATCACCCGGGCGGCCCGGCTCCCGGCCCCCGCGTACTCCACCGCCCGCGAGGCCCCGACCAGCACCGCGATCACGTCCCCCGCACTCACGTCGCCCCGCACGACCCCGGCCTCCTGCGCCCGGACGAGCAGCACCTCGATGGCCGCCCGGAGCTCCCGCCCGACCTCGGCCACCACGCTCTCGACCTCGGCCACGGCCCCGGCCAGCGCGTTCTTGGTCGCGGACTGCCCGACGACCAGTTCCAGGAACCCGAAGAACGCCTCCTCCGGCGCCCCCTCGTCGGCCCGCTCGCGGGCGATCTCCGCGAGCCGGCGCATCCGCTCGACGAGAACGGCCTCCAGCAGCGCCTCCTTCGTCGGGAAGTGCCGGAACACGGTCCCGATGCCGACCCCGGCCCGCCGGGCCACCTCCTCGGTCGAGGCCCCGACCCCGTGCTCGGCGAACACGTCCTCGGCCGCCGCGAGCACCCGGGCCCGGTTCCGCCGCGCATCGGCCCGCAGCGGCTTCTCGTTGACAACCGGAGTTTCTGCTCCGTATCTTCTAATCGGAGTCACGAGTCCGATTATACGGAGGTACCTGATGCTCCTCTCGGCTGTCCTGGGCTTCGTAGCCGGCTTCTTCGCGGGCAACGGCCTGCCCTACTACCTGCAGGGCAGCACGGGCAACGGCCACAACCCGTCCCCGTTCCGCGACTCCCCGGCGGTGAGCGTGGCCACGGGCTGGGGCGCCTTCATGATCGCGGGCGCGGCCTGGTGGCACGCCGACGCCGCCCACCACCCCCTCCCGGCGTGGCTGGCCGCAGCGGCGGGCGTCCTGGCGGTGGGCCTGATCCACAGCCGCACCTGGCGCGACCCCGACCCCTGGGGCAAGCGCACCCGCCACGCACTCCCCGACCAGTCCTGACCGGGCGATGCTCACGACGCCGTCACCACGACGAACGCCCGGCCCCTCAGCCCCGGTGGACCACCCGATCGGGCCGGAGCACGACGGTCCGCCCGCGCAGCCACCGCCGGAGCCGCCCCGACGGATCCAGCTCCGGCGTCACCTCGATCGCCCGGCCCACGGGCGCAACGGCGGGCCGACCGCAGAACAGCGTCGCCCAACGATCCCCGAGCGCCTCATCGAGCCGAACGGTCCGCCCCTCCCACACGACGAGGGGCTGCGGTGCGAGCCGCCCGGCCCGCCGCCCGCCGCCCGCGACCCCGCTATCGGCAAGCCCGGCCTGACCCGCGAGCCCACCCCGGCGGGCCGGCCTCGTGCGGCGGCCGAGTCCTCGGCGACGCGCGAGCCGCAACGGCGGACTGGTCGAACGCAGCGCCAGCCCCTTCAACCCGGGCACCCGCCAGATCGCCCCGAGCACGACGCGCCGCACCGCCGCCGCGCGGTCCTGCCCGCCGGTCATCGCCCACCCGGCCACGATCGCCAGCCGGATCTGCGCCCGGGCGTGCGGCTTCCGCTCCGCCTCATACGTCGCAAGCAGCCGCGGGTCCCCATCCGCCAGCTTCCAAGCCAGGTTGTAGGCATCCCGCAGCCCCGCCCCGAGCCCCTGCCCGATGAACGGCGGCGTCTGATGCGCCGCGTCCCCCAGCAGGAACACCGGCCCGGCCCGCCACCGATCGGCGATGCGCGCCCGGAACGTGTACTCCGCCCGCCGAACCACCCGCACCCCGATGGTACCCAGCCAAGGTGTCAGCAGGGTGTCGACGTCCACAGTGGACTCTCCCGGACGGAGCCGGAACTCCCACCGGTACCGCAGCGCCCCCAACTGCATGAACGTCGCCGCCCGCCGCGGATCGCACACCTGGTGCACCCCGCCCCAGGCCCCGAGATCGCGGTCGCACACCCCGTCGACGACCAGCCACCGCTCCTCGAACCGCAGGTCCTCCAGCCGTGCCCCGATGATCCCGCGCACAGTGCTGTTCGCCCCGTCGCACCCGAGCACGACATCCGCCCCCACGGAGCGCACGTCGCCGCTGCGGATCACGGTGTACCGCACCCGAGCCGCGCCCCCGCCCCACCCCTCGATCCCGGAACCGCCCTCGCCCCCCTGTGCCCGCGCCCCGGGCGGCGCGCCGTCCCAGGTGACGCCGGTGACCTCGGCACCACCGATGAGCTCGACGTTGTCGAGCTCCGCAAGCCGGGTCCGCAGCAGCCGCTCCAGGTCGGGCTGGTCGAACATGTTCGCCTGCGGATACCCGTGCGGCCCGGTCGCCGTGTCCCGCCGGAACTCGGCCATCACCCGGTGCCGCCCGTCGAGCAGCCGCAGCCCGAGCCCCGGCCGGCTCACCCGCAGGAACTCGTCGGCGACCCCGATCTCCTGCAGGATCCGCAGCACCTCGTCGTCGACATGGACCGCGCGAGGCAGCGGATACGGCTCCTCGTACCGGTCCAGCACCAGGCACCGGATGCCCCGCTGCGCGAGGAGGATCGCGGAGGCGACGCCCACCGGCCCCGCCCCCACGATCACCACGCGATCCACGCGCCGAGGTTACTTCACGAGCACCGCGTCCCGTTGAGCGTGAACGCCGCCGGGTTCGTGTTCGAACCGTTCCAGTTCGCCAGGAACCCGAAGCTGACCGTCCCGCCCGCCGGGATGCTGGCCGTGTAGCTCGCGTTGGTCACCGTGACCGCCGCTCCCGACTGCGTGTACTGGCCACCCCACGACTGGGTGAGCGTCTGCCCGTTGGCGTAGCTCCACGCCAGCCGCCAGCCGTTGACCGCCGACGTCCCGGTGTTCGTGATCTGCACGTCGCCCTGGAAGCCGCCCGGCCACTGGCCGACGACGGAGTACGCGATCCGGCAGGCACCCGCCGGCTGCGACGACGAGGGCGAGGGCGACGCCGAGCGCGACGGCGAGACCGAGACGGACGGTGAGGGCGACGCCGACGAGCGCGACGGCGACGGGGACGAGCCCGCGTACACCGAGGCCTCCTTCGCGGTCGTCTTGATGCCGTTGGCGCCGTTGAAGATCCGGTCGCCCCAGCTCGTCAGCTGCGCCGGGTTGAAGTTGGTGACCATGTCCAGATACTCGACGCCGCCACCGTTGCCGCTCCACGACCAGCCGAGGTACCCGATCCGCAACGACTGCGTCGTCGCCATGATCGTGTCCTCGTCGGGGTTGCCGTCGGAGTGGTTGAAGCCGAACTCCCCCACCACGATCGGCAGCTTCGCCGAGACGAACCGGTTCAGGTAGTCGTTGATCTCCGCCGCGGTGTCGAACACCCCGTACATGTGGATCGAGAACACCGTGTTCTTCGCCGGATCGGCGGCGAACACCGTCGCGGCGTTGTCGCGCATGGTGAACTGCCAGTCCTGTCCCCAGTTCGGCGCGTCGACCATGATCGTGTGCTCGAACCCGTTGGACCGCAGCCGCTTGATCGCGTTGGCGGTGTCCGTGGGCCAGGCGGCCACCGTGGCGGCGGTGTTGCCGGTCGGCTCGTTGCCGATGTTGACGATGATGTACTTCTCCTGGCCGACGAGCGCGCTCTTCACGCTCAGCCAGTAGTCGACCGCGCGGTCGAGCGAGACGGCGCCGCTCTGCTCGCCGTAGCCGGTCGTGTCGTGCGCCTCCAGGACGCAGATGAGCCGGTTGGCCTTGCACTGCGACACGACGTTGGCGACGTCGGCCGTGTCGTTCTTCGTCCACCGGTCGCCGGTGGCCAGCACGACCCGCACCGCGTTGGCGCCGAGTGCCTTGATGTTGGCGAACGAGCTCGTCTGCGACGGGTACCACGTGTGCGCGTGGCTCACCCCCCGCATCACGAACTCGTTGCCGTTGGCGTCGTACAGCCGCCCGTTGCTGACGGTGAAGCCGGTGGCCGCCTGCGCCGGCTGCACGGCGACGAGCACCGACACCACCACGGCCAGGACGGCGGCGCCCGCCAGGGTGAACCGCTTCCTCACGATGAGGCCTCCCTTCCGATCGCCAGGCAACGTATTAAGCGGTTCAGTCCAGGTCAACGACGGTGGCCGAGCACCCCTGACGACCAGCGGCGGCCCCGTGAAACTTGCAACGCACGCGCCGCGCGCGCCGGCATCTCGCGCGGCCGAGCCGGCGGCCACGGGTTCGGCCAAGCCGGCGTGTTCAGCCCCCTCGCGAGCGGGTAGAGCGCGCCCGGCACCACCCACAGACGTCAACGCAGGCAGGAGAAGCAGATGGCACTCGACAACCCGGCCGACCTGTTCCTCTACGAGCTGTCGGGCATGTACGACGCCGAGCGCAAGAGCAACCAGATGGTGGGTGAGATCCTGGGGCACGCGGAGCACAGTCCGCTCGCCCAGATCCTGCGGGCTCAGCAGCAGCAGGGCCAGCAGAAGATTCAGAACATCGAGACGTGCTTCGCGATGCTGGAGATGGAGCCGATGGACGTCCCCTGCGCGGCCATCGACGGCATGCGCGCCGAGTTCCAGGCGTTCAGCAACCAGCACCCGTCGACCGAGGCGCTGGAGATCTTCACCGTCGACGCGGAGACGAAGCTCGCCCACTTCGGCATGGCCGGCTACCGGGGCCTGATCGACAAGGCGCTCCTCATGGGCGAGACGCAGTGCGCCCAGATCCTGCAGACCAACATGGTCCAGAAGCAGGAGAACGCCGGCACGTTCGAGCGGATCAGCCACGAGCTGGGCCAGCGGGTGGCCATGTCCGTCTGACCGCCCGGCGGGGCCGTCACCGAGGGGCGGCCCCGCCTCGCCGCCCACCGCCCAGCGCATCATGCGTCCCGCACCTCGAACATCACCAGCGCCGCCACAACCGCCACCGCGGCGTACACCGCCAGCACCCCGAGCCCCGCCCACGGCCCGATGTCCTGCGGTTCCAGGTGCCGGGTCACCTGGACCGCCAGCCCGGCATCCATCGGCGAGTACCGGTGCAGCCACCGCTGCCACCGCGCGTTCGACACCAGCGCCGCGACGAGCGGCGCAACGTACAGCAGCACCAGCACCCCGGTGATCGCCCCGGCGGTGTCGCGGACGAGCACGGCCGCTCCGGCACTCAGCAGCGCGACAAGCACCAGGTACAGCACGGTCCCGAGCGCTGCCCGCCGCGTCGGCTCGTCGGCGAGCGACAGGGCCGGGTGCCCGTTCGCCGCCGTGAACCCGCGCCCGGGCAGCATCCACCGTCCCACGAGCAGCGACGCCCCGACGGCCACCGTCGCCGCGACGAGCACGGTCCCCGCGACGACGGCGAACTTGCCGGCCAGCGCCCACGCCCGCCGCGGCAGCGCCATGACCGAGGTGTGGACCATCCCCGTCGCGTACTCGTTGCCGACCGCGAGCACCGCCAGCACGACCACGCCCGCCTGGCTGAGCCGCACCCCGAACAGGCTGAGCCGCACCGTGTCCTCGGGGCAGGGTGTCCCGCAGCCGTCGCTGTTGAGCGTGCCGGTCATCGCCAGCCCGATCCCGACGGTCAGGGCCACGATCGCCAGCACCAGCCAGCCGGTGCTCTGCACGGTCCACAGCTTCGTCCACTCGGCGTTCATCGCCCCACCGATCGGGCCGGCCCCGCGGCGATGCGCGCTGCCACGGCCGCCGCCGGGCTCCGAGCCGCTCATGCGTCCCGCCTCCGCAGCAGCCACCAGGCGACGGCGAGGGTCACCACGGCGTACACCGAGACGACCGTCAGCCCCGCCGCCGGCCCGATCATCGACCACGGATCGGCGAGCGTCGTGGTGGGCGGCTTCGCCCGCCAGGTCGCGAGGCCGCCGGCCGGCGTCAGCTGCATGACCCAGCGGCCCATCGACAGCGGCAGGATCGACGAGAGGATCACCGGCACCACGATCAACACGACCACGGTCGTGATCGCCGTCGCGCTGTGCCGCAGCACCGCGCCCAGCGCCGTCGCGAAGACGGTGAGGATCGCGACGAACAGCGCCGTCAGCAGGAGCGCCCGGAGCACCGGCGGGTCGGTCAGCGAGTACTCCGGATACGCCGGCGGTGCGAAGCCGCGGTCCTGCAGGACGGGCTGGGCCGCCAGCAGCGCGCCCGCACCGCCCACGAGCGTCATGACGAACGCCGCCGCGCCGATCACGATCGCCTTCGCCGCCAGCGTCCGGCCCCGCCGGGGGTTCGCCGCGAACGTCGCCCGGATCATGCCCTTGCGGTACTCCGACGTCACGAACAGCACCCCGACCGCCGCCAGCGCCATGAGCCCGGGCAGCACCCCGAACAGCGCGATCGACACGACGTCGTCGTCGGGCGGGTTCGGCCCGATCTCCCCGCCTCCCGTGATCGCGAAGGTGCCGTCGCGTTCGACCACCCCGGCCGCCTTCACCCCGGGCGGCCGTTCGCCCGCCTGCCCCCGGTTACCGCCGAGGTCCTTCGGCTCGCCCTCCGGCCGGTGCACCGCGTCGTCGTCCCACGCACCGGCACCGGCCGCGTCGAGGTGGACGTTGTCGAACGACGCCGTGCTCCGCGTCCCCTCCTGGCCCACCGACGTGCTGCCGGCGCTGCGCTTCACAACCACCTTCGGCGCCGAGTTCGCGAACATCCCGATCTCGACGTCACGCGGCAGCTTGGCCGCGGTCACCTGGCCGACCTTCGTCCAGCTCGACCCGTCGGCCGACTCATACCCGGTCACCACCGGACCCTGCCGCGTCAGCCGCAGCCACACCGGCGCCGTCCGGGAGCTGCCCCGGATGCCGGTCGCGTAGTCGGCCTCCAGATGGACGCCCTTCTTCGTGACCCGTAACGCCACATACCGGGAGCCGCTCGTGAGCCCGTCCTTGATGATCAGCCCGGCGCTGGCGTCGGTGCCGCTGTCCTCCTGCGCGGCGACCCGGGCGGTGATCGTGCCATCGCCGGAGAGCGTCTGATGGGCAAACTGGAACTCGTCGACGACCGGTTGCCCGTCCGGCCCGACCACGAAGTCGGGATGCTGGTTGACGTCGGAGCCGCTGCTCGACGAGACGAGCAGGCCGATCACCACGATCAGTATCCCGGAGCACAGCAGCGTCAGCGTCCACCTGCGCACGGTGCGCAGCTTCGTCCACTCGGCGCGCAGCGTCGCACCGAACCCGTCGCCCCTCATCGCAGCCACCTCATCGTCCCGTCGCGCTGAACTCGACACCGTCGCGGGTCAGCTCCATGTAGGCCTCCTCCAGCGAGGCCCGATGCTGCCGCAGCTCGGCGAACGGCACGCCGCCGCCGGTGAGCAGCGCACTGATCCGCTCCCCCGGCAGGCCATCCACCGACAGCTGGTCGTCGCCCGTCGCGGCGACCGTGCCGCCCGCGTTGGCGAGCAGGGTCATCGCCTCCGCGCGCTGCGTCGTGCGCACCTCGACCCGGCCCTTCGACGCGGCCGCGAGCAGCTCCGACACCTTCATGTCGGCGATCAGCCGGCCCCGGCCGACCGCGATCAGGTGGTCGGCGGTGCCCTCCAGCTCGCTCATCAGGTGGCTCGACACGAGCACGACCCGGCCCTCGGCGGCCAGCGACCGCAGCAGGCCACGGATCCACACGATGCCCTCGGGGTCCAGCCCGTTCACCGGCTCGTCGAGCAGCAGGACCGCCGGATCTCCCAGCATCGCCGCGGCGATCCCGAGCCGCTGCCGCATCCCGAGCGAGAACCCACCGGCCCGGCGCCGCGCGGCCGAGGCGATGCCGGTCATCTCCAGCACCTCGCCGACCCGACGCTTGGAAATGCCGTTGCTGTTGGCGAGCCACAGCAGGTGGTCCCGCGCCGACCGGCCGGGATGCACCGCGGCCGCGTCGAGCAGGGCGCCGACATGGGTCAGCGGCCGGCGGAGCGAGCGATACGGCACGCCGTTGACGAGCGCCTGCCCCTCGTCCGGTGCATCGAGCCCCATGATCACGCGCATCGTCGTCGACTTGCCGGCCCCGTTGGGACCGACGAATCCGGTCACCTCGCCCGGCCGGACGGTGAAGGTCAGGCCGTCGACGGCGACGACCGAGCGGTACCGCTTCCGGACCGCGCCTACCTCGATGGATGGCTGCATGGCGTCGACGGTACGAACTCGGCGGCCCGGCGTCGTCCCGCCACAGAGCTGTCCTCGGCATCCCTGACGTGAGGGATGCATCCCCCACGAGAGCTACTCGGAAGCGGCTGGCACGGGGGACGCCGGAACGGCCACGCGCGACCAGAATGACGGGTGTGAACCGAGCGCTGGAACGAACGTTGTCGACGGGCCGAGCGGCCGTCGCCACCAGGCAGTGGCCGCTGACCTGCGCGTTCGTCCTCGGCTTCCTCGTGCTCCAGGAAGAGGACTGGGCGCGCCGGCTGACTCTCACCACGACGTTGCTGGGCCTGTCGGTGACGCTCCCGCTCGCGCTGGGGCGCGCGGTGCCGGGCCTGGCGGCCGCGTTCGTCGCCGCGGGTTCCCTGGTGACCCTGCTTTCCGGTGTACCGCTGACCGTGGCGGCGATCGTCGCGCTCGGCGGGATGTATTTCGTGGCCGGGCAGCGCCTGCGCCCGCGATGGGGTGCCCTGCTGGTGGCGCCGTTCGTGGTCTACGCCCTCGCACCGGCCGGCGTGACGTTCGCCGATCCGGCCGGCGGTGACACCGGCACGGGCGGCCGGGCGTTCGCGGTCATGCTGCTCGCGCTCGCCGGCGGCGCGGTGCTGCTCGGCTCGTCACACCGCACCCGGGTCGAGGCCGCCCGGCGCGACCGCGACGACCGCGAAATTGCCGACACCCTCCTCGACCACGTGGCGCGGGGCGAGCGCGCCCGCATCGCCCGCGAGCTGCACGACGTCGTCGCCCATCACATCTCGATGATCGCGGTGCAGGCGGAGGCGGCCCGGTTGACGACCCACGGCATGCCACCGGAGGGCGAGAAGCGCCTGCTCGCGATCGGAGACACCGCGCGGTCGGCGCTGACCGAGATGCGCCGCCTGCTCACCGTGCTGCGCGAGGACTCGGGCGAGGAGCCGACCCGGCGGCCGCAGCCCGGCCTGCGGCAGCTCAACGAGCTCATCGACGAGGCACGCCGGCTCAACGGGGCGAGCACCCGGCTCATCGTCCGCGGCCGGGTCGCGCCGCTCGGCCCCGGTGTGGAGCTGACGGCGTTCCGGATCGTGCAGGAGGCGCTGACCAATGCGCGCCGGCACGCGCCGGGGGCAGCCGTCGACGTCGAGCTGGACTACGGCGAACGGGAACTGCTGCTCCGCGTCCGCGACAACGGGCCGGGCATGCGGACGGCGGGCGGGAACCACGCCGGGGGCGAGCGCCGGCCGCCCCCGCCCGCCCTGGTCGAAGGGCCCGCCCTGATCGCCGGGCCCGCCCCGATCGCCAAGACCGCCCCGACCGCCAGGACCGCCCCAGGACCAGAAACGACGATCGCCGCTGCGGCCACGGCTCGGACCGTGCTCGCTGCGGCGGGCGGGCACGGGTTGACCGGGATGCGGGAGCGGGCTGCGATGCTCGGGGGCACGGTGTACGCGGGGCCGGCACCGTCGGGCGGGTTTCTGGTCGAGGTGCGGCTGCCGGTCGAGGGGGACGACGGATGACGGTACGGATCGTGGTGGCGGACGATCACGAGGTGGTGCGCAACGCGTTCGCGGCGTTGCTGGAGACGCAGCCCGACCTGACGGTGCTGACGACCGTCTCGGATGGAGCGGCGGCGGTGCGGGCCTGCCGGGACGGGCAGCCGGACCTGGTGCTGATGGACGTGCGCATGCCCGTGATGGACGGGATCGAGGCGACCCGGCGGATCGTGGAGGCCGGCGGCGCGAGGGCACCACGGATCCTGATGCTGACGACGTTCGACCTGGACGAGCACGTGTACGACGCGCTGACCGCAGGAGCGAGCGGGTTCCTGCTCAAGGACGTGACGGCCGAGCGGCTGTTCGACGCGGTGCGGGTGGTCGCGGCCGGGGAGGCGTTACTGGCGCCGACGGTGACGCGGCGGCTGATCGCGGAGTTCGCGCGGATACGGCCGCACGCGCGCGCTTCGTCGACGCTGGGCGACGTGCTGACACCGCGCGAGACCGAGGTGCTGCGGCTGATCGCGGGCGGCCTGTCGAATCCGGAGATCGCCGACCGGCTCGTGGTCAGCGAGGAGACGATCAAGACCCACGTCAGCCGGGTGCTCGCGAAGCTCGGGCTGCGCGATCGGACCCAGGCGGTGATCGCCGCGTACGAGTCCGGCCTCGTCGTTCCCGGTGGCGCCGTCTGACGGGAGCGGCAGAGAGGAGCGGCAC
>NZ_BMPI01000003.1:171390-179430 GCF_014647515.1 Dactylosporangium sucinum | reverse complement strand
GAACAGCGCCACGCGCGGAACAGCGCCACGCGCGGAACAGCGCCACGCGCGGAACAGCGCCACGCGCGGAACAGCGCACCGCGCGGAACAGCGCCCGGCGGGCGGCCGCGCAAGCCGCCCGCCGGGACGTGGAGCGGTCAGCCGCCCAGGCTGGCGGCCGCGGAGGCGATCGCCGAGGCGAACGTGCTCACCTGCGTGTAGACGCCCGGGTAGTTCGGGCGGGCGCAGCCGTTGCCCCAGCTGACGATGCCCACCTGGATCCAGGCGTTGCTCGCGTCGCGGCGGAACATCGGGCCGCCCGAGTCGCCCTGGCAGGTGTCCACGCCGCCTGCCGTGTAGCCGGCGCAGATCTCGTCGCTCGGGATCAGGTCCGGGTACGAGTTGTCGCATGTCGCGTCGGCGACGTAGGGGACCGTTGCCTTGAGGAGGTAGCGCTGCTGCGCGCCGCCCTCCCGCGCCGCGCCCCAGCCGGCCACGGTGAAGGTGCCGGAGTCGTACGCCGTCGTGGTCGCGATCGGGAGGGTGGCCAGGCCCGTGACCGGGGTCGCCAGGCGGATCAGGGCCCAGTCCTTGCCGTTGCCGTTGTAGCCGGGGGCGCGGTAGACGTAGTTCGACCGTACCGTGATGCGGCTCGACGACTGCAGGTCCACGACGCCGAGGGTGGCGGTGATGCTGGTGTTCGTGCCGGTGCCGCTGACGCAGTGGGCGGCGGTCAGGACCAGGCGCGGGCTGTAGAGGGCGCCGCCGCAGCCCATCGACAGGCGGACCATGAACGGGAACTCGCCCTGGGCCGCGCGGGTGCCGCCGACGACGTTCTCGGCGGCGTGCGCGGTGCCCGGCAGGACGCCGGCCGTGGCGGCCACCGCGGTCAGCGCCGCGAGGAGCCACCTTGCCGGCGAGCGCCGGGTGAGCAGGAGCTTTCGAACCATCCGGGAGCCTCCCCAACGAGTTGGATGTTGGGGAGGAGGATATCCATCAATTCGATAGTGATGGATATATCGGTTGGCTCATACCGAGGACACAGTGGACGGGCGGACCGCCGCGATTACCGTCGTTTCCGTCTCCGGGTCGGTGACCGCGCGCGGCTCCAGGCCGGCCGATGCCAGGATCGCCTGGGCCGTCGCCAGCTGCGGGGCACCGGTCTCGGTCAGCAGGGTGCCGCCCGGGGACAGCCATCCCGGCGCCTCCAGGGCCACCCGCCGCAAGAGGTCCAGGCCGTCCGGGCCACCGTCCAGGGCCGCCCGGGCCTCGTGGACCCTGAACTCCTCGGGGAGGTAGGCGATCTCGGCGGTGGGGACGTACGGGACGTTGACCAGCAGGAGGTCGACGGCCGACAGCAGGTCGGGCGGCAACGGCGCGAAGAGGTCGCCGCAGTAGACCTCCTCCGTCAGCCCGGCCAGGTTGCGGCGGGCGCAGGCGACGGCCGCCGGGTCCACGTCCGCCGCCACCAGGCGGACCTCCGGGTGATCCCGCACCACGACCAGGCCCAGGGCACCCGTGCCGCAGCACAGGTCCAGCACCGTCCGCACCGGCATCAGGGCGCGGGCCGTCGTGGTCAGCAGCTCGGTGCGGTGGCGGGGGACGAACACGCCGTCCGTGATCTCGACCCGGACGCCCGCGAAGGAGGCCCAGCCCAGGACGTGCTCCAAGGGGGCGCCGGCGACGCGGCGGGCGATCATCGACTCGAGGTGGCCGGCGGAGCCGGCCTCGGCGTGCAGGAGGGCGGCCTCGTCCTCGGCGAACACGCAGCCGGCCGCCCGCAGGCGGGTGACGGTCTCGGCGATCGACGGCACGAGGGAGACTAGCAGGACCCACGACCGCGACCGTGCGCGCCGTCGCGGGCCTCACGCGTTGAGATACGCCAGCACCGCCAGCACGCGGCGGTTGTCGTCCTCCGACGGCGGCAGGCCCAGCTTGGTGAAGATGTTGTTGATGTGCTTGCCCACCGCCTTCTCCGTCACGAACAGCCGGCCGGCGATCGCCACGTTCGAGCGCCCCTCGGCCATCAGGCCCAGGACCTCGCGCTCGCGCGGGGTGAGCGCGCGGGTGGGCTCGCCGGCGTTGCGGGCCAGCAGCTGCGAGACGACCTCGGGGTCCATCGCGGTGCCGCCCTGGGCGACCCGCCGCACCGCGTCGACGAACTCGGCGACGGTCGCGACCCGGTCCTTCAGCAGATACCCGACCCCGCCGCGGCGATCGGAGAGCAGCTCCCGCGCGTACAACTGCTCCACGTGCTGCGACAGCACCAGCACCGGCAGCCCGGGCGCCTCGGCCCGGGCCGCGATCGCCGCGCGCAGCCCCTCGTCGGTGAACGTCGGCGGCAGCCGGACGTCGACGACGGCCACGTCAGGCCGGTGGGTGAGCAGGGCCGTGCGCAGGTCGGTGCCGTTGTCGACCGCCTCGACGACCTCGAACCCGTACGCCGTCAGGAGCCGGATCAACCCGTCGCGGAGGAGGGCGAGATCCTCGGCGATGACAACTCGCACGGCAGCTCCATCGTGAGCACGGTCGGGCCGCCGGCCGGGCTGTCGACGCTGAGGCTGCCGTCGAACGCCCCCAGCCGGCGCTCGACACCGGCCAGCCCGGAGCCGGCGTGCGGGTCCGCGCCACCGACGCCGTCGTCGCCGACGGTGATGTAGATGGCGCCTCCGAGGTGGCTCAACGATACCCAGGCGGTCGAGGCCCGGCTGTGCTTGACCACGTTGGCGAGCGCCTCGGCCACCGCGAAGTAGGCGGCCGACTCGACCGGCGCCGGCGGGCGGCCGTCGATGTCGGCGTGGACCGCCACCGGGAGCGGCACGGTGAGCGCGAGGGCCTCCAGGCCGCCGGCGAGCCCGCGCTCGGCGAGGACGGGCGGGTGGATGCCGCGGACCAGCCCGCGTAACTCGGCGAGGGCCTTGCCGCTGGCCTCCCGCGCCTCGGCGATGAGCGCCTGCGCCGCCACCGGGTCGCGGGTCACCAGGTCCTCGGCCATGCCCAGGCTCATGCCGAGCGCCACGATGCGGGCCTGTGCGCCGTCGTGCAGGTCGCGCTCGATGCGGCGCAGCTCGGCGGCCTGCGCGTCGACGACCTGGGTGCGCGTCTCGGTGAGCCGGTCGACGCGGCGGGACAGCTCCGCGCTGTGGGTCGGGCCGAGGAGGGCGCGGTCGTACTGCGCGAGCGCCCACAGCAGCCACGGCCCCGCGTAGAGCGCGCCGGCGGTGATGAGCGCGCCCTGCAACGGCAGGCTCATCACGTCGACGGCATTGCGGATGGGCCAGGTGACACCGTAACCGGAATCGTCGGTGACCGCGGCGATGATCGCCGGCACCACCAGCACACCTTCCAAACCGTAGACGAGCAGCACCGGGGCGATCAGGCCCAGGGCCAGGCCCACCGGTGCGCCGCCGAGCAGCCACAGCAGGTCGCGCCACGTCGCCGGGTCGCGGACCAGCCACATCCAGCGCCGCGGCGACCCGACGAACGCCTTCGGCGGCAGCGGCCGGTAGGGCCTCGGGATCTCGATGCCCGACCAGCGGCCGGCCAGGGTGCGGTGCAGGTCGGCGTAGCGCCGGACGAGCAGCTGCACGAGCGGCGCCAGCACCAGCCCGAGGCCGACGACGGTGAGCGCGAACGAGAGCACGCTGAGGATGAACAATGCGATGTTCAGCGGCCAGGAGAGGATGCCGAGCAGTGCGACCCGCCCGATGGCGGTCAGGCCCCGGCGGACGAACGGCACGGCTGCTCTCATGCCATCCATTCTGGCCCGGCGGGGCCGGCGCGTCGGTAGGTCTAGCCCTACTGTTGCGTGACGGCACGGGCGAAGAGCGCATGCGCCGGGCCGTGCTCGGTGCTGTCGAGGATGCTGCGCACCCGCACGGTCGTGCCGTCGTGCAGCTCCAGCTCCCAGCGGAAGCGCATCGAGCTCGTGCGCGTCCCCCGGATGATCTCCTCGTAGGCGATGAACCGGGTGCCCGGCAGCGCGGCGACCTCCCGGGCCGTGCTCTCCTTGATCCAGCGGTTCACCCGGAACCAGGCGCTGCGGGCCTTGTACCAGCGCACTCCCGGCACGACGAGCAGGCCGTGGCTGAGCACGAGCAGGTCGGACCGTTTGCCGTCGACCTTCACCTGGCTGATGCCGGCGTAGATCTCGGCCTGCTTGGCGTTGACGACCTGCTGCACGTGCCGGGCCGCCCTGGGGTCGATGCCCAGGGCGGCGAGCCGCTGCCGGGCCTCGGCCACGGTCGCCGCGTCGGCGATCCCGGCCAGGTCCAGCTCGGCGCCGGCCCGGTCGAGCAGGACGCTCGGGCCGACCCACGAGTGCCGCCAGCGGCCGGCGCCGGAGCGGACCGCGGCCAGCTTGAACATCGTCTCGAGCGGGCCGGCGATCGGGTCGCGCATCGTCCCGTCCGGCGGCACGAGGTCGCCGAGCACCCACCCGTCGTCGATCAGGGTGAGGACGGCGTCGACGTGCGGGACCGGCTTGCCCACCTCGCGGCCGAACAGGCGCAGCCACGCGTCGGTGCGGGTCTGCAGGTCGGCGTTGGCGACCGCGGTACGGAACTCGTCCCAGGGCAGCTCGACCAGCCCCTCGCCCGGAACGAGCGCGGCCTGCAGCTCGCGGCCGGCGGCCCGGGCGCCGGGGACCAGCGCCGTCGCCGGGCCGGTGTCGGCGTCCACCACCGGGTCGGGCGCCGCGGCGATGGCCGCGAGCCGCTCGGCCAGCGGCGGGTGGGTGTCGTGCCGGCCGGCCCGGACCGCGGCCGGCTGGGCGTGGCGCAGCGCCGACAGCTCCTCGGCGCGGACCCGCAGCATCTCCGCGAAGGAGCCGAACACGTCCTCGGGCACGCAGCCGGCGGCGATGCCGGGCGCGAGGTACTCGCTGACGTAGAACTCGTACGCGGTACCGAGGATCTCGACCTCTTTGAGCGCGCTCGCGGCCGCGTGCCGGCCGGCCACCCGCACCGCGGTCCGGTCGGCCTCCAGCTCCTGGCGCCGGCTGACCGAGTTCTGCACGGCAACGTACAGCTCGGTGTAGCCGCGGAACACCCAGCCGGCCACGTTGCCGTCGCTGATGTGCCCGACGGTGCGCACGAGCGCGAGCCGCCCGCGGTAGGAGATGCCGGCGAAGCGGGTGTGCTCCTCGGAGTAGTGGCCCAGCTCGTGGGCGAGGACCGCGCGCAGCTGGGCGATGTTCAGCGTCTGCAGCAGCGGCATGCCGACGAAGAGGTACCGCCGGCCGCCGAGCAGCCCCATGAGGCGGGACCGCTCGACGACCGCCGCGTTGACCTCCGGCACCAGGTGGATCTGGTCGGGCGGGCGGGTCCCGGCCGCCTCGGCCAGCTCGCGGACCGTCGCCCACAGCCGTGGCGCGTCGTCCTCCTCCAGCTCCACGCCGGGCGGCGGGCCGTCGTCGGCGCGCACCGCCTTGTACGTGCCGTAGCCGACCGCCCACACCGTGGCCAGGAACACCGCGATGCCGATCTGCGCGCCGAGCCCGCTGCCGCCGACCGTCGCGAGCCAGAACGAGAGCGCCATGCCGACGACCAACTGGACGAACGCCAGCACGTAGAAGCCGGCGAGCATGACGATCGAGACGAATGCCCTGATCGCGACGATCATCGCGACGTACCTCCCCCGCTGCATCGGCAGCGGAAGATATCAGGCGTACAGGCCCTGGCGGTAGCGGTCCTCGGCGTAGTAGGCCTCGAGCTCGTCCACGGTCTCGGCGGTGTCCTGGACGCTCTTGACGAGCTTGGCGTGCGACGGCAGCGCGTCGGGCGTCCAGGTGTCCTGCTTCCAGAGCTTCGAGCGCATGAACGCCTTCTGGCAGTGGAAGAAGATCGTGTCGATGTCGACGACGATCGCCATGATCGGCCGGTGGCCATCGACGACCATCGCGTCGAACCAGGGCGCGTCGGACACGAGCCGGGCCCGGCCGTTGATCCGCAGCGTCTCGCGCCGCCCCGGCACCAGGACGAGCAGCCCGACGTGCGGGTTGGCCAGGATGTTGTGGTAGCCGTCACCGCGGCGGTTGCCGGGGCGCTCGGGGATCGCGATCGTGCGGTCGTCGATCACGTGGATGAAGCCGGGCGGGTCGCCCTTGGGCGAGACGTCGCAGTTGCCGCTCGCGTCGGAGGTGCCGACGAGGACGAACGGCGACAGCGCCAACCAGTCGAGGTCGGTCTGCTTGAGCCGGTCACGCTCCTTGGCCAGCGCCCGGGGCATCGGTGACCCGAGCAGTTCCTCCAGTTCTCCCACCGTGGTGATGTCCATGGACTCAGCATAGGGCTCGTAACAAGCTGTAACGATCGGGATATTGTCCGGCCCGACGTGTGCCATTAACGTCGCCTCATGACGGCAGAACTCACCGACGCCTACCGCGACGACCGCGCGCACGTCTTCCACTCCTGGTCGGCCCAGCGGGCCCTCGACCCGGTCGTCGTCGCCGGCGGCCTCGGCAGCACGTTCTGGGACACCGACGGCCGGCGGTACCTCGACTTCTCCTCGCAGCTCGTGAACCTCAACCTGGGCCACCAGCACCCCCGGGTGGTCGCCGCGATCCAGGAGCAGGCCGCCCAGCTGTGCACGATCGCGCCGACGTTCGGCAACGCGGCCCGCAGCACCGCGGCCCGCCTGATCGCTTCCGTCGCTCCGGGCGACCTGCAGCACGTCTTCTTCACCAACGGCGGCACGGAGGCCAACGAACACGCGGTGCGGATGGCCCGCGGCACCACCGGCCGGCACAAGATCCTCGCCGCCTACCGCTCGTACCACGGAGCGACCACCGGCTCGATCACGCTCACCGGCGACCCACGGCGGTGGGCCAACGAGCCCGCGATGCCGGGCGTGGTGCGGTTCTTCGGGCCGTACCCGTACCGCTCCCCGTTCCACGCCGACTCCCCCGAGCAGGAGACCGAGCGCGCCCTCGCCCACCTGGAGGAGGTGTTCACGTTCGAGGGCCCGCAGACGATCGCCGCCGTGATCCTGGAGTCGGTGGTCGGCACCAACGGCATCCTGGTCCCGCCGCCGGGCTACCTGGAGGGCGTCCGCGACCTCTGCGACCGCCACGGCGCCCTGCTCATCGCCGACGAGGTCATGAGCGGCTTCGGCCGCTGCGGCGAGTGGTTCGCGGTGGACCGCTGGGGCGTGGTCCCCGACCTCGTCACGTTCGCGAAGGGCGTGAACTCCGGTTACGTACCGCTGGGCGGCGTGATCCTCGGCCCCCGCGTCTACGAGACGTTCGCGGATCGCCCCTTCCCCGGCGGCCTCACGTACTCCGGCCATCCCCTGGCCTGCGCCGCCGCCGTGGCGACGATCGAGGTCATGCGCGACGAGTCGATCCCGGAGCGCGTCCGCGACCTGGGCGAGCGCGTGGTCCGCCCCCGCCTGGAGAAGCTGCGCGACCGCCACCCGTCGGTGGGCGACGTGCGAGGCCTGGGCCTGTTCTGGGCGATCGAGCTGGTCCGCGACCGGGACACGAAGGAGATGCTGGTCCCGTACAACGCCGCGGGCCCGGCGGCCAAGCCGATGGCGGAGGTGGTGGCGGCCTGCAAGGCCCGCGGCGTGTGGCCCTTCACCCACTTCAACCGCCTGCACGTGGTGCCCCCGCTGGTGATCTCGGAGGCCGAGCTCCTGGAGGGCATCGACGCCATCGACGACGCCCTAGACGCAGCGGACGCCTACGCGTCCTGACGTTCGCACCCGGACCGTCCGGCGAGGGGCCGCACCCTTGTGCGCGCCCCTTCCCGGCGCCGTACCCCGCCCTCCGCCGCGGGTCCCGCTTCGCCGAGCCCCCATCCCTCCGGCGCGCCGCCCCTCCGCGCCGCGCCCCCAACCCCACCGCCGCGCCGCCCCTCCGCGCCGCGCCGCCCCATCGCCGCGCCGCCCCTCTGCGCCGCGATCTTGGACTTGTGGTCCCGGGAATGTCCGGAATTTCCGCATAAAGAGGGGACAACAACTCCAAGATCGCGGCGCAGAGGGCGCGGAAGCACGCGCGGAGGCGCGGAAGCACGCGCGGAGGCGCGGAAGCACGCGCGGAGGCGCGGAAGCACGCGCGGA
>NZ_BMPI01000003.1:0-171321 GCF_014647515.1 Dactylosporangium sucinum | reverse complement strand
AAGCACGGCGCGGAAGCACGGCGCGGAAGCACGGCGCGGAAGCACGGCGCGGAAGCACGGCGCGGAAGCACGGCGCGAGGGAGGGGCGGAGGCGCGGCGCGAGGGAGGGGCCGGCCGGCCGTGAGGGACGGCCGGCCCCGTGCCGTCGAAGGTCAGGCGCCGCCGGCGGTCAGGGTCACCGTCTTCGGAGAGAAGGACGAGCCCGTCACGTCGATGCCGGCCGCCTTGGCCGCGTCGAGAGCCGTCTGCATGTAGTCGTTGGTGTACGCCTGGCCCTCGGGCTTCTTCTTGAGGACCGTGTCGCCGACCTGGTTCTTCGTGGTCATCGAGATGTCGACCGTCTGGTTCCAGTCCTTCTCGTCGACCAGGCCGATGCCCTTCGACGAGGGCCAGATGAGCTTGTTCACCTCGTTCATCTGCCACAGCTGGTGGCTCTTGCCGAGCTTCGAGCCCTTCGCCACCACCAGGTCACGGCACTCCTCCGCGTTGTCGCGGCAGTAGGCCCAGCCCTTGATCGTGGCCGTCAGGAACTTGACCGTCTGGTCCTGGTAGGCCTTGTCCGACAGCTTGGCCGTGTTCGCCCACACCGCGTCCTGGAGCATCGACGAACCGACCGTCTTCCAGTCGATGATCGAGAAGTCCTCGGGCTTGTACAGCTGGCCCGTCGCCGGGTTCGTCGCCTCGAGCAGCTGCGCGTACTCGTTGTACGACATGGCCTGCGCCACGTCGATCTCCTTCTTCAGCAGCGCCTGCATGTCGAACTGCTGCTGGACCAGGGTCACGTCCTTGCCCGGGTCGAGGCCGGCCTTCGTCATGCCGGCGAAGAGCTCGAACTCGTTGCCGAAGCCCCAGTTGCCGACCTTCTTGCCCTTGAAGTCGGCCGGGGACTTGATGTTGCTGCTGGCGAACGCGACCTGGTAGGTGCCGGAGCGGGCGAAGATCTGCCCGACGTCGGTGATGCCGGCGCCCTGCTCGCGGGAGGCGAGTGCCTTCGGCACCCAGGCCACGGCGTAGTCGGCCTTGCCCTGCGCGAGGACGGTCTGCGGCACGATGTCGACGCCGCCCTCCAGCAGCTGGACGTCGAGGCCCTGCTCCTTGTAGAAGCCCTTGTCGACGGCGGCGATGTAGCCGGCGAACTGGGCCTGGAAGAACCACTGCAGCTGCAGCTTCACGGTGCTGAGACCGCCGGCGGCAGTCGGGGACGTCGACGGTGTGTCAGCGGTGCCGCAGCCTGCCAGTACAAATGCCGCAACAGCGACGCTGATGAGGGACCTGCTTCTCATTGGGGGGTACCTCCGCAAAAGACGCTACGAACGTGCCTTCCAGGGCATTGCGAGCCGCTCCAGCAGGAGCGTGGTGAGGTAGAAGACGAGCCCGAGGGCGCAGGCGCCGACGACGAAGGCCCATGCCCGGGGGTATGCGGTGAACGCGGCGGCGGAGGTGATCCGCGCCCCGAGCCCGTCCTGCAGGCCGCCGAAGTACTCCGCGACGACCGCAGCAATGACCGCCAGCGACGACGCCTGTCGCAGGCCGGTGAACACGTAGGGCAGCGCGCCGGGCAGCCGGACCAGGCGGGCGAAGGTCCAGCCGCTCGCGGCGTAGCTGTCCATGAGCTCGCGGTGGGTCGGGTCGACCTCCCGCAGGCCCCGCAGCGTGTTGATGAAGACCGGGAAGAACGCGATGATCCCGGCGACCAGCCGGCGGGGCACGCTGCTGGTCGACTCGAACATGTTGTTGAGGATCGGGGCGAGCGCGATGATCGGCAGCGCGTTCAGCACGGCCGCGAACGGCACCGAGACGTCACCGATCCAGCGCACGCGGGAAGCGAACATCGCCGCGAGCACCGCGACCACGGACCCGCCGATGAGCCCCACGAGCGCGTTGGCGCCGCTCGCCAGGGCCGCGTCGAAGACGTTGGAGCGCTGCTCGACGAGCTGCTCCCAGATCGCCGAGGGCGCCGGCAGGATGAACGGCGCGACCCGGCCGAGCTTGACGGTGAGCTCCCAGCCGGCGAGCGCCACGACGCCCACGAGGACTGGCGGCAGGACCGAGCGCACGAGTCTCATGCCCGCAGCGCCTTCCGGACCGTCGTGACCGCGTCGAAGAACGTCGTGGACTGCCGGGCCGCCTCGTCGCGCGATGGCAGGTCGATGTCGATCGACGCGGTGATCCGCCCGGGCCGGGCCGACATGACCACGACCTTGTCGGACAGGAACACGGCCTCGGAGATCGAGTGTGTGACGAAGACCGTCGACGTGCCGGTCTTGGCGCAGATCTGCAGGAGCTCGGTCTGCAGCCGTTCCCGCGTCATCTCGTCGAGGGCGCCGAAGGGCTCATCCATGAGCAGGAGGGGTGGATGTACCGCCAACGCCCGGGCGATCGCCACGCGCTGCTGCATGCCACCGGACAGCTGGGCCGGGTAGTGGCCGCCGAAGTCGGACAGCCCGACGAGCGCGAGCATCTCCTCGGCCCGGGCCCGCCGCTCGGCCCTGGGCACCTTGCGCAGCTCCAGCGGCAGCTCCACGTTGCGCCGCACCGTGCGCCACTCGAAGAGCCCGGCCTGCTGGAACGCGATCCCGTACTCCTGGTCGCGCCGGGCCTTCGCCGCCGGCTTCCCGGCGACGGTGACCGTGCCGGCCGTCGGCGCGATGAGGTCCGCGACGAGGCGCAGGAGCGTGGACTTGCCGCAGCCGGACGGCCCGATGAGGGACACGAACTGTCCACTGTCGACGGTCAGGTCGACGTCGGACAGGGCGGCGACCTCGTCGGGGCGACCAGCGTTGAACACCTTGCTGACGCCGGTGATCTCCACGGCCGTCATATCACGTTCACCTCGACTCGACGACGATGACGCATGAGGGGAAGCTCGAGCAGGCTCACGAACGCGGCGACGGCCAGGCCGAGCAGCGCGGCGCCGAGCATGGCGGTGTAGACCTTGGCCGGGTCGCTGGTGGCCTCCCGGCTGTACTCGATGACGAGCCGGCCGATGCCGCCGCGGGTGCCGGTCGAGATCTCCCCGACGACGGCGCCGACGACCGCGGCCGCCCCGGCCAGGCGCAGCGCGGGGAACAGGAACGGCAGCGCGGACGGCAGCCGGAGCTTGACGAACGTGCGCCACCAGCCGGCGGCGTAGCTGCGCATGAGCTCGACGCCGCTCGCCGACGGCGACTGCAGGCCGCGCAGGAGCCCGACGGCGACGGGGAAGAAGGCGAGGTACGCGGCGATGGTGGAGACGGTCATCCAGTCCTGCCACGGGTAGGGGCCGAACGACAGCGCCCCGCTCCAGCCGGCCACGAGCGGCGCGAGCGCGACGAGCGGCACGGTCTGCGAGAGCACCACGTAGGGCAGCAGGCCCCGCTCGACGACCCGGAAGCGCTGCATGAGCGCGGCAAGGACGAAGCCGACGAGCGCGCCGGCGGCGAACCCGGCGGCGGTGATGCCGAGGGTGAACAGGCAGGCGTCGAGCACGACGTGCCAGACCGGACGGCCGCCGGTGAGCTCGGGCCGGCCGAGGCGCCGCGCCACGTCGAGCAGGTGCGGCATCGACAGGTCGTCGGCGCGGGGCAGGATCCGGACCCCGAGGACCACGGTGCCCTCGGGGTTCCCGACCGCCTTGTACCCCTCCCAGAGGAGTACGAAGGCGGCGAGACCCGCGAGGGCAGCGATGGCTCTCCTCATCTGACGACCGGGATGACTGACTCGCCGTAGGCGGCGAGCGTGGACTCCTTCGCGTCGTGCTGCAGGTACAGGGCGAACTGGTCCACGCCGAGGTCCTTGAGCTCGGCGAGGCGCTCGAGGTGGTGCTCGACCGGCCCGAGGATGCAGAACCGGTCGACGACCTCGTCGGGGACGAAGTCGGTGTGCGGGTTGCCGGCGCGGCCGTGCTCGGCGTAGTCGTAACCCTTGCGGCCCTTGATGTAGTCGGTCAGGACCGTGGGCACCGTGCCGTCGGCGCCGTAGCGCTCGACGATGTCGGCGACGTGGTTGCCGACCATGCCGCCGAACCAGCGGGTCTGGTCCCGCTGGTGGGCGAGCGTCTCCGGGGGACCCACGTAGGCCGGCGCGGCCACGCAGAACTTGATGGTGTCGGGGTCGCGGCCCGCCTTGGCGGCCGCGTCCCGGACCGCCTTGATCATCCAGGCGGCGATGTCGGGGTCGGCGAGCTGCAGGATGTAGCCGTCGCCGACCTCGCCGGTGAGGGCCAGGGCCTTCGGCCCGTAGGCGGCGACCCAGACCTCCAGCCGGCTGTCCGGCGCCCACGCGAACTGCAGGTCGCGGTCGCGCAGGTGCACCGGGCGGCCGTTGCCCAGCTCCCGGATGACCTGCACGCACTCGCGCAGCTCGGCCAGGGTGGTCGGGCGGGAGCCGAGGACCCGCACCGCCGAGTCGCCGCGGCCGATGCCGCAGATCGTGCGGTTGCCGTACATCTCGTTGAGCGTGGCGAACAGGGACGCCGTCACCGTCCAGTCCCGGGTGCCCGGGTTGGTGACCATCGGTCCGACGATCACCCGCTCGGTGTCGGCCAGGATCTTGCTGTAGATGACGAACGGCTCCTGCCACAGCACGTGCGAGTCGAACGTCCACACGTGGCTGAACCCGGCCGCCTCGGCCTGCTTGGCCAGCTCGACCACGCCCATCGCGGGCGGGTCGCACTGCAGCACCACGCCTACGTCCATGCCGTCACCGCACCTTCGGGAATCCCAGGTCGACCTGCGAGGTGGCCGGGTCGGGCCAGCGCGAGGTGACGACCTTGCTGCGCGTGTAGAACTGGATGCCTTCGGGGCCGTACATGTGCAGGTCGCCGAAGAGCGAGGACTTCCAGCCGCCGAAGCTGTAGTAGGCGACCGGGACGGGGATCGGGACGTTGACCCCGACCATGCCGCAGACCACGTCGTACTGGAAGCGGCGGGCCGCGCCCCCGTCGCGGGTGAAGATGGCGGTGCCGTTGCCGAACTCGTTGTCGTTGACGAGCTGCACGGCGTCGTCGTACGTCTCCGCCCGTACCACTGAAAGCACCGGCCCGAAGATCTCGTCCTTGTACAGGGGCGAGTCGGTGCTCACCTTGTCGACGAGGGAGGCGCCCAGGAAGAAGCCGGGCCCGCTGCTGACCGGCGCGTCGCGGCCGTCGACGACGACCTCGGCGGTGCCGGGGTCGGCGAGGTAGCCGGCCACCCGGTCGCGGTGCTCGCGGCTGATGAGCGGGCCCATCTCGGCCGCCGGGTCGGAGGCCGGGCCGACCGCGATGCGGCCGATCCGCTCGCTGATCGCCGCCACGAGCGGGTCGGCGATCGTGCCCACGGCGACGACGACGGAGACGGCCATGCACCGCTCCCCCGCCGAGCCGTAGCCGGCCGACACGGCCGCGTCGGCGGCCGCCTCGACGTCGGCGTCGGGCAGCACCACCATGTGGTTCTTGGCGCCGCCGAGGGCCTGGACGCGCTTGCCGGCGCGGGTGCCGGCCTCGTAGACGTGCCGGGCGATCGGGGTCGAGCCGACGAAGCTCAGCGCCTGCACGTCGGGGTGCTCGATGAGCGTGTCGACGGCCTCCCGGTCGCCCTGCACGACGTTGAACGCGCCGTCGGGCAGGCCGGCCTGGCGCAGCAGGTCGGCGAGCAGCAGCGAGACGGACGGGTCCTTCTCGCTGGGCTTGAGCACGAACGTGTTGCCGCACACCAGCGCGTTGCAGAACATCCACATCGGCACCATGGCCGGGAAGTTGAACGGGGTGATGCCGGCGACGACGCCCAGCGGCTGGCGGATCGAGTACACGTCGACGCCGGTGGACGCCTGCTCGCTGTACCCGCCCTTGAGCAGGTGCGGCGCCCCGGTGGCGAACTCGATGTTCTCCAGGCCGCGGGCCAGCTCACCGCCGGCGTCGGCGACGGTCTTGCCGTGCTCCTGGCTGACGAGGGTGGCGATCTCCTTGCGGTTGGCGTCGACGAGCTCGCGGAACCGGAACATCACCTCGGCCCGGCGCGACAGCGACGCCGCCCGCCACTCGGGGAAGGTGGCCAGCGCACTGGCCACCGCCCGCTCGGTCTCGGCCTTCGTCGCGGCGACGACGTAGGCCTGCTGCTCGCCGGTGGCCGGGTCCCACACGGGCAGCTGCCTGCCGCTCGTGCCGGACACGGCCTGGCCGTCGAGCCAGTGCTTGATCTCTCGCATGTCTGCTTGCCTCAGATCAGGTAGTCGGAGAGTCCGCGGCGGACGAACTGCCCGTGGCCGGCGCGCCCGTGGTACTGGTCGCCGGAGACGATGACCGTGCCGCGGGAGATGACGGTGTCGACCTTGCCGTCGATCTCGTAGCCCTCCCAGGCGGAGTGGTCCATGTTCATGTGGTGCGTCTCGACGCTGATCCGGGTGCGGGCGGACGGGTCGTAGAGCACGATGTCGGCGTCGGAGCCGGGCGCGATGATGCCCTTGCGCGGGAACAGGCCGAACATCCGGGCCGGCGTGGTCGCGATCGTCTCGACCCAGCGGGCGAGCGAGAGCTTGCCGTCGACGACCCCTTGGTAGAGCAGGTCGACGCGGTGCTCGACGCCGCCGATCCCGTTGGGGATCTTCGAGAAGTCGCCGAGGCCGAGCTCCTTCTGGTCCTTGAAGCAGAAGGGGCAGTGGTCGGTCGACACCACCGACAGGTCGTTGCTGCGCAGTCCCCGCCACAGGTCGGCGCGGTGTGACTCGTGCTTGCTGCGCAGCGGGGTGGAGCAGACCCACTTGGCGCCCTCGAAGCCGGGCGCGCCGAGCTGGTCCTCGAGCGTGAGGTACAGGTACTGCGGGCAGGTCTCGGCGAACACGTTGCGCCCGAGGTCGCGGGCGGCGGCGACCTGCTCCAGGGCCTTGCTCGCGGACAGGTGGACGATGTAGAGCGGGCAGTCGGCGGCGACGCTGGCCAGCCAGATCGCGCGGCTGGTCGCCTCGGCCTCCAGCGCCTCGGGCCGGGTGATGCCGTGGTGGATCGGGTCGGTCTCGCCGCGCTCCAGGGCCTGCTTGACGAGCACGTCGATGGCGGGGCCGTTCTCGGCGTGCATCATGATCATGGCGCCGTTGTCCCGCGCCTTCTGCATCGCGCGCAGGATCTGGCCGTCGTCGCTGTAGAAGACCCCGGGGTACGCCATGAACAGCTTGAAGCTGGTGATCCCCTCGTCCGTCACGAGCTGGTCCATCGCCTTGAGCGACTCGTCGTCGACGCCGCCGAGGATCTGGTGGAACGCGTAGTCGATGTGGCAGTTGCCGGCGGCCTTGGCGTGCCAGGCGGCGAGGCCGTCCTGGACCACCTCGCCGGTGCGCTGCACCGCGAAGTCGATGATGGTCGTGGTGCCGCCGAACGCGGCGGCCTTGGTGCCCGTGTCGAAGGTGTCGCTCGCGAAGGTACCGCCGAACGGCAGCTCCATGTGCGTGTGCGCGTCGACGCCGCCGGGGATGACGTACTTCCCGGTCGCGTCGATGACCTCGAAGTCGCCCTCGGTCGGGCCCTGTCCCGGCGCGAACACGGCCGAGACCTGCTCCCCGACGATGAGCACGTCGCCCGGGATGGCCCCGGTGGGACCGACGACGATCCCTCCCTTGATCAGGATCACGGCTGCACCAGCTCCCCGTAGGCGTCGGGGCGGCGGTCGCGGTAGAACGCCCAGCGGTCGCGGACCTCGGCCAGCAGGTCCAGGTCGAGGTCGCGGACGATCAGCTCCGGGTTGTGCGCGTCGCCGACCTCGCCGACGAACTTGCCCTCCGGGTCGACGAAGTACGAGGTGCCGTAGAAGTCGTTGTCGCCGAGGTCCTCGATGCCGGTGCGGTTGATCGCGCCGATGAAGTACTCGTTGGCGACGGCGCTCGCCGGCTGTTCGAGCTTCCAGAGGTACGCCGAGAGGCCGCGGCTCGTCGCCGAGGGGTTGAAGACGATCTGCGCGCCGTTGAGGCCCAGGGCCCGCCAGCCCTCGGGGAAGTGCCGGTCGTAGCAGATGTAGACGCCGACCTTGCCCACGGCGGTGTCGAAGACGGGATAGCCGAGGTTGCCGGGGCGGAAGTAGAACTTCTCCCAGAAGCCCTTCACCTGCGGGATGTGGTTTTTGCGGTACTTGCCGAGGTAACGCCCGTCGGCGTCGACCACGGCGGCGGTGTTGTACAGGACGCCCGGCTGCTCCTGCTCGTACATCGGCAGGACCATGACCATGCCCAGCTCGGCGGCGAGGGCCTGGAAGCGTTCGGTGGTGGGCCCGGGGATGGACTCGGCATACTCGTAGTACGCCTTGTCCTGGACCTGGCAGAAGTAGGGGCCGTAGAACAGCTCCTGGAAACAGATCACCTTGGCGCCCTGGGCGGCGGCCTGACGGGCGTAGTCCTCGTGTGCCTTGATCATCGACTCCTTGTCGCCCGTCCAGCTGGTCTGGACGATGGCGGCCCGGATGACGGCTGTCATGGCTGCCCCTCTCTGGTCAGTCCACTGTGTCCGGCGTGCGGGTATACCGGCGGTTGACCTTGTCTCGGGTCGGATGCCGTAGGACACTAACGACACAAATCTAGGCGGACAATGGTCCAAGCGTTACAGAATGTTTCGGAGATGTAATTTGCTCGCGCCAACTTCTCTGGGCGGGTCGAGGCCTACGGCTCTTGACCTGATCGACTTGCGGATCGGTCGGGGCCTGTGGCTCTCGACCTGATTGCCGGGGCCATCGACGACCGCACCGCCCGGGGCATCGCCGCGGCCGTCGGCCGGCTGGTCACGGCCGGCACGCTGCCCGCCGGGACCCGCCTGCCGACCGTTCGGGACGTCGCCAAGGAGCTGGGGATCAGCCCGACGACGGTGAGCGAGGCGTGGCGCAGCCTGGCCCGGGCCGGGGCGATCCAGACCCGCGGCCGCTCGGGCACGTTCGTGTCCGGCCCGTCGGTACCCCGGCAGCGGCTGCGGTATGCGCAGCTCGGCGGCCGGGTGAGCGAGCTCGGCGGCGGGCTGGTCCGCGACTACTCCACCGGCGTGCCCGACTACGACCTGCTGCCCAGCCTCAGCGAGGCGCTGCGGCGCATCGGCGACGCCCGCCTGACCACCAGCTACCTCGACGGCGCCGTGCTGCCCCGGCTGGAGGCGGTCCTGCGGGCGCGCTGGCCGTTCCTGCCGGAGCAGCTCACCGTCGTCGACGGCGCCCTCGACGCGCTCGACCGGATCACCGGCGTGGTCGTCCGCTTCGGCGACCACGTCCTGGTCGAGGACCCGGCCTTCCCGCCGGTGCTCGACCTGCTGGAGACGGTCGGCGCCACGGTCGTCGGGGTGCCGATCGACGAGCACGGCCTGCGCCCGGAGGCCCTCGCGGCGGCGCTACGCTCGGTCGACCCGGTCGCCGTGTACCTGCAGCCGCGCGCCCACAACCCGACCGGCGCGAGCATGACCCAGGCCCGGGCCGACAAGCTGGCCCGCGTGCTGGCCAAGCACCCGTCCGTCACGATCGTCGAGGACGACCACTCCGGCGGCATCGCGACCGCGGCGCCGGTCAGCCTCGGCCGCCGCCTGCCGGACCGCACGGTCCACGTGGTCAGCTTCTCCAAGAGCCACGGCCCCGACCTCCGCCTCGCCGCGATCGGCGGCCCGGCCGACGTGGTGACCGCGGTGACCGACCGCCGCCTGCTCGGCCCGGGCTGGTCCAGCCGCCTGCTGCAGGCCGTGCTCGTGGACCTGCTCACCGATCCGTCCACTGTGGAGCAGATCGCGCACGCCCGCGAGGAGTACGCCCGCCGCCGCACCGCCCTCCTCGACGCCCTCGACGCGCGGGGCGTGACCGCGACCGCGGGCGACGGGATCAACCTGTGGATGGCGGTGGCCAACCAGCAGGTGGCGATGCTGACCCTGGCCGCGCACGGCATCGCGGTCGCACCGGGCGCGCCGTTCGAGGTGAGCCACCTCGACAGCGACCACGTGCGGGTCACGGTGGGGCTGGTCCGCGAGGGCTTCGAGGAGCTGGCCGACGTGCTGGCCGAGGCGGCGGGCACCCCGCTGCGCGGCAGCGGCCCCCGCACGGCGACCCACCCCCGCGGCTGGCGCTGACCCACCCCCGCGGCCAGCCCCGCTCCCGGCCTCGCACCGCCCGTCCGCACCGCGCCGCCCGTCGGCACCGGCCCTCCGCACCGCGATCTTGGAGTTGTGGTCCCCAACTTATCGCGATTTTCCGACATATTGGGGACCACAACTCCAAGATCGCGGACGAGGAGCGAGCGAGTCCGCCACCGCACCCGTAGACGTTGGTCGATCTACCCTCACGAGGGCGCGAAGTTCTGAGGGTAGATCGACCAACGTCTACGAAGGTGCAGAGGACCGCGCGGGAGCGCCGCGGGAGAGCCCCGCGCGGGAAAGCGCCGCGCAGGAGGGGGCCGCGGGAGAGCCCCGCGCGGGAAAGCGCCGCGCAGAACAGGGCCGTGCAGAACAGGGCCGCGCGAGGGCGGCGCGCGAAGAGGCGGTCGTGCGTGTGGTTGAGGGTTAGGAGAGCAGCGTGGTGACCTGTTCGGCGATCGAGAGTTCCTCGTCCGTCGGGACCACACAGACCGCCACCGGGGCGCCCTCCGGAGAGATCAGGCGGGCCTCGCCCGACGGCGCCGCGTTGCGGGCCTCGTCCACCTCGATGCCCCAGCCGGACAGGCCGGCCAGCGACGCGGCGCGGACCGGGGCGGCGTGCTCGCCCACCCCCGCCGTGAACACGATCGCGTCCAAGCGGCCCAGGACGGCGTGGTAGGCGCCGACGTACTTGCGAATCCGATGACAGTATACGTCGAACGCCAGCACCGCCGCCTCGTCGCCGGCCTCCCGGCGCGACAGGACGGTGCGCATGTCGTTGACGCCGGCCAGGCCGAGCAGGCCGGACCTGCGCAGCAGGATCTCGTCGACCCCCGCGAAGTCCAAGCCCGCGACCCGGTGCAGGAAGCCGGGGATGGCCGGGTCGACGTCACCCGATCGGGTGCCCATGACGAGGCCCTCCAGCGGGGTCAGGCCCATCGAGGTCTCGACGCTGCGGCCGCCCGCGATCGCCGTGACGCTGGCGCCGTTGCCGAGGTGCAGGACGATCTGGTTCAGCTCCGTGACGTCCCGGCCCAGCAGGTCCGCGGTGCGGCCGGCGACGAAGGCGCACGAGGTACCGTGGAATCCGTATCGACGGATGCCGTGGCGGGCGGCCAGTTCGCGGTCCAGGGCGTAGGTGGCCGCCGCGGGCGGCAGCGTCGCGTGGAACGCGGTGTCGAAGACCGCCACGTGCGGCACGTCCGGCAGCGCGGCGCGGGCCGCCTCGATGCCGATGATCCCGCCCGGGTTGTGCAGCGGCGCGAGCGGCACCAGCGACCGCAGCTCGTCCAGCACGGCGTCGTCGACGAGCGTCGGCGCCCGGAAGCGCTCGCCGCCGTGCACCACGCGGTGGCCGACCGCCGTCACGCCGGCCCCGTCCACCCGTTCGAGCACCTGTGTCAGCGCGGCGGTGTGGTCGGGCACGCCGCCCGGCTCGCCGATCCGCTCGACGAGGCCGCGCTCGCCGCCCGAGGGGTCGGCGAGATCCACGACACGGTACTTCACCGAGGAGGAGCCGCTGTTGAGCACGAGGATCATGCCGTGCAGACTACTGCCGTGGCCCGAATCGTGTACCTCGTCGAGCAGGACCCCGCCAGCGGCAAGTCGGCGGTGGCCCTCGGCCTGGCCGAACTGCTGTCCCGCGCGGTGCCGCGGCTCGGCGTGTTCCGCCCCGTTGTCCCGGCGTTTCCCGACCCGTTGCTCACGCTGCTCCAGGAGCGCTACGGGATAATGAAGGAGCCGGCGGCGCTGTACGGGGTGACCGCCGCCGAGGCCGCCGCGGAGCTGGCCGCGGGGCACGGCGAGGAGCTCGTCGGGCTGGTCGTCGAGCGGTTCCGGGCGGTCGCGCCCGAGTTCGACGCCGTGGTGGTGATCGGCACCGACGCGGACGACGACCTGTCGTTCAACGCCCGGCTGGCCAACGAGTTCGGCGCGGTGGTGGTCCCGGTCGTCACCGCCCCGACACCGTCCGATGTGGACAATGCGGCCCGCCAGGCGTACCACGCGCTCGTCGACCTCGACGTCACCGTCGCCGCCGTCATCGTGAACAAGACGGCCGGCCCGGTGCCGCCGCCCGAGCTGCCGGTCCCCTGCTACACGATCCCGCACGTGGCGACGATCGGCGCGCCGACCGTGGCCGAGGTCGCCGACCAGCTCGGCGCCACGGTGATCACCGCCACCGAGGCGGCGCTCGGCCGCGACGTCCACGACTACGTCGTCGGTGCCGCGCAGGTGCCGGCCCTGCTGTCCCACCTCACCGAGAACGCGCTGCTCATCACCCCCGGCGACCGCGCCGACCTGCTGGTCGCGGCCGGGGCCGCGCACGCGTCGGGCCTGATGCCCCTGGCCGGGATCGTGCTGACGATCGGCATCGCGCCCGACCCGACCGCGCTGCGCCTCTTCGAGCGCCTCAACCCCGGCCTCGCGGTGCTGTCGGTGCCCGGCGCGAGCTACGAGACGATCGCCGCGTCGACGCGCGTCGAGCACCGGCTCGGCATGGCCAACCCGCGCAAGGTGGAGGCGGCGCTCGGCGCGTTCGAGTCCAATGTGGACGTCGCCGCGCTCGCCTCGGCGCTGGAGCTGACCCGGTCGTCGCGCGTGACGCCGCTGATGTTCGAGTACGACCTCATCGAGCGGGCCCGCGCCGACCGGCGGCGGCTGGTGCTGCCGGAGGGCACCGAGGACCGGATCCTGCGCGCGGCCGACATCCTGCTGCGCCGCGGCGTCGTCGACCTCACCCTGCTCGGCGCGCCCGACGCCGTCGCCGCGAAGGCCCGCGACCTCGGCGTCGACGTGTCCGGGGCGGCGGTCGTCGACCCGCTGACCTCGCCGCTGCGCGACGAGTTCGCCGTGGCGTACGCGCGGTTCCGTGCGCACAAGGGCGTCTCGTTCGACCTGGCCTGGGACGTCGTGGCCGACGTGTCGTACTTCGGCACGCTCATGGTGCAGCTCGGCCACGCCGACGGCATGGTCTCCGGCGCCACCCACACGACGGCGGCGACGATCCGGCCGGCGTTCGAGATCATCAAGACGGTGCCGGACGTGTCGGTCGCGTCGAGCGTGTTCTTCATGCTGCTGCCCGACCGGGTGCTCGTCTACGGCGACTGCGCGGTGAACCCCGACCCGACGGCCGAGCAGCTCGCCGACATCGCGCTGTCGTCGGCGGCGACCGCGGCCCGTTTCGGGGTGACCCCGCGGGTGGCGATGCTGTCGTACTCCACCGGCACCTCCGGGGCGGGCGCCGACGTCAACAAGGTGGCCACGGCGACCGAGCTGGTCCGCTCGCGCCGGCCCGACCTGCCGGTCGAGGGACCCATCCAGTACGACGCGGCGATCGACCCCGCCGTGGCCGCCACAAAGCTGCCGGACAGCCCGGTGGCGGGCCAGGCGACCGTCTTCGTCTTCCCCGACCTCAACACCGGCAACAACACCTACAAGGCGGTCCAGCGGTCGGCCGGCGCGGTGGCCGTCGGCCCGGTGATGCAGGGCCTGAACAAGCCGGTGAACGACCTGTCGCGGGGCGCGACCGTGAAGGACATCGTGAACACGGTCGCCATCACCGCGATCCAAGCGGGTTCGCACGGATAAGGGCAAGATTGGGAGCATGACCGCGCGTTTGAACACCGTCGTCTTCGACACGCCTGACCCGCACACGCTGGCCCGGTTCTACTCGGAGCTGCTGGACCTGCCCATCACGCGGATCGACGGCGACTGGATCGACGTCGGCGACGGCGCCACGAAACTGAGCTTCCAGCACGCCCCGAACTACCGGCCGCCGCAGTGGCCGGATCCGAACTTCCCGCAGCAGCTCCACCTCGACATCCGGGTCGACGACATCGACGCCACCGAGGCCAAGGTGCTGCGGATGGGCGCGCAGCTGCTGTCGACGAAGGAGTCGGGCTTCCGGGTGTACTGCGACCCGGCCGGCCACCCGTTCTGCCTGGAGTTCGAGTAGCTAGGGGAAGACGGTCGGCTTGGTCGGGCAGCCGTTCTTCTTCTGCCACGACTCGAGCTCGCCGACCGGGGACTTCTCCTTGCCGGCCTTCCAGGCGTCGAGATACGGCCACGGCCAGATGACGCCCCGGCGGGTCCACCAGTCGCCCGTCTTCTGGCAGGCCGGCGACAGGCCGAAGTGGATGTGGCAGGCGCTGGCGTCGCCGGTGCGGCCGACCTTGGCGACCGGCTGGCCGGCCGTGACCGGGGTGCCGGCCTCGATGCCCTCGTCGATGCTGGAGAAGTGCGACATGTAATACCGCGCGCCGTCGTTGCCGATGATCGACACGGACAGGCCGCCGCGGGTCGCGCCGTCGTTCGTCTTCTTGTTCCAGGTGTCGACCCGGGCCACCTCCAGCACGGTGCCGTCGACGGGCGACACGGCGACCAGGCCGCAGTTCGCGATGATGTCGCTGGCCGGGTAGTCGTGGTGCTCCCTCGAGTAGGACCCCTTGCCCTGCAGCGGGAACGCGTGCTTGACGTTCCCCGGCGTGGCGGCGCCGGGACTGGCCGCCGCCGGTGGGGCGCTGCCCGCCTCGCCGAGCGACTGCGCCTGGCGCCCCGGCGACTCGACGGTCGTGGCTGCGGAGTCCGGGGTCTCGGCGGGATCATCGCCGCAGCCGGCCGCCCCGAGGACGACGATCAGGGCGACCCCGAGCAGGCGTGTACGCATCGCCCGCCACCCTACCCCTGCGTCCCGTAGCGGGCCGCGTAGGAGGTCGGCGGCTCACCGAACATCGCCGTGAAGTCCCGGGTCAGGTGGGCCTGGTCGACGTACCCCAGGTCGGCCGCCAGCCCGGCCCAGTCGACGTCCGGTCCCCGCCGGTTCAGGCGTTCGGTCACCTCGTGCAGGCGGTACCGCCGGATGAGCCACTTGGGGCCGACCCCCACGTGCTCGGCGAACAGCCGCTGGAGCCGCCGAGGATGCACGCCGCAGTGCTCGGCGACCAGGTCGACCCGGCGCAGCCCGCTCGACGCGCGGATGTCGTCGGCCCAGCCCGCGACCTGGTCACCGACCGGGTCGGCCGCCGGCAGCGCGCCGCGCAGGAAGGCCTCGACCGCGGCCTGGTCGACACCCACGCCGTCGGTGTCGGGTGCCGGCACGAACCGGGGCGGATCGAACACCTCGGACGCCGGCAGCGCGCGGTCGGTGAGCTCGGCGACCGGCCGGTCGAGGAACCGGCGGAAGATGCCGGGCCGGAACACGACGCCGAAGCGCGCCCCGACGCCGGCCAGCTCGAAGACCACCCGCCCCCGCGGGACGCCGCGCACGAGCGCGGTCCCGTCGTCGGCGAACGTCAGCTGGACGCTGGGCTGGGGGACGATGAGCTGCCGGTACGGCGCCTGGCCGCGCAGGTCCCACCGCGCCCACCAGTAGCGGTCGACGACCGGGGCCAGGTCGGGCGCGGGCGCGGCGAACCCGAAGCGCTGGAACGCGGCCCACGCACCGCCGAGCTCCCTGCTGTCCCGCACGCGGCCCAGGCTACCGTCGCGTTTGTCCAAGACCGTGGCGCCGTCGTGTCCTACGGTCGCGCAATGGACATGCACCTGCTCCCCGGCTCCGCCGTCGTGATGATCCGCAAGCTCGCCGCCGACCTGACCGAGGCCGACCTGGCGGCGACGACGCCGTGCGCGGGCTGGGACGTGCGGGCGCTCACGGAGCACCTGCTGCACTGGGGCCCGGCGCTGGAGGGCGCGGCCCGCAAGGAGACGGTCCCGCCCGGCGCCGTACCCGGCCTGACGCTGGCGGGCCGGCTCGACGGCCTGGCCGAGGCGTGGTCGTCCCCGGCCGCCTGGGAAGGCGAGACGCACATGGCCGGCCCGGACCCGCTCCCCGCGGCCGTGGTGGGCGGCATGGTCCTCGGCGAGTTCGTGGTGCACGGCTGGGACCTGGCGCGGGCGCTGGGTCGCTCCGTCGAGTGGGACGACGAGCTGTTGCGCATCGTGTACTCCGAGGCCGCCCAGATGGCGGACCAGGGCCGGGCGATGGGCGTGTACGGCCCGGAGGTCTCCGTGCCGGACTCCGCTCCCCTGCTGGACCGCCTGCTGGCCCTGACCGGCCGCGACCCGTCCTGGAGCCCGCCCGCCTGACGCGGCGCACCCACGCCGGCGGGAATTCCGCGTGGCGTCAACCGAATTCGCCCGAAATTCCCGACATATCCGGTTTACTGGTCACGTCAGAGACGGCGTGGCCCCCGCCGGGATACAACGGGGGACGGTGGGAGCCGCGTGGCAGGCGGGTCCGGGTGGCAATGGTGCCACGCGGGCCCGTTCCGTTTTTCGCGTACAGTTCCGGGGTGACCCCGCACGACTCGGCCGCCCTCGCCGATCAGCACGACCTGCCCGGCATCGACCTCGACCGGCCCTTCGGCGACCCCGCCGCCGGGAGCGACGTGGCCGGGATCGACCCGGAGCGGATGGCAGTCTGCCTCGCCGTGTTCGAGGAGCTGCAGGAGCTGCCGCCCGACCACCCCGACGTGCTGCGGGTGCGGCGGGCCACCTCGCACCTGTACAAGCAGGTCAAGCGGCAGCGGCGCAGCGACAAGCGGGCCGCCGTCACCGAGGCCGACCGGATCGTCACCGAGGCCACCGCCACCGGGGCGCCCGGGCGGATCGACGACGAGACGCAGGGCATCGCGCTCGTGTCGCCCACCGTCGGGGCGACGGCGGGGCGGCTCAAGCGGCCCCGGGCGTGCTACACGTGCAAGCACCGGTACGTCGACGTCGACGCGTTCTACCACCAGCTCTGCCCGGACTGCGCGAAGCTCAACCGCGAGCGGCGGGACGCGCGCACCGACCTGACCGGGCGGCGGGCGCTGCTCACCGGCGGGCGGGCGAAGATCGGCATGTACATCGCGCTGCGGCTGCTGCGCGACGGCGCGCACACGACCATCACCACGCGGTTCCCCAACGACGCCGTGCGGCGGTTCTCGGCCATGCCCGACAGCGCCGACTGGCTGCACCGGCTGCGGATCGTCGGCATCGACCTGCGCGATCCCGCGCAGGTGTCCGCGCTGGCCGACGACGTGGCGGCGCAGGGGCCGCTCGACATCCTCATCAACAACGCGGCCCAGACGGTGAAGCGGGCGCCCGGGTCGTATTCGCACCTGGTCGCGGCCGAATCCGCGCCGCTCGCCATCGACGGCCCGGTGCCCGAGATGGTGACCTTCCACAAGGCGCCGCACGCCCACGACGCCCCGGCCGAGCTGGTGGGGGCGGCGCCGACGCTGATCCCGCCGGACGCGCTCACCGCGCTGGCGCTGACCAGCCGCAACGCGACGCCCGAGCGGATCGCCGCGCTGACCGCGATCGACGCCGGCGGGCTGGTGCCCGACCTCGCGTCCTCGAACAGCTGGGTGCAGATGGTGCACGAGGTCGACCCGCTGGAGCTGCTGGAAGTCCAGCTGTGCAACGTGACGGCGCCGTTCATCCTGGTCAGCCGCCTGCGTCCGGCGATGGCCGCGGCGAGCGCGCGCCGGAAGTACGTCGTGAACGTCAGCGCGATGGAGGGCCAGTTCAGCCGCCGCTACAAGGGGCCCGGCCACCCGCACACGAACATGGCCAAGGCGGCGCTCAACATGCTCACCCGCACCGCCGCCGAGGAGATGCTGCTGGCCGACGGCATCCTCATGACGGCCGTCGACACGGGCTGGATCACCGACGAGCGCCCGCACCCGACCAAGATGCGGCTGCACGAGGAGGGCTTCCACGCCCCGCTCGACCTTGCCGACGGCGCGGCGCGGGTCTACGACCCGATCGTGCGCGGCGAGCTCGGCGAGGACCTCTACGGCTGCTTCCTGAAGGACTACAGCCCGTCGCCGTGGTGAGGCGCTAGCGCAGCTGGTAGAGCAGCGTGAACTTGCCGACCTGGACCTCGTCGCCGTCGTTGAGGGTCGCGCTCTTGACCCGCTCGCCGTTGACGTAGGTGCCGTTGAGGCTGCCCATGTCGAGCGTCGAATAGCCGACGCCGCCCGCGTTGCGGTGGAACTCCACGTGCTTGCGGCTCACCGTGTTGTCGTCGAGGACGATCTGGTTGGCCGAGTCGCGGCCACAGAGCACGACCTCGCCGTCGAGGGCGAACTCGGCGCCCGCCTCGGCGCCCTTGCGGATCAGCAGGGTGGCCCGGCCCGACGGGAGCTTCTCCATGTGGGCGGTCAGGTCGAGCGCCTGGGTCGGCCCCTCGGGCGCGGCGACGGCCGCGCTGGACAGCAGCTCCTCGGAGGTCACGATCGGCACGCGCAGGTGCCGGGCCAGCGCGATCGCCTCCAGCGGCGCGGCCGGCACCCGGATGCCGTCGGCGAGCACCAGCTGGAACGGGCCCTGCGGCGCGGTCACCTCGATGGCCCGCAGCGGCACCCGCAGCGCCATCAGCACGCGCTGGAGCAGCTCCGCGCTGATCGGCTCGTCCAGGTTGCGGGGGCCGCCGTCGACGGGCAGCTGGATGTGCCGGCCGGAGACTTCCTCCTTGAGCAGGACCATCGGGCGGCTCTGCCAGGTCTGGGCCCGCACACCCACCACGACAAGCTCTCGCATGCCCCGCCTCCCGTGTCCGACGTCAAGTGCTGTGCGCTAACGGTACCGCGCCGATCCATCGACGGACCCGGCCGGTCAGGCCCATCCGCGGCGGCTTTGCGCCGTTTGTCGCATCCATCCGTCGACCTCGCGGGTCCAGTCGACCGCCTGCGCCTGTGCGTGACCGATCTTGAACCGTCCGATCGCGTCGTGGCCCCCGCGGCGTTTGTCCAGCTCTATGATGATCTCCATGCCGTGCGGGTCGGTCACGAACGTGACCTCGACCTCGGTCACGGCCCCCTGGTACTGCGGGGCCGCCCAGAACTCGATCTCCTGGTAGAACGGCAGGGTCTGGCGCACCCCGTAGATGAAGCCGCGCTCGAGGTCGGCCGACTTGAAGCGGAAGCCGAGCTCGACGAAGCCGGCGAGCACCCCCGCCTGCGCGGGCAGCGGGTGCACGTTGATCGGGTCGAGGTCGCCCTTGTCGACCGCCCGCGCCACCTCCAGCTCCGTGCGCAGGCCCATCGCCATGCCGGGGAGGCGCTGACCATACAGATGCGTGATCGGGGTCTCCCAGGGCACCGGCAGCTGGAACGGCACCGCGTGCTGCATCCCGGGCGCGAGCCGGAACCCGCCGGTGAGCTGCTGCCGCTGGAAGGCGACGGTCGAGTCGTGCTCGCCGTCGGAGGTCTCCACCTCGACCCGGGTCACCAGCTCGACCACGATGCGCTCGACCTCGACCTCGTGGTCGCCCCCGGCGAACAGGACCTGGCCGGCGAGCGGCTCGCCGGGTCGCACGTCGGGGCTCCTGAGCTGCGTGTCGACGGTCGGTCCACCGACGCCGAGGGCCCGCCGCAGGCTCTTGAAAACCATGGCGGGCACACTAACACGTGGCACTGTAGGGTTAGCTCGTGTCCAGACTGCTTCGGATCGGTGAGCTGGCGAATCTGTCCGGCGTATCCACCCGTACTGTCGACTTCTATACCGGCCTCGGCCTGATCGAGTCGGCCCAACGCACCGCCGGCAACTTCCGGCTCTACGACCCCTCGTGCGTCGACCGTATCGCGGCCATCAAGGTGCTGGAAGCCAACGGCGTCAGCCTGTCCGACATGGCCGGGGCGCTGCAGCGCGGCGCCGGCGACCTTGCCGGCCAGCTCTCCCAGGTGCAGGGCGACCTGGAGACGCTGCGGGAGGCGGCCGCGCACGCCGGCCCGGCCGCCCACCAGCTGCTGCTCGCGCTCACCGCGCGCCTGCAGTCGCTCATCGCGACGGCGCTGGACCTCACCAACAACCTGCCGCCGCTGTAGGCGTCCCTACGCCCGGATGAGCTCCGCGAGCCGCTGCCCGTGGGCGGCGGCGTGCTCGTGGCCGGCGCGCAGCGACTCGGCGGCCAGCCCGCGCAGCGGCGCCATCGCCGGGTTCACGTCGGCGAGCGTCAGCTCCGCCTCGGCGACGTGCAGGTCGAGGCCGTAGACGTCGGCGAGGATGCGCTTGAGGTATGGGCTGTTGTGGTCCCAGCCCTCCTTCGGCGCGCCCGGCCCGTAGCCGCCGCCCCGGCTCATCGCGAGCACGGCGGGGCGCCCGGCGATGTGCGACTCCTCCCCGGTCCGCAGCCCCGTGTGCAGCCCGAGCAGGTCGAACCAGGACTTCACGTGGGCCGGGACGCCCCAGTTGTACAGCGGGATCGCGAACACGTAGGCGTCCGCGCCCAGCAGCTCGTCGCCCAGCTCCTGCACGAGCGCCGTGGCGGCCGGGCTCTCGGGGGCCGCCGGGTCGAACTGCCGGCGGGCGAGGGCGGGCCAGGCGTCCGACGGCAGCGGGTGCAGGCCGATGTCGCGCCGGGTGACGGTGGCGTCCGGGTGGGCGGCGAGCCAGGCCTGCTCGGCGGTGTCGGCGAGCGCGCGGCTCACCGAGCCGGTGGTGCGGATGCTGGCGTCGAGACGGAAGAGATGCATGAGGTTCCCCCTTTAGCGGCTTCGCAGAAAGTCTGCTTCACAGAACATCTTTCGGCAAGAGGGAGTGAGCTGCGTATCATTGCTGCATGACGCAGGCGCCGGAGACCCCGGCACACACCGCCGGCGATCTCAGCTCCGACCTGGGCTGGGCGCTGGGCGTGCTGCTGCGCGGCTACGCCAAGGGCGCGCAGCACGTCATGGCCGACCTCCCCGGCGGACCGCGGGGCTACCAGATCCTCACCGCGGCCGTGGCGGGCACGGCCTGCACGCAGCTCGCGCTCGCCAACCAGCTGGGCATCGACCGGACGGTGATGACCTACCTGCTCGACGACCTCGAGAAGGCCGGCCTCATCGAGCGCCGGCCCGACCCGGCCGACCGCCGGGCCCGCCGGCTCGTGGCCACCGAACAGGGCCGGGCCACCATGTGCGAGCTGCACCGCAAGCTGCACGACGTCGAGGAGCGGGTGCTCACGGCGCTGGACGAGCCGGACCGCACGGTGTTCCGCGACCTGCTGCGCCGGGTCGCGACGCGCATCGACGAGCACGACCCGCTCGTCGACGCCTGCGCACCCATCGAGGAGTTCGCGGGCGTGGAGCCGGCCGTCAGGACCCGTCGCCGACGCGCTTGATGCGGTATTCCAGGGTGAGGAACGGCAGGCCGAAGAGCGCGAAGGCGTGGTCGGCGCGCAGCTCCCCGTCCCGGACGTAGACGTCGAGCTCCTCGCTGAAGCCGTGCACCGCGAGCGTGGTCAGGTCGCGCCCGTCGGGGTCGACGTAGCTGAGGTAGTGCCCGGTCTGCCCGTCGCCGCCCTTGCTGGTGAGCTTGAGCCCGCCGCCGTCGCGCTGCCGCGGCGCGAGCGTGGCGGTGAAGTTGGCCTGCGGCAGCGGAAACCCGACACTCACGTAGCCGCGGTCGTCGTGCCGGTACGTCGTGTAGATGCCGACGTACATGGCCTCGCCCGTCTCGGCGAAGCTGCGGATCCACCCGCGCGTCGAGACGATGCCGCTGCCGGGCTCGCTGATCGTGTCGATCCGGCTGCGGATGCCGCGCTGCGCCTCCCGCTGGTTCATCGGGACGTTCGCCTGCCCGAGCGGGCGGGCCACCAGGGTGCGGTACAGCAGGTATCCCGGCCGCACCCAGGTCCGCCAGCGCGGCACGATGTCGAGCGAGAACCGGGTGGTCCGCTCGTAGAACTCCCGCACGTCCGGGTGGACCAGCGCCGGGTCGAACTGCGGGCCGGCGAGGGCGTCGAGGCTCGCGACGATGCCGACGTCCCGCGCCGCCTCCCGGTAGACGCCGCCGGTGGCCTCGGCGAGCTCCTTGACGTAGCCGGTGCCGACGCGCCGCGTGCGCGCCTCCAGCGGCACCACGAACGGCAGCTGCTCGGCCGGCACCTTCGCGGCCAGCAGCGCCACCTGCGGGTCGCGGAACGCCAGCTGGGAGACGGTCCGGAAGGCGACGACACTGGCCGCCGCGGCCTGCGCGGGCGTCGCCGTGCGCATGGCGGCGCCGACGGCGAGCCCGACGACGGGACCGAGGGCGACCTTCTGCGGCCGCACGCCCATCGCCCCGGCGATCGCCCCGCCGGCGACGGCGACCGCGAGTGGGCTGGCCCCGGCCTTGCCGGCCACCCACCCGGCGGGCGCCGCGAGCGCCCCGCTGGCCGCGATCCGCGCCCACACGGCGGGGATCTCGTTGGGCTTCTGCAGCGCGCGGGCGGTGCCGTCGACGGCGGCGAGGGCCCCGGCCCCGAGGAGCGCGCCCGTGAGTGCGCCGCGCGGCCCGCGGTGCGCGGTGAGCGCCGCACCGGCGACGGCCCCCATGACGGCGGCGAACCCGATCCCCTGCGCGCGCTTGGCGTCCATGAGGTTGATTTCTACACCGTGGAGGGGCGGAGCTCAGCCCGGGTAGGCCGATGGTTGCGGCCTACCCGGGCGGGCCCGGGTGGTGGCGGTCGGCGCGCCAGCGAACCCCGGGCGGAGCAACGCTGCGCGTCAGCCGACCGGGGCGGGCAGGATGGCCAGGAGCTGGGTCGGCGGTTCGAGGGCGTCGACGAGCGTGTCGCCCTCCAGCCAGAGGCCGCCCGCCCGGCAGACCAGGGCGGCGGCGGCTTCGGTGGGGCACGGGAGCGGGGCGCCGCAGGCCGCGCAGCGGCTCGGGTCGTCCGCGTCGCGTTCGAGGTGGCGGATCTGCAGCTCGGCCGCCGTCTTCACCAGAACGCTGTCGGGATCCAGGTGCAACATGCCGATGATCGTGCCGGGGCGGCACGCCCGGGTGGCGGCAGGAAACGGGTGAAACCGCAGGATCACCCTAGGACAGGCCTTAGCGGCTCGGTTGGCCCGATCCGGGGCATTGCGCGGCACCCTGCGTGGCGCCGTCGGGCTGGTGGGGCGGGGTCGGCGAGCCGGCGTTGACGTAGACGCGGGCGCCGCAGGCGGGGCAGCGGCTCATGGCCTCGCCGGCAGTGGTCGACATTGCGGTACCTCCGATGCGAAACGGGCCGGACCAAGGACTCATGCCCCCCGTCCGGCCCGCTCGAACATCGCTCAGGCGCCGACGAGCGTCAACATCTGCTTGATCTGCTGCGTCCGGGACAGCTCGACGCGCTTCGCGTAGTCCTTGACCGCCGCGTTCTGCCCGGCACCGCCCAGCTGCTGGGCCATCTCGACCGCGTTGTGCTGGTGGGCGATGAGCAGGTTGAGGAACTTCGTCTCGAAGTCGGCCCCGGTCGCCTCCTGCAGGGCCTTGATCTCCTCCGGCCCCGTCGCCGGCCGGCCGCCGTGCGACGCGTGGACGCCCGCGTCGGTGGCCCCGGTGACCGGGACGTTCCAGCCGGTCAGCCAGCGCTCCATCATCGCGACCTCCTCGGCCTCGACGACGTCGATCGCGCCGGCCAGGTTGACGACCTCCTCGCGGACCGCCTTCGCGCGGCCCAGCTTGATCATCTCCAGGCCCTGCTTCTGGTGGCTGATCATCATCTGGAGGAACATCGCGTCGGCGTCGTTGTGCGGCCCGTCCGCGGTGACCGGGATGCCGGCCGGGGCGGCGGCCAGCTCGGACGATCCGGTGGGCGCCTTCGCGACCTGCCCGCAGCCGCTCAGCACGAGCGCGAGCACGACGGCCAGCAGGCGCCTCATACCGGCAGCCACAGGGCGAGGGTGTAGATCGGCTCCCAGGTGTAGATCGCCGTGTGGGCCTGGCGGCACTGGTACCTGCGGCCGTCGTACGTCACGACGTCACCGACCTTGTAGCTGGTGCCGGCGGTCCAGGCCGTGCCGGTGGCCTGGGTGGGCTTCGCGGACGTCGGGGCCGCCGTCGTCGTCGGGGCCTTCGTCGGCGACTTCGTCGCGGTCGGCTTCGCCGACGGGGTCCTGGTCGGCGTCGGCGTCGGCGTCGAGCCGCCACCCGAGCCGATCTGCACGTCGACGCAGTTGTAGAACGCGTTCGCCGTGTCCGCGATGTTCCACACCGCCAGGATCTTCTGCCGCCCGGAGTACCCGGCCAGGCTCACCTGGTGCGAGACGGTGGCGTTCGGCTGCTTCCCGCCGTCGTTGAACTGCGCGACGCGGGTGTTGCCGATGAAGTACTCCCACGTGCTCGTCGCGTGCCGCGCCGTGAGCACCCAGTTGAACGTCACCGACGTGCCGACCTGCGTCGCCGGCCAGTTGCGGCTGTCGTCGTCCAGCACCCCGAACTGCGACAGCCCGGCATTGCAGCTCTTCAGCCCTTTCGGGCCCTCGACGCTCTGCGGCTCGTATTGAATGGGGCCGCAGCCGGCGACCTTTCCCTGCGCGCACAACGCCTGCCGGCTCGGCGGCGACGAAACGTATCCGTGCGCCGAAGCCGGCGAGGCGACCACCAGGCTGCCGGCCGCCGCACCCAGCGCGACCAGCGGATAGAGCACCGTTTTACGCATTCCCGAAAACTATCGGAGCGGCACTTAACGATCCCCTTTCCGAGCTACAAGTTCGCCTGAAGGGCATTTACGGTGCCGTTAAGCATCCACCGTTTCCAGCGGCACCTGCGGCGAGCGCACGAGGCCCAGCTCGACGGCCGGATTACCCTGCACGGCGTCGAACGCCCAGTCGGTGAGCACCCGGGTGCGGTTGCCCGGCAGCTGCAGCAGGTGGTAGCCGCGGGTCATCGCCTTGGCGACCGGGCCGGAGAGCGGGACCCGCAGCGGGTTCGCCGCCGCCTGCCGGCCGCCCAGGTCGACCAGGAAACCGAGGTCGTGGTGCTTGTACCGGCGGCGCCGCCCGGCCCCGAACGTCGCCGCCACGTTGCGCGCCACCAGGTCGCCCTGCCGGACCGCGTGCTGGGCGGTCATCGGCGTCAGCTTGCCGGGCCGGGTCAGGTCGGGCACCGCCGCCGCGTCGCCGGCCGCGAACAGGTCGGGGTGGCCGGGCACGTTGAGGTACTCGTCGACGCACAGGCGCCCGTCCTCGGTCGGCAGGCCCAGCCCGTCGACCAGCGGGTCGGGCCGCACGCCGACGCACCACACGAGCGTGCGGGTGGGGATCGACTGCCCGTCGGTGAGCCGCACGCAGTCGTGCATCGCCTCGGCGACCGAACAGCCCATGAGCACGTCGACGCCGCGCTCGCGCAGCACCCGGTCGGCCGTGCGCGACATGCGCTCGGACAGCTCCGGCAGCACGCGCGGTGCGGTGTCCAGCAGCAGCCAGTGGGCCCGCTCGTTCGCCAGCGCCGGCTGGTGGCGCAGCAGGTCGCTGGTCGCCAGCTGGCCGTGGGCCGCGACCTCGGTGCCCGTGTAGCCCGCCCCGACGACCACGAACGTGAGCCTTGCCGCCCGCTCGTCCGGGTCGCCGGTCGCCGCGGCCAGCTCGACCTGGCGGACGAGGTGGTCGCGGAGGTACAGGGCCTCCGCCACCCCGCGGAACCCGTGCGCGTGCTCGGCCACCCCGGGGATGGGCAGCAGCTTGTTCACGCTCCCGGCCGCGAGGATGAGCCGGTCGTACCCGATCTCGTGGTGCTCCCCCTCCGCGTCCCGATAGCGCACGGACCGCTTGTCGGGATCGACGTGATCCGCCTCACCCAGCAGCAGTTGTACCTCGGGCAGCGTCTTCGGCAGCGACACGGTCACCCGGCGCGGCTCCAGGATGCCGGCCGCGACCTCCGGCAGCAGCGGCAGGTAGAGGAAGTAGTCGGCCGGGTTGACCAGCACGATCTCGGCGTGGCCGCGGGACATCCGGACCAGCCGCCGGGCCGCGTGGAAGCCGGCGAACCCGGCGCCGACGATCACGATACGAGGCTTAGGCATGCCCTGACCCGTACCCGGCCTGCCGATGATCACGCGGCAACCAGGATGATCGACTCCATGGCCGCCTCCAGCCCCCTCCGCGCGGTCCTGCGCGCCGCCCAGGTCGCGCGGGTGCTCGCCGCCAGCACCGTCGGCCGGATCCCCCTCGGCGCGGCGCCGGTCGCGCTCCTGCTGTACGCCCGCGAGACGCTGTCGATCGCCGCCGCCGGCCTGCTCGTCGGCGTGTACACGGCCGGCCTGGCGATCGGCGGCCCGGTCCTGGCCCGCGTGGCCGACCGCCTCCGCCAGCCGCCGGTGATGCTGGCCGGCGCCGCCGTGTCGACCGCCGGCTTCGTCCTGCTCGCCCAGGGCGTTGCGCTGTGGGCGTCCCTCCTCGCCGCGCTGCTCGCCGGGCTGGGCGCCCCGCCGTTCGAGGCCGGCCTGCGCGTGCTGTGGCGCGACCTGCTCGACGAGTCGCAGGTCCCGACGGCGTACACCCTGGACATCGCGGTCCAGGAGCTCATCTTCGTCTTCGGCCCGTTGATCGCCGGCGCCTCGGTCGCGCTGGGCGGCCCGGCGGCGGGCGTGTACGTCACCGCGCTGCTGCAACTGCTGGGGACGGTGTGGTTCGTGACCACCCCGGCGGTGCGCCGCTGGCGCGGCGTGGCGGCCGAACGCCACTGGGCGGGCGCGCTGCGCGCGTCCCACCTGCGGCTGCTGCTGGTCGCGGTGGTCCTGGTCGGCGCGGGCGTCGGCAGCCTGCCGGTGGCCGTGATCGACTACACCGAGCAGTCCGGGGGCCGGGCCTGGACGAGCTGGATCCTGGCCGCCCAGGCCGCGGGCGCCTTCGCCGGCGGCATGGTGAACACCCGCCTGCGCCTGGACGGGCGCCGCCTTCCGCTGCTGGCGCTGCTGCTGGGCCTGGGCTACGCCCCGCTCCTGCTGACCCCGTCGTCGGCGGCCTGGATGATCCCGTTGGCCGCGCTGTGCGGCGCCTGCCTCCCGCCGTTCCTGGCGGCGACGTTCCTCACGGTCGACCGGGTGGCCCCGGTGGGCACGGCGGCGGAGGCGTTCGCGTGGGTGGCGACGGCCTTCTCGGTGGGCGCCGCGCTGGGCGCGGCCGTGGACGGCGTGATCGTGGACGCGGCCCCGGCCCGGTGGGCGGGCTTCCTGCTCTCCCCGCTGGTGATCCTGCTGGCGGTCCCGTGGGTCCGCCCGGTGGCCCGCGCCGCGACCTGAGAACGGCGGCACCGGTCGCCCGGTGTCCGGCCGATGAGGAATGCTGGGCCTCGTGCGTATCACCACGCTCGGGGAGCTCGCGGTCGACGGGAAGGCCGTGCGCGGGGAGCGGCTGGGCCTGGTGGTGCGGGAGCTGGTCGGGGCCCGCGGCCGGGCCGTCTCGGTCAGCGCGCTCGTCGACGCCGTCTGGGACGGGAGCCCGCCCGAGGACGCGGCCGGGGCCGTGCAGGCGCTGGTGTCCCGGGTGCGGCGCCTGGGGTTGCCGGTCGCGGCCGTCCCCGGCGGGTACCGGCTGCCCGCCGACGCCGTCGACGTCGACGCCGTCCGGGTGCGCGAGCTCGCCGAGCGGGGGCGGCGCGCACTCGCCGGCGGGGACGTCGCCGAGGCGAGAGCGGCCGGGGACGCGGCGCGGGCCGAGTTCCCCGAGGTGCCCGACCTGACCGGGGACGGGGTCGCCCGGCTGCTGGCCGACGTCGCCGGGCTGCGGGCCGAGGTCACCCTCGCCGCCGGGGAGCCGGCCGACGAGCGGGACCTGCGGCGGCTCGCCGGGCTGGCGCCGCCGCACGAGCCGTCGGCGGCGCTGCTGGTGCGGGTGCTCGCCGCGCAGGGGCGCGACGCCGAGGCCCTGGCGCTGGTCGAGCGGCTGCGGGCCGAGCTCGCCGAGCGCTACGGGGCCGACCTGTCGCCCGTCGTCGCGGCCGCGCACCTCGCGCTGCTCCGCGGCGAGCTCGCGCCGGCGGCGACCCCTGACAACGCGCGCGCGGAGTCGCGGACCGGGCCGGGCCCGCGGCGGGTGTGGCGCAGGGGCGCGGTCCGGCTCGTCGGGCGCGACGCCGACGTCGCCGCCGTTGCCGAGGCGGTGCGCGGTGCGCCGCTCGTCACCATCGTGGCCGCCGGCGGGGCCGGCAAGACCAGCCTCGCCGCCGCCGTCGCGGCCGGGGACGGGCGGCCCGTGTACGCCGTCGAGCTGGCCGGGCTGCGCACCGCCGCGGAGATCCTGCCCGCCGTGCTCGCGGCCACCGGGGCGGCCGAGCCCGAGCGGGCCGAGGCGCGGGCCGCGCCCGAGGCGCGGCTGCGGACCGTGGTGCGGGAGCTCGACGGGGTGCTCGTGCTGGACAACTGTGAGCACCTGCTCGACGGCGCCGCCGCCCTCGCCGCCGAGATCCTCGTTGAGGCGCGGGGCGAGCTGGCCGTGCTGGCCACCAGCCGGGCGCCGCTCGGGCTGCCCGAGGAGGTGGTGTACCGCCTCCGGGCGCTCCCCGACGACGCCGCCCTGGAGCTGCTGGAGACCCGCGCGCGGGCCGGCGGGGCCGCGCTCGCCATCCCGCCGGGCACCGCCCGGGAACTGTGCCACCGGCTCGACAACCTGCCGCTGGCGCTGGAGCTCGCCGCGGCCCGGCTGCGGCACATGCCGATCGAGGACGTGCTCGGCGGGCTCGGCGACCGGTTCGCGTTGCTCGACGACGCGCTGCGGGGGCTGCCCGACCGGCACGCCAGCCTGTGGGCGCTCGTCGACTGGAGCCGGGAGCTGCTCGCGCCCGAGGACCAGGAGCTGCTGGAGCGGCTCGCGGTCATCCCGGCGCCGTTCACCGCTTCGGCCGCGGCCGCGGTCGCCGGGCGGGACAGCCGGCGCGGGCTGGCCGCGCTCGTCGAGCAGTCGCTGCTGGCGATCGGCACCGGGGAGGACGGGCGCCCGCGGTACCGCATGCTCGAAACGGTCCGCGAGTACGGCGAGACGCGGCTCGCCGACCGGGAGCCGGCGATGGGCGGGCTGACCCGCTGGGCCGCGGCGCACGCGGCGGCGCTCGCGGCGGACTTCGTGGGGCCGGGGCAGCTCCAGGCGTACACCACGTGCGCGGAGGATCAGGAGAACCTCCTCGCCGCCCTCCGGTGGGCGATCGAGCACGGCGCCGACGTGGCGGCGGTCGACGTCGCCGCGGCGCTGTTCCACCTGTGGACGGTGCGCGGCCTGCACCCGCAGGTCGCACTGTGGGCGCGCCGGCTGTTCCACGCGGACGACCCGGTCGCGCGGCGCAGTGCGGCGTCGGCGGGCGCCGACCCGGACCGGCTGGCGTGGGTGTGCGTGCTCGCCGGGCTCAACGGCTTCATCGGCGCCGACCACCGGCTCTACGCACTGGGCCGCCGGGCGTTGCGCGGGATCGGTGGCGGGGTGTCGCACCGGGTCGCGACCCTGGCGGCGGCGATGCCGGAGCTCAGGTCGCCCGACTCGGAGGAGAGCATGCGCACCGCGGAACGGATGGTCATGGACGCCGACCCGTACGTGCAGGGCATCGGTCTCCTGTGGCGGGCGACCGTGCACGAGAACGCGGGGCGGCTCGACGCGGCCGCCACCGACGCCGAGCGCTCGTACGAACGGTTCGAGGCGGCCGGCGACCACTGGGGCATGGGCATGGCCGCGCAGGCGATCGGCACGCGGGTCGAGTGGGGCGCCGGGGACTGGCTGCGGCGCAGCGCCCGGCACATGGAGCTGGTCGGCGCGGCGCAGGACGTCGGCTCGATCCGGGTGCTGCTGGACTTCCATCTGGCGCTCGACGGCGACGCCGAGGCTGCGCGGCGGCTGGCCGGGGCCGCGGAGTCCGCCGACCCCGACCGGCCCGACGCCGCCCAGGCGCACCTCGCCCTCGCTCAGCTGGCCTGGCGGCGGCGGGCGTACCCCGAGGCGCTCGCCCACGCCGCGGCGGCCCTCCGGCTGGCGGAGGAGTCGCCGGCCGCGTTCCCGCAGATCCTGGTGGTCTTCCGGGTCGCCGTCGCGGTCCTGCACCTGCGGACGGACGACGACGCCCGCGCCGCCTCCCTGTTGCGCGCCGCCCGCGACGACGCGCTGGCCTCGCTCGACATGCCCGTGCTGGGCGCCTGGGCGATCGGCGGCGCGATGCTCGACGCGCACCGGGCCGGGGCGCGCACCCGGGAGCTGTGGGCGCTCGGGCTGCGGCTCGGCGCCAACGTCGTCCAGCTGTTCCACGGCGACTACGACGAACGGCTCACCGCCGCCCTCGGTGACGAGGAGAGCCGTGAGCCGTTGCTGTCCGCCTGGCGTGCGCGCCCGGCCGCGGAGGCGGTGGAGCGGATCCGCGTCGTGATGGACGAGGTGCTTCAGACCTTGCGGCGGTAGGCGGCCAGCGCGAGCGGCATGAAGACCGCGACGAGCGCCGCGCTCCAGCCCAGCGTCCACCAGACGTGGGTGCCGAGCGGGGTGCCGACGAACAACCCGCGCATCGCCCCGACCAGGTGGGTGAGCGGGTTCACGTCGACGAACCCGCGCAGCCAGGACGGCAGCGTGTGCGGGTCGACGAACACGCTGGACGCGAACGACAGCGGCAGCATGACGAGGAAGCCGATGCCCTGCACCGCGCCGGAGGTCCGCACGAGCATGCCGACGAACACCAGCGCCCAGCTGACGCACAGCCCGAACAGCACGCCGAGCAGGCAGCCGGCCAGCGTGCGGAGCGGGTCGGTGCCGATCCGGAAGCCCATCAGATAGGCGAAGGCGAACGTCGAGACGGTGACGACGACGTACCGCACGACGTCGCCGAGCACCGCGCCCACGAGCGGCGCCGAGCGGGCGATGGGCAGCGAACGGAAGCGGTCGAAGATGCCCTTCTCCAGGTCACTGTTGAGGTTCACGCCGATCGAGATGGCGCCCATGGCGAGGGTCTGGGCGAGGATGCCGGGCATCAGGAACTGCAGGTACTCGTGCGTCGAGCCGGCCACCGCCCCGCCGAACACGTAGACGAAGATGACCATGAACAGGCCGGGCTGCAGCGTGACGTCGATCAGGGCCTCGGGCGTGCGCCAGGTCTTGATGAGGCTGCGGCGGGTGAGCTCCAGCGCGTGCCGGACGAAACGGATGCTCACGCCGGGACCTCCTCGGTGAGTGCTCTGGTGGGGCGCCCGGTCAGGGTCAGGAAGACCTCGTCCAGGCTCGGCAGGTGCAGGGACAGCTCGACGACCTGGACGCCCGCGGCGGCGAGCTTGCCGACGGCCGCGTCGAGGGCCGTGGCGTCGCGGACCGGCACGGCGAGCACGCCCTTGCGGGTCTCCTCGGCCGACGCGCCGCTCGACACCGCGGACAGGATCGCCGCGGTCTGCGGCAGGTCGGCCGGGTCGGCCGGGCGCACGGTCAGGGTCTGGCCGCCGACGATGCGCTTGAGCCGCTCGGGGGTGTCGTGGGCGATGACCCGGCCGTGGTCGATGACGGTGATGGCGTCCGCGAGCGCCTCGGCTTCTTCGAGGTACTGCGTGGTCAGCAGCACCGTCGACCCGTCCCGCACGAGCGTGCGCACGACGTCCCACATGTCCTCGCGCTTGGCCGGGTCGAGCCCGGTCGTCGGCTCGTCGAGGAAGATCACGTCCGGCCGCCCGACGAGGCTGGCGGCGAGGTCGAGCCGCCGCCGCATGCCGCCGGAGTACGTCTTCACGGGCCGGTCCGCGGCCCCGCTCAGGCCGAACCACTCGAGCAGCTCGGCGGCCCGCTCGCGGGCGGCCCGCCGGCGCAGGTCGAGCAGCACGCCGAAGAGCACGAGGTTCTGCCGCCCGGTGAGATCCTCGTCCACGGACGCGTACTGCCCGGTGAGCCCGATCGCGGCGCGGACCCGCTCGGCGTCGCGCACGACGTCGTGGCCGGCGATGCGCGCCGACCCGCCGTCGGGCCGCAGGAGCGTGGACAGGATTCGGACCGCCGTGGTCTTCCCGGCCCCGTTGGGCCCGAGCACGCCGTGCACGGTGCCGCGGGGGATGGCGAGGTCGACGCCCTGCAGGGCCCTCGTCTCCCCGAAGCGCTTGACGAGGCCCTCGGCCTCCACCATCAGGTCTGTGGTCATGCCACCGAGGCTGCGGCGGCCCGCTGACACGGCACCGACACGCGACCGACACGCCCGTGTCAGCGGACCCCAGCCGCGGGCCGGGGAGTCCCACGGTCGGCGGGCTCCCCGGCGTCAGCGGGTCAGGCGCAGGCCGGCACGGGTGCGGTGTTGGTCCCGTTCCACGAGGCGAGGAAGCCGAACGTGGCGGTGCCGGTGCCGTTCCAGGCCGCGTTGCGGACGGTCACGTTCGCGCCGGACTGGCTGACCGTGCCGTTCCACAGCTGGCTCACCTGCTGCCCGTTGGCGAACGTCCAGGTGACGGTCCAGCCGGTGCGCCCGGCCGGGTTGGTGACGACGACCTCGCCCTGGAAGCCGCCCGGCCACGAGTTGACGACCCGGTAGGTCGCCGTGCAGGCGCCGGCCGGCGGCGGGCTGGTGCTGATGGACGCCGACGGCGACGGGCTGGTGCTGACGGACGCCGACGGCGACGGGCTCTCGATCGTCCCGCCCAGGGCCGCGACGATCGCGTTGTACGCCGTGGGCTTCTTCTGCAGGTTCTCGTCCCAGGGCAGCGCCGCGCCCTGGCCGGAGAAGACCGACGGCACCCAGGAGTACTTGTCGGTGTAGTCCCAGATCGTCACGCCGACGCAGCGGGTGACCGCCACGCAGGCCTTCACCACGTTGCTGTAGTAGGTCGCCTGGGTGGCGTCCTTGGTGGCGTCCCGGGGCAGCACCATGCGCACGTCGAGCTCGGTGATCGCCACGTCGACGCCGAGGTCCGCGAAGCGCTGGAGGTTCTGCTGCATCTGGGAGGGGAAGCCGTACTGGATGGCGAGGTGCGCCTGGAAGCCCACCCCGTCGATCGGCACGCCGTCCGCCTTCAGCTGCTTGACCAGGTTGTACATGGCGTCGGACTTCGCGCCCAGCCCGTCGGTGTTGTAGTCGTTGACGTAGAGCTTGGCGTCGGGGTCGGCGGCCCGGGCGGCCCGCAGGGCGGTGGCGACGTACGAGCTGCCCATCGCGTTGTAGAACGGGGTCGCGCGGAACGTGCCGTCCTCGTTGAACGGCTCGTTCACCACGTCCCAGGCAAAGACCTTGCCCTTGAAGTGGGTCGCGACCTGGGTGATGTGGTTGACCATCGCCGGCTGCACCTCGGCCGCCGGCAGCGAGCCGACCCACGAGGGCAGCTGGCTGTGCCAGACGAGGGTGTGGCCGCGGACGGTCATGTTGTGCGACTGCGCGAACGTGACGATCGCGTCGCCCCGCGTGAACGAGAACGTGCCGCGGGTCGGCTCGGTCGCGTCCCACTTCATCGAGTTGCCGGGCGTGGTCTGACCGAACTCGCCCCCGCCGAGGACTGCGGTGTAGGCGGTGTCGCTGAGCTCGCCGTTGTCCGTGGCGGAGCCGAAGTACTTGCCCTTGGCGGCGGCAAGCTGGTGCAGCGTCTGGGTGGCGGCCCCGGCCTGGACGAGGTTGAACGCCATGGTGGTGGCCACGAGCCCGGCGACGGTGATGGCACCGATAAGCCAGCGTCGATTCATGAGGTCACATCGTGGCGCCCGCTGCCGGGCAGTCAAGCGCTTCGACACCGCTCGACGCCGCTACCACGGGCGGCCTGCGAAAGTTCCACCTGGACCTCCCCTCGGGCCCGGCAGAGCCCGAAGGGAGGCGATCGGTCGGACGTTCAGGACGTGACGATGGTTCCGTCGGGCTGGCGGGTGCAGGTGACGGCCCGCGCCGCGGTGGTGGCGGCGCCGGTCAGGCACTTGCCGAGCACGGTGTGGCCGGCCGCGGTCGGGTGCCAGGACTCCTGGCAGGTCTGGAAGTACGTGACGCAGGTGTTCGCGATCCGCTGGATGGCGATCTTGTCCTTGCCGTCCAGGCTGGTCACGAAGACCCCGCTCGCCCCGTCCTGCAGGCGGATCGGCGTGGCCAGGGCGTTCGCCGGGCTGCCGGCCTTCTCGCAGAGGCGGGCGCCGTCGAAGGCGTGCTGCACGTCGAGGAAGACGAGGTCGTCGTTCGGGAACTCGGCGGCGAGGGTGTTGCGGGTGGTCTGCACGAGGGTGCCGAGACCCTGCGAGAACAGGTGACCGGCGGAGAGGCTGGCCCGGTGGATCGGGCAGCCGGCCGCGTACCGCTCGGCGCCCAGGGCACGGAACTTGTCCCGGTCGTCGGCGCGGCCGTCCTCCTCCCAGTAGGTCTGGTCGAGGTCGAAGGGCAGCGGGTTGGTGTAGTCCTGGAAGACGACCCGGTGCTGGCCGTCGGCGTCGATCTGGTCGAGCGTGGTGAGCAGCTGCCGGACGGCGGCGATCGTCTCGTTGGTCGCGGCCGTCAGCTGCGCGGCGGTGGCGAGGTCGCTGGCCGTGCACGGGGACTGCTCGACCGGGCCGTTGAGGTACGCCCAGAATTCCCACCAGCCGGTCCACGCGTCGGCGATGAAGCGGTTCGCGCACTTCTCCGCCACGTCGCCGAACGTGAACGAGCTGTTGTTGGAGCCCAGCCCCACCAGTACCAGATCGATGTCGTGCGTCTGGGCGACGGCCCGCAGCTGGTCGAGCTGCGCCTTGACCTGGCGGCCCTTCTCGCGGCCCGACGAGGCGTTGGCGATGTCGAACGGCCGGCCGCCCGAGCAGGCGAGGTTGAACCGGGCCTGGATGCCGGGCAGCGTGGCCTGGTTGATCGAGGCGTTGGCGGAGCGGTGGCAGAAGAACGCGTTGTTGTTCGGCGCCGACCAGCCCGGGAAGCCCTGGGCGACGCCGCCCGAGTCGGTCACCGGCTGGTAGCTGCCGGCCCCCTCACCACTGATGAAGCTGTCGCCGAGGGCGACGGCGGCGGTCGGCAGCGCGGCGCTGGCGGGCAACGGCGGTGCGACCACTGCGCTCGCGGCGACCAGGGTCACCACGAGCGCGGCACGACGGAACACGGACACGGCGGTCTCCTCGATCCCATCGAATGTGAAAATTCTTCCGAGACGGGATCAGATCATGCTTCTAGCATGGTCGTCAATGCAGTTCTCTACTAATCAGGTCGGCGAAGTCGTCTTCCAGCGCGGCCGCGAGCGCGAGCAGCCGGTCCTCGCGGCCGTGCGGCGCCACGAGCTGCACCCCGATCGGCAGCCCGGAGGTGCTCCGCCCGAGCGGCAGGCTGACCGCGGGCAGGCCGGCGAGGTTGAACAGCGTGGTGAACGGGCCGAAGGCGAGCATCGCGTCGAGCCAGCCCGCCACGGTGTACCGCGGGTCGTCGTAGTCCAGCGTTCCGTGCGGCGCGGGCAGCCGCGCGAGCGTCGGGGTGACGAGCAGGTCGTACCCGGCGAAGAACGCCCACACGCCCCGCGCCGCCCGCTCCCCCGCCGCGGTGGCGCCGGCGAGGTCGAGCGCGGTCATGGCGCGGACCTCGGCGATCACCGCCCGGCTCACCGCCTCGAGCCGCCCCGGGTCGACCGGGCGCGGCGCGGCCAGCAGCGGGGCCACGTTCGCGACCAGCTCGCCGCGCAGCCCGGCGCGGACGTCGTCCCAGTCCAGCTCGGGCGCGGCCAGTTCGACGGCGTGGCCGAGCCGCTCCAGCAGGTGCCCGGCCCGCTCGGTGGCGGCGACGACCTCCGGCTCGACGGGCACACCCGACCAGGCGGCCGTGGTGATCCCGACGCGCAGGATTCGGTCGGTCGACCGACCGGCAAGGCCCGGGTCTCGGTCGGTCGACCGACCGGCAAGACCCGAAATTCGGTCGGTCGACCGACCGGCAAGACCCCAGTTTCGGTCGGTCGACCGACCGAGAGCGGGCAGTCCGAACACCGCCTCGAACAGTGCCGCCGTGTCGCGCACGCTTCGGGTGACGGCGAACTCCCCCAAAAACGGCGGCCCCGGTAGCCGGCCCGCGCTCGGCTTCAGCCCGACCAGCCCGCAGCACGAGGCCGGCACCCGGATCGACCCGGCGCCGTCGTTGGCGTGCGCGATCGGCACCGCCCCCGCCGCGACCAGCGCCGCCGCGCCGCCGCTGGAGCCGCCGGCCCCGCGCTCCCGGTCATACGGGTTGCGGGCCGGCCCGTGCCGCCGCGGCTCGGTCGCGAAGCTCAGCCCCAGCTCCGGCATCGTCGTCCGGCCGAGCGTCGCCAGCCCGGCCCGGCGGAACCGCTCCATGATCGGCGCGTCCCGCTCGGCCACCACGAAGTCTGGCACCGCCCGGCTCCCGACGCCGAACGGCACGCCCGCGGCCATCGGCACGTCCTTGACCAGGAACGGCACCCCGCCGAAAATCCCGCCCGGTTCGTACCGCAGCGCCGCCTCGAACAGCGGCCCGGCCAGACCGTTCACCCGCCGGTGCGCGGCCTCGACGGCGACGCGCGCGACCCGCTCGACCTCGGCCGCCGACACCTCCCCCGCCCGGATCAGCCCGGCGATCGCGACCCCGTCCAGCCGCGTGTACTCGTGGAGTTCCATGCCGTCGAGCCTCGGTGATCCCAGGGTGTACCGCATGAGCGCCAGCACTGACCCGCACCACTGATTTTGGCAGGATGGGCGCCATGCCCTCCGAGTTTGCCGGCCGATCCGCCGAGCTCGCGCGGCTCAGGGAGCTGACCTCCGGCCTGGTCGTGGTCTCCGGGCCGGCCGGCGTCGGCAAGACGCGCCTGCTGCGGGAGGCGTGCCCGGACGCGCTGTGGGTGCGGTGCCCGCCGGACGACGACGCCCCGCCGATGTGGCCGTGGCTGCGGGTGCTGTCCGCGCTCGGCGTCACCGCGCCGGCGGGGTCCGGCTTCACGGCGGCCGTCGCCGTCGCCGATCTCGTCGCCGGGTGCGCCGGCCGGGTCGTGGTGGTCGAGGATCTGCAGGACGCGGACGAGGGCTCGCTGGCCGTGGTCCGGCACCTGGCCCTGGCGGTCCGGGCCGAGGGCGGGCCGCTCGTGGTCGTCACCGTCCGCAGCGGCGCGCCCGCGCGGCGCCCCGAGGCGTTCGCGCGCGCCGAGGAGGAACTCGGCCGCGCGCTCGGCGTGCGGCGGCTGGTGCTCGGGCCGCTCACCGCCGCCGAGGCGGCCGGCCTCGACAGCGCCCCGCTGCTGCTCGGCGCGGCCCGGCAGGCGCTGCGCGACGGGGCCGCCGACGACGCGGCCCGGCTCTACGAGCGGTGCCTCGGCGCGCTCGACCACGCCGGGGACGCCGAGCGGGCCGCGCTGGTGGTCGAGCTGGCCCGGGCCGAGTACCGCGCCGGGCGGCCCCGGCGGGCCTCCGAGCACTGTCTGGTCGCCGCCGAGCTGGCGACCGCCGCCGGGCGGCCCGACCTGCTGGCCGCCGCGGCCCTCGTCATCCACGGCGCCGGGGACGCCGACGTCGCCGTGCGGGCGGCGCTGCTGTGCGAGCGCGCGCTGGCCGGCGCCGGGCCGGGCGACCGGGTGCGGCTGCTCGCCCGGCGGGCGGCGCTGCACGCCGACGCCGACCGGGTCACCGAGGCCGAGAGCGCGGAGGCGCTGCGGGCCGCCGAGGACGGTGGCGACGACGAGGCGCTCGCCGACGCGGTTCGGGCGCGGATGTGGCTCCTCGACGATCCCGCCGAGCGGCTGCGGCTCGCCGGGGTCACGGCCGACGGCGGGCTGCGCACCGGGCGGCTCCTGGTCGCGGTGCGCGGGGAGCTGTGGCGCGTCGACTCGCAGTACCACATGGGAAATCTCCGCGGCGTGGACGACGGGCTCGCTCGTCTGCGGGACCTGGCCGCCGCGGCCCGGCTGCCGGTCGCCGAGTGGCACGCGCTGCGGGCCGATGCGGCGCGGGAGGCGCTCGCCGGCCGGTGGGGCGCGGCGCGGACGCTGAACGAGCGGGCGCACGCGGCGGCGCTGCGGACCGGCGACCGGCTGGCCGCCGCCGTCACCGACCTCTTCGCCGTCCTGCTGGGGCTGGTCCGCGGCGACCGCGGCGAGCTGCGCGCCGGCTGGGCCGAGCGGCGCGACGACGACCCGCGGCTGCCGCTCGGCGACGCCGTCACGGCGCTGCACCACCTCGTCGACGGGGAGGCGGCCGAGGCGCGGGCCCGGTACGAGCGGCTGCGGCACCTGCTGCGCGACCCGCCGCCGGGCCTGCGGCGGCTGGGGATGCTGCAGTTCCTCACCGAGCTGGCGCTGGCGTTCGGCGACGCCGAGGCGGCGGCGTGGGCCTACCCGCAGTGGCTGCCGTGGACGGCCGCGGGCGGGCTGCCGGGCGGCGCCGACACGTTCCCGGGCGGCGCCGCGGCCCGGCCGGCCGGGCGGCTCGCGGCGCTGCTCGGGCGCACGGACGAGGCCGTCGACCTGCTGCGCACGGCCGTCGCGGTGAACACCCGGCTGGACGCCGGGCCGTGGCTGGTCCACACGCGGCTCGACCTGGCCGCGCTGACCGGCGACGCGGCGCTCGCGGCCCGCGCCGCCGCCGACGCCCGCCGGCTCGACCTGCCCGGCCCGGCCGCGCGGGCGTCCACTGTGGACCCGCTCACCGAACGGGAGCGGGAGGTGGCCGCGCTCGTCGCCGAGGCGCTGAGCAATCGGGAGATCGCGGCGCGGCTGGTGCTCAGCGAGCGGACGGTGGAGAGCCACGTGCGGCACATCCTGGCCAAGCTCGGGCTCGCGAACCGCACCGAGCTGACCGCGCGCCTGCTACGCCCTCACCACTGAAAACGCCGTCGCGGTTGGGCTGAGTTCGTTACGTGGTAGCGAAACTGGGCCTATAGCACCAGTTTCGCTACCACGTGATGCGGCAGTCGTCGCCGCAGCGGGCCGGGGTGCCGCGCCAGCCGCCCACCCGCAGCGCCGCCGCGACGGTCCCGGCCGTCGCGCACGGGCGCTCGGCGACGTCGGCCCAGCCGAAGCGCAGCGTCCCCCAGCCGCGCGTCGCCGAGCGGTTGTCCCGCCGCCGGTCGTGGAGGCGCTGCTCGTCGTCGTGGGCGGCTCGGCCGTCGAGCTCGACGACGAGGCCGAACGCGGTGTACTCCACGTCGCGGTAGGCGATCGTCCCGGCCGCCCGGCGGGCCCGCTGCCGCTGCCCGCCGGGCAGGCCGTGGCCGCGCTCGACGTCGCGCAGGTAGCGGAGCTCGAGCACCGACTGCGCGCCCGCGCCGACGTCGGCGACCGCCGCGAGCAGCGGGGCGCGCCGGCGGACCCGGGACCGCGAACGGATCGTGGCCGCGAGCCGGTCGGTGGTGGTGAGCCGCCGGCCGCACGCGCGGGCGATCCACCCCACGGCCTGGTCGAGCGAGTCCGCGACCTGCGTCAGGTCGACCACGGTGTCCTCGACCCGGGTGCGGGCCGGCAACCGCAGCGGCACGGCGGCCGGCACCGGGGTGCGGTAGTGGAAGCGCACCCCGTCGATGCGGTCCGGTCGCCGCCGGCCGGGCAGGCTGACGTGGATCGTGGCGGCGGGCTCGTCGGTCAGGCCGAGCAGCTCGGCGGCGGTGTGGTGGCTGAGCACGGCGCCCGGGCCGGCCGCCGCGAGCACGGCCGACAGCACGGCGAGCCGGGAGGGCTCGCCCGTGAATGTGTAGTAGACGCCGCGGTAGGGCCGGCGCCAGCGGCCGGAGTGCAGGCGGCTGCGGATCATGTCCTCGGTCAGGCCGCAGGCGCGGGCCTGCTGCCGCGTGATGACTCCCGCCTGCGCGGCGGACAGGTCGTCGAGCTCGGCCATGCTCCGAGCATCACGGGCGGCGGGACGCGGCCGCCAGGGGATTGTCGCGGCTGTGGACAGACGGCGGCGCCGCCGGCCCGCGAGGGGTCGGCGGCGCCGCGGTGTCGAACAGGGTCACCTGCCGGGGCGCGGGACGTCGCCACGCCTGGCGCCCGGCGTGCCGGGCTCACCGGGGCGCGGGATGTCGCCGCGCCAGGCGCCGGTCTCCGCGCCGTGCTCCTCGACGTACTCCTTGAAGCGCTTCGCGTCGGCCTTCACCTGCATGGTGTCCAAGCCCACCGCGCTGCCGGCCTTCTCGACGAGGCCCTCCGGCTGCCAGTCCAGCTGGACCGTCACGCGGGTGTCCTGATCGCTCAGGCGGTGGAAGGTCACGACGCCGGCGTGCTTGGTGTCGCCGCCGGTACTCCTCCACGCGATCCGCTCGTCCGGGTGCTGCTCGGTGATCTCGGCGTCGAACTCGCGGCGCACGCCGCCGATCTTCGTGACCCAGTGCGTGTGCCGGTCATCGAGCTGCCGGATCGACTCGACGCCGCTCATGAACTGCGGGAACGACTCGAACTGGGTCCACTGGTTGTACGCGGTGCGTACCGGCACATGGACATCGATGGTCTCGGTCACGCCACTCATTCGTCCTCCTTGGCACTGGACTCCTGTGTTCCCTGTAGGCATGCCCGGCGGCGGGCGGACCAAACGGGAATCAGGCGACCTGCTCCGTGGGGCGCAGCTCGTTGATCGCGACGTGCCGCGGACGCGTGACGATGTATGCGAGCGCCACCGCGGCGCCCTGCGCGGCCAGCGCGAGCGCCGCCGCCGAACCGATGCCACTGGATGCGCCCGTGACGAGCGCGACGGTGCCGTCCAAACGATCTGCCATACGGCACAACCTACGCGTCGAGGTCCTTGCGGATCTCCTCCAGCACGCGGGAGGTGTCCGTCGGCGGGCGGGCCTCGACGCAGAGCCGCTCCATGGCTTCGGCGTAGAGGTCGACGTCGTCGCGCTTGTCGAGGTACAGCGCGCTCGTGAGCTGCTCGATGTAGACGACGTCGGGCAGGTCCTCGTCGGGGAACCGCAGGATCGTGAACGCGCCGCCGGCCGCGGCGTGGCCGCCGGCCTGGAACGGGATGACCTGGAGCCGAACGTTGGGCAGGGTGTTGGCCTCCAGCAGGGCCTCGACCTGAGCGCGCATCACGCCGATGCCGCCGATCGGCCGGCGCAGCGCCGCCTCGTCGACGACGACCCAGAGCCGGGCCGGCTGCGTCTCGCGCGTGAGGATCTGCTGGCGCTGCATGCGCAGCTCGACGCGGCGCTCGATCTCGTCCGGCTTGGCCCGGCCGTGGCCGAGCAGCACGACGGAGCGGGCGTAGTCGCGCGTCTGCAGCAGGCCCGGCACGAACTGGACCTCGTAGGTGCGGATGAGCGCGGCGGCGGCCTCCAGCCCGAGGTACGACTGGAACCAGTTGGGCAGGACGTCGCCGAAGCGGTGCCACCAGCCGGGGTTGTTGGCGTCGCGGGCCAGCGCGAGGAGGCGTTCACGTTCGACCGGGTCGTCCATGCCGTACAGCGTGAGCAGGTCGGCGACGTCGCGCTCCTTGAAGCCGACGCGCCCCAGCTCCATCCGGCTGATCTTGGACTCGGAGGACCGGATCTCCCAACCGGCGTCCTCCCGGCTCACCCCCTGCGCCTCGCGCAGCCGGCGCAGGTGCGCGCCCAGCAACATCCGGAGGACCGTTGGGCCTCCGGACGCGCCTCCTTCAGGTATACCGGTCGTCACCTACCGCCTCCGGAAAGTCAACAGCCGCGGACGGCCGGAGTAAGCATGCCATGACCGGACAGTAAGCGGGAGTGGGCCTACCTTCCCGCCTTACTGATCCCTCCGCGTGTTCCTTACTCAGCTAACAGATTGTCGAAGTCGCCGTCACGGGCGCCGCCGACGAAGGCCGCGATCTCGTCAAATGTGTAGATCAGGGCCGGTCCGAGGGGGTCACGGGAGTTGCGGACGGCGAACCCGGAGCCGTCAGGCAGGCGAGCGAGCTCGACACAGTTGCCACTGGGGTTGCTGCGACGGCTCTTCTGCCAGGTCACGCCGGTCAGGGCGGTGGCCGGCATGCCGTTGTACGTCTGTTCCATGGACATCTCTCTGATGCATTGGTTGAAAGTTCACCGACGAATCGGCGTCTGCACGTGCATCGGCTCTTGCGTCTGCAGCCGATAACGCGCATGCTAGCGCATGTGCGGATGTCAGGAGACGCTCACAATTCGTGATCAAAACCGGACATCTGCTCCCAGATGATCGAGGCTCTTCCCCACCTGCGATCGAAGAAGGGACGCGCGCATGGATCCCCTCGCCTTCCTGGCCGGCGCGGCCGCGGCGGCAGGGGCGTGCGCGAGTCTCTGTATGTATCTGCGTGCGCGCGGCGCCGAGCGGGAGGCCGCCCGCCTCCGCGCCGAGCTCGACGTGCAGCGGCACGCCGCCGACCACGACGCGCTGACCGGCCTGCCGAACCGGCGGGCCTTCTATCAGCGCGGCGCCGTCCTCGTCGCCGACCCGAGCCGGCACCCGCTGGTCGCCGTGGTCCTCGACGTCGACGGGTTCAAGGAGATCAACGACGTCTACGGGCACTCCGCCGGCGACGAGGTGCTCGTCACCATCGCCCGGCGGCTGTCCGCCTGCGCCGGCACCGGCCTGGTCGCGCGGCTGGGCGGCGACGAGTTCGCCGGCCTGATCGCCAGCCACGGCACGCCCGACGAGCAGGCCGCCCGGCTCAGCGAGGCGCTCGCCGCGCCGCTGCGGCTGGCCGGTCAGATCGTCACCGTCAGCTCGTCGGTCGGGCTCGTCCCGGTCGAGCCCTTCGCCCACCTGGCCGACGCAGTGCACCGGGCCGACGCGGCGATGTACCGGGCCAAGAGCGCGCGGCGCCGCCCGCTCCTGTCCCACCAGCACCTCGTCCACACGACCATCCGCCTCGGCCGGCCCCGGCACTCGGTCGAGAAGGACAACACCCGCCCGACCCCGGCGTCCTAAAGGGAACGCGACATGGACCTCAAAGAGCTCGTTCGACAGCGCCGCCGCCACCAGCCCCGCCCGCGATCCTGGCTGGCCAACAAGCTCAAGCGCGGCGAGCAGTGCCGCGACTGCCACCGGCCGTGGCCGTGCGACCAGTACGTGAGCGCACGCAACTCGGTGCTCGTGTACGCCCTGCGCCGCCTGGAGCTCGCACGGCCGGGGAGCCTGGGGTGAATGTCGCGCACATCCCGGGCCGGCCGACCTGGCTGTGCACGGGATGTGGTGACCTGTGGCCGTGTGCGGCGAAGCGCGACCAGCTGCTGCTCGAGTACGCGGACAGCCACGCCGAGCTGCGCACCATGATGGCGCTGCGGGTGGCCGACGCCGCGGAGGACCTCCGCCAGCTCGGGGCCGAGCAGCTGTGGGCGCGGTTCCTCGGCTGGCTGCCGGCGCCCGGTCAGGGGCCGGTGATCCGCTGGGTCGCCAACCCGCCGCTGGGCGGGAACCGCCGGCCGGCCAACGAGGCCGCCGTCACCACGCTGCCCGCGCCACCAGCGGGTAGTGGTCCGACGCGGACTCCGCCTCCCCGCCGGTCACGACGCGGCATTCGGTGAACCGGGCGGCCGCCGCCGGGGTGGCCATGATGTAGTCGAGGCGCAGCTCGGTGAACTCGGCGCCGCCGCCCCTCGTCGTCGGGACGGTCCACGGCTGGCCGGTGCCGCACCGGCGGTACACGTCGACGAACCCCCGTCGCGCCAGGAACGCCATCGCCCGCGTGTCGACCCCGCGGCCGATCCGGCGCAGATGTCTGCTCCGGTACTGCGGGGCGAGCGTCGCCAGCTGCACGCCGTGGTCGGTCCACGGGTCCAGCGAGTTGAGGTCACCCATGATCACCGCCTCCGGCCGGCCGCGCACGAACCCGGCCAGCCAGCGCGCCTCCCGCAGCCGCACCCGGCCCCACAGCGGGAACAGGTGGGCGCCGACCACGGTCAGCGGCCCGCTCGGGGTCGCCAGCCGCGCCCACGCCGCGGCGTGGAAGAACGGCCGGGGCACCGAGCCGGCCGCCAGCACGCGCAGGTGCCGCGCGACGAGCAGCCCGACGGGCTGGCCGCCGGTCGGCCGCGCCACGTGCCACCGCATGCCGGTCGCGGCGCCCAGGTCGGGGCCGCCGCGCAGCTCCTGCACCGCCACGACGTCGGGCGCCTGCTCGGCGATCACCCGCACGACCGCGTCGAGGCGGCCCTTCGCGCCGTTGCGGATGTTGTACGTCATGAACGTCAACGACATACGCTGCCCTCGTGAACCACGCCCTCACCGTCCTGCACGACGCCCGCGACGAGGCGGTCGCCACGCTCGTCGACCTGATCCGGATACCCAGCGTGGGGGGCACCCCCGCGGAAAGTGAGATCGTCCACCACGTGGCCCGGCTCCTGCAAGCCGAGGGCATCGAGGTGGACCTGTGGCCGATCCCGGTCGCCGAGCTGGCCGCCCGGCCGGACTTCCCCGGCATGGAGGTCGGCCGCGACGAGGCGTGGGGCCTGGTGGCGCGGCTGCCGGGCACGGACCCGGGCGCGCGGTCGCTCATGTTCAACGGGCATTTGGATGTGGTACCGCCGGGAGACCGCGGCACCTGGTCCGCCGACCCCTACTCCGGCGAGGTCCGCGACGGGCACGCCTACGGCCGCGGCGCGTGCGACATGAAGGGCGGGTTCGTCGCCGCCCTGTCGGCGCTGCTGGCCCTGCACCGCAGCGGCACCCGCCCGCGGGGCGACGTGCTGCTCGCGGCGGTGGTCGGCGAGGAGGACGGCGGGCTGGGCACGTACGCGACGCTGGCCCGCGGCTGGCGGGCCGACGCCTGCGTGATCACCGAGCCGACCGCCCTCGACGTGCTGGCCGCCAACGGCGGGGCGCTGACCTTCCGGCTGCGGGTGCCCGGCCTGGCCGCGCACGCCTGCGCCCGCACCAGCGGGGTGAGCGCGGTGGAGAAGTTCCAGCTGATCTTCCCGGTGCTGCGCGCGCTGGAGGCGGCCCGCAACCGCGAGGTCGACCCGATGATGCACCGCTGGGACGTGGCCTACCCGCTGGAGATCGGCACGGTCCGGGCCGGTGACTGGGCCTCGACGGTGCCCGACCTGCTGGTCGCCGAGGGGCGGTTCGGGGTCGCGCTCGACGAGCCGGTCGATGAGGCGCGGGCCGTGTTCGAGCGGACCGTCGCCGAGGCGTGCGCCGGGGACCCGTGGCTGAAGGAGCACCCCGTCACCGTCGAGTGGTGGGGCGGGCAGTTCGCCTCCGGCCGCTGCCCGTCGGGCACCGACCTCGTCCGCCGGGTGCAGGCGGCCCACGGGGATCCCTCGCCGGCCGTCGTCGGCGCGCCGTACGGGTCGGACCTGCGACTGCTCACCGCGGCCGGGATTCCCACGGTGCAGTACGGGCCGGGCGTCGGCTACGGGCACTGCCCGGACGAGAGGGTGTCGCTGTCGCAGGTGTTCGGGTGCGCGGAGACGCTGGTCCGGCTGGCGTCGGTCGATGCGTAGGGTTGACCCACTGCTGTAAAGACTGTTTACTAATCAGCCTACGGACGCTCACCGCGGAAGAGGCTGGTCGATGCGCATCCCTCGCTCGCTGCTGCTCACCGTCGTCGCCGGCGCCGCGATCGTGCTGGTCGCGCCGCTCGCCCGGGCCGCGTCAGCGGCGCTGACCGCAACCTTCACCCAGTCGTCGGTGTGGAGCAGCGGGTACGGGGGCGCGTTCACGATCGTCAATCGCGGGGACGCCACCGCGAACGGCTGGGTGGTCGAGTTCGACCTTCCGGCCGGGTCGGCGGTGAGCAGCTCGTGGGACTCGGTGCGGTCGGGCAGCGGGCAGCACTACCGGTTCGCGAACGCCTCCTGGAACGGCGCGGTCGCGGCGGGCGGGTCGGTGTCGTTCGGGTTCAACGTGGCCGGGCTCGGCACGCCGGCGAACTGCCTGCTCAACGGCGCTCCGTGCGCGGGCGGCCCGGCGCCGACGTCGTCGCCCGCGCCGTCGTCGCCCGGCACTCCCCCTCCGTCGACGCCCGCTCCCAGTACACCTCCCCCTTCCGGAACCGTCGTGGACGTCTCGACGGCCGCGCAGCTCTCCAGCGCGATGGCCGCCGCCCGCCCCGGGCAGACGATCCGGCTCGCGCCGGGCACCTACGACGGCTCCTTCATCGGCACGGCCGTAGCGACTGGGGCGGCGCCGATCACGGTCACCGGCCCGCGCACCGCCGTGATCACGAACCCGGCCCCGGCCGGCTCGGGACCGTCCTGCCCGGTGCCGACGCCCGGCTGGGACCCGGGGTACGGGATCTGGATCGCGAACGCCGCATACTGGCGGCTGACCGGGTTCACGGTCGCCAACGCCAAGAAGGGCGTGGTGGTCGACAACTCGCCGCACGTCACGATCGACGGCCTGCACGTGCACCACATCGGCGACGAGGGCGTCCACTTCAGACGGACCTCATCGGACGGTGTCATCCGGAACTCCATTGTGGAGTACACGGGGACCGCGCAGCCGGCGTACGGCGAGGGCGTGTACATCGGCTCGGCCAACTCCAACTGGGACTGCCACGGCAACGTGGGCGGCATGGACCGCTCCGACCGGGTGGAGGTGCTCGACAACCGGATCGGCCCGTACGTCTCCGCCGAGCACATCGACGTCAAGGAGGGCACGTCGAACGGCCTCATCCGGGGCAACACGTTCGACGGCACCGGCATCTCCGGACAGAACTCGGCCGACTCGTGGGTCGACGTCAAGGGCACCGGCTACCTGATCCAGGGCAACACGGGCAGCTTCGCCCCGCCCGGCACGTTCGCCAACGGCTACGAGACGCACAACCCGGTCGCCGGCTGGGGCTGCGGCAACGTATGGCGGGACAACGTATCCGACCTGGGCGGCGTCGGCCGGTACGCGATCAACGTGACGTCGACGTCCAAGTGCACCGGCAACCTGAACGTGGTGTACGCCTCCAACACCGTGTCCCACGCGACGACCGGCCTGACGAACATCGCGGTGACCCCGTGAGTCGCTGACCGATCGGTTGATTGCATATATCGATGGCCTTTATATAGTGATGGGTATGACTGGCTTACCGTTGCGCGAACCGACGTTCCTGGTCCTGACCGCGCTCGCCGCCCAGCCCCAACACGGGTACAGCGTCCTGGAGGACGTACGGCGAATCTCGGAGAACCGCGTGCGGTTGCAGGCCGGCACGCTCTACGGCATCCTCGACCGGCTGCGGGCGGACGGCCTGATCGAGGTGGACCGCGAGGAGGTCGTGGCGTCACGACTGCGGCGCTACTACCGGCTCACGACCCCGGGCCGCGACCTGCTGACGGCGGAGACCGACCGCCTGCACCGCAACGCGGCCGCCGCCGACCGCCGCCTGCGCCAGGTACCCGCCGCGTAGCGCAGCACGGCGGGCATCGGTCACCCGGCCGAGGGCAGCGCGGCGCTATCGCAGGCGGCGCAGCACGGCGGGCAGCGCGGCAACGCGGACGGGGGCAACGCGGCGCTGTCACAGGCGGCGCAGCACGGCGGACATTGCGGCAACGCGAGCGCAGGCAGCGCGGCGCTACCGCAGGCGGCGTAACACGGCGGGCATCGCGGCAACTCGGGCGCGGGCAACGCGGCGACGGTCGCGGGTGGCGTGGCTCGACGGCCGGGTGAGCCGCAGGGCGGCGGCTGCGACGGCATCGGGGTACGGTGCGGTGTGGCCGCCGATCTTCGCCGCGCACGGTTCGCGGGCAGCCTCCTCTTTCTCCTCTTCGGCATGGCGCTCGGCGTGTGGACGGCCCGGGTGCCGGCGGTCAAGGACGCGGCGTCCCTCACGGACGGCACCCTCAGCATCGCCCTCCTCGGCCTGGCCGCCGGCGCCATCACCGGCCAGCAGCTCGCGGGCCGCCTGGTCGACCGCTTCGGCCCGCTGCGCGTCGCCGCACCCACCGCGCTGGCCGAGGGGCTGCTGCTGCTCCCCACCGCGTACTCCCCCGCACTCCTCTCCCTCACCGCCGCCCTCTTCGTCTTCGGCGTCAACCACGGCGTGCTGAACATCGCCATGAACGCCAATGCCCTGCGGACTCAACAGGCCTACGGCCGGCCGATCATCTCCTCGTACCACGCGGTCTACAGCATCGGCGGCTTCGCCGGCGCTGCCCTCGGCGGCCTGTGCGCCCACCTCACCTGGTCCGCCCGGGCAACCTTCCTCGTCACCGCGGCCCTGACGCTGGCCCTGGCGTCCTGGTCGCTGACCTGGCTGCGCCGCAACCCGCTCCGCACGACGCCGGCACCCGCAGCCACCGAGCACCCCGCCCTCCCCGACCAGCCCGCCCTCGTCAACCAGCCCACGCCGACCACCCAATCCGCACCGGCCACCCAGCCCACGCCGACCGCCCAGCCCACGCCGACCGCCCAGCCCGCACCGAGCGACGGACCCGCAACCGCCGAGCGGTCCGGCGGAGCCTTGGCCAAGACCTCGCCCGCCGCGGCTTCCTCGGCCGCGGCTTCCTCGGCCGCGGTGCTGCCCGACGGCCGCCTGCAGGGGGTCTGGCTGCTCGGCGTGCTCGCCTTCTGCGCGCTGGTGGGCGAGGGCGCGGCGGCCGACTGGAGCGCCGTCTACCTGCGGGACACCCTGGGCGGCACGGCCGGGTTCGCGGCCGCCGGCTACGCGGCCTTCGCCGTCGCGATGACCGGCGCCCGCCTCGTCGGCGACCGCCTGACCGCGCTGCTGGGGCCGGTGCTTCTGGTGCGCGCCAGCGCGCTGGTCGCCGCGGCCGGACTCGGCGTGGCCCTGCTGCTGCGGCACCCGGTCGCGGGCGTGGCCGGCTTCGCCTGCCTCGGCGCCGGTCTCGCGTGCATCGCGCCGCAGGTCTTCTCGACCGCGAGCGCCCGCAACCCGGCCAACCCCGGCAAGGCCCTGGCCCGCGTCGTGAGCATGGGCTACGCCGGTTTCCTCGCCGGACCCGTGCTGATCGGCGCCGCCACCGCCGCCGTCCCGCTGTCGGTGGCGCTCGCCGTCCCCGTGCTCCTCACGCTCTTCGTCGCCCTCAGCGCCGGCGCCCTCCGCCCACCGAGGACCGCCGAGCCGGCCCCGGCCGCCTGACCAGCGCGACGGACCCGCCCCGACAACAGCGCCGGTCGCCCCGAACGGCCACCATCGGCGCAGGAGCCGCAGCAGCGCGCTCACTCCGCCTCCACCCGGTCGAGCCACTCGCCCATGAGCGCGTCGAAGAGCGCCGGCTGCTCGAACTGCAGGTTGTGCCCGGCGACGTCCAGCACCGCGAACGTCGCCCGCGGATACTGCGGCAGCAGCGCGAACTGGTCCACGTAGCCCACGCTCGCGTCCTGCCGACCTGTCAGGATCAGCGTCGGCCGCTCGAACGGCGGGCCCTCCTCCGGCGCGGGCCGCAGCACCCAGCGCCGCCGGATGCGGGCCATCGCCTCGTGGTCGGCGGCGTCGAGGCCCGTGAGCACCTCTTCGCGCCAGCGCCGCAGCGTCTCCGGCGTCTGCACGACCGCCATGCCCGCATACTCCTCGGCCAGCCATGGCTCCAGCCCCGACACCAGCGCCGGGTCCGGCCGCAGGACCTGATGCGCCGGCACCGTGCGGTCGGCGTGCTCGACGGCGGTGCCGATCGGGCAGATGAGCGCCAGCCCGCGCACCTGCGGCCGGCGCACGCGGGCCAGGGCACGGGCGAGATAGCCGCCATACGACTCGCCGATCAGCAGGAACGGCGCGTCGCCGAGCTCGCGTGCGACGAACGCGTCGAGCGCGCCGAGCATGTCGTCGGAGCCGGCGATCGACGGCGGCGCCGGCGTGCGGCCCATCCCCGGCAGGTCCGGATAGAGCCGCCGATAGCCCGCGCGGCGCCCGAAGAGCGGCTCCAGGCAGCCGAGCATGAGGCGGTGATCGGGTGTCCAGCCGTGGATGGCGAGCACCGTTGTGCCCGTGCCGTGCGCGACGAAATGCATGCCCGCATCGTGCCCGCCGGGTCTGACACTTTTCCGGCCCAGCCACGAAAAGTGAAGCGAGTTGTACCGATCGTCACGGCGCTCCGTGGCCGTTTGACGCCCGGCCCCGGCGTCGGGTTGGCTCTCGCACATGCCGAGCCGCTTCACGGACGAACGAGAAATCACCGGCGTCGCCGACCTGACGCCGGTCCAGCGCGACCAGCTCCGGGCCGCCGGGAAGCTGTACGACGGGGAGGACCTCGACGCCGCCGCCCGGCTCGTCGACGACCCGGACGACGAGCGGAGCTTCCTGGGCTTCTGCAACCTGTGGCGGGTGGTCGACGGTTCCGAGGACCGCTACGACGCCTGGCTGTATCAGGTCGACAGCGGCACGATCTTCCGCGCGGGAACGACCGACGTGGCGGCGGAGATCATCCAGTTCGGCCTGGAGACACGCGACCCGGCGGTGCGGGCGGAACTGGGTCCGGCTCTGGTGGAGGCGGGGCTGTTACCCAAGTCCGACGTGAGCTATCCGGAGTTCGCCGGGCTGCTCCGCACCCAGCAGGGCGCGTAGGCCCGGCGCGCTGCGGGGACGGTGCATAGGAGCCGATCGGGAAGGGTACGGGGGCGCCATGGCGGAGCTGCGATGGCTGGGTGTGGTGCGGCACGGGCAGAGCACCGGCAACGTCCTGGCCCAGGAGGCCGAGGCCGGCGGACTCGACGTCATCGACATCGCGGAGCGGGATGCCGATGTGCCGCTGTCCGACCTCGGGCGCGACCAGGCGGCGGCCGTCAACCGGTGGCTGCGGGAGCTGCCGCCGGACGACCGGCCCGACGTGGCGGTCGTGTCGCCGTACCTGCGGACGCGCCAGACCGCCGAGATCGCCCTCGACGGGACCGGCGTGCGGGTCGTCTACGACGAGCGGCTCCGCGACCGCGAGCTCGGCGTGCTCGACCTGCTGACCGCCCGCGGGGTCGAGGCGCGGCTGCCCGACGAGGCGGCGCGGCGAAGACGGCTCGGCAAGTTCTACTACCGCCCGCCCGGCGGCGAATCATGGACGGACGTCCTCCTGCGGATCCGCAGCCTCCTGCGGGACGTCCGCGAGGAGCACCCCGGCGGGCGTGTGCTCCTCGTCGGTCACGAGGCAGTGGTACTGCTGGTGCGATACCTGATCGAAGGGCTCACCGAGTCGGAGCTGCTCGGCATCGCCCACGCCACCACGATGGCGAACGGGTCGATCAGCAGCTGGCGGGCCGAGGACGGGGTGCTGCGGGCCGAGTGGTTCAACGCCGTCGACCACCTCCGCCGGTATGGTGCGGCACCGACTCGGCAGGAGGACGTGAATGCCGAGCCGGTCTGACACCACCATCATCACGCCGGGGCTGCTGCGGCGGTGGCCGCTGCCGGGAGGGGAAGGCGACAAGGAGCGCCGCGGGACCGTGCTCGTCATCGGCGGGTCGCGGGACACGCCGGGCGGGGTGCTGCTCGCCGGGATCGCCGCCCTGCGCGCCGGGGCCGGCCGATTACAGCTCGCCTTCGCCGCCAGCTCGCCGTCGCCGCCAGCACCGCCGCCGCGCTGAGCATCGCCGTGCCCGAGGCGAAGGTCGTCGGCCTGCCCGAGACCGACGAGGGCAGCCTCGCCGGGAAGGTGCCGGCCCGAACTGCCCAACGGCGGCCCGCAGCCCGAACTGCCCAAGAGCAGCCCGCAGCCGATCGTGCTCACGCCGAACCGGACCGAGGCGGGCCACCTCCTCGGCGAGGAGGCCGGCGACGATCTGGCCGGGGTGGTCGGGGCGCTCGCCGCGCGGTACCAGGCGGCGATCACCCTGCACGGGCACGTGGCCGCACCCGCCGGGCGCGCCTGGCTCGAGGAGAGCACGGTCGGCTGACCGCCCCGACCGGTCAGCGACGTGCGCAGGACGTCGTCGCCGCGCGAGGGCGACAACGGCACCGAGCCCGAGGACGAGGGCGACGCGATCCCGTCCGGAGGTGGGAACAGCGGGGCCGGCGGGGTGAGCGCCGTGCCGTGTCTCGTCGGGGGCGACGGTCGCGGACTCCTGGTAGGAGACGCGGCCGGGGATCTCGACGAGACAGGGGCCTCCTTGCCCGGGCGTCGCGACGGCCTGCAGGACTAGGTATGCGCCGGTCTCCCGGCGGATCAGGTCCGCGGCGCGGTGGCGGGCCGTCACCAGGAGCCAGGCCCGCGGGTCATTCACCCAAGGGGCGAACGGGCGCCGGCGAAGGTGGACACTCCCGCAGCGCGATCTCCTCCATCGCCCACAACAGCCGCTCGGAGTCGGCCGGCGCGACCCACCGCGTGTCGGTGTGCACGGTCAGCCGCAGGCCCTCGGCGAGCGACTCCACGTCGAGGATCAGCGGCTCCAAGCCGGGATGGTCCTGGCGCGTGATCCAGGTGAACGACGACGGCGGCAGGTCGGCGAGCGACGGCGGCAGGTCGTCGAGCGACGGCGGCAGGTCGTCGAGCGACGGCGAGTCCATCGGCACCGCGCCGCGGCGGTCGTTCAGGAAGCAGCCGATCTGCAGTTCGGAGCCTCGCTCGGCACCGATCCGGGTGACCGACGCCCACAGGTCGCGCTGGTCGAAGTACGCGTGCTTGAACCCGGACAGCGCCGCCCGCCGCGCCCGGTCCACGACCTCGTCGAACGGACCGGACGTGTCGATCAGGCACAGGCCGGCCTGCGTCGCCGTGCACACCACGCCGGCCAGGCCGGCGCGGAAGCGGTTGCTCACCACCGGCCGCACCACGACCGGCGTGAGGCCCGAGGTCTCGCCGACCGCCGCGGCGAACACCGCGAGCAGCGTCGCCGCCGGGTCCACGTCCAGCCGCGCGGTGAGCACGCGCAGGGCCAGGTCCAGGGCCACCGAGTCGAGGACGCCCCGCCAGTACCGCGGGCTGGCCGGCGCCGCGGGCACGGGGAACCGCACCGGCGGCATCGCCCGCAGGACCGCCTCGAAGTGCCGCTGCGCGCCCGTGTTCTGCCGGCGCCCGGCCGGCGACTCCTGCCAGCGCGCCTGCGCGAGCGGCGCCAGCCCCTCGACGGGCGTCGCCGGCCGCTCCCGCACCTCGCGGAGCATGATCTGCGCGCCAGCCCCGTCGGTCGCGAAGTGTGACAGCAGCGCCACCAGGTGCGTGGGCTCGCCGTCGCGCCGGATCACGGCGGCGCGGATCGGCCACTCGACGGCGAAGTCGAGCGGGCGGTCGCGGTACGCGTCCACGACCGAGCCGACGTCGAGGTCGTCATAGACCAGGACCGTCAGCGAGCCGGAGCCGAAGACCTCCTGCGTCGGCGTCTCCCCGTCGAACCGCAGCAGCGTCCGCAGCGTCACGTGCCGGCACATGTGCCAGCGCAGCTCGTCGAGCACGTCCTCGAGCGTCGTGCCGGGCTCCAGTTCCACCGCGCCGCCCAGCGGCATCCAGTGGCCGAGCGTGCGGATCGCGTTCCAGCTCTCGATCTGGCCCCACGAGAGCGGGCCGCGACCGGCGCCGTCCCCCTCGAACGGGACCTCCAGACGCTCGACGATGGCGGCCTCCTCGCGTGGGGTGGGCAGCCGCATACTAACCGTGCAGTCGGGCCCCTTTCAGGATCCGGTCCACGGAGTTTTTCGGCCCGTGCACGGCGAGTCCGACGAGCCGCAGCTCAGCGCGCGGCACCGCCCGGACGGCCGCGCGATTGTCGTCGTCGTTGCCGGTCTTGAAGAGCTCCTCCGTGAAAACTGCACACGCGACGCCCCGCTCGACGGCCCGCGCGTGTGCCGCGCGAAGCGTCTCGAAGGCACCCTCGAAGATCATCACCGGCTGACCGAACATCGGCAGGTACGGGGTGCCGTCCGCGTCCGAGTAGTCCGAACCGAGCAGCGAGGGCTGGGTGCCCGCGATACCGCTGACGACGAATGCGGTGACGTTGAGCCGCTGCCAGACCGCCAGGTCGTCGCGGAGCAGTACGGCGATCTTGGTGGGAAAGGAGGAGGTCATGCACCTCACGGTGCCCTCGCGCGAGCGGGCCCGTCTTGTACGTTGTGTACATGACCACCGAGCTGGTCACGGCCTGGCGCCCGACGGTCCCCGGCGTCACCGAGGTGTTCCACGCGCACTTCGTCGACCACGCGTATCCGCTGCACGTCCACGACGCCTGGACGCTGCTCATCGTCGACGACGGCGCGATCCGCTTCGACCTCGACCGCCACCGCCGCGGCGCGGCCGGCGCGAGCGTCACCATCCTGCCGCCGAACGTGCCGCACAACGGCCGCGCCGCGACCGACCGCGGGTTCCGCAAGCGGGTCGTGTACCTCGAGCCCGACATCCTCGACACCCGCCTGGCCGGGGCGGCCGTGGACCACCCCGGCTTCGACGACCCGCTGCTGCGCCGGCGCATCCACCAGCTGCACGAGGCATTGCGCCCCGGCGACGAGTTGGAGGCCGAGAGCCGGCTCGCCCTCATCCGCGGCCGATTGCAGGCGCATCTGGACCGGCATCACGCCGATCCGGCGGTACCGCTGCCCCGTCGCCTGGCGGACGGCCTGCGCGAGCTGCTCGATGCCCGTACCGCCGAGGGAATCACCCTGCGGGAAGCCGGATCCCTGCTGGGCAGCCACCCTGGCCACCTGGTCCGCGCGTTCACGTCCACGTTCGGCCTGCCGCCCCATCGGTACCTCGTGAGCCGGCGCATCGAGCACGCCCGCCGGCTACTGCTGTCCGGCGCGCGGCCGGCCGAGGCGGCGGCGCTGGCCGGCTTCCACGACCAGGCCCACCTGCACCGCCACTTCCGGCGCCACCTCGGCGTGACGCCGGGCGCGTACGCGGCTCAGGCGGCCCAGGGCGGCGTGCCGATCACCGCCCCGTCGGCCCCGTAGGCGGTGAAGCCGGCCGGCAGCGCGACGTACACCTCCGCCGGCTCGCCGGTCGGGTTGGCCACGGCGATCGGCGCCCCGGCCGGGACGACCGCCGAGTCGCCGGGGCCGAGCAGGTCGCCGTCCGGCGTGACGCGGACCTGCCCGGACAGAACGATGAACACCTCGTCACGGTCGATGGTGTGCGGGGTGGAGTCGCGCCCGGCGGGCACGGTGAGGCGCCAGACGCACTGCTGCGCGGAGCCGTTGGACGGGCCGGCGAACACGGTGAACCGCGCGCCGCCGAACTCGAAGCGCGGCGCGTCGGCCGCACGCACGATACTCACTGCGGAAGTCATGGGAGAGAAACTAAACCAGGTTTCTCATTTTGTAAACGGGGTTTCGTATGCCCGACGATGATCTGCCGATCGGCCGGCTGCTGCTGCATGCCCACCGCCGCGCCCAGGCGGCGTCGCTGGCCCGGCTCCAGGCGAGCGGCTACGCGGACGTCCGCCTCGGCCACGTCCCGGTGCTCACGGCGCTGGCCGAGGACGCGGAGATGCGGATCACCGACCTGGCGGCCAAGGCCGGGATGACCCGCCAGATGGCCGGCCGGCTGGTCCGCGAGCTGGAATCCCTCGGCTACCTGGCGACCCGTCCGGACCCGGGCGACCAGCGGGCCGTGGTCGCCGCGCTGAGCCCCCGCGGCACCGCGTTCCTGGCCGCGGCCCCGGCCGCGATGTCCGCCGTGGACGAGGACTTCGCGGCCCTGCTCGGCGCCGACGACCTGGCCCGCCTGCGCGCGGCCCTGGTGAAGATCGCGGACTCCTAGCGGCCGCCGCCCGTCACCGGCAACCGGCGTATCGTGGCGGCGTAACGGGGATCGAGGACGGGCTTCGGCGGGTGGCCGAGTTGGGCGCGCGCGAGCACTGGCTGGCCGTGCTGGTGACGATGCGGCCGGACGGCGAGCCGTCGACGTCCGTGGTCAACGCGCTTCGCAACCAACCCCTGATCTAGAGACGTGCGGGCAGGTCGAACCAGGGCAGGACCGCGTTGTCCATGAAGCGGGTGAAGGCGCTCACCGCGTCGCCCGCCACCGTCACCACGAGCAGGCCGTGGGCGTGCCAGGCCGGGTCGTCGCCCTCGCGGATGTAGGCGCCGAAGGCCGGCTGGCCGTTCGCGCCCACCGGGACCAGCCGGTAGCGGCGGCCGTTGCGGAAGCCCACGCGGCGGAGGAAGTCGGCGATCGCCGCCCGGCCCTGGTACTGGTGCGGCGCCGGCGGCATCGTGAGCCAGGCGTCGTCGGTGAGCAGCGACACCACCGCGTCGACGTCGCCGCTCTCGATCGCCTCGGCGAACCGGCCCGCGGCGGCCTGCTCGCGGGCGGTGCCGGGGCGCTCGGCGGGCGGGGCGGGCAGCACCGACCGGGCGCGGCGCAGGGCGGCGTTCACCGCGTCCTCGGTGGTGTCGAGCAGGTCGGCGACCTCGGCCGCGCGGAACCCGAGCACGTCGCGCAGCACGAGCACCGCCCGCTGGCGCGCAGGCATCAGTTGTACCGCGGTGATGAACGCGAGCGAGACGGCCTCCCGCGACTCGGCGAGCGCCTCGGGCAGCAGCGCGTCGGGGACCGGCTGCACCCACAGCGGCTCGGCCATGCGGGTCGGCGTCGGCGGCACGACGTCCGGCGGGAACACCGACACCGGCCGGCGCGACGCGTCGCGCACCGAGTTGAGGCAGCGGTTGGTCGCGATGCGGTACAGCCACGTGCGCACCGACGACCGTCCGGCGAAGCCGTCGAGGCCGCGCCACGCCGCGGTGAGCGTCTCCTGGAGCACGTCCTCGGCGTCCTGGACCGATCCCAGCATGCGGTAGCAGTGTACGTACAGCTCCCGGCGGTACGGCTCGACGAGCGCACCGAACGCGGCCCCGTCCCCCGCCCGCGCCCGGGCCACCAGCTCAGCGTTCATCACCACCATGCTGACACCGCGGCGACCGGAAAACCGTCGCGGCGGTGTCTGCACGGGCATGAGAACACAGCGATGGGCCCTCGGGCTCAGCTCAGCCGCGTCATTCATGGTCGTGCTCGACATGCTCGTCGTGGCCACCGCGCTCAGCAGTATCCGCCGCGACCTCGGCGCCTCGCTCGCCGAGCTCGAGTGGACCGTCAACGCCTACACGCTCAGTTTCGCCGTCCTGCTGCTGACCGGCGCGGCACTGGGCGACCGGTTCGGCCGGCGCCGGATGTTCGCGGCCGGCCTCGGCCTGTTCACGGCCGCGTCGGCGGCGTGCGCACTGGCGCCGTCGGCCGGCGCCCTCATCGCGGCCCGGGCCGTCCAGGGCGCCGGCGCCGCGGTGATCATGCCGCTCGCCCTGGCCACGCTCAACGCCGCGTTCCCGCCGGAGCGGCGCGGCTGGGCGACCGGGGTGTACGGCGGGGTGACCGGCCTGGCCGCGGTCGTCGGACCGGTCGTCGGCGGCGCGGTCGCCCAGGGGCTGGCCTGGGAGTGGATCTTCTGGCTGAACCTGCCGGTCGGGCTGGCCGCGATCCCCCTCGTCCTGACCCGCACCGCCGAGCACCGCGGCGCACCGGCCAGGATCGACCTGCCCGGCCTGGTCCTCGCGGCCGTCGCGGCGTTCGGGCTCACCTGGTCGCTCGTGCGCGGCGAACCGATCGCGGCCGCGGCCGGGCTCGCCGGCGCGGTGGCGTTCGTGCTGTGGGAGCGGCGGGCGGCGGCGCCGATGCTGCCGCTGCGGCTGTTCCGCTCCCGCCCGTTCGCGGCGGGCAACGTCGCGATCTTCTTCGTCAACGCGGCGCTCACGGGTGCCATCTTCTTCCTGGCCCAGATGTGGCAGGAGTCGTACGGCCAGAGCCCACTCTCGGCGGGACTGCGTCTCCTGCCGATCGGCGTGGCGCCGCTGCTGCTCGCCCCGCGGGCCGGCGCCTGGGCGGACCGCTTCGGCGAGCGCTCGCTCATCGCCGCCGGCGGCATGGTCCTCGCGGCCGCCCTCGGCTGGCTGGCGGCCGCGCCGACGTTCCCGGTCGCGGCGCCCGCGCTGATGGGCCTCGGCATCACGCTCGCCGTCCCGGCGGCGACCCGGGCCGTGGTGAGCCGGGTCGCGCCGCCGGAGATGGCCAAGGCGTCGGGCACGTTCAGCACGCTCCGCCAGCTCGGCGGCGCGTTCGGCGTCGCCGCGGCAGGCGCCGCGTTCGCGGGCGGCGCCGCGCCGGTGTGCGGCCTGATGGCGGCGCTCGCCCTCGGCGGCGCCGCCGGCGGGCTGCTACTCGAACGCCGGCAGCGCCTTGAAGTCCTCGTCGAGCCGGACGCTCGGCAGCAGCCGGCGTAGCAGCCCGCGGACCAGGGTGAGCGGATGCTCGGGGAACATCGCGTCGTACCGCTCGTCGTCGGCCTGGAGGAACGGCAGCCCGCCGGTCAGCTCGGGTGCGTACGGCGAGCGCAGGAAGGCGTGCTCCGGCCCGAGCTGGCCCATGATCAACGCTTCCCGGAACCCGGTCGTGCCCAGCTCGGCCGCCTGCAGCTTGAACATCACGCTGCAGGTGGCCTTGGGAAGGATGTACGAGCCGAGGAACACCAGCCCGTGGCCCTGCCAGTGCGGGATCTTGACGAGCTGCCGCACGGCCGGGGTGCCGTCGACCGGCTCGCCGACCGCCTCGATGAGCCCGGCGCCCTGCGCCGCCGTGTTCCGGGCGAGACCGGCCTGCAACGCGGGCAGGTCGTGCAGCGGCGCCGGCAGGTCCGGGCGCAGGTCGAAGAAGTGCAGCGTCAGGACGGTGCCGTGCTCGTCCCGCCAGGCGAGCTCGTCGACCTGCTCGAAGCCGGTCAGGTCGATCGCGGTGATCGGAGTCATGATCCGGCATTCTGGCCGACGAGCGCCGGCCGCGCCGCCCCGTCGCTCTCGGTGAGGCCGATGCGGCGGTGCAGGCGGCGCAGCGGGGCCGGGGCCCACCAGTTGGCGTGGCCGGCCGGGCGCATCAGGGCCGGGGCGAGCAGGCCGCGGATCAGGGTCGCGTCGACGAGCACCGCGAGGGCCATGCCGATGCCGAGCTGCTGGAGGAAGACCACGCGGCCGGTCGCGTACGCCGCGAAGGACACCGCCATGACGGCCGCCGCGGCGGTGACGAGCGGCGCGCTGCGCGCGATGCCGGCCGGCACCGAGCCGACCGGGTCGCGCGTGCGGTCGTACGACTCCTTGATCCGGGCCAGGAGGAACACCTCGTAGTCCATGGAGAGGCCGTAGGCGATGCAGAACATCAGGATCGGCACGCTGGGCTCGATCGACCCGGTCGGCGTGAAGCCCAGCAGGCCGCTGAGGTTGCCCTGCTGGAACACGAACACGAGCGCGCCGAACATGACCGACAGGCTCAACGCGTTGAGCACGGCGGCCTTCAGCGGCGCGACCACGCTGCCGGTCATGAGGAACAGCACCGCGAACGTGACGGCGACGATGAGGCCGGCGACGAGCGGCAGGCGCCGCGTGACGCCGTCGCGGTAGTCGGTCAGCCCACGGCGTCGGCCTCCTCCTGGGCGAACCCCGCGCGGATCTGGTCGTACAGCTGGCGCACCGGCGCAGACGAGGGCAGCACGCGGTCGTCGGGCAGGCCGAACCGGATGCCCAGCACCGGCGCGCCGAGCAGCAGGAGCAGCGCCAGGGCCACGCCGCCGTAGCGCAGCGGGCGGCGCACCACCCGCGCGGCGACCCGGCCCCAGAAGCGCTCGGCCCGCGGGGCCGCGTCGACCCGCCGGCCGAGCAGCGCCAGGGCGGCCGGCAGCACGACGACCGCGCCGGCGACGGCGGCGAGCACGACGGCGACGGCGGCGAGCACGACGGCGAGGCCGGCCCACGCGAAGGAGCTGAGGAACGGGAACGGGAACGCGAACAGCACGGCCACGGACGCGGCGACGGTGGCCCCGCTGAAGACCACGGTGCGCCCGGCGGTGCGGACCGTCCGGCCGACGGCGCCGGGGCCGTGCGGCAGCTCCTCGCGGAAGCGGAAGATCATGAAGAGCCCGTAGTCGACGCCGAGGCCGATGCCCATCGCCAGCGCGATGTTCGACGCGAACGTGGAGACGTCGACGCCGGCCGCGACGACCAGGCGCAGGAGGGCGAGGGAGCCGGCGACCGCGAACAGGCCGATGCCGAGGGTGACCAGGGCGGCGGCGACGCGGCGGTACACCCACCACAGCATGAGCACCACGAGCGGGAGGATGACCAGCTCGGCGCGGAGGAAGTCCTGGCGGGCCTGCTGCATCACCTGCCGGAACACCTCGTCGCCGCCGCCGACGACGACGGTGAGCTCGGCGTCCTCGCGGGTGAACGCCGGGGTCAGCGCGGGCAGCACGCCGCGGCGCACCTCGTCGGCGCTGCCGGGCAGCCAGGCCAGCACGAGCGCCTGCCGGCGGTCGGCGCTGCGCAGGGTCTCGGGGTTGCCGCGGGTCCAGTACGACCAGGCGTCGCCGACGCCCGCGAACGCGCGCAGCTCCCCGGTGAGCCGGGTGCCGGCCGCGGCGATCGCGTCGACGTCACCGTCGCGGGCCGTGACCAGCAGCGCGACGTTGGGGCTGCCGGTGCCGAAGTGGTCGGCGAGCGCCTGCCGGGCCAGGATCGCGATCGCCGCCGAGGCGGGCGTCTCCCCCGGCTCGCTGTACCAGTTCTTCGCCAACAAGGAGGCGATCGCCGCCGCGCTGGCCGGGCGGTTCGTGACCCAGATGCGTGAGGCGCACGAGGCGGCGCTGCTGGGCACCCCGGTGTCCACATTGGACTGGCCCGAGGTGGTCGACCGCACGGTCGAGCCGATCCTCGCGTTCAACGTGGCCAACCCGGGGTTCAAGGCGCTGTTCGCCCGCCCCGACATGCCGCCCGGACTGGCCGCCGCGGCCGAGCCGATCCAGGCCGCCCTGCTCGGCCGGGTCGAGTCGGTGATCGCCGCGAAGGCGCCGGGCCTGACCGCGCAGGAGCGCACCCGCACGGCCCGGGTCGCGATCCAGATCTTCCAGGCCATGCTGCCGATGGCGCTGGCGGCGGCGCCGGACGAGCGGCCGGCGGTGATCGCCGAGCTCAAGAAGGTGTTGTACCGCTACCTGTCGGCGCTTTCGCCATGACCTCGGACGAGTGGCGGAAGGCGGCCCGCACCCGGGCGACGACCGTGACCAGGGGCAGGGCGACCGAGGCCCAGAAGACCGCGTCGAGCGCCGCCCCGAAGGCGTCGAACGACCGCGACGCGATGCCCGGCCGCTCGGCCATCAGCTCGTGGGCCCGCTCCACGGTCGGCATGTCGTCGTGGGTGAAGCCGGTGTGCACGAACCCCCACGGGTAGCCCTGGCCGCGGTGGTAGCAGAACATGCAGCCGATGTCCTCGCGCACGAAGAACAGGCTGGCCGCGAGCCCGGCGGCGGCGAGCCCGCCGACCGCGGACCAGCCGATGGCGCCGACACCCTTCCCACTCACCCCGAACCAGGCCAGGATCGAGCCGGCGACGATCAGCGCGGCACCGAAGGCGCGCAGGTGCGGGACGGACTGCCCGAGCTGCAGCAGGGCGCCGAACACGACCATGGGCATTCCGACGAGCGCGTGCACCGCGAGCCGCATAGATTGATGGTGCCATGGATTTCGAGGATCATTTCGACGGTTCCGGGCTCGATCCCGCCGCCTGGCTGCCGCACTACCTGCCGGCGTGGAGCTCGCGGGCCGCGACCCGGGCCACCTACGAGGTCCGGGACTCCTGCCTGTGGCTGACGATCCCGCCGGCCCAGGGGCTGTGGCTGCCCGGCGAGCACGAGCCGCCGCTGCGGGTGTCCGGCATCCAGTCCGGCAACTGGTCCGGCCCGGTCGGCGGCACGCGCGGCCAGCAGCCCTGGCGGGACGGGGCGGTGGTCCGCGAGGCGCAGCCCGCGTTCCGCGGGTGGACCCCGGCCGGCGGGCACCTCGAGCTGCGGGCCCGCGCGGTGCTCAGCGCGCGCACGATGGCCGCCTGGTGGCTGGTCGGGCTGGAGGACGAGCCGGAGCGGTGCGCCGAGATCTGCGTGATGGAGGTGTTCGGCGACGCCGCGCAAGCCGTCGGCATGGGCCTGCACGCGTTCCGCGACCCGGCCGTCACCGAGGACTTCGCCGCGCCGCGGCTGGACATCGACGTCGGCGAGTTCCACACGTACGCGGTGGACTGGACGCCCGCGGCGGTCACCTTCTCCGTCGACGGCGTCACGGTGCGCTCATGCGCCGGGCCGCCGACCTATCCGATGCAGATGATGCTCGCGGTCTTCGATTTCCCGGCCAAGCCGGACGACGCCTACGTCGACCCATGGTTCGTGATCGACTACATCAGCGGTAAGAACTTGCAAGACTTACATCGAAGTCTTGCGTTGTGATGCGGCTTGCTGGCAAGCTTTGCCGCAGAAGCCGACATGGTCAGCACCGCCAACCGCGCGCCTCGCGTGGGCTGCTCAGTGCCGGTCCGGCGGGCCCGCCCAGCCCGCCGTCCCCACGTCAACCGACCTGAAGAGCGCCGACGCCGACGACCCGGCCGCCACCGGGTCCGCCCCGCCGTGCGCTCCCGGGCCCGGTCCACCCGAGGAGTCCACATGGGAGTTTCCCGCCGCTCCGTCATCGCGACCTCGCTGGCCGGCGCCGCCGCGACCGGCCTGCCGCTCGCCGCCGGCGCCACCCCGGCCGCGGCCGCCAGCCCGCCCGGCGACGTCGTCGGCAAGGTCACCGTCGGCTACCAGGGCTGGTTCGCCTGCATCGGCGACGGCGCCCCGATCAACGGCTGGTGGCACTACAGCCCGAACTGGTCGCAGTCCCCGGCACCGGGCGCGTGCTCGATCACCTGCTGGCCGGACATGCGCGACTTCACCCGCGGCTACCGGTCCAACTTCGCCAACCTCGGCAACGGCCAGCCGGCGAACCTGTTCTCGTCGTACGACCAGCAGACGGTCGACACGCACTTCCGCTGGATGCAGCAGAACGGCCAGGACACGGCCGCGCTGCAGCGCTTCAACCCCTTCGGCGGCGAAGGGCCGACCCGGGACGCGATGGCGGCCAAGGTCCGGCAGTCCGCCGAGGCCTACGGGCGGAAGTTCTACATCATGTACGACGTCACCTGGTGGCTGAACATGCAGTCGGAGATCAAGACCGACTGGACCACCAAGATGTCGGCGTACACGTCCTCCCCCGCCTACGCGCGGCAGAACGGCAAGCCGGTCGTGTGCATCTGGGGCTTCGGCTTCAACGACGACGGCCGCCCGTTCCAGCCGGCCGCCTGCCTCGACGTCATCAACTGGTTCAAGAACCAGGGCTGCTACGTCATCGGCGGCGTGCCCACCCACTGGCGGCTCGGCACCGACGACTCGCGGCCCGGCTTCATCGACGTCTACCACGCGTTCAACATGATCTCGCCGTGGATGGTCGGGCGGATCAGCGACAACAACGGCGCCGACTGGTTCTACCAGAACCGCGTGCTGCCCGACCTCGCCGACCTCAACCCGCGCGGCATCGACTACCAGCCCTGCATCATCCCCGGCGACCTCGCGGCCGGCCACCGCCGCCACGGCGAGCTCATGTGGCGGCAGTTCTACAACCACACCCGCGCCGGCGTGCAGAGCGTCTACATCTCGATGTTCGACGAGTTCAACGAGGGCAACCAGATCGCCAAGACGGCCGAGAGCGCGGCCTTCCAGCCGACGAACTCGGGCATGCGGGCGCTCGACGAGGACGGCACGCCCTGCTCCGCCGACTACTACCTGCGGCTCACCAACGACGGCGGGCGGATGCTCAAGGGGCAGGTCACGCTGACCGCGACCCGGTTCACCCCGACGTTCCCGACCGGCCCCGACGCCACCGCCCCGTCCGTGCCCGGCAACCTGCGGGTCACCGGCACCACCGACACGACCGTGGCGCTCGCCTGGAACGCGTCGACCGACAACGTCGGCGTCGCCGGCTACCGGGTGTCCCGCGGCGGTACCGTCGTGGGCACCACCACCATGCTCGCCTTCACGGTCACCGGCCTGACCGCCTCGACGGCCTACCAGTTCACGGTCGCCGCGTTCGACGCCGCGGGCAACGGCTCCGGCCCGTCCAACATCGTCAACGTCACCACCGCGGCGCCGCCGAACGGCAACGTCAACCTGGCCGCCGGCCGGCCGACCGCCGAGAGCAGCCACACCCAGGTGTACGGCAGCGGCAACGCCACCGACGGGAACACCGACACCTACTGGGAGAGCGCGAACAACGCGTTCCCGCAGTGGCTGCAGGTCGACCTCGGCAGCGCCGTCGCCACGAAGCGGATCGTGCTCACCCTGCCGCCGTCGTCGGCCTGGGGCACCCGCACGCAGACGCTGTCGGTCACCGGCAGCACCGACGGCGGCTCGTTCACCACGATCGTGGGCTCGGCCGGCTACACGTTCAACCCGGCGACGGGCAACACCGCGACGATCGTCTTCGCCAGCACGGCGACCGTCCGGTACCTCAGGCTGAACTTCACGGCGAACACCGGCTGGCCGGCGGGCCAGGTCTCCGAGTTCCGCGTGTACAACGCCTGACCGCTCGTCCGGAGTCCTCCGCTCCGCACGGCCGACGCCGACGGCCGCGCGGAGCGGACGGGGCACGGCCCGGCCGGCCCGACGCCGACGGGCCGGCCGGCAGCGCAACCCCACCCCCGCGGGTGGCGACCAGGCGTCCGGTCGCCACCCGCCCCCTCAAGCGGGTCGGGTGACGGTGAGGATCGGGGTCACCGCCCGGTCCGCCCGCAGGCGTTCGAGCCATAGGACGACGTGGGCGGCGACCGTGCGGTGGGTGATGTCGTTCAGCGCGTCGTGCCGGCCGGCGCGAACGGTCGCCAGCTCGGCCTGGGGCAGGGCGGCGGCCAGCGCGCGGGCCGCGTCCACGGGGGTCACCGGGTCGGCCTCGCCGTGGACGACGAGGACGGGCACGGCCACCGCGCCCGGGTCGACGGACTCCCGGAGCCCGGCGGGGAGCGGCTCGGTCAGCGCGCCGCGGCGGAACCCGGTGTCGCCTGTGAGCCGGGCCTGGTGGGTCGGGCAGGCGCTGCGGGCCTCCAGCTCGGCATCCCAGCCGCCGGTACGCAGCCGGCCCGGGTCCCCCGTTTCGGTCGGTCGACCGACCAAGCCCAAGCCGTCTTCGGTCGGTCGACCGACCGAGCTCAAGCTACTACCTTCGGTCGGTCGACCGACCAGGCCCGAGCTGTTCGGTCGGTCGACCGACCGAAGCTCCGGAGCGGTCCGCGCCGAGGGCGGCGCGGCCCCGGACCACGGCGTGCCCGCCACGATGGCGCCGTCCACGGCGAGGGTTGCCGCCAGCCTCAGCGCGTGCAGGGCGCCCTCGTCCGAGCCGACCAGCACCACCGGGGCCACCGCCTCGCCGACGGCCGCGGCGGCGGTGGCCGGGGCGACGGAGCGCACCGCGTACCCGTCCACGGCGAGCCGCCGGCCGAACCGGTCGTAGACCCCGGCGTGCTCGCCCCGGCCCGGCAGGATCAGCAGGGTGCCCCGGACCGCGATCGCGGCCGGCGGGTCCCAGCGGGCGCCGGCCACGACCGGCGCGCCCACCGTCGCGGTCACCGGGCACCCGCCGCGAGGGCCGCCGGCGCGGCGGTGGCGGCGCGGTGGGCCAGCTCCTGGCGCACCAGCGGGAGGAGGTGCCGGCCGTAGTCGATCGCGTCGTCCAGCGGGTCGTACCCGCGGATGAGCAGCGTCGTCACGCCGATGTCGACGTAGTCGAGCAGCGCCCGGGCCACCGTCTCCGGCGTGCCGACGAGCGCGGTCGAGTTGCCGCCGGCGCCGGTGGCCTTCGCCGGGGCGGTCCACAGGGCGCGGTCGTGCACGTCGCCCTGCTCGGCCGCGGCGAGCAGCCGCTGCGAGCCGACGTTCTCCGGCGGACCGTCGGTGCGCCAGGCGCGGGCCGGCCAGTTCGACCGGCCGGTCACGATGGTGTCGAGGATCGCGTGCGCCCGCTCCCAGGCCAGCTCCTCGGTCGGGCCGAGGATCGGGCGGAACGAGACGCTGATGCCCGGCGGCTCGGCCCGGCCGGCGGCCGCGGCGGCCGCGCGGACGGAGGCGATCTGCTCGGCCGTCTCCTTCAGCGGCTCGCCCCACAGCGCGAACGTGTCGGCGTGCTTGCCGCCGACGCGGTACGCCGCCTCCGACGAGCCCCCGAAGTACAGCGGGATCCGATGCTGCGGCTGGACGTGGGCGGCGAAGTCCTCGAACCGGTAGAACCTCCCCTCGTAGGAGAACGGTTCGGGCGAGGACCACGCGCGGCGGAGGATCTCGAGGTACTCGTCCGTGCGGGCGTAGCGGTCGTCCTTGTCGAGGTAGTCGCCGTCGCGCCGCTGCTCGGCGTTGTTGCCGCCGGTGATCGTGTGCACCGCGACCCGCCCGCCGCTGAACTGGTCGAGCGTCGCGAACTGGCGCGCGGCGAGCGTCGGGGCGACGAACCCGGGCCGGTGGGCGATGAGCAGCCCGAGCCGCTCGGTGTGGGCGGCGACGTGGGCCGCGACCTGGCCGCCCTCGGGCCAGCCGGAGCCGTAGCCGATGAGGATCCGGTCGAAGCCGGCGTCCTCGTGGGCGCGGGCGAAGCGCCGCGTGTACGCCGGATCGACGACCGGTCCGCTCGGCGCATGGATCTCGGAGGCGTGCTGGGTGCCGATCATGCCGATGAACTCGACCGTCATGGCGTGGTCTCCTTTACGGGTAGCGAGAACGGGTGGTGGCAGGCGACCGCGCGGCCACCGTCCACGGTGGACAGCGCGGGCACCGTGGCGCACGCTCCGGTGGCGAAGGGGCAGCGGCTCGCGTATGGGCAGCCGTCGCCGGGGACCGGCGGGGCGCCGGCCGGGCGGCGCAGCGCCGACGCCGGGATCGGGTGGTCGCGGCGGACGCTCGGGGCCGACGCGGTCAGCAGGGCCGTGTACGGGTGGCGCGGGTTGGCCAGCACCTCCTCGGCCGGGCCGTGCTCGACGAGCCGGCCGCCGTAGAGGACGGCGACCCGGTCGGCGATGCCGGCCAGGGAGCTCAGGTCGTGGGAGATGACCACGACCGTGACGTCCGCGGTGGTGCGCAGGTCGGCGAGCAGGCGCAGGACGTGGTTGCGGTTCGAGGCGTCCAGCGCGCTCACCGGCTCGTCGCACAGCAGCAGCCGCGGGCGCATCGCGATGGCCCGCGCCAGCAGCACCCGCTGCCGCTGGCCGCCCGAGATGCGGCCCGGCGTCCGGCCCGCGAGGGCCGGGTCCAGGCCGACCTGGCTCAGCGCCCACTCGACCCGGTCGCCGACCGGGCGGCCAGCGACGGCGAGGCCCTCGGCGACGATGGTGGCCACGGTGTGCTGCGGGTCGAGGGCGCGCAGCGGGTCCTGGAAGACGTACTGCACCTGCCCGGTGCGCCGCCAGTCGCGCAGCGCGCGGCCGCGCAGGCCGGTGAGGTCGGTGCCGGCGAACCGGATCCGCCCGGCGGTGACCGGCGCGAGCCCGACGACGGCGCGGGCGAGCGTGGTCTTGCCGGAGCCCGTCTCGCCGATGATGCCGAGGATCTCGCCGGTACCGGCGGTCAGCGAGACCCCGGCCAGGACGCGCTGGCGGCGGTAGGTGACGTCGAGGTCCTCGACCGACAGCAGCGCGCTCACCGGGCGCCCACCAGCGCGAGGTCGGCCGCCCGGTGGCAGCGCACCTGCCGGTCGCCGTCGAGCGTGGACAGGGCGACGGGCGTGGCGCAGGCGTCCGTGGCGTGGGCGCAGCGCTCGGCGAACCGGCACCCGGCGGGCGGCGCGCCCAGCTCCGGCGGGCGGCCGGGGATCACCTCCAGCTCGCGGCGGCGCCAGTCGCCGAGCGACGCGACGCGCAGCAGTGCCTCGGTGTACGGGTGCCGCGGGCCGGCGATGACCTCGGCGGTGGGGCCCTGCTCGACGACCTCCCCGGCGTAGAACACCACGATCCGGTCGCAGACCTCGGCGACGACGGCGAGGTCGTGGCTGACGAGCAGCAGGGCCAGGCCGCGCTCCGCGCGCAGGCGGCGCAGCAGCTCCAGCACCTCGGCCTGCACGGCCGTGTCGAGGGCGGTGGTGGCCTCGTCGGCGACGAGCAGCTCGGGCTCGCCGGCGACCGCGATGGCGATGAGCGTGCGCTGGAGCATGCCGCCGGACAGCTCGTGCGGGTACTGGTCGACGACCGCCTCCGCGCGCCGGATGCCGACGGCCGCGAGCAGCTCGACGGCCGCGGCCCGGGCCGCCCGGCGGGGCAGGCCGCGCTTGAGCCGCAGCTGCTCGGCGAGCTGGCGGCCGACGGTGAGCGACGGGTTGAGGTACGACGCCGGATCCTGGAACACGGCGGCCAGCCGGTTGCCGCGGATCCGGTCCCAGCCCCGGCGGTCCAGGCCGGTCAGCGCGGTGCCGTCGAGCTCGATCCGGCCGCCGGTGACGGCGACGCCGGGCGGCAGCACGCCGAGCACGGCCCGGCAGGTCAGGGTCTTGCCGGAGCCGGACTCGCCGACGAGGCCGACCGACTCTCCCTTGTGGACGGTGAACGACACGTGCTGTACCGCCGGACCCCGACCGGCGACCGTGATGTCGAGGTCGTCAACGCGCAAGACCGGCATCGACCCGCTCCTTCGAAGTGGTGTGGTCCGCGAGGGCGTTCAGGGCCGCGACGGTCACCATGATCAGCGCGGCGGGGATGACCGGGGCCCACGGCTGCTGGGCCAGGAAGCCGAGGTCGCTGGCGAGCACGCCGCCCCAGGTCGGCGCGGGCGGCTTGACGCCGATGCCGAGGAACGTCAGCGACGACACGGCGAGCAGCGCGCCGCCGGTCGCCTGGGCCGCGGTCACGGCGACGGTCGGCAGCACCTTGCCCCAGACGTGGGTGCGCAGGATCCGGGTGCGGGAGGCGCCGAAGAGCTCGGCGGCCTCGACGTACTGCGCCCGGGTGAGCCGCAGCCCGGCCGCCCGGGTGACCCGGAAGAACAGCGGCGCGAACAGCGCCCCGATCGCGATCATCGCCTGGGTCAGGCCGTTGCCGAGGATGCCGGTGACGGCGACCGCGAACACGATGAACGGCAGGGTCATGAGGGCGTCGGCGGCACGCAGCAGCAGCCACTCGACCGTGCGGCCCAGCCACAGCGACGCGAGCCCGGGCACGACGCCGAGGAGCAGGCCGACGCCGACGCTCTGGAGCGCGGCGAGCACGGTGGTGCCGGTGCCGGCGAGCAGCCGGCTGAACACGTCGCGTCCGAGGTAGTCGGTGCCGAACGGGTGGGCGAGGCTGGGGCCGCGCAGCGCCAGGTCGGGCTGTTGCAGCAGCGGGTCGTGCGGCGCGATCGCCCCGCCGGCGACGGCGAGGACGGCGACCACGGCGAGCACGCCGATCGCGGTGCGTCTCACTGGCGGCCTCCCTGCGGGGTGAGCCGGAGCAGGGCCAGGTTGACCAGGGTGTTGCAGACCAGCACGACGGTGATGGTGACGAGCAGGGTGCCCTGGATCAGCGGCACGTCGTGCTGCTCGGACGCCTGCAGGGCGAGCCGCGCGACGCCGGGCAGGTTGAAGATCTTCTCGGTGACGACGGCGCCGCCGAGCACCATCGGCACGCCGATGCCGAGCACGGTGAGGGCGGGGCCGACCGCGTTGCGCAGCGCGTGGCGGAACAGCACCCGGCGGGGGCCGAGCCCGCGGACCACGGCCCCCGTGACGTAGTTCTCGCCGAGCTGCCCGACGAGCGAGGTGCGCAGCTGCCGGGCGATCGACGCGGCGATGTCAAGGCTGAGCGCGAGCGCCGGCAGGATCGCGAACCGCAGCCACGGCAGGAACCCGGCCTCGATCGGCACGTAGCCGCCGGCGGGCAGCGCGCCGAGCAGCACGGAGAAGACCACGATCAGCCCGATGCCGACGACGAACGGCGGCAGCGTGCCGAGCCCGGAGGCGACGAACGTGACCGCCCGGTCGAACCGGCCGCCCTGGCGCAGCGCCGCGCCGATCCCGGCGGCGCCGCCGAGCAGCACCGCGAGGAGCACGGCGAGGCCGGCGAGCGTCAGGTCGACCGGCAGCGCGGCGAAGATGCTGTCGGACACCGGGATCGTGGTGAAGTACGAGCGGCCCAGGTCGCCGGTGAGGGAGGCGCCGAGCCAGTCGGCGTAGCGGGCCAGGAACGGCCGGTCGAGCCCGAACTCGTGGTTCATCCGGGCGATGTCGGCCGCGGTGGCCGTCTCGCCGAGGACGGCCGCCGCCGGGTTGCTCGGCGACAGCGCGCCGAGCCCGAACGTCAGCAGCGAGGCCAGGACGAAGACGACGACGGGCGTCGCGAGCGTGGGCCCGAGCCGGCGGGTCATGCCACGGTCACCCCCTCGAACCGCTGGACGACGGTGAACTCCGGGATCGCCGACACGTTCGGCCGGCGGGCCAGGATCCGGGGCACGCTGTAGAGGAAGACGTTCGGCATCGAACGGACCGCGACCGACGTCGCCTCCTGGAGCACCTTCGCGTAGTCCGGCGAGTCGAGCGGGGTCCGGCTCACCACGGCCAGCGCGTCGGCGAGCTCCGGCGGCTGCTGGCGGCCCGGGTTCATCAGGCCCTCCTTGCCGAACAGCACCTGGAACGCCTGCACCGCCGAGTCGCGGCCGGCGAACTGGTCGACGAACAGGGCCTTGGCGTGCTGCACGTACACCAGCTGCGTGGCCTGCGCCTGCGGGATGACCTCGATCGTGGGCTTGAACCCGACGGCCTGCAGCTGGGACTGCAGCTGCTCGGGCACGCCGGCGGCGGCCGCGGTCGTGATGACGACGTCGACGGGCGCGCCCTGGTAGCTGGACTCGGCGAGCAGCTGACGGGCCTTGCCGGGGTTGTAGGCGTAGATGCCGTCGAGGGCCGGGGCGTAGCCGACGTAGTTCTTCGGGAACGGCTGGTAGGCGACGTCGCCGTGGCCGAACTGCGCGGTCTTCAGCAGCGCGGCCCGGTCGACGGCGTAGCGGAGGGCCTCGGCGACCTTCGGGTCGTCGAACGGCTTCTTCGTGATGTTCACGTCGAGCACGGCGACGACGAGCGACGGGATGACCTGCACCTGCAGGCCGGCCGCCTTGGCCGCCTCGACCTGGCTGCCCGGGATCTGCGCCACGTCGTACTGGCCGGACTGCAGCGCGGCCACGACGGTCGCCGCCTCGGGCAGCGGGTAGGCCTCGAAGTGCTGGAGCTTGATGCTGGCCGCGTCCCAGTAGTCGGGGTTGCGGGCGAACACCGCCTTGGCGTTCTGGGTGTACGCCGTGAGCGTGAACGGGCCGGCCCCGACGGGCTGGGTGGCGAGGGCGGCGGCGTCGCTCTCGAACGCCTTCGGGCTCACGATCATGCCGGTCTTGCCGGCCAGCAGGTTGGGGATCTGGAAGTCGGGCGCCTTGAGCTTGATCACGACGGTACCGCCGTCCGGCGCCTCGACCGCCGCGACGTTCACGAGCTGCGGGCCGACGAGCGACTTGGGGAGGTCGCGACCGCGCTCGAGGCTCTTCTTGACGGCGGTCGCGTCGAGCGGGGTGCCGTCGGAGAACTTGAGGCCGGGCCGCAGCGTGAAGGCGACCTCGGTGCCGTCGGCGTTGTACTTCCAGCCGGTGGCGAGGGCCGGTACCGCGTCGCCGCGCTCGTCGAGCTTGGTGAGCCCGGCGTACACCAGGGACAGCACGTGCACGTCCCAGCCGGCCGAGCTGGTCACCGGGTCCCAGCTGGTGGTCAGGGCCCAGCCCCACTTGAGCGTGCCGCCGCCGGCGGCGCCCGGGACGGTGCCGTCGCCGCACGCACCGAGCAGCGTCGCGGCACCGGCGGCGGCGCCGAGGCCGAGGAACGACCGGCGGCTGATGTCTGTCTTCATGGGGGCCCTTCCATGGGTGCTGTTTCTGGGTGCGCTGACTCGTCCGCCGGCGCTCGGCCGCGGGTGCGTGTGCTCACAGGCGCGGGCTCATCGGGCCCGAGGGGAATGACTTATCGACAGAGGGCGCTTGCGGTGCGCCGGAGATCGACGTAGCGCCGTGCCACGCCGGGGTGGGTCGAGGTCATGCGCCCATCATGCGGAGGCGCCGGAACTCTCGTCAATAGCCATCAAGAAGTGTCCTATGTTTCGAGACAAATCAGATGGGCTTTGTAGGAGTTGAGCGGGTCGTCAGCGCAGCGCCGGATGGGTCCTGGCCTCGTCTTCGGCCAGCCAGACCCGGCCGCCGGGCGTGTCGAGGGACACAGCGCCGGGCAGCGACGCGAGGGCGCCGACCTCCGCCTCGGTCAGGCTGGCGTACCGCCGCAGCGCCTCCTCCGGGGACAGCCGGACCGGCTCGCGCACCGAGCCGGGGGCGACCCGCTCGGCCGCCGCCGTGGACTCCGCGTAGGGGCGCCAGCCGGGAACCACCGCCCGTCCGGCGGGGCCCTGGAACAGCAGGGTGGGCAGCGCGTACCGGTGGCCGTCGTCGTCCACCGGCTTCGCCCGGCCGTTGTGCGGGCCGGGGTCGTCGATGCGCAGCACCTCCGGTACCGGCGAACGACACTCCCGCCGGTCCGCGGTGACCGACGCGCGCACGCCCGCGGACGCCGCGTCCGCCGCCAGGCGGTCGTGGTCGAGGCCGGGAATGCCGTCGACGGCCCGCAGGGCGCGCTCCGGCGTGTCGGCCGGGCGACCCATCAGGAACACGGTCTCGCGCAGGCGGCGCAGCACCCGCTCGGCCACGACGGAGCCCTGCGCCTGCGCGGCCCGCGCGACGAGCGACGACGGCCAGCTCGTGAGCGCCACCCGCTCCAGGACGGCCGGCCAGGGCGCGCGGGTGTGCTCGGCGATCCTTTGGAGATGGCCGTGGTACCACGCCGTCTCCGCCGCCGGGTCGGGCGCGGGATCGTCGCCGTCGTCGAAGAGGATGCCGAACACCCGCCGCCACCGCGCGCCCGGCAGCGCCGCCCGCAGCCGGCGGAACGTGGGCTCGGAGCCCCACGCCCACGGGCACATCGGGTCGGTGTACTCGACGACGGTGAGGGTCACTCCGCCCGCGACCACAGGCTTGGCAGGTTCACGACCACGCCCTCCTGGCTGCTGCGGGCGATCACGACGACGGCCTCGGTCGCGCCGGGGTTCTCCTCGCGATGGGGCACGTACGGCGGGACGAAGACGTAGTCGCCGGGCTCGGTCTCCAGCCGTACCTCCCGATCCCCCTCGGCGAAGACGAACACCGGGTTGCCGGAGACGACGTAGATGGCGGTCTCCGTCTCGCCGTGGTGGTGGTCGCCCGAGGACGTGGCCGGGGCGACGTGCGTCTGACCCATCCAGACCTTCGACGAGCCGACGGTCTTGCCGGAGATCGCCTCCAGGCGGGTCATCCCGGACGTCTGGCGGGTGTCGCCGCTCAGGCCGGCGCCGCGGATGTGCCGCAGCGGGGCGTGCCAGTGGTCGGTGGCACCGTCGGGCGCGTCCTCGGGCGTGCGCTCGGTCATGCTGGGGCTCCCAGTGGCAGGCGGAGCAGCGTGGCCGCGGGCTCCGGCGGGTTGTCGGTGAGCAGGTCGGCGATCGTCACGCCGGTGAGGACCTCCTCGGTGCGGGCCTGGATCGCCCGCCAGAGGGCAGTGACGCCGGGGGCCCGCGTAGCGTCCGACGGGTCGGTGCCGTGGATGGTGAGCAGCTCGCCGTCGACGGCCGCGAACACGTCCGCGAGCGTGATGGTGGCCGCGTCACGCCCGAGCCAGTAGCCGCCCTCGCAGCCGCGCTGGCTGCGCACGAGCCCGGTGCGCCGCAGGTCGCGGAGCACGCTCTTGAGGAACCGGTAGGGAATGTGCTGCGCCGCGGCGATCCCCTCGCAGACGAGCGGCCGCCGGACGTCCGCGGCCAACTCGACCAGCGCCCGGATCGCGTAGTCCGCCTTCGCCGAGATGCGCATGGCAAACCATACCAAGGGACTCTGATTGGTATCCATTCCGGTTTCGCGCTGCCTTTTGTCCGATTTGTCGTTAACGTCAGTGATGCCGGGGCGCCCTGCCCCGGCGGGACGGGAGGCGAGGATGGACCGCAGGAGTCTGCTGGTGGCCGCGGGAGCGGTCGGGATCACGGCCGCGGTCGGCGGCACGGCCGTGGCGTCCGCCACGCTGGAGCGCGGCCCCCGCCCGCTCGTGCTGTGGGAGCTGACCGGCGGGTTCGTGCCGGCGGGCTGGAGCATGCTGCGGGCGCCGCGGCTGGCCGCGTACGAGGACGGCGTCGTCATCGCGGACGCCACGCGGCGGCTGCGCATCGGCGGCGGGGCGCTGCGTTCGCTGCGCAACCACGCCACGACCGTGCTGCGCGACCGCTCGAACGCGCGGCGCCGGCCCGGCGCGCCGGTCATCGCCGACGTGCCGTCGACCGTGTTCACCGCCCGGGCCGCGAGCCGGAAGTTCTCGCTGCAGTTCGAGGGGCTGGAGGAGACCCGCACCGACAAGGCGTACCCGGCGCCGGCCTACGCGCTGCTCGACCACCTGAGTCTCGTCCGCGACCGCGCCCTTGCGGTGGGCTCGCCGTGGCGGCCGTCCGCGGTGCGGATGGTGGCCGTCGTCCTCTCCCCGGCCGAACCGACCGCTGCCGCCGTCGTCGAGCCCTGGCCGGCCGGGGTGCCGGTGCCACGGCTGGGCAAGGACGAGTTCGTGGCGCGGCTCGACCTGCACGACCGGCAGGCGCAGGCGCTGATGCGGGCCGTCCCGCGGCCCGACCAGTCGCGCTGGCCGGTGTTCCGGACGCCGGCCGGGGTCTCGATGCAGGTCAACTGGCGCTACCTGCTCCCCCACGAGTAGCGCGCAGGCCCGCCAGCACCGTGTCGATCAACCGCTGGTGGGTCACCGCGACGTCCTGCGGCAGGCCGAACCCGCCGCCGATCTGCAGCATCGCGAAGCCGTGCAGGGTGGCGCGGGCGACCCGGGTGGCGTGGACCAGCTCGTCGTCGTCGAGCCCGTAGCCCTTCAGCACCGCGAAGAACAGCGCCACGAACCGCTCGCCCGCCGCCTGGACCGCGGGGTCGGGGTCGGGCCGCTGGGGCACGATCGCATACCGGTGCGGATGCTCGGTGGCGTACTCGTGGTAGGCCCGCATGAGCGCCTCGACCGCCTCGTCTCGGCTGCGCCCCAGCACCGCCCGCGTGGCCCGGTCGGTGAACTCGTCGAAGAGCCGCACGGCGAGCAGGTTGCGCAGCTCGCCGAGGTTCTTCACGTGTTTGTACAGCGAGGGCGTGGCCACCCCGGTCCGCGCGGCGACGGCGGCCAGCGTCAATGCCTCCGGCCCGCCGTCGTCGATGATCGCCAGTGCGGCGGCGACGACGGCGTCCCGGTTGAGCCCGGCCCTAGGCATCCTGGCGGCCCTGCAGGAAGGCCAGCACCGCCGCGGCCGTCTCTTCGGGGAACTCCGAGTGCGGGTAGTGCCCGGCCCCGTCGATCATCGCGACGCTGCCGTCGATGCGGCCCGCGACGAGCCGGGCCTCGGCCGCCGGGTCGGGGAAGTCGGGGTCCCGGGTCCCCATGACGACCAGAGCCGGCGTGCGAACCTCGGGCATGCGCGCCTCGCAGACCGAGACGTCGGCGTCGCCCATGGCCTTGATGGCCGCCATCCGCCCCGGCTCGGCGAGACTGGCCTTGAGCGCCTTGCGCTCCTGCGGGTTCGGCTTGCGCGTCTTGTACAGCGACGCCCAGAACATCATCCACAGCGGACGGTAGGTGGTCACCGCCCACTGGGCGGCCCGCATGAACGGGCTCTGCTTCGGCATGACGCGCGCGAACGGCGCGCCGAGCACGACGGCGGTGAACAGCTCGGGCGCCTCGGCGGCGGCCCAGACGGCGGTGGCTCCCGTGTAGGAGTTGGTGACGAGGATCGCCGGCCCGGCGTCGAGGTGCTTGAGCAGTGCGATGGCGTCGCGGCCGATGGCCTGCGGCGAGTAGTCGGCCCAGCGCGCGTCGGTCTCCCCCGCGCCGCGCAGGTCCATGGTGACGACCCGGTAGCCGGCCGCGACGAGCAGCGGCCGGAGCGGCTCGTAGGTCTGCCGCGTCACGCCCATCCCGGGCAGGCACAGCACCAGGGGTCCGTCGCCGGCGGTGTCGTCGTAGGCGATCCGCCCACTTTCAAAGCTCATCTCCATAGCCCTAAAGCTAATGCCATTAGCCATTGCCGTCAAGGCCTGATCGCCGCCGCCCGCACCCGACGTCGGTGCGCTCGCGCGGGCCCGTTCGCCGCGTGTTGTTCCGTTGCGGGATCGTCAATCGGTCCGGGTGCGGAGGCTCCGCGCCAGGGTGGGGATCATCACCGCCGCCGGGACGAGGTGCAGCCCGAGGAGGGCGGTGGTGGCGGCGGCGTCTGCCCCGGAGATGAGGGGCGGGACCAACGAGATCGCGGTCAGCGACACTGCCGTCCACACGAATCGCTCGGCGGGCCGAGTGCTCCAACGCAGCAGAGCGGCGGCGATGACGACGCCCACGACCGAGAAGAAGCCGGTCACCACGGCGAACCCGGGCAACGGGATCGTCTCGCCACCATCGGGGATCTCGAAGTCGACGCCGACGGCCCGGGCAAGCGCAGCGGCGAGGGTGGTGGCCACCATCGCCGCGAGCGTGGCAACGAAGCCGGTGCCCGCGAGCCCGCGAAATCGGTGGGTGCGGCTGGTCCGGCCCGATGCCGGACCTGCGGCGACCCCGGTGTCGTTCATGCCGTTCACGTCGTTCCTCCATCATCCGGTGACTGATCCTGGGCGTGACGATGCGCACCCTCGCCGTGCGACGGCCGGGTGGCGCAGGGCGCGGACGCCGGTGCCGCGGAGCCGGAGCACCGCGCAGCGCGAGCGTCCGCTCCGGGACTACTCCGTGCCGTCCGCCGGCAGGCGCTGCGGCAGCCCGAGCCGCGGGAACTGGTCGTCGTGGAACGTGACGATCTCGGTGATCGCCCCGCCGGTGACGCGCAGGACGTCGATCGTCAGCGGCAGGTACGCGCCCTCCCGCTCCCGCCAGAGGTAGAAGGCGACGGCGGGCTGCCGGTTCACGGAGGTGGGGACGGCGCGCAGGTGCTGCAGGTCCTCGAAGCCGCTCTCGACCCAGTCGTTCACCACCGCGTCGCGGCCGACGTGCAGGCCCGGCGTGGGCGGCATCGAGCAGCGGACGTCGTCGCGCAGCAGCGCGGCGAGCCGGTCGATGTCCGTGGCCACGCTGGCGTCGGTGTAGCGGCGCACCAGCTCCCGGGTCCCGGCGTCCTCCTCGCCGCCGGTCCAGTCCTGCCGCTCGGCGGGCAGGTGCTCCCGCATGCCGGCGCGGGCCCGCTGCAGCGCGCTGTTCACGGAGTTGACGGAGTCCCCGAGGAGCTCCGCGACGTCCTTCGCCGGCCAGCCGAGCACGTCCCGCAGGATCAGCACGGCCCGCGGGCGCGGCGCGAGGTGCTGGACCGCGACCAGGTACGCCAGCTCGATCGTCTCCCGCGCGACGGCGACGGCCTCCGGCTCGTCCGCGTCGCCCGCGGGCAGCTCGTCGAGCAGCCGGTCCGGGTAGGGCTGCAGCCACAGCACCTCGCCGCCGGTCGCCGGCTCCGGGCGGCACTTGGCGAGCAGGTCCAGGCAGGCGTTGGTGGCGATCCGGTACAGCCAGGCCCGGAACGTCGAGCGCCCCTCGAAGGTCTCCCGCCGCCGCCAGGCACGCAGGAACGTCTCCTGCACGGTGTCCTCGGCGTCCTCGAAGGACCCGAGCATCCGGTAGCAGTGCACGTGCAGCTCCCGCCGGTGCCGCTCCGCCAGCCCCGAGAACGCCGGTTCGTCGACCTCGCCCAGACCGCTCACGCCCAGCTCCTCCAGCCCCGTGTTCGCACTCATCACGTCATCCTTCCGCCTCGTCGTGCCCCCGTCGTAGGTATGACGGTTGCGGGCGCGACAACTCATCACCAGGGTCGGCCGGCATGGCCGATCCGGTGACGGATCCGGTGGCGGAGCACGACGCGCGGTACGGCGGGGAGGGCGCGGGTCAGCCGGAGCGGGCGCGGGCGCGCGACCGCCTGGCGCGTGCCCGGGGTCGCCTGGTTCACAACGGCACGAGGCCCACCGACCTACGACCTAGAGGTGGTCGAGCCAGATCACGATGCCGGTCCAGTTGTGCAGCACGGCCGCCACACCCGCCCGGATGGCGGCCGAGCAGCGCTCGGGGGTGAACGAGGCGGGGTCGTAGGTCGAGGACATGCCGAGCCCCTCGCCGCGGAACGACGCGCCGGACCAGTCGACCGCCGTGACGTTGTGCGTCGGCTCGGCCAGCTCCGCGCCCACCACGAGGAACTGCTGCGACAGGTGGCTCGCGGTGACCGTCGCCATGGGGTCGATGAGGTCGTTGCCCGCGCTGACGATGAGGTCCGGGCCCATGTCCATGGCCCCGGTGATGGTGGGGATGAGGTCGTGGGGGTCCTTGGCGACGATCGTCCTGAGGTCGACGTCCTCGGCCTTCGCCCACTCCTTGACCGCCGTCACGAGCTCCTGCGTCGGGCGGTCGTCGCCCGCGGTGACCAGCACCACACGGTAGCCCCTCGACGGGTGGACCCCGGTCCAGGAACCGGCCGCCGGCGTGACGGTCCCCTCGGGGGTGGGCGGGGTGGACGGGTCGATGAACCCCGGGCCGAGCGTGCCGACGGGAGCGGGACTGGGGTGCGGCCGGGACCAGTCGTCGCCGGCGGCGCCGCAGCCGGCGACGAGCGCGGCGGCGGCCAGCGTGGCAACGGCCCGAATCGGGCGGCGCAAGGCGATCGTCCTCCCCGGTGGTGACGGGATGTGCGCGTAATTCCTATCGCAGTTCCGGCCGCCTTCAACCCGCCGGGCGCCGATCCAGGTGTTTGTTTTCCAGCGGTTCGTCGGCGGTCCGGCTTGTGTTCGCCAATGACGTGCAACGTGCACTGGCCACGTAAAGGAGCCGCATGTTGCAACGCGCCCGCTCTGTCATTTTCGTCACTGTCGCCGGGATAGCCGCGGCGGTGCTGACGCTACTGAGCGCCGGACCGGCGTTCGCCCACGGTTTCACCTCGACCGTATACGTTCACATCACCGCCGGTGACGAGGGCCGTGTCCGGACGGCGGTGGAACTCGAGTACGACCTTCTTGTCGTGTCCGCCGCCGATTTCGAGAACAACGATCCGCTCTATCGGGCGGGTACCGCCGCATTCGACGACGGTGACACCGAGCGGCAGGCCGCGGCACTCGACACCCATGCGGCGTCGGTCGTGCAGTACGTCACCGGGCGCCTCTCGGTCACCGCGGACGGCAGGGCCTGCGCGCCGGCTCCGGTGGGCGGCTTCACGATGGGCCGGCAGGAGGGCGTGCCGTACGCCAAGCTGCTGCTCGACTGGGCCTGCCCGCAGGGGCGCGCCGAGCACGAGGTGCGCAGCGTGCTGTTCCCCGACACCGAGGGCTACGTCAAGGGCACCAAGACGATCGTCACCTACGAGATCGACGGGCGCTCGGGCAGCGCGGCCCTCGACGCGGCGCGGCCGTCCTTCTCGACCGGCCAGTCGTGGTACGAGCGGTTCTGGGAGTTCTTCCGCCTGGGCGCCGAGCACCTGCTGACCGGGATCGATCACGTCCTGTTCCTGCTCGCGCTCATCGCCGGGTCGCGCCGCCTCCGGGAGATCGTGCTCGCCGCCACCAGCTTCACCCTGGCGCACTCGGTGACGTTCATGCTCGCCGCCCTCGGCCTGGTCGACGTGCCGGCGAGGGTCGTGGAGCCCGTCATCGCGCTGTCGATCGCCGTGGTCGCCGGCTGGCACCTGTGGCGGATCTGGCGGCGCGGCGGCCATGCGACCGACCTGGAGACGGCCGGGCACAGCCATTTCAGCCTGGACCGTGCGGGCTGGACCCGCCTCGGTGTCGTGTTCTGCTTCGGCCTCGTACACGGCCTGGGCTTCGCGGGAGCGCTGGGCATCAATGAGGCGTGGTCGTGGACGCTGCTGTGGTCGTTGCTCGTGTTCAACGTCGGTATCGAAGTTGTGCAGCTCGCCATTGTCGCCGTCGTCTTTCCGCTCCTCATCGTGCTGCGCCACCGGGTGCCGAAAGCCGGTCTCTGGACGACCGGCACAATTGCTGCCGGCGTGTCCGTTATGGGCCTTATCTGGTTTGTGGAACGTGTGATCTGGCCTTGAGAACAGCACGGAGGCTGCGACTGGCCGCAAGATCAAATTCACGGCCGGTTCATCGAGTGGCGAAACGTTGAATCCGCTTTTCCTGTACCTCCATCGGAAAAGGGAAGAAACCCGTGAAAGCACGAACCTCCAAGCGGGCCTCCGGGCCTGCGCGGCGCCGCATGGCCGCAGGGGCCACCGCGGCCGCCCTGGGCCTGACGATGGCCCTCACCAGCGGTCTGGCGACTCCCGCCAGCGCTGCGGACCCCGCCACGCTCAGCGGCATCATCCTCGGCGTCGGCGCCAACGAGACCCAGCGCATCGTGACCTGGTACTCGTCGGCCGACACCGTCCAGAAGGTCCAGGTCGCCCCGACCGCCTCGCTCGTCAACGGCGAGTTCCCGGCCGGCGCGGCCACCTTCGACGCCATCGGCGGAGCGAACATCGCGACCAGTGGCGGCTTCAACCGCCACGCGACGCTCTCCGGCCTGCAGGAGAAGGTCCAGTACTCGTACCGGGTCGGCTCCGAGGGCAACTGGTCCCCGACGTACTCGTTCAAGACGCAGGACTTCGAAGGCGACTACGACTTCCTGTTCTACGGCGACCCGCAGATCGGGGCGTCCGGCAACGTGGCGAAGGACCAGGCCGGTTGGCAGGACACCCTCGACGTCTCGCTCGCGGCCAACCCGGACGCCGAGCTGCTGGTGTCGGGTGGTGACCAGGTCGAGACGGCGAACACGGAGTCCCAGTGGACCGCGTTCCTCGCTCCCGACAAGCTGCGCCAGTACCCCTGGGCCGCCACCATCGGCAACCACGATGTCGGTGGCAAGGCGTACGAGCAGCACCTGTTCACCCCGAACACGGACCGGTCGGCCCCGCTGTACGGCAACGGGAACCCGGCCGGCACCCAGTCCGGCGGTGACTACTGGTACATCTACAAGGATGTGCTGTTCATCGACCTGAACAGCAACAGCTACACCACCACCTCCGGTGGCGGCGGCGACGCTGCGCACATCGCGTACGTCACCAACGTCATCAACCAGCACGGCGCTGAGGCCAAGTGGACGGTGCTCGTCTACCACCACGCGATCTACTCGCCGGCTGACCACGCCAAGGACGGCGACAACAAGGTGCGCCGGGTCGACTTCCCGACGGCCTTCTCCAACCTTGGTGTCGACCTCGTGCTGCAGGGTCACGACCACAGCTACTCCCGCAGCTACGAGATCAAGAACGGTGAGAAGGCGAACCCGGCCGAGCAGCCCGGCGCCGCCGACGTGTTCCCCGGTCCGGGCGGCGTCATCTACGTGACGGGCAACTCCGCCTCGGGCTCGAAGTACTACGACATCACCGCTCCTGACAACAGCGGCACCAGCGGTGCCGGTAACGGTGCTGACCCGTTGAACCCGAACAACTACTGGTACAACTCGGTGCAGAACCAGGAGCACGTTCGGAGCTACGTCAAGGTTCAGGTGCGCAACGACAAGCTCGTCGTCGAGAACCTCCGCAGCGGCACCTGTGCGGCGCCGAACGCCGCGGTCGAGCTGGGCAAGGTCTCGTGGTGCAACAACACCACGGCCGGCCAGCCGGTCGGCTCGATCGTCGACAAGGTCACCGTGCACCCGTACCAGGGCGACGGCCAGTCCATCCAGGTGAACGTGCCCAACGCTGCTCCGGGCGAGTTCGGCTGGACGATCGACGGCTACAACGGCCTCGTGGACCTCGGTACCGCCGTGGACAACAACGGCGACTACTTCGCGGCGACGGGCCAGATCAACCCGATCCTCGTGTCGGACAACCGGCGCTCGCTCGCGCCCTGGTCGATCTCGGCCAGCACGAGCGACTTCCGGGACGCCGACAAGACGTTCTCGGGTGCGTACCTCGGCTGGACGCCGAAGGTGCTCCTGGCCGGTGCCGGTGCCCAGGCCAGCGGGGCGGTTCCGTCCGCCTACGACGACCACGGCCAGGGCCTCTCGGTCTCGCGCGCCCTCGGCTGGGCGGACCAGGGTCACCCGAAGGGCACCGCCCGGCTCGGCGCCGACCTGGAACTGAAGGTCCCGGGCAGCGTCGACAAGGGTAGCTACCGCTCGACCCTCACGATCACTGCGCTGAGCAGCTGACCGTACCCGTTGCACCTGGCGGGGTCGGCACCTTCGGGTGCCTGCCCCGCCAGTCGTTCCAGTCCGACCCGAGACCGCCCGAGGACTTCGAGATGCACGCGTCCACAACGCACCGGAAGACCGTCGTCACCGCCCTGGCCCGTACCGTCGCCGCGGCACTGCTCGCCACGTTCGCGGTCACCGGCCTGGGTGCCACTCCAGCTCTGGCGGAGGGCGATGTCGCCTGGACCGTCAGGACGGCCTCGAACAGCTACGGCGCCGACCGGTCCAGCTTCAGCTACGCCGTCAACCCCGGTGGGCAGGCCCAGGACGCGATGGTCGTCGCCAACCGCGGCAAGGCCCCGCTCGACCTGTCGGTCTACACCGCCGACGGCTACACGACCGGCACGGGTCAGCTCGACTTGCTCACCAGGGACAAGAAGTCCGTCGGCATCGGCGCCTGGGTCCACGCCGACCGCGAGCGCGTCGCGATCCAGCCCGGGGAGACGGTCGAGATTCCCTTCACGGTCACCGTTGCGGGCAACGCCACGCCCGGCGACTACGCGGGCGGCATCGTCACCTCGCTGACGCAGCCCGACGCCGCCCAGGGCGTCAACGTCGAGCGGCGCCTCGGGATCCGGATCAAGCTGCGGGTCAGCGGCGCGCTCAAGCCGGGCCTCGCGATCGAGGACCTGCACGTCGACTACTCCGGCTCATTCTGGAACCCGTTCACCAAGCGCGACGCCACCGTCACGTACCGGATCCACAACACCGGCAACGCCATCCTGACGGCCAGGCAGACGGTGTCGGTCTCCGGCCCGTTCGGGTGGCTGCGCGCCGACGCGGGCGAGGTCAAGTCGCCGCCGGATCTGCTTCCGGGCGAGAGCTGGACGATGACGGTGCCCGTCCACGGCGTGGCGACGTCGGGCCGGCTGGCCGCCACCGCGACGCTCACGCCGCTGCTCACCGACGCGTCGGGCTCCACCACGTCGCTCAAGCAGGTCCAGGCCTCGGCGCACAGCTGGGCGATCCCGTGGGCGCTGCTGCTGCTGATCCTCATCCTGGTCGCGGCCGTCGCCGGGGTGTACCTCCTGATGCGCCGCAACCGGGCTCGGCGCAAGCTGCGCGAGGACGCCCGCGTGCGCAAGGCCGTCGAGCAGGCCCTCCGCGAAAAGTCGACCCAACCCTCCTGACCGCCCCACCGCCCCCCTTTTGCGTCGATCTTGCAGTTGTGGTGCCAGGACACTCCGTGATTGTCCGGGTTTGTCAGGCACCACAACTGCAAGATCGACGCAAAAGGGGGGCGGGGACCGGCGTGGTGTCCGTCGGGTGCGTGGCTGTGGCGTTTCTAAGCTGGTCTCCGTCCGACAAGTGGCCGTCCGGGCAGGCATCCGATGTCTGTAGCCGATGTGGGTACTTGTGCACCCGTGAGGTCGGCTGGTAGACAGCAGTCCTCCGATGTATTTGGGGGATCAGTGAACGGTGAGTTTCAAGGGCTCGGGGCCGTCGTCACCGGCGGGGCGTCCGGGATCGGGCTGGCCACAGCCCTCCACCTGGCCGAGCGCGGCGCCCGCGTCGCCTGCCTCGACCTGAAGATCGACGAGTTGCCGGAGCCGCTGCACGGGGTCGTCGCCGACGTCACCGACGACGCGACCGTGCGGGCCGGGATCGAGGACGCCGTCGCGTGGCTCGGGCGGCTCGACATCCTCGTCAACAACGCCGGCATCGGCGCCGTCGGCACCGTCGAGGACAACGCCGACGACGAGTGGCACCGCGTGCTCGACGTCAACGTCGTCGGGATGGTGCGCGTGAGCCGGGCCGCGCTGCCGCACCTGCGCCGGTCCGAGCACGCCGCGATCGTCAACACCTGCTCCATCGCCGCGCACGCCGGACTGCCCGACCGGGCGCTGTACAGCGCCAGCAAGGGCGCCGTCCAGGCGCTCACCGCGGCCATGGCCGCCGACCACGTCCGCGAGGGCATCCGGGTCTGCTGCGTCAACCCGGGCACCGCCGACACGCCCTGGATCCGCCGCCTGCTCGCCCGGGCCGCCGACCCCGACGCCGAGCTCGCCGCGCTCAAGGCCCGCCAGCCCACCGGCCGCCTGGTCAGCGCGGAGGAGGTCGCCGCCGCCATCGGCTACCTCGCCAGCCCGCTCGCGGGAGCCACCACGGGCACGGTCCTCGCCGTCGACGGCGGCATGCACGGCCTGCGCCTCAGGCCGGCCACATGACGGCCGAACTCGGGCTCGGCTGCGCCCAGCTCGGCAACCTGTACCACGCGATCGACGACGAGCGCGCCCGCGCGACCGTCGACGCCGCCTGGGACGCCGGGATCCGGTACTTCGACACCGCCCCCCACTACGGGCTCGGCCTCTCCGAGCGCCGGCTCGGCGCCGCCCTGCGCGACCGGCCGCGCGAGCAGTACCGGATCAGCACCAAGGTCGGCCGCCTGCTCGTCGAGACCGACGGGGGCGGTCTCGACACCGCGGAGGGGTTCGTCGTGCCGGCCACGCACCGGCGGGTCCGCGACTTCTCCCGCGACGGGGTGCGGCGCTCGATCGACGAGAGCCTCACCCGGCTCGGGCTGGACCGGCTCGACGTCGCCCTGCTGCACGACCCGGAGGGCCACGCTGACGTGGCGTTCGGCGAGGGCTGGCGGGCGCTCGCCGAGCTGCGCGACGAGGGGATCGTGACCGCCCTCGGGGCCGGCTCGAAGGACGCGGCCGTGCTGACCCGGTTCGTGCGCGAGTGCGGCCCGGACGTGGTGATGGTCGCCGGGCGGTTCACGCTGCTGGAGCAGCCGGCCCGCGAGGAGCTGCTGCCGGCGTGCGCCGAGCACGGCGTCGGGGTGCTCAACGCCGGCGTGTTCAACAGCGGCCTGCTCGCCGAGGCCGAGCCGCACGACGGGCTGCCGTACGAGTACGGGACCGCGCCGGGGGCGCTCGTCGAGCGGGCCCGGGCCATCGCCGCCCGGTGCGCCGAGCACGGGACCAGCCTGCCCGCGGCGGCGCTCGCGTTCGCCGGCAGCGACCCGGCGGTGCGCAGCGTCGTCGTCGGCGCCGACGCGCCCGAGCAGGTCCGCCGCAACGCCGCCCTGTTCGCCGCCCCGCCGCCCGCCGGGCTGTGGCCGGCGCTGCGCGAGGGCGGCCTGCTGTGAGCGCCGTGATCGTCGACGCGCACCACCACCTCTGGCATCTGGGCGGCGGCTACGACTGGCTCGACGCGCCCGAGCTCGCCCCGATCCGCCGCACCTTCGCCCCCGGGCAGCTGCGGGCCGAGCTGGCCGCGGCCGGGGTGAGCCGGACCGTCCTGGTCGAGGGAGGTCGATGCGACGCGGATGAGGCAGCGGTACTGCTGGAGCACGCGAAGGCGACGCCCGAGATCGCCGCCGTCGTCGCCTGGGCCGACCCGGCCGATCCCGACCTGGCGGCGACGCTGGCCGGCTACGCCGAGCTGGACGGCGGCGGGCACCTCAGGGGCATCCGCGCGCAGGTCCAGGCGGAGGACGTCGGCTACCTCGACCGCGACGACGTCCGGGCCGGCCTGGCCCGCATCGGCGCGGCCGGGCTCGTCTTCGACCTCGTCGTGCGGGCCGAGCAGCTGCCGTCGGCCGGCCGGGCCGCCGCCGCGCTGCCCGGGGTGCGGTTCGTGCTCGACCACCTCGGCAAGCCCCGGGTCCGGGCCGGCGCCGAGGGGCTCGCCGAGTGGTGCGAGCTCGTCGCCGGGCTCGCCGCCTGCCCGAACGTCTCGGCCAAGCTCTCCGGCCTGGTCACCGAGGCCGACTGGGCCGCCTGGGAGGTGGACGACCTGCGGCCGTACGTCGAGGAGGCGCTCGCGCTCTTCGGCCCCGACCGGCTCATGTACGGCTCCGACTGGCCGGTCTGCACGCTCGCCGCCTCCTACGCCGAGGTGATCGACACGCTTGACGGCCTGATCGGCCGCGACGATCGCGCGGCGGTCTTCGGCGGTACCGCCACGGCCGTGTACGGGCTGGGAAGTGGCACGGCGGGGATCGAGCCGGGTCCAGAGTCGATGGGCCCCGACCAAACTCAGCTAGATTTGCCGCGGAGGAACCGATGGCACTGACCGACGAGGCAATCGACAAGATCAAGGGCATGATCACCTCGGGTGAGCTCGGCCCGGGCGACCGGCTGCCCAAGGAGGCCGACCTGGCCGAGCGGCTCGGGCTGTCCCGCAACTCGCTGCGGGAGGCGGTCAAGGCGCTGTCGATGATCCGGGTGCTCGACGTGCGCCAGGGCGACGGCACGTATGTGACGAGCCTGGAGCCCGACCTGCTGCTCGACGCGCTGAGCTTCGTCGTCGACTTCCACCGCGACGACACCGTGCTGCAGTTCCTGGAGGTCCGCCGGATCCTCGAGCCCTCGGCGACGGCCCTGGCCACCGAGCGGATGTCCGACGAGGACGTCGCCAAGCTGCAGGGCGTGCTCGACGAGCTCGGCGACGACCCGACGATCGAGGCGCTGGTCGCCAACGACCTGGAGTTCCACCGCCAGATCGCGGCCGGCTCGGGCAACGCCGTGCTCTGCTCGCTCGTCGAGGGCCTGTCCGGACCGACCACCCGGGCCCGGATCTGGCGCGGCCTGACCCAGGAGGGCGCCGCCGCCCGCACCCGCGAGCAGCACCAGGCGATCGTCGACGCGATCGCGTCCCGGCAGCCGGAGCTGGCCCGCGCCTGGGCCACGATTCACGTCGCCGGCGTTGAGGAGTGGCTGCGCCGGGCCTTGTAGACGACGCGCACCCGCCGGCCGATGTCGTCCGTGGCCCGGCTGGGCCGAGCGGCTCACGTGCACGATCGTCAGGCCTGCGTCCGGACCGTCTTGATCGAACGGCAGGCGTGCCTGCTCATCGTCGCCGTCGGTTCGGAGCCCGACCCTACGGTGTAAAGCGGGCATCTCCCAGGACCGTGAGACACCGGCCGGTTCCGGCAATCGGCCGCACCCGGACGGTGAGCCTGGTGCCGGCCTGCACCGGCCACGAACGGTCAAATTGGCCTCCAGCCACCAGTTCCTTGTCAAAAACGACAGCACCGTTCAGCTCGAGTTGCAGGAAATCCCGGCAGTCGCCCGGTGAGGTGTCGGAGAGCCCGATCATCGCGCGGACGCTGTGCATGTCTTGAGGCGCCACGTATTCGGCCCACCACGTGTCGGATTTGTCGCTGTTGCAGTTGATGTTCGGTATGCTGGTGAGCTCCGAGCAGACAGCAATGGAATTGGCGTACTCTTTGCCGTTGATTGACCTGGCGCCCTTCAGGACGATTGCGTTTCCGCCGTTGACGCGCGACTTGTCAGCGAGGTAAACGGGTTCGGGAATCCTCGTGGGGTCGACGTCGGGCAACGTTTGATCGACCCTTACGTCGGAAGTCTTGGCGCCCGGTGTGGGCGTTCGCGAACCGTAGGTCGGGGAATTTTCGGGGGAGGTTGGCTCGGCCTGTTGCTGCGTGGATCCGTCTTTGGTTCCGGACGTCGGTGCAGCCGGCGACGAGTTCTTCGTATCGTGCTGTGCGAAGAACCCGTCCCAAGCGTTCTCAATGGGCTTGGCGAAGACCGCAACAACGATCCCCAAAATGGCGGCAACCACGGCCGCTTCCAACTTCTTTTGACGCGCGATGAGAAGAATTACTGCGACGGCGATCAGCAGGATGGCGAACGCTATGGCCATGAGCCCATTCCTCGCGCTGAGGATCTCGTGTTGTGCCGGTCGGCAACGCGCGGGCACTGCGGATCTGCCTGCGTTCCCGGCTTCCGGTTCGTATGGATGCCTTGCTGCGACACGCTACGACTCGAACACCCGGACAGCATCAGCCACAAGGCTCAAAGAGCGCGAGCGTCAACAGGTCCGGGTGCGGCTCCATCAGACCTGGCGTCAGTACGACAACAGGCGCACCCGGCAGGATCCGGATCTGCGGCACGCGGGTCAGCGGATGGCCAGCGTGGCCGCGGCCTGGACCTGGGTCGTCCTCGGGCGGGGGTGGAGGACCGGCGGCACGTGGACCGGGACGTCCACCGCGGCCGACAGGATCAGCGCCAGCGCCACGCTAGTCGGGCGGGACTCCGGGAGCTTCGCCAGGCTTGCCGCGCAGATCTCGGCCAGCTCCGCCGGCAGGCCGGCGATCGTCGGCAGCGGGGCCGGGACCGCGTCGCGGTGGGCGCGCAGCACGCCCTCGTCCGTGTCGGCATGGAAGGGCAGGCGGCCGGTCAGGCACTGGTAGAGCAGGACGCCCAGGGCGTACACGTCCGCGGCCGGGGTCGCCGGGCCGCGGTCCAGGCGCTCCGGGGCCAGGTAGGCCGGCGTGCCCAGCAGCGTGCCGTCCGGGAGGTGGTCCGGGTCGCCCGTGCGGGCGGCCACGCCGAAGTCCAGGATCTTGGCGCCCGACGAGGTCAGGACCACGTTCGCCGGCTTCACGTCGCGGTGGACGATGCCGTGCGTGTGGGCCGCGGCCAGGCCGGCCGCCACCTCTGCGCAGACCCGGCCGGCCACCTGCCAGTCCAGCGGGCCCGACCGGATGACCCCGTCCAGGGGCTGGCCCTCGACCAGCTCCATCACCAGGTACGCCGTGCCGCGGCCGGAGCGCTTCGACGTGCCGAAGTCGTAGACCGACACCACGTTCGGGTGGGCGAAGCGGGCGCCCGAGCGGGCCTCGTTGCGGGCCCGGTCGAAGGCGTCCGGGTCGGCCGTGTGCTCGGGGGTGAGCAGCTTGACGGCCACGGTGCGGTCCAGCACCTCGTCATGTGCCTGCCACACGGTCGCCATGCCGCCCTGGCCCAGCTTGCGCTGGAGCCGGTAGCGGCCGCCCAAACTTCGCACCCGGTCCTCTTTCCCCCCGCGCGGGTGATTCAAGCCAACCCGCGGCACCACACGGACTCCTACCAGGCACCCGGCCTCCAACTCCCGTCCGGGGTCCTGAAGCCACTCGTCGGAGCGAACGGAAGGAACCGGGTGCCCGGACGCACGGCCGTGCTCGTGGCCTTCGGGGCCGGGTCGATCGCCGCGTCCGCGGCGACGCGCGGCACGCTGAGCAGCACGATCTAGATCCTGGGCGCGCTGGTGTGCGCCGCGCCGCTGCTCGTGCGGGCGTGGCGCGGCCGGGCCACCGTCCCGGGCGGCTGGCGGCTGGTGGCCGCCGGGCTCGCGGCCCGGCTGGCCGGGGACCTGACGTGGTCGGTCGAGGGGCTGGCACACGGCGGGGCGGCACCGTTCCCGAGCCTCAACGACTCGTCACCCGGCTCGGGCTGCTGGCCAGGCTCGCCCAGCGCCGCTCCCGGGACCTGGACGAGCGCGGCCGGCGGCTCGCCGAGGCCCTCGTCGAGCGGGAGGCCCTGGCGGAGCAGTTGCGCCACGGCGCGCTGCACGACCCGGTGACCGGCCTGGCCAACCGGGCGCTGCGCACCGCCCGCGAGACGTTCACGCGCATCGCCGCCGGCCCGCGGCACGCGATCGAGCGCGACGGGCTAGATGTCCTCGTCCAGTTGGGTGCCGCGCCGCGGGTCGGCGATCCGGCGGCCGGTCGAGTCGACGGCGCCCTCGTCGATCCGGCCGCCGCGGCCCTCGCGGAACGCGTGGCTCTGCGACTGCTCGGCCTGGCGCCGGGCGGCGTCGCGGGCCTGCGCCTCCGGGCTGTTCGGGTCGATCCCGGTCGGGTCCTGTGCGTTCATGGCTACTCCCCCTGGTCACGGCTGGTCACGGCGGCGGTCGGGCGGGTCGGGACACCATACCCGCCCCGATTCCCGGTAATCCATACGCAATCTCACCGGATGCACGCGGGGCGGGCACCACCGTGCCTGGTTACTGTCGGACGCATGTCTGAACAGAGCACCATCGACGTCGGCGGCGACCTCACCGTCCACCGGCTCGGGTTCGGCGCCATGCGCATCACCGGCGACGGCATCTGGGGCGATCCGCCCAACCGCGACGAGGCGAAGCGGGTCCTGCGCCGCGCGGTCGAGCTGGGCGTGAACTTCATCGACACCGCCGACTCCTACGGCCCGGACGTCAGCGAGGAGCTGATCGCCGAGGCCCTGCACCCGTACCCGGAGGACCTGGTCATCGCCACGAAGGGCGGCCTGGTGCGGCCCGGCCCCGGCGCCTGGGAGGCGGACGGGCGCCCGGAGCACCTGCGCGCCGCGCTCGAGGGGAGCCTGCGCAAGCTGCGGCTGGACGCGATCCCGCTGTACCAGTTCCACCGGCCCGACCCGAAGGTCCCGCTGGAGGACTCGATCGGGACGCTGGTCGAGCTGAAGGACCAGGGCAAGATCCGGCACATCGGGGTCTCCAACTTCACCGAGGACCAGCTGCGCGCGGCCCAGCGGCTCACCCCGGTCGTCTCCCTGCAGAACCGGTACAACCTGGGCGACCGCGTCTCGGAGTCCCTCGTCGACCTGTGCGAGCAGGAGCAGCTGGTGTTCCTGCCGTGGGCCCCGATCCAGGACCTGAACGGCAACCCCACGGTCGAGGCGGTGGCCCGCCGGCACGGCGCGACCCCGCGGCAGATCGTGCTGGCCTGGCTGCTGGCCCGCTCCCCCGCGATCCTGCCGATCCCGGGCACCGGCACGGTCGCCCACCTGGAGGCCAACCAGGCGGCGGCCCGGATCGAGCTCTCGCCGGAGGAGGTCGCCGAGCTGACGAAGGCCGGCTAGAAAAATCTTGAGAAGCCATGTCGGATCCGGGGTCTTCCGTTCGAGAGGTGGGTGAAGGCACACCTCGAAGGGAGACCCCGACATGACCTCCACCGCACCCGTCGACTGCACCCCCGCCCAGCGGGTGACCCGGTCGCTGCTCGGCTACGGCGTCCTCGCCGGTCCGGTGTACGTGACCGTCGCGCTGGCCCAGGCCCTGACCCGCGACGGGTTCGACCTCACCCGGCACGCCTGGAGCCTGCTCGCCCTGGGTCCGCTCGGCTGGATCCAGACCCTCAACTTCGTCCTGGCCGGGATGATGTCCGCCGCCTTCGCCGCCGGGCTGCGGCGGGCGCTGCCCGGCGCGCGCTGGGCGCCGCGGCTCGTGGCCGTCTACGGGGCGAGCCTGTTCGCCGCCGCCGCGTTCGAGGCGGACCCCGCGCCGGCCGCGGACGGTGCGGTCACCGTGAGCTGGCACGGCATGCTGCACCTCGCCGCCGGGGCCGTCGGGTTCACCGCGCTCACGATCGCCGCGTTCGCCGTCGGCAAGCGGCTCCTCCCCCGCTTCTCCCGCATCACGGGCGTCGTGCTGCTGGCCGGCTTCGCCTGCGTGGCCGCCGGCGGCGGGGCGGTCTGGGCCAACCTCGTCTTCACCGGCGCCATCGTCCTCACCTGGGCGTGGATGAGCGTCGTCGCCGTCAAGCTGTACAAGACCGTCTAGAAGGGACCACGTCGATGCGCTACCTGGTGCTGCTCGAAGCGACCAACCCCGCCGGACCGCCCCCGCCCGACCTCATGGCCGCGATCATGAAGCTCGGCGAGGAGGCCACCGCCGCCGGTGCCCTGCTCGACACCGCCGGCCTGCTGCCCAGCGCGGCCGGCGCGAAGATCACCGTCACCGGGGGCGAGCTGGCCGCGACCGACGGGCCGTTCGCCGAGACCAAGGAGATGATCAGCTACGCGCTGTACGAGGTCCGCTCCCGCGAGGAGGCGGTCGAGTGGACCAACCGGTTCATGCGCCTGCACCGCGACCTGTGGGAGGGCTGGGCGGGCGAGGCCCGCGTGCTGCAGGTGATGACGTTCTGACGGGATCTCTGACGGGATTCCGTGCGAGGATCGGTGGCCGTGACCGCCACCGATCCTCGCCGCGTCGTCGAGGCGGTGTACCGCATCGAGTCGGCGCGGCTCGTGGCCGGGCTCGCCCGGATCGTCCGCGACGTCGGGCTGGCCGAGGAGCTGGCGCAGGACGCGCTCGTCGTCGCCCTGGAGCAGTGGCCGGTCGACGGGGTGCCCGAGCAGCCGGGCGCGTGGCTGATGGCGACCGCGAAGCACCGGGCCGTCGACGTGCTGCGCCGCCAGGAGAACTACCGGCGCAAGCTCGCACTGTTCACCCGCGAGGCCGAGGCCGCCGACGAGCTCGCCCTGGACGACCACATCGGCGACGACCTGCTCCGGCTGATCCTCACCGCCTGCCACCCGTCGATCACGCCCGAGTCGCAGGTCGCGCTGGTGCTCCGCACGATCGGCGGGCTCACCACCGACCAGATCGCCCGGGCGTTCCTGACCACGGAGGCGACCGTCTCGCAGCGCATCCTGCGGGCGAAGAAGGCGCTGACCGGGGTGCGGTTCGAGCTGCCGGGGCCGGACGAGCTGCCGGGGCGGTTGGCGGCGGCCCTCGGTACCATATATTTGATCTTCAATGAGGGCTATGCGGCGACGGCCGGTGACGACTGGTCCCGGCCCCAGCTGTGCGAGGAGGCCCTGCGGCTGGGACGGATCCTGGCCGGCCTGCTGCCGGGTCAGGCCGAGGTCCACGGGCTGGTCGCGCTGATGGAGCTGCAGGCGTCGCGGATCCCGGCCCGGACCGGCCCCGGCGGCGAGCCGGTGCTGCTGCCGGACCAGGACCGGCGCCGGTGGGACCGGCTGCTGGTCCGCCGCGGGCTGGCCGCGCTCGACCGGGCATCGGCGCTGGGCACGTTCGGGCCGTACGGGCTGCAGGCCGCGATCGCCGCCTGCCACGCCCGCGCCCGGACGCCGGCCGAGACCGACTGGGGCCGGATCGCGGCGCTGTACCGCGTGCTGGTCCACGTCGCCCCGTCGCCGGTCGTGGAGCTGAACCGGGCGGTGGCCGTGGGGCAGGCGGAGGGGCCGGCCGCGGGCCTGGCGATCGTGGACGGCCTCGTCGCCGCGGGTTCGCTGGCCCGGTATCCGCACCTGCCGGCCGTCCGGGGTGACCTGCTGGAGCGGCTGGGGCGGCTGGGCGAGGCGCGGGCCGAGTTCGCGCGGGCGGCGGCGCTGACCCGCAACGAGCGGGAACGCCAGCTGTTCGAGACCCGCGCCCGCTGACGCCCGTGGTTTCCGCCGGTCGACGGATGCCTCCGTCCCGGTCCGGATCATCGGGGGCAGACCCGGCTGCAGTCCGTCGGGTGGTCGCCGGACGGGCATCGCCTCGCCGTCGGCAGCAACGCCAACGAGGTCCGGATCTACGGGCTCGGCTAACTCGGTTGCCGGGGTGGGGCGGGCGTGGGACGGTCCGGACCGTGAGTGAATACCTGCGGCTCAACCGTGCTCAGTGGGACGAGCGGGCGCCGGCCCATGCGGCCTCGCCCGGCTACGCCGTCGAGCGGTTCGTCACGGACCCGGACCACCTCAGCGAGGTCGTGCGGTTCGACCTGCCGCGGCTCGGGGACGTCGTCGGGGTGCGGGCCGTGCACCTGCAGTGTCACATCGGCACCGACACGATCTCGCTGCACCGGCTCGGTGCCCGGGTCACCGGACTGGACTTCTCCGGCGCGTCGCTCGCGCAGGCCCGGTCGCTCGCCGAGCGGGCCGGGGCCGCGGTCGACTTCGTCGAGTCCGACGTGTACGACGCGCCGAAGCACCTGGAGGCCGGGGCGTTCGACCTTGTCTACACCGGCATCGGTGCGCTCTGCTGGCTGCCCGACATCCGGCGCTGGGCCGGCGTCGTGGCCGAGCTGCTGAAGCCCGGCGGGCGGTTGTTCATCCGCGAGGGGCACCCGATGCTGTGGGCGGTCGACGAGACGCGTGGCGACGGGGTGCTCGCGGCCGAGTTCCCGTACTTCGAGCGCGAGGAGCCGCTCGTGTGGGACGACGCCACGACGTACGTCGAGACCGACGTCGTATTCGAGCACAACGTCACCCACTCGTGGAACCACGGGCTGGGCGAGATCGTGAGCGCGCTCCTGGGGTACGACCTGGAGATCACGATGCTCGACGAGCACGACAGCGCGCCGTGGGACGCCCTGCCCGGCCACACCGTCAAGGACGAGCGCGGCGAGCACCGGCTGGCGGACCGGCCGTGGCGGCTGCCGATGACGTACACGCTGCAGGCGCGCAAGCGCTGACCCGTAGACTGCTCGTTCGTGACGAACGCCTTCACCGCGGTCGAGGCCGCTGCCCGCGCCGCCCGCGCGGCGGCCGGCTCGCTCGCCGCCGCGCCCGCCAAGACGATCGACGAGGCGCTGCGCGGCATGGCCCGCCGGCTGCTGGTCGCGCAGGACGCCGTGCTGGCGGCCAACCGCGACGACCAGGCGGCCGCGGTGGAGAGCGGGATGAGCGGCGGCCTGCTCGACCGCCTCCGCCTCGACGGCGCCCGCCTGGCCGCGATGGCCGACCAGCTCAACATCCTCGCCGACGTGGAGCCCGAGCCGGCCCGCCGCACGATCCGCGACCTCGGCGACGGCCTGGTCCTGCAGGAGTGGCGCCGCCCGGTCGGCGTGATCGGCGCCAACTACGAGGCCCGCCCCAACGTCACCGTCGACGTGGCCTCGCAGCTGGTGAAGTCGCAGAACGGCGGCGTGCTCCGCACGGGCTCGGCCGCCCTGGCGTCGGCGACCGCGCTCATGGACGAGGTCGTCGCCCCCGCGCTGGCGGAGGCCGGCCTCGACCCGGCGGCCGTCCAGCTGGTCCGCGTGCGCGACCGCGAGTCGGCCGAGGCGCTGGTGGCCCAGCCGGGCCTGATCCCGCTGGTCATCCTGCGCGGCAGCGGCGACAGCACCCGCGCCCTGGCGGAGCGGGCGGCCCTGAACGGCGTGCGCACGCTGGCCCACGCCGACGGCGGCGGCGTGCTGTACCTGGACGCGGCGTGCGACCGGACGCGCGCCTTCGAGCTGATCGCCGCGGGCCTGGACCGGCTGGGCGTGTGCAACCGCCTCAACCTGCTGCTGGTGCACCGGTCGCTGTGGGATTCGGTGGTACCGGACGTGGTCGCCGCCCTCTCGTCCCGGACGCCCTCGATCGCGGCGTCGCTGCCGCCGCACGACCACCCGCTGGGCTACGAGTGGGCGCTGGACTCGGCCCGCGAGGCGACGGTGACGATCGCCCCGGTGGACGGCCCACTCGCGGCGGCGCGGCTGGCCAACGACGAGACGTCGGGCCTGGCGGCCGGGATCGTGACGGAGGACTCCGCCGCGGCGGCGGAGTTCCTGTCGGCGTATGCCGGCACCGGCGCGTTCTGGAACGCGACGACCCGCCTGCTCGACGGCTTCAAGCTGCTGTCGGTCCCGGAGACGGGCATCAACATCGACCGCGTCCCGGGCCCGCGCGGCCCGGTGACGTTCCGCGACCTGTCCCTGCGGCAGTACGCGGTGCTCCCGGCCGACCGCGCCGCAGAACTCTAGGCGGCCGTCGGGATCGGGAGGTCCGACGCCACCGGGGAGAGCAGGGCGCCCGCCCGCGTCACGCGGATCGGGGTCGGCTGGGTCTTCGGGTCGCCGCGGTCCCAGATGCGCTGGCCGCGGATCGTGGCCGCCTCCACCCGAGCGTTGATCGTGATGCCCGCGCCGTCCTGCGAGCGGCGGCCGTTGCCGCGGATGCGGTTGGCCAGCAGGAACGCGTCCACCAGGTCGCCGTCGATGCAGATGCCGTCCGCGCCGTTGTCCCAGATGTCGTTGCCCTCGATGACGATGTCCGCGGCCGGCAGGGTGCGGGCGCCCGGCAGGTTGTGCTGGCGGTAGCCGTGGCCGCCGTTGCGGCTCAGCCGGCTCCCCGTCACCGTGTACCCGCCCGGCGTGTTGCCGATGGACACGCCGTCGCCCACGTTCTCGTCGATCACGCAGCCCGTCACCACGCCGTAGCGGCCGGCGATGTGGGTCGTGCCCTGGCCCGACACGTCGAAGCCGGCCACCCGGTTGCCCGTCATCGTGCAGCCCATCACCACCAGGCCGTCGGCGCCCCAATCCGAGATGCCGTAGAAGTTGCCCTGCGCGTGGCAGCCCAGGACGCGGATGCCGCGCGGGCGGGTCCAGGACGCGTCCTGCAGCTCGACGAAGATGCCGTTGGTGCCGTTGTGGAGCGTCACGCAGTCGGTGATCGTCAGGCGTTCCACGTCGCCCCAGCCGCCGACGCCGATGCCGATGCCGGCGCCGCCCTTCTCCCAGCCGCTGTCCAGGCGCCCGCAGTGCACGGCGAGGACCCGCTCGACCGTGGTGTCCTGGAGGAAGTCGCAGCCGAACCCCGTCGCCGGGGTGTCGTGGATGTACAGGTCGTGGAAGTTGCCGCGCAGCACGTACTGCAGGCCCAGCCCCTTGGCCAGCACGTCGTACGCCGGCAGCGTCATGCGCGACCCGTCGATCTCGAACCGGGCGAACTCCACGTCGGCGATCGGGTGCTCGGTGGAGGCGCCGTGCTGCAGGGCGGTCCAGAAGGCCAGCGGCACCGGGCGGTCGGGAGCACCCGGGTTGGCCAGCAGGAAGCGGGTGGCGCCGGGGCCGTCGCCGATCAGCGACACGCCGCTGCGCCAGACCGTGCCGACGTCGTGGATCGCGTACGCACCGGCCGGGCAGTGGATCGTGCGCGGGATCCCGTCGCGGGCGCACTCGGCGCCCAACTGGTCGACGAGCCGCTGCAGCGCCGGCTGGTCGTTGGTCACCCCGTCGCCGGCCAGGCCGTGGTCGAGTGCGTTGACCATGCAGCGACGCTGCCCGCAACGGCGCGGACTAATCCAGCAGGGTGGCCAGGATCCGGCGCAGTTCGCCGCGGTCCTCGGCGGACAGGGCGGCGAAGAAGCGCGACGCCTCCGCGACGCGGGCCTGCCGGATGGACTCGGCCACGGTGCCGCCGGAATCCGTCAACGCGACCAGCGTCGCCCGCCGGTCGGCCGGGTCCGGCAGCCGCTCCACCAGGCCGCGCTCCTGCAGGCCGTCGACCACCTCGGTGGTGGACCGGGGCGCGATGCGCAGGTGCTCGGACAGCTCGCTGAGCCGCATCGAGCCGTGCCGGCCCAGCACGTTGACCGCCCGGGACTGCCCGGGCGTGATCCCCCACGGCTCCAGGCTCTTGTGCGTCTGGTGCCGCAGCCGGCGGGCCACGCTCCAGAACGCCTCGGCGAGACCCTCGTCAGGCTCCACCGGAATACGGTAGCAGCGGTTGGTGTTGGTCCCTCATAGTGAGGTAACCTCAGCATATTCGACCGGAGGGAAACCACCTTGGAGCCCAACCAACCCCCGCGACCCAGCCGCCACCGACAGCTCACCGCCGCCGAGAAGTCCCAGGCCAAGCAGGTCTCGCTGGCCCGCATCGGCCGGCTGTTCAGCGCCCACCGCGGCCCGCTCGCCGTGGTGGTCCTCATCATCGTCGCCTCGTCCGTGCTCGGGATGGCCTCGCCGTTCCTGCTCCGCGAGGTCATCGACAAGGCCCTGCCCGAGCGCGACACCACGCTGCTCGGCTGGCTGGTCGCCGGCATGGTCGCCGTGGCGGCCGTCACCGCCGCGCTCGGCGTCGTGCAGACCTGGATCTCGACCAAGGTCGGCCAGCAGGTCATGCACCGGCTGCGCACCGGCGTCTTCGCCCACCTCCAGCGGCAGTCGGTCGGGTTCTTCACCCGCACCCGCACCGGCGAGGTCCAGTCCCGCATCACCAACGACATCGGCGGGATGGAGGCGGTCGTCACCAACACGGCCACGTCCATCGCGTCCAACCTGACCACCGCGGTCGCCACCGCCGTCGCCATGGCGGCGCTGTCGTGGCGGCTGTCGCTCGTGTCGCTCGTCGTGCTGCCGCCCGCGATCTACCTGACCCGCAAGGTCGCCGGCCTGCGCCGCGAGATCACCGCCCAGCGCCAGCGCGAGCTGGCCGACCTCAACGTCACGATCGAGGAGGGCCTCTCGATCAGCGGCGTGCGGCTGTCCAAGACCATGGGCGCGGGCGCGGCCCTGGTCGACCGGTTCACCGCCTCCTCCACCCGGCTCATCGACCTGGAGATGCGCTCCGAGCTGGCCGGCCGCTGGCGGATGGCCTCGATGAGCGTGATCTTCGCCGCCATCCCCGCGGTCATCTACCTCAGCGCCGGGCTGCCGATGACGGCCGGCACGCTGAGCATCGGCACGCTGGTCGCCTTCACCGCGCTGCAGGCCGGGCTGTTCCGCCCGCTCATGGGGCTGCTGAGCGTGGGCGTCTCGCTGACCGCGTCGCTCGCCCTGTTCGCCCGCATTTTCGAGTATCTCGACCTGCCCGTCGAGGTCGCCGACCCGGCCCGGCCGAAGCCGTTCGGGAACGTGCGCGGCCACCTGCGCTTCGAGAACGTCTCGTTCACCTACCCGGGCAGCCGCGTCCCCGCCGTCGACGGCGTGTCGCTCGACGTGCCCGCCGGCACCTCCCTCGCCCTGGTCGGCGAGACCGGCTCGGGCAAGAGCACGATCGCGGCGCTCGTCGCCCGGCTGCACGACCCGGGCGCCGGCCGGATCACGATCGACGGCATCGACCTGCGTGACGTGCGCCTCACCGACCTGGCCGACGTCGTCGGCGTGGTCAGCCAGGAGACGTATCTGCTGCACACGACCGTCCGGGAGAACCTGCGGTACGCGAAACCGGAGGCGACCGACGAGGAACTGGAGGCGGCCGCCCGGGCGGCGCGGATCCACGACGTGATCAGCGCCCTGCCGGACGGGTACGACACGGTGGTCGGCTCCCGCGGCTACCGCTTCTCCGGCGGCGAGCAGCAGCGCATCGCCATCGCCCGCACCCTCCTGCGCGACCCGCGCATCCTGGTGCTCGACGAGGCGACGAGCGCCCTGGACACCGAGACCGAGCGGGCGGTCCAGCGGGCGTTCGACACCCTGGCCGAGGGCCGCACGACGATCACGATCGCGCACCGGCTCTCCACGGTCCGCCACGCCGACCAGATCGTGGTGATCGACCACGGCCGGGTGATCGAGCGCGGCACGCACGACGCCCTGCTGGACGCCGACGGCACCTACGCCGCCCTTGCGGCATGACATCCGGGAAGTCACCGATGCGGGGAGTGGACGACCGGGCGCATGCTAGGGGCATGGGTCGTTTCATCCTGGGTGCGATCGCGATCATCGTGGGCCTCTTCGTCGCCGGCGCGATCGCGATCTGGCTGTTCGGCGCGCTCTTCAAGATCGCTATCTACGTCCTCGTCGGTGCCGTCGTCGTCGGCGGCGCGATGTATCTCTACGGCAAGGCCAAGCGCAGCCTCGGCACCACTCGCAACCAGCGGCGCATCGACGCCGCCATGAGCACCTGGAAGCAGCGCAACCGCTGATCACGCGCTCGTCATGAGCCGGGCGTGACGAAGCCGGACTCGTAGGCGGCGATCACCGCCGCCGTCCGGTCACGGGCGCCGAGCTTGGCCAGCACGTTGCCGACGTGGGTCTTCACCGTCTCCAGGCCGAGGTGCAGCTCGTGCGCGATCTCGGCGTTGGAGGCCCCCGTGGTCATCCGGCGCAGGACCTCGGCCTCGCGGTCGGTCAGGTGGGCCGACGCGAGGCGGTCGCCGCGCGGCCGCCCGTCGGCGCGAACCCCCGCCAGCCGGCGGATCGCCGCCGGGAAGAGCAGCGACTCGCCGGCCGCCACCACCCGCACCGCCTCGACGAGCTCGGCCGGGCGGGCCCGCTTCAGCACGAAGCCGCTCGCGCCGGCGCGCAGCGCCTCGTACACGTAGTCGTCGTGCTCGAACGTCGTCACCACCAGCACCCGCGGCGGATCGGCCGAGGTGGCCAGGAGGTGGCGGGTCGCCTGAATGCCGTCGATGCCGGGCATGCGCACGTCCATGAGCAGCACGTCGGGGCGGGTCCGGGCGACCAGCGGCGGCACCTCGGCGCCGTCCGCCGCCTCGCCGACCACGGTCAGGTCGCCGGCGCCCTCCAGGATGACCCGCAGGCCGACCCGGATCAGCTCGTCGTCGTCCACGACGGCCACCCTGATCATGAGGCCTCCCCGAACGGCAGCCGGGCCGAGACGAGCCACGCGCCGTCGAGCGGGCCCGCGTCGAGCCGGCCGCCGAGCAGCGTGACCCGCTCGGCCATCCCCCGCAGCCCCCGCCCCGGCGCACCGCCGTCCCGCGCCCGCCGGCGCTGCGCCGTTCCCCCGCGCACCGCGTTGCGCACCTGCACCGTCAGCTCCCCGCCGTCCGCCCGGAGCCGGACGGTGACGGTGCCGCGGCCGGCGTGGCGCATCGCGTTGGTGAGCGACTCCTGCACGATGCGGTACCCCTCCCGGGAGACGTGCGGCGGGACGTCGTCGAGCGCGCCGTCGGTGTGCAGGTCGACGGGGATCCCGGCCTCCTCGACGAGCCGCGGCAGGTCGCGCAGCGACCGCGACGGGGCGAGCGCGGCCGGGGTGTCGTCGCGCAGCACCGCCAGTACCGTATCGAGATCCGCCAGCGCGGAACGCCCCGCGTCCTCGATGGCCCCGAGCGCCCGCTCCGCGAACGCCGGGTCCTCCCGCAGCCGCTGGCGCGCCGCCGCGGCCTGCAGCGTGGTCACCGTCAGCGCGTGACCCACCGAGTCGTGCAGCTCCCGGGCCAGGCGGTTGCGCTCGGCGAGCCGCACGGCCTGGGCCTCCAGCGCGGCGATGCGGGCCGTCGGCGACGGGCCGAGCAGCACCGGCGCCATGGTGGTGGCGAGCGCGCCCAGCCCGGCGACGGCGAACACCAGCCCGACGAGGGCCAGCAGCCCGGCGGCGGTCAGCCCGAGCGTGCCCCGGCCGGGCTCCAGCAGGGCGACGAACGCCAGCGGCACCGCGGTGACCGTGGCGGCGGCGACCGCGCCGCCGATGGCGAGGTGCAGCACGAACCAGAGCGCGGCGCGCAGCCGGGTCTCGCGGCCCTCGGCGGCCGGCACCGGGTCGGGCAGGTCGGCGCCGAGCAGCCAGCGGGCGGCGGTGATCTCCAGCGCGCGGGTGCCCCGCAGGAACGGCGGGACGAGCCCGATCGCGGCGGCGAGCACGGCCAGGGCGGCGACCGTCGCGCGGGGCGCGCCCGGCTCGGTGAGCGCCCGGGCGAAGGCGGCGGCCAGCAGCGCATACGGCAGCAGCAGCACCCCGCCGAGGAGCAGGAACACGCCGCGGCGGTAGGTGGAGCCGCGCACCAGGACGCTCACCCGCCCAGGATCGCACCTCCCCCGTGCGCGACCCCGACGGCCAGGGTCGCCGCGCACAGCGCGAGGAACCCGCAGGCGAGGACGAACTGCGCCGAGTAGTCGGCGGCCCGCAGGTGCGTGTAGACGGCGCAGGTGAAGTACAGGACCAGGCCGAACGCGGCGGCGGTGCCGATGCCGGGCAGCCAGAGACCGGCGAGCAGGCCGACGCCGCCGGCCAGCTTGAGCACGCCGATCGGGAAGACCAGCCAGGACTCGGGAACGCCGGCCCGGGCCATGCCGGGCAGGATCGGACGGAGGCGCAGCAGGGCGCCGGCGCCGGAGAACAGGCTGGCGACGGCGGTGATCAGGAACAGCAGCACGGGGTGGCCTCTCCTCGGTATCGTATCTTCGAGAACCGATATCGTATGAGTTTCATATTATATGAGATACGGAGAGGCGCAAGATGACGGGACGTGACCGGCGGCGCGCGACGAACGACGTCAAGGAGTCGCTGCGCGCGCTGAGCATCCAGCTGTCCCGGCTCAACCATCAGGTGGGAGCGCAGCTGGAACTCAAGGACGCGGACTTCGACTGCCTGGACCTGGTCAACCGGCACGGGCCGCTGAGCCCGAGCGCCCTGGCCCGGCAGGCGGGGCTGCACCCGGCGACGATGACCGGGATCCTCGACCGGCTGGAGCGCGGCGGGTGGGTCGCGCGGGACCGCGACCCGGGCGACCGGCGCGCGGTGGTGATCCGCGCGCTGCGCGACCGCAACCACGAGGTGTTCGCGCTGTTCGCGAGCATGAACGCCGCGATGGACGCGCTCTGCGCCGGCTACGACGACGCGCAGCTGGCGCTGATCGGCGAGTTCCTGGAGCGGTGCACCGAGGCCGGCCGAGCCGCGACGGACGACCTGGCCTCGGCGTGAGTCAACTCTTCTTGACGCCCTTGCCGCTGCGGAACAGCTTCACCATGCCGGCGAAGAAGCGCTCCATCTCGGAGCCGAACGGGTTGTCGCTCACGACGTAGGTCCAGGTGGCGCTCGGGCGCACCAGGCCGGCGTCGTCGAGGCTCCGATCGGGCGAGAACTCCTCGATCCCCTCGAACTCGGCGACCGTGCGGTCGTCGATCTCGGCCAGCAGGCCGCGGAAGGCGGGGATCGCCTCGCGGTGGAACTCGTCGAGCGGGTCCTGCGAGCCGAGCACCCGCAGGTGGATGCCCTCGCGCAGCTCGCTCATGTCGGCCAGGTGCTCCGACCAGGCGTTGTCCGCGTGGTAGAGCGCGATCATCCGGGCCACCTTGAGGACGGCCTCCTCGCCGAACTCCTCGGCCAGCTCGTTGTACTGCTCCGGGCTGCGCTCGGCGAGCAGCTCGCCGGCCGCGTCGGTGGTGAGCAGCTCCTCGCGGCGCTTGCCGTGCAGCTGGCGGTGCTGGTCGAGCAGGTAGTTGTACCGCCAGGTGTTGCGGTGGATCTCCAGGTTGACGGTCTCGGCGACGCGCTGCGCCGAGCCGATCGCCCAGCGCACGTCCTCGTCCTCGATCGCACCGTCGGCGTCGGCCTGGCCCATGGGCATGGGCTCCGGCCCGTACCGCTGGATCAGCTCGTCCTCGAGGCTCACGAAGAACATCGACTCGCCCGGGTCGCCCTGCCGGCCGGCGCGGCCGCGCAGCTGGTCGTCGATGCGGCGGGAGTCGTTGCGGGCGGTGCCGATGACGAACAGGCCGCCCAGCTCGGCGACCCGCTCCCGGTCCTTCTCGTCGCTGCCGCCGAGGCGGATGTCGACACCGCGGCCGGTCATCTGGGTCGACACAGTGACCGCGCCGACGGCGCCGGCCTCGGCGACGATGCCGGCCTCCTTCTCGTCGTTCTTCGCGTTGAGCACGACGCACTCGACGCCCTCCTCCGCGAGGGTGGCGGCGAGCTGCTCCGACTCGGCGACGCTCAGCGTGCCGACGAGCACCGGGCGGCCGGTGGCGTGCATCGCGACGATCTCGGCGACGCAGGCGATGTCGCGCTCCTCGGCCGAGGCGTAGACCCGGTCCGGCCAGTCCTTGCGGATGTTGGGCAGGTGCGGCGGGATGACCGCGACCTCGAGCTTGTAGAACTCCCGCAGCTGGTCGCCGACGGGGAGGGCGGTGCCCGTCATGCCGCAGATCTTCTTGTACTGCGTGAGGAACGCCTGCACCGTGATGGTCTGCAGGACCGTGCCGCCGCCGCTGCTGCGGATCTTCTCCTTCGCCTCGACCGCGGCCTGGAGCCCGTCCGGCCAGCGGCGCCGCTGGGCGACCCGGCCGCGGAACTCGTCGATGAGCTCGACCTTCTCCTCGCGCACGATGTAGTCGACGTCGCGGACCAGCAGCGCCTCGGCGTGCAGCGCCAGGTTGACGGCGGTGAGCGTGTCGACGTTCTCCGACCCGTAGAGGTCCACACCCAGCGCGGTCTCGACCTTGGCCAGGCCGTCGGTGGTCAGGTGCGCGGTGCGCCCCTCGTCGACGACCTCGTAGTCGTGGTCGCGGTGCAGGCCGCCGACGACCTCGGCGATGGCGATCGGCTGGTCCTTGTCGTCGATCGTCGAGCCGGCGAGCACCAGCGGCACCCGGGCCTCGTCGATGAGGATCGAGTCGGCCTCGTCGATGATGACGGTGCCCAGCTCGCGGTGCACGCGGTCGGCGACGTCGGTGACGATCGAGTCGCGGAGCAGGTCGAAGCCGGCCTCGGACACCGACACGTAGGTGATGTCCTTCGCGTAGGCCTCGCGGCGCTCCTCGGGGGTCGAGGACTCGTTGACCCAGCCGACGGTGAGGTCGAGCAGCTCGTAGACGGGACGCATCCACTCGGCGTCGCGGCGGGCGAGGTAGTCGTTGACGGTGATGACGTGGACGGGGCCCTGCGCCGCATACCCGGCCGCCGCGATGGCCGCGGTCAGCGTCTTGCCCTCACCGGTGGCCATCTCGACGACGTGCCCGGCCAGCAGGACCTGGGCGCCGAGGAGCTGCACATCGTACGGCCGCTCGTCGAGGGCCCGCTTCGCCGCCTCCCGGCCGAGCGCGCACGCCTCGACGAAGTCCTGCGGGTCGTCGCGCTGGTGCAGGGCCGTGGCGGCCGCGCGCAGCTCGTCGTCGGTGAGCTCCGACAACTCCGCCTCGCGCAGCTCGATCTCGGGCAGCAGGGCGCGCATCGGCTCCAGGTCGATGGTGGTGCCCGGCTGCTCCTGCAGCTTGCGGCGCCAAGCGTTGAATTTGCTCACCAAACCCATGGCGAACACGATACGTCCCCGGCCGTGGAACGTGTGCGCCCCGTCACGCGCGGCCGCTCACCCGCTGGTCTGTTCGGACATTTCCGACATATCGGCTAAATCCGCCCCGACGACGGGCCCGCCGCCGGCCCCACCCATGATCGGTGGAGACTGCCGGCTGTCACGGCAGCCGGAAAAACTTCCAATGATCATGGGAAGCCGCCCAGGCCGGCCCCGGGCGGGTGGGGCGGCGGGTGGGGCACCATTGAGCGCGTGGAAGGTGGGGTGCGGGCGCTCAGCCAGCTGTTCGCCCGGGGCGACGTCGTGATCCTCAGCGGAGCCGGGCTGTCCACCGAGTCGGGCATTCCGGACTACCGGGGACCGACCGGGATGCGGCGGCCGGCGACGCCGATGACGTACCAGACGTTCACGCGGGACGGGGTCGCCCGGCGGCGCTACTGGGCGCGCAGCCACCTCGGGTGGCACAACATCGCCCGGGCCGCGCCCAATGCGGGGCACCAGGCCGTCGGGCGGCTACAGCGGCAGGGCTACGTCGGCGGGATCATCACCCAGAACGTCGACGGGCTGCACCAGGCCGGCGGGGCCGACCCCGTCGTCGAACTGCACGGCGGGCTCGACCGGGTCGTCTGCCTCGACTGCGGCGACCTTTCCGGGCGGGCCGACCTGCACGAGCGGCTCGCCGGCGCCAATCCCGCGTTCGACCACACCAGCGACGCGATCAAGCCCGACGGCGACGTCGACCTCACCGACGAGCAGGCCGCCGGGTTCGCGATCGTCGACTGCGTGCGGTGCGGCGGGATGCTCAAGCCCGACGTGGTCTTCTTCGGCGAGAGCGTGCCGGCGCCCCGGGTGCAGGCGTGTTTCCAGCTGGTCGAGAAGGCCTCAGCGCTCGTGGTGCTCGGCTCGTCGCTCACCGTCATGTCCGGGCGGCGGTTCGTCGTGCGGGCGGCCAAGCTCGGACTGCCGATCGCGATCGTCAACCAGGGGGCGACCAAGAGCGACGGGCTGGCCACGCTGCTGCTCGACGCGCCGCTCGGCACGGTGCTCAGCGCCGTGGCCTGGTCGCTACGCGGCTGAGGACCAGACCGACAGGGCCAGCCGGACCAGCTCGGCGTTGTCGGCGACGGGCTCGCCGGAGGGGCCGGTCAGGGTGTCCTCCAGGCCGATCCGCGTCGGCAGGCCGAGCCGGCCCGCGAGGGCGACCATCGGCCAGCACGACGCCCCCTCGCCGTGCAGCAGCCGCTCGCCGCGCACGCCGGCCGTCTCCAGCGCGGCCAGTACCGCCGCCGGATCCGTCTCCGGGGACATGATCTCGACCAGCACCCGCGGCAGGGTGGCCCCGATCGACAGCGCGGCCGCGTCGGCGACCGTCCAGACGCCCGCCTCGACCGCGACCCCGAGCTCGGTCAGCATGAGGACCAGCTCGGTGAACCCCGGTTCGGAGACGTTCACCGAGGCGAAGTCGGGCCGGTCGTACCGCGAAAGCTCGGCCCATCCCCCGACCGCGAGCGAGCGGGTGGCCACGTCGCCGCCGGTCACCCAGAGGCCGGTCGTGACCCCGATCGGCGTCGCCGGGCAGACCGCGCGCACCGCCGCGACGGCCGCGCCCACGTCGGCGGCGTCGAGCGACTCGGTCCCGCCGGCCCGGCGCGGGTGCAGGTGGACGGCCTCGGCGCCGGCGGCCACGGCGGCCTGCGCGGCGACGGCCAGCTCGGCCGGGGCGCAGGGCAGCGCGGGGTGCTCGCCGGGCCGGCGGCCGCCGTTCAGCGCCACCTTGAGCCGGGCGATCGGGCGCAACACAGGACAACTCTCGCGCTCGGCCCGGCCGCGCGCAAGATCGGACCCCTCCCCGGGGGTATGGAAACCCCCGGCGATCCAGCGACCACCGGGGGTTTGGCGGAGACTATTTCAGGGGTTTATGGGGTCGCCCGGCCGGTCGGGGTTGGACGGCCGGTAGGTCCACACTCCGCCGGCCACGCCGAGGGCGCAGATCGCCAGGACCGCCCCGGGGACGGATTTGGCGGCCAGCCCGATGACGACGCCGACGACGGCGGCGATGGCGATGACGACCGCGGTCACGCGACGGGGTGTGACGCGGCGGGTCATGGCCCGGTTGAATCCGTTGACGAACCGCGTGTCGTCACGCAACGCGGCTTCGATGTCCGCGAGCCGCTTCTGCTCGCTCTCGCTGAGCATGATGCCCAACCTCCTCCGACGGGCCTGCCCGTGCGCGATGGGTACCCGTTCCGCTCGATGGTCACACAAATCACCGGCCTGTGGGTCGGTCGATCGGCGCCAAGTGGGATTCTGCAGGTCATCGGCCTGACGTTTCGCGGCTTTTGTCGGATCAACCGACCTGCGCAAAGACGCCCACGTATGTAATTCTCGACGGCGAACTGCGCCGGGTGACCGGAGCGCGGCGGCCGTCCGCAACGGTCGCCTGAAGAACCAAGCGTGAACTTTCGGGGAGGATCCGTCGTGGACCCGCAGCACCACTGGCAGCAACCGCAGGACCAGACCGGCGCTTACGGTCCGCCACCGGGTCAGCCGCCCTACCCGCCCCAGCAGTATCCGCCGCAGCAGCAGTACCCGCCCCAGCAGCAGTATCCGCCCCAGCAGCAGCAGTACCCCGCACAGCCGTACTCCACGGTGCCCTACGCGAGCCAGCCGTACAGCGCGCCGCCCCAGCAGCAGTACCAGCACCCCGGCCCCTACCAGCCGCCGGCCCAGTACCAGGCGCCCGTGCCGGTGGCGCCGCCGAGGCGCAACCGGTGGTTCGCCGCGCTCGTCATCAGCGCCGTGCTGCTCGTGATCATGGCGGTCGCCGTGGTCGTCGTCGCCACCACCCGCGGCGGCGACGACAAGACCCCGGTCGCGGCCGGCACCGCCTCGTCGTCACCGAAGGGCCCGGTCGACGCCTGTCTGATCGGCAAGTGGAAGCAGACCGGCTACCAGCGCCAGGTCGTGCTCGGCGACACCGACGTCGGCACGCGCGAGAGCCTCGGCACGATCAAGATGACCGGCGGCGGCAAGCAGTGGACGATCAACGCCGACGGCAGCGCGATCGAGGACGACGCCAAGACGGTCTACAGTGGAAAGACGCCGGACGGCCGCACGGTCACGGCGACGTTCTCCGGCTCGACCGAGTGGACCCTCAAGACCGACGGCAACCAGATCAGCTACGCCGGCAAGGAGAGCACCGCGTCGGTGCTCATCTCGGTCAACGGCGCCGACAAGGGCCGCATCGACCTCGAGCCCAACCTCGACCCCACGAAGTACACCTGCACCGGCGACATCTGGCGGACGACCAGCAACTCCGACCCCGACGCGTTCAGCCGGTTCGACCGGGTGAAGTAACCAGCGTGAAGCAGCCCGCCCGGGGGTACTGGCCAGGGCATGGCGACATGGATCACCCAGGTCGGTGAGCGGGCCCGGGCGCGGCTGACCACCGCCCGCAAGGGCGCCCCGGTCCCACCCTTCGTCCCCGGCGCGGGCGAGGGGGACGTGCTGCTCGTCCACCCGGCGTCCACAGTGGAGAACGGCATCCCCCGCGGCATCAAGGTCGCGGGGGCCTGGGCCTGGCGGATCATCCTGTTCGTCCTGGCCGCGTACCTGCTGCTCCAGCTGATCTCGGCGCTGCGGCTGGTGGTGATCCCGGTCGCCGTCGCGCTGCTGCTCGCCGCGCTGCTCGAACCCGCGGCCGGGTGGCTGCGACGGCACGGCATGCACCGCTCGCTCGCCGCCGCGATCGTGCTCGTCGGCGGCCTCATCGTGGTCTTCGGCGGCCTCGGCGTGATCGTCTACACCTTCATCGCCCAGTTCAACGACCTGGCTCGGCAGGTGCGGGGCGGCCTGAACGAGATCCGCCACTGGCTCTCCTACGGCCCGCTGCACATCTCCGAACGGCAGCTCAACGAAGCGGTCGACCAGTTGCAACGGCAGGTGACGGCGAACCGCGGCGCGCTCACGTCCGGCGCCCTGAGCACCGCCACGACCCTCGGCGAGGTGCTCACCGGGTTCTTCCTGGTGCTGTTCACGCTGTTCTTCTTCCTGCGCGACGGCGCGCAGATCTGGCACTTCCTGTGCCGCCTGCTGCCCGGGCAGGCCCAGCTGCCGGTCGCCCGGGCCGGGCACTACTCCTGGTTCACCCTCACCTCGTACGTGCGGGCCACGGTCCTGGTCGCGTTCGTCGACGCGGTCGGCATCGGCATCGGCCTGGTCGTGCTGCGGATCCCGCTCGCCCTGCCGCTGGCCGCGCTGGTCTTCCTCGGCGCGTTCATCCCGGTCGTCGGCGCCACGCTGTCCGGCACCGTGGCCGTCCTCGTCGCGCTCGTCACCCACGGGCCGGTGAGCGCCCTGCTCGTGCTCGGCGTGGTCATCGCCGTCCAGCAACTGGAGGGCCACGTCCTCCAACCGCTCATCATGGGCCGGGCGGTCGCCCTGCACCCGCTGGCGATCATCCTCGCCATCACCACCGGTGTCGTCGTCGCCGGGATCGTCGGTGGCCTGGTCGCCGTGCCGCTGCTCGCGATCGGCAACACCGCGGTGCGGTACCTCGCCCATCACCCGGACGGCGAGCCCACGCCGGAGGGCGAGGCGCCCGGCACGGAGCCGGCCGACGAGGCGCCCCGCACGGAGCCGCCCGCCGAGGATGAGAAAGGTACCGTCGAAGCCGACCATGAGCAGCCGTAAGGAGCGAGCATGCCGTTGACCGGTGAGTACGAGCCGAGCCCGACCGACTGGGCGCGCGAGCAGGCCGAGCTGTTCGAGCGCACGAACGGCGCGGAGGGCAACACGCTGCGCGGGCGGCCGATCATCCTGCTGACCTCGCTGGGGGCGAAGTCCGGGAAGATCCGCAAGACCCCGCTGATGCGGGTCGAGCACGACGGGGAGTACGCGGTGGTCGCCTCGCAGGGCGGCGCGCCGCAGCACCCGGTCTGGTACCACAACCTCGTCCAGCACCCGCTGGTCGAGCTGCAGGACGGCCCGGTCCGCAAGGACTACACCGCCCGCGAGGTGACCGGCGAGGAGCGCGAGACCTGGTGGAAGCGGGCGACGGCGACCTGGCCCGACTACGACGACTACACGAAGAAGACCGACCGCACGATCCCCGTCTTCGTGCTCACGCCGGTCGCGGATGCGTGATCATCCGGTACTGCTGACGCTGCTGGCCATGCAGCGGCAGAACTGGGAGCAGGGCGTGGCCACCCACGCCCTGCTGGACCTCGGGCTCGGCGACCTCGCCGCGCGGCTGGCCCGCGACGCGGCCGTGCACCGCAGCGCCGACGGCCGGCTGGGCACCATCGGCGGCGACGCCGGGTCGGTCAACTCGGGTGCGCTGTACGAGGCGGCGGTACTGGCGGACCTGACCGACGCCGCCTCCGCCCAGCTCGACTGGATCGTCACGGCGGCGCCGCGGGCCGCCGACGGCACGCTGTTCCACCTGCTCAGCGGGCCGGAGGTGTGGGCCGACACGGTGTACATGGTGGTGCCGATGCTCGCCTTCGCCGGCCGTCCCGACCTCGCCGTCGCCCAGGTCGAGGGCCACCGGGCCCGGCTGTGCACCGGCGGGCTCTACGCGGCCCGGCACGACGAGGCGACCGGCACGCTGGCCGGGCCCGAGCACTGGGGCACCGGCAGCGGCTGGGTCGCGGCCGGGATCGCCCGCGCGATCCGGCACGACCCCGCCCTGGCCGGGCCGCTGGCCGGGCACGCCCGCGAGGTGCTGGACGCCTGCCTCGCGTGCCGGCGCGCCGACGGGCTGTTCGGCAACGTGCTGGACGATCCCGGCTCGTTCCGGGAGGCGAACGTCGCGCAGATGCTCGAGTACACGATCCGCGTCGGTGTCGCCGACGGCTGGCTCCCCGCCGCATACCTGGGCACGGCGGCGTCGCTGCGCGAGGCGGTCGCGCCGCTCGTCGACGACGGCTGGGTGACCTCGGTGTGCGGCGCGCCGACGTTCGACCGCCCGGGCGTGTCGGCCGAGGCCCAGGCGTTCCACCTGCTCGCGCTCGCGGCCGGCTGAGCGCGGCGGCGTGCTCGGCCGCCGGGCCCGGACCGCGACGCCCGGCCGTAAATCACCTGACGGGGCGATGGCGGCGCCGCTAGGTTCACGGCGTGACACCGGATGTGGCGGTACGGCGGGCAGGCGCGGACGACGCGGAGGAGCTCGTCCGGCTGCGGTTGGTGATGATGGAGTCGGTCGACGGCACCGCTCCCCCGCCCGGCGACTGGTCCCGCAACGCCGCCGCATCCCTGCGCCGCCGCCTGCCGCTGCCGGACGCCCCGATCGCGGCCTTCGTCGTCGACCGCCCGTCGCCGCCCGGGCTGGTGGCGTGCGCGGTGGGCGTCTTCGAGGAGCGGCTGGCGTCCCCGGTCAACCCGAACGGCCTGGCCGGCTACGTGTTCAACGTGGCGACGGACCCGCAGTACCGCCGCCGCGGCTACTCGACGGCGTGCATGCGGGCGCTGCTGGCCTGGTTCGCGGCCCACGACGTCGCGGTGGTCAACCTCCGCGCCTCGGACGACGGCCTCCCGGTCTACGAGCGGCTGGGCTTCGAGCTCCAGCCCGGCCCGGCGATGCGCCTGCGCCTCGGTTAGCTCCGCAGCCTGGTCAGGGCGGCCAGCAGGTCGGCCTGGGTGATCGGGCCCGCCGGGGCGCCCGAGCGGGCCTCCTGCATGGCCTTGTCGAGCTGGGCGCGGCGCAGCGCCTCCTTGAGGTCGGCGCCGGTCAGGCCCGGGGACTCGGTGGCCAGCGCGTCGGCGTCGACGTCGTCGGCGAACATGCGGAAGCCCGGGGTCTCGTGGCGGGCGATCAGGCCGCGCAGCAGCTTGGTCAGGATGTCGGCGCGGGCGCGGCGGGCCGGCACGGGCACCGCGAGCTTGAGGTCGAAGCGGCCCGACCGGACCAGCGAGGCGTCCACGCGGTCGGGGAAGTTCGTCGTGGCCACGACGATCACGTTGGGGTTCTCCGCGATGAGCGTGTTCATCTCCTGCTTGAAGATGCCCGCCACCGCGTTGATCATCTGCCCGGCGGCGTCGAAGGCCTGGCCCGTGTAGGTGATGATGGAGTCGAACTCGTCGAACAGCAGGACGGTCGGCTCGCGCAGGTGGCGGGCCTCGGCGAAGATCCGCTGGATGTTCTTCTCCGAGTTGCCGACCCACTTGTCGAGGATCTCGGGGGTGCGGATCTCGCGCAGCTCGCCGCCGATCTCGTTGGCGAGGGCCTGGGCGAGCATCGTCTTGCCGGTGCCGGGCGGCCCGTAGAGCAGGATGCCCTGCGGGCGGGTCGCGCCCCAGCGGGCCATGACGTCCGGATGGCGGAACGACACGGCCACGTCGCGGAACTGGGCGACCACGTCCTCGAGCCCGCCGACGTCGTCGAGGCGCACGCCGGGCGACCGGTCCGCGACGACCGCCGGGCTGACCGTGACGGGCCCCTCGGCCCCGGTCAGCTGCATGACGGTGAGCATCAACGCGGGCAGCGAGGCGCTGCGGACGACCAGGTCGGGCCCGTCCTCGACCACGGTGACCCGCGGGTCGACGTCGATCGCGGGCGACGGCCGCGCCGACCGGGCGATGCCCACGGCGACGACCGCACCGAGCACCGCGCCGGGCAGCCCGAGCAGCCGGAACAGCGCCCCGCCGGCCGCACCGCCGGCGAACATCCTGGCCAGCGCGGGCAGGCTGAACGAGCTGCGCACCCACCGGGCGGCATACCCGTCCGGCCCGGTGGTGACCTCGACCCCGCGCTCGGGCAGGTCATGCCCGAGCGGCCGGCGCGGCCCACCGGCCTCGATCAGGTGGCCGTCGATGATGCGCACCTCCCGCCCGGAGGCGGCGACGACCTCGACGGCCGGACGCAGCGACGCATCGGCCATGTGTTCGAGTCTGCCACGGAGCGGCGCGTCCGCGCGGCACGAGCCGTTGCCCCAACAGCGGGGGCGCATGCCGGACGAAAGGGGCATAATCGGAGTGTTCGGGCACCGACACAGACCGCCCGGCGGCGACGCGTGATCAGTTCGCGGCAGGGCTGGACTTGAAACATCCTCGGAGTAGGGTGCCGAGGATACCGAGAGGGGGGCCATGCTCGACCGGTTCAACGACCTGGCGCCCGAGGCTGCGGCCGAGGCCCTGCTGGCCTGCTGCGCCTCGCCCGGCTGGGCCGCCCGCGTCGTCGCCGGGCGGCCATACGTAACAGCGGCCGACCTGGTCGTCGCCGGAGTCGCGGCGTTCGACGACCTCGGCTGGGCCGACCTGCGGCGGGCGCTCGACGCCCACCCGCGCATCGGCGAACGACCCGGCGGCGAGCACCCGGAGGCCGCCTGGTCGCGCCGCGAGCAGTCCGGCGTGCGGGGTGCCGAGGACGAGCTGCGGGACGTCAACCGCGCCTACGAGGAGCGGTTCGGGCACCTGTTCCTGATCTTCGCCAGCGGCCGGACGGCCGAGGAGATCCTCGCCGCGGCCCGCGGACGGCTGCGCAACGACGACGAGGCCGAGCAGACCGTCGTGCGGGGCGAGCTGCGGAAGATCGTCGAACTACGGCTGGAGCGGCTGGTGACTGTTTGAGCATCTCGACCCACGTGCTGGACACGGCCCGCGGAGTGCCGGCCGCGGGGGTGCCGATCCGCCTGGAGAAGGACGGCACCGTCCTGGGTGCCGGGCGCACCGACACCGACGGACGGATCAGATGGGACGGCCCGACCGATCGCGGCCGGTATCACCTCGTCTTCGACATCCTCGCGTACCACGGGCCCGACGCGTTCTACCCCGAGGTCGCCATCACGTTCACCGTCGTCGACGAGCGCCACCACCACGTCCCGCTGCTGCTGAGCCCGTTCGGATACTCGACCTACCGGGGGAGCTGAATGCTGGGATCCAACCAGTACGGCAAGGCCGAGATCCGGATCGTGCGGGTCGACCGCCGCCCCGGCGGCGACGAGCTCACCGACCTCAACGTCAGCGTCGCGCTGCGCGGCGACCTGGCCGCGAGCCACCTCACCGGCGACAACAGCAACGTGCTGCCCACCGACACCCAGAAGAACACCGTCTACGCCTTCGCCCGGCAGCACGGCATCGACAGCATCGAGTCCTTCGCGCAGCGGCTCGCCGAGCACTTCGTCGCGAGCCAGGAGAGCATCCGCGAGGCCCGGGTCTCCATCGAGCAGTACCTCTGGCGCAAGGTCGACGGCAACCACACCTTCGAGAGGACCGCCGAGACCCGCACCGCGACCGTCCACCACGGACCCCACGGGACCCAGACCGTCAGCGGGGTCAGGGATCTCGTCCTGCTGAAGACGACCGACTCCGAGTTCCACGGCTTCGTCAAGGACCGCTACACCACGCTGCCCGAGACCGCCGACCGCATCCTCGCCACCTCGGTCAACGCCACCTGGCGCCACGACGGCGCCGACCCCGGCGCGGCGAAGCGCGCGCTGGTGGAGGCGTTCGCCGACACGCACAGCCTGGCGTTGCAGCAGACGCTGTACGGCATGGGATCCCGCGTCCTGGAGCGCTGCCCCGAGGTCGTCGAGGTGAAGCTGTCGCTGCCCAACAAGCACCACTTCCTCGTCGACCTGACCCCGTTCGGGCTGGACAATCCCAACGAGGTCTACTACGCCGCCGACCGGCCGTACGGGCTGATCGAGGGCGTCGTGCGCCGCGACGGCGTGGAGGTGCCGGAGGAGGTCGTGTGGAGTTTCTGAGACCGTCCACGTGGGACGAGGCGCTCGCCGCCAAGGCCGAGCATCCGGACGCGGTGCCGATCGCGGGCGGGACCGACGTCATGGTCGAGCTGAACTTCGACCGCCGCCGCCCGCCGGCCCTGCTCGACCTCACCCGCGTCGCCGAACTCCGGGCGTGGTCGGCGGACGGCGACCGGCTGCGGATCGGGGCCGGCGTCACGTACCGCCGCCTCATCGACGAGCTCGGCGGCCGCCTGCCCGGCCTGGCGATGGCGGCCCGGACGGTCGGCTCGCCGCAGATCCGCAACCGCGGCACCGTCGGCGGCAACCTCGGCTCGGCCTCCCCCGCCGGCGACGCCCACCCGCCGCTGCTGGCCTCGGGCGCGCTGGTCGAGGTGGCGTCCGTGCGGCACGTGCGGACCATCCCGGTCGAGGACTTCTTCGTCGGCCCCAAGCGCAGCGCCCTGGCCCGGGACGAGCTCATCGCCGCGTTCCTCGTGCCCGCGTCCGGCGGGCCGCAGCAGTTCGCCAAGGTCGGCACCCGCAACGCCATGGTCATCGCCGTCTGCTCGTTCGCGCTCGCGCTGCACCCCGCCGAGCGGCGCGTCGGCACCGGCATCGGCTCGGCCGGCCCCACCCCGCTGCGCGCGGCCGAGGCCGAGTCGTTCGGGGCCGAACTGCCCTGGGAGAGCCGGGAGCCGCTGCCCGAGGCGACCGTGCGCCGGTTCGGCGAGCTGGTCGGCGCGGCGGCCCGGCCGATCGACGACGTGCGCGGCAGCGCCGGCTACCGGCGGCACGCGCTCGCCGTCCTCGGTGGACGGACGCTGCGCTGGGCGTGGGAGGAGTACCGATGCGGGTGAACGTGACCGTCAACGGCGAGCCGATGCGGGCCGACGACGTGTGGGCGGGCGAGAGCCTGCTCTACGTGCTGCGCGAGCGGCTCGGCCTGCCGGGCGCCAAGAACGCCTGCGAGCAGGGCGAGTGCGGCTCGTGCACGGTGTACCTCGACGACGTGCCGGTCTGCTCCTGCCTGGTCGCCGCCGGGCAGGCGGAGGGCCGGGCGGTCCGGACCGTCGAGGGGCTGGCCGCCCCGGAGGCGTTGCACCCGGTCCAGCAGGCGTTCCTCGCCGCCGGCGCCGTCCAGTGCGGGTTCTGCACCCCGGGCCTCGTCGTCGCGGTACACGATCTGCTGGAACGGAACCCGCGCCCGAGCGAGCCGGACATCCGCGAGGCGCTGGCCGGCAACCTGTGCCGGTGCACCGGCTACGAGCACATCGTGGCCGCCGTCAAGCTGGCCGCGGCGTCATGATCGTCATCGAGCACTGCGCGGTCGCCACCGTCGACGGCGCCGGCACCGAGTACGCCGACGGCCACGTCGTCGTCCAGGGCGACCGGATCGTGGCCGTCGGCCCCGGCACCTACCCGGGCGGCCACGCCGGCGTCACCCGCGTCGACGGCACCGGCTGCCTGGCCACCCCCGGCCTGGTCAACACCCACCACCACCTCTACCAGTGGGCCACCCGCGGCCTGGCCCAGCAGGAGATCCTGTTCGGCTGGCTCACCGAGCTGTACCCGATCTGGGCCCGTCTCGACGCCGGCATCGTGCACGCCGCCGCGTCCGCCGGGCTCGCGCAGCTGGCGCTGTCGGGCTGCACGACGACCACCGACCACCACTACGTCTTCCCGCGGGAGGGCGGCGACGTCCTCGCGGCCGAGATCGACGCGGCGGCCGCGGTCGGGCTGCGGTTCCACCCGTGCCGCGGCTCGATGGACCTCTCCGTCAAGGACGGTGGCCTGCCGCCCGACACCGTCGTCGAGGACACCGACGCCGCGCTCGCCGCGACGAAGGCCGCGATCGACCGCTTCCACGATTCCTCGCCCGGCGCGATGGTGCGCATCGCGGTGGCGCCCTGCAGCCCGTTCTCGGTGACCCCGCGCCTCATGCGCGAGGCGGCCGACCTGGCCCGGGCCGAGGGCGTGCGGCTGCACACGCACCTCGCCGAGACGATCGAGGAGGAGTCGTACTGCCGGGAGGTGCACGGCTGCACCCCGGTCCAGTACGCCGAGCAGCTCGGCTGGCTGGGCGACGACGTCTGGCTGGCCCATGCCGTGCACCTCGACGACGGCGCGATCGCCAAGCTCGGCGCGACCGGCACCGGCGTGGCCCACTGCCCCAGCTCCAACGGCCGGCTCGGGGCCGGCATCGCCCCGGTCCGGGCCCTCCTCGACGCCGGCGCGCCGGTCGGCCTCGGCGTCGACGGCGCCGCCTCCCAGGAGGCCGGCCAGCTCGGGCCGGAGCTGCGCCAGGCGCTGTACCTCGCCCGCCTGCGCGGCGGCCCGGCCGCCCTGACCGCCCGCGAGTCCCTGGCGCTGGGCACCATCGGCGGCGCCCGCTGCCTGGGTCGCGCCGACGAGCTCGGCTCGCTGGAGCCCGGCAAGCTGGCCGACGTGGCGCTGTGGCGGCTCGACGGCCTCGGCCACGCCGGCATCGCCGACCCGGTCGCGGCCCTGGTCTTCGGCCCGCAGGCCCCGCTGCGCCTCCTCCTGGTCGGCGGCCGCGCCGTGGTCCAGGAGGGCGCCCTGTCCACGGTGGACGAACCGACCGTGGCCGCCGCCCTGGCGAGGTCCGCCCGCACCCTCCGGGAGCCCCGATGACCCCCGCGTCGATCTTGCAGTTGTGGTGCCAGGACGCTCCGCGAATGTCCGGGTTTGTCAGGCACCACAAGTGCAAGATCGACGCGGAGGGGGTGGGGGGATGAGCGCGATGGGCACTACGGCGACCGAGCAAGGGAGCAGGGCCGGGATCGGGGCCTCGCCGGTGCGGCCGGACGGCACGCTCAAGGTCACCGGGGAGTTCGCGTTCTCGTCGGACCTGTGGGCCGACCGGATGCTGTGGGGTGCGACCCTGCGCAGCCCGCACCCGCGGGCCCGGATCGTGCGCGTCGACCTCACCGGGGCGGTTGCGACCACCGGGGTCCACGCCGTGCTCACCGCCGACGACGTTCCGGGGCACAAGCGGTACGGCCTGGAACACCGCGACCAGCCCGTGCTCGCGATGGGCCAGGTGCGCTACGCCGGGGAGCCGGTGGCGATCGTCGCCGCCGACCACCCGGAGACGGCGCGGCGGGCCGCGGCCCGGATCGTGGTCGAGTACGAGGTGCTGCCGCCCGTCGTCGACGGCGAGATAGCGCTCGACCCCGCCACCGACCGGGTGCACGAGGCGGGCAACCTGCTGCGGCACGTGCCGATCCGCAAGGGCGACCCGGATGCGACCGCACCCGTCGTGGTCACCGGCGAGTACGAGGTCGGCATGCAGGACCAGGCCTTCCTCGGGCCGGAGTCCGGCCTCGCGATCCCGGCCGAGGACGGCGGCGTCGACCTGTTCGTCGCCACCCAGTGGCTGCACGGCGACCTCGGGCAGGTCGCCGACTGTCTCGGGCTGCCGCCGGACAAGGTGCGGCTCAGCCTGGCCGGCGTCGGCGGCGCGTTCGGCGGGCGCGAGGACGTGTCGATGCAGGTCCACGCCTGCATGCTCGCCCTGCACACCGGGCGGCCGGTGAAGATGGTGTACTCCCGGGAGGAGTCCTTCTTCGGGCACGTGCACCGGCACCCGGCGAAGCTGGCCTACGAGCACGGCGCCGACGAGGACGGCAAGCTGGTCTACGTGAAGGCCCGCATCGTGCTCGACGGCGGCGCCTACGCGTCCACGTCGATGGCGGTCGTCGCCAACGCGACCACGCTCGGCGTCGGGCCGTACCGGGTGCCCAACGTGACGATGGACGGCTACGCCGTCTACACGAACAACCCGCCCTGCGGTGCGATGCGCGGCTTCGGCGCGGTGCAGGCCTGCTTCGCCTACGAGTCGCAGATGGACAAGCTGGCCGAGCGGCTCGGCCTCGACCCGGTCGAGCTGCGGGTGCGCAACGCCCTCGAACCCGGCGACACCATGCCGACCGGGCAGGTCGTCGAGGGCCCGGCGCCGGTCGCCGAGCTGCTGCGCCGGGTCCGGGCCGAGCCGCTGCCGGCCGGGGCGAGCGGCGACCCGCGCGAGCTGCCGGGCGGCGTGGCCAACACGACCCACGGCGAGGGCGTGCGGCGGGGCGTCGGCTACGGCATCGGCATCAAGAACGTCGGCTTCTCCGAGGGCTTCGACGACTACTCGACGGCGCGCGTGCGGCTGGAGGTGGTCGGCGGCGAGCCGGCCGTCGTCGTGCACACCGCCGCCGCCGAGGTCGGGCAGGGGCTGGTCACCGTGCAGGCCCAGATCGCCCGCACCGAGCTGGGCGTCGAGCAGGTCACGGTGGCGACGGCCGACACCTCGGTCGGCAGCGCCGGGTCGTCGTCGGCGTCGCGGCAGACGTACGTGACCGGCGGCGCCGTCCGGGCGGCGTGCGCGGCCGTGCGCGACGAGGTGCTGCGGCGCGTCGGCCGCACCGACGCATCCCTCGAGGGCGGAAAGGTCGTCGCCGCCGAGGGGGTGGTCGCCGACCTCGCCGACGTGCTCGCGGACGAGCCGATCGAGCGGACCGTCGAGTGGCGGCACCGGCCGACGTTCCCGATCGACCCGGCGACCGGGCAGGGCGACGCCCACGTGCAGTACGCGTTCGCGGCCCACCGGGCGGTCGTCGACGTCGACGTGGAGCTGGGCCTGGTGCGCGTCGTCGAGATCGCCACCGCGCAGGACGTCGGCCGGGCGCTGCACCCGCAGTCGGTGCGCGGCCAGATCGCCGGCGGCACCGCGCAGGGCCTCGGCCTGGCCGTCATGGAGGAGATCCAGGTCGTCGGCGGGAAGATCCGCAACCCGTCGTTCACCGACTACCTCATCCCGACCATCCTCGACGTGCCGCCGATGCGCATCGACGTGCTGGAGCTGGGCGATCCTTCGGCCCCGTACGGGCTGCGCGGGGTCGGCGAGCCGCCGACGATCTCGTCGACGCCGGCGGTCGTCGCCGCGATCCGCGCCGCGACCGGCCTGCCGCTCAAGCGCGTGCCGGTGCGGCCCGAGCACCTCACGGGGACCTGATGGCGCTGTCGGAGCGGGACCTCGACGAGCTGCGAGCCGCCGCCGAGCACCTCGACCGGTTGCTGCTGCCCGGCCAGGTCGACGAGGTGGTGGCGCGCCGGCCGGTGCACACCGCCTACGTGCCCGCCGACCGGTTCGACGCGGGGACGGTCGCGGCGTGGGGCGCGGCCGCCCGCGACGCCGTGCGCGACCACGGCCCGCCGGCCGGTTTCCCGGCGTCCACTGTGGACATGGTGCTGGCCAAGCTGGCGGCCGAGCCGATCGAGGACCTGCGGGTCGACTTCGAGGACGGCTACGGCTACCGGGACACCGAGGACCAGGACGCGCTGGCGGCCGGGGCCGCCCTGCGCGCGGGCGCGCCGCCGTTCTCCGGGCTGCGCTGCAAGAGCCTCGAACCGTCCACCGTGGACCGGGCCGCCCGCACCGTCGACGCGTTCCTGACCGGCCTCGGCCCGCCGCCGCCCGGGTTCGTCGTCACGTTCCCGAAGGCGACCTCGGCGGCGCACGCCGACGTCGCGGTGCTGCTGTGCCGGCAGCTGGAGCACGCGCACGGGCTGGCCGACGGCACGCTGCGATTCGAGCTGCAGGTCGAGACCCCGCAGGCGGTGCTCGGCGCCGACGGCCGCTCGCCGCTGCCCGAGATGATCGTGCGCTCGCACGGCCGGCTCGCCGGCTTCCACTACGGCACCTACGACTACAGCACCGCGCTCGGGATCGCCCCCGGCCAGCAGTCGCTGGAGCACCCGGTCGCCGACCACGCCAAGGCGGTCATGCAGGTCGCGGTCGCCGGCACCGGCGTGCACGTCAGCGACGGCTCCAGCAACGTGCTGCCGGTCGGCTCGCCGCAGGAGGTGCACGCGGCCTGGGACCTGCACGCCCGGCTGGTGCGCCGCAGCCTGGAGCGCGGTCTCCACCAGGGCTGGGACCTGCACCCCGCGCAGCTCGTCACCCGGTTCGCCGCGACCTTCCAGTTCTACCTCGACGGCCTGCCGCCGGCCCGCCGCCGCCTCGACGACTACCTGGCCCGCCGCGCGTCGGGCGTCCTCGACGAGCCGGCCACCGCCCGGGCGATCGCCCGCTTCCTGCTCCGCGGGCTGCACTGCGGCGCGCTGCGGCGCGACGACCTGGGCCATCCGATCGAGGACCTGGAGGCCTTGTGAGCTTCACGCTGCGGTCGAAGCAGGTGCACCTCCCGCAAGGCCCGCGCCCGGCCACCCTCACCGTCGACGGCGAGCGCATCGCGGCGATCGGGCCGTACGACGCGCCCTGCGACACCGACCTCGCCGACCTGGCGCTGCTGCCCGGGCTCGTCGACACCCACGTGCACGTCAACGAGCCCGGCCGCACCGAGTGGGAGGGCTTCGCCACCGCCACCCGCGCGGCCGCGGCCGGCGGCGTGACGACGATCGTCGACATGCCGCTGAACTCGCTGCCGCCCACCACGTCGGTCGCCGCGCTGCGCGAGAAGCAGGCCGCGGCCGCCGGCCAGTGCTTCGTCGACGTCGGGTTCTGGGGCGGCGCCGTCCCCGGCAACGCGGGCGACCTGCCGGCGCTGCACGAGGCCGGGGTGTTCGGGTTCAAGAGCTTCCTCGTCGACTCCGGCGTGCCCGAGTTCCCGCCGCTCGACGCGGCCGGTCTCGGACTGGCTTTCGCGGCCGTCGACGCGCTGTTCGTCGTCCACGCCGAGGACCCCGCGGCGCTGCGGCCGGCGCCGCCGTCGCGCGCCTACGCCGACTTCCTGGCCTCCCGGCCGCCGGCGGCCGAGGTGTCGGCCGTCGGCACCGCGCTGTCGGCCGCGGCGACCGCCGGCGCCCGGGTGCACATCCTGCACCTGTCGGCCGCCGACGCGCTGCGGCTGCTGCGGCAGGCGCGGGAGGACGGTGTGCGGGCCAGCGCCGAGACGTGCCCGCACTACCTGACGCTCGACGGGCTCGCCGTCCCCGACGGGGCGACCGAGTTCAAGTGCTGCCCGCCGATCCGCGACCCCGGCAACCAGGACGGGCTGTGGGCGGGGCTGGCCGACGGGACGATCTCGATCGTGGTGTCCGACCACTCGCCGAGCACGCCCGCGCTGAAGCGGCGGGACTCCGGCGACTTCGCCGCGGCGTGGGGCGGGATCGCGTCGCTGCAGCTGGGGCTGCCGGTGATGTGGACCGCGGCCCGCGAGCGCGGCTTCACCCTCGCCGACGTCGTGCGCTGGATGTCGACCGGCCCGGCGGACCTGGTGGGGCTGCGCACCAAGGGGCGGCTGGTCGTCGGCGCCGACGCGGATCTCGTGGCCTTCGATCCCACGGGCTCGTTCGTCGTCGATCCGTCCCGGCTGTACCACCGGCATCCCGTCACGCCCTATGCCGCCACGCCGCTCTCGGGCGTGGTGCACCGCACCTGGCTGCGGGGCGCTCCGGTGGGGGATGATCCACGAGGGAGGTTCCTGCGCCGTGACGTTCACTGAGCTGCCCGACCTGGCCTCGCGACTGCTCGGCGGTGGCGTGGTCGACGCCAACGACGAGTTCTTCGCCGCCCGCGACAACCTGGTGAACCCCGACCCGTCGACGTTCGAGACCTGGACGTACGGCCCCAAGGGGAAGGTCTACGACGGCTGGGAGACCCGCCGCCGGCGCGAGCCCGGCCACGACTGGGCGGTCGTCCGGCTGGGCGCGCCGGGCGTGGTCCACGGCGTGGTCGTCGACACCGCGCACTTCACGGGCAACTTCCCGCCGTACGTCTCGGTCGACGGCTGCGCGGTGGCGGGCTACCCGTCGCCCGCGGAGCTGGCGCTCGCGGAATGGGTGCCGCTCGTCCCCCGCTCGCCGGTGCGCGGCGACACGCAGAACCCGTTCGAGGTCACGCCCGGCCCGCGCGTCACCCACGTGCGGCTCAACATCTACCCCGACGGCGGCGTGGCCCGCCTGCGCGTGCACGGCACGGTCGTGCCCGACCCGGCGCTGCTGCACGGCATGACGGTCGACCTGGCCGCGCTGGAGCTCGGCGGGCTGGTCGTGGACTGCAGCAACCGGTTCTACGGCTCCCCCAACAACCTCATCCTGCCCGGCCAGGCCCGGATCATGGGCGAGGGCTGGGAGACGGCCCGCCGCCGCGACGACGGCAACGACTGGGTGCTGGTCCGCCTCGCCGCCGCCGGGCGGGTCCGGCTGGCCGAGCTGGACACCACCCACTTCAAGGGCAACGCGCCCGGCTGGGCCCGGCTGCGCGGCACGACGGACCAGGCCGACTGGTTCGACCTGCTGCCGCGCACCCGCCTGCAGCCCGACACCCGGCACCGGTTCCGGGTCGACGCCACCCGCGCGGCCACCCACGTGCGCCTCGACGTGTACCCCGACGGCGGTATGGCCCGCCTCCGGCTGTGGGGCGAGACCGGGTGACCCGCGCGGCTCCCAGGTCGAGTTGACCTTGGTGGGTTTCGGTCGCCCCGGCGACGGTGATCCACCAAGGTCAACTCGCCGAACCGGGCCGAACCGGGCTGAACCGGGCCGAACCGGGCGGGCCCGAGTCGCTATGCCGGCTGCAGGTGCTCGGCCAGGATCGCCAGGTGGGTGGCGCGGGCCGCGGTGTGGCGGGCCAGGCCCGGCTCGGTGATCTTCACGAAGACGCCGCGGCGGTCGGCCTCGCACAGGGCGCGCTCGACCAGGCCGGCCTTCTCCAGGCGGGCGACGGCGCGGGACAGGGCGCTCTGGCTGAGGTACATGTCGGCGGCCAGGTCCTGCATGCGGCGCTTCTCACACTCCTGCGCGATGAGACGATCGAGGATCTCGAACTCGCTCAGGGTCAGGCCGTGCCGGTCCTGCAGGGCGCGCTCCAGGTGGCCGGCCACCTCGTTGTAGCTGGTCAGCAGGGAACGCCAGCGTTCGACCAGCACCCCCTCCGACGTCATGCGCCGCATCCTACTCCTCGCCGGGTGAAAATGCGCGAGCATTAAATGCTTGAGCATCTTGTGCGTGGACATTGGATGCGCGTGCATCTAGTGTCGCCAACCGTGACTACGACACTCACGGGGGTTCGTGCGGAAGCCGCGGCCCCACCGGTCAACCCCACCCGGCTGTGGGGCGTGCTCGCCGTGCTGTGCGCGGTGCTCTTCCTCGACGCGCTCGACGTCTCGATGGTCGGCGTGGCACTGCCCTCCATCGGCGCCGAGCTCGGGCTGTCGACGACCTCCCTGCAGTGGATCGTCAACGGGTACGTGCTCGGGTACGGCGGCCTGCTGCTCCTCGGCGGGCGCACCGCGGACCTGCTCGGGCGGCGGCGGGTCTTCCTCGTCGCGCTCGGGGTGTTCGCGGTGGCGTCGCTCGTCGGCGGGCTGGTCGACGACGGGACGCTGCTCATCGCCACGCGGTTCGTGAAGGGGCTCGCCGCGGCCTTCACGGCGCCGACCGCCCTGTCCATCCTCACCACGACGTTTCCGGAGGGGCCGGCGCGCAACCGGGCGCTGTCGGTGTTCTCGGTGTTCGGCGCGAGCGGGTACTCCTCCGGGCTCATCCTCGGCGGCCTGCTCACCAGCGTCGGCTGGCGCTGGACGTTCCTCATCCCGGTGCCGATCGCGATCGGCGCGCTCGTGGCCGGCGCGCTGCTCATCCCGCGGGACCGCCCGGCCGCGGAGGGCGGGCACGACCTGGCCGGCGCGGTGACCCTCGTCGGCGGCATGCTCCTGGCCGTCTACACCGTGGTGTCCGCGCCCGCGCGCGGCTGGCTGGACCCGGTGACGATCGGCTCGGCCGTGGTCGCGGCGCTGCTCCTGGCCGGCTTCGTGCTCGTGGAGCTGACGGTGCCGCACCCGCTGATCCGCCTCGGCATCCTGCGGGTGGGCGCGATCGTGCGGGCCAACGTGAGCATGGTGGCGCTCTTCGGGTCCTACCTGAGCTTCCAGTTCATGATGACGCTGTACCTCCAGGACGTGCTGCACTGGTCCCCGCTGCGGATGGCACTGGCGCTGCTGCCGGCGGGCCTGCTGGTGGCGTTCGCGTCGCCGTTCGTCGGACGGCTGGTCACGCGGTACGGGACGGGGCCGCTGATCGTCTCGTCGATGCTGTCGATGAGCCTCGGCTACGGCTGGTTCCTGCTCACGGCGGGCGACCGCCCTGCCTACCTGCTGTCGACCCTGCCGACGATGCTGCTGCTGGGTGGCGGCTTCGCGTTCGGCTTCAGCGCGATCATGGCCCAGGCCACGGACGGGATCGCGGACAGCGAGCAGGGCCTGGCCAGCGGGCTGGTGCAGACGTCGGGGCAGGTCGGGGCGGCGCTCGTCCTGGCCCTCGTGACGGCGCTGGTGTCGGGGGTGGCGGCCTCGTTCGCGCACTACCGGCCGGGGATCGACCTGGTGGCCGTGGTGGCGGTGGTCGGGCTGGTGCTGAGCCTGGCGCCGGTGTTCGCCCGGTCACGCGGGCGGCACGCGTAGGTCATCGCGAAGGCGGCGGTCGTCCCCGGGCGGCCGCCGCCGGCGTTTCCCTCTCGCGACCAGGCCGGTTCCCTCCGCGGAGGGTGGGCCCGCGGACGCGCGATCCCTACCGTCGGAAGCCGTGACCAGACTCTCCGCGCTGTGGACCTTCGCCGTCCTCAACTACCTCTACTGCGACGTGCTCGGGCACATGGATGCCGACGTGCTCAACGGCCTGCTCGACCGCGAGGTCGACGGGATGCGGATCACGCCCGGGTTCCTGTTCGGCGCCGGCGTGCTCATGGAGATCCCGATCGCCATGGTGCTGCTGTCGCTGCTGCTGCCGTTCCGCGCGAACCGGATCGCCAACCTCGTCGCCGGCGCCGTCATGACGCTCGTGCAGGCCGCGACGCTCTTCGTCGGGACGCCGACGGCGTACTACGTCTTCTACAGCGTGTTCGAGATCGCCGCCACGGCGTCGATCGTGTGGCTCGCCTGGCGCTGGGCTGCTCCACCGGCTCCGGCGCGTTCGCCCGCACATCACCCGTCCGCCGCAGCGTAGGGGAATAGCCGCCGGGTCCGCGGTGTTGACCATGGTTTGTGACCGAGCTTCCGCTTTCCGTCCTCGACGTCGCGCCCGTGGCCGCGAACGGCTCCGCCGGCGAGGCGCTGCGATTCACCACCGAGCTGGCGCGGCGCACGGAGGCGCTGGGATACCGGCGCTTCTGGGTCGCCGAGCACCACAACATGCCGGCCATCGCCAGCTCCTCACCCGCGGTGCTGCTCGCGCACCTCGCCGCCGCCACCACGACGATCCGGGTCGGCTCCGGCGGCGTGATGCTGCCCAACCACGCGCCGTTGGTGGTCGCCGAGCAGTTCGGCACCCTGGAGGCGCTCCACCCGGGCCGCATCGACCTGGGCATCGGCCGCGCGCCCGGCACCGACCAGTACACGGCGCTCGCCCTGCGCCGCACGATGGAGGGCCTGTCGGCGGAGAACTTCCCCGAGGAGCTGCAGTCGCTCATCGGGTACTTCACGGGCGGCGAACGCATCCTGGCGTCCCCGGGCCACGGGGAACGGCCGGAGGTGTGGCTGCTCGGGTCCAGCGGGTTCAGCGCGCAGCTCGCCGGGCTGATGGGCCTGCCGTTCGCGTTCGCGCACCACTTCAGCTCGCAGAACACGCTGCCCGCCCTGGAGCTGTACCGGCGCACGTTCCGCCCGTCGGAGGTGCTCGACCGGCCGTACGCGATGGTGGCCGTCAGCGCGACCGTCGCCGAGACCGACGAGGAGGCCGAGTTCCTGGCCGGGCCGGCCTCGCTGTCGTTCCTGCGGCTGCGCTCGGGCCGCCCGGAGGCGCTCGCCACGCCGGAGGAGGCGGCCGCCTACCCGTACACGCCGCGGGAGCGCGAGTTCGTCCTGGAGCGGCGGGCCGGGCAGGCCCTGGGCTCGCCCGCGACGGCCCGCCGCCAGCTCACGGAGCTGCTGGAACAGACGCAGGCGGACGAGTTCATGCTGACCTGCATGGTGTACGACCTGAAGGCGCGCATCCGCTCGTTCGAGCTCGTCCGGCAGGAGATCGCGCCGCACCTGCGGACCTCATGAGGAGAACCGGCGGGCCAGTTCGGCGGCCCGCCGCAGCTGCACCGAGCGGGCCTGGCCGCTGACGAACCGGCGCAGCAGCGCCGGCGACGTGACGGTGACCGTCTCGGTGACCTCGGTGCCGTCGCCGTCCGGCGCCAGGTCGACGACCGCCCGCAGCCGGACCCGGCCGGGGCTGACGACCTCGCTGGTCACCTGCCGCTCGGCGAGCGTCATGGTGACCCGGATGCGGTTGCGGTAGAGCCCGAAGCGCTCGACCGCCGTGTACCGCACCGTGTCGCCGTCCCGTTCGATGTCGCGGACCTCGACGACCAGCGGGGACAGGCCGACGTACGACTCGGGGTCGGCGAGGTGGGCGTGGACCGCGTCCGGGTCGGCGGCGACGGCGAACATGTGCGTGAAGACATCGACGGCCATGGCGACACACGGTAGCGTGGCGCGATCGCGGGCGGTCGTCCCGACCGGCGCCCGACGGCCGTCCATGCGATCGCGGGCGGTCGCCGGATGGCTTTCCCCGCGTTCATCGGCGAGGATGGCGGGCGATCTTGTCCGGCGAGCGAGGTGGGGCGTGGTGACGAAGACCTGGGTGCGGCTGCGGCCGGTGGTCGAGGGCGATCTGGCGATGTTCCGCCGGTTCGTCACCGAGCCGGGGCTGGCGGGGGCGGCGTGGACCGGCTATCACGACCCGTCGGGGCCGGCGCGGCGGTTCGCCGACGACGGGTACCTCGGCGCCGACGACGGCCGGCTGATGGTCGAGGCCGACGAGACCGCGGCCGGCTTCGTGAGCTGGGAGGCGGTCGGGGCGGGGCTGTCGCGGTACTGGAGCATCGGCATCGTCCTGCTGCCGGAGTGGCGCGGCCGCGGGGTCGGCTGGCGGGCCCAGACGCTGCTGTGCGACCACCTGTTCGCGACGAGCCCGGCGCCGCGCATCGAGGCGCGGACCCAGCCGGAGAACATCGCCGAGCAGAAGGCCCTGGAGAAGGTCGGCTTCCTCAGCGAGGGCATCCTGCGCTCGGCGGACTTCCGCGACGGGACGTGGCGCGACGTGCTCGTATACGGAAAGCTGCGCGGCGACCGCTGAATGCATTTCCGGACCCGGTCGAAGCAATTCGGTCCGGCCGGAAAAGCGGCGCAATACTTCCGGAATTCACCCCCCGAGCGTTCCGGGAGCGGCGCAATTCGGGTGCGTCCCGGTCCACCGTTCGGAGAATTGTCCCGCGGCGATTCCGGAAATAGGTCAGACGAGCTGGAACCGGGACACCACGCCGCGCAGTTCGGCCGACATCCGGGCGAGATCCTCGGCCGCGGCCCGGGCCTGCGTGACGCCGGCCGAGGTCAGCCGGGCCGCCTCGGCGAGCGACCCGACGGTGCCGGCGATCCGGTCGGCGCCGCCCGCCGCCTCGGCGACGTTGCGGGTCATCTCGGCCGTCGTCGCGCTCTGCTCCTCGACGGCCGCGGCGATCGTGGTCGAGTGCTGGCTGGTCTCGGTGATGACGTCGGCGATCCGGGTGACGGCGGTCGCGGCCGCGGCGGCGGCGCCCTGGATCGCGTCGATGCGGGCCGAGATGTCGCCGGTCGCCCGGGCCGTCTCCTGGGCCAGGTCCTTGACCTCGCCGGCCACGACCGCGAAGCCCTTGCCGGCCGCGCCGGCCCGGGCCGCCTCGATCGTCGCGTTCAGGGCGAGCAGGTTGGTCTGCTCGGCGATCGCGGTGATCGTCCGCAGGACGGTGCCGATCTCCGCGCTCGACCGGCCGAGCTCGGCGATCGTCTCGCCGGCCGTCCGGGCGCCGCTCACCCCGGCCCCGGCGACCCGGGCGGCCTCGGCGGCGCTGCGCGCGATCTCGGCGATCGCCGAGCCCATCTCCACCGTGCCGGCCGAGACCGTCCGGACGTTGCCGGAGACCTCGCCGGCGGCCGCCGACACGGTTGCCGCCTGGGCGCTGCCGCGCTCGGCGGTCGCCGCGATGTCGTTGCTCACCGCCGACAGCTCCTGGGCCGCCCCGGCGAGGGCGTGGCTGTTCTCCTCCACGGCCGCCATCGACGCCCGCAGCCGGCCGGTCGCTGTGTTCAGCTCGCCGGCCATCCGGCCCAGCTCGTCGCGGCTGGTGACGTCGGCGGTGCGGGTCAGGTCGCCGACGGCCAGGCCGGCCACGACGTGCGACACGCGGCGCACGGCCCGGACCAGCTGGCCGGCGACGAGCAGTGCGACGACCACGGCCAGCAGCAGGCCGGTGCCGAGCAGCGACCAGGTCCAGACCTGCGCCGAGCGGTACGCGTCGTGGGTCGCGCCCAGCCGGTGCTGCGCCACGGCCCGCTCGGCGGCGCCGATGCGCACCACGACGTCGACCGCCTCGGTGACGAGCGGGCCGGTGACCTCGTCGTGGATCCGGGCGAGCTCGGCGTCGTCGCCCCGGCGGCTGGCGGGCAGGAACTCGCCGTCGATCACCGTGCGGTACCGGTCGAAGAGTTGGCGCAGCTCGCCGGACATCTCCTCGGACGCACCGGCGTTCGCCTCGTAGATCGCCAGGCGGTCGTCGAACGAGTCGTAGCCGGCCTCGATGAGCTGCTCGTAGCGGGCCGTCGCGGCACTGCCGTCCGAGATGCCGTGGTTGAGGACGTTGACCCGGACGTCGAAGAGGGCGTACAGCACCTCGTTGATCCGCTGGAGGGGGACGAGGCCCTCGTGGTACAGCAGCTGGGCCTCCTGGTTCATCTCGCGCATGCGCACCGCCGACTGCGCGCCGGTGCCGAGCGCGACCGCGCCGAGCACGGCGACGACGAAGAGCACCTTGGTGCGGACCGCGCGGTTGCCGATCCAGCGGGACAGCCACCCCATGATTCCCATTGCACCGCGAATCCGGGCAATCCGGGGCAGGTTTGCGCTAGCCCGCGTCGGGGTGCGCCTTCAGGACCGCCTCGACGATCTCGTTGGGCGACGGCTCGACCGACACCGCGGTCACGGCCTCGTCCGGCTCGGGCCGCTCCAGGTCGGCAAACTGGCTGTCGAGCATGTCCACGCGCATGAAGTGGCCGTGGCGGGCGATGAGCCGGCGCGCGATCAGCTCGCGGGAGCCGTCCAGGAACACCACGCGCACCTGCGGGCGGCCGGCGCGCAACTGGTCGCGGTAGGAGCGCTTCAGCGCGGAACAGGTGACGACGCCCGGCTCGCCGGCCGCGGCGCGCTCGTCGATCCACCGGCCGATGGCGTCCAGCCAGGGGCGGCGGTCGGCGTCGGTGAGGGGCTGACCGGCCGACATCTTCGCGACGTTCGCGGGTGGATGGAAGTCGTCGGCCTCCGCGTAGACCCAGCCCAGCCGGCCCGCGAGCAGGGCGCCGACCGTGGTCTTCCCGGTCCCGGCGACCCCCATGACGACGAACACGGGCGGCGCTTCAGGCATGCGGTGACGGTACCCGCCGGGCCGGACGGCCACACATGGTGTCCCGCCGGCCCGGTGGGGCTACGCCACCGCGACGAGTGGCGGGAAGTGGCGGTCGATGATGCCCTTCGCCACCGTGAGCGGGTCGCCGATGTCGCCGACCCGGTGCCGCTCGACCAGGCGGGCGTGTCCGGGCAGCCCGTTGCCCCGGTCGCGCAGCGCCTGCTGCATCTGCGTCTCCATCGCACCGGGGTCGACCAGCTCGACCTCGCACGGACGGATCGCCGCCTCGCTGACGCAGCGCATGAACGCCTCGGCCCCGGCCTTGGTGGCGCAGTACGTCGCCCAGCCGGGGTACGCCCGGTGTGCCGCCGACGAGGCGACGTAGACGATGCGCAGCCGCGCCTCGCTGTTCCGGAAAGCCGCCAGGAACAGGTTGGTGAGCAGGATGGGGGCAACGAGGTTGAGGTTGACCGCGGCGAGCACCGCCTCCGGCGGCAGGCTGCCGGCGAGGGCGATCGGCTCGATCGTCGCGGCGTTGAGCAGGAGCACGATCTCGTCGGCCGGCCCGGGCTCGCCCGGCTCGTTGACGAAGGCGGTGAGGTCGGCCGCCGCCGGGAGGCCGCCGCCGGCCAGCCCGAGTCCGTCGGGGCTGACGTCGCCGGTCCCGGTGTCACCGAGATCGGTCGCCAGTAGCCGGATCGAGGCCGGTCGCTGCGCTGCGAGGGCCTGCTGATCGGCGGGGAACGTACGAGCGAGGCCGAGGACGCGAGCGCCGTCGGCCTGCAAAGTCTGGAACAGGGCTGCACCCAGCCCTCGGGAAGCGCCGGTCAGGATGACCGAGCGCACGCATGGGAAGTCCGCGGATGCGGACATGGACATCACTCCAACCGTCTCGATCTGCCCAACAACAACGACGGGGTGGGGGGAGCGATCTACGTGCGCCAGACCTGCAGTTCGGCCCGTTGTGGCGCCGGTGCCGCGCGGCCACCGGCGGGCCGGTCGTCGAGGAGGACGACCAGAAGGGTCGGCAACGTGAGGGACGTGCTGTGGGCGACGGCGGTGCCGTCGGCGTCGGGCGTCTCGACCTGCTCGCCCTCGGTGTGCAGCACCAGCGGGTGCTGCTCGTCGGGCCCGCCGGACCACGCCTCGTGGTTGGCGGCCTGGCCGAGCAGGTGATGGCCCGCGCCGGAATGACCGAACGAGGCGCCGATGGTGGCCCCGAACAGCAGGACCAGGATCAGGGCGAGGACGCCGACGACCCGGCCGCGCCGGTGCGCCTGCTCGAGTGCGTCCAACTCGTGCCCTCTCCCCCTGGAAGTGCCCACGGTCATCATGACAAAGCCGAACGCGAAGTGGAGTGTCGCGAATTTGCCAGAATCCGTAAAAGTCGATCGCCGTGATGCCCCATTCGACCGTCTTTTGTGAAGTAAGGTCGCGCGGGTGTTCGTGCGATCGGGAACCGGGACGGATCTGCCCTGGATCAGCAGCATCCTGACGGCATCCTACGGTGCCACCACGGTCGTGACGGGAGATCGGATCCGAAATGCCGCCGAACTCCCCGCGCTCGTCGCCGAAAACGACACCGGCCCGGTCGGTTTGCTCACATATGCGGCCGGTCCGGGGGGCCTGGAGGTCGTGACCATTGACACCCTCGTCCGCCGAATCGGTGCCGGAACGGCGTTGCTGGCCGCCGCTCGCGACCTGGCGGCGGCCGCGGGCCTGCGCCGCGTCTGGCTGATCACGACGAACGACAACCTGGACGCCCTGCGCTTCTACCAGCGCCGCGGCATGCGCATCGCGCACGTCCGCCCGGGCGCCGTGGACCGGGCCCGCCACCACAAACCGGCGATTCCGGTCACCGGCTCCTACGGCATCGCCCTGCACGACGAACTGGAGCTGGAGCTCCCGACGTCGCCGCCGGGGCCGTCCGTGCGGCCGGCCGGCCTGCCGGACGTCCCGGCGGTCCTGGCGATGCTGGACGGCGCGACGCGGTGGCTGGTGTCGCTGGGCCGGACCGGCCAGTGGGGCACGTCGCCGCACTCGGCCAACCCGCGCCGCCGCGCGCAGCTCACGTCCTGGGCCTGCACGGGCGGCCTGTGGCTGGCCGAGCTGGCCGGCCGTCCGGTGGGCGCGCTGGCGGTGGGCGCGGCCCCCGACTACGTCCCGGCGGCCGCGGACCCGGAACTCTACGTCAACCTCCTGGTCACCGACCGGGCCCACCGGGGCGCGGGCCTGGGGACGGCGCTGCTGGACCACGCGCTGCGGCTGGCGGTGGCCCGCGGGGTGGCGGCGCTGCGGGTGGACTGTTACGCCGGGGACGATCGCGCTCTGGTCGCCTGGTACGAACGCCAGGGATTCACGGCCACCGACCCGTTCACGGTGGCGCTGCCGGACGGGTCGTCCTGGCCCGGGCAGGTCCTCGCCCGGCGTTTTTAGGGGTGGCGGGCCCCGAATGAGGGGGGTCCCAGATTCACGGATGGCGATATCATGACCCATCGTGACGGGTTGGGTTCGGAGGGTGCGGCGAGAGCGGCTTTGGATGGGCGTGCTCGGGCTGCTCGCCGGGCTCGCGATCGCCTGTGACGGGGCCGCCGGGTCCGGACCGGATCCGGACCCCTCCCGCAGCGGCAGCGGGATCGCGGTCATGGCGGCCCTCGGCGACTCGATCACCGCCGGGTTCGCGTCGTGTCTCGCGCCCGTGCCGTGCCCCCGCAACTCCTGGTCGACCGGCGACGGCACCCGCGTGGACAGCCACTACCGGCGGCTGCGCAAGACCGACCCCGGGCTGCGGGGCCGCAACCACGCGGCCGGGAACGCGCGGGCCGACGCGCTCGCCGGGCAGGCGCGGGAGGCCGTGCGGGACGGGGCGCGGTACGTCACCGTGCTCATCGGGGCCAACGACGCCTGCCGCGGGCGGATCGAGGACATGACCCCCACCGAGACCTTCCGGCGGCAGATCGACGAGGGGCTCGCCGTCCTCAAGCCGACGGCGGCCCGCGTGCTCGTCGTCAGCCTGCCCGACATCTACCGGGTCTGGGAGATCGCCCACACCAGCCAGGTGGCCGTCAAGGCCTGGTCGCTCGGGGCCTGCCCGGCCCTGCTGGCCAACCCGACCTCGACGGCCCGGGCGGACGAGGACCGGCGGCGGGCGTTCGCGGACCGCGTCGACGAGTACAACGCGCAGCTCGCCGCGGCCTGCAAGGCCTACGGGCCGCGGTGCCGCAGCGACGGCGGGGCCGCGCACCGGGTCGCGTTCGGGGTCGACATGCTCGCCGCGCAGGACTTCTTCCACCCCAACGGCAGCGGCCAGAACGCGCTCGCAAAAGCCACGTTCGCCGGTGAGCCCACCTGGTGACCGCGGAGGACTACCCTCTTGCGCATGAGTGCGGACCCCACGGTGTGGCGCGTCAAGGGTATGCCGCTGGCCCCCGCGACCGGCCACGGCCCGCTCGACGGGCTGCGCATCGCGGTCAAGGATCTGTTCGCCGTCACCGGGTTCGCCGTCGGCGGCGGCAACCCGGCCTGGCTGGCCGAGGCGCTGCCGGCCCACGAGGACGCGCCGGCCGTCGCCCGCCTGCGCGCCGCCGGCGCCGTCGTGCAGGGCATCGCCCACACCGACGAGCTGGCGTATTCGCTCTCGGGCACCAACGTCCACTACGGCACCCCACCCAACCCGGCCGCGCCCGACCGGGTCACCGGCGGCTCGTCCAGCGGGCCCGCGTCGGCCGTCGCGACCGGGCACGCCGACGTCGGGCTGGGCACCGACACCGGCGGGTCGATCCGGGTGCCCGCCTCCTGCTGCGGGCTGTTCGGGCTGCGCCCGACCCACGGCGCCGTCCCCACCGAGGGTGTCCTGCCGCTCGCCCCGTCGTTCGACACCGTCGGCTGGATCACCGCCGACGCCGGCACGCTCGCCCGCGTCGGGGACGTGCTCCTGCCGGACGGTCCGGATCGCCTTCCTCGGCGGTTGGTCTGCCTTGGCGGCACCGAGGGGGAAGCCGGTCGCTATGGCCTCCCCGTCTCGGCGGTCACGCTGTCCACCTGGGACGATCCCGATCCGCTGCTGCTCGCCTTCCGCCAGGTGCAGGCGGCCGAGGCGTGGCGGGCGCACGGCAAGTGGATCGAGGCGCATCCCCGGGCGCTGGCCGCCGACGTCGAGGGCCGGTTCCGGTTCGGGGCGGGCGTCGACGCGGCGACCGAGGACGGGGCCCGGGCCCGGCTCGCGGCCTGGCGCGGCGAGCTGCTCGACCTGCTCGGCGACGACGCGTGGCTGGTGCTGCCGGCCGGCGGGCCGGGCCACCCGCGCGAGCTGAGCCTCGCCGACAAGGACGCCTGGCGCCGGGAGACGCTGCGCTGCGCGGTGCCGGCCAGCGCGTACGGACTGCCGAGCGTCTCGGTGCCCTCGGTCACCCGGGCGGCGGCGAGCCCGCCGGCCGGGATCGCCGTCGTCGCCCCGCCCGGCCAGGATCGCGCCCTGCTCCGGCTGGCCGGCGGTCGCTGAGCGCCCGCGCGCGGCGGGCGGCACCCCGCGGTCAGTGGCCCCAGGCCGCGACGAACGCGCGGGCGGCGGCCGTCAGCGAGCCGTGGACCAGCTCGGTGCGGTGCACCAGCCGCGGCTCGGCGACGCCGACCGCGGGCACTTCGGCAACCACCGACGCGGGGAGCAAAGCCAGGCCGGCGCCGGCCGCGACCAGGGCGAGCAGCGTCGCCCGGTCGCTGCCGCTGTACGTCAGGCCCGGGCGGAACCCCTCGGCGCGGGCCAGCGCGCGCAGCTGCGGCAGCGGGGTGGCGACCGCCGGCGCGTCCAGCCAGCGGGCGTCCGCCAGGTCGGCCAGCCGCACCGAGCGGCGCCCGGCGAGCGGGTGGCCGGCGGCGAGAGCGACCACGACCGGCTCCTCGGCCACGGTGCGGGTGGTGAGCGGGCCGGCGTCCGGCAGCGGCAGCGGGTCGCTCGGCGCGGTCACGCCGTCGAGCAGCCCCAGGTCGGCGGCGCCGGTCGCGACCGCCGCCGCCACCTCGTCGCGGGCAGCCACGCCGACGGTCAGCGCCACCCGCGGCATCGACCGGCCGGCCGCGGCGAGGGCGGGGGCGTCGAGGGCGGCGAGCGGGGTCACCTGCAGTGCCACCGATGCGGACGGCGGACCGGAGAGGCGCGCCACGTCGGCCCGAGCGGCGCCGAGCCGCAGCAGGATCGGGCCGGCGTGCTCGAGCAGCCGGGCCCCCGCGTCGGTCGGGCGGACCGGGCGGCGCAGCAGCAGGGTCGCGCCGAGGTCGTGCTCCAGGGCCGCGATCTGCTGCGACACGGCCGACTGCGTGTAGCCGAGCTCGCTCGCCGCGGCCGAGAACGACCCGAGGCGGGCCACCGCGACGAACGTCCGCAGCAGGTGAGGGTCCACGACATCAGTATTGCTGATCGGATCACCACGAATGTTCGTTGGACTGATGTACGCAGGCCGGGCAGGCTGCTGACATGACTCGAACCGCCCGCGTGGCGCTCGTCGGTGACCGCTCCCCGCACGTGCGCTCCCACACCCGCATCCCCGGCCTGATCGACGTGCTCCGCGAGCAGCACGGCCTGGCGCTCGACGCGTACTGGGTCGGCACCGACGAGGCCGAGGCCACCGACCTGGCCCGGTTCGACGGCATCTGGCTGCTGCCCGGCAGCCCGTACCGCAGCGAGGCCGGCGCCCTGCACGCCGTGCGCGTGGCCCGGGAGGAGGGCGTCGCGTTCCTCGGCACGTGCGGCGGCTTCCAGCACCTGCTGCTGGAGTTCGCCCGCGACGTCTGCGGCCTGCCCGACGCCGGCCACGCCGAGTCGGACCCGGACGGCGCCCGCCCGGTCATCGTCGCGCTGTCCTGCTCGCTCGTCGGCCACGAGGGCGCGGTGACCCTGGCGCCCGGCTCGCTCGCCGAGCGGACCTTCGGCGTGGAGCGCTCGGTCGAGCGGTACCACTGCGCGTACGGCCTCGACCACGCCTACCTGCCGCAGCTGTCCGCGCACGGGCTGCGCTTCACCGGCCACGACGACGCGGGCGAGGTGCGCGTCGCCGAGCTCGACGGCCACCCGTTCCTGGTCGGCACGCTGTTCCAGCCCGAGCTGGCGGGCGACGGCACCCGCTGCCACCCGGTGATCCGGGCGTTCGCCACGGCCGCGGTGACCCGCGCGTCGTCGGTCCAGCGGCTCGGCGTCGCGTAGCACGAGCCGCGCGCCGTGCCGCGGGTTGACGGCCACGAACCGCCCACCAGGCGCTCTGGTCCACTGTGGACCGCCAGCGGCGGCTCCGGCCGAGCCGGCCGGGCCGGGTCAGTCGTCGCCGGTCAGGGCCAGCGTGGGCTGGTCGCCGGCGCAGGTGATCAGCGCGCGGACGTCGCCGCCGCCGGAGCGGGCCTTGAAGCGCAGGGACGCGGCCGGGGCCGGGCCGGCGACCACGTGGTCGGCCTCCCAGCCCGGGCGCGGCGTCCAGGACACCAGGCGGGCCAGGCCGTTGCCGTCGCACACGGCGACGATCGTCCCGCCGTCGGTGGGCAACGCCTTCGGGGCGCCGCCCGACGGCGGAGCGGCCGGGGACGACGGGACGCCGCCCGACGGGACGCCGCCCGACGGGACGCCGCCCGACGAGGACGGCGCGGGCGTGGGGCCTTGCGTCGCGGCCGGCGAGCCGCCGTCCGGCGCCGACGGGGACAGCCGCGCCTGCACCTCGGCCTCGCTCATCGGCGGCGCGTCCGCCGGGCCGAAGATGCCGCGGCGCAGCGAGTTCACCGCGCCGATCGCCACCGCGGTCGTCAGTGCCGCCGTCACCAGCCAGGCCAGCCCCGCGAGGAGCCACCGTCGTCCCATGGCGCCTACTATCCACCGCGGTTCGCTAAGGGATGGTTAACCTCTCGATATGGCGAAGGTGCTGATCGTGGAGGACGACGGGACGATCCGCACCGGGATCGTCCGTGCGCTCACCGAGCGTGGCCACGTGGTGGCCGCCGCCGGCACGGCCATGGACGGGCTGAAGCTCGCGGTGGCGGAGGCGCCGGACGTGGTACTGCTGGATCTCGGCCTGCCGGACCTGGACGGCCGCGAGGTCCTCCGGATGCTCCGGGCCGTCAGCGCGGTGCCCATCATCGTCGTCACCGCGCGGCGCACCGAGGGCGAGATGGTCCGGGCCCTCGACGCCGGCGCCGACGACTACGTGGTGAAGCCGTACGGGGCCGACCAGATCGACGCCCGCATCCGCGCCGTGCTCCGCCGCGGCGGCGCGAGCGCCGAGCAGCCGGACCCGGCGATCGAGGTCGACGGCGTGCGCATCGACCCGCGCGGGCGCACCGCGACCCTGGACGGCGCGCCGCTCGACCTGACCCCGCGCGAGTTCGACCTGCTGCACTACCTCGCCGCCCGCCCCGGCGCGGTGGTCAGCAAGCGCGAGCTGCTCACCGAGGTCTGGCAGGTGCCGTACACGGCCGCCGACAAGACCGTCGACGTCCACCTCTCCTGGCTGCGCCGCAAGCTCGGCGAGACCGCGCAGGAGCCCCGCCGGCTGCACACCGTGCGCCGCGTCGGCGTGAAGTTCGGGCTCGCGCCGTGAGGTGGCGGCTGGCCCTGCTCGTCGCGGCGGCGATGACCGTCGTGCTGGTGGCCTTCCTGGTACCGCTGGCGCTCCTCCTGCGGGACGTCGCCGAGGACCGCGCCGTGACGACCGCCATCAACCAGGCGCAGTCCGTGGCCGCGATCGTCGCCACGGCCGACCCGCAGTCGCTGCGGCTCGCGGCCGAGCAGGCCGGCGTCACCGTGTACCTGCCCGACGGCAGCACGGTCGGTGCCGACGCGCCGGCCACCCCGGCCGTGCGGCTCGCGCCGCAGCACGGCAGCTTCACCGTCACGCACGACGGCGGGCGCGAGATCGTCGTCGCCGTGCAGGGCCTGCCCGGCGGCACCGCGGTCGTCCGCTCGTTCGTCCCCGAGCGGGACCTGCGCCGCGGCGTCACCCGGTCCTGGCTGATCCTCGCGCTGGTCGGCGTGGGCCTCCTGGTGCTCGGGCTGGCCGTGGCCGACCGGCTCGCGGTGATGGTGGTGCGCCCGATCCGCACCCTGGCCGCGGTCTCCGACGGGCTCGCCGCCGGCGACCTCGACCGGCGGGCGGCCGCCGCCGGGCCGCCCGAGGTGCGCGCCGTGGCCGCCGCGCTCAACCAGCTCGCCGGGCGGATCCGCGACCTGCTCCGGCAGGAGCGCGAGCGGGTCGCCGACCTGTCCCACCGGATGCGGACCCCGATGACCGCGCTGCGCCTCGACGCCGAGGGGCTGCGCGACCCGGCCGACGCCGAACGCATGCTCGGCCACGTCGCCGCGCTCGACCGGGCCGTCACCGCGGTCATCGAGGACGCCCGCCGCGAGCGGTCCGCACCGGCCTGCGACGCGGCGGCCGTGGTCGCCGAGCGGGTCGCGTTCTGGACGGTGCTCGCCGAGGACCAGGGCCGGCCGGTCGCGTTCAGCGCCGAACCGGGGCCGCTGCCGGTCGCGGTGCCCGCCGGGGACCTCGCGGCGACGGTGGACGCGTTGCTGGGCAACGTCTTCGCGCACACCGACGAGGGCGTCGGGTTCGCCGTGACGCTGCGGAGGTCGGGCCTCGGGGCGGTGCTCGTCGTCGACGACGAGGGCCCGGGGTTCCCGCCGGAGGCCGGTGGCCGCGGGGTGAGCGGCGCCGGATCCACCGGGCTCGGCCTGGACATCGCCCGCAGTACCGCCGAATCCGCCGGCGGATCCCTCACCGTCGGTCGATCGCCCGGCGGCGGCGCGCGGGTCACGGTGGCGTTGAGGCCTGTTGCATAGCTGGCCTTAACCGATTCTTAGGCTTGCGACAGGATCGCCCTAGCCGGCGCCCCGGCATCGTTCAGGTCGGAAGGTTGCTTTCGACCAGGAGGTGTACTGGCAATGCGCAAGATTGTCATCATGGGTGCGACGGTCGTGGCAGGGCTGGCGATCGGCGGGACGGCGCTGGCGGCGAGCGGCCCGGACCGGCGCGACGACAACCCGTCCCCGGCGGTGTCGGTGTCCACTTCGGACGGTCCTTCTCCGTCCGGGTCGCCGTCGCCGTCCGACTCGCCCTCCCCGTCCGGCTCGCCCTCGACGTCGGCGACGTTCGACGACCACGGCGGCGACCGCGGCGGGCACGGCGCCGACGACGGCCCGTCCCACGACGTGGGCGACGACCACGGCGGTCACGGCGGTCACGGCGGCGACGACAAGGGCGGCGACGACCACGGCGGCCGCGGCCGTCACTGAAAGTCGTCGTTGGCAGGGCAGAGGTGACCTGCGATCATGGTGCGGTGCCTCTGCTCGACGACGACACGCTCGCCGGTTCGGCGGTGGTGGCAAACTCGGCGATGAACCGCGAACGGCGCCTGGCCGGCGTCAACAGCTACGCCCGTGAGCTGGGCTTCGACCCCGCGGACGTGCTCACCGGCCTGCTGCGGGTCACCGGCGCCCCGGAGACGGTGGCGTGGCTGGACCTCTGCTGCGGCACCGGCCGCGCCGTCATCGAGGCGGCGGCGCGGCTGTCCGACGCCGGCCTGGCCGAGCGGGTGCTCATCGAGGGCCTGGACCTGGTCGACGCGTACGACCCCGCCCCGGCGGTCCCGTGGCTGCGGCTGACGACGGCGTCGGCCACGTCGTGGCAGCCGGCCCGGCGGTACGACCTGATCACCAGCGTCCACGGCCTGCACTACGTGGGCGACAAGCTGGCCGTCCTGCAGCGGGCCTCGTCCTGGCTCACTCCGGGCGGCCGCTTCGTCGCCGACCTGGACCTGGCGAGCATCCGCCTGACGGGTGGCGCGCCGGCCGGCCGCCGCCTGGCCTCGGACCTGCGCGAGGCGGGCTTCAGCTACGACGGCCGCCGCCGCCGGATCGGCCGCGACGACCGCGCCGAGGTGGAGCTCCCGTACGAGTACCTGGGCGCGGACCCGGACGCCGGCCCGAACTACACCGGCCAGCCGGCGGTGAACTCCCACTACACCCGCCGCCCGGCCCGCGCCGCGTAGCCTGCGTGCCTCAGCCGGTGAGGACGTACGGCGTGGTGGTGGCGAGCTGCGCGAAACCGAGCCGCTTGAGGATCGGGCGGCTGTCCGCGGAGGCGTCGAGCTGGAGGTACCGGTACCCGGCGGCGTGCGCCAGCGCGGCCCGGTAGGCGACGAGCGCCCGGAACACGCCACGCCCCCGCCACTCGGCGACGGTTCCCCCGCCCCAGATGGAGGCGAACTCCGTCCCGGGATGCAGCTCGACCCGCCCCGCGCAGATCGGCCGGTCCCCGTCCATCGCCACCACGGCGGACACGGTCTCCGGGCGCCGGAGGATCTCCGTCCCGATCCGGGCGTGGTCGCCGCCGAACACCTCGTCGTGCACCCGCACGAGCAGCTCGGCCGACGCCGCGTCGGTCACGGGCAGCAGCCGCACGCCGGCCGGCAGCACGACGTCCAGGGGCAGCCGCGCGATCTCGGCCACCAGCAGGCCCTCGACGGGGCCCGCCTCGAAGCCGGCCGCCGCCAGTCGCTCCGGCAGGTCGGCGGGGCGGTCGTGCGAGTAGTGCTTCCACTCCCAGGCCTGCTCGGCGAAGCGCGCGACCTGCGCCGCGATCACCGCGCCGGCATCCAGGCCGTCCAGGTCGGCCCACGCGATCCCGGTCCAGCCGTCGGGCGCCGACACGACCCGCACGATGCCGGGCTCGCGCTCCACGACCCCGTCCCCCTGCGGCTGCTGCCGCACCTGCCGATCGAACTCCGCGAGCACTGCCCTCTCATCCACGCTGACGCAACCTACTCCCCGGATGCACGCAAGGCCGCCGAATATTGCTCAGCTGCTCCCGGGCCGGACGAAACCGGACTCGTAGGCGGCGATCACGGCCTGGGTGCGGTCGCGGACGCCCAGCTTGGCCAGCAGCGTGGCCACGTGGGACTTCACCGTCTGGATGCCCAGGTACAGCTCCTGCGCGATCTCCGCGTTCGAGCGGCCGCGGGCCAGCAGGCGCAGCACCTCGCGCTCGCGGTCGGAGAGGTCGGGCAGTGCCGGGCCCGACGGGACCGCGAAGCGCTCGATCACCCCGCGGGTCGAGGACGGCAGCAGCAGCGACTCCCCCGTGCCGGCCACCCGGACCGCCTCGATGAGCTGGGCCGGTGGGGTCCGCTTCAGGACGAAGCCGGCCGCGCCCGCCCGCAGGGCGCGGTACACGTCCTCGTCGACCTCGAACGTCGTCAGGACGAGCACCCGCACCGCCGGGGCGGACGCCGTGATCCGGCGGGTGGCCTCGATGCCGTCCATGCCGCCCGGCATGCGGATGTCCATGAGGATCAGGTCCGGACGCTCGGCGCCGGCAGCGCCCCCGAACGCCGCCACCGCCGCCGCGCCGTCGGCCGCCTCCCCCACGACCGCCCAGCCGGGCTCGGCGGCCAGGACGGCCCGCAGGCCGAGCCGCACGAGCGGGTCGTCGTCGACGATCGCGATCCTCACCCGAGCACCGTACGGCGGGTGCCGCAGCCCAGGCACGCACAGGCCGCCGTCAGGCGGCACGCGGACGGGCCGTCGGGCAGGGCCGCGCCCAACGGGAGCACCGCGCGGACCGCGAAGGCGCCGTCCGGCGTGGACCCGGCGGTGGCCCGGCCGCCCAGCGACGCGACCCGGTCGCGGATCGACGCCAGGCCGGCCCCGCTGCCCGCGACCGGCGCGGGCGACGGCAGCGGGTTCGTCACCGAGAGCGCCACGACCCGGCCGTCCGCTGCGAGGTCCACGTCGACGTCCCGCCCCGGCGCGTGCTTGGCGGCGTTCGTCAGGGCCTCCTGCAGTACACGATGGATCCCGTGACCCACGACGGCCGGCAGCGGGCCGAGCCGGACCCGGCGGCGGACCCGCAGGCCGGCGGCCGCGGCCCCGTCGAGCAGCGTCTCGACGTCGGGGACGTCCTGCGGGCGCAGGCCGGCGATGATCCGGTCGAGCTCGCCGAGCGCGGAGCGGCCCTGCTCCTGGATGGTGTCGAGGGCGCGGCGGGCGAACGCCGGGTCGCGGTCGAACAGGTGCGCGCCGGCCCCGGCCTGGACCACGATCATCGACAGCAGGTGCCCGATGCTGTCGTGCAGCTCCTGGTCGAGGCGGACCTGCGCCTCGGCGCGCTCGGCCCGCTCCCGGAGCACCTCGGCGGGGCTCGGGCCGAGCAGGCGCACGGCGAGGCGCCGGTACCAGCCGACGAGCGGTGGATACAGCAGGACGGCCGGGCCGGTCACGCACCGGACCACGATCCAGGCGAGCACCCGCCAGCCGTGCGGGTCGCGGAACACCGCGCCGACCCACCGCCACCACGCGGTGCCGGGCGGCGCGAGCGGCGGCGGCGCGGGCACGTCGACCCCGAGCAGGGCGCGGGCCAGTCCGCGCTCGACCCGGCCGATGGGGCGCAGGAGGAACTGCCCGGCGAGGACGAAGAGCGCACCGACCGGGGCGAACTGGACCACGATGCCGACGGCGTAGAGCCCGCCGACGACCGCCAGCCACACGGCGGCGACGATCGGCCCGGCCAGGAGGTACGCTGCGGCCCGCTGCACGCCGCCATGGTGTCAGTCGAAGAAGCGGCTGAGCCAGACGTCGTCCGCGGCCGAGTCCGGCGACGGCAGCGGAACCAGGTCGGCGAAGACCGACTCGCCGTCGCAGGCCGCGTGCAGCGGGAACCACTGCGGGGCACCCGGCCGGGTGCAGATGCCCTTCACCGTCTGCACGTCGAGCAGGCGGCGCAGGGTGGGGTCGGCCACCGCGTCGGGGTGCTGCCAGTACGGGGCCATGAGGTGCAGGACGCCGTCGGCGCGCAGCACCCGGTGACAGTCGTCGATGAGCGGCAGGTAGTCGGGCAGGAACTCCAGGACGTGCACCGCGTAGAGGCGGTCGACGCTGGCGTCGGCCAGCGGCAGGCGGCGCAGGGCGTCGGCGACCAGCGGGGCGGCCTCGTCCGGCCGGCGCTCGGTGCCGGTCGTCGCCGTGCAGCGCGGGTCGGTCGAGCAGCGCACGTCGACCACGACCGGAGGCCGGCCGTCGACCCACAGCCGGTCCCAGACGGCGAGCACGCCGTCGAGGCGGCCCAGCAGCTCGCGCAGCAGGCGGGCCTGGGCCGGGTACCGGACCGCGCCGGAGACCAGGGCGACACCCCGGTCGAAGCGCACCTCGACCGAGAAGTCACGCACCCGCTCGTCGTGGGCGAGCACGTCGGCGGCGATCTCGCTGAGCGCGTGGTCGCGCAGCAACGCGCGGGACTGAGACGTCACCGTCCACAGCTACCCCGATTCAGGGGCCGGAAAGCTCTCCGGTCAGGCGGGGGTGCACCGATGCGTCATCCGCGCGGCACCACCTCGTCGACGGAGGCCGCGCCGGCGATGCGATGGACGGCGGCGACGGCCGCCCGGGGCAGCGGCGCGTAGAGGTGCGGGTAGGGCCCGCCGTGCGCCGAGACCTCCCAGCGCAGCCAGGCGCCGAGCAGCTGCGCGTCGACGGCGAGCACCACGAGCTCGGGCACGTCGGCGAAGTACCGCAGCGCGGTGCCGGCCACCTGGTCCCGCGACGACAGGTGCACGAACCCGTCGCGCAGGTCGATCGGCGAGCCGTCGAACCGTCCGGCCGCCTCGAAGGCGGCCCACTCGGCCGGCAGCAGGATCTTGTAGATCAGCACGCCGATCACTGTCCCACGGGTGAGGTCGTCGTTCACCCGGCCCGGGTGACCGATCGGCCTCGCCAAATCCCACGAATGCGACCTACCGTGCACGACCGGCCCGAGAAGTGCACGTCCGGTGACGGAATCCGGACGAACGGACGAGGAAGACGGTCGATTGATGAGGACGAAGGCATGGCAGTGCGTCGCCGGGGTGGCCCTGGCGATCGGCACGCTCAGCGCCGCCCAGGCGACCGGGGATCCGGGCCCGGCGCTGGCGGCGAGCGCGCTGTCGTCCCCAGTCGCCGCCGAGCAGCCGTCGTCGACGGCCCGCGACCTGCCGCCGCGCGACGACGAACAGACCGTGCGCCTGCTGACCGCCACGGGCCTGCTGGCGTTCGGCGGCATCGTGCTCGTCGGCGGCGTGGTGGGCCTGGGCGGCATGCGCATCCCGGGCGGCGTGGCGATGACCGTCGGCCGCACCCGCCACTGGGCCCGCTCGGTCCGCTCGGGCCGCCCGGTCGGCGCCCACCGCGCCCGCCGCTGACCGCCCCGCCTCCCTCCGCGTCGATCTTGCAGTTGTGGTGCCTGACAAACCGGGGCATTCACGGAGTGTCCTGGCACCACAGGTGCAAGATCGACGCGGAGGGAGGGGCGGGGCTACTCGAACAGCGAGCCGCGGCCGCCGCCCTCGCGGCGGCGGGCCCGGCGGCGCAGCTCGACCACGACCATGTCGACCAGCGCCGTCGCGGCCAGCGCGAACAGCACGATCGCCAGCCAGGCGATCCCGGCCGACCAGGCCAGGATCGCCAGGACCGCGCTGGTCACGAACCCGAACGCGGCCAGCACGAGCCGGAGGTTCAGGGCACTGTAGGGGTGCCCGACCGTGCCGCGCGCGCTGCGCCGTTGGGACCGCATGCGATGCCTCTCAGCTCTTCAGCCGGGTGATCCGGTCCTTGAGGATCGTGGTGGCGATGCTGGCCTTGTGCGGCTGGCCGCGCAGGAACGCCTCGGCGAAGTGGACCGCCTGCTGGTACGTCACCTTGGCCGGCATCGGTGGCTCGTCGGCGTCGATCGCCACGTCGAGGAGGGCCGGGCCGTCGAAGGCGAGGGCCTCCTGCAGCGCGCCCGGCAGCTGCGACGAGTGGGAGATCCGCGCGCCGAAGCCGCCGCAGCCGCGGGCCCAGGCCGAGTAGTCCGGGGACGGGTCGCCGAAGCGCACGCCGTACTCCGGGAAGCCGAGCACCATCTGCTCCCACACGATCATGCCGAGCGCGTTGTTGTTGTTCACGACGACCTTGATCGGCAGCCGGTAGCGGACGGCGGTGTGGAACTCCGCCATCAGCATCGCGAAGCCGCCGTCGCCGACGAAGGCGATGCACTGGCGCCCGGGGTACTCGTGCTGCAACGCGATCGCGTAGGGCAGCCCCGGCGCCATCGAGGCCAGCGTGCCGGACAGGTAGAACTCGCGGCGCCCGGTCGCGTGCCAGTGCCGCGCGGCCCAGGTCGCGACGGTCCCCGAGTCGCAGCACATGATCGCGTCGGGGGCGGCCGCCCGGTCCAGCGCCCGGGCCAGGTACTGCGGCGCGATCGGGTCGCGCTCCGGGTCCTCCAGCGCCGTCATGCGCTGCCGCCAGTCGCGCATCTTCTCCTGGTACCGCTGGAGAAAACGCCGATCCTCGCGCCGCTTGAGCCGGGGCAGCAGCGACTCCAGGGTGGCCCCGGCGTCGCCCACCAGCGGCACGTCGGTCGGTATGCGCGTGCCGACCCGGCTGGCCTCGACGTCGATCTGGATGACGTGCGCCTGTCCGGGTTTGGGAAGGAACTTCGTGTACGGGAAGTTCGTCCCGACCATGAGCAGGGTGTCGCACTCGTCCATCAGGTCCTCGCTCGGCGCCGTCCCCAGCAGCCCGAGCCCGCCCGTGGTGAACGGCGAGTCGTCGGGGATCGCGGCCTTGCCCATGAGCGACTTCACGATCGGCGCGCCGAGCACATCGGCGGTCAGCTCCACGATGGCGCCGGCGCGCGCCGCGCCGGCCCCGGCCAGGATGGCCACCCGCTCGCCCGCGTTGAGCAGGTCGGCGGCGGCCTGCAGGTCGTCGTCGGCCGGGCGGACCGGCGGGTGCACCCACACGGGCGCGGTCGCCGGCTCGCGGGCCGGCCCCACCTCCTCGTAGGGGTTGTCGCCGACCGTCGCGACCTGCACGTCGTTGGGGACGGTGAGGTGGGCGACGCCGCGGCGGGCCAGCGCGGTGCGCACCGCGATGTCGACGAGCGCGGGGACCTGGGCCGGGTTGACGATCGGCTCGTTGTACTCGGCCACGTCCTCGTACAGCCGGTCCAGGTGGACCTCCTGCTGATAGCCGGTGCCGAAGACGCTCGACTCCTGCATGCCGGTGATCGCCAGGACCGGCGCGTGGTCCAGCTTGGCGTCGTAGAGGCCGTTGGCCAGGTGGATGCCGCCGGGGCCGGAGGTCGCCAGGCACACGCCGAGCCGGCCGGTCGCCTTGGCGTGGGCGCACGCCATGAACGCGGCGGACTCCTCGTGGTGCACCAGCACGAACCGGACCCGGTCGGCGTTGCGCCGCAGCCCCTCCATCAAGCCGTTCACGCCGTCGCCGGGGAGCCCGAACACGGTGTCGACCCCCCAGTCGGCCAGCCTCGCGATGATCGCCTCGCCGACGGTCTGCTTCGTCATACCTCACCGCTTTGCCGAGGACGACGGGTCCAAACCTCGGCGGCCGATCCGGTACCGTGCGGCAGATGGGGCTGCTGGACAAGTTGCTGGGGTCGCCGCGCGAGCGGTTCGCCCGCCAGGTGCTCACGGCGGTGCGGGACGCCGGCGTGGCCGAGGCCCGCTACCTGCCCGAGCAGTTCGCCATCCAGCTGCGGCGGGACTCGAAGACGGCGGCGCCCTCGCTGGCCTACCTCGGGAACCTGTTCCGCGAGTGCGCCGGCGCCGGCCGCGAGGAGCGGCGGCAGCGGATCGCGGCGTTCCTGGCGGCGGTGGTGTTCAACCCGGGCGCCCCGGACACCTGGGCGGACGTCGCCCACCTGCTGCGGCCACTGCTGCGCTCGGAGTCCTTCGGCCTGGGCGCTCCCGGCGGGGCGCCGCGGCCGCTGCGCCGCCCGGCGCTGCCGTTCATCGCCGAGTTCGTGGTCGTCGACCAGCCGACCTCGATCATGTACGTCACCGGGGCGCAGCTGTCCGCGTGGGGCGTCACCGAGCGGGCCGTCTACGACCGGGCCCGGGCGAACCTGGCCGAGCTGGCCGAGCGCACCACCCGCCCGGAGACCGACGACCAGCCGTCGATCGTGCGGATGGTGGAGTCCGGCGACGCCTACTGGGCGTCGCACCTGCTCGTCGACGGCTGGCTGGCCGGGCAGGAGCGCCTGCTCGGCGGGCGCCCGGTCGCGTTCGTGCCGGACACCACCGGCGTGGTGCTGGCCGCCGACTCCGACGGGATCGGCAAGCTCTTCGAGATCATCGAGGAGGAGTACCGCGAGGCCGCCCGCCCGATCTCGACGATGGCCTACACCGTGGACGCGACCGGTGCGGTGGTGCCCTACTCCGTGCCGGCGGACGACCCGCGGCACCCGGCGGTGCACCGCTCCGAGGTGGTCCTGGCCGCGAACGAGTACGCGGCGCAGGCGGCCCACCTGGAGTCGGAGGCGTTCGTCGCGAAGCTCATGGTGGCCGAGCGCCAGGGCCGCATGTTCTCGGTGGCGAGCTGGGCCGAGGGCGTCGACACGCTGCTCCCCCGGGCCGACTACGTGGCCTTCCCCGCGCAGGACGCCGACACCTTCCTGGTCGCGTGGGACGACGTGACCCGCGAGGTCGACCTGGAGCCGGAGCCGGGCGTGCGCCCGGAGCGGTTCCGGCTGCGCTCGTGGCCGCATCCGGGGGTCGTGGAGCGGCTGCGCCGCCTCGCCTCAGAACCCGGCTAGGGCCGCCCTGAGGCGGTCGCGCACCCGGGGGTCGTAGGCGTCGGGGTGGGCCTGCGCCGGCTCGGTGCCGTTGAAGAAGCCGCCGGTGCCGTGCTCCTCCATGATGAGCCGCAGCGTCGCCGCGCCGCCCTGCTCGACGGTCGAGTGCGGCGGCTGCCCGGCCTCGCGGACCATCGCGGTGTCCATGAACGTGGCCGGGTGCAGGCAGTTGACCGAGACGCCGGTGCGCTGCCGCTCCTCGTGCTCGGCCAGCTCGAAGGTCCACACGGCGAGCGCGAGCTTGGACCGCCGGTAGGCGGTGATCCCGTCGTAGCGCTGCGCCATCTGCAGGTCGTCGAAGTCGATCGGCGCCTGGCCGAGCGAGCCGAGGTTGACCACCTTGGAGTGCGCGTTGACCCGCAGGGTCGGCAGCAGCGCGCGGGTCAGGTGGACCGGGGCGAGCAGGTTGACCGCCCAGCGCAGCTCATACCCGTCGGCGGAGAGCTCCCGCGGCGCGCCCGGCTCGCCGAACCCGACGCCGGCGTTGTTGACCAGCACGGTGAGGTCCTCGCGCCCGGCGACCGCCCGGGCCAGCCGGTCGACCTCGGCCAGGTCGGCCAGGTCGGCCACGAAGCCCTCGGCCCGGCCGCCGGCCGCGTGGACCTCGGCGACCCCGCGGTCGACCCCGGCCTTGTCGCGGCCGTGCAGCAGGACGGTCAGGCCGGCGGCGCCGAGCCTCGGCGCCAGCCAGCGGCCGAGGCCGCCGGTGGCGCCGGTGAGCAGGACAGCGTGCACCCGTCAGACGCTACCCGCGGGTCAGCCGCCCAGGCCGCCGAGGCCGGTCTGGTCGGCGTCCTTGGCGTCGAGCACGTCGATCACGAAGCGGAGCGTGCCGGCGGGGGCGCCCTCGGGCGGGTTGGCGCCGTAGGCGTCCTTGGCCGGGATGTCGAGCTGGACCCGGCTGCCGACCTTCACGCCGACCAGGCCCTCGTCCCAGCCGGTGAGGACCTCCTGCTGCTTGCCGGACTGCTTCATGCCGACAGCGGTGTCGAAGGTCTTCTTCTTCGACCAGGACGAGTCGAACATCTTGCCGTCGACGTACGTCACGCCGACGTAGTTGACGGTCACCGTCTGGCCCGCCTTGACGGCCTTGCACGGGCCCTCGATGAGGACCGTCTTCTCGGTGTTCTTGACGTCGCCGGTGCCCTTCTCGACCGTCGGCTCGGTGGCGAGCCGCTTGTCGAAGCCGCCGAGCAGCGGCGGGTAGCTGACCTGGGCCGCCGGCTTGCACTTGGTCTTGCGCTCCTCGGCCCGGTCGCCGAAGTACCAGACGCCGGCGAACGCGCCGCCGACGGCCAGCACGACGATGACGGTGCCGGCGATGCCCTGGAAGACCCGGCGGCGCCGGGCGACCTTCTGGGCGGCCTTGCGGGCGGCGGCGCGCTTGTCGGCCTTGGTCAGCGGCGGTGGCGCGCCCTTGCCCTTCTTGACCTCGGCCTTCTTGTCCTTGGACGCCTCGGCGGCCGGCTCGTCGGCAGGCTCGTCGTCGGCGTCGTCGCCGTTGTCGGCCACCGCGTCCGGATCGGCCGCTTTGTCACCCTTGTCGGTCTTGTCCGGATCGCCCGATGCGTCCGACGTCTCGTCAGCGGTCTCGTCCGGCGTCTCGGCCGGCTCCGTGGACGAAACTTCCTTCGCCGTCCCGCCGAGGTCCGCGGTTTCCGTCTCCTCGACGGGGGACTCCTCCGGCGTCGCCTGCTCCGGCGCCGCGGCCTTCGCCGGGGTGACCTTGGTCGACCTCGCAGTGCGGCGGCTCCTGCCCCGATCGCTCACAGTTCGACGACTCCCCTGCTGGACGGCCCGACGTTTCGATGGACCTGAGTATGGACCCGATGACGGTTCGGCAGAGCTTCCCATACCACACGCCATGTGGCACGCCCCGGGGGCCCGGAGATTGGCCTAAGGTCAGGGTATGGGCAACGCTACGGGCGTCGAGATTACCGGACCGCTCACCGAACGCTTCGCCGAGATCCTCACCGAAGAGGCTCAGAGTTTCCTGGCAGATCTGCACCGGGAGTTCAACGGCCGCCGGCTGGAGCTGCTGGAGGCCCGCAAGGAGCGCCAGGAAGCCCTGTCCGCCGGGGGCACGCTGGGCTTCCTGCCCGAGACGCGCGAGATCCGGGAGGCCGACTGGCAGGTGGCCGAGCCGGCGCCCGGGCTGGTCGACCGGCGGGTCGAGATCACCGGGCCGACCGACGCGAAGATGACGATCAACGCGCTCAACTCGGGCGCGAAGGTCTGGCTGGCCGACCACGAGGACGCCAACACCCCGCTCTGGGAGAACGTCGTCGAGGGCCAGCTCAACCTGCGCGACGCCGTCGCCGGGAGGCTGGCGTTCACCTCGCCGGAGGGCAAGCGGTACGAGCTGACCGACGGCCCCCGGCCGACGATCGTGGTGCGCCCGCGCGGCTGGCACCTGCCCGAGAAGCACATCCTGGTCGACGGGCAGCGGACGTCGGGCTCGCTGGTCGACTTCGCGCTGTACTTCTTCCACAACCACCTGGCCACCCGGCCGTACTTCTACCTGCCCAAGATGGAGTCCCACCTCGAGGCCCGCCTGTGGAACGAGGTGTTCACCCACGCCGAGGAGCGCTTCGGCCGGCCGCTCGGCACCATCCGGGCCACGGTGCTCATCGAGACGTTCCCGGCCGCGTTCGAGATGGAGGAGATCCTCTACGAGCTGCGCGAGCACTCGGCCGGGCTCAACGCCGGCCGCTGGGACTACATGTTCAGCGTCATCAAGAAGTTCCGCACGAGGGGCAAGGACTTCCTGCTGCCCGACCGCAACTCGGTGACGATGACCGTGCCGTTCATGCGCGCCTACACCGAGCTGCTGGTGAGCACCTGCCACAAGCGCGGCGCCCACGCGATCGGCGGCATGGCCGCGTTCATCCCGAGCCGCCGCGACCCGGAGGTCAACCGGGTCGCGCTGGAGAAGGTGTCGGCCGACAAGACCCGCGAGGCCGGCGACGGCTTCGACGGCTCCTGGGTGGCCCACCCCGACCTGGTGCCGGTCTGCCGGGAGATCTTCGACGGCGTCCTCGGCGACCGGGAGAACCAGCTCGACCGGCGGCGCGACGACGTGCGGGTGACCGCCGCCGACCTGCTCGCCGTCGGCGACACCCCGGGGCAGCAGACCGAGGCCGGGCTGCGCAGCGCGGTGAGCGTCGGCGTGCAGTACCTCGACGCCTGGCTCAAGGGCACCGGCGCCGTGGCGATCAACAACCTGATGGAGGACGCGGCGACGGCGGAGATCTCCCGCTCGCAGGTGTGGCAGTGGCTGCACAACGACGTGAAACTCGCCGACACCGGCGAGACGGTGACCCGTGAGCTGGTCGAGCGGGTCGCCGGCGAGGAGCTCGCGAAGCTGGGCGGCGACCTGGCCGCCGCCCGCGCGCTGTTCATGGAGGTGGCCGTGGCGGACGAGTTCGTTGACTTCCTGACCTTGCCGGCGTACGAACGGATGCCATGAGCCTCGATGCGCTGGCGGTCGCCCTGCGCGCCCGGCTCCGGCCGGACCAGGTGCTCACCGACCGCCAGCAGCTGCGGACCTACGAATGCGACGGGCTGGCCCACTACCGGGTGATCCCCGGGATCGTGGTGCTCCCCCGCACCGCGGAGGAGTGCGCGTTCACGGTCCGGGCCTGCGCCGCGGCGGGCGTGCCGTTCGTCGCCCGCGGCTCCGGCACCGGCCTGTCCGGCGGCGCGCTGCCGCACGCCGAGGGCGCGCTGATCGTGACCTCGCAGCTGCGCTCGATCATCGAGGTCGCGCCGCACGACGAGCGGGCCGTGGTCGAGCCGGGCGTGATCAACCTGGAGGTGAGCCGGGCCGCCGGGCCGCACGGCTACTACTACGCGCCCGACCCCTCCAGCCAGCAGATCTGCTCGATAGGCGGGAACGTCGCGGAGAACTCGGGCGGGGCGCACTGCCTGAAGTACGGCTTCACCACCAACCACGTCACGGGCGCGCAGATCGTCACGCCCGACGGCGAGCTGGTGCGGCTCGGCGGACGGGCCCCGGACGCACCGGGCTACGACCTCCTGGGCGCGTTCGTCGGCTCCGAGGGCACCCTCGGCATCGCGACGGAGGTGACGGTACGGCTGGTGCGCCTGCCGGAGACCGTGCGCACCCTGCTCGCGGCGTTCCGCGGCACCGACGAGGCCGGCGCGGCCACGTCGGCCATCATCGCCGCCGGCGTGGTGCCCGCCGCGGTCGAGATGATGGACGCCCTGGCGATCGAGGCGGCGGAGGCGGCCGTCCACTGCGGCTATCCGGAGGGGGCCGGCGCCGTGCTCATCGTCGAGCTCGACGGGCCCGCCGCCGAGGTGGCGGCGCAGTTCGAGGCGGTCGAGGAGTTCTGCCGCGCGAGCGGCGCCTTCGAGATCCGCATCGCCGCCGACGACGCCGAGCGGGCGCTGTTCTGGAAGGGCCGCAAGTCGGCGTTCGCGGCCGTCGGCCGGATCAGCCCGGACTACATCGTGCAGGACGGGGTCATCCCGCGCACCGCGCTGCCGCAGGTGCTGACCCGCATCGGCGAGCTCGCCGCCGAGCACGGGGTCCGGGTGGCCAACGTGTTCCACGCCGGCGACGGCAACCTGCACCCGCTCGTGCTGTTCGACGAGGCGGTCGCCGGCCAGGCCGAGCGGGCCGAGACGGTGTCCGGGGCGATCCTCGACATCTGCGTCGAGCACGGCGGCTCGATCACCGGCGAGCACGGCGTCGGTGTGGACAAGGCCAAGCACCTGCCGCGGATGTACTCCGAGGACGACCTCGACACGATGCAGCTGGTGCGGTGCGCGTTCGACCCGCGGGGGCTGGCGAACCCGGGCAAGGTGTTCCCCACCCCGCGGCTGTGCGGCGAGGTCCCCGGACGGCGCAAGGGACCGCACCCGCTCCAGGAGGCCGGCGTCGCGGAGGTGTTCTGAGCATGACAGCAGTAGCGGGGGCCGGCGGGGAGATCGCCGGGGTGGCGGCCGCCGCGGTGGCGACGCCGTCGTCGGTGGCCGAGGTCTCAGACGTGGTGCGGGGTGCCGCGGCCGACGGGCTCGCCCTCGTCGTGCGCGGCGGCGGCACGCGCCAGGACTGGGCGCTGCCCCCGCAGCGGCTCGACCTGATCCTGGAGACCTGCGGGCTGACCGGCCTCGTCGAGCACGCCGCCGGCGACCTGGTCGCGGTGGTCCGGGCCGGCACGCCCCTGCGCCAGGTCCAGGAGGCGCTGCGCCCGGCCGGCCAGCAGCTGGCGCTCGACGAGCCGCTGCCCGGCGCGACCGTCGGCGGCACGGTGGCGGTGAACGCGTCGGGGCCGCGGCGGATGCTGTACGGCACCGTCCGCGACCTGCTCATCGGGGTCACCGTGGTCCGCGCCGACGGGGTGGTCGCCAAGGCCGGCGGCAAGGTCGTCAAGAACGTCGCCGGCTACGACCTCGGCAAGCTGGTCGCCGGCTCGTACGGCACGCTCGGCGTGATCACCGAGTGCGCCTTCCGGCTGCATCCGCTCCCCGCCGCCCGCCGCTTCGTGTCGGTGCCCGTCGAGGGGCCGGACGAGGCCGGGCGGGCCCTGTCGGCCGTCCTCGGCGCGCAGGTGGTGCCGAGCGCGCTGGAGGTCGACACCGCCCCGATGACGGTGACCGCGCTGGTGGAGGGCGTGCCGGCCGGGGTCGCCCAGCGCGCGGCCGACCTCGCGAAGCTGCTCGGCGACGAGGCGACGGCCGACGAGGCGCCGCCGCCGGGCTGGGGGCGGTACCCCTGGGCGCCCGGCGACGTCGGCATCAAGCTCACGTCGGCGCTGTCCCGGGTGTCGTACCTGCTGACCGCGGCCGGCGTCACCGCCCAGCTGCACGACGTGCCGCTGCACGTGCGCGGCTCGGCCGGCACCGGCGTCCTCTACGCCGGCCTGCCCGGCGGCACCGACCCGGGCATCGTCGCCGGCGTGGTGAGCGACCTGCGCGCGGCCACCCGCGCCGGCGCCGGCCACTGCGTGGTGCTGACCGCGCCCCCGGCCGTCCGCTCCCGCGTCGACGTGTGGGGCCACGTCGACGGCCTCGACCTCATGCGCCGGGTCAAGGAGCAGTTCGACCCGGACGGCACGCTCGCACCCGGCCGCTTCGTGGGGGGCATCTGATGACCGACCGCTCCCGTGACGAGCTGATCAGCGACTGCGTCCACTGCGGTTTCTGCCTGCCGACCTGCCCGACGTACGTGCTGTGGGGCGAGGAGATGGACTCCCCGCGCGGCCGCATCCAGCTCATGCTCCAGGAGTCCCAGGGCGAGCCGCTCACCCCGACGATGGCCGGCCACTTCGACGCCTGCCTGGGCTGCATGGCGTGCGTGACGGCCTGCCCGTCCGGCGTGCAGTACGACACGCTCATCGAGCAGACCCGCGTCCGGGTCGAGGAGGCGGTCCCCCGTCGCGGGGCCGACCGCTGGCTGCGCGAGGCGATCTTCGCCCTCTTCCCGTACCGCTCCCGGCTCGCGCTGGCGAAGGCGCCGCTGCGCGTGTACCAGGCGCTGGGCCGACCCTTCCGCGGCCTGATGCCGCCCGCCCTGTCGACCCTGACCGACCTGGCTCCGCCGGTGCGCCGCAGCGTGCCGCTCCCGTCGCTGATCCCCGCCGTCGGCCGCCGCCGCGCGGTCGTGGGCCTGCTGACGGGCTGCGTCCAGCACGCGTTCTTCCCCGGGGTGAACGCCGCGACCGCCCGCGTGCTCGCGGCGGAGGGCTGTGACGTGGTGGTACCGCCGGACCAGGGCTGCTGCGGCGCGCTGAGCGTCCACAGTGGACGCCGGGAGGAGGCCCAGCGCTTCGCCCGCGCCCTGGTCGACACGTTCACCGCGACCGGCATCGACTACCTGGTGGTGAACGCGGCCGGCTGCGGCTCCTCCCTGAAGGAGCTCGGCGAGCTGCTGCCCGACGACCCCCGCGCATCGGCGCTGTCGCTGCGGGTCCGGGACCTGTCGGAGGTGCTGGTCGAGCTGGGCCCGGCCGCCCCGCGCCACCCGCTTCGGCTGCGGATCGCCTACCACGACGCGTGCCACCTGGGCCACGCCCAGGGCGTGCGCGCCCAGCCGCGCCGGCTGCTCGCCGAGATCCCGGACCTGGTCCTGCACGAGATCCCGGAGGCGGAGCTCTGCTGCGGCTCGGCGGGCATCTGGAACATCCTGAACCCCGGCCCGGCGGCGGAGCTGGCGACCCGCAAGGCGACGAACGTCCTGTCGACGGGCGCCGAGGTCCTGGTGACGGCGAACCCGGGCTGCCTGATGCAGATCGCCGCGGGCCTGGCCCGGGCCGGCGCCGAGCTCCGCCTGGCCCACACGGCCGAGGTCCTGGACGCCTCGATCCGCGGCGTCAACCTCCGTCGCTGACCCGCCGACACCCGAGCGGTCAGGCAACCGGGGGTGTCAGGGCGCGGACGTGCGGGGCCCGGTCGGGTTCGTGACGCTGGTGAGCCGTCCCGCGGGGCCGGGCGTGCAGCAGGGTATGACGACGAAGCTGGTGGACTGCCCCGAGTGCGGGTCGCCCGCGACCTCGCGCTCGCAGGGGCGGGCCGCCGGCACCGACGGGCCGATCGAATACGTGCACCTTCGGTGCGTGGTCGGGCATCGGTTCTTCGGGCCGGTGGACATCCTGGTGCCCGCGCCGGCGCCCCAGCCCGTGGCGCCCGGCCACGCTCGCGAGGCGGGTGGGATCAGTTGGGGCGCAGCGGGCGGCCCTGGCCGTCGACCGGGCGACCGGCGAGCATCATGATGCCGTCGATCACGAACCACAGCCACAGGCCGCCGGTCACCATCCACGGGATGAAGCCGAGCAGGACGGCCCAGAGGAAGAAGCCGCAGACGAAGGCGCTCCAGCCGATGACCACGCTCAGGACCAGCTGGGTCACGCCGAGGGCGATGTTGCCGGCGTAGAGCCGGCCGATGCCGCCGAGGACGAACAGGGCGCCGGGCAGCAGCTGGAGCAGGCCGGCGACCATCTTGCTCTTGTCCGAGTAGGGCTGGCCGGTCACCGGGTCGTAGGCCGGCACGCCGACGGCGACGGGCACCCCGTAGGCCGGCTGCCCGTAGGCGGCCTGGCCATAGGGGTCATACCCACCCGAGGTCGGGACGCCGGAGACCGGGAGCTGATACGTCGGCGAATACGGCGGGCCGGACCCGGGCGGGCCCGAGGCGGGCGGCGCCGACATCGGCGGCTGTGCCGCGGGCAGGGCCGGCTGCCCATACGGCTGCTGCGGCGGTTGCTGCCCGTAGGGCGACGGCTGCCCGTAGGGACTCGGCTGGCCATACGGGTTGGCTGCGTATGGGTCGGGTCCATACGGTGGCTGCGTCATGTCCAGCAGGCTACCGCCCCCATGCGACACTTTCTGCCCCCGGTCGGACAGACCCGTCCACCGGTCGATCGCCGACGACCGGCCCCAGGTACCACGTCTGCCACACTGGTCCGATGAGGTCCGAGTCCGAGCAGCTGCCCAGCGCGAGCCTGGTCGAGCTGGCGGTGTCCCGGCTGAGCCGGGAGATCCTCGGCGGCGGCGCCGACCCGGGCGAGCGGCTGGTCGAGGAGCAGCTCACGCGCAGGTTCGGGATCAGCCGGGCCCCGCTGCGGGAGGCGATGCGGCTGCTGGCGCAGCAGGGGCTCGTCGAGCACGTCCCGCGGCGCGGTGTGCGGGTGGCGACGCTCTCGGACGTGGACATCCAGGAGCTCTACGCGGTGCGCGACGTGCTGGAGCGGCACGCGGTGACGACCACGCCGCCCGACGCCGACCTGTCCGGGGTGGCGGCGGCGATGAAGGCGATGCAGGAGTCCGATGCCCGGGGCGACCGGTTCGACATGGCGACGGCCCATCGGGAGTTGCACGTCGCGGTGGTCGCGCTGGCCGGCAACCGGCAGCTCGTCGCCGTCTACGAGTCGGTGCTGGTGAAGATCCAGCTGTACATGGCGCTCAACCTGCGGCGCGAGGCGGAGGTGGCGCCGGCGCACGACGGCGTGCACCGGCACGAGCGTCTCTTCGAGGCCGTGGCGCGCCGCGACCCGCCGGCGGTGCTGGCCGCCCTGGACGAGCACGGCGCGCGCTCGTACATCCAATGAATCAAGGTCAGACCGGCAGCAGCGCCCCGGCCGGCTCGGTCAGGGCCAGGATGTCGCTGGTGAGCGGCTGGTAGATCCGCCGCAGGAGGGCCGGGTCGCACGCGCTCGCCACCGTGGCGAACACGGCGCGCGCCACCCGGGCGGCATCGTCCGGCGACACCTCGGCGCGCGCGGCCACGTCGGCCAGGAAGTCCAGGTGGACCTCCTGGTCGTACAGGTGCTGGAAGGACCAGAGCGGCTCGGCGAGCGTCGGTGGCAGCTCCGCGGCCAGGTGGTGGACCCACCCGTCGGGCAGCCGGTTGGCCAGCGCGTGCAGTACTCCGCGCACCGCCTGGCGGGCCTCCCGGTCGTCGGCGAGCCCGGCCTTCTCACGTACCTCCGCGATGAACACGTCTTCGTACATGCACCGAACGCTGCCGCCCGCACAGGTGAACGGCCATCACTCAGAAGGGACGGGCGTCGGGACCCCGGATCCGCTCATCCGGAACGGGTGGGACCGTGTCACCCCGGGGGCTTCCAGCATGGCGGGGTACACCGGCCGTCTCATCGTTGGGAGATGCCCCGATGACACTCCTGGTCAGCCGCCCCCACCGGCAGCCCCTCGCGTCCATGTTCCCGGTGGCCGGCGTCAGCGTGCCCGCGGACGTCGAGGAGACCGATGACGCGTTCCTCATCGATCTCGACCTGCCGGGCGCGAGCGCCGACGACCTGAGCATCGAGCTGCGGGACAACGAGATCCGGATCGCCGGACGGTTCCGCGAGCGGCAGCGCACCGGCCTGCTGCGGCACCAGTCCCGCAAGTCGGGCGAGTTCGAGTACCTCGTGGCCCTCCCCGGCGAGATCGACGCGGACGGCGTCGAGGCCGACCTCGACAGCGGCGTGCTGGCGATCCGGGCGCCGAAGACGCGCGGCAACCGGGCCCGGCGGATCGAGGTGCAGTCCCGCAAGGCGATCCCCCGCGAACCGATCCCCCGCGAACCCCGGCAGGACCCGCCGGCCACCCAGACCCCGGCCGCGCAGGCCAAGCAGATGAAGGAGGGGCAGTCGCGCCCCGGCCCGGCCAGCCAGCGGGCCACCGGCACCACGGGCACCGGCAGCACGGGCCAGGTCGGCCGCAGCTCGATGACCTGATCACAGATCTGAACCCGCACGGACGAGAGGACGGGACATGCCAAGGGCTGTCGGCATCGACCTCGGCACGACGAACTCGGTGATCGCCGCGTTCGAAGGGGGCCACCCGACGGTGGTCCCCAACGCGGAGGGATCGCGGACCACCCCGTCGGTGGTCGCGTACACGGAGACCGGCGAGCGGCTCGTCGGCCAGCTCGGCCGCCGCCAGGCGGTGCTCAACCCGAAGGGCACCATCTACTCCGCGAAGCGGTTCATCGGCCGGCGGTTCGGCGAGGTCGAGGAGGAGAACCGCACGGTCACCTACAACGTCGTCGAGGGCCCCGACGGGATGGTGCGGTTCGAGGTACGCGGGAAGCACCTGTCGCCCGAGGAGGTCTCGGCGCAGATCCTGCGCAAGCTCGCCGACGACGCGTCGAAGTACCTCGGCGAGAAGGTGACCGAGGCGGTGATCACGGTCCCGGCGTACTTCAACGACGCCCAGCGGCAGGCGACCAAGGACGCCGGCCGGATCGCCGGGCTGGAGGTCCTGCGGATCATCAACGAGCCGACCGCGGCGGCGCTGGCCTACGGGCTGGACAAGAAGGGCCACGAGACGGTCCTCGTGTTCGACCTCGGCGGCGGCACGTTCGACGTGAGCATCCTCGACGTCGGCGACGGTGTGGTGGAGGTCCGCGCCACCGCCGGCGACACCCACCTCGGCGGCGACAACTTCGACCACCGGCTCGTCGACTTCCTGGCCGACGAGTTCAAGCGCGAGCAGGGCATCGACCTGCGCAGCGACCCGCAGGCCCTGCAGCGGCTCACCGAGGCCGCCGAGCGGGCCAAGATCGAGCTGTCGTCGGTCAGTCAGACCCAGGTCAACCTGCCGTTCATCACGGCCGACGCGAACGGGCCGAAGCACCTCACGGCGACGGTGACGCGGGCCCAGTTCGAGGAGCTGACGCACGACCTGCTGGAGCGGACCAACGGCCCGGTCCGGCAGGCGATGTCCGACGCCGGGGTCAAGGACGCCGACCTCGACGAGGTCATCCTGGTCGGCGGGGCGACCCGCATGCCGGCGGTGCAGGCCCTCGTCCGGCGGCTGACCGGGGGCAAGGAACCGAACATGACCGTCAACCCCGACGAGGTGGTCGCGCTCGGCGCGGCGATCCAGGCGGGGGTGCTCAAGGGCGACGTGCAGGACGTGGTCCTGCTCGACGTCACGCCGCTGTCGCTCGGCGTGGAGACGCTCGGCGGCCTCATGACGAAGGTCATCGAGCGGAACACGACGATCCCGACCCGCCGCAGCGAGGTGTTCTCGACGGCCGAGGACAACCAGCCCGCCGTGGACGTGGTGGTGCTGCAGGGCGAGCGGGAGAAGGCCGCGGACAACCGGGTGCTCGGCCGCATGCGGCTGGAGAACATCCGGCCGGCGCCGCGGGGGACGCCGCAGATCGAGGTCACGTACGACATCGACGCGAACGGCATCCTCAACGTCTCGGCGAAGGACAAGGACACCAACGCCGAGCAGAAGATCACCATCACCGAGAGCGGCACGCTCGAGTCGAGCGAGGTCGACCGGCTGGTCCGGGAGGCCGAGCAGTACCGCAACCAGGACGCCGAGGCGCGCCGCGCGATCGACGCCCGCAACGAGCTCGACAGCGCCGCCTACCAGGTCGAACGGCGCCTGGGCGAGCTCGGCGACCGGGTCCAGGAGCACCAGCGGGCGCGCGCCCAGATGCTCGTGGAGGAGGCCCGGCAGGCGCTGAAGGAGCAGGCGCCGCTGGAACGGGTGCGGCAGCTCACCGAGGACCTGCGCCAGCAGATGTACGCGCTGAGCTCCGCTCCCGCCGAACCCACCTCTGCCGCTGAGGACGTCATTGACGCCGACTTCAGCACCGGTTGACATCCGCCCGGGGCGCACCAGCGCCCCGGGCGTCAGCCTCAGGAGGTCCGTCCATGCCGGTTGACATCCGCGACCACTACGCGGTGCTCGGCGTGCCGCGATCCGCCGGCCCGGCCGAGATCCAGCGCGCCTACCGCACCCTCGCCCGCCGCCACCACCCGGACGTGAACCGCGAGCCGGGGGCGGAGGACCGGTTCAAGGAGATCACCGAGGCGTACCACGTGCTGTCCGACCCGGCGCACCGGCGCCGGTACGACCGGGAGACCCGGCCGGCGCCACCGTCCACGGTGGACCTCGACGTCGACAACCTGGTCGGCAGCCTGTTCGGCGGCGGGCTCAACGGCTTCGGCGGGAGCCCCGGCGTCGACACCGAGGCCGAGCTGACGATCAGCGTCGAGCAGGCGTACCTCGGCGGGCGGCGGCGGATCACGCTGCCCGGGCCGGCGGGACGGCCGCGCCAGTACGGCGTGGACATCCCGCCCGGCGTCGTCGACGGGCAGCGCATCCGGCTGGCCGGACAGGGTGCCACCGGGTCACGGGGCGGCCCGCCCGGGGACCTGTACCTCGTGGCGCGGCTCGCGCCGCACCCGCGGTTCAAGGTGGAGGGGCGCGACGTGATGGTGGACCTGCCGGTGAGCCCGTGGGAGGCCGCGCTCGGGGCGGCCGTCCCGGTCGGCACGCCCGCCGGCGACGTCCCGGTCGACGTGCCGCCCGGCTCGTCGTCGGGCCGGCGGCTGCGGCTGCGCGGGAAGGGCCTGCCGCACCCGCGGGGCGTGCCCGGCGACCTGTTCGCCGAGGTACGCATCGTGGCACCGGCGAGGCTCACGAGACACGAACGGCGGCTGTTCGAGGAGCTGGCCGCGGCGTCGACGTTCGACCCGCGCGGGACGAGGGACGCGCCATGACGACGTACGCGCTGGTACGCCCCACGTACCTCACCCTCGACAGCTTCGCGACCGCGGCCGGCCTGCACCCCGAGCTCGTCGACCGGCTGGTCACGCTCGGCCTCATCGAGCCCGTCGTCGACGTCCGGGGCCGCCGCTGGTTCCCGGCCCGGGAGCTGGCCACGGTCGCCCGCATCCGGCGCCTGCACGACGAGCTCCCACTGAACTACGCCGCCGTCGGCGTGGTGCTCGACCTGCTCGACCGCATCGACGAGCTGGAGGACCGTCTGCGGCGAGCGTGAAGCCGATTCCTGCCCCCTTCAGGAACCTTTGAGGAGGACTTCGATGCTCAAGAGAGAAGCGTGGCTGCTGGGCATCCGCGGGGTGCTCGCCATCGTGTTCGGCATCCTCGCGGTGATCTGGCCCGGCGTCACGGTGATCGCCCTGGCCCTGTTGTTCGCCATCTTCGCCATCGTCACCGGCATCGAGCAGATCGTGCATGCGATCCGCCCGGCGCCCGGCCCGTCGAACCCGGTGACCGGCTTCGCCGACGGCGGCGGCCCGCGGGCCGCGCGGGCGGTGGCCGGCGTGGTGGGCCTGGTGATCGGCATCATGGCGCTCGTGTGGCCGGGCGTCACGGCCGTCGTCCTGGCGATCATGGTCGGCGTCTGGGCGGTGCTGACCGGCCTGGCCGACCTGTGGCTGGCGACGCGCCAGCACGGGGGCTGGTCGCTGGCCCTCATCGGCGCCCTGGCGATCGTCGCCGGCCTGTTCATCATGGTCCGCCCGGCGGCGGGCGCGCTGGCCATCGCGTGGGCGATCGGGCTGTACGCCATCGTGAGCGGCATCCTGCTGCTCGTCGCCGCCTACCAGCTGGCCCACCAGGGTTCGGGCCGCGGCCACATGGCGGCCGCCCACTGAGTGCCGAGCCGAGGAGGGCGCCCCTGCCGGAGGGCGCCCTCGTCAGCACTCGTGGGAGACGTGGGCGTGGACGATGCGCCAGCCCTCGGGCAGGCGGACCCACGTCTGGGACTGGCGTCCCGGTCGCTGTTCCCCGCCCGGGTAGTCGAACAGCGTCGTCACCGTGGCCAGGTCCGTGCCGAACGTGGTGACGACCGTGTCGAACAGGCGCCGGCCCGGGGGCAGCGGGGGCTGCGACGCCCGCCAGGCGGCCAGCGCCGCCGCCCCCGTCTGCCGGTCCGCGATGCCGAAGCGGCTCACCAGCGGTGACGACCAGAAGGCCTCGGTCAGGGCCCGCACGTCACCGGCCGTCAGGGCCTTCTCGTAGTCGACGAAGCACTGCGTGACCTCCGCGACGACGTCCGGACGGTTGAGCTCCACCGGGCGTCACGCCGCCGGAGCGGGTGCCGGTGCGGGTGCCGGTGCCATGCCCTCCAGGCGGTCCAGCTCCAGTTCGTCCGCGTCCTTCGGGCGGGGCTCGGGGCGGGTCAGGGCGAACAGGCCGCAGACCACCGCGATGAAGACGTACCCCAGGGCCACCGGGCCGTTGGCGTTCCAGTCCACCTTCTCGCCGTGGATGAGGCCCACGAAGGACAGCAGCGCGCCGGCCGCCCCGAAGATCGCCGCGTGCACGAAGCGTTTGTCGATGATGAACGCCACGATCGAGCCGAGGACCAGGCCGGCCAGGATCGCGCCCTGGCCGAGGACGAGCAGGCCGTGGTACACGACGCCGTTGCCCTCCAGGGCCGCGTCGCCCACCTTCGCCGCCGTCGTGCCGGCCGCGGCGAGTGAGTTGTCGATCTGGCTCGTCGCCCACTGCGCGATATTGGGCACCAGGGCGGCGATGACCGCGGCCGCGTGGGCCTTCGGGCTGAACTGGAACGCCTGGGCGCCGATGAGCAGGCCGATGTACAGCAGGATCGGCACGATCGCCGGCAGCGGGAACACCGCCCCGAGCAGCCCGAACATGCCCAGGAAGCAGAGCAGCGCGATGACCACGCCGGTGGCCATGGAGTACCCGCTGCCGCCGCCGGCCTTCTTCCATCCGGGGTGGCCGACGTAGACGGCCGGCGGGAACGGCGAGCCGAGGGCCGCACCGATGATCGCCCCGGCGCCGTCGGCCAGCAGGACCGAGCGCAGGTTGTAGTTGTCGCCGGCCGCCGCCGCGCTCTCCACGTTGGACATGCCCTCGGTGAAGTTGTAGACGCCGAGCGGGATCGCGGTCGCGAGCAGCGGCGCCACGTCGGACAGGCCGGAGAACAGCAGGTCGAGGTGGAGGCCGGGCAGGGCGAACCCGATCTCGCCGGCCGCGGCGCTCACCGCGTTGCCGTCCATCGCGCCGCCGATCCAGCCGATCGCGGTGCCGAGCAGCAGCGCGGCCAGGCCGATCGGGAAGTTGCCGGGCAGCTTGGTGTCGGTGAGCAGGCCGATGAGCAGCAGGGCGAACACGGGCAGGGCGACCCAGGCCAGGTTCCACATGCGGGCCGCGGGCAGCATCGAGATGAACGTGATCGAGATGCCGGCGAGCGTGCCCAGCAGGGCGGCGCGCGGCGCGTACCGCCGGATCCAGGGGCCGACGAAGGCGCCGATCAGCACGATGACGCCGATGATGAAGGCCCACGCCAGGCCGGCCTTCCAGGCGAGCGTGGCGTCGTTCGTCCTGAGGTACACCGGGAGCATGATCACGAAGATCACGATGAACATGTGCGGAACGCTCGGCCCGTACGGCAGCGCCGTCACGTCGGTGCGGTTCTCCCGGCGGGCCAGGCGGCGGGCCAGGTAGGTGTAGTAGACGTTGCCCGCGACGAGGGCGATGCCCAGCGCCGGCAGGATCGCGTGGAACACGTCCCGCTCGCTCAGCTTGACCACGAAGAGGCACAGGGACGTCAGCGTCAGCACGTTGACGAGGACGTTGACGCCGAAGCCGAAGAACGCGTTGGTGTCGCCCCGGACCCACCACGGGACCTTCAGGGCGTTGGTCGAAGTAGCCATGTCGTCACGTCCTCTGGAGCGAAGCCTGGAGAGCTGCGATGAATGTGGTGGACGACGCGACCCAGCCGAAGATGCCGCCCTGCGCGGCGATCATCCTGAGGCCGGTCTCCTGGAACTCCGGGAAGTACGACCCGACGCAGTCCGACAGCACGAGGCACTCGTAGCCGCGGTCGTTGGCCTCCCGGACGGTGGTGTGGACGCAGACCTCGGTCGTGACGCCGGTGACGACGAGGCTCACGACACCGAGCGAGGAGAGCAGCTCGCCCAGGCCGGTGGCGTAGAACGCGCCCTTGCCGGGCTTGTCGACCACCGGCTCGCCGGGCAGGGGCGCCAGCTCGTCGATGATGTCGTGCCCGCGCTCGCCGCGGATCAGGATCCGCCCCATCGGCCCGGGCGCGCCGATGCGCATGCTGGGGTCGCCGCGGTTGAGCTTCGCGGGCGGGCAGTCGGACAGGTCGGGCAGGTGCCCCTCGCGGGTGTGGATGACCGGCAGGCCGGCCGCGCGGCAGGCCGCGAGCAGGGCCGCGGTCGGCGCGATCGTCCGGCGCAGCTGCCCGACGTCGTTGCCGAGCGTCTCGCCGAAGCCGCCGGGTTCGAGGAAGTCGCGCTGCATGTCGATGACGAGCAGCGCCGTGGTCGCGGGGTCGAAGGTGTAGGGGCCGGGAAGCGCGTCGAGAGTGGCCACAGTGGACGCTCCTAGGAAGCCGTCGCGGCGATCACGTCGGTGGACGTGGCGACGCAGCCGAAGACCCCGCCCTGCATGGTGACCATGTGCAGGGCGGCGGCGTGGTTGGACGGGTCGGTGGCGCCGGTGCAGTCCGAGAGGATCAGGCACTCGTACCCGCGGTCGTTCGCCTCGCGCATCGTGGTGTGCACGCAGACATCGGTGGTGATACCGGTGAGGATCAGGTGGGTGATGCCGCGGGCGCGCAGCACCAGGTCGAGGTTGGTGGCGTAGAAGGCGCCCTTGCCAGGCTTGTCGACGACCGGCTCGCCGTCGGCGGGCGCGACCTCGGGGACGATCTCCCAGCCCGGCTCGCCCTTGACCAGGATCCGCCCGCACGGGCCGGCCGAGCCGATCTCGGCACCGATCTGCGCCGAGCGCCAGCGCTTGTTCGGCGGCAGGTCGGACAGGCCGGGGTCGTGGCCCTCGCGGGTGTGGACCACCAGCATGCCGAGGCCACGGACGTGGTCGAGCAGCTTGGCGGTGGCCGGCAGGCCCGCCCGGGTGAGTTCGATGTCGTAGCCCATGCTGTCGACGTAGCCGCCCGGCCCGCAGAAGTCGGTCTGCCAGTCGATGCAGAGCAGCGCCGTCCGGTCCACCGGGACGGAGCCGTCGTAGGGCCAGGCGTACGGCCTCGCGCCGACGACCGGGCCGATCGTTGCAGTCATCGCGCCTCCAAAGCACGAAATGCCCGCCAGCCGCCGCTGGCGCTGATGTCCTGGCCGTCCGCCGTCGCGTAGGCCTCGCACAGGAACCCGGGAACCCGCCCGCCGCCGGCGAGCGACACGTGCCCGAGCGAGAGCGGCGGCGGGACGCTGCCGAGCAGCGCGCCGACCGCCGCGGCCGGCACGCTCCACACCTCGACCTCGATCGCCGACCCGCCCTCGGCGACGCGCACCAGGCCGGGCAGACCGTCCAGGGAGTAGAGCCGGTAGTGCGGCGCGGTCCGGGTGGCCCGCACGAACCGGCCGCCGAGCGCGACCAGCTCGCCGTTGCGGGCCTCGCCGCGCAGGTGGTGGCCGACGACGGCGAGCTCCGTGAGCGCCGGGTCGGCCGGCACCGGCGCCCCGGCCAGGGCCAGCAGGGTGGCCTCCGTGAACGCCGGGCCGACCAGCGACAGGCTGGCCGGGCGGCCGGCCGGGGTGTGCCCGTTCGGGATGGTCACCACGGCCAGGTCGAGCAGGTTGGCGAACTGCGTGAACCGCCCTAGGACCGCGTTGCGCCGCAGCGGCTCGGCGGCGATCTCGTCGAGCGTGTACGTCGTGGGGATCGTCGGCAGCGCCAGCACGTCGATGCGCTCGAACAGCCGCGCGGTCGCCGCCCGCAGCTCCTGCAGCCGGTGCCGGGCCCGGAACGCCTCGGCCGCGCTGTAGCGCCGGCCGCCCTCGATGATCCCGCGGGTCAGCGGCAGCACGTCGGCCCCGTGGTCGCGCAGGAAGTCCTCCAGGTCGGCCAGGCGCTCGGCGACCCACGGGCCGTCGTACAGCAGCCCGCCCGCCTCCAGCAGCGGCCCGGCGTCGACCGGGTCGGCGCTCGCGGTGCGCCGCGCCAGGGTCAGGCAGCCCTCGACGTAGCGCTCGGCCTGCCCGCGGTCGCCCTCGAAGTCCAGGGCCTCCGGGCGGGCGACGCCGAGGCGCACGGCTTCCGGCGGTACCACCGGGGAACATCCGGCACGGGACCACGGATCCCCGCTCGCTGGGCCCCGCGCCACGGCGAGGACCGCGGCGGCGTCGGACGCGTCCACGGCGAAGATCGAGACGCAGTCGAGCGAGCGGCAGGCCGGCACCACGCCGGCGGTGCTGAGCAGGCCGCGGGTGGGCTTGAGGCCGACGATGCCGTTCAGCGCGGCGGGCACCCGGCCGGAGCCGGCGGTGTCGGTGCCGAGCGCGAAGGCGACCAGGCCGGCCGCGACCGCGACCGCCGAGCCGGAGCTCGACCCGCCGGCGATGAGGCCGCCGCCGTAGACGCTCTCGACGGCGCCGTACGGCGAGCGGGAGCCCGTCAGGCCGGTCGCGAACTGGTCGAGGTTGGTCTTGCCGACGAGCAGCGCGCCGGCCGCGAGCAGCCGGTCGACCACCGGCGCCGAGCGGGCCGGGGTGTGGGCGAACGCCGGGCAGGCGGCCGTCGTGGGCAGGCCGGCGACGTCGATGTTGTCCTTGACCGCGAAGGGGATGCCGTACAGCGGCAGCTCCCGCGGATCCCGCCGGCCCAGCTCGGCGGCGCGGGCCCGCAGCGCCTCCTCCGGCACGCGGCTGATCCACACGGCCGGCGGTGCGGGGGCCGCCGCGACCCGGCCGGCGACGTCGTCCGGGGTCAGCTCACCACGCAGGTAGGCCGCGCGGAGGCCGGCGATGCTGGCGGCGGTGGCCGTGGCTGTCATGCTGTCGATTGTCGACAGTTTGATTACGCGGATCGGCGCGTCTTGTAACGCATTGATGTCGTGGAGCTCTCCTCTGGCAGACTCGGCTCGTGCTGACCCTTCCGGAGCCGTGCGTGGTGGTGCTGGTCGGCCCCGGCGCGTCCGGGAAGTCGACCTGGGCCGCCGCCCACTTCGCCGCCGACCGGATCGTGAGCAGCGACCGGCTGCGCGCGCTGGTCGGCGCCGGCGAGGACGACATCAGCGCCAGCGCCGACGCGTTCGCGCTGCTCGACACGGTCGTCGAGCAGCGGGTCCGGCGCCGGCTCACGACCGTGATCGACACGCTGGGGCTGGACGCCGACCGGCGGGCGCGCTGGCGTGAGCTGGCCGCGGCGCACGGGGTGCCGTGCGTGGCGGTCGCCTTCGACACGCCGGCGCAGGAGTGCCGCGCCCGCAACCGGGCCCGCGCGACGAAGCGGATCCCGGCGGCCGCGCTGACGGCCCAGCTGCGCTCGTGGGCCTCCGCCAGGGCGGTGCTCGATGCGGAGGGATTCGCGGCGGTACATCGGGAGACCGCCGTCCGCGTCGTGCCCGCGGCGTTCGTGGACTCCCCCGCCGCGGCGCGGCGGCAGGCCGACGACCCCACCCGGCTGCGCTTCGGGCTGCACCTCGGCGAGTTCACCGGCGTCAACGTCCGCGCGACCGCCGCGGCGGCCGAGGAGGCCGGGTTCGACGCGATCTACGTCATGGACCACTTCCGGCAGATCCCGCAGATCGGCCGCGCCTGGGACGACTTCCTGGAGAGCTGGACGACGCTCGCGTACCTGGCCGCCTGCACGTCCCGGGTCCGGCTGGGCACGCTGGTCACCGGCGTGACGTACCGCAACGTCGCCCACCTCGGCAAGATCGTGGCGACGCTCGACGTGCTCAGCGGCGGGCGGGCCGTCTGCGGGCTCGGCCTGGCCTGGTTCAAGGAGGAGCACGTCGCCTACGGCTGGCCGTTCCCGAGCGTCGCCGAGCGGTACGCGCTGCTGGAGGACGCCCTCCGGGTGCTACCGCTGCTGTGGGGCAAGGGCAGCCCCCGCTTCGAGGGCAGGGCGATCACCGTGCCGGAGGCGCTGTGCTACCCGCGGCCGGTGCAGGAGCACGTGCCGATCATCGTCGGCGGCAACGGCGAGCGGCGCACGCTGCGCCTGGCCGCCTCGCACGGCGATGCGGCCAACGTCATGGGCGACCTGGCCACGGTCCGGCGCAAGGCCGCGGTGCTGCGCGGCTACAACCCGTCGACCGCGCTGACCCACCTGACCACGGCGCTCGTCGCCGTCGATGACCGCCACCTCGACGAGCTGGTCGAGCGGCTCCGCGGCCGGCGCAGCCGCTCCGCCTACATGACCGCGGTGAACGCCGGCACGGTGGCCGACCAGATCGGGCGGTTCCGGCAGCTCGCCGAGGCCGGGGTGAGCGAGGTGATGGTCCGGCTGCCCGACCCGGCGTGTGTCGAGCCGATGACGAAGGTGCTGGCCGCGTTCCGGTGACGGATACCATGGGCGCCGTGATTGATGCCGACGCGCTGCGCTTCCCCGGCCGGGAGTTCGACCCCACGACCGGTGTCGCGCGCTTCCACTATGCGCTCGGTGACCTGGTGCTCACGGAAACGGTCGACTTCGGGCCGCCGAGCGTGCTCCACCCCGCGCTCGACCGGGTGCTCGACCTGCTCTACGTGGCCGCCTCGACGTCGTACTACAAGATCGCCGCGCCGAAGCGCGTGGAGCTGGGCACGCCGCTCGCCGAGGGCGCGCTGCCCTGGGTGCACGCGCTGTTCCACGAGGGGCTCGGCGAGTTCGCATACCGCAACGACCTCCCCTACGTGCTCGACCTCGCGATCGAGCCGGTGCTGCCGCACGCCGGTGTTCCTGAGCGCAGCACGCCGGCCGGGCCGCCGCTCACCGCGGTCGGCGGCGGCAAGGACTCGATCGTCAGCATGGAGGCGCTGCAGCACGGCGGGCTCGACCCCGTGCTCTTCGCGGTCAACCCCAACGCGATCATCCGCTCCGTGATGGCCGTCTCCCCGCAGCCGGTGCGCGCCGTCAAGCGGACCCTCGACCCGCGGATGCGCGAGCTCAACGCCGCGGGGGCGTACAACGGCCACATCCCGGTCACCGCGATCAACTCGCTGATCGCGGTCGCCACCTCGCTCATGCACGGCCTGGGCCCGGTCGTGATGTCGAACGAGAGCTCCGCCTCGGTGCCCAACCTGAGCTGGCTCGGCCGCGACATCAACCACCAGTGGTCCAAGGGCCTGCCGGCCGAGGCCCACCTGCGCGACGCGCTGCTCGCCCACGCCGGGCTCCAGGACGCGTACTTCTCGCTCCTGCGCGGCCTGTCCGAGCTGCACATCGCCGCGCTGTTCGCGAAGTTCACCACCTACGACGCGGTGGTGACCAGCTGCAACCAGGCGTTCAAGCAGCGCGACGCCAGCGACCGGTGGTGCGGCCACTGCCCGAAGTGCCGGTTCGTGTTCCTGGCCCTCGCCCCGTTCACCGGCCGCGAGCGCCTGGTCGGGATCTTCGGCACCGACATCTTCACGGACCTCTCCCAGCTCGAGGGGTATCGCGAGCTGATGGGCCTCACCGCGCACAAGCCCTTCGAGTGCGTCGGGGAGATCGAGGAGTCGCTGGTCGCGCTGCGCCTGCTCGCCGAGCACCCGGACTGGCGGGACGCGCCGATCGTGCGCGAGCTGGTGGCCGAGGTGACGGCATCGGGTGGCGGCCTGCCCGGCGACGCGGAGGTCGACGCGGCGTTCCGGGGTGACGCGCCGACGCTGGCGCCGCCGCGCTACCTGGAGGCGCTGCGCGCCCTGGGCTAAGGCCTGTTGCACGACTGGGGCCGGGCTGCGGCCTTAGCCGCGGTTGCCGGAGATCAGCTCCTTGACGGCCGCGACGATCTTCGGGATCTCCGCGCGCTCCAGCTGGGTCCAGCTGTCGCCGTAGGCGGCGTCGCGCACCAGCGTGGCCACGCCCTCCGAGACGCGGCAGCGGGCCACCGCGCGGGCGATCATCTGCACCGGGTAGCCGCCCGCGGGATGGGCGAGCAGGCCGGTGGTCCAGCCGCGGGTCTCCGGGATCTCCTGCATCTCGGTCCAGGCGAACTTCCCGACCACCCACAGCGCGCCGACCTCGACCTCGTGGATCTCCTCCCGGCGGCGGCCGAGCCGGGACGGCACGAAGCGGGAGCGGTGCTCGACGATCGGCAGCGGCGCGACGCCGGCCGCGTAGAGGTCCAGGGCGGCCTGCCCGGACGACAGCCACCGCCGGTCGCGGTCGGCCTGCGTGTCGTCCGTGGGGCGGGGGCGCCGGCGGCGGCCCAGGCAGGGCAGGCACAGCGCCGCGTGCCCCTCGCCGGTGACCTCGTTGTGCGCCTGGTGCGACATGCAGAAGGCGCGGCCGCACTCGCGGCAGCGCCCGATCGCCAGCACGCCGCAGTCGTCGATCGCACACTCGGCCGGCATGGCCCGACCCTAACATCGACGGTCGTGCGGCTAGGTCCCGGGCAATTGCGTCGCATGTTTGACATTCCGGTAGGGTCTGGCGCATGACGGGCCAGTATCCGCCGCCGCAGTACCAGGCGCCGCCGGCCGCGCCCGGTGGCGGGGGTGACCGGCGGGTGGTGATCGCGGTCGTGTCCGTGGTCGGGGTGCTGGCGCTCATGTGCGTGGCCGGGATCGCCGGGGCGTTCTGGCTCCTGCGCGACAACGGCTCGATCCTGCCGGGATCGGGGTCCGACGACATCCCCGGCGTCGTCGACTACCGCACGGAGCACCCGGAGTGGCTGTCCCAGGAGCACCGGCCCCCGGACGAGAAGATCGACTATCCGATGACCCCACCGGCCGGCGGCCCGCACCGCCAGGTGTGGCAGCAGTGCAAGGGCGACGTGTATGCCGAGCCGATCGACAGCGGCAACGCCGTGCACAGCCTGGAGCACGGGGCGGTCTGGGTCACCTACAAGCCGGGGCTGGGCGCGTCCGAGATCGAGAAGCTCGCCTCCCGGGTGCGCGGCAACGACTACCTGCTCATGAGCCCGTTCCCGGGCCAGCCGTCGGCGGTGTCGCTGCAGGCGTGGGGCTACCAGCTGCGGGTGTCCTCGGCCGACGACGACCGCATCGACGACTTCATCCGCAAGTATCGGCAGACGGCCAGCATGGAGCCCGGTGCGGCGTGCAGCACGGGCTCGACGGCAACCGGAAACGGCTGAGCGCCGTGCGCGCCCTCCCGCTGCTGACGGTGACGGTGCTCGTGCTGGCCGGGTGCGGCACGCCGACCGGCACCGACGGCGACCTGGTGAACGGGTGGTCTGCCCAGCCCAAGGCGTCGTACGCACCGCCCGCCGTCGGCACCTGCGTGACCGGCGGCGGGATCATCGCGTTCGAGCCGTCGCTGGCCCCGGTCACGATCGTCGACTGCGCGCAGGAACACACCGCCGAGGTCATCCTGGTCGGCGCGTTCACCGGCCCGGTCGGCGAGGCCGCCGCCCCGCCGGTCTGGAACAGCGACCCGAGCCGGGCCGCCTTCGCCGAGTGCAGCAACGCCGCGACCGCCTTCGTGGGCGCCGACTGGCACACCGGGCGGCTGTTCCCCTGGTTCTCCACGCCGCGGGAGGCGGCCTGGCGGGGCGGGGCCCGGCAGTGGGTGTGCGGGCTGGCCGAGGCGGAGGACGACCTGTTCGCACCCAAGGCGCGCACCGGCAGCCTGAAGGACGGCCTGAAGGATCCGAAGCCGCTGGCCCTCACCTGCGTACGGCTGGACGGCGACGATGTGTCGCCGGAGGGCTTCTACCGCACGGTCGAGGCCGTCACACCGGTCGCCTGCACCGAGCCGCACGACACCGAGTTCGTCGGCACGTGGACCGCGACGGCGAGCAGCTACCCGGACGCGAAGCGCCTCAACGAGCTGGCCAGCGACGGCTGCTACGGCAAGATCGCCACGTTCCTGGGAATCACGCAGTTGCAGCTGTACGAGCGGGGCGACGTCTACACGTTCTGGACCGGCCTGACGGCGAGCCAGTGGAAGCTCGGCGACTGGATCGCGCACTGCTTCCTCAACGTCTCGTCGAAGACGAAGCTGCAGGCTTCCCTGAAGGGCCTGGGGATGAAGCCGCTACCGGCTTAGGGGCCACGCCCTGCTGCGGCGCTGCGCGTTCCCACCTGGCGCCGGTGCCATGATCGAGGGAAACATCTGGTCGTCGGGGGCAGCCATTTCGTTCCCTCGATCATGACGACGGACCGGAGGCTTGGCCTGCGCGGAGCGCGGCGTCGGGGGCGGCGGCCGCCGTGCCGGTGACCGCCGTGCCGGTGACCGCCGTGCCGGTGACCGCTTAGACGTTGGTCGATCTACCCTCACGAATCGCGATCGACATGAGGGTAGATTGACCAACGTCTACGCGATGAGTTGCCCGGCGGGTGGCGCGGGGCTGCGCGTGGGTGGCAACCGGCTCTCCCGGGGGCCCGCTTCGCGCGGCTCGTCTCCGCCGCCTCCCCGGACGCGGTGCTGACCGGCGTGTGGGTCAGCGGTACCAGTCGCGCAGGACGCGTTGCAGGTCGGCGCCGCCGAGGGCGGGTGGCGGGGTCGGGAGCTGGCGCAGGAGCAGGTCACGGTCGGTGGTCAGGGCCGGCTCGGGCTCGGTGACCGGGACCGGCGGCAGCCAGAAGCGCTCCGGCTCCACGTCCGGCTCGGGAAGCCCGTCGAGCGCCCGCGCGGTGCCGGCCGGTTCCGCGGCCTGCGCCTCCGCGGCCGCCACGTCCACCGCGGCGACGCCAGCACCCGCAGCACCAGCCGCCGCACCCGCACCCGCACCCGCCACCCCCGCAGCAGCCAAGCCCCCAGCCGCCACGCC
>NZ_BMPI01000002.1:334743-336397 GCF_014647515.1 Dactylosporangium sucinum | reverse complement strand
GAAGCTAAGCCCTCCAGCGCCGATGGTACTGCACCCGAGAGAGTGTGGGAGAGTAGGACGCCGCCGGACAAACTTTCGATCGAGGGTCGCCCCCGTTGGGCGGCCCTCGATTCGTTTCTGCGGGGTCGCGCGCATGCGGCGCACCCCGTTCGGGAAGGATGAAGTCGTGAACGCGACGCCAGACGACGGCAACGACAACCGCCCGCGCAGGGATCGTGACGGTGGTGCCCGCGGGGATCGCTCCGGTGGGGACCGCTACGGGCGGGGTGACCGGCCGTCGGACCGCTACGCCGGCGGCGGCCGCTCCGGCGGGGACCGTTCGGGCGGCGACCGCGGTGGCTTCCGCCGTGATGACCGGGGCGACCGGTCCTCGGGTGGTTTCCGGGGTGAGCGGTCCTCGGGCGGCTTCCGCCGCGACGACCGCGGTGACCGGCCATCCGGCGGGTTCCGGCGTGACGACCGCGGTGACCGCGGCGACCGTCCGTCCGGCGGCTTCCGCCGCGACGACCGTGGCGACCGTGGCGACCGTCCGTCCGGCGGGTTCCGCCGTGACGACCGTGGCGACCGTCCCACGGGTGGTTTCCGCCGCGACGACCGTGGCGACCGCGGTGACCGGCCATCCGGTGGCTTCCGGCGTGACGACCGCGGTGACCGCGGTGACCGTCCGTCCGGCGGGTTCCGTCGTGACGATCGCGGGGATCGGCCCTCGGGGGGTTTCCGGGGTGACCGTCCCACTGGCGGGTTCCGTCGTGACGACCGCGGTGACCGTCCCACGGGTGGGTTCCGTCGTGACGATCGTGGCGACCGTCCCACGGGTGGGTTCCGGCGTGACGACCGCGGCGACCGGCCCCGGGGCGACCGTGAGGGCGGCGACCGGCCGTTCCGTCGTGACGACCGCGGGGACCGTCCCTCGGGCGGCTTCCGCGACGGCGGCGACCGGCCGTTCCGGCGCGACGACCGCGGCGATCGTGGCGACCGGCCGTTCCGGCGCGACGACCGCGGCGATCGTGGCGACCGGCCGTTCCGGCGCGACGACCGTGGGGACCGTCCGTCCGGCGGGTACCGGGGTGACCGGGACGGCGGGCCGCGCGGCGACCGGCCGTTCCGGCGCGACGACCGTGGGGACCGTCCGTCCGGCGGGTACCGGGGTGACCGGGACGGCGGGCCGCGCGGCGACCGGCCGTCCGGCGGGTTCCGGGACCGTGACGGCGGCGACCGTCCCTCGGGCGGCTTCCGGCGTGACGACCGCGGCGACCGTCCCTCCGGCGGCTTCCGGCGTGACGACCGCGGCGGCGACCGCGGCTTCCGCGGTGGTGAGCGGTCGGGTGGGTACCGGGACCGGGACTCGCACGGCGGCGACCGCCGGCCCGGCTTCCGCGACCGCGGAGAGGGTGACCGCCCGCGCGGGTTCCGCGACGGCGAGCGGTCCGGTGGCTTCCGTGACGGCGGCGGGCCGCGCGGGGACCGGCCGACCGGGTTCCGCGGCGACCGCGACGGCGGGCCACGGGGTGAGCGGACGGGTGGCTTCCGGGGTGACCGGGACGGTCGACCGCGTGGGGACCGGCCGACCGGGTTCCGCGGCGACCGCGACGGTGCGCCGCGGGGTGAGCGGCCGACCGGGCACCGGGGTGATCGTGAGGGTGGCTTCCGGCGT
>NZ_BMPI01000002.1:111483-334690 GCF_014647515.1 Dactylosporangium sucinum | reverse complement strand
CGTCCGTCCGGCGGGTACCGGGGTGACCGGGACGGCGGGCCGCGCGGCGACCGGCCGTCCGGCGGGTTCCGGGACCGCGACGGTGCGCCCCGTGGGGACCGTCCAGGAGGCTTCCGGGACCGGGACGGCGGCCGCGCCGGCGGGCTCCGTGGGGAGCGCCCCGGTGGGTACCGGGGCGGGGACCGCCAGGACCGGTTCCGCGACCGGGAGCGGCCGCGCGACGGGCAGTCCGACCGGTTCCGCGACCGGGACTCGGGTGGTCACCCGGGTGACGGGCTGCGGCGGACGGACGCCGGTGGGTACCGGCCGCGGCTGAGTGACCCCGGGTTCGCCGGGGGCGAGGACGTCGAGGGTGCCGTGAGCCGGGTGTCCGACCCGGTGCTGGACGAGGGAATCTCGCCGGCGGAGCTGGACCGCGAGGTGCGGGCGGAGCTGAGCTCGCTCGCCCGGCCGGTCGCCGAGGAGGTGGCGCGACGGCTCGTGGCCGCCGGGCAGCTGCTCGACTCCGACCCGGAGCTGGCGCTCGCCCACGCGCTCGTGGCGCGGCGGAAGGCCTCGCGGGTGGCGGTGGTGCGGGAGGCGGCCGGGCTGGCCGCGTACCACGCCGGGGAGTGGCAGACGGCGCTCGGGGAGTTGCGCACGTACCGGCGGATGACCGGGCGTGAGACGCACATCGCGATCATCGCCGACTGTGAGCGGGCGCTCGGGCGGCCGGAGAAGGCGATCGACATGTTCCGGGAGGCGGACCGCGAGAAGCTGTCCGCCGAGGAGATCGTCGAGCTGCTCATCGTGGCGGCCGGGGCCCGTGGGGACCTCGGGCAGAACGACGCCGCCGTGGCGATGCTGCAGGTGCGCGAGCTGACGTCGGCGCCGGACGCGCCGTGGGCGGCGCGGCTGCGGTACGCGTACGCCGATGCGCTGCTGCGGGCCGGGCGGCGGGAAGAGGCGCGCGAGTGGTTCGCGCGGGCCGCCGACCTCGACGAGGAGCTGCGGACCGACGCGGCCGAGCGGCTGCTCGAGCTCGACGGGATCGTGCTCGACGGCGACACCGACGACGAGTCGGACGAGGACGTCGAGGACGAGTTCCGGGGCCGTGCCGCCGCCGGCGAGGACGACGACGAAGGCGACGAGGACCTCGACGACGAGGACGACGACCGCGACGAGGACGACTACGCGGACGACGAGGACGACGACGAGGACGCGGACGATTACGACGACGAGGACGACTACGACGACGAGGACGAAGACGACCTCGACGACGAAGACGACGACCTCGACGACGATGAGGACGACGATTACGACGACGAGGACGACCTCGACGACGACGAAGACGACCAAGACGACGCCGAGGGTGACGACTTCGACGACGAGCGGGACGGGGACGCCGACGACGAGGACGAGCACCTCGGCGAGGACGCGGACGACGAGGACGAGAAGGACGGCGACGCGGCCGAGCCGGACGACGAGCTCGACGGCGACCACGGTGACGACGCCGACCAGCACGGCGGCAAGGACAGTGGCAAGGACGACAGCAGGGACGACAGCAAGGACGACGGCAGCGGCGCCGGGTCGGTGAGCAAGGACGACGAGCGTGAGGAGCGCGGGCCGCGTGGCTGACGGGCAGGCGGGCGAGGGGGACCTGGTCGGGCACTACGACCTCGTCATCTTCGACCTCGACGGCGTCCTGTACCTGGTCGACCAGGTCATCCCCGGCGCGGCCGAGGCGTCTGCGCGGCTGCGCGAGCGGGGGATCCCCAGCGCGTACGCGACGAACAACGCCTCGCGGCTGCCGCAGGACGTCGCCGCGCTGCTGACCCGGATCGGGATCCCGGCCGAGACCGGCGAGGTGGTGACGTCGGCGCACGCGACGGCGCTGCTGCTCGCCGAGCGGTACCCGGCCGGGACGCCGGTGCTCGTGCTCGGCGCCCCGGCGCTGCGCGACGAGGTGGTCGGGGCCGGGCTCACGCCCGTCACCGAGGCCGGGGAGGCGCGGGTCGTGGTGCAGGGGTACGGGCCGGACGTGCGGATGCGCGACCTCGGCGACGCCTCCGTGGCGATCCGCGGCGGCGCCGACTGGATCGCCACCAACGCCGACAAGACGCTGCCGTCGCCACGGGGGCCGCTGCCCGGCAACGGGTCGCTCGTGGTCGCGCTGGCGACGGCGCTCGGCCGGCAGCCGGACATGATCGTCGGGAAGCCCGACCCGGGGTTGTTCCTGGAGGCCGCCCGCGAGCGCGGCGCCAGCCGGCCGATCGTGGTCGGGGACCGGCTGGACACCGACATCGAGGGCGCGTACCGGGCCGGGATGGACAGCCTGCTCGTGCTGACCGGGGTCTCCGACGCCGCCGAGCTGCTCGCCGCCCCGGTCGAGCGGCGGCCGACGTTCGTCGCCGAGGACCTCGGTGGGCTGTTTGAGCCGGCACATGCGGCACACCCGGGGGAATGGACCGTCAAGGAGCTCGACGGGGCCTGGGAGCTCTCGGGCGACGGGCGGGCCGTGGACGCGCTCACCGCGCTCTGTGCGGTCGCCTGGGCCGCCGGTGCCGTGCGGCCCGTCGTCGGATCCGGGGAGGCCGCCAAGGCCGCCCTGCGTCGCCTGAAGCTCGCGTAGAAGGGCCGGCAGGCACCCGGCGGAGAGGCCCAGCGGCCGCCCGGAAAGGCGGCTGGGGGCGAGGCTCCGGTGCAGCGGCTCGGAGCGCCGGGCTAGAGGAGCTTGCGGAGCTTCAGCAGGTCGAAGACGCCCGCGTCGATCTTGATGCGGCCGCTCGTCCAGGCCGACATGACGTTGAGCTCGCCGTTGACGAGGGCGACCAGGTCGTCGCTCGACGCGGTGAGCTTGATCTTCGCGCGGGGGTCGTCGCCGTCGGTGAGGCCGCTGATCTGGCCGCCCTGCAGCTGGCCGTGGAAGGCGATGTCGAGGTCGGTGACGCGGCAGGCGAGCGACCGGTCGAAGTCGAGCTTCTCGCGCGCCTCGGCGGCGTTGGCCGCGAGCTTTGCCGCGAGCTTCTGCAGCGCCTCGCGGCACTCGTCGACCGTGGCCATCCGATCCCCCGTTCCGTCCACTACGGACGCTGTGACACGTGGAAACCGACGGTACCGTACGCCGCCCCGAACCGCCCGGTAGCGTGAAGGCGGTACACCACTTGGAGGAGAGACGCAATATGGCGCAGGAAGCATGGCGGGCGTACCTGGAACTGGCCTACGGCATGACCGAGGCGACGACGAAGAAGGCCACCAAGACGGTGCGGCGCCTCGTCGGCAAGAGCGGGGCGACGGCGGAGCAGCTCCAGGCGATGGCCGAGGACCTGCTGAAGGCCGGCTCGGCGAACCGTGAGGCGGTGACGAAGCTGGTCCGGTACGAGCTGGACCGGGCGCTCGGGGCGGTCGGCCTGGCCACCGCCGACGAGGTCTCGGCGCTCACGACCCGGGTGCACGAGCTGGAGGCGCAGCTCAAGGCGGCCACGGCCGCTCCGGCGGTGCCGGCGGCGCCCGCCGAGCCGGTCGGAGCCGAGGCGGTCAAGGCGGCTCCCGCGAAGGCTCCCGCGAAGGCTCCCGCCAAGGCTCCCGCGAAGCGGACGGTGGCGAAGAAGACGGCCGCGGAGCCGGTCGGGGCCGAGGCGGTCGCGAAGCGGACCACGGCGAAGAAGGCTGTGGCGCCGGTCACGCCGCCGCCCGCGAAGCGCGTCCCGGTGAAGAAGAGCGCGCCCGCGAAGAAGGTCGCCGCGAAGGCCGCCATCAACCAGATCGCCGAGGCGTCCGAGGCCGGGCCCGCCTCTGACAAGCTGCCGGTGAAGAAGACCACCCGCGCGCGGAAGACGGCGTCGTGACCGCCCCGGTTCCCGGGCCGCCCGTCCCCGGTCCGGTGCCGGGTCCGCCCGGCGCGGCCAGTTTGGGGCGGGTCGAGGCGGCGGTCGAGTCGTTGCGCGAGGTAGCGTCGCTTCCGCTGAAGCAGCAGGTGTCCGTCTACGCCGACGCTCACCGCACGCTCCAGGAGACGCTGGGCACGATCGAGGAACGCTGAGGGAGCTGCAGGCAGGATGGCGCGCCGGACCCGACTCGACGCGGAGCTGGTGCGCCGCGGGCTGGCCCGCTCGCGCGAGCAGGCGGCCGCGCTGATCGCCGAGGGGCGGGTCGAGGTGCGTGGCAACGTGGCGGCCAAGGCCGCCGCACAGGTCGACCCGGCCGACCCGGTGCGGGTGGTGGAGGTCGCCGGCGACGAGTACGTGTCGCGGGGCGGCCACAAGCTCGCCGGGGCGCTCGACGCGTTCGAGAAGCTGCCGGTGCGGGGGCGCCGCTGCCTCGACGCGGGCGCCTCGACCGGCGGGTTCACCGACGTGCTGCTGCGCCGGGGCGCGGGCTCCGTCGTCGCGGTGGACGTCGGCTACGGCCAGATCGCCTGGTCGCTGCGCACCGATCCGCGCGTGACCAACATCGAGCGCACCAACGTGCGCACGCTCACCCCGGACGCGATCGGCGGGCCCTGCGAGCTCACCGTCGCCGACCTGTCGTTCATCTCGCTGCGGCTGGTGCTGCCGGCGCTCGCCGCGTGCACCGCGCCGGACGGCGACCTGGTGCCGATGGTGAAGCCGCAGTTCGAGGTCGGCAAGGAGCGCGTCGGCGACGGCGGCGTGGTCCGCTCGCCCGAGCTGCGCACCGAGGCCGTGCTGGACGTGGCCGCGGCCGCCGCCGGGCTGGGGCTGGGCGTGGCCGGGGTGACGGTGAGCCCGCTGCCCGGGCCGTCGGGCAACGTCGAGTTCTTCCTGTGGCTGCGGCGGGACGCGCCGCCCGTGGACCCGGCGGCGGTGGCTTCCTGTGTGGAGGGTGCGTGAGCGGTCCGGAGCGCAGCGGAGGGGCCGGTCACCAGGGGCTCAGCGAGGAGCTCGGGCGACCGGAGCGAAGCGGAGGTCGAATGAGCGCGCGTGAGGCCCTGCTCGTCACGCATACCGGCAAGGCGAGCAACAACGAGCACGCCCGGGTCGTCGCGGCCGACCTCGTCGACAACGGCTTCACCGTGCGGGTCCTCGCCGAGGAGGCGGCGCAGCTGGAGATTCCGCGTGCGGTGCCGGTGAGTGGTGAGGCTGCCGCGCAGGGGGTCGAGATCGTGTTCGCGCTCGGCGGCGACGGCACCCTGCTGCGCGCGGCGGAGCTGGCCCGGCCCGCGAAGGCGCCGCTGCTCGGGATCAACCTGGGCAAGGTCGGGTTCCTCGCCGAGGCCGAGATCGGCGACGTCGACAAGGCGGTGCGGGAGGTCGTCGAGGGGACGTACACCGTCGACGAGCGGCTCACGATCGACGTCACCGCCGAGCACGACGGGCGGCTCATCGGGAACTCCTGGGCTCTCAACGAGGTCACCGTCGAGAAGGGCGCCCGCGAGAAGATGCTGGAGCTGCTCGTCGAGGTCGACGGGCGGCCGTTGTCGCGGTACGGCTGCGACGGGGTGGTGTGTGCCACGCCGACCGGCTCGACCGCGTACGCGTTCTCGGCCGGCGGCCCCGTCGTGTGGCCCGAGCTGGAGGCCCTGCTGCTCGTGCCGATCAGCGCGCACGCCCTGTTCAGCCGGCCCCTGGTGATCGCGCCGTCGTCGACGATCACGGTCAACGTCGAGCCGTTCACGAGCTTCGCCCTCCTGTCGTGCGACGGACGGCGGGTCATGGATCTCGCGCCCGGATCGACGGTGACGGTACGGCGGGGAGCGTTGCCCGTCCGCGTGGTCCGGCTGCGTGAGCGGGCGTTCACCGACCGGCTCGTGGCGAAGTTCGGTCTCCCGGTCGAGGGTTGGCGGCACAACAAACGGCACGGCTGAGTGGAGAACTGTCGTACCTCGCGGCTAGTGTCTCTGACGTGCTGGAGGAACTCCGCATTACCGGACTGGGCGTGATCGAAGACGCCACGCTGCCCCTCGGGCCGGGCCTGACCGTGATCACAGGTGAGACCGGCGCGGGCAAGACCATGGTCGTGACCAGCCTCAACCTGCTCTTCGGCGGCCGCGCCGACGCGGGGCGGGTGCGCGCCGAGCCGGGCCGGGCCACGGTCGACGGCCGGCTGACCCTGCCCGCGCACGTGCGCGCCGCCGTGCAGAGCAGGGTGTCCGAGGCGGGCGGCGAGGTCGAGGACGACGGCACCCTGCTGATGAGCCGCACGCTGACGGTCGAGGGCCGCTCCCGCGCCCACGTCGGCGGGCGCACGGTGCCGGTCGCGGTCCTGGCCGAGGTCGGCGAGCGGGTGTTCGCCCTGCACGGCCAGTCCGACCAGCTGCGGCTGCTGCGCCCGGCCGAGCAGCGGGGCGCGCTCGACCGCTACGCGGGGCCGGAGCACGAGAAGCTGCTCGGCCGGTTCGCCGAGGTCTACCAGCGGTGGCGGGCCGTCGAGGAGGACCTCGCCGACCGCCGCGCCAACGCCCGGCAGCGTTCGCAGGAGGCCGACCTGCTGCGGCTCGGCCTCGACGAGATCAGCCGCGTCGACCCGCAGCCCGGCGAGGACGAGCTGCTCCGCGAGGAGGCCCAGCGCCTGGAGCACGTCGAGGGGCTGCGCAGCGCGGCCCAGCTCGCGCACGTGGCCCTCGCGGGCACCGGCGAGGGCGACGACGTCACCGACGTGCTGAGCCTGATCTCGACGGCCCGCCGCACCATGGAGGCCCAGGCCGGCGTCGACCGCGTGCTCGGGGAGCTGGCGGCCCGCCTCGACGAGGTGGCGACCCTCGCCGGTGACGTGTCGACCGAGCTGGGCACCTATCTGGCGTCGCTTGACGCCGACCCCGGGCGCCTCCAGGAGGTGTATGAGCGGCGGGCGGCGCTGCGGGCCCTCACGCGGAAGTACGCCGAGGACGTCGACGGGGTCGTCGCCTGGGCCGACAAGGCCCGCACCAAGCTCGCCGAGCTCGACACCTCCGACGAGCTGCTCGAGGAGCTCGACCGGGAGCGGCAGCGGCTCCACGGCGAGGTCGCCGAGCTGGCGACGGTGCTGTCCACCGCGCGCCGCGAGGCCGCCGGCCGCTTCGCCGCCGACGTGACGGTCGAGCTGGCCGGGCTGGCGATGCCGCACGCCCGCATCGAGGTCGTCGTCGTCCCCAAGCCGGCCGGCAACGGCCCGACCGTCCCCACGCCCACCGGCGCCGAGTGCGGCGTCGGCCCGGACGGCGCCGACGACATCGAGCTGCGCCTCCTGCCGCACCCGGGCGCCCCCGCCCAGCCGCTGCAGAAGGGCGCCTCGGGCGGCGAGCTGTCCCGGGTGATGCTCGCGATCGAGGTCGTGTTCGCGGGCGTCGGCGGCCCGCCCACCCTGGTCTTCGACGAGGTCGACGCGGGTGTCGGTGGCACGGCGGCGGTCGAGATCGGCAAGCGGCTGGCCCGGCTGGCCCGCGACCACCAGGTGCTCGTGGTGACGCACCTGCCGCAGGTGGCCGCCTTCGCCGACCGGCATCTGGTCGTGGCGAAGGACACCGGGGGCGCGGTCACGACGAGCGGGGTGCGGGTCGTGGAGCACACGGATCGGGCTCGGGAGCTGGCGCGGATGCTGGCCGGGTTGCCGGATTCGGATCTGGGGATCGCGCACGCCGAGGAGCTGCTGTCGGTGGCGGATCGGGAGAAGGCGTCGCACTAGTCCGGGCGGCCTCCCTCCGGCCCTGGGGGAGGGGTGTGCCCGCCGCAGGGTGTCCCGTGGGGTGAGGTCCGCAGCGGACCTGCTGCCCGTCGGGGGTTCGGGTGCGCCGGTGACGGGGTGCGACACTCGGCTGGGCCGTCGTGGCATCGGAGTAGGTCGAGGCGGGTGGCGTCCGGGTTCCGCGGGCGAGTTGACCTCGTGCGGTCAACAATGAGCCGCTTGGTGTTCGTCTCGTCGCCGTAGGTTGCGCGCTGTGGTGGACACCGTCGCGGCCTCGCCCTGGATCATCGTGATCGTGTTCGTGGTGGCCGGCCTCGACGCCATCGTGCCGTTGTCGCCCAGCGAGTCCACGTTGATCGCTGTCGCTGTTGCCTCCGCCGAGACCGGGCATCCCGCCATCGCGCTCGTCATCGCGGCCGCCGCCAGTGGGGCTTTTGTCGGGGATGTCGTTTCGTACCGGATCGGGGTCCGGGCCGGGGCCGGGGTGCTGCGGCGGCTGCAGGGGAAGTCCCGAGGGCTGGCCGCGTACTCCTGGGCTCGCCGCACCCTCGCCAGCCGGGGTGGGCAGGTGCTCGTCTTCGCGCGGTACCTGCCCGGTGGGCGGTCGGCCTCGGCCCTTGCCGCCGGAGTCGTCGGCTATCCGCCGCTGCGCTTCCAGGCCTGGACGGCGGTCGGGGTGAGCGTCTGGGCGACGATGGCCGGACTCATCGGGTACGCCTGCGGGCTCTTCTTCCAGGGCCGGCCGTGGAAGGCGTTGCTGCTCGCGTACGCCGGGGCGGCCCTGCTGCTCGGGTTCGCCGAGCTCGTCCGGCGGTGGACGCCGCCGCCACCGGCCGAGCTCGCCGAGGCGCCGGCCAGCCCCGCCGCGGAGGAGGGCGCGGTCGTGGGTGAAGGCGCGGTGCTGGGTGACGGCGCGGTCGTGGGGGACGGCGCGGTCGTGGGAGAGAGTGCGGTCGTGGAGCGGTCGGATCGTGCCGCGACCGAGCCGGACGGTGCGTAGCCCGGGCGGGTCACCCGACGAGGAGGTTCACCCGGGTTCCCACCGGGGCCACCGTCAGGGCGAGCGTCGACTGCTCGCGGACCGTGGGGCGGGTGGAGGCGCCGACCTCGCGGATCACGCCCAGCTCCAGGCCCGCGGCGCGCAGGGCGGCCGCGGCCTCGGTCGGGGTCTGGCCGGCCAGGTTGGGCACGCGGGTCAAGCGGATCGACGACAAGGTCTCCATCTGGCGCTCCTCACGGTGGTCCCTCTGCAGACTTGAGGGGGCGGGGAGCGTCGTAAATACGCACGCCGAGTGTCGGCTGCTTGACACTACCGGGACGTGACGGGCGTCACGTCCAACCCCTGAAGAGGGCGTTCCACCTGGTCGTGAACATGTCGCGCGCGGCTTTCCGGAAGGGTCCATGCCAGGATGGATGCGATGCGACTACCAACTCTACGCCGCACCCGGCCCGCCGAGCCGGGTGTCATCGGTGGCGTTGTGCGGCTGGATCGGCGGACGAAGCGCCTGGTGGGTCGCCTGCGCCCGGGTGACATCGCGGTCATCGACCACGTCGACCTGGACCGGGTCGCGGCCGACTCTCTCGTGGCGGCCGGGGTGGCGGCGGTGCTGAACGCGAAGCCGTCGGTCTCCGGCCGCTATCCCAACCTGGGGCCCGAGGGGCTGGTCAAGGCCGGCATCCCGCTCGTCGACGGCCTGGGCGAGGAGCTGTTCGAGCGGCTGCGCGAGGGCGACGTGGTCCGCGTCGAGGGTGACACCGTCTACGTGGGCGAGGACGCCGTCGCCAAGGGGGTGCGGCAGGACGCCGACTCCGTGGCCGAGGCGATGGCCGACGCGCGCGAGGGGCTGTCGGTGCAGCTCGAGGCGTTCGCCGCGAACACGATGGAGTATCTCAAGCAGGAGCGCGCCCTGCTGCTCGACGGCGTCGGCGTGCCCGAGGTGCAGACCGAGATCGCCGGGCGGCACTGCCTGATCGTCGTGCGTGGCTACGACTACAAGGCCGACATCGACGTGCTGCGGCCCTACATCCGGGAGTACAAGCCGGTCCTCATCGGCGTCGACGGCGGCGCGGACGCGCTGGTCGAGGCCGGGTACACGCCCGACATGATCATCGGCGACATGGACTCGGTGAGCGACGACGTGCTGCGCTGCGGCGCGGAGGTCGTCGTGCACGCGTACCCCGACGGGCGCGCGCCCGGCCTCGCCCGCGTGCAGCGGCTCGGGGTCGAGGCGATCACCTTCCCGGCCGCCGCGACCAGCGAGGACATCGCGATGCTGCTGGCCGACGAGAAGGGCGCGTCGCTCCTGGTGGCGGTCGGCACCCACAACACCCTCATCGAGTTCCTCGACAAGGGCCGCGGCGGCATGGCCTCGACCTTCCTGACCCGGCTGAAGCTCGGTGGCAAACTGGTCGATGCCAAGGGTGTCTCCCGGCTGTACCGGCAGAGCCTCTCCGGCTCGTCGCTGATCCTGCTGCTCGCATCGGCAATCGCCGCGATGGCCGCCGCGCTGGCCGTCACCACGATCGGGCGGGCCTACCTCAGCGTCATCGCCGAGTGGTGGGACAACCTGATCTTCACGCTGTTCTCGTAGTGGGCGACTAGACAGGCGATTTGTTGTGATCAACTTCCGGTACCACGTGGTGTCGCTGGCCGCCGTCTTCCTGGCGCTCGCCATCGGCCTCGTCGTGGGGACCGCGGCGGCCAACGGGCCGCTCGCCGAGAACCTCAACGACCAGGTCAACAAGATCACCGACGAGAAGCAGCAGCTGCGGGACGACCTGGAGCAGTCGCGGGCGGAGCTGAAGAAGAACGCCGACTTCGCGACCGAGGTCGCCCCGATGCTGCTCAACGGCAAGCTGACCAACCGCAACGTGCTCCTGGTCAAGTTCGACGGCAGCGACGACGACGTCGACGCGGCCACCGAGGGCATCGCCAACACGCTCGAGACGGCCGGCGCGAAGCTCACCGGCACGCTCACCATCAAGGAGAAGTTCACCGCCGCCACCAGCAGCGACTTTCTGCTCGACCTGGCCGACTCGTCGGCGCCGCCGGCCGTGAGCGGCGCGCTGCCCGCCGAGTCCAACGGCGTCGACACCTCGGCCGCGCTGCTCGCCGCGGTGCTCGTCGGCAAGTCCGGCGCGGCGCAGGTCGAGGGCACGCGCACGGTGCTCAGCAGCTACGAGAGGAACGGCTTCATCGGCCTGCAGGGCGACTTCAAGACCCCCGCGGAGGCGGTGATCGTGGTCGCCGGGGCGCCCGCCAGCGGCAAGGACGCCAAGGAGCGCAACGCCGCCGCGCTGACCATCGCCAGCCGGTTCGACCTGGCCGGGCGGGTCGTGGTCGCCGGGCTCTCCGCCAACGGCCTGGTGTCGGCGGTCCGAGGTGACGCCTCGATCGCCAAGTCGGTGTCCACGGTCGACAACGCGGTGACGGCGTACGGGCAGGTCGCCGCGGTCATGGCGGTGGTCGAACGGCTGGGCGGCAAGACCGGCCACTACGGCATCGGCGACGGCGCGACCAGCCTGCTACCGAAGACGGTGAGCGCGGCCAATGGTTCGTAGGCTGCTCCGCCTGCTGGCCGGTCCGGTCGGCGGCACCGTCGCCCGCGCCTCCGTGCGCGCCCTGGCCGGCAACCCGGCGCTCGACCGCACCAACTTCCGCGGCCGCACCGTCTCCCTCGCGGGCGGCCCGGCCCTGGCCCTGGGCGCCACCGCGGGCGCCGTCGTCGGCGCGGCCACGGGTCGGAAGGCGGGCGGCCGGGTGGTTGCCGCGACCGCGGTGGCGGGCCTCGGCGCCGGTGCGGTCGGGTTCTACGACGACCTGGTCGGCGGGCGGCCCGAGCACGCCGCCAAGGGCTTCCGCGGCCACGTCGGCGCGCTGCGCGAGGGCCGGGTCACCAGCGGCCTGGTCAAGATCGCCGGGGTCGGCGCCGCCGGCCTGGTCGCGGCCGCGCTGCTGCCCCGCAAGCGGGCGGTCGACGTGCTGCTCGGCGCCGGGGTCATCGCCGGCGCCGCGAACCTGTTCAACCTGCTCGACCTGCGCCCCGGCCGGGCCGTGAAGGCGGGCCTGATCGTCGGCGCGCCCCTGGCGGGCAGCGGCATCGCGGCCGGCACGCTCGGCGCCGCGAGCGCGCTGCTGCCGGCCGACCTCGACGAGGAGATCATGCTCGGCGACGCCGGGGCCAACGCGCTCGGCGCGCTGCTCGGCACCGCGTACGCCGCCCGCACCGGGACCTTCGGCCGCGCCGCCGCGCTCGCCGGGATCGTCGCCCTGACCGCGGCGAGCGAGAAGGTGAGCTTCACCAAGGTCATCGAGCGCAACGCCCTGCTGCACCGCATCGACCAGTGGGGCCGCCGTCCGGCCGGCGCCCCCGTGGACGCGGCCGACGAGGCCGGCGAGCGGGCGGAGGAGGCGCTCTGGGAGGTGCGGGCCGACCGCCAGGCGCGGGAGGCGCTGGGCGGCATGGACGACCGCCAGGCGCGGGAAGCACTGTGGGAGGTCGAGGCGGACGACCCGGGGACCGACGAACGAGACGGGCGGCGCAGGCCGCGGCCGTATCCGCGCGGGTGACGCCGAAGCGGCTGTTCGGCGCGGCGGTCCTCGTCGCGGGCCTCACCGTTCTGAGCCGCCTTGCCGGATTTGCCCGCATTCTCGTCTTCAACTGGTCCGTCGGCCCCACGTACCTCGGCAACGCCTACCAGGCCGCCAACACGATCCCCAACATCATCTTCGAGCTGGTCGCCGGCGGCGCCCTCGCCAGCCTCGTCGTCCCCCTGCTCGCCGGCCCGGCGGCCAAGGACGACCGCGAGACCGTCGGCCGGACCGTGTCCGCCCTGCTCACCTGGGTCGTCCTGCTGCTCACCCCGATCGCGCTGATCACGGCGCTCGCCGCCCGGCCGCTCGTCGGCCTGCTCACCGACGGCCAGCCGGCCGAGGTCGTCGACGCGGGCACCGGCATGCTGCGGGTCTTCGCGCCCCAGCTGCCGTTGTACGGCGTCGGCATCGTCCTGGCGGGCGCGCTCCAGACGTACCGCCGCTTCGCCTGGCCCGTCATCGCCCCGCTGCTGTCGAGCCTCACCGTGATGACCGTCTATGTGGCCTTCGGTCTGCTCGCCGGCCGTGGCACGGATCTCGGCCGGGTCAGCGGCGGGCACCTCCTGCTGCTGTCGGGCGGCACCACCCTCGCCGTCGCCGTCCTCTCGCTGTGCCTGGTCGTCCCGATGAGCCGCCTCGGGCTGCGGGTCCGGCCGTCGACCCGGCTGCCGGTCGAGACGGTCCGGACGCTGCGCCCGCTCGCCGTCGCCGGCATCGTCACCGTCGGCACCCAGCAGCTCGTGCTGGGCCTGGCCATCCGCCTCGCCAGCTACGCCGGGGAGGGGGCGATCGTCGTGTACAGCCTGGCGCAGACGATCTTCCTGCTGCCCTGGGCGGTGCTTGCCGTGCCGGTGGCGACCACGACCTACCCGGCGCTCGCCGAGCACGGCGCCAGGCAGGACCGCGCGGGGTTCGCGCGGGTCCTCGCCCCGGCCGTGCGCACCGTCGTGCTGCTCACCACGCTCGGCGCCGCCGGGCTGATCGTGCTGGCCCGGCCGATCGCGGTGCTGCTCGCCGCCACGGCTTCCCACCCGCCCGCCATCGGGCCGCTGGCGGGGGCGATCGCCTGGTTCGCGCCCGGCCTGCTCGGCTACGGGCTGTTCGCGCTGCTGTCCCGCGCCCTGTACGCGGGGGCCAACGCGTACCCGGCCGCGGCGGCGACCGCGCTCGGCTGGGCCGCGGTCGCCGGCGCCGCGCTGCTGCTCGCGGTCGTCCTGCCGGTCGCCGACCGGGTGCCGGCGCTCGCCGCGGCGAACTCGGCCGGCATGGTCGTGCTCGGGGCGGCGCTGCTGTTCGCGATCCTCGGCAGGGCGGGCGCGGCGGCGTTAGCCGGCACCCTCCGTACCCTCGCCGCATCCGTCGCGTCGGGAACCGTCGCGGTCGTCGCCGGGCTCGCCGCCCGTGGCGCGATCAGCACCCCCGGTGCGGGTGGAGCCGTTGCGCAGGGCATGCTGTGCGGAGTCGTGGTGGTGGTGGTCTTCCTCGCCGGGGTGGCGGTCGCCGACCGCCCGGCCTTGCGGCGAATCGTCAAGAGAAAGGGCTGAGCGTGCGCATCGCGTTCGTGCTGGCCTCGACCACGGGCGGCACCGGACGGCACGTCGGCATGCTGGTCGACGGCCTGGTGGCGCACGGCGCGCAAGTCAGCGTGCACGGGCCGGCGGCGACCGACCAGCAGTTCCGCTACGCCGAGCGCGGCGCCGTGTTCGTGCCGGTCGAGATCCCGCCCAACCCGCAGCCGGGCGACGTCCTGGCCGTGCGCACGCTGCGGCGCTCGCTGAAGGGCGTCGACGTCATCCACGCGCACAGCCTCCGGGCCGGCCTGGTCGCCGCGCTCGCCCGCCCGGCCGGCGTGCCGCTCGTCGTCACCTGGCACAACCTGGTGCTGGCCCAGGGCCTGCGGGCCCGGCTGTACCACCCGCTGGAGCGCCGGGTCGCCCGGGCCGCCGACGTCACGCTCGGCGTCTCCACCGACCTCGTCGAGCGGGCCCGGGAGCTCGGCGCGCGGGACGTCCGCCTGGCCAAGGTGCCGGCGCCGGTCCTGCGCCCGCCCGCCCGCGGCAAGGACGCCGTCCGCGAGGAGCTGGGCGTCGAGCCGGGGCAGCCGCTCGTCTTCGCCGCCGGCCGCCTGCACCCGCAGAAGGGCTTCGAGACGCTCGTCGCCGCGGCCGCCCGCTGGCGCGACCGCGACCCGCAGCCCTACGTGGCCATCGCCGGCAGCGGCCCCTCCTACATGCCGCTCGCCCAGCGCATCTCCGTCGAGCACGCGCCGGTGCACCTGCTCGGGTACCGCGACGACGTGCCCGACCTGCTCGGCGCGGCCGACCTCGTCGTGGCGACCAGCGTGTGGGAGGGCCAGCCGCTGTTCGTGCAGGAGACGATGGCGGCCGGTGTACCGCTGGTGTCGACCGCCGTCGGCGGCGTGCCCGAGCTCGTCGGCTCGGCCGCCCGGCTGGTGGCGGTGCACGACGTCGACGGGATCGCCGGCGCGGTCGCCGAGCTGCTCGACGACCCGGGCGCCCGCGAGGAACTGGGCCGCAAGGGCCTCGCCCAGGCCGCCACCTGGCCGACCGCCGAGGACACCGTGGAGCAGGTCGAGGCGGTGTACGCGCAACTGCGCACCCGCGGGGAGGGCTGATGCGGCACCGGCTGCATCGCTTCACCCCGGCCCTGCTCGCGCTGCTCGTCGGACTGCTCGGCATCGTCGCGCTCATCCCGCGCCCGGCCGCCGACCCGGTCGCCCCGGCGGCCGACTACGTGATCGTCGTCGGGGTCGCCGGGCTGCGCTGGGACGACGTGAACCCCGACGACACCCCGACCATGTGGCAGCTCGCCCAGGCCGGCTCGATCGGCGCGCTGTCGGTCCGCTCGGCCCGGCGGGTCACCTGCGCCGGCGACGGCTGGCTGACCCTCGGCGCCGGCAACTTCGCGATCTACACCGCCGGCGCGGTCACCCCGACCTGCCCGCCGCTCAGCGTCGCGATCGAGCCGGACGCGCCGGACAAGCCCGGCGCCTTGCTGCCCGACCAGGCCGACGTCGTCGCGCGCAACCGCAACCTGCACTGGGGCGCCCGGCCCGGCGCGCTCGCCGAGGGCGTGCGGTGCACCACGGCGATCGGCCCGGGCGCCGCGGTCGCCGCCGCCCGGCCCTACGGGCGGGTCGACCGGTACGCCGACGGCGTCGACGAGGGCCTGCTGTCCGCCTGCGCGCTCACCCTGGTCGACGCCGGGCAGATCGACGGCGGCGGCGCCGCGGACCGGGCCGGCGACGCCCGGCGGGCCGACGCGGTGCTGGCGAGCGTCATGGCCGGTCGGCCGGAGCGGGCCGTCGTCGTGCTCGCCGGCCTGTCCGACCTCGACGCCACCGGTCGGCTGCACGTCGCCATCGCCCAGGGGCCCGGGTACACCGGCGGCTGGCTGACCTCGCCGTCGACGTCGCGCCCCGGCTACGTGCAGGTCGTCGACCTGGCCCCGACCGCACTCTCGGCGCTGGACCGGCCGATCCCCGGCAAGCTGTTCGCCGGCGGGGCCGCGTCGATGACCGCCGGCCGGCCGGCCGACCTGGCCGCGGCCGTCGACGACCTGGCCGACGCCGACCGCGAGGCGAGCATCCAGCGGCGGGTCGGCTCGAACTTCTTCACCGGCCTCGTGATCGCCGAGCTGCTGATCTTCCTGGCCGCGGTACCGCTGCTGCGCCGGGCGAGAAGGCCCGGCGGACCGCAGTCGTACACCCCGACGCCCAAGTGGCTGCAGCGCTGCGCCGAGGTGCTGCTGCTCGCCGCCTCCCTGGCTGTGCCGGCCGCGCTCGTCGCCGACCTGCTGCCCTGGTGGCGGTGGTCGTGGCCGGGCCTCATGTTCGGCGGCGTGACCCTCGGGGTGCTCGCCGTGGCCACCTTCGTCCTCGCCTACATCACCGCGCGCAGCCGGGCCATCGCGCCCCTCGGCGGGGTGGCCACGATCGCCGCCCTCGCCGTCGCGTTCGACGTGCTCACCGGCTCCCGGCTGCAGCTCAACGGGGTGGCCGGCTACTCGGCCGTGGTCGGCGGCCGGTACGCGGGCGTCGGCGTCATCGGCCTCGGCCTGCTCGTCACCGGCGTGCTGCTCGGCGGAGCCGCCCTCGCCCAGCGCTTCGAGCGGCGCTGGCGGCCGTTCGTGATCGCCGTCGTCGGGGCCGTCGGCATGGTGGTCATCGGCAGCCCGTACCTCGGCGCCGACGCGTCCGGCGCGGTCGCCCTCACCGCCGGGGTCTGCGTCGCCGCGGCGATGGCCGTGGGCGGCTGGCTGACCATCACCCGGCTGCTCTGGGCGCTCGCGGCGGCGCTCGTCGTCACCACCGGGTTCGCGGTGCTCGACCTGTTCCGCCCGGAGGAGCAGCGCAGCAGCGTCGGCCGGCTGCTCGTGTGGACCCAGGACGGCACGGCCGGGTTCATCGCCCGGCGCATCGGCGAGGCGAACGTCGTCACCACGGTCACCAGCCCGCTGACCGTGCTGGTGCTCGGCTCGCTGGTGTACGCCACCTTCGTCCTGATCCGCGACTGGGGCGGCCTGCGCCGGCTGCTCGGCGTCTTTCCACCCGTCCGGGGGGCGCTGGCGGGGCTCGTGGTGGCGTCCCTGCTGGCCGGCCTGGTCGAGGGCGTGTCGTTCAACGTCCTCGGCGCGGCCCTCGCGACGGCACTACCGCTGGTCGTGCTCGCGTGCCTGCGCGTCCTGGACCACGCCGACGACCGTTCCAGTGAGTGGTCCGGAGCGTAGCGGAGGAGCCGCTCGCCATGGGCTCAGCTTCTTGCACCTCCGCCGTAGCGAAGCGGAGGTAGAGATGTGACGAGAGTGACGCGGGGTGTGTCTTCTGCACCGGCGTTCACCTGCTGTTAGGCTGGACTCCCGTGGATCGCTCGATACGGACCGGTGCCAGCCGGCAGACCAAGCACATCTTCGTCACCGGGGGCGTCGCCTCCTCGCTCGGCAAGGGTCTCACCGGCTCCAGCCTGGGCAGTCTGCTCAGTGCCCGCGGTTTGCGGGTCGTCATGCAGAAGCTCGACCCGTATCTCAACGTCGACCCGGGAACGATGAACCCGTTCCAGCACGGTGAGGTCTTCGTCACCGAGGACGGCGCCGAGACCGACCTCGACATCGGGCACTACGAGCGGTTCCTCGACCAGGATCTCTCGCGCAACGCGAACGTGACCACGGGCCAGATCTACTCGGCCGTGATCGCCAAGGAGCGGCGCGGCGAGTATCTCGGCGACACCGTCCAGGTCATCCCGCACGTCACCAACGAGATCAAGGCCCGCATCCGGGCGATGTCCGCCCCCGACGCCGACGGCGTCGCCCCCGACGTCGTCATCACCGAGGTCGGCGGCACGGTCGGCGACATCGAGTCGCTGCCGTTCCTGGAGGCGATCCGCCAGGTGCGCCACGACATCGGCCGGGACAACTGCTTCTTCCTGCACGTCTCGCTGGTGCCCTACCTGGCGCCCAGCGGCGAGCTGAAGACCAAGCCGACCCAGCACTCCGTCGCCGCCCTGCGCAGCATCGGCATCCAGCCCGACGCGCTGGTCTGCCGCTCCGACCGGGAGATTCCGGACAAGACGAAGAACAAGCTGGCACTGTACTGCGACGTTGACGCCGAGGCGGTCGTGTCCGCGCCCGACGCCCCGTCGATCTACGACATCCCGCGCGTGCTGCACGAGGAGGGCCTCGACGCCTACGTCGTGCGCCGCCTCGGCCTGTCGTTCCGCGACGTCGCGTGGAAGAAGTGGGACGACCTGCTCGACCGGGTCCACCACCCGCGGCAGACGGTCACCGTCGCCATCGTCGGCAAGTACGTCGACCTCCCGGACGCGTACCTGTCGGTCACCGAGGCCGTCCGCGCCGCCGGCTTCGCGCACCGGGCCCGCGTCGAGATCCGCTGGGTGCCCAGCGACGCGTGCACCACCCCGGCCGGCGCCGCGCAGGCCCTGGCCGGCGTCGACGGCGTGGTCATCCCCGGCGGCTTCGGCGTCCGGGGCATCGAGGGCAAGATCGGCGCCGCGCAGTACACCCGCGAGCACGGCATCCCGACCCTCGGCCTCTGTCTCGGCCTGCAGTGCATGACCATCGAGGTGCTCCGCCACGTCGGCGGGATCGACGGCGCGAACTCGCTGGAGTTCGACGCGGACGCGTCCGACCCGGTCATCTCGACGATGGCCGACCAGGAGGACATCGTCGCCGGCAAGGGCGACCTGGGCGGCACGATGCGCCTCGGCGCCTACCCGGCGCACCTCGCGCCCGGCACCCTCACGGCCGAGGCCTACGGCGCGTCCGAGGTCTCCGAGCGTCACCGCCACCGCTACGAGGTCAACAACGCGTACCGCGAGGCGATGACGAAGGCCGGCCTGACGATCTCCGGCACCTCGCCGGACGGGCGGCTCGTCGAGTTCGTCGAGCTCGACCGGGAGACGCACCCGTTCTTCGTCGCCACCCAGGCGCACCCCGAGCTCAAGAGCCGCCCGACCCGCGCGCACCCGCTGTTCGCCGCCTTCGTCGGCGCGGCCGTCACCTACAACGCGGCCGACCGCCTCCCCGTCGAGCTTGAAAGCGTCGCGTGAATGGTCCGGAGCGGAGCGGAGGGGCCATTCACCATGGGCTCAGGGATGACATGCCGGCGCCGGAGCGAAGCGGAGGCGACGGCATGAGCCACACGTACGAGGTTCGGTCGCACACCGAGCGGCTGCGCAACCGCGTGTTCTCGATCGTCACCGACGAGGTCGTGATGCCCGGCGGTGAGGTCGTCACCCGCGACTACATGGTGCACGTCGGCGCCGTTGGCGTGGTGGCGCTCGACGCCGACGGCCGCGTCGCGCTGGTCCGCCAGTACCGGCCGGCCGTCCGCACCGTGCTGTGGGAGCTGCCGGCCGGCCTGGTCGACGTGGCGGGGGAGCCGCTCGCCGCCGCGGCCGCCCGGGAGCTCGCCGAGGAGGCCGACCTGGTGGCCGCCCGCTGGGACCTGCTCGCCGAGCTCCACCCGTCGCCGGGCGCCTCCAACGAGAAGATCCGGCTCTTCCTGGCCCGGGAGATCGCCACGGTACCGGAGGCGGAGCGGCACGAGCGGACCCACGAGGAGGCCGAGCTCGAGCTGCACTGGATCGACCTCGACGAGGCCGTCGGCATGGCGCTCGCCGGCGAGATCACCAACGCCGCCGCGGCCTGCGGCGTGCTGGCCGCGGCCCGCGCCCGGGACCGCGGCTGGTCGACGCTCCGCCCGGCGTCGGCCGCCACCTGATGGACCCGGCCTCGGTCGCCCGAGCCGGCGCGGAGGCGATGTACGCCGCCGACGTCGCCTCCCGCTCGCTCGGCATCACCGTCTCCTCCGTCGGCCCCGGCCGGGCCACGGCGGCGATGACCGTCCGGCCCGACATGCTCAACGGCCACGCCATCGGCCACGGCGGGTTCGTGTTCCTGCTGGCCGACACCGCGTTCGCGTTCGCCTGCAACACCTACGGCACGCCGACCGTGGCGGCCGGGGCCGACGTGGAGTTCCTGGAGCCGGTCCGGGAGGGGGACGTGCTCACGGCGGTGGCCGTGGAGCGCGTCCGCCGCGGCCGCGCCGGCGTCTACGACGTGACGGTGACCCGGGCCGACGGCACGGTGGTCGCCGAGTTCCGCGGCCGGTCCCGGGCTATCCCGCCTCGTTGACCGCCAGCTCGTTGATCGCTTTCGAGTCCCACACGCGCTCGTCGGGGCGTTCCCGGGCGACCCGCAGCATGGCCCGGCCGAGCCGCTCGGTCGTCGTGGCGATGCCCGGGAACGCCCGCACCACCACCGCCGACAGGGGCGTGAGGGCGACGTACAGCGCGTGGTAGTACCACACCTTCGACCGCGCGCCGTGCATCGGGCGGATGAAGCCGGGCCGGAACGCGTAGCCGCGCACCTGCGACGCGATGACGTCGTCCTCGGTGCGGCCCTTGACCCGCTGCCACATCTGCCGGCCGTCCGGGTCGGTGCCGGCGCCCGACACGTAGACGAAGACCTGGTCGTCGGGCATCGCGCGGACCGCGGCCATCGCGTAGTCGTAGGTGATGCGGCGGTAGTCGGGCTCGGACATGCCGACCGAGGAGACGCCGAGGCAGAAGTAACAGGCGTCGTAGCCCGCGAAGTCCACGCCCGTGAAGTCCGCGAAGTTGTCGTGCTGGTGCGTGCGCAGCTTGGGGTGCGTCGTGGCGAGCGGGCCGCGGGTCACGGCGAGGACTTCCTCCACGTCGTCCGCGAGCAGGCACTCGCGGAGCACACCCTGGCCGACCATGCCCGTGGCGCCGAAGACAATGACCTTCATGCCTTCACTATGGACAGCGTCGCGCCGTTCAGCGTCGTGTAGAGGTCGGAGTCGGTGAAGTTCTTCGTCGTCTCCTCGCCGATGTAGACGTCGACGTGCTTGCTGCCGCCCAGGCCGGGGGTGAACTCGTCGACGACGGTCCAGGTCGGGGCCTTGAGCTTGGCGCAGACGTCGGTGGTCACGTCGGCGGTGCCGCAGCGCAGGATCGTGAAGCGGCTGCCCTGCTTGAGGACGTCGCCGTCGGCCGCGGCCGAGACCCAGGGGACCAGCGGGCGGCCGGCCGTGTCGCGCGGGGCGGTGTCCATCCAGTACCCGGTGTCGTAGGACCAGTTGAGGTACCGCCCGTCCGGTACCTTCCCCGTACCCTCGTCCTTGACCGCCTCGACGAACGACTCGGGGAAGCGGCCCAGGTCCTGCTGGCGGCTGTTCCTGGTGCAGTCGATGGTCGGGCAGCCGGTCACCTTGACGGCGCGGTCGGTGTGCAGGCCGGCGACGGCGGTGTAGTAGACGGTGACCTCCCAGCCGCCGACCTCGACCGGGCTGCCGGTGGGGGACGGGAGGCCGGGCAGGACGGCGGTCTGCGGCGGATGCCCGGGCGTCTCGTCGGTGCCTGCCGGGCCGCCGCCGTCGCCGCGATCACCGTTCGAGCACGCGGCAAGCACGAGGGCGGCACTGAGTGCGACCAGTCGAGCACGTTGCGCAGTCACCCCATGATCGTAATGCGGCGCCCGTCCAGGCCCGCACCCGCCGCCCGCCGCCCTCCCCCTGCGTCGATCTTGCAGTTGTGGTGCCTGACAAACCCGGACATTCAGGGAGTGTCTCGGCACCACAACTGCAAGATCGACGCGGGGAGAGGGGGGCGGGAGGGGGGTTAGTCGTCGGGGCGGCGGCGTTGTTGTTTGCGTAGTGACGTGTGGCGCTTGTCTGACAGGCGGCGCTCGATCACGCCTCGGGACGGTTTGGTCCGTTTCCGCGGCCTCGGGGGCGGGGCCACCGCCGCCGCCAGGATCGCGGCCAGCCGCTCCTCGGCCGCCCGGCGGTTCTGCAGCTGGGAGCGGTGCTCCGACGCCACCACCGACAGGACGCCGTCGACCAGGCGGGCGGCCAGCCGGTGTAGCGCCCGCGCCTTCAGCGGCTCGGGCAGCGCGGCGGTCGCGGCCAGGTCGAACCGCAGCTCGACCCGCGAGTCGGTCGTGTTCACCGACTGCCCGCCCGGGCCGCCCGACCGGCTGAACCGCCAGGTGAGCTCGGCGCGGGGCAGGGCGATGTCGGGGGTGACCCGCAAGTCGTCGTCCACGCCGCCAAGCATGCGGTGCCCGGATTGCATGTTGCACTTCAGGGTGACTTCGCCGCCGGCCCGCGGACGGCGGGAGGTAGTCTCGGCGGGACGCAGCGGAAAGGTGACGCCGTGGCCGATGCCGTGCAGACGACGGCGTTGCTGGTCGAGGACTTCGACGCTGAGCAGATCACCGCGGTCCGCCACGCCGTCGGCCGCGGCGCCGCGGCCGCCGGGCTGCGCGATCAGCGGCTCGAAGACTTCGTGCTGGCCGTGAACGAGATCGTCACCAACGCCGTGCGCCACGCCGGCGGCCGTGGCTCGCTGCGGATGTGGGTGATCGACGGCGAGCTGGTCTGCGAGGTCACCGACAAGGGCGGCGGCATCCCGGCCGAGCGGCTCAACGGGCAGGCCCTGCCGCCCAGCCACGCGACCAGCGGCCGCGGCCTGTGGCTGGCCCGCCACCTCGTCGACGGCGTGGAGGTGCGCACCGGGGCCGGCGGCACCATCGTGGTCCTGCGGATTCAGGCCTCGTCGACGTAGCGCCAGGCGCCGTCGACCTTCACGAACCGGCTACGGTCGTGCATCGTGCCCGGGCGGCCGTCGGCCGTGTAGCGGGCCCGGAACTCGACGACGCCCTCGGTGTCGAAGATGCCGCCGCCCTGCCGGTCGAGAATCGCCAGCCCCTGCCAGGCCTGGTTGGCCTCCAGCGTGAGCGCCCGCGGCCGGGTCTTCTCGTGCCAGGTGCGCAGCAGGAATGCGCGGTCGCCGACCACGTACGCCGCATACCGGGCCCGCATGAGCAGCTCGGCGCTCGGCGGCTCGGCGCCGCGGTGATACTGGCCGCAGCAGTCGTCGTAGGGCTCGCCGAGGCCGCAGGGGCACTTCTCCGCAATCACGCCACGGATTCTCCCCGATGCTGCCGCGGTGACACGCCGCGCACCCGCTTGAACGCCGCGCTCAGCGCGAACGCGCCGCCGTAGCCGACCTGCCGGGCCACCGCGCCGAGCGTCGCGCCGGGCTCCAGCAGCAGGTCGGCGGCGAGCGCAAGGCGCCAGCCGGCGAGGTACGCCATCGGGGGCTCCCCGACCAGCTCGGCGAAGCGGCGGGCCAGCAGCGCCCGGGACACCCCGACCCGGGCGGCCAGCGACGCCACGGTCCACGGCGCCGCCGGCTCGTGGTGCAGCAGGAGCAGGGCCGGGCCGATCACCGGGTCGGACTGGGCCCGGTACCAGCCGGGCGCCGTGCCGGGCCGGGCCAGCCAGGTGCGCAGCGCCGTGATGAGCATGAGGTCGAGCAGCCGGTCGAGGACCGCCTCCTGGCCGGGCCGGTCCTTGGCGATCTCGTCGGCGAGGAGCGTCACGAGCGGCGTGTCCCAGTCCTCCCGCGGCACCACCAACGCCCGCGGCAACGTGCCGAGCAGGCGGCGGCTGACCTCGCCGGCCAACTGGTAGGCGCCGGTGAGCACCAGCGTCGGGCCGCCGGGGTCGTCGCCCCAGGTGCGCACCCCGAGGTGCATGAGCTCGGCGAGGTCGCGCCCGTCGGGCGTGGTGCAGCGCTGGCCCGGGTGGATGACGACCTGCGGCGGGCAGTCCGGCGGGTCGGCGACCGTGTAGTGGCCGGGCCCGCGGACCACCAGGACGTCGCCGGGGCGCAGCTCGACCGGTTCGCCGTCGTCGGGCACGTACCAGGCCGCGCCGCGCACGACCGCCGCCAGCGCCAGGGCGGCCTCGTCGCGGACGCGCAGCGACCACGGCGGGGTGAGCACCGAGCGGAGCAGGAACGCGCCGCGGGCGCGGGGCCCGTCGAGGAGGGCGGTCAGGGCGTCCACCCCCTCACCGTAGACGCCCGCGCATGGATCCGCGCGCCTCGGCCATGGCACGTCTCGGCCGGAGCCGATTCACTGAGATGCATGGAACAGCTCCGGACCACCGTCCTCGCCGCCGCCACGCTCCTGGTCGGCCTCTCGGCCGGCGTCTTCTTCGCCTACTCGACCTCCGTCATGCTCGCGCTGAAGCGGGTCGACGACCGCACGTTCGTCGACGTCATGCAGAAGATCAACGCGGCCATCCTGAACGGCTGGTTCCTGACGGTGTACGTCGGCGCGCTGCTCGCCGCCGTCGCCGCGGCCCTGCTGCACCTGAGCGGCGGGCACCGCCGGGCGCTGCCGTGGCTGATCGCCGCCGCGGTGCTCTACGGGGTGGTCTTCGTCGTCACCGCGGCGATCAACGTGCCGCTGAACAACCGGCTGGACGCCGCCGGGCCGGTTGCCGGGATCGCGGATCTCTCAGCGGTACGGGCGAGCTTCGAGGCGGACTGGGTGCGCTGGAACCTCGTGCGGACCGTCGCCTCGGCGGGCGCCCTGCTCACCCTCGCGGTCGCCCTGCTGCGTCGCTGAGGGTTACTGCTGAACGACCCAGCGCTGGTTGGGGGAGCCGTCGCAGTCCCACTGGCGGGCCTCCGCCCCCGGGTCGGTGCGCCCGCCGTCGACGCCGATGCACTTGCCGCTGTTGACGCTCACCAGCCGGTAGCCGTCGCCGTCGCGCTGCAGCCGCCACTGCTGGTTGGGCCCGCCGTGGCAGTCCCACTGCACGATCTGGGCCCCGTTGTCCTTGGACCCGCCGTTGACGTCGAGGCAGCGGTTGTCCTGGGCGTTCACCCAGCGGAACGTGTCCTGGCTGCCGTCGAGGACCTGCGGCACCCACAGCTCGGTGCGGTTGTTGCCGTCGCAGGGCTGCTGCACCCCGATGCTGCCGTTGCCGTCGTTGGACTGCAGGCACAGCTGCGAGTGGGACGCCCGCAGCAGGCTAGGCTTGGCCTCGACCAGGGCTTTCGGCTTCGTCGGCGACGGGGTGGGGGAGGCGGTCGGCGACGGCGGCGCGCTCGACGGCGGTGCGGCCGGCGCCGAGGACTGGGTCGCCGCCGGCAGGCCGCTCCCGCCCTGGGCCGTGCTCGGGCCGGCCGGGTCGTCGGCGACGAACGCCTGGGCGGCCAGGACCGCGCCGACGATGATCGCCACGACGAGGAACGCGAACGCGCCGAGGATCACCGGGTCGGGCTTCGGGGCTGGCGGCGTCGGGCGTGGCCCGCCGTACACGGTCATGGCCGCACAGCATAGATCAGCCTCTGGCCGGACAGTCTGTCAATCCAGCCCGGGAGGAGTTCACACTGTGACGCCCGCGACGGCACCCCGCGGGCCATAAACTCCCGCTTGTACACACAGCGTGACGGACGCTGGTGGAGAGGGGTCGCACTAGTGAAGGTCGCAATTCCGCGCGAGGTCAAGAACCACGAATACCGGGTGGCGATCACACCGGCCGGCGTCCACGAGTTCGCCGCCAACGGCCACGAAGTCTACATCCAGGCCGGAGCCGGTGAGGGCTCCTCGATCACCGACCAGGAGTACCACGAGGCGGGCGCCATCATCCTGCCCACCGCGGACGACACCTGGGCCGCCGGCGACCTGGTGCTCAAGGTGAAGGAGCCGATCGCCGAGGAGTACCACCGCATGCGCGAGGGGCAGGTGCTGTTCACCTACCTGCACCTGGCCGCCTCGAAGGACTGCACGCAGGCGCTCGTCGACCGCAAGGTCACCGGCATCGCCTACGAGACGGTCGAGCTGCCCGACCGGTCGCTGCCGCTGCTCGCCCCGATGTCGGAGGTCGCGGGCCGGCTCGCCCCGCAGGTCGGCGCGTACCACCTGATGCGCGCGGGCGGCGGGCGCGGCGTGCTGCTCGGCGGCGTGTCCGGGGTGTACGCGGCCAAGGTCGTCGTCATCGGCGCCGGCGTGTCCGGGCTCAACGCGGCCGCGATCGCGCTGGGCATGCAGGCCGAGGTGCTGATCCTGGACAAGAACATCTCCCGGCTGCGCGGCGCCGACGCGATCTACCAGGGGCACCTGCAGACCGTCGCCTCCAACAGCTACGAGATCGAGCGCGCCGTCCTCGACGCCGACCTGGTCATCGGCGCGGTGCTCGTGCCCGGCGCCAAGGCGCCCAAGCTCATCACCAACGACCTGGTCAAGCGCATGAAGCCGGGCAGCGTGCTGGTCGACATCTCGATCGACCAGGGCGGCTGCTTCGAGGACTCGCGGCCGACGACGCACGACGCGCCGACCTACCGGGTCCACGACTCGATCTTCTACTGCGTCGCGAACATGCCCGGTGCCGTGCCGCACACCAGCACGTACGCGCTGACCAACGTCACCCTGCCCTATGCCCTGGAGCTGGCCAACCGCGGCTGGCGGGAGGCGCTGCGCCGCGACCCGGCGCTCGCCCTGGGCCTCAACACCCACGAAGGTCAGGTCACCTACGGGCCGGTCGCCGAGGCGCACGGCATGGACCACGTCGCACTGGCGGACGTGCTGGCCTAGATACTGGACAGGTGGTGGTCGAGGGTCCCGGGGGCCCGGTCGAGGTGGGTGCGGCGCTGCGCCGCGCCGTCGACACGTACCTCGACCACCTCACCGTCGAGCGCGCGCTGGCGTTGAACACGCTCGCGTCGTACCGGCGCGACCTCGACCGCTACGTCGAGTGGCTGGCGTCGGCCGGGATCAAGGACCTGGCCGACGTCACCGCCCGTGACATCGCCGGCCACGTCGCCGCGCTGCGCTCGGGCGAGCCGGCGCTGTCCGCCTCCTCGGCCGCCCGGGCCGCCTCCGCGGTCCGCGGCCTGCACCGGTTTCTGCTGCTCGAGGGGCTGGCCCCGGCCGACCCGTCCCGCGAGGTGAAGCCGCCCTCGCTGCCGAAGCGGCTGCCGAAGGCCCTCGACGTCGACCAGGTCGCCCGCCTGCTCGCCGTCCCCGACGGCGCCGGCCCGCTCGGCCTGCGCGACCGGGCGCTGCTGGAGTTCCTCTACGGCACCGGCGCGCGCATCTCCGAGGCGGTCGGGATCGCCGTCGACGACCTCGACCTGACCGGCCGGCACGGGATGGTGCTGCTGCGCGGCAAGGGCGGCAAGACCCGCCTGGTCCCGATGGGCTCCTACGCCCAGTCGGCGCTCGACGCGTACCTCGTGCGCGGCCGCCCGTCCCTGGTCGCCAACGGGCGGGGCGTGCCCGACGTGTTCCTCAACGCGCGCGGCGGCCCGCTGTCGCGGCAGAGCGCGTGGACGATCCTGCGCAAGTCGGCGGCCCAGGCCGGGCTGCCGGTGGAGGGCCCGTCCGGCGTCTCGCCGCACACGCTGCGCCACTCCTTCGCCACCCACCTGCTCGACGGCGGCGCCGACATCCGCGTGGTCCAGGAGCTGCTCGGGCACGCCTCGGTGACCACGACCCAGGTGTACACCCTGGTCACCGTGGACAAGCTGCGCGAGGTGTACGCGACCGCCCACCCGCGAGCCACGCTGTCGTGATCCGCGGCGGGACCGTGCCCGCGAAGACCCCCAGGAACCTGGTCGTGCGCGCCTCGCTGCCGGCGACCGCCCGCAGCAGGGGCCGCAGGATCGCGCCGGGCGGCCTGAGCCGGGCGATGCGCTGCGTGGTCCGGAACATCGCGGTCCGGTCGACGACCTGTTCGGCGTCGCGCAGGGCGTTGCTGATGCCCTGCGCCGTGACCGGGTCCATGACCATCCGCGCGTCCCCGACGAGCGCCCAGCCCGGCCCGGTCGCCTGCCGGACGCGGTTGGGCAGGTCGTTGGTGGTCCGCACCCGCTCGATCCGCCTCCCGGCGCGCACCCGCGCGCCGAGGTCCCCGCAGTTGCCGAGCGAGTCGAGCAGGCTGCGCTCGGGGTCGCGCCGCCACGTGTCGAACTCGTCGAGCGGCGCGCACGCGTACACCATCGTCAGCCCGTCGTTGGTGGGGAAGGCGGCGACGGCCCGGCCGCGGCGGTGGTACAGCTCGCCGTGGCCGAGCTCGACGCCCTCCCAGTAGCTGTAGCTGGCGACGGTGCGCACGGGCGCCTCGACCACCGTGCGCGCCCCTACCTCCCGGGCGACCAGGCTGTGCTTGCCGTCGGCCCCGACGACCAGCCCGGCGCGGTGCTCGCTGCCGTCCCGCCCACGGATCCCGACCACCCGCCCGTCGTCGGCCCGGAGCAGCCCGGCGACGTGATAGCCCTGGACGACCTCGGCTCCGGCGCCGGCGGCGGCCTCGACGAGCGCGGCGTCGAGCACGGTCCGGCGGGGGCTGTAGAGCCGGCCGCGCTGCGGAAACGCCCCGTCGATGACGATGCCGTCGATGTCGAACCGCACCCGCTCGTGCCCGGGTGCGTTGCCGACGGCCTTGAGCAGCCCCCAGCGCTCAAGCATGTCGATGCCGGCGGGCTGCACCTGGTGCGTGCTGAGCGTGTCGCTCGGGAACCGCACCCGGTCGACGAGCAGCACGCGGGCACCCCGGCGGGCCTGGAGCAGGGCGGTGGCGGCGCCGGCGACCCGGGCCCCGACGATGACGACATCCCACACGGCAACTCCCCGTTGGCTGCTCGTTGGATTGACTGCGATCGACTGTAGGAGCGGCCGCGCTGGTATGTCAACGGGTGTTGGCCTACAGTTGTGGGCATGAACGACGCGCAGCCGCCGCGGCGGTCGGACGGGACCCGGGCCGCCATCCTCCGGGCGGCCCGGGCCCGGTTCGCCGCCGACGGGTACCAGAAGGCGACCATCCGGGCCATCGCCGCCGACGCGGACATCGATCCCTCGATGGTCATGCGGTACTACGGGAACAAGGAGCGGCTCTTCGCGGCCGCCGTCGACGTCGACCTGCGGCTGCCCGACGTCAGCACCGTGCCCAGGGACCGGCTCGGTGCCGCGCTCGTGACGCACTTCCTGCGCCGGTGGGAGGACGACCCCTCCGACGACGCGCTGCTCACGCTGCTGCGCTCGGCGGCGACCGACGACGCTGCCGCCGAGCGGCTGCGCGGCATCTTCGCGGCCCAGATAGTGCCGCTGGCGCAGACCCTCAGCCCGGATCCCGCCGAGGCGGCCGAACGGGCGGCCCTGGTCGCGTCGCAGATGCTGGGGCTGGCCTTCACGCGGCACATCCTGCGGTTGCCACCCGTCGTGGCGCTCTCGCCGGAGGCGGTGGTGGCCCGGATCGGGCCGACGGTTCAGCGATACCTGACCGAGTGAGGGGCCCCGTCGCCGGAGCCCCGCACCGTGTCGGTCACTTGTGTCGGTTGTACATCCGCGGGGTCTTCGGGTTGCTGCCCTTGCCGCCCCCGCCCTTGCCGCCGCCCCGGCCACCCGAGCCGGGCGGGAGCGAGCGGGCGGCCTGGGCGCGGCGGACGGCCTCGAGCGGGTTGGCCGGCGGTGGAAGAGTCTCCTCGGTGTTCTCCTCGGCTGCGGCGCCGGATGAGCTGGACTCGGCAGGCATGCATGTCTCCTTCGCGAAAAGCTGGTGTGCTGGACAGCGGCGAATGGACAGGCGTGGCCGCGCGGAACGCGAAGCGGGGATTGTCCGAAACCCACAACGGGGACCGGCCTCCTGCACCCGAAGGGCAGTCGGCGGCACGCGCGGCGTCAATGGGCTCAGAAACGCATGCAAACACCGTAGCAGCCGCGGCCCGCTCTCCGCACACCAGATTCGCGTGCGGAGAGCGGGGACCCGGTCAGGTGCCGAAGACGTCGGTGACGGCGGGCCACGAGCCCGGGTCGGTGGGGTCGGCCGGGGTCATGCGCTGGGCGACCACCGCCGGCGGTACGTTCGCCGCGTCCTTCGGCGACGAGTACTCCACGAGCACGAGCGCGCCCGCCTCGTTCACGAGCAGGCAGGTGGACATGCTGTCGGACGGGCAGGCCGGCCGGCCCTTGACGACCTTGCCGTTCGGCGTCGGCAGGCCGACCGCGAGGGTCACCACCAGGTAGTCGCCGAAGTCGACCGGGCCGGTGAGCGGCGTGCGGATCGGCTTCGGGGTCAGGCGCACCGCCGAGACCAGCCGCTCGCCGCTTGCCACGTCCTGGCCGTAGCTCGCGGCCGCCAGCGAGTAGTTCTTCGGTACCACCTGGGCCTGGAAACCGATCGGGAACGGCCTCGGTGCCGCGGGGGACAGGCCGTCGGCGATCGCGACCAGCTCGTCGCGCGTCGGGGTCTGCTCCCAGGTGGTCCAGTAGACGGCGGCCCAGGCGTCGTCGGCGTACTGCCAGGAGATCGCCGGGATCGGGGTGCCCGTCATGGCGTACTTGTCGACGAGCGCCTTGTCGACCTGCGGCGCCGTCTGCTGGCCGGCGTAGTGCAGCAGGGCGGTGCCGGAGCGCAGCGGGATCTTCTCCGCCGGCTCGAAGGCGCTGGGCTCGAAGGCGCCCGTGCGGTACACGATGAGCGTCCCGCCCTGCCGGGTGGCCCCGCGCGGATCGGTCTTCAGCTCCGTCGCCGAGACGGACGGCGAGACGGACGGCGCGGCCGGCAGCGGGGCGGTGTCGTCGATGCTCGACTGCTGGTAGGCGGTCGTGACGAGGTTCGGGTCGCTCACCGCATAGCGGCCGGCCTTGTAGCCGCCGTACGTCGTGACGAACGGCGCCGCCTCGGCGAACCGCGCCGGCGTGGGCGACGGTCGCGCGGGCAGGCCACTCGGGTCGAGGGCCGGCGTGATCGGCTGGGGCGTGGTGCTGAGCACCACCACCGCGGCGACGGCCGCGACCGCGGCGACGGCGGAGCCGGCGACGGAGGAGAGCACGGCGACCCGGCGGCGCCGGCGCACGAGCTGACGGCCGGCGTTGGTGATGTCGTCAACGCTGAGCCGCGGTGGCGGCGCGTCGTCCCTGGCCGTAGTCAACAGACTGCGCAGATCCTGCGGTGCCATGCCCTTCCCTCCTGTTCTCGTCGATGCCTGCGGGTTGACTGTCAGCAATGCCGTCCGTGACCCGGAGATCCTCCGTCCCGAGCAGCGCGCGGAGCGCCGTGAGCCCCCGGGCAGTCTGACTCTTGACGGTGCCCGGCTGTCGGCCGAGCACTTCGGCGGTCTCCTCAACGCTCAGCCCCTCGTAGTACCGCAGCACCAGCACCGCGCGCTGGCCGGGTGCCATGCGGGCAAGCGCGGCGCGGATCCGGATCCGCTCGTCGACCTGGTCGGCGTGGTCCGGCCCCGGCAGCTCGGGCAGGCTGTGCCCGGCCGACCGCTCGCGGCGGCGCCACGGCCGCCGGCTCTCGTCCACCAGGGCGTGCACGATCGCGCGCCGGACGTACGCCAGCGGCGTGTCGACCTTCTTCCAGCGCACGTACAGCTTGGCCAGGGAGGCGGCCACGGCGTCCTCGGCCGCGTGCCAGTCCCCGCACGTCAGGTAGGCGAGCGAGCGCAGCCCGTCGAAGCGTGCGGCGACGAACTCCCGGAAGTGCGCTTCGTCGTCTTCGTTCACCCGTCTGGGCTCCCTTCGTCCGGGGGTAGACGGAATCCGCCCGGGAAGGGTTGCACAGGACAGTGAACTATTGCGTCGGGGTGGCGTCCGGAGACGCCGGCGGTTGTGACGACGGCTGGGCCGGGGGCGTGCTCGGCGCCGGCGGCTCCGACGACTTCGGCGGCTCGGTCTGCGGCGCCGGAGAGCTGGGGGCGAGCGACGACGGCGCGACCGAGGTGGACGTGGGGGCGGTCGGCTCGGTCGTCTCGGCCGTCGGCGGGCCACCCGCCGCCTTGGAGGTCACGGCCGGGCTCGGCGCGGCGGAGCTGGTGGGCGGGGTGCCCGGGTCGGCGCCCTGCAGCGCCTCGCGGCTCAGCGCCCAGACGGCGAGCACCACACCGGCGGCCAGCGCGGCGAGGGCCAGGCCGGCGGCGACCGGGACCCAGGCCGGACGGCGCCCGCCGTCGTCGTCCACCGTCTCGAACTCGGCGGTGTCGCCCACCGCCGGGCGCAGCGGTACCGTGCCTTCCTTGGCCTCACGAGCAGCCTGGGCCAGCGCGGCGGCGGTCGGGAAGCGGTCGTCCGGATCCTTGGCCATCGCCCGCTCGACCACGGCGCGGGCCGCGGCCGGCAGCGACTCGGGCAGCGGCGGCGGCTCGTCCTGGAGGTGCTTGATCGCGATCTCCAGCGGCGAGCTGCCGGTGAACGGCGGGCTGCCGGTGAGGCAGTGGTACGCCACCGCGCCCAGCGCGTAGATGTCGGTCGACGGCGAGATCGGCTTGCCCGACGCCTGCTCCGGCGACATGTAGAGGGCGGTGCCGATGATGGCGCTGACCTTCGTGACCGACGTCACGGACTCCGAGCGGGCCACCCCGAAGTCGACGAGCGTCACGCCGCCGTTCTCGTTGACGAGCAGGTTGTTGGGCTTGACGTCGCGGTGGATGATGCCGCGGGAGTGCGCCGCCTGCAGCGCGTCGGCGGCCTGCGCCACGATGTCGAGGGTGTCGCCGACCGGCAGGGTGCCCTCCCGGTTGATCCGCTCGCCGAGGGGTTTTCCGTCGACGAAGGCCATCACCAGGTACAGCGTGCCTTCGGGACTCTCGCCGTAGTCGTACACGCCCACGACGCCCGGGTGGCCGATCGACGCCACGATGCGCGCCTCGGCGCGGAACCGGGTGCCGAACTCGGTGTTGCTCATGTGCCCGGGCAGCAGGACCTTGACGGCCACGGTGCGGTGGAGCGTCAGGTCGGTCGCGCGGAACACCTGCCCCATGCCGCCGCTGGCGACGAACTCGTCGAGGCGGTAGCGGTCGCCGAGCACGTCCCCTGGTCCTAACACGCGAAGAACCGTACCCAACGACGAGCTTCGCGACACGCCGGGCGCCCTTTGCCATATGTACCCTGCGGTGACGTACAGTCGGGCAACGGCCGACTCGCTTCCCCCAGATCGCCGACGCCGAATCGGTCCCAGGGTGGAGTTGGCCGGCCGGGAGGGGCGTAGACAGCGATGACAGGCATGGGCGACCAGGCGGAGTCCTGGACCACCACGATGCGTGCCGAGCAGGCATCGCTGGACCTCGGCGCGGAGCTGGGTCCGGCGGACCCCACCGCGTATACGATGCGCAAGCCGATCCCCGAGCCGATGCCGATGGACCGGCACGGCCCGGCGCGGATCATCGCCATGGCCAACCAGAAGGGCGGCGTGGGCAAGACCACGTCGACCATCAACCTGGGGGCGGCCCTCGCCGAGTACGGGCGGCGGGTCCTGCTCGTGGACTTCGACCCCCAGGGCGCCCTGTCGGTCGGCCTGGGGGTGAACCCCCACAATCTGGACCTGACGATCTACAACATCCTGATGGACTCGGATGTCACCGTCGAGGACATCCGGATCAAGACGGACATCGCGGGCCTCCACCTCCTGCCGGCCAACATCGACCTGTCCGCCGCCGAGATCCAGCTGGTGACCGAGGTCGCCCGCGAGATGGCCCTGGCGCGGGTGCTCCGCCCGGTGCTCAAGGAGTATGACTTCATCCTGATCGACTGCCAGCCCTCACTGGGCCTGCTGGCGATCAACGCGCTCACCGTGGCGCACGGCGTGATGATCCCGCTGGAATGTGAGTTTTTCTCACTTCGGGGTGTCGCGCTGCTCCTCGACACGATCGACAAGGTCCGCGAGCGGCTCAACTTCGACCTGGAGCTCGAGGGGATCCTCGCGACCATGTATGACAGCCGCACCACCCACTGCCGCCAGGTGCTGCAGCGGGTCGTGGAGGCGTTCGGGGACAAGGTGTACCAGACCGTCATCACCAAGACGGTGAAGTTCCCCGAGTCGACCGTCGCGGGCGCGCCGATCACGGTGCTCGACCCGGCCTCGTCGGGGGCCCGCAACTACCGGCAGCTCGCCCGCGAGGTGATCGCCCAGCAGGCCGAGCGGCGGTTGTAGCGAGTTCACGCAGTTCTTGCGCTACGTTCTTCCGGTGACCGAACCTGACGCCGCGCTGCCGACGCTGCCCGCGGCCTCTCCGGAGGCGGCGGCCTCCGCCGGGTTCCAGGTTCGGCTGGCCAACTTCACCGGGCCGTTCGACCTGCTGTTGCAGCTGATCGGCAAGCACAAGCTGGACGTCACCGAGGTCGCGCTGCACACGGTGACGGACGATTTCATCGCGTACATCCGGGGGATGGGCGACGACTGGGACCTGGACGAGGCGTCGGAGTTCCTGGTCGTCGCGGCCACCCTGCTGGACCTGAAGGCCGCCCGGCTGCTGCCCTCGGCGACGGTCGAGAACGAGGAGGACCTGGCGCTGCTGGAGGCGCGGGACCTGCTCTTCGCGCGGCTGCTGCAGTACAAGGCGTTCAAGGAGGCGGCCGCCCACATCGCCGGCCTGGAGGCGGTCGGCTCGCGCCGCTACCCGCGGTCGGTGACGCTGGAGCCGCGGTACGCGGAGGCGCTGCCCGACCTGGTGCTCGGCGTCGGCCCGCAGCGGCTGCACAAGCTGGCGCTGAAGGCCTTCACCCCGAAGGCCCCGCCGGTGGTGTCGATCGCGCACATCCACATGGTCCGCGTGAGCGTCCGCGAGCACGCGAACATCGTGAGGGACCGCCTGATCGAGCAGCGCGAGGCCACGTTCAGCGCGCTGTGCATCGACTGCGAGTCGACGCTGGAGGTGGTGGCCCGCTTCCTGGCATTGTTGGAGCTGTACCGGGAGAACCTGGTGAGCTTCGAGCAGGCCCAGGCCCTGGGCGAGCTCCTGGTCCGCTGGACGGGCACGGACGACGCCGACGTGTCGATCGAGGTCGAGGAGTACGAGGGCGCGCCGCCCCCACCCGCGGGCGCCCCGCCGCCTGATGCCGCCGCTGCGGACGGCTCGCCCGCGGACGGTGCTGTCGCTGATCACGTCTCCTCGGACGGTCCTGATCGGGCCGATGTGTCCGCGGGGTCGTTCTCTGAGGAGGCGTTGTCCGAGGGGGCGTTGTCTGAGGGGGCGTTCTCTGAGGGGGCGTTCTCTGGTGAGGCTTCGCTTGCTGCGGAGCCTGATGATCCCGGCGAGGCGGCGACGGTGCGGGACGAGGACGACGAAGCGGACAGCGAGGTGGCGAAGTGAGCGAGGATGACCAGCGCAGCAGGTCGCTAGCCGACCAGGCGGCGAGCTGGATCCCGCCCTGGGAACGCCCGAAGCCGCCCGCCCAGCCCACCCCGGCCGAGACTGCCGAGACTGCCGAGACTCCGGACAACGCTTCGCCTGAGGCTCGGACGGAGACTGCGCCCGAACCCCCGGCCACCGCGTCCGACCCTGTGGCCGAGGTTACGGCTGACGTCGCTGCTGACGTCGCGGCCGCCGCTCCGGCCAATGCTCTGGTTGGCGTGGACGGCACTCAGGCCGGTGCTCTCACCGGCGTCCTGGTCGACACCGCGGAGGCGGTCCCGGACCCTCCGGCCGCCGATGTCGAGCCGCCGGCCGCTCCCGGGGCAGTCATCCCGGCACCGAGGGACGCGGAGCCCGCGGCGGCGGCGGCGTCGACGACGGAGCCGACAGGTGGATCGACGGACGAAGCGGCAGAGGTCGAGCCGCCGGTTGATGTCCTGGTCGAGCCGCCGGCCGATGTCCTGGCCGAGCCGCCGGCCGATGTCCTGGCCGAGCCGCCGCTCGATGTCGTGGTCGAGCCGCCGGCCGATGTCGTGGTCGAGCCGCCGCTCGATGTCCTGGCCGAGCCGCCCGTCGAAGCCGCAGAATCGCTAGCGATCGATGGTGGGGAAGAGGCGGCGATCACTGACGCGGAAGCGCCTGCGATCGACGAAATGCCTGTGATCGATGACGCGGAAGCAGCTGTGGTCGATGACGGCCAGGAAGTGTCCGCCGTCGATGTCACTGAAGAGAGCGCCTCCGATCTTCCCGAAGTGAGCGTTGTTGACGTCGCCGAAGCTGGCTCGGTCGATGCCAGTGGCGGCGAGGCGGCCGACGCCGATGTGCTGTTTGCCGTCGACAATCTTCAGGCGCCCGCTGACGAGCCGGTCGTTATGTCCGAGAATGAGCTGCGCGGGGCCGTTGAGGCGATTTTGCTCATTGTCGACGAGCCCGCCAGCGAGATGACGCTCGCCCAGGTGTTGGAGCAGCCTGTTGATCGGGTGCGGGTGGTGCTTGAGGAGATCTCCCGGCAGTACACCTCGATGGGGCTCGGCTTTGACCTGCGGCGCGTTGCCGGCGGGTGGCGGCTGTACACGCGGCCGGAGTACGCCTCGTATGTTGAGAAGTTCGTGCTCGACGGGCAGCAGGTTCGGCTGACGCAGGCTGCCCTGGAGACACTGGCCGTGGTCGCGTACAAGCAGCCGGTCACGCGGTCGCGGATTTCGGCCATCCGCGGCGTCAACTGTGACGGCGTGGTCCGTACGCTGGTTACCAGGGGGCTGATCGAGGAGGTCGGGAGCGAGCCGGAGAGCGGCGCGTTCCTCTACCGCACCACCACGCTGTTCCTGGAGAAGCTCGGGCTCGACAACGTCGACCAGCTGCCCCCGCTCGCCCCGTTCCTGCCCGACGACATAGATGAGATCGCCGATGCCCAGCGCTGATGCCGAAGAGTTCACCTCGTCCGCGTTCGACGCGCCGCCCGACGCGCAACCGCCGCGCAACCCTGAGCGGCTGCAGAAGATCCTCGCCGCCGCGGGGCTCGGGTCGCGGCGCACCTGCGAGCGCATGATCGACGAGGGGCGGGTCACCGTCAACGGAAAGGAGGCAACGCTCGGCGACAAGGCCGACGCCGTGCGTGACGCCATCCACGTCAACGGGCAGCGGCTCGTGACCGACACGCGGCTCGTGTACCTCGCGTTGAACAAGCCGCGCGGGGTGGTGTCGACGATGGACGACGACAAGGGGCGCGACGCGATCGCGGACCTGCTGCCGAACATCGACACGCGTGTCTTCCACGTCGGGCGGCTCGACGCCGACAGCGAGGGGCTGCTGCTGCTCACCAACGACGGCGGGCTGGCCCACAAGCTGATGCACCCGTCGTACGAGGTCGCCAAGACGTACCAGGTCGAGATCCCCGGGCCCGTCCCGCGCGCGATGGGGCGGGAGCTGAAGGCCGGGGTCACGCTGGAGGACGGGCCGGTCAAGGTGGACTCGTTCCGGGTCGTGGACGCGTACGGGAAGGTCGCCCTCGTCGAGGTCGTCCTCCACGAGGGGCGCAACCACATCGTGCGGCGGATGTTCGACGCGGTCGGGTTCCCGGTGCAGCGGCTCATCCGGACGCAGATCGGGCCGATCCGGCTCGGCGACCTGCGGCCCGGCCGGACCCGGCACCTGTCCCAGGCCGAGATCGGCGCCCTCTTCAAGGCCGTCGGCGAGTAGCCCGGCCCGCGGGTCGGGCGCGCCGGACCGCGGGCCGGGCGCCCACCACGCCGCGTCGATCTTGCAGTTGTGGTGGTTGACAAACCGGAGCATTCCGGGAGTGTTGCGGCACCACAACTGCAAGATCGACGCGGACATGGGGCGGCGGGCGGCGGGCGGCGGCGGGGCGGGTGGGGGGTTACGTGGAGCGGTGCATCGCGCGGATGCCGACCCACAGGCCCACCAGCGCCGTGGCGGCCGCCGCCACGAAGCCCCACGCCACGTCCGCCTCGCCGATCCGGCCGGCGAACAGCAGGCGCTCCGCGGTCACCATGTGCGCGAGCGGGTTGAACTCCGCGGCCGTGCGCATCCAGGCCGGGCCCGTCTCCAGCGGCAGCAGCATGCCCGAGAGGATCATCAGCGGGAACAGCAGCGTCTGGTGTACCACCCAGAACATCCAGTCGGTGCGGCGGACCGCGACCGCCAGGGCGTAGCTCAGCGAGCCGAGGCCGATGCCGAACAGCGTCAGCAGGACGAGGCCGAGGAGGGCGCCGGCCGGGTACAGGTCGAAGCCGAACGGCAGCATCACCAGGACGATGATCACGGCCTGGCCGGCCAGCGGTACCAGCTCCTTCAATGCCCGGCCGACCAGCAGCGACTGGCGGCTCAGCGGCGTCACCAGCATCCGCTCATGAGCGCCGGTGAGAAACTCGCCCAGCAGGTTCGCGCCGACGGTCGACGTGCCGAACAGCGTCGTCATCACCAGGATCGCCGGGACGAACCACTGCCACACGTCGGACCCGAGGCCGCGCGACGAGCCGGACAGGGAGCCCGCCAGCAGCGGGCCGAACAGCGCCAGGAACACCAGCGGCTGGATCATCCCGAAGATCAGCGAGAACGGCGAGCGGACGAGCGGGCGCAGCTCGCGGCCGGCGACGATGCCGGCGTCGCGGACGAGGCCGCGGACGCCACCGCTCGGAGCCACGGACAGGGTGCTCATGAGTTCTCCCGGAGGTTGCGGCCGGTCAGGGCGAGAAAGACGTCGTCGAGGGTCGGTCGACGGACTTCGGCGGTTCGCAGGTGTACCCCGGCCGCGTGCACAAGCTCCGGCAGTGCGGCGGGCCCGTCATTGACGCGGACCTCGATCCCGGCATCGGTCACCGTGAGATCCCGTGCGCCCGGCAGCGCCGTGGCGAGCGGCGCCAGGGCGGGCCCGTCGCCGGTGGCCACCAGCAGGTCACCGGCCAGCTTCGCCTTCAGCGCGGCCGGCGTGTCGTCGGCGATCACCTCGCCGTGGTCGACGATCACCACCCGCTCGGCCATCGTGTCGGCCTCGTCGAGGTAGTGCGTGGTGAGCACGATCGTCATCGCGAACTCGGCCCGCATCCGCTGGATGTGCGTCCACAGGTTGGCCCGGTTCTGCGGGTCGAGGCCGGTCGACGGCTCGTCGAGAAACAGCAGCGACGGCGCGTGCACCAGCCCGATCGCCACGTCCAGCCGGCGCCGCTGGCCGCCGGACAGGTCGGTGACCTTCCGCTTGCCGAGCTCGGCCAGGTCGAGCGCCGCCAGCAGCTCGTCCGCGCGGCGGGCGGCGGTACGCCGGTCCAGCCCGTAGATGCGGCCCTGCACCTGCAGCTCGTCGCCGACCAGTTGGGTGTGGGCGGCGCCGTTGCCCTGCCCGACGTACCCGATCCGCCGCCGCACCTCGGCGGCCGCCCGGACGACGTCGTGCCCGGCCACGGTCGCGGTGCCGGCCGTCGGCGCGATGAGCGTGGTGAGCATGCGCATGGTGGTGGTCTTGCCCGCGCCGTTGGGGCCGAGCACGGCCACCAGCTCGCCGGGACCGATATCGAGGTTGATCCCTCGCACGGCATGGACGGTCGTCTTCTTGTTGACCACGAAGTCCTTCGTCAGTCCACGGGTGGTGATCACGGAAGCCCCTTTCAAACAACCGGAAGCAACCACGACTCTGCCCGGGGTTCAGGACAGCTTCTGTCCGCATCGGGCGGAATACTGAACAGCATGTTGGAGACCTCGGCCCGGCTGCTCGCGCTCCTGTCCCTGCTGCAGGCGCGGCGCGACTGGCCCGGCCAGACCCTCGCGGACCGGCTGGAGGTGAGCCCGCGGACGGTACGGCGGGATGTCGACCGCCTCCGTGAGCTGGGCTATCCCGTGGTGGCGACCCGCGGCCCCGAGGGCGGGTACCGCCTCGACGCCGGCTCCGAGCTGCCCCCGCTGCTCTTCGACGACGACCAGGCCGTCGCCGTGGCGGTCGCGCTGCAGACGGCGACGATGAGCGTGCAGGGCGTGGAGGAGGCGGCGCTGCGCGCCCTGGCGACCGTCCGGCAGGTGATGCCGGCCCGGCTGCGCCACCGGGTCGACGCGCTCCAGGTCACCCGGGTGGTGAAGGGACGGCGCTGGGACACCGACGTCGACGCTGAGGTGCTGCTCACCGTCGGCCTCGCGGTACGCGCGAGGGAGGTGCTGCGGTTCGACTACACCGGGCGGCGCGAGTTCCTGGAGGGGGAGCCGGAGCAGCTGCGCCCGCCGCGGCGGACCGAGCCGCACCATCTGGTGACGTGGGGCGGGCGGTGGTACCTGATCGGGTGGGATCTCGATCGCGGCGACTGGCGGACGTACCGCGTGGACCGCATGACGCCGCGGTCACCCAACGGCCCCCGGTTCACGCCCCGGCCCCTGCCGGCGCCGGACGTGGCGGCGTTCGTGGCCGAGCGGTTCGAGCGGCAGGACCACCTGCCCTGCCGGGGCTCGGCGGTCCTGCAGGCGCCGGCCGCGGCCGTGAACGACTGGGCGCGGGGGCAGGCGATCGTCGAGGTCGTCACCGCCGAGAGCTGCCGGGTGACGGCGAGCAGCTGGTCGTGGGCCGGGCTGGCGGCGTGGCTCGGCATGTTCGACGTCGACATCGAGATCGAGGGCCCGGACGAGCTGAAGGCGGCCGCGACCGTGCTCGCCGACCGGTTCTCGAGAGCAGTGTGAAGCCGGCCGGTAGACCTCCCTCAAAGCCACCGGCCGGCTGGTCCAACCCCCGTCGAAGCGCTACCCCTTGCGCACCGGCTCCAGCGCCCTGCCCCAGGCCACGACCTGGTCGAGCACCGTGTTCAGGGTGCCCTCGTGCTGCGGCGCCGGCTTGAACACGGTCCAGTTCTCGAAGTCGGTGTACAGCGACAGCGCCACCTGCGCGCGCACGTCCGCGACCTGCAGCTCGCCCATGATCAGGCGCAGGTGCTCGACCGCGCGCGTGCCGCCGGCGCTGCCGTAGCTGACGAAGCCGGCGGCCTTGTTGTTCCACTCCGAGTACAGGAAGTCGATCGCGTTCTTCAGTGCGCCGCTCGTCGAGTGGTTGTACTCCGGCGTCACGAACACGAACGCGTCGAACGAGGCGATCTTCGCGGCCCACTGCTTGGTGTGCTCGTTCGCGTACTGCCCCATGGCCGGCGGCATCGCCTCGTCCAGGTGCGGCAGGTTGTAGTCGAGCAGGTCGACGAGCTCGAACTCGGCATCCGTGCGTCGCGAGGCGATGTCGTAGACCCACTTCGCCACCGACTCGCCGGCGCGCCCGGGACGCGTGCTGCCGAGGATGATTCCGACCTTGGTCATCTCCGTCGTGCCTCTTCCCTGATCAAAACCGCACGTCACCGGATGGGTGACGTGTCACCGACACAGTAGCTCCTAACAAGGGTGATGTGTCACCGATTCCCGTACCCTTGGGGTGTGACGACCGACCCAGGCCTCGAGCCGAACTGGCTGGACGAGCGCGAACAGCGGGCCTGGCGCGGCTGGATCGCGCTGCAGGCCGAGATCAACCGGCGCCTGGCCCGGCAGCTGCAGCGGGAGACCGGCCTGACCGGCGCCGAGTATGCGGTGCTGGTGAGCCTCTCGGAGGCGCCCGGCGGGCGGATGCGCGTCTTCCAGCTGCGCGAGGCCGCCGACTGGGAGAAGACCCGGCTGACGCACCAGATCACCCGGATGGTGCAACGGGGCCTGGTCGCCCGCGAGCCGTGCCCCGAGGATCCCCGCGGCGCGTTCGTGGTGCTGACCGACGCCGGCTGGGAGGCGATCACCCAGGCGGCGCCGCGGCACGTGGCCCACGTGCGGCACTGGTTCTACGACGCGCTGAGCGACGAGCAGGTCGACGCCCTGATCGACCTGTCGCGCACGGTGCTGGCCCGGCTTCCGGAGGCCGACCGGACGATGGGGGAGCCGTGCACGGGAGAAATCGGCGGCCTCCCGTAGGACGGCGTCACCGGCGGGTCAAGTACTGTCGAACCGGAGTTTCTGCGGTCGTCATTCGGGGTGAGGAGAACGGGCGTGCGCGACGAGAGCCGGCAACTGGTGGTTGCCGTCGACGGGCCCTCCGGCTCCGGCAAGTCCACGATCTCGCGCCGGGTGGCGCAGGCCCTCGACGCGCGGTATCTGGACACCGGCGCGATGTACCGCGCGGTGACCTACGCGGTGCTGCGCGACGGCGTCGACCTCCACGACCCCGACAAGATCACGGCGGTGGCGGAGACCGCGGTGCTGGAGATCGGCACCGACCCCACCGGCCCCTACATCAAGGTCGACGGCGCCGGGGTCGACCGCGAGATCCGCGGGCCCGAGGTCACGCGGGCGGTGTCGGCCGTCTCGGCGGTGCCGGCCGTGCGGGCCATCCTCGTCGCCCAGCAGCGGGCGATCATCGCCACCGCGCCGCGGATCGTGGTCGAGGGCCGCGACATCGGCACGGTGGTCGCGCCGGACGCCGATCTCAAGGTGTACCTCACCGCCTCCGCCGACGAGCGGGCGCGCCGCCGCAGCAGTGAGAACGCGGCCAGTCAGGCGGCGACTGCGGCGGATCTCGAGCGGCGTGACAAACTGGACTCGACGCGCGCCGCGGACCCCCTCCGTCAGGCCGAGGACGCCGTCGTGCTCGACACCACCGCGCTCGGCATCGACGAGGTGGTCGAGCTTCTCCAGCGGATGCTGGAGAAGGTGACGGCGTAGAGCCGCCTGACGATAGGGACCCCCGCGTGAGCACTGAGGCCGACCTCGACATGGCCGAGGATGGCGACATCGAGCTGAGCCTGCCGATCGTCGCCGTCGTCGGCCGGCCCAACGTGGGCAAGTCGACCCTCGTCAACCGGATCCTCGGCCGCCGGCAGGCGGTCGTCGAAGACGTCGCCGGCGTGACCCGGGACCGGGTCGCCTACGACGCCGAGTGGACCGGCCGGCACTTCACGGTGGTCGACACCGGCGGCTGGCTGCCCGACGCCAAGGAGCGGGCGAGGGCGATCGCCACCCAGGCCGAGATCGCCGCGCAGACCGCCGACGTCGTGCTGTTCGTGGTCGACGCCACGATCCCGCCGACCTCCGACGACGAGGCCGCGGTGCGGATGCTGCGGCGCAGCGGCAGCCCGGTGATCCTGGTCGCCAACAAGGTCGACAACGCGCGCATCGAGGGCGAGATCGCCAGCCTGTGGGGCCTCGGCCTCGGCGAGCCGTTCCCGGTCTCGGCCCTGCACGGCCGGGGCGCCGGCGACCTGCTCGACAAGATCCTGGAGGCGCTGCCCGAGGCCCGGCCGGTCGAGCCGCGCGCCGGCGGGCCGCGCCGCATCGCGCTCGTCGGCCGGCCCAACGTCGGCAAGTCCAGCCTGCTCAACAAGCTGGCCAAGGAGGAGCGGGCGGTCGTCGACTCGGTCGCCGGCACCACCGTCGACCCGGTCGACAGCCTGGTCGACTTCGGCGGCGAGACCTGGCACCTGGTCGACACCGCCGGCCTGCGCAAGCGGGTGTCACACGCCAGCGGCACCGAGTATTACGCCTCCCTGCGCACCAATGCCGCGATCGAGGCCGCTGAGGTGGCCATCGTCCTGCTCGACGCGAGCGAGCCGATCTCCGAGCAGGACCAGCGCATCCTCACGATGGTGATCGAGTCCGGGCGGGCACTGGTCATCGCGTTCAACAAGTGGGACCTCGTCGACGACGACCGGCGGTACCAACTGGGGAAAGAGATCGAGCGGGAACTGCGCCGCGTGCCGTGGGCCGTGCGGGTCAACGTGTCGGCACTCACCGGCCGGGCCGTCGACAAGCTCGCCCCCGCGCTGCGCACCGCGCTCGCCAACTGGGAGCGGCGCGTCCCGACCGGCCAGCTCAACCAGTGGCTCACCGCGCTCGTCCAGGCGACCCCGCACCCGGTGCGCGGCGGCCGCGCCCCGCGCGTGCTCTTCGCCACCCAGGCCGGGGTGTCGCCGCCGAAGTTCGTGCTGTTCACCACCGGGGCGCTCGATCCGGGCTACGTGCGGTTCGTCGAGCGCAAGCTCCGCGAGGAGTTCGAGTTCACCGGCACGCCGATCCACATCACGGTCAAGCCGCGGAAGAAGAACGGCGTGCGCGGCCGGAAGTGAGCTCGTCGGCCAGGCCGGTGAGCCGCACGGCCTGCTGCTCGATCACGTTCGCCATGCGCCGCTCGTCGGGGCCGACGCGCTCGCCGAGGATCTCCGCATAGCCGCGGATCGATGTGAGCGCCGACCGTAACCTGATCGAGTGGTCGTCGTCACCAGCGCCTTCCCGGCCGGGGCCGGCGCCGGGGTCCGGGTGTCGCGGCTTCCCGCGCCGCGGCCTGGGCAGCAGCGACTCGGCGGCCACCGCCAGCACCAGCAGCACCACGAACACCGCGAGCCCCACGCCGTCTCCCTTCGTCAGGGCTGACTTCGGCCCGCCGGCCGGATTGCTGAGCGCTTCACGGCTTCCCTTAACGGTGCGTGAGGGGTTCGGTACGGGTCGTCTTCCCGACGTTGATGCCGGCGGAGCGTGCCTCGTGAGTTGTCAGACCCGTCGGGTAGGTTCGACGCGGAACAGGAACCTTCTCCAGCAAAGGGAGTAGCGGTGCTGCGCATCACCGGGACCGGCCACGCGAGCATGCGAATCGACACCGCCGCCGGCAGCATCCTGTGCGATCCGTGGGTCAACCCGGCGTATTTCGCGTCGTGGTTCCCGTTCCCGGACAACTCGCTGCTCGACTGGGAGACGCTCGGCGACGTCGACTATCTCTACGTCTCGCACCTGCACCGTGATCACTTCGACGCCGCGCACCTCAAGCGGTTCGTGTCGAAGAAGGCGACCGTGCTCCTGCCGGAGTTCCCGACGTCGGAGCTGCGCGACGAGCTGGAGGAGCTCGGCTTCAAGCACTTCCTCGCGACCAAGACCAACGAGGTGCACGAGCTCGACGGCGGGCTCAAGATCCTCGTGCAGGCGCTGACCTCGCCGACCGACGGCCCGATCGGCGACTCGTCGCTCTGGGTCGAGTATGACGGCGTGCGCCTGCTCAACCAGAACGACGCCCGCCCGACCGACCTCGGCTTCTTCACCGAGCTCGGCCATGTGCACGCGCACATGCTGCAGTTCTCCGGCGCGATTTGGTATCCGATGGTTTACGAGCTGCCCGAGGCCGCCAAGCGCGCCTTCGGCAAGCAGAAGCGCGATCGGCAGTTCGACCGGACGTGGCGGTATATCGACGACCTCAAGGCGTCGCACGTGTTCCCGATCGCCGGCCCGCCGTGCTTCCTCGACGACGAGCTGTGGCAGTTCAACGACATCTTCGGCGACGAGGGCAACATCTTCCCCGACCAGTCGGTGTTCCTGCAGGAGTATGCGAAGGTCGGCGGCGCCAACGGCGTCGTGCTCCTGCCCGGGTCGGTCGCCGAGCTGACCGCCGACGACTGCGTCACCACGCACCCGGTGCCGGTCGACGAGTTCTTCGCCAACAAGGTCGCCCACCTGGAGGACATGCGCGAGCGCAAGAAGGCGATCATCGCGCACGAGAAGACCACCTGGCGCCACCCCGAGATCGACGTGCTCAAGGAGCTGCAGCGGCGCGTCGAGCCGCTGCTCGAGGAGTCGGTGTATCTCGCGAAGGGCGTCGGCGGCCCGGTCCGCTTCGACCTGGTCGGCTATGACGGCGAGTCCGTGGAGTCGATCGTCATCGACTTCCCGGGCAAGCAGGTTCGCCACTACGTCGACGAGAAGGTGCGCTACCGTTTCCGCACCGAGCGCGCCCTCGTCGAGCACCTGCTCTTCACGGGTGAGGTCGACTGGGCCAACTCGCTGTTCCTGTCCTGCCGCTTCTCGGCCGCGCGCATCGGGCAGTACAACGAGTTTGTCTACGCGTTCTTCAAGTGCCTGTCGGAGGAGCGGCTGCAGTATGCGGAGGGCTGGTATGACGAGCACCAGCGCACCTCGGACGCCGAGGACATCCGCCTCGGCGACTGGAACGTGCAGCGCCGCTGCCCGCACCTGAAGGCCGACCTGACCCGCTTCGGCATCGTCGACAACGACGTGCTGACCTGCCAGCTGCACGGCTGGCGCTTCGACCTCAACTCCGGCAAGTGCCTGACGAGCGTCGGCCACCAGATCCGCGCGAGCAAGGCCGACCAGCCGGCCCCCCAGTCCTAGGACGGTTTCCCCGCCGCGCTGGCCCGGGACTCTTCGCCGAGGCCCGGCCGGCCCGGCCCCGGCTGCGTCGACTGCCGGCTGGGCGCGGCTGTGCCCGGTGCCCGACCGGGGTGCTGAGCGGCTGCCCGCGAACGCCTGGTGACGACTCCGGCCGGCGCGCTTCCGCGCTGCGGTTCCGGACTTCGCCCTAGGCTCCGGCTCCGGACTTCGCCCGGGCTCCGGTTCCGGACTTCGCCCCGGGCTCCGGTTCCGGGTTGAGCGGCGAGTCCTAGCGTGGGTTGCGGGCCAGGTACTCGGTCCACACCTTCTTGGGCACGCACATCATCCAGGCGTCCTCGACCAGCTCCCGCATGCGGTCGGCGTCGAGGGCCTCCATCCGGGCGCAGATCCAGTTGTATCGCAGGTCGCTGTCGGGCGGCATGAGGAAGACGCCGGGTTCGGCCGCTACGCGGGCGGCGCGCTCCTCCTTCGGGTACCCGAGGCCGATGATGGTCTCGTCGCGGGACAGGGCGGCGAACACGATCTGTCCGACGCGCCATTTCACGCGGTCACGGACGAGCACCTCGTACGCCCTCGGCAGCCGTACCGCCACCGCCCGCACCTCGTCGACGCTCACCATCCCGGTCGCCCCCGTTCCCGCCCTCGGACTGCCGCATCACCTTGAGGGTAGATCGACCGACGTCGGCCCGGCTGCCCCACCGTCGCGCCGGACCGGAGCCTCGCCGCGCCGGTCGGCTTCGCGTCGAGCGCGGTCGAGCGGCGTCGAGCGGGGTCGAGCGGGGTGTGGTCGCGTGTGGTCGGGGTGGTCGGGGTGGTCGGGCGCGGTCGGGCGAGTCGGGCGTGGTCATGATCGTGGGAAGGATCTGGTCGCCGGGGGCAGCCAGATGGTTTCCACGATCATGGGAAGCATGATCATGGGAAGTGGGCGCGGTGGAGCCGGGCATCCGCGCCCCGGCCAGGCGGGCTGCCGCCGAGCGGGTCCGGCAATGCCAGAACGCGGGTCGCCCTCGGGGGCAACCCGCGTTCTCATCGGCGGCGCGTTACTTCGACTGGGTGGTGACCTCGATGCGGCGGGTCGAGCGGGCAACGTACGCGCCCGCGACGCGGACCGTCAGGACACCCGCGTCGTACTCCGCGGTCACGGCCTCGTCGGTGACGTGCTCGGGCAGGGCGAACGCGCGGTGGAACGAACCGTAGCGGACCTCGCGCAGCGTGCGGCCGTCGCGCTCCTCGGCGCGCTCGTCGCGCCGCTCGCCGCGGACGACCAGGTGGCCGCGGTCGAGCTCGACGGTGACGTCGCGCTCGACGTCGACGCCGGGCAGCTCGAGCCGCACAACCGCGTCGTCGCCGTCGCGGCTGACCTCGGCGGCGGGGTTGAAGCCCGTGGCCCGCTGCTCGAACGTGCGGCGGACGAGCGCGTCGAACTCGGCGAAGGGATCGCGGCGGCGCAGGGTGAGCGTGTTCATGGCTGGTGACCTCCTCGGGGTACCGTGTCACCCACTAGAACTTGAGTCGGGTCGACTCAATTCCCGGTGGCGTCAAGATTTTCCCGAGGAGGTCGCTCAGCCGCGCCGCCGGCCGTCGGGCTCGTCGGGTGGCAGGACGCCGAGGTCGATCTCCAGGGGCCTCGGGGCGTCGGCCCGCTGCGCCGTGGTGACGGTCGGGACCGAGTACCGCGGACCGGGCGGCCCGGCGTCGCGCCTCGAAGCGGCTGCCGGTGCCGCGGCGATCCTCATCGGCGGCCCGGAGGAAGGCGAAGGCCCGGCGGAAGCCGGAGGACCAGCGGGCGGAGGACCCGAGGAAGGCGAAGGTCCGGAGGAAAGCGGAGGACCGGAGGAAAGCGCACCAGGCGGGGGCGAGGCAGCGCGCGCCGCGAGGGCCGCGGCGGGCAGGCCCGGGAGGCGGGAACGGTTCCACCACTGCGACAGCGCCACCGCCGCCGCGATCAGCAGGGCGCCGACCAGGACGAACCACGACGTGATCTCGGTGTTCCGCCGCTGCAGGGTCACCTGGCTGGGCAGGTCCTGCAGGACCTCGGTGAGCGCCTCGGCGTTCTCGGCCTTGAAGTACTTGCCGCCGGTCATGTCGGCGACCTTTGTCAGCGTGGCCTCGTCCATCTCCTGGAAGCGGCCGCGGCCGCCGCTGAAGCCCCCGAAGTTGCCGAACCCGCCGCCCGGGCCGCGGAACGTGTCGCCGCTGATCTGGTCGCTGGTGCAGACCATCGGGGAGGGCACCTCGGTGCCGAAGCCGATCGTGTAGACGCGCAGGCGGCGGGCGGCGGCGGCCTCGGCCGCGGTGATCGGGCTGACGCCGTCGGTGTTGCGGCCGTCGGTGAGCACGACGATCGTGTCGGGCTCGTAGTCGCCGGTGCCGCTGCCGGGCGGGTTGGGGACCTCGACCCCGGTCGGGGGCACGTCCGGGTTGATCTCGGCGATCGCGTCGATGGAGGCCAGGATGGCCAGCCCGATCGCGGTACCGCGGGAGGTCCGGAACCCGTCGATGGCCTTGAGTAGCTGGTCCTGGTCACGGGTCGGCGGCACGAGCAGGCCGGCGATGCCCGAGAAGGCGACCAGGCCGATCTTCGCGCCCCCGTCGTGGTCGCGGATGAACTTGCGGGCCGCGTCCTGGGCCGCGGACAGCCGGTTCGGGTCGACGTCGGTCGAGCACATCGAGCCGGACACGTCGACGGCGAGCAGGATGGTCGCCGCGTCGTCGGGGACGACCACGGAGGCCTGCGGCCGGGCCGCCGCGGTGCCGGTCACGACCAGGCCGGCCGCGAACAGGGCGAGGGGAATGCGGCGCTTCCACGAGGTGCGCCCGGGCAGGGCGGCGGCGACGAGCGCGACGCTCGACAGCCGGACCGTCTCGCGGCGCCGGCGGCGGCGCGTCCACCAGCGGAAGGCGAGCAGCAGCGGGAAGGCCAGCAGCGCGGTGAGGGCCCACGGCCAGTGCAGCGACATCAGAGGATCCGTCCGAACCAGGTGGTCATCAGCAGCCCCCCGATGGTGAGCAGCAGCAGCGCGATCGCCGCGGCGGCGCCGGTCAGCTCGACCGGCTTGCGTTCGGTGGTCAGCCGCAGGTCCAGCGAGTCGTAGACGTCCCGCAGGCCCTCGGCGGTCTCGGCCCGGTGGTACGAGCCGGTGGTCGTCTGCGCGAGCGTCGTCAGCAGCTCCTCGTTGAGCGCCGTCGCCACGCGGTAGCCGTCGACCTCGACGGTCGTGCCATCGACGGTGCCGACGCCGACGGTCTCGATGTGCACGCCGGCCGTGGCGGCGAGCTGGGCGGCGGCGACCGCGTCGGGGCCGCCGGTGTCCTCGCCGTCGGAGAGCAGCACGATCGTGGCGTTGCCGAAGTACCCGAGCTCGGCGGGCGGCTCGGCGGCGTCGGGGTCGGGCAGGCTGACCGGCTTGCCGACGATGACCGTGAGCGAGGCGAGGATCGCCTGGCCGAGCGAGGTGCCGCCGTTGACCTGCAGCCGCTTGATCGCGGCCGTGGTCGCGGTCCGGTCGGAGGTGGGCTGCTGGGTGGTGAGCGCGCCCTGGTCGAAGGCGACGATGCCGATGCTCACGCTGTCGGGCTGGGCCTCGACGAACGAGACGGCGGCGGTCTGGGCGGCCGCGATGCGGCTCGGGGCGACGTCGTCGGCGGCCATGCTGTTCGACACGTCGAAGGCGAGCACGACGGTGCCGGCGGCGCGGGCGACCGGCAGGGTGGCCTCGGGCCGGGCGACCGACAGCAGCAGCAGGGTGAGCGCGGCGAGGAACAGCACCGGCGGCACGTGCCGGCGGACGGCGCGGCCCGTCGTCAGGCCGGCCGCCGCGAGGGCCTGGGACCGCTGCCGCTGCAGCCACCAGTACCCGAAGCTGAGCCCGCCGGCCACGAGCACGGCGACGACCAGGAACCCCGGGCTACCAAAGGTCATGCTGCCTCCGCTTCGCTCCGGAACCGCTCATGCGCGCCTCGCCTTCGTCCGGCGGACCATCGCGACGAGGGCCTGCAGCGGGTCCTGGTCGGTGCCGACCAGGTGGGCGGTCACGCCGGCCCGCCGCATCGCGGCGGCGACGGCGGCCTCGCGCTCGTCGACGCCGGCCCGCAGGCGCTGCTGGAACAGCGGGTCGCTGGTGTCGACGAGCACCTGCTCGCCGGTCTCGGCGTCCTCGACCACGACCAGCCCGAGGTCGGGCAGGTCGAGCTCCATCGGGTCGACGACCCGGATCGCCACCACCTCGTGCCGCATGGTGAGCCGCCCGAGGGAGGCCTCCCAGCCGGCGTCGCCGAGGAAGTCGGACACCACGAACACCACACCGCGGCGGCGGGCGGTCGCGGCGGCCAGCCGGAGCATCGCGTCGAGGTCGGTGGTGCCGGTGTCCTTCTTCCCGCGCCGGGACTCGGCGAGGGCGGCGGTGCGGGTGATCTCGCCGGCGAGGTGCAGCACGTGGTTGCGGCCGCCGCGCGGCGGCACCACCCGCTGGACCCGGTTGTCGTAGAGGATCGCGCCGACCCGGTTGCCGCCGAGCGTGAACAGCCGGGCGAGGGTCACGGCCAGCTCGGCGAGCACCGAGTCCTTGCCGCGCTCGGCCCCGCCGAAGCGCATCGACGCCGACAGGTCGAGCACCAGCCAGGCGGTGACCTCGCGGTCCTCGGTGTACTGGCGCACGTACGGCTCGTCCAGCCGCGCAGTCACGTTCCAGTCGATGTGCCGGACGTCGTCCTCCGGCGTGTACTCCCGCAGGTCGGCGAAGTCGATGCCGCTGCCGCGGAAGACCGTACGGTACGACCCCTGCAAACGCCCGTCGAGCCGGCGGATCACCTGCCACTCCAGGCGCCGCAGCAGGCGGTCGGGTGCGGTGGCCACGGCTCAGCGATTTCCGGCGGCGACAGGCGTGGGCACCGGCAGCGCGTGCAGGACGCGGGTGAGGATCTGGTCGGCGGTGACGTCGTCGGACAGGGCCTCGTAGGACAGCACGAGCCGGTGCCGGAACACGTCGAGGGCCAGCTCGGCGAGGTCGCTCACCAGCACGTAGTCGCGGCCCCTGAGGTAGGCCATGGCCCGGGCGGCCAGGACGAGGTTGATGGACGCCCGTGGGCTGGCGCCGAAGCTGACATACCGCTGGAGCTCACCCAGCCCCACCTCGGCCGGGTCGCGGGTGGCGTTGGCCAGGCGGACCGAATACTCGATCAGGGCGGGGTCGACGTAGACCTGCTCGACCTGTGACTGCATCTCGATGAGCCGGCGCGGGTCGACGATGGCGTGGGTGATCGGCGCCGGCGCGATGGCCCGCTCGACGATCACGAACTCCTCGGTCGGGCTCGGGTAGCCGACCAGGACCTTCATCATGAACCGGTCGACCTGCGCCTCGGGCAGCGGATAGGTGCCCTCCGACTCGATCGGGTTCTGGGTGGCCATCACCAGGAACGGGCGGGGGATGCGGTGGGTCTCCCGGCCGATCGTCACCTGCTGCTCCTGCATGACCTCCAGCAGCGCGCTCTGCACCTTGGCCGGCGCCCGGTTGATCTCGTCGGCGAGCAGCAGGTTGGTGAACACCGGCCCGAGCGAGACCTGGAACTCGCCGCTGGCCTGGTGGTAGACGCGGGTGCCGACGATGTCGGCGGGGACGAGGTCGGGGGTGAACTGCACGCGGTGGAAGTCGCCGCCGATCGCCTGGGCGAGCGCCTTCACGGCGAGCGTCTTGGCCAGGCCGGGCACGCCCTCGACGAGGATGTGCCCCCGCGAGAGCAGGGCCACCATGAGCCGTTCGAGCAGCGCGTCCTGCCCGACGATGGTCTTCTTGACCTCGTACAGCACCTGCTCGACGGCGCCCGTGGGCCGGTGGCCGTTGTCTGTTACGTCCATACGTGCGTCCTTCGCGGGTCTCGTCACTGCTGAGGTGCGTCCTCGCCGGGGCCGGCGCCCGCGGCGAGGGCCGCGCCGATCGGCACGGCGAAACCGACGCCGACGAACGTGCCGGCCTCGGTGGGGTTGGCGAGGGCGACGACGATGCCGATCGTCTCGCCCTTGGCGTTGACGAGCGGCCCGCCGGAGCTGCCCGGGTTGACCGCGGCGTCGAACTGGATGAGGCCCTTGAGCTCGCTGCCGTCCTGGCTCTTCGCGGTGCGGCCGAGCCCGGAGATGACCCCGGTGGTCGCACTGCTGGTCAGCCCGAGCTGGTTGCCGACGGCGAGCACGGTGTTGCCGACGGCGATCCGCTCGGAGTTGCCGATCACCGCCGGCACCAGGACCTCGGGCAGCCCGCCCGGGACGAGCACGGCGATGTCCAGCTCGGGGTCGGCCTGGGCGACCTTCGCCGCGACCCGGGTGCCGTCGGCGAACGTGACCTGGATGGCGCCGGCGCCGGCCACGACGTGGTTGGCGGTGAGGATCGCGCCGGTCTGGCTGGCGATCACGCCGGTGCCGCTCGCGACGGCCGCGCTGCCCTCGACGGCGGTGATCGTCACGACGGACGGGGCGACGGCCGCGTAGATCTGGGCGATCGTCGGGGGCGCGGTCGGGCTCGGCGAGGCCTTCGCCGAGGGCCGCGCGGCGGGCTCGTCGTCGCCCGACCCGAGCTTGAACGCGATCGTCGCGGTGAGCACGAGGGCCACCGCGACGCCCAGGATCGGCAGCCATCGCCGGATGTGCGCCGATTTGTGGCCCTGCGGGTCCGGTGCGGCCGGACCGTCGAGGGTTGCCATGCGCTCAACATAACCGCGATTCCTGTGAGTTCGGTGAACTCGAATCTGAGAGTATGCTTCTGAAAGACACTTTCAGAGTTGCCGAGCTGACCGGAGGGATCGAATGGGGCGCGAGGCACGCCGCACCATCACCGAGCCGGGCGCCATGCGCGCACTGGCCCACCCGGTGCGGTACGAGGTGCTCACCCATCTCATGGCGAACGGCCCGGCGACGGCGTCCCAGTGCGCCCGGGCGGTCGGCGACACCCCGTCCAACTGCAGTTACCACCTGCGGGCCCTGGCCAAGGCCGGGCTGGTCGCGCCGGTCGAGTCAGGCGACGGCCGGGAGCGGCCGTGGCGGGCCCTCATCACCGGTTTCTCGTTGCCGCCGGACGAGGAGCAGGCCACGGTCGTCGCGGCCGTGGCGATCCAGCGCGACCAACGGCTGCTCGCCGAGTACCTGGCCCGCCGCGACCGGGTGCCGCCGCGCTGGCGCGACGCGGGCCAGCACGGGACGTACACCCTCCGGCTCACCCCGGACGAGCTCACCGAGCTGGGCGAGCGGATCGACGCCCTCATCCGGCCCTACATCGCGGCCACCCGCGACGACGCGCCGGGTGACGCCGCCCAGGTCCACCTGTTCTTCCACGGATTCCCCGGGAGCCCTGATGACCGCACTACGGCACCGTGACTTCCGCCGGCTGTGGCTGGCCGGCCTGATCTCGGACACCGGCGACTGGCTGCTGCTCGTCGCGCTGCCGATCCTGGTGTACCAGCGGACGCAGTCGACCCTGCAGACCGCGTTCGCGTTCCTCGTCGAGCTCGGCCCGGCGGTCCTGCTGGGCCCGCTCGCCGGGCGGCTGGCCGACCGTGTCGACCGCCGTCGCCTGCTCGTCGCCGTCGTCCTGGCCCAGGCCGCCGCGCTCGTGCCGCTGCTGGTGAGCAGCGCGCTGCCGGTCCTCTACGCGGTCATCGCCACCGAGGCCGCGCTCGTCGCGCTGTTCGCCCCGGCCAAGAACGCGCTGCTGCCGGCGCTGGTCCCGGACGGCGAGCTGGTCTCGGCCAACGCGCTCGTCGGGCTCAACCAGAACCTCGGCCGGCTCGCCGGCGGGCCGCTCGGCGGGCTGCTGCTCGCGGTCGGCGACCTGCGCGCGATCGTGCTCGCCGACCTGGTCACGTTCCTCACCGCGGCCGCGCTCATCGCCGGCATCGGCGCGCGGCCCGCGCCCGCCCGGGCCAAGACCGCTGCGAGAGCCCCGCTGGGCCGGATCCGGCTCGCACTCGCCGTCGCCGCCCTGGCCGGGATCGCCCAGGGCATCTTCGTCGTGCTGTTCGTCGTGTGGGTCGCCCGGGAGCTCGGCGGCGGCGCGACCGAGACCGGCCTGCTGCGCGGGGTGCAGGCGGTCGGCGCCATCGCCGCCGGTGTCCTGCTCGCCGTCCTGCGCCGCACGCCTGGCCCGGCGGTCCTGATCCCGGCCGGGGCCGGCGCGTTCGGCCTGCTGTCCGTCGCGGTGTGGAACGGCCCGGTCGTCACGACCGCGCTACCGGTCTACGTCGCGCTCTTCGTGCTGGTCGGCGTGCCGGGCCTGGTCATGGTCACCGGGCTGGTGAGCCACCTGCAACGGGTGGCCGGCGAGGGCGCGCGCGGCCGGGTCTTCGGAATCTTCGGCGCCGTCTACGACGGTGCGAGCGGCCTGGGCATGCTCGCCGCCGGCCTGCTCGGCGACCGCCTCGGGATCATGCCGATCCTCAACACCCAGGCCGCGCTCTACCTCGCCGCGGGCCTGCTCTTCGTCCTGGGCCGTCAGTCGTCGTCATCGTCGGTCGAGAACGCCTTGGCGAGCAGCGCCGCCAAGGCCACCCCGACCACCGCGATGCCGACCTGAACCCCGATCACGAGCCAGTCGTAGCTGTGCCCGCGCACCACGAGGAACTTGTCGCTGTGGATGTCCCAGCGGTCCGCGGCCCAGGTCCCGGCCACCGCCGCGCCCATGCCGATGAGGACGGTCAGGATGATCCCGATGTTCTGCCGGCCGGGGAGCACGATCCGCGCCACGATGCCGATGACGGCGCCGAAGATGATGGCGGCCAAGTAGTCCTGGAGGTTCACAGCCGCAAGTGTGCGACGGCGGCGCAAGATGGTCGAGTGCGGCACGTGTACTGGATCGGCGGCGGCAGCGGCGCCGGGAAGTCGACCGTCGCCCGGGCCCTCGCCGCCCGCCACGGGCTGCGGCTGTACGCCACCGACGACGTCATGGCCGAGCACGCCCGGCGCTGCCCGCCGGCCGACTGCCCGTGCCTGGCCCGGTTCGCGGCGATGAGCATGGACGAGCGCTGGCTGCTGCGCACGCCCCGGACCATGCTCGAGACCTTTCACTGGTACCGGGGGGAGGGCTTCCACCTGGTCGAGGCCGACCTGCGCGCGGTGCCGCAACCGGTGGTCGCGGAGGGCTTCCGGCTGCTGCCGTCCCTCGTCCGGCCGCTGCTCGGCGAGCCGCATCGAGCCGTGTGGCTCCTGCCGACGCCGCGGTTCCGCCGGGCCGCGTTCGAGCACCGCGGGGGGCTCTGGCAGATCGCCGGCCGCACCAGCGACCCGGAGCGCGCGCTGCGCAACCTGCTGGAGCGCGACCGGATGTTCACCGAGCGCCTCCGCGCCGAGACCGCCGAGCTGGGCCTGCGCGCGATCGAGGTCGACGGCTCGCTGACGTCCGACGAGCTCACCACCGCGGTCGAAGAGGCGCTCGGCCTCTGACGCGGGTCGGAGCGAGGGTCGCGCGCCTCCACCAGCCGCTAGGGTCGTCGATACAGCGGAATCGATCGATGTGGAGGCAGCACATGCTGCGCATGAGACACGCGCTGTTGTCGATCGCCGTCGGGCTGGCCGGTGCGGTCACCGGGGTCACGAGCCCCGCCGCGGCGGCCGACCCCGACATCCTCCAGCAGCTGCGGGCCGTCCCCGGCCTGACGGTGCTGGAGGAGCAGCCGGTGGCCGCGCCCTACCGGTTCTTCATCCTGAGCATCACCCAGCCCGACGACCACCGCCACCCGCGGGCCGGCACCTTCCAGCAGCGGTTCACCCTGCTGCACCGCGGCACCGACCGGCCGATGGTGCTGCACACCACCGGCTACAACGTGCCCGGGTTCGCGTTCCGCTCCGAGCCGACCCGGCTGGTCGACGGCAACCAGATCTCGGTCGAGCAGCGCTTCTTCACCCCGTCGCGACCGGCGCCGCCGGACTGGGACGACGAGCTCACGATCTGGCAGGCCGCGACCGACCACCACCGGATCGTCGAGGCGCTGAAGCCCGTCTACGCCCAGAAATGGATCTCGACCGGCGCCTCCAAGGGCGGCATGACCTCGGTGTACCACCGGCGGTTCTACCCCGGCGACGTCGACGGGACGGTCGCCTACGTCGCGCCGCAGGACGTGGTGAACAGCGAGGACTCGGCGTACGACCGGTTCTTCACCCGGGTCGGCACCGCCCAGTGCCGGGCCGCGCTCGACGCGGTGCAGGTCGAGGCGCTGCGCCGGCGGTCCGAGCTGGTCGCCCGCTACCAGGCCTGGGCGGCCGCCAACGAGCGCACGTTCACGATCACCGGCAGCGCCGACCGGGCGTTCGAGTTCATGGTGAACGGGACGACGTGGGCGTTCTGGCAGTACAGCCTGGCGAGCGACTGCGCGGACGTGCCGCCCGCCACCGCCTCCAGCGACGCCATCTGGGACTGGCTGGACCTGATCTACGGGATCGACTCGAACACCGACCAGGGCATCGAGCCGTACATCCCGTACTACTTCCAGGCGTCGTACCAGCTGGGCTACCCGGAGATCAGCCTGCCGCACCTGGCGCGGCTGCAGCGGTACCGCGGCCAGGACCGCGCCCAGTCCTACATCCCGCGCTCGATCGTGCCGCGCTTCCAGCCGTTCGCGATGGGCGACATCGACCTGTGGGTCAGGCTGTCCGGCCGGCAGTTGCTGTTCGTCTACGGCCAGAACGACCCGTGGGGCGCCGAGCCGTTCCGGCTGGGCCCGGGCACACGCGACTCGCTGTCGTACGTGGCCGCGGGCGCCAACCACGGCGCCAACATCGCCCTGCTGACCGCGCCGGAGTCGGCGACGGCCACGGCGGCGGTCCGCCGCTGGGCGGGCGTCCCGGCGGTGACGTCCCTCGCGGGCCCGTCGTACATCCCGTCCCTGGACGACCACAACCTCGCCCTGGACCGCCGCTTCACCCGCTAGCGCGTTCGTAGGGGCTCCCGGCCGTCGGTCGGGAGCCCCCTACGCTGTCGGCCGGCCCGTGACCGCGGCCGGTGGGGAGACCGGGTGGTTGCGCGCGCCCGGGAACGCGCCGTGCGTCGACGTCATTGCGCCAGCCGCTCGACGACCGCTTCCTCGTCCCAGACCTCGGCGTACTTGGCCGCCAGGTCGAACAGGTTGGCCTCGTGCGGGCGCGGGTCCCGGTCGCCGACCGCCTGGCGCACCACGATCGGCACGTAGCCGTGGGAGATCGCGTCGACGGCGGTCGCGCGCACGCAGCCGCTCGTGCTCACCCCGCACAGCACCACGGTGTCGACCCGCAGCGCGGCGAGCGTGGCGCTCAGCGACGTGCCGAAGAAGGCGCTCGCGTACTGCTTGGCGATGACCAGGTCGCCCGGCTGCGGCGCGATCTCCGGCATGATCTCGCCGAGGTCGCCGCCCGCGCCGGCGACGAAGCTGCGCAGCGCGCCGACCTTGCGGAAGAACAGGCCGCCGTCGATGCCGCCCGGGCCGTACTCGACCCGCGTGTAGATGACGGGCACGCCGCCGCGGCGGGCCGCCGCCAGGACCCGCCCGGTCGCGTCGAGGCAGTCACGGCTGCCCATGTACAGGTCGGCGCCGGGCTTGAAGTATGCCCGCACCATGTCGATGACGAGGACCGCGGGCGACTCGCCCCACTCCAGGTGCCCCCCGAAGCCGGCGGCCGCGTAGTCGTCGTCGAGCCCGCTCACGCGTCCTCCGCTTCGCTCCGGCCGCCTGAGCTCCGCCCTGAGCCCATGATGAGCGGCCTCCTCCGCTTTGCTCCGGGACCGCTCATGCGTCAGATCACGCCGGCGCCGGAGAGCCGGCCCAGCTCGTCGTCGCCGAGGCCGAGCAGGCCGCGGTACACGTCGTCGTTGTCCGCGCCGAGCGCCGGCCCGGTGGCCCGCACCCGGCCCGGCGACTCGGACAGCTTCGGGAACACGTTCTGCATGGCGATCTCGCCGATGGTGGGGTCGGTGAGGGTCACGATCGCCTGCCGGGCCGCGAAGTGCGGGTCGGCGAACATGTCCTTGGCCTTGTAGATGCGCCCGGCCGGCACGCCCGCCTCGTGCAGCGCGGCGAGCAGGTCGTCGGCCTTCAGGCCGGCGGTCCAGGCCGAGATCAGCTCGTCGAGCTCGACCATGTGCTCGCCCCGCGCGCCGTGGGTGGCGTACCGCGGGTCGCCGGCCAGTCCGGGCTGCCCCATGACGCCGGCCAGCCGACCGAACACGCTGTCCTGGTTGGCCGCGATGAGCACGCTGTCGCCGTCGGCGGTCGGGTAGACGTTGCTCGGCGAGACGTTCGGCAGCACCGGCCCGGTCCGCTCCCGCTGGTAGCCGGCGACCTGCCACTCGGGCAGCAGCGACTCCATCATCGCGAGCACCGACTCGTAGATGGCCGCGTCGACGACCTGGCCCCGGCCCGACTGCTGGCGCTCGTGCAGCGCGACGAGCGTGCCGATGGTCGCGTACATGGCGGCGAGCGAGTCGCCGAGCGAGATCCCGGCCCGCGACGGCGGCTGGCCGGGGGAGCCGGTGACGTAGCGGATGCCGCCCATCGCCTCGCCGATCGAGCCGAACCCGGCCTGCTTCGCGTAGGGGCCGGTCTGGCCGAAGCCGGTGACCCGGGTGACGATCAGCCCGGGGTTGACCTTCCACAGCTCCTCGGGCGCCAGCCCCCAGCGCTCCAGGGTGCCCGGCCGGAAGTTCTCCAGCAGCACGTCGGAGCGCGCGACGAGCCGCCGCACCAGGTCCTGGCCCTCGGGGGTGCGCAGGTCGCAGGTGACGGAGCGCTTGTTGCGGGCGACCACGGGCCACCACAGCGACTGCCCGTGCGGCTTCTCCCGCCCCCACTGCCGCATCGGGTCGCCGCGCCCCGGGTCCTCGATCTTGATGATCTCGGCGCCGAAGTCGCCGAGCAGCTGGCCGCAGAACGGGCCGGCGAGCAGCGAGCCGAGCTCGACGACGCGGACGTCGCGCAGTGGCAGCGGACGACGGGTCATGCGGTCTCCTCCGTGTTCCGTGGGCCCAGCAGCGAGGCCCGCGCCGACAGCAGGTGCGCGCGCATGACGGCCTCGGCCCAGTCGCCGTCGCGGGCGCGCAGGGCGGCGACGATCTCCAGGTGATGGTTGACGCTGCGGCGGCGCGCCGTCTCGTCGAACGCGTGCAGGGTGCGCACCAGGACCGAGGCGTGGACGAGCTGGGCGACCGTGGCGGCGACCACCGGGCTGCCGGCGAGCCCGTTCAGCGTCGCGTGGTACTCGGCGTTGAGGCGGTACACCTCCGTCAACCGTCCGGCCTCGGAGTGCTCCTTGAGCTCGGTCGCGATGGTATCGAGCCGGTCGATGTCCGCGGCCGAGGCGGTCGTGGCGGCGGCCCGGGCGGCCAGCCCCTCGACGCGCGCGCGGATCTCGAAGATGTGGTCGAGGTCCTCCCGCGGGTACTCGGCCACTCGGGCGCCCTTGTTGGTGGCGAGCTCGACGAGCCCCTCGGCCGAGAGCCGGCGCAGCGCCTCGCGGACCGGGGTCCGGCTCACGCCGAGCTTCTCGGCGAGGTCGACCTCGCCGAGCCGCTCCCCGGGTGCGTACTCCCCGCCGAGGATCCGCTCGCGCAGCTGCTCCACCGCGCGGTCGCTGGCCGCCGTCATGTTGTATACATCTAGCCGATGGGCGGCGCGAGGGCAAGAGTGCTAGAACAGGCCCATGTCGGTTGAGATCGTTGAGGTTGGCCCGCGTGACGGCCTGCAGAACGAGCGGACCCTCGTGAGCACGGCCGCGAAGATTGCATACATTGGGGCGCTCGTCGCGGCCGGTGCGCGGCGGATCGAGGCGACCAGCTTCGTCCACCCGCAGCGGGTGCCGCAGATGGCCGACGCCGAGGCGGTCATGGACGGGGTGCCCCGCGTCCCCGGGGTCAGCTACATCGGGCTGGTCGTCAACGCGCGCGGGCTGGAGCGGGCGCTCGCCGCCGGGGTCGACGAGGTCAACGCCGTGGTCGTGGCCACCGAGACGTTCAGCCGGCGCAACCAGGGCATGTCGGTCGCCGAGGCGGTGCGCTCGTTCGCCGCGATCAGCGCCGGCGCGCACGCGAACGGCCGGCGGGTCACCGCGACGATCGGGGCGAGCTTCGGCTGCCCGTTCGAGGGCGAGGTCGGCGCGGACGCGGTCGCCGAGCTGGCCCGGCAGTGCGCCGACGCGGGCGCCGGCGAGATCGCCCTGGCCGACACGATCGGCGTCGGCGTGCCGGCCGACGTGGACCGGCTCGTCGACGCGGTCCGCGCGGTGACCGGCCTTCCGCTGCGCTTCCACTTCCACAACACGCGCAACACCGGGTACGCCAACGCGCTGCGGGCCGTCGAGCGCGGCGCCGCGGCCCTCGACAGCAGCGCCGGCGGCATCGGCGGCTGCCCGTTCGCCCCGGCGGCGACCGGCAACATCGCGACCGAGGACCTCGCCTACGGCCTGCGCCGCTCGGGCGTCGCCTCCGGCCTGGACCTGGACGGCGTCGTGACGGCGGCCGCGATCGTCGAACGCGAGCTCGGCATCACCCTGCCGGCGCTGCTGGGCCGGGCCGGCGACTTCCCGGGAGGTCGGTGAGCGGTCGGTTGCGGTGTCCGCTCCGTGACGACGCACCGTGGAGGACCGAGGAAATAAGCGGTGGGACGGCGGCCGCTCCGTGTCCTGGTATCTCGCGCTCGGCGACGACCCGGCCGGACGTTCCACGAGACGCTGCGCGAGGCGGTGGTGGCGGCGCGTTGGCGCGGCTGACGCGCCGCCGGAACGTCACCGCACCGGGACGTCCACATAGGACCCGCCGGCGACGGTGACGGTGCTGCCCGGCGCGTTCGCGTCGTAGTACAGCGGATCCGTCGTGTCGACGACGAGCGTCAGCGAGTGTCCCGCCGGCAGGTCGTAGGCCGTGGCCGAGAGCGCCACGTCCACCGACCGGCTGCCACCGGCCGTCCCGAGCCAGCTCACCGGGGCGTGCGTGATGAGCTTGGCGTTGCCGAGCAGGTCGAGGTCGTAGAGGTACGCGACCAGCGTGCCCTGTGCCGCGGTCCCGGTGAGCTTCAGGTGTACCGAGGGGATCCCGCGGATCCGCAGCGCGCTCGACGGCCGCTCCGCCGCCCAGACGCCGGCCCGCAGCCGGTCCACCGCCGGCAGCCAGATCTGCGGCTGCTGCCCGGTGAACGCGCCGACCCCGTTGGTGAGCAGCACGACCCCGCCGCCGGCGACGGTGTCGAGGTCGCCGGGCAGGGTCTTGCTCCAGCCGGTGCTGGGCGCGCCCCCGAGCAGGCCGGTGCCGTCCCACCAGCGGATCTGGCCCAGTCCGTACCGCCGGCTGCCGACCGACGGCCACGCGGGGTACCCCTCGGCGGCGGCGTTGAGCGGGGTGAGCTGGACCGCCGGCTCGGCCGCGATGCCGGTGTCGACGCCGCCGAGGTACTGGTCGAACCAGCGCCGGACGCTGGTCCACACCGCGTTGTCCAGCCCGATGATGCCGGTGAGCTCGGCGATCGCGTGGTCGCCGGGGCGCAGCTCCAGCCGCTTCGGGGTGGTGAGCCGGCCGAAGAGGTCGACGAGCTGGTTCGGCGGGAAGAACGAGTCGCCCCACGCGTTGGCGATGAGCACCGCGGGGCGGTTGGCGTTGATCGCGTCGAGGTAGGTGGCCGGGGAGCGCACCCGGGCCCAGGCCTTGACCTCGTTGACGTTGCGGTTGGCGGTGAAGTCGCCGAGCTTGCCCGACAGGTCCGTGCCCGGGTTGCCGAGCAGGTCGGCGGCCAGCCCGAGCAGCCCGGCCGACTGCTGGTGGCGGGTGTTGTCGCCGTAGAGCGAGTAGACCAGGTCGGTCCAGCCGCTCATCATGGCGACCGCGCGGATGCGGCGGTCGGCGGCCGCGCCGAGCAGGCTGATTCCGGCGCCGTACGAGACGCCGGCCGCCCCGATGCGCGCCGGGTCGGTGGCGGTGTTCGCGATCGTCCAGTCGATCACGCGGGACAGGTCGGCGAGGTCGCGCGGCCCGGCCGTGTCGATCTCGCCGCCGGAGGCCCACCAGCCGCGCGGCGTGTAGGAGACGACGACGTAGCCGCGCTGGGCGAAGGCGGTGGCCTGGGCGAGGTACTCCAGGTCGTTGAGCCCCCAGCTGGACGGGAACACGATCGCGGGGTAGCGGCCGGTGGCGGCCGGCGCGACGACGTTGGCCTTGAGCGTGACGCCGTCGCCCTGGATGTCGACGAACCGGACGGGGGTGGTGGCGGCCGCGCTCGCCGGCAGCGCGGGTCCGGTGAGGCCGGCCAGCACGGCGACGACGAGCACGGCGAGCAGGCGGAGACGCATGCGGTACCTCCTCGTGGCGGGTGGCGGCAGCGTAGGAGCGGGTACCGAGAATTTGAAGTTCGTGACATTATCATTACCAGTCGGTAACATGCTGGGTCGTGCTGTACGGAGCCCCGACGCCGCAGCGTCGCGACGCGCAGCGCAACCGCGCGGCGATCGTCGAGGCCGCGAGCGAGCTCATGACGGCCCGGCCGGACAGCATCCCCATGCCGGCGATCGCCCGGCGGGCCGGGGTCGGGCTGGCCACCCTCTACCGGCACTTCCCGGACCGCTCGGCGCTCGCCGACGCGGTCGTCGCCCACCAGCTCGACCGGCTCGAACGCGCGGTCACCGGCGACTTCCGGCACCTGCTCGGCGAGGTGCTGCGCACGCAGGTGGCGATGCGGCCGCTCGTCGCGCTGGTGCGCCGGTTCGACCAGGGCACGCGGGAGCGGTACCTGCGGCGGGTCAGCGCGGCGCTGGCCGGCCCGCTGCGCCGCGCCCAGGCCGGCGGCCGGGTCCGTCCCGACCTCGTCCCGGGCGACCTCATGCTGCTGTTCACCATGGTGGCCGACGTGACCGACGAGCACGCCGAGCGCTCGATCGCGCTGCTCCTCGACGGCGTTTTCACCCCGGACGGCGCATTGACCCCGGATGGCGGCGGATCTACGGTCGCCGCATGACTGTGCTGTCCGACCTCGTCAAGGCGCTGTCCTCCGGGGCGGTCGAGGTCGTCGACCTGACCGCACCCCTGTCGCCCGCCACGCCGATCCTCACCCTCCCGGAGCCGTTCGGGCAGACGTGGCGGTTCTCGCTCGACGAGATCAGCCGCTACGACGATCGCGGCCCGGCCTGGTACTGGAACAACTTCACCACCGGCGAGCACACCGGCACGCACTTCGACGCCCCGATCCACTGGGTCACCGGGAAGGACGGCGCGGACGTCTCGCAGGTGCCGGTCAAGCGGCTCGTCGCGCCGGCCGCGGTCCTCGACTGCACGGCCGAGGCGGCCGCCGACCCCGACTTCCTGCTCGAGGTCGACCACATCAAGGCGTGGGAGGCGGCCAACGGCCCGCTCCCCGCGGGTGGCTGGCTGCTGTACCGCACGGGCTGGGATGCCCGCAGCGCCGACGACGCCGCCTACGCCAACGGCGGCCGCACCCCCGGCATCTCCGTCGAGTGCGCCAGGTGGATCGCCGAGGAGGCGCCGGTGCAGGGCGTCGGCGTGGAGACCGTCGGGACCGACGCCGGGGCGGCGCACTCGTTCGACCCGCCGTTCCCGTGCCACGCGCACCTGCTCGGCAACGACAAGTACGGACTGACCCAGCTGCAGAACGTCGCGCAGCTGCCGGCGACCGGCGCCGTCATCATCGCCGGCCCGCTGCCGATCGTCAGCGGCTCCGGCAGCCCCTGCCGGGTGCTGGCCCTCGTCGAGAGGTGAACGTCGCCGAGGCGGTCGCCCGCGTCCTGGTGGCCTGCGGGGCCGACCACGCCTTCGGGCTGATCGGCTCCGGCAACTTCCACCTCGCCAACGCCTTCGTCGCGGCCGGCGGCCGGTTCGTGCCGGCCGTGCACGAGGGCGGCGCCGCCAGCATGGCCGACGGCTGGGCCCGGACCACGGGCCGGACCGCGGTGCTCACCGTGCACCAGGGCCCGGGCGTCACCAACGCGTTCACCGGCCTCGCCGAGGCGGCCAAGAGCCGCACGCCGCTCGTCGTGCTCGCGCCCGAGGCGACGAACCCCCGCTCGAACTTCCACGTCGACCTGCCCGGCCTGGCCGCGGCGGTCGGCGCCGGGTTCGTCCGGGTGCGGGCCGAGCACGCGGCGGCCGACGTCCTGGGCGCCTTCCGCCAGGAGCGCACGGTCGTGGTGGCGCTGCCGCTCGACGTGCAGGCGGCGGAGGCACCCGGCGGGGCCTCGGTGCCGCCCGCGCCGCCGTTCCCACCGGCCGCGGTGGATGTGGCGCCGCTGGCCGGAGCCCTGCGCGCGGCCCGCCGGCCGGTGTTCATCGCCGGCCGCGGCGCGACCCGCAGCCACGGCGCCCGGGAGGCGCTCGTCGCCCTCGCCGACCGCTGCGGCGCGCTGCTGGCGACCTCGGCGGCGGCGAAGGGCCTGTTCGCCGGGGAGCCGTGGAGCCTCGACGTCTCCGGCGGGTTCGCCACCCCGCTCGCGGCCGAGCTCATCGGCGGCGCCGACCTGGTGGTCGCGTTCGGCAGCACGCTGAACATGTGGACGACCCGGCACGGCCGGCTCATCGGCGACGGCGCCGTCGTCGCCCAGGTCGACACCGACCCGGCCGCGCTCGGCGTGCACCGCCCGGTCGACGTGGCCCTGGCCGGCGACGTGGCGACCGTGGCCCGGGACTGCCTCGCGGTCACCGACGAGACGCCGGGCTGGCGCGGACCGGCCCTGCGGGAGCGGATCGCCGCCGAGGGCGCCTGGCGGTCGGTCGCCTACACCGACGACGGCGACCCCGGCCGGATCGACCCGCGCACGCTCAGCATCGCCCTCGACGACCTGCTGCCCGCGCAGCGCACGGTGGTCATCGACTCCGGCAACTTCATGGGCTACCCGTCGATGTTCCTGTCCGTGCCGGACCGGGCCGGGTTCCTGTTCACCCAGGCGTTCCAGTCGGTCGGCCTGGGCCTGGCGAGCGCGCTCGGCGCCGCGGTGGCGCGGCCCGACCGGCTCACCGTGGCCGCGCTCGGCGACGGCGGGTTCCTGATGTCGGCGGCCGAGCTGGCCACGGCCGCGACGCTGGGCGCGCCGCTGCTCGTCGTGGTCTACGACGACGCCGCCTACGGCGCCGAGGTGCACCACTTCGGCCCGGACGGCCACCCGCTCGACCTGGTCCGCCTCCCGGACCGCGACCTCGCGGCGATCGCCCGCGGCTACGGCTGCTCCGGCGTCACCGTCCGCACCCGCGCCGACCTCGACCCGGTCGCCGCATGGCTGGCCGGCGACCGCTCGCGCCCGCTCGTGGTCGACGCCAAGGTCACGTCGGAGCGGGGCGCCTGGTGGCTGGAGGAGGCCTTCCGAGGTCACTGACCGGGGTGTGTTGCGGGGTGATCGGGCGGCGGCCGGCCGGACTGTCCGGCACGCTGGTGGCATGCGTTACGACGAGCTCGTGGCCGCCTTCGAGCGGCGGCCCGACCGGCCCGAGACCCGGCTCGTGCGGCTGCCCGGGCTCGACGGGAAGCTGGCGTACAACCCCTGCCGCATCGCCGACGGGGACCGGACCCTGCTCGCCGTCCGGGTCGAGTCGCCCGGCAGCTACTGGCGTGACGCCGCGTCGTGGGACCCGGAGGTCCGGTTCTTCGAGCCGGCCGGCGACGGCTGGACGCCGGCCGCCGACGCCCCCGTGTTCGCCGCGGCCGAGGACCCCTTCGCCGCCTGGATGCGCGACCGGGCCGGCCGGCGGCGGCTGGTCTTCGGCGTGGTCACGCTCGACCACGGGGCGGAGCCGCCGCGGGCCGTCACCCGGTTCTACGCCGCCGACGGGGTCGCCGGCCTCGACCCGGCCGCGCCGTTCCTGGAGGTGGCCGGGATGAAGGACATCCGGCTGCTGCAGCGCGACGCCGACGTGGTCGTGTGCGGGCGGCCGCAGGGCGGCCGGGCCGGCATCGGCCGGATCAGCGTCGCCGTCACCGACTCGTACGAGAACATCACCCCGCAGCTCGTCACCGCCGCGCACGTCTTCACCGACCAGGTCCACCCCGGGACCAAGCTCGGGGTCAACGAGCTGCACGACCTCGGCGACGGCACGGTCGGCGCGCTCGGCCACGTCGCGGTCGGGCAGGAGGGGTCGACGCAGCGGTACTGCGCGGCGTGGTGGACGATCGACCCGCAGCGCCTGACCGCGACCGACCCGGTGGTCGTCGCCACCCGGTCGAGCTTCCCGCCGGCGCCGGCCAAGTTCGACTGGCTGGAGGACGTCGTGTTCCCCGGCTCGCTGACCCGGCTGCCCGGCGGCCGCCTCCAGGTCGTGTGCGGGCTCGGCGACGCTGTGGTGGCCGAGGCGACGCTGGAGCCGTCGGCGATCCACCCGCCGCTGGCCGTGGTCTGAGCCCGCCCTCTGGACACGTCCGTCCCCGCGGGGCTGTGATGCGTCCATGATGTTCGACGAGCAAGGATCGGCCGATGTCGTCGCGGCGAGTTTCGGCGGTACCCCCGACGCCCGCCTCCGCGAGATCATCACCGCGCTGGTCAGGCACGCCCACGCCGTCGTCAAGGAGGTGGGCCTGACGCCCGAGGAGTGGGCGGCCGGCATCCGGTTCCTCACCGAGACCGGCCTCGCGTGCGACGCCACCCGGCAGGAGTTCATCCTGCTCTCGGACGTGCTCGGCGTGTCGATGCTGGTCGAGACGCTCGCCAACCGCGCCGTCGGCGGCCTCACCGAGTCGACCGTCGAGGGCCCGTTCCACCTGGTGACGTCGCCGGAGCGGGCCCTGGGCGACACGATCGACGAGGTCGGCGCGGGGGAGCCGTGCCTGGTGACCGGCCGGGTCGTGGACGCTGCCGGCGCGCCCGTCGCCGGTGCGAGCATCGACGTCTGGCAGGCCGACGCCGACGGCTTCTACGACGTCCAGCGCCCGGCCGAGGTGCCGTCCGGCAACCTGCGTGGCCGCTTCACCGCCGACGGCGACGGCCGGTTCTGGTTCCGCTCGATCGTGCCCCGGTACTACCCGATCCCCACCGACGGCCCCGTCGGCCGGCTGCTCGCCGCGACCGCCCGCCACCCGTACCGCGCCGCGCACATCCACGTCGAGGTCACCGCGCCCGGGGTACGCAGGCTGACCACCCATCTGTTCGTGGAGGGTTCGCCGTACCTCGACTCCGACGCCGTGTTCGGCGTGAAGGAGAGCCTGATCCGCCCGTTCGCCCCGGTCGACGACCCGGCGCTGGCGGCCCGGCACGGCCTGCCGAACCCGTTCCGCCATGCGGACTTCGCGATCACCGTCCGGCGCAGCTGATCACCGGCGTCTCGCCCCCGCAAGGAGCCGCGCACCGCGCTGTCAGGGGAGGTGGCGGTCTCCCGGATGCGCTGGGCCCTGGCCACGGTCCACGACGCCTACGCCCTGGCCGCCTGACCCGCCCGGCCCGCAGTCGGCGGGGCCGGCCGCGGTACGCCGGTGCGCGATGCTGCGGGCATGGCCGAACGGCGATGCTACAGTCCGGCATGCACGACGCCTGGGTACGCCGGGTGACCGGGTGGGCGGCCCGCTGGCCGCTGGTCTTCGACGGCTTCCTCGCCGTGCTCGCGTGCGCGGCGACCGTGCTGCCGCTGACCGCCGACAAGCCCGACTGCGACTGCGTCGTGACCCCGTGGGCGTTCGTGACGGCGGCCGGCATGACGCTGCCGCTGACCTTCCGGCGGCGGGCGCCGTTCCCGGTCAACCTCGTGATCGCCCCGTTCGCGCTGTTGTTCGGCTTCAACGGCTGGCCCAGCCCGCTGGTGCCGATCGGGCCGCTGGTCGCGCTGCACGCCGTGGCCGCCTACGCGCGGGTGTGGCAGTCGCTGGTCTGCCTCGCCGCGTCGCTGCTCGCCGTTCCGATCATGTTCCTGACCCGCCCGTACAACTCGGACCCCTTCGAGGCGTTCAACCTCACGCTCGTCGTGTTCGTGGCCTGGCTGGCCGGCGTCCTGACCCGTTCCCAGCGGGCGGTCCTCGAGCAGTACCGCAGGCGCGTGGTCGCCGAGCGCGCCCGCCGCCGCGCCGAGGCGGCCCGGGCCGTCGCCGAGGAGCGCAACCTCATCGCGCGGGAGATGCACGACCTGCTCGGTCACTCGGTCGGCGTGATGGTGGTCCTGGCCGAGGGCGGGGCGGCCGCGACCGAGACCGCCCCGGCGGCCGGCACGCAGGCGTTCGACCTCATCGCCCGCACCGGGCGGGAGACGCTCGCCGACCTGCGCCGGCTGCTGGGCACCGTCCGGGCCGGCGACGACGAGGAGCTGCGGCCGCTGCCGACCACCGCCGACCTCCCGAAGCTCGTCGACACGATGCGCCGGGCGGGGGTCGACGTTACGCTCGACATGCCCGGGCCGCGGGTGGTGGCGGGGGCCGCCGGGCTGGCCGCGTTCCGTATCGTGCAGGAGTCGCTGACCAACGCGCTGAAACACGCCCCCGGCCGGCCGGTCGCCGTAGACGTCCGGGACGGGGCGGAGGAGCTGACGATCGCGGTGTGCAACGCCGTTCCCGGCGGGGCGGGCCGGGTCGAGCTGGGGCACGGTCTGCGGGGCATGCAGGAGCGGGCGGCGAGCGTGGGTGCCGCGCTGTCGTACGGGGCGGAGGGCGGGACGTGGACGGTGCGGCTGACGCTGCCGCGGGAGGCGGGGCGGTGAACCCCATCCGGGTCGTGCTCGCCGACGACGAGGAGCTGATCCGGGTCGGCATGGGCCTGCTCATCGGCTCGCAGCCGGACATGACCGTGGTCGGCGAGGCCTCCGACGGCGACCAGGTCGCCGGCCTGGCCCGCGACACCGGCGCCGACATCGTGCTCATGGACATCCGCATGCCGCGCATGGACGGCATCGCCGCGACCCGCGAGGTGACCCGCAGCGCGCCCCGGGCCCGGGTCATCATCCTCACGACGTTCGACCTGGACGAGTATGTCTTCGACTCGCTGCGCGCCGGCGCCTCCGGCTTCCTGCTCAAGGACTCGCCGCGGGCCGACCTGCTGCGCGCGGTGCGGGTCGTCGCCGGCGGGGAGTCGCTGCTGAGCCCGGCCGCGACCCGCCGGCTCGTCACCGAGTTCGTGCGGGCGGTCCCGGTGCCGGCCCGCCGCGCGGTCGACGAGGCCGTCACCGCCCGCGAGCGCGAGGTGCTCACCGCCATCGCCGCCGGCCTCACCAACGCCGAGATCGCCGGGCGGCTCGGCGTCTCCGAGCACACGGTGAAGACCCACGTCGGCAGCATCCTGGCCAAGCTCGGCCTGCGGGACCGGGTGCAGGCGGTCATCTACGCCTACGAGACGGGTCTGGCGGGGCCGCAGTAGTCCCTGGGTCCGATGCGGAGAACCAGTCCGTGCTCCGATGTGCCGGGGCGCCGGGATTCTTAGCGTTGGCGGCATGAAGGAACGGGTTGAGATCAGGGCGCTCGGCGGTTTCCGGGTCCTCGCCGCCGGCGTCGACGTCACGTGCCCCACGACACACGCCGAGCGCCTGCTGCGCCACCTGGTCCGCGTCGGCGGCACCGAGTCCCTGCCCGCCGTGACCGCCGCCCTGTGGCCGGGCACACCGCCGCGCACGGCCCAGCGCCGCCTGCGCAACGTGCTGGTCCGGCTGCGGGATCGCTACGGTGCGGTCGTCCGCCGCGCCGGCGACGACCTGGTCCTCGACGCCCCGGTCGACGCGTTCCGCCTGGCCTCCGCCGCCGACGCCGTGGCCTCCGGCGGCCGCCGTCCGGGCGCGACGGAGCTGCGCGCGTGCGCGGCCCTGTGGCGCGGCGACCTGCTGGCCGGGGACGACGCCTCCGGCCTGGAGGCCGCCCGCGAGCGGATGCGGCAGCACTACCTCACGCTGCTCGACCGCCTGGCCGACCTGGCCGCGGCCGAGGCGCGCGTGCTCGACGAGGCATACTGGCTGGACCGCGCCTACCGCACCGCCCCGCACGACGAGACCCGCATCGTCCGCATCGTCGCCCGGCTGGCGGCGACGGGGCACATCGGCCGCGCCCGGGAGGCGTTCGAGCTGGGCTGCGACACGTCAACGGAGCTGGGCGTCCGCATCCCGCCGGCCCTGGCCGCGGCGGCCGCCGCGCTGACGGCGACCACCCCGCTCACGGCCACCAGCGCGCTGGCGCCTTCCGCCCGGCTCGCGGCGGCCGTCCCGCTGGCGTGTGGCGGCGCGGTTCGGCCGGGTCTCGTCACCGCCCACGGCCTGGTCGCGGCGCCCGTAGGGTAGCCGTATGTCACCGGGGCGGGCGTGGCCTGCGGTGCAGCATCCGGGCGAACGCGCGCCGAGCCGGCCAACCTTTGGTGGACACCGCACGAGCTGGCCGCCGCGGCACGAGGCACGTGGTGGAACTCAGCGGGTCCACAGTCGACGCGGCCCGCGCCGACCCTGCTCTGGTCGCGCGGGCCGCGAGTTGACCCTGGTGGATTCCGTCGCCCCGACGACGTTGTTCTCCCGAGGCCAACTCGCGACCGCTGGCCCGGCCTTGAGCTCCTCCGCGAACGGCGCACGCCGTTTCGCGGCGGTGATCGTCGTGGCCCGGGCCGCTGGCGACCAGGGTCAGTGGCGGATCGGCGTGCGGTTCGGGGCGGGCGCTGGGCGTTGCTCGGGGAGCGGTGCGGCGCTCGTCAGGAGGGTGGCCAGGGAGTTGCTCCGAGGCGGGGCCGGGTCGGACGTCAGCAAGCGGTGCGCCTCGTCGCGGAGAGATGCCGCGGCCGGGCCGCGTTCGCGGCGCTCCAAGAGGGCCGCCTGGCGGAGCAGGGCCAGCGCGACTCGGCTTCTCGGGGCGTCGCGGCGTGAGCGGTCCAGCGCCACCAACGCCTCGACCGCCGCCAGCGCGGCGTCTCGGCGGCCCGCCGTCTCCAGGGCCGCCGACAGGGCCAGCAGGTCCCAGTCCGGGCCGGCGTCCGGCGACCGTCGGCGGGTGATCTCGGCCGTCGCGCTGCCGGTGCGCAGCACCGCCGCGGCCCAGGTGTGCAGGTGCTCGGCGGCCTCCAGCAGGAAGGGCTCCGCCGCCGACGGCGGCGTGGCCGGCGAGAAGCCGTCGACCAGGACGCATAGGGCTCGGGCCAGGCGGGGGCGGTACACCTGGGGATGGACGGTCGTCATGATCCGGAGTGCCTGCACCAGGTCGGAGCGGAGGGGGTGGTCGTTGAGGAGTACTACCTGGGCCCACGCGATCATGCCGGGGTCGGTCAACTCGCAACCTCCAGTTGTCGTGAGCGACGAGCGTACGACCGAATAACCCCAGCTCAACAGGGCTGTTTGCCCGAGTGATCGGCGCCGATGGGTGCGTTATGCTGTTCACGGACCTACCCTGCGGCCCGCGGAGCCGGCCAGGAGCATCCCCCGCCGCGACGATCACCGGCGGGGAGCGGCGGCGGCGCGTGCGTGGAAGACTTGGTGGCATGACGGCTGCGGTCCGGACCGGCAGGATCTACGACGCCCCGCAGACCGGCGACGGCCGGCGGGTGCTGGTCGATCGCGTGTGGCCGCGGGGCCTGCGCAAGGACGCCGCCCGGTTCGACGAGTGGCTGCGGGAGGTCGCGCCGTCGACCGAGCTGCGTCACTGGTATGGGCACCAGCCCGAGCGGTTCGCCGAGTTCCGCCGGCGCTACGTGGCCGAGCTGGCCGCCCCCGAGCGGCGGGAGGCGCTGGACCATCTCCGCGAGCTGGCGGAGGGAGGCCCGGTCACCCTGCTGACGGCGACGCGCGACCTGGAGCACAGCCAGGCCGCGGTCCTCGCCGAGGAGATCACCGCGTAGGGCAGGACCGGCCGGATTCGAACCGGCGTCCTTCGTCTTTGCCGGACGGTGCGTCGACCTCTGCGCTACGGCCCTGCCGCGCGTGAGTCTAAGGCCTGTTGCATCACTGGACTCCGCCTCGCTGCGGCCCCAGTGATGAGACAGGCCTTAGCGGCCCGGCCGGTAGCGGATCGCGCGCAGGAAGTCGAGGTCGGGGCGGTAGGTCCAGGCGGCGGCGCGCGGGTTCGGGCCGCCGCTCATCGCGGACGGGTCGGCGCCCGCGTCGAGCAGGCCGCGCACCAGCCCGGGCGCGCCGAGCGCGACCGCGACGTGCAGCGGCGTCTCGCCGGCCCGGTCGCGGGCGTCGATGTCGAGGCCGGCGTCGAGCAGCCGGCGCACCAGCGCCGGGGACGAGCGCCGCCCCTCCTCGTCGGACAGCCACGGCAGCAGGTGCAGCAGGGTCCGGCCGCGCTCGTCGCGCACGTGCGGGTCGACGCCCTGCTCGACCGCCGCCAGGACGGCCGGGCCGTCGCCGTGCCACACCCGGGCGAGCAGCTCGGCCCGCAGGGCGCGCATCCGGCGGTGCATCCGCACGGCCGGGTCGCGCCAGCCGTCGCGCGCCGCCATGCAGCCGGCCACCCGCCCGCCGAGCGTCTCCAGCACGCGTTCCCGCTCGATCTCGGCCGGGCCGTGCGGGACGGCGATCGTGCCGCCGCGGAACCGGACCTCGTGGGTGGCCTCGTCGCAGTGCACGCGCACGGTGCCGGGCAGCGGCGGGGCCGGCCGCGGCCCGGGCGCCGGCCGGTCGGGGAACAGCGCGGCGTGGACGAGCGGGTGCAGGTCGTCCGGCGACCACGACCCGGCGCGCAGCGCGTCGAGCTCGGCCGGCCGGCGGGCCAGCGCGTGCGGCAGGCGCGGGATCCGGTCGAGCACCGTGCCGAACGCGTCGACCTCGGCCGCCTCGCGCTCGGCGTCGGCCTGCCGGTACCGCGCGGTCGCCACCAGGCGGGCCCGGGGCCGCGGGCCGTCGAGCCGGTCGAGCACCAGGCACCGGCCGCGCAGGTCGACGCGGAACAGCCCGGAGTCCTCGGCGAGGTCGGTGCGCCACGGCGTGACCAGGGCCGGGTCGTCGTTCCACGGCGCGTTGGCCCGGGCGTCGGCCAGGTGCCACCGCACGCGCCCGGCGGCCTCGGCGAGCCACCAGTGCGCGGGCCGGAGCCAGCCCAGCGCCCGGTCGACCGCGGCCGCGCGCCGACCGGCCCGGACGACCGCGGCCGACCCGAACGAGGAAGGCCCGAACGAGGAAAGCGCGAACGCGGCAGGGTCGAACGCGGCAGGGTCGAAAGCGGCAGGGTCGAAAGCGGCAGGGTCGAACGCAGCGGGGTCGACCCGGTCGTCGCCCCAGCGCGGGTCGAACAGCAGCACCTCGAGGTCGAAGCCGGCGGCGCTCCACGCGTCGGCGGGCCGCCCCTCGTCGTCGATCTGGACGATGAACTCGACCCGGCCCTCGGGCCCGTCGCCGGCCACCGCGTCGTCGTCCAGGCGTTCGCCGCCCGTGGTGAAGAACGGCAGCCGGCTCGGGCCGCCGCAGCGGGCGCGCAGCTGCGCGGTACACCGGGAATCCCAGCGCTCGCGAAGGAGGAGCAGGCTGTCGTCCAGCGTGGCCCGGCGGAGCGTGCCGCCGGGCCGCTCGAACCGCACGGTGATCCGCTGCGGCCGGTCGAACCAGGCCGGCGGGTGCACGACGAGTGCGTGCCCGTCGGGGAACAGGGCGACCGGGTGCCACGAGTCGCTGCGCAACCGCCCGTCGGGGCGGCGCGGCAGGTGCCACCGGAGCAGGTCGGGCGCGAGATGGGTGAGGTCGTCCTCGACCCGCCGGGCGACCTCGTCCCCGTGCACCCGCCGGATCGCGGCCAGGTCCACCTCGACGTCGACCCCGGCGACCTCGCAGGCCCCGCGCCAGTCCCCGGCGAGCCGCCGCGCGGTGGCGCGCTCGACCATCCAGCCGGGGACGGCCGACGGGTGCAACGGCCGGAGCATGCGGCGAGTGTAATAGCGGCATGGCAGAGCAGTACCTGTCGGCGTGGCCGTTCCCGATGCTCGTCCCGGACGCAGCGCGGGAGGAGCTGGCGGCCTTCGACCCCGACGAGATCTACGACGACGAGCGGTACGAGGACGACGCCGAGGAGCTGATCGCCCTGCTGGGCGAGCGCCTCCCGGCCTGGCTGACCGCCGCGCACGGCCAGGGCCGCGTGCTGCTCGTGGTCCGCGACGGCGGTCGATAGCACTCTCAGTGCCGTCACAGCGGCGGTACCGCACCATGGCCGGCATGCGCGCGGTGATGTTCCGGGAATACGGTCCGCCGTCCGTCCTCACGCCGGTCGAGGTGCCCGCCCCGTCGCCCCGGCAGGGTGAGGTGCTGGTGCGGGTGCACGCCACCACCGTCACCACGGCCGAGTGCGGGATGCGGCGCGGGGAGCCCCGCTGGGGCCGGGTCATCCTGGGGCTGCGCCGGCCGCGCAGGGGCGTCCGCGTGCTCGGCCTGGAGTTCGCCGGCGAGGTCGCGGCCACCGGGGCCGGGGTGCGCCGGTTCGCGCTCGGCGACCGGGTGTTCGGCTTCACCGGCTTCGGGGTGGGCGCCAACGCCGAGTACAAGGCCATCGCCGAGCGCGCCTCGCTCGCGCCGATGCCCGCGAACGTCAGCTACGCCGAGGCGGCGGCCTCCGTCGACGGGTTCACGACCGCGTGGTATTTCCTGCACGACCTCGCGAACGTCCGGGCCGGGCAGAAGGTGCTCGTCGTCGGCGCGTCGGGGAGCATCGGCACCTACGCGGTGCAGCTGGCCCGCCACCTCGGCGCCGAGGTGCACGGCGTCTGCTCCGGGCGGAACGCGGCGCTGGTGACGTCGCTGGGCGCCACGCGCGTGCACGACTACACCGTCGAGGACTTCACGCGCAGCGGCGAGTCGTACGACGTGGTCTTCGACACCGTCGGCCGCAGCTCGTTCGCCGCCTGCCGGCCCGTCCTCGCCCGCAACGGCTCGTACCTGCCCACGACCGGGCTGGTGAACAACGTCCTCGCCGTGCGCACGGCGGTGACCGGCGGGCCGCGGGTGCGCACCGGCATGTCGGTCCGCAAGCACGCGGCCCTCGAGGCGCTGCGCGAGATGATCGAGGCCGACCAGCTGCGGATCGTCATCGACCGCCGCTACCCGCTCGCGGCCATCGCCGAGGCCCACCGCTACGTCGACACCGGCCGCAAGGTCGGCAACGTCGTCATCACGCTCACCGACCAGGCGGGCTGACCGGCGGCACCACCGAGGCGACCTCGGCGGCGTAGAGCACTGCGGGGTCGAAGGCCATGCCGGTGAAATGGCCGGCGACCTCCAGGCTCAGCACGCCGTGCAGGCGCGTCCAGAACCGCAGCGCGTGGCTCAGGGCCGCGGCCGGGTGGTCGTCGCCCGCCCAGTGCCGGTGCTGGTCGAGGTGCCGGTCGAGGCCGGTGTCCGGGCCGCCGTCGCCGGCCGGCGCGAAGCCGTCCAGCAGCAGCCGCATGATCCGTGACGCGAGAGCCGTCGCCTCCGGCGGGGCCGCGTAGCCGGGCACCGGCGTGCCGTAGATGAGCAGGTACCGGTGCGGGGCGGCGAGCGCCCACGCGCGGATCGCGCCGGCCGCCGCCGACAGCCTTCCCGCCGGCGTGTCCTCGCCCGCCGCGGCCGCCTCGCAGGTCTCGGCCAGGTCCCGGTAGGCGTCCAGCACCAGGTCGGTGATCAGGTCGTCGCGGCTGGCGAAGTAGCGGTACAGCGCGGGACCGCTGATGCCCATCTGCTTGGCGATGGCGTTGAGCGACAACGCCGACGCGCCCGCGGTGGCCACCTGTGTCCAGGCGTGCGTCCTGATCTCGTCGCGGACCTGCTCCCGGTACCGCTCGCGTGGCCCCATGCCGGTCCTCCGCTTGACACGTGATTGGTGAGGACATGATACTTGCGTTAGAGGCTATAACAAACGTGAGGAGTAGTAATCGTGCGGACCGAGATCGTCCTGCCCGGCGTGGTGGAGCCCGAGGGCCTGCAGGTGCGCCGCACGCCGGTGCCCGAGCCGGGCCCCGGTCAGGTGCTGATCCGCACGGAGGCCACCGGCGTGTCGTTCGCCGAGCAGCAGATGCGCCGCGGGCGGTACTACGACCAGCCCCCGTTCCCGTTCGTCCCCGGCTACGACCTGGTCGGCGTCGTGGACGCGGCCGGGCCGGGCGCCGACCCGGCCCTGGCCGGGCAGCGGGTCGCCGTGCTGACCAAGGTCGGCGGCTGGGCCAGCCACGTCGTCGCCGACGCCGCCGACGTGGTCCCGGTCCCGGCCGGCCTCGACCCCGCCGAGGCGGAGACGGTCGTGGTCAACGGCATCACGGCCTGGCAGATGCTGCACCGCAAGGCCCGCGTGCGCGCCGGCGGGACCGTGCTGGTCCACGGGGCGAACGGCGGGGTCGGGACGGTGCTGGTGCAGCTCGCCCTGCTGGCCGGCGCCCGGGTGATCGGCACCGCGGCGCCGCGCCATCACGAGCACCTGCGCGTCCTGGGCGTCACCCCGGTCGACTACCGCGCCGACGTCCCGGCCGCGGTGCGGGCGCTGGCCCCCGGCGGCGTCGACGCCGTCTTCGACCACCTCGGCGTCCCGAGCGTCGACGCGTCGTGGGGGCTGCTCGCCCGCGGCGGCACCCTGGTCGCCTACGGCAGCGCGACGACCCGCGACGACACCGGCAACAAGCAGCTGCCGGTCCTGCGCATCCTGTCCCGCGTGTGGCGGTGGAACGCGCTGCCGAACGGTCGCCGGGCGTACTTCTACAACATCTGGGCGGGCCGGGCCCTGGCCCGCGACCGCTTCCGCGCCCGGCTGCGCGACGACCTCACCCAGGTGCTGCGGGCGATGGCGGACGGCCGCCTCACCGCCCAGGTGGCGGCGCGGCTGCCGCTGACCGAGGCGGCCTCGGCGCTGCGGCTGGCCGAGTCCCGCACAGTGGCGGGCAAGGTCGTCCTGGTGCCGTAGGCTGCCGAGGTGGCTTTGACTGACGACTTCGAGCAGGCCCAGACCGACGCCAAGTCCCTCCCGGCCCGCCCCTCCAACGACGTTCTCCTCCGTCTGTACGCGCTGTACAAGCAGGGCACCCAGGGCGACGCGACGGGCAGCCGCCCGGGCCTGTTCGACCCGGTCGGCCGCGCGAAGTACGACGCCTGGAAGTCCGTCGCCGGCACCTCCCAGGAGGACGCCCAGCGCGACTACGTCACCCTGGTGAACAGCCTGCGGTCGTGAGACCGGACCGCAGGCTGCCCACGGGTCAGGAGGTCAGCTGTAGACCTCGAACTCGAACAGGGAGTAGCCGTACGCGGTGGCGCGGGTGGTGCCGTTGATCCGCACGTAGCGGCCCGTCGCCGCCAGGCCCGTGTGGTCGTCCACGCCGCCGTCGGCGCCGGTCACGGTCTTCACCGTGGTCCAGTTGGTGCCGTCGGCCGAGACCTGGATCTGGTAGGCGGAGCCGTATGCGGCCTCCCAGGTGAGCTTCACCCGGTTGATCGAGTACGACTGGCCCAGGTCCACCCGGATCCACTGCGGGTCGGCGAAGGCACTGGCCCACCGGGTGGTGAGCGAGCCGTCGAACGCCGCCGAGGCCGGGTAGGCCCCCGCCTCGGTCGAGGAGGCCGTCGCCGGCTTGTTCAGGGCCAGGTTCGTCGACGTGGGCGGCGGGGTGGTCCCGCCGTACACCTCGAACTCCCACAGCGAGTAGCCCCACGCCGTCGCCCGGGCCGTGCCGTTGATCCGCACGTACCGGCCGGTGGCGCCGAGGCCCGTGTGCTCGTCCACGCCGCCGTCGGCGCCGGTCACCGTCTTCACCGTGGTCCACGTGGTGCCGTTCGTGGACGTCTGGATCTGGTAGGCGGAGCCGTACGCGGCCTCCCAGGTGAGCTTCACCCGGTCGATGGCGTAGGACTGGCCGAGGTCGACCTGGATCCACTGCGGGTCGGCGAAGGCGCTGGCCCACCGGGTGGTGAGCGAGCCGTCCACCGCCGCCGACGCCGGGTACGTGCCCGCCTCGGTCGAGGAGGCCGTCGCCGGCTTGTTCAGGGCCAGGTTCGTCGACGTGGGCGGCGGGGTGGTGCCCGACGAGAACGTGAAGTCGTCGATGTCGAACAGGGATCCGGTGGTACCGCCGGTGAACACGAGATAGAGCTGATGCGTCCCCGCCGGGGGCGTGACCGCGGCGGTCACGTCCACGAACGTCTCCCAGCCGCCGGTCGGCGTCACCGGTACCGTCGCCGCCACCGGACCCGTCGGGGAGTCCACGCGGACGGTGATCGTGCCGCCGATGCCGGCCGAGGCGACCCGGGCCGTGAAGCTCGTGACGCCGGTGAGGTTGTACGGCTGGAAGGAGATCCAGTCACCGTTCTCGATGAAGCCGACCGCGTTGCCGCCGTGGGCCACGGCCTTGGCGGCGATCTGGACGCCGTTCATCGTGCTGAAGTGCTCGGCCTGCCGGGTGCGCGGCTGCAGGACGTGCTGGTCCTGGACCGCGGTCCCGCTCACCGGGGTGTACTGCGCGTTGATCACCCCGAAGATGTTCGCCGCCGCGTCGTGCTCACCGTCCACCGTGGTCTGCAGCGTGCCCGAGCACCCGGTCTTGCTCGTGATCGGGTGGCCGTGGCTGTCGTGACCCAGGATGTAGCTGACGGTGACCCGGTTGCAGTCGATCGTGCCCGCGTTCGGGTCGGTGACGGTCACCTGGAACGGGATCGCGTCGCCGAACTTGAACAGCGTCCCGTCCGCCGGCGTCGTCAGCGTGATCGACGCGCGGCCGACGCCGACGACGACGCTCGCCGTCGAGGTCTTCCCGGTGCTGTCCCGCACGGTCAGCGTCGCCGTGTACTCGCCGTTGGCCGTGTACGTGAACGTCGGGTTGGCCGCGGTCGAGTCGGTGCTGCCGTCGCTGGTGAAGTCCCAGGCGTAGGTGATCGCGTCGCCGTCCGGGTCGGAGCTGCCGGCCGAGCTGAACTGCACGGTCAGCGGCGCGTTGCCGGCCGACGGGGTGGCGCTCGCCTGGGCGATCGGGGCGCGGTTGCCGCCGCTGTTGTACTCGATGCGGTACACGGCCGAGCTGGCGTCGCCGCCGAACCAGCCGGTGCCGTAGTCGAGCACGTACAGCGCGCCGTCCGGGCCGAACTCCATGTCCATGACCTGGGTGCCGGTCCACGGGAACGCCTCGATCGTGCCGGCCGTGCCGTTCGCGTTGACGGTGGCGGTCTTGATGTTCCGCCGGCCGAACTCGCCCAGGAAGACCCGCCCGTTGTAAGAGGCGGGGAACTTCACGTCCGAGTTGAGGGCCGCGTTGTAGTTGTAGACCGGCCCGCCCATCGGCGACAGCGCGCCGTTGCCGAGCTCCGGCCGCGAGGGGCCGGCACCGCCGTAGGGCAGCCACGCGGTCTGCGACGGCGGCAGGGCGGTGATGCCGGTGTTGTTGGGCGAGTTGTTCGTCGGGCCGCCGGCGCAGTTGTACAAGCCGTTCGACGGGCCGTTCGGGAAGGTGTAGTCGTTGTACGGCGTGTTGTAGTTCGAGCAGTACGGCCAGCCGTAGAAGCCCGGCTGGGCGATCCGCTCGAAGGAGACCGTGCCGGCGGGCCCGCGGTTCGGGTCGGCGGTGCCGGCGTCGGGGCCGTAGTCGCCGAGGTACACGACGCCGGTGGCCTTGTCGACGCTCATCCGGAACGGGTTGCGGAAGCCCATCGCGTAGATCTCGGGACGGGTCTTCGCGGTGCCCGGCGCGAACATGTTGCCGGCCGGGACCGTGTAGCCGCCGGTCGCGCCCGGCTTGATCCGCAGCACCTTGCCGCGCAGGTCGTTGCTGTTGGCCGAGGTGCGCTGGGCATCGTAGACCGGGTTGCGGTCGGCCCGCTCGTCCAGCGGCGCGTAGCCCGCCGACTCGAACGGGTTGGTGTCGTCGCCGGTCGACAGGTACAGGTTGCCCTGCGCGTCGAAGTCGATGTCACCGCCGACGTGGCAGCACATGCCCCGGCTGGTCGGCACGTCGAGGACGGTGACCCCCGAGTTCGGGTCGATCGTGTAGTCGTCGCGCACCGTGAACCGCGCCAGCCGGTTCGAGCCGTTGAACGGCGCGAACTGGGCCGCCGTGCCGTTGGCCGGCGCGTCGCCGGCCGGGGTGGACAGCGGCGGGGCGTAGTAGACGTACACCCACTTGTTGGAGGCGAAGTTCGGGTCGGCCTTGATGCTCTGCAGACCCTCCTCGTCGTGGCTGTAGACCGACAGCGTCAGGGCGACCTTCGTGTTGCCGTTGACGTCGGTGTACCGGATGACGCCGTCCCGCGACGTGTGCAGCACGCCCCGGTTCGGCAGCACCGTCAGCCCCATCGGCTCGCCCACCTCGGCCACGCCCTTGGCCAGGGTGACCTGTGTGAACGTGCCGCCGGCGGGCGGGTTGGTGCCGACCGTACAGGCGCCGGTGCCCTGCGCGGCGTAGCGGATGCCGCCGAGGACGTGGGTGCGGAAGTTCGCCTCGCTGAAGCTCTCGATGGTGTGGCCGAGGCCGGTGTACCACGAGCGCCCGCCGTCGTAGGCGCGGCACCACGAGATCGGGTGGTCGGCGCCCATCGTGCCGCCGGTGTAGCTGGACTCGTCCAGGTTGGCCAGCACGTGCACGTTCGGGCGCGGGTTGGTGCGGTAGTTGTACAGCTCGTCGGTGCGGTTCCAGGTCGCCGGCAGGCCGGCCGTCGACGGGTGGACCGTGTCCTCGACCCGCACCCGCACCGGCTGGATCGCCGGGTGGCTGGAGAAGTACGCGCCGACCAGGTTGCCGTACCAGGCCCAGTCGTACTCGGTGTCGGACGCGGCGTGGATGCCGACGTACCCGCCGCCGGCCCGGATGTAGTTCTCGAACGCGGTCTGCTGGGTGGCGTCGAGGACGTCACCCGTGGTGGACAGCCAGATGACCGCCCGGAACCGGGCCAGGTTCGCGGCGGTGAACTGGCCGGCGTCCTCGGTCGCCTCGACGGTGAAGTTGTTCTGCGTGCCGAGCTGCTGGATCGCGGCGATGCCCGCCGGGATCGAGTCGTGCCGGAACCCCGCGGTCTTGCTGAACACAAGCACCGAGAAGTCGGCCGCGTAGGCCGGGGCGGCATTGATCCCCGCGGCGGCGAGCACGACGGCGACGCAGAGCAGGACTCTGCGAAACATGACTCTCCTGTCAGGATGTCGATGAGCGACGTGCGCCGATCACGTCGGTGGGCCGGTCGCGGGGCGCGTGGCACCGTCACCCGTGCGGTCCCGATGCCTCGCCTCGCCGAAGGTGGCCCGGGTGCGGGTGTCGACCGGTTGGTGTGTGGGGTGTGGCTGGGTGCTTCCGTGGTGCTTGATCGCCGTGAGCGGCGGCGATCGACGGGGTTGTCCTCCCTCCCACCGCGGCGATCAAGCTGAGAGAGCGCTCTCTCGGCGCGGTGCGGACAGTTAAGCAGACTCGCCGACACCCCACAACGGTTTCATCGACCCCGGTTTTATCGACTGCCGCAGATGGCCTGTTTCCGCCGATCCAGTCGCGCCGGGTGGAGGAGCCGAAGCGCTTCGCAGCGGGACGGCTACGGCTTGGCCGCGGTGGCCTCGCCGGCGACGTTGGTGGCCTCGCCGGCGACGTTGGTGGCGGAGCGGCGCCGGGCCGCCTTGGCCGGGGTGGCGGGGACGGTGGGGACGTCGGCCGGGACCGGCGCGCTCGTCAGGTCGGTCGCGACGCGGCGGGCCTCCGCCAGGGTCGGGTTGGCGCGCAGCCGGCGGGTGCCGGCGACGATCTGGTCGTACTTCGGGCGCCCGGCCCGCGTCCCGAGCACATATCCGGCGGCCAGCCCGGCCGCGAACGTCAGCAGTCGCATCGTGTTGGTCTCCTCGATCCGGCGTACACCTGCGCTGGGTGGTTCCCGTGCTCATGCGCACCTAAACGGCGCGGCCGCCGTTCACCTGCTGGACGGAGCGGGACAGCAGGCGGAACTCAGCGATGCCGTCACACCACCGCGGTGCGCTCGGCCTGCTCGACGAGCTGGAGGGAGTCCTCGCGGCCGAGCTGGCGCTCGCAGAGGTAGCCCAGCATCGACCACGTCGTGTCGGTGACCACGTGCGGCGGGAACGCGTCGAGGAGGCCCTCCTCGCCCAGCTGGGTGCGGATGAGCGCCTCCGCGGCGGCCGGGTCGACGTCCACGTCCTGGGTGATCGCCGCCACGAAGCCGGCGATGTCATCCGGCGGGGTGTCCTCGTCGAAGAGGCTGCGCACGGCCAGCCGGATCGCGGCGTCCAGCACCGGCGTGTCGTGCGGCTCCGGGGGCTGCCCGGCGGCCCGCTCGGCCCCCTCCGCGTCGCCGTTCAGCAGCGCGACGACCACGGCACCGACCCGCGTCCGCGGCGCCCACTCGTCCCCGTTTTCAGTCCCCATGGCATCGAGCGTAGCCACGCCGGACGGCGCCGCCCATGATCGTGGGAAGGATCCGGTCGTCGGGGCAGCCGGATCCTTCCCACGATCATGGGCGGACGGGCGGGACGATCAGCGGAGCAGGGCGTGGGCGCGGAGCAGCTCGGCCACCGACCAGGCCTGGAACGGGCAGCCCGTGGCCGCGTGCGGAGCGTCGCCGTCCGCCGTCTCCGAGACCGAGCCCAGGCCCCACTCCGCCAGGTGCAGGTGCAGGCCGTCCAGCAGGCCCGCCGTGTCGGCGCCGGTGCGGACCGCCGCGTCCGTGAACGGGCCGATCAGCCAGGGCCACACCGTCCCCTGGTGGTAGGCGTGGTCCCGTTCGTACGGGGTGCCGCCGTGGTGGCCCGCGTACGACGGGGACGACTGGGACAGCGAGCGCAGGCCCAGCGACGTCAGCAGCTCCGCGCGGCACAGCTCGACCACCGCCGGGTCGTCGACCGGTGCGTGTGGCAGGCCCACCGCCAGCAGCTGGTTGGGGCGGACCGACGCGTCGTCGCCGCCCGGGCCGTCGACCACGTCGTACAGGCCGGCGCCGTCCGGGCGGGGGAAGCGGCGACGGAAGGACGCGGTGGCGCGCTCGGCGGCGGCGGACCAGTCGTGGCGGCGGCGCAGGCGGTCGAAGAGCTCGGCCGTCACCGACAGGGCCTCGATCCACAGGGCGTTGATCTCGACCGGCTTGCCGTGGCGGTCGGTCACCGGGTGGCCGTCGACGCGGGCGTCCATCCAGGTCAGGGCGAAGCCCGGCTTGCCCTGGGTGAGCAGGCCGTCGGCCGGGTCGGCGGCGATGCCGTAGCGGGTGCCGCGCTGGTGGCAGCGCAGGATCTCGTCCATGACGTCGGCCAGCGACGCGGCCGTGTCCAGGTCGTCGGTCACGGCGACGTAGCGCCCGATCGCGTGCAGGAACCACAGCGCCGCGTCGGCGGTATTGTACTCCAGGGTCCCCGTGTCCGCCGTGTTCGCCAGCATGCCCTCGGAGACGGTCCCGCCGGCCCGCAGCAGCACCTCGCGCGCCTCGGCGTGCCGGTTGGTGGTGAGGAACAGACCCTCGAACGACGTCATGAGGTCCCGCGACCACTCGCCGAACCACGGGTACCCGGCGACCGCCGACGGGCCGGTCGGGGTCGTCACGACGAACTGGTCGGCGGCGACCGCCAGCTGGCGGCTGACGGCGTCGGAGCCGCTGAGCTGGCGGGCGACCTTGCGGGCCCGCTTGCGGGCCGCGGTGACCAGGGCCGTGGCGGCCGGCAGCGGGCCGTCGCCCGCGCCCGCCGTGACGCCCATCGCCGAGCCGGGCTCCAGCGTCGCCGTGAAGCGGCCGGCCGCCCACAGGTCCTCGACGGGGTTGAGCCCGCGAGCGGCCTCCTCCCGCGCGTACACCCCGTGGTACCACTCGCCGCCGGGCTCCCAGCCGGGGCCGGTCACCCGGTAGGCGCCCTCGAACTCGAAGCCGCCGGCGATTGGCGTGACGTCCGGTTCGCCGTACGCGACCCGTTCGCCGTGCGCGTCCCGCCAGGTGCACAGCGGCGCCATCGAGACGGAGACCGGACGCGGGGCACGTACCACGCGGAGCACCACGCCGACCGTGGGCGAGCCGTAGGCCATCGCGATCTCCCGCTCGACGACCACGTCGCCCAGGTCCCAGCGCCACACCGGCACGCCGTTGTCGAGCGTGAACGAGGCCAGGTGCGCGAGCCCGGCCGGGTCGACGGCGCCGCCGGCCCACTCGTCGGTGGCGAGCCGGAACTGCCGCTCGCCGACCCGCACCACCGGGTCGAGCGCGGCCAGGCCGAGCCGGCGCGCGCTGCCGCCCGGTTCGGCGACCACGAGGAGGCCGTGGTACCGCCGGGTGCGCAGCCCGGCCACGGTGCCCGTCGCGTAGCCGCCGAGGCCGTCGGTCACCAGCCACTCGCGGGCCGCGGCGGCGTCGAGGTCGCCGCAGACCTGCCGGCCGAACGTGATCATCGTCCCACCTCCGTGCGGCGCCCGCCCGGCCGCGCGACGAGCTCGGCGAGCAGCCCGGTCCAGCCGGTCTGGTGCGTGGCGCCGAGCCCGGCGCCGTTGTCGGCGTGGAAGTACTCGTAGAACAGCAGGTTGTCCCGCCAGTGCGGGTCGTCCTGGAGGGTGGCCACCCAGCCCGAGGCCGGACGCCGGCCGTCGGCGCCCCGGCGGTACAGCGAGAGCAGCCGCTGCCGCAGGTCCTCCGCGATCTCGCCGGCGGTGCGCTGCTGGCCGGAGCCCGTCGGGTACTCCATCTTCACCGAGTCGCCCAGGTTGGCGTGGTAGTCCGCCAGCGTGCGCAGGACGAGGTAGTTCAGCGGCACCCACAGCGGACCGCGCCAGTTGGAGTTGCCGCCGAACATGCCGGTGACCGACTCGGCCGGCTCGTAGCCGACGCTCGCCGTGTAGCCCGGCAGGTCCACGCTGAACGGATGGTCGGCGTGCCACCGCGAGAGCGCCCGCAGCCCGTACGGCGAGAGGAAGTGTTCCTCGTCGAACAGGTGGGTCAGGATGCGCCGCACCCGCCCGTGGGCGGCGACGCCGACCGCGACGAACCGCTCGTCCGGGGCGCCGACGATGTGGTGCTCGGAGATGTCGGCGAAGCTCTTGGCGAACCGCCGGACCCGCTCGAACTCCTCCTCGTGCAGCGCCTTGGTCGCGAACAGCGGGATGATCCCGACCATCGAGCGCACCCGCAGCGGCGTCGCCGCGCCGTCGGGCCCGCGCAGCACGTCGTAGTAGAAGCCGTCCTGCTCGTCCCACAGGTCCCGCTCGCGCATCGACTCCGAGATGAGCGCGAAGTGCTCCAGGAACTTGACCGCGAGGTCCTGCAGGGCCGGGTCGTGCTTGGCCAGCTCGCGGGCCATCTCCAGCAGGTTCAGGCAGTAGAAGGCCATCCAGGCGGTCGCGTCGGACTGCTCCAGCCGGTAGCCGTCCGGCAGGTGGGAGCGGTCGATCGGGCCGATGTTGTCCAGGCCGAGGAAGCCGCCCTCGAAGACGTTGTTGCCGTCGTGGTCCTCGCGGTTGACCCACCAGGTGAAGTTCAGCACGAGCTTGGAGAACACGCGCATGAGGAACGCGGTGTCGCGCCGGCCGTCGATGTCGTACACCTGCAGCGCCGCCCACGCCTGCACCGGCGGGTTGAGGTCGTCGAACGCCCACTCGTAGGCCGGGATCGCCCCGTTCGGGTGCTGGAACCACTCGCGGCAGAGCAGGATCATCTGGTACTTCGCGAAGGCCGGATCCAGGTGGGCGAGCGCGACGGCGTGGAAGGCCGAGTCCCACGCGGCGAACCAGGGGTACTCCCACGGGTCGGGCATCGACATGATGTCGGCGGCGTCGAGGTGCCGCCAGCCGGCGTTGCGGCCGGTGCGCCGGCCCGGCGGCGGGGGCGGCTGGGCCGGGTCGCCGTTGAGCCAGCGGGCGACGTCGTAGTGGTAGAACTGCTTGCCCCAGATCATGCCGGCGAAGCCCTGCCGCATGGTCCGGGCGTCCTCCTCGCTGGTGCCGGGCGGGGTGAGGTCCGCGTAGAAGGCGTCGGCCTCGGCCCGGCGCCGCTCCAGCACCGCGTCGAACCCGGGCCCGAACGCCTTCGGGTCCGTCTTCGGTGCCAGCCGGAGCGACAGGTGCGCGGTCTCGCCCGGGGCGACGGTCACGCGGTACCAGAACGCCGCCTTGGTGCCCTCCTGCGCCGGGTTGACCGTGGGCGCGCCGTGGACGACGTGGTCGTTGATCCCGTCCTTCGGGAACGGCGTGACCGACGGGGCGCCGAAGAGCCTCAGGGCGTTGGTCTCGTTCTCGCAGTACAGCTGGGAAGGCATCGTCCCGTCGGGCCCCGGCGCGGCCTGCAGGACCAGCGGGCCCTCGATCCCGATCGTGGACTCGCCGGCGGCCGCCAGGCGGGGCTTGGCCGCGTCGTCGTCCCAGGACCACGTGTTGCGGTACCACACCGTCGGCAGCACGTGCAGCGTCGCCGGCTCGGGCCCGGCGTTGGTGATCCGCAGCCGGATCCGCACGTCCTCGGGGTCGGCCTTGGCGTAGTCGGCCTCGACGACCCAGTACCGGCCGTCGTCGAAGACGCCGGTGTCGAGCAGCTCGTACTCCGGCTCCGCGCGCGAGCGGCGGCCGTTCTCGCTCACCAGCTGCTCGTAGGGGAAGGCCCGCTGCGGGTAGTGGTAGCGCCAGCGCATCCAGGCGTGGCTGGGCACGGCGTCGAGGTACCACCAGTACTCCTTGGCGTCCTCGCCGTGGTTGCCCTCGTTGCCGGTGAGCCCGAAGATGCGCTCCTTGAGGATCGGGTCCTGCCCGTTCCACAGCCCGAGCGCGAAGCACACCCGCTGGCCGACGTCGCTGATGCCGCCGAGTCCGTCCTCGTTCCACCGGTAGGCGCGGGACCGGGCGTGCTCGTGCGGGAAGGCCTCCCACGCGGCGCCGCCGTCGCTGTAGTCCTCGCGCACGGTGCCCCACGCGCGCTCGCTGAGGTACGGACCCCAGTGGTACCAGGGGGTCGCCTCGTGCAGGCCGTCCTCGGGCCGCCCGAACGACGCCACCCGCTCCCGCTCCGCATTGCTCATGGGCTCAAGCGGATCATCGCGCACCCGGCAGCGACGTCACCCGGGCGGCGTGACCGGTCCGGCCCGTGATCGATGGAGACTTCCGGCTGTCATGGGGACCGGAAGTCTCCATCGATCATCGTCAGCGGCGGCCGGAGAGGGCGCCGGTGTCGTGCACGACCTTGCCGTCGACGACGGTCAGGATCGGGCGGATGTCACGCATCGCCGCGTCGCTGACCGTGAAGTAGTCCTTGTCCAGGACCACCAGGTCGGCCAGCTTGCCGCGCTCGATCGAGCCCAGGTCGTCCTCGCGGTTGAGGTACCACGCGTTGCCCCGCGTGTAGGCCCGCAGCGCCTGCTGGCGGGTGATCTGCTGGCCCGGGTTGATCTGCTGGCCCAGCACGTTCAGGCCGGTGGTCGCGTAGTGCAGCGCGAACCACGGGTTGTGCGGCGCGATGTGGATGCCGTCCTCGTGCATGCCCATCGGGATGCCGCTGGCGAGGATGTCCTTGAACAGCGGGCCGGCCGGCAGGCCGTCGGCCCGGGGCAGGCCGCCCAGCCAGCGGAAGCCCGACACGGACACGCCGCAGTTGAGCTTCTTGAGCCGGGCGAGCTGGTCGGCCGTCGCGTAGTCGGCGTGCTGCAGGCCCCAGCGCAGGTCCTTGATGCCGAACTCCGCGTCCATCTGCTCGTAGGCCGCGACGACCTGCTCGATCGCGGCCGTGCTCGTCGCGCTGCCGCCCTGGGCGTTCTCGTTGCGCCAGCGCGCCTTGGCGACGAGCCGCTGCGACTCCAGCCAGACCGCGTAGCCGTTGGCGTTCGTCGGCGCGGCGAACGGCGCCGCCCACTCGCCGATGCCGCCGGTGCGCAGCATGTCGTCGCCGAAGAACGGGAACTGGTTCTTGAGCCGCTCGCGCAGCTCCGGCAGCTGCTTGTCGAGGCCGCCGAGCTCCGCGATGAAGCCCTGGTTGTGCAGGAAGTTCAGCTGCAGCCGGATGAAGGCGCGGCCCTGCGCGTGCAGCGAGAGCCAGGCGTCGTACATCCGGAAGTGGTTGAGCGTGGGCAGCCCGTCGGTCGGCTGCGGGTCCAGCGCCGCCGGGTTCAGCGTCCCGTTCGCGGTCGCGACGAGCGTCTGGTCCAGGATCGTGGTGAGCCCGACGCTCGCCGTGAAGGCCATCGCGTCGAGCGCGCTGCGCTGCTTGTCGGCGAAGGTCTGCCGGATCCGCAGGTGGTACAGCGCCCGGTTGGCCATGTTCGGGTTGCCGCCGGCGATCGTGCCGTCCTCGGCGACGGTCACCGGCAGGTCGGTGATCGACTCGAAGAACTGCTTGCCCAGGGTGTTCACCCGGGCCGGGCCGAAGCCGCTCTGGTACAGGAAGACCGGCCGGTCCGGCACGACGGCGTCGATCTCGGCCCGGGTGGGCAGCCGCTGCTCGGCGAACATGCGCGGCGTGCCGCCGCCCATCGCGGTGATCATGCCGCCGGGCGGGACGGTCTTGCGCCGCGCCTTCAGGAACGCGAGCACCTCGGCCACGTTCTTCGCCAGCTCCCACTCGGCGACGTGGTAGCCGGGCCGGTTGGCCAGGCTGATGAAGTGGCTGTGGCTCTCGATGAGCCCGGGGACGACGGTGCGCCCGCGCAGGTCGATCTTGTTCGCGGAGCTGCCGCGCTCGGCGTCGCGACCGACGGCGGTGAACCGGCCGCCGGCGATGCGGACGGCGGAGACGACCGAGTCCCGGTCGTCCATGGTGTGGATGCGGCCGTTGACGAGGAGTAACTCCTCGTCGTCATCGTCGTGCCGGCCGTTGGCGTGGGCGGGGGTGCCGACGAGGGCGGCCGCCGCGGCGACGGTGCCGCCGCCGACGATCAGGCCGCGCCGGGAGAGGCCGTGGGTGTCTGCCATGAGTGCTCCTGGGGTTGGGGTGGCGCGGCCGGTCAGGGCGCCGGCCGCTGCTGCGCTCACGGTGCTGCGGAGAGATTGGCGGACGATCGTCCGTCTAACGGACGGATCGACATCACAATGTTCCCGTGACCTCGTGCTGTCAAGGACGCAATTTGTGGGCGGCGGCGGACCTCTGTTCGCTGTACGGACACTCGGCTGGTCACCGGCGCCGTCGGGCCAGTCCGGGCCAGTCCGCACCCGGCGGCAAGGCGGACAGGAGTCCGTCTGGCGGTCAGCACCCGCCGCGTGCGCCCATGCCGGCCGGGATTCCCTTCTCCGGCCCGGTCCGCCCGGCATCGTGAAAGGATGCTGGGAACGGGGCCATGGCGGTTGACAGCACCCGGTCGGAGACCGAGACTGACTAGGCGCGGACGATCGTCCGTCTAACGGACAGCCGAGCGGAGAGGGAGCTGATGACGCAACCCGAGCGGGCCGACCGGCCGCCAGGGCCGCTGAGCGGCCTGCTGGTGGCGGACTTCTCGCGGATCCTCGCCGGCCCCTACGCGACGATGCTCCTGGCCGACCTCGGCGCCGAGGTGATCAAGGTCGAGGGCCCCGGCGGCGACGACACCCGAACGTGGATGCCGCCCGTCCGGGACGGCGTCTCGACGTACTACCTGGGCATCAACCGCAACAAGCGCTCCATCGCGCTCGACCTGCGCGACCCGGAGGACCTGGCCGTCGCGCAGGCCCTGGCCGCGCGCGCCGACGTCCTCATCGAGAACTTCAAGCCGGGCGGCCTGGCCCGGTTCGGCCTCGACTACACGAGCGTGTCGGCCGGCAACACCGGCATCGTCTACGCGTCGATCAGCGGCTTCGGCTCGGGCGCGGGCGCCGCGCTGCCCGGCTACGACCTCATGGTGCAGGCGATCTCCGGCCTGATGAGCCTCACCGGCGACCCCGGCGGCCCGCCGTACCGGGCCGGCATCTCGGTCTTCGACGTGATGGCCGGCCTGCACGCGAGCATCGGCATCCTGGCCGCGCTGCGGCACCGCGACGCGAGTGGCGCCGGCCAGCACGTCGAGGTCAACCTGCTGTCGTCGGCGCTGTCCGGGCTGGTCAACCACTCCAGCGGCTACGTCGCCGGCGGCACGGTCCCGTTCCGGATGGGCAACGCGCACCCGAGCCTGTTCCCGTACGAGCCGCTGCCGGTCGCCGACGGCGAGCTCATCGTGATCGCCGGCAACGACGGGCAGTTCCGCAAGCTGTGCGCGGTGCTGGACCTGGAGCACCTCGTCGGTGACCCGCGCTTCGCGCACAACCAGGACCGCACGGCCAACCGCGAGCTGCTGCGGCCGTACCTCGTCGAGCGGCTGGCGACGCGGACCAAGGACGAGTGGTTCCGCGACCTGACCGCGGCCGGCGTGGCGTGCGCGCCGATCAACACGATCGACGGCGGGGTGCGGCTCGCCGAGGAGCTGGGACTCGACCCGGTGGTGCTCACCGGCGGCGTGCCCGGCATCCGCAACCCGATCCGCTTCTCCGGCTCGGCGGCCCGCTACGAGCTGCCCCCGCCGGAGCTGGACGAGCACGGTGAGGAGATCCGCCAGTGGCTGAAGAGCTGAGCTTCCCGACCGGGATCGGCACGTCCGACGCCGACCAGATCCGGCTACTCGGCCAGGACCTGGCCGCCGACCTGATGGGGAAGGTGGGCTTCGGCGAGCTGGCCTTCTGGCTCGTCGCCGGCCGCCGGCCCACCCCCTCCGAGACGAGGGTGTTCGAGACGGTACTGGTGGCGCTGGCCGACCACGGCTTCACGCCCACGGCGATCGCCGCCCGGGTCACCTACGTGTCCGCCCCGGAGGCGCTGCAGGGCGCCCTCGCCGCCGGCCTGCTCGGCGGCGGGTCGCGGTTCCTCGGCGTGACCGAGGACGCCGGCAGGTTCCTGGCCGAGGTGCTCGCCGGGGTGGCTGAGGTGCCGTCCGACGACGCCGGCTGGGACGCGCTCGCGACCGCGGCCGTCACCGAGGCCCGCGAGGCCCGCCGCTTCGTCCCCGGCCTCGGGCACCCCGTCCACAAGGTCCAGGACCCGCGCACGCCGGTGCTCATCCGCATCGCCGACGAGGAGGGCCTGCGCGGGCCCCACCTGCGGCTGTTCGAGGCGATCGGCCGGGTCCACCCGGCGATCCTCGGCCGCACGCTGCCGCTCAACGGCGCCGGCGTCTGCGGCGCCGCCCTCGCCGACCTCGGTCTCCCGGTCGACCTGCTGCGCGGCTTCGCGCTGCTGGCCCGGGCGGCCGGGCTGCTCGGGCACCTCGCCGAGGAGCGCCGCACCGGCCTCGGCATGGAGATCTACCGCACCGTCGACCGCAACGCCCGCTACACCCCCTAGGTTTCGGAAAGGACCGCCATGGCCGAAGTTGTCGCGGTCATCGCCTCCACCCACCACCCCTTCTACTACAAGGCGTCGACCGCCACCGGCGAGGACCGCCCACCGTTCGCCGACGAGTGGGTCCGCAAGATCCTCAAGTTCCGCGAGACGCTGACCAAGGCCAACCCGGACGTGCTGGTCATGGTCGGCTCCGACCACTTCCACCAGCTCTGGCTGGACAACATGCCGCAGTTCCTGGTCGGCAAGGCGCCGTTCTACGACGCCAACTGGTACAACGAGGAGCGCGAGTTCGGCCTGCCGCGCATGCTCCTGCGCGGGCAGGAGGACCTCTCGGCGCACATCCTGCGCGAGGGCCTCGACGCCGGGTTCGACCTCGCGTTCAGCAACGAGCTGCGCATCGACCACAGCGTCACGTGCCCGATCATCACGCTGCGGCCCGAGGCCGACCTGCCGATCGTGCCGGTCTACACGAACATCTTCGCGCCGCCGCTGCCGCAGCCGAAGCGGTTCGTCCAGCTCGGCCGCACGATCCGGGAGCTCGTCGAGTCGTGGCCGTCGCACCTGCGGGTCGCCGTGGTCGGCACCGGGCACCTGTCGCTGGAGCTCGGCGGCCCGCGCCAGTTCGGCCCGCACGGCCCCGACCCGGAGTTCGACCGCAGGGCGGTCGAGTGGATCGCCACCGGCGACATCGAGGGCTGCCTGTCCGAGGTGACGCTGGACAGCCTGCACGCGCCGGGCAACGCGACCCACGGCTTCATGGACTTCATGCTCATGATGGGCGTCGCCGGCGACGGCCGGAAGGCCGACTACGTCGACACCTACGACCTGTTCCACACCATGGAGGCGTACTTCACCTGGTACCCGAACGGAGCCGTGAGCGGTCCGGAGCGCAGCGGAGGGGCCGCTCACCGGGAGGCACAGGGTGGCAGCGCGGACTCCCGGAGCGCAGCGGAGGGAGTCGAAGCATGAGCAAGTACTTGCTGAACAAGTTCCTCTACACGGTGGACCGGGATCCGTCCCTTGTGGAGCGCTACCGTTCCGACCCGGCGGGGACGGTTGCCTGGTGGGAGTCCTCGCTCGGGGTGTCGCTGCTCAACTCCCACAGCGGCGAGGCCACCACCTGGCTGCGGCTGGAGGACGCGGAGCGCGCCGCGCTCGTCGCGCACGACTACGTGCAGCTGTTCGAGCTCGGCGCGCACCCGTTCCTCACGCTGACCCTGTTCATCGCGATGTTCGAGCGCGACCACGCCGAGCCGCTCGCGTTCCAGAAGGAGTATGCGGTCCGGCTGGCCCACTTCAACCTGCCCTACCCGGACATCGCGACCTGACCATGCGCGCGTTGCAGATCGTCCAGTGTGGACAGCCGCCCGTCGTCGCGGACCGGCCGTCGCCGGTCCCCGGCGACGGCTTCGTCGCGGTCACGCTCACCGCCGCCCCGATCACCCCGCTCGACGTCCTGTGCGCCACCGGCCGGTCGTACTTCGGCGCGCCCGCCGTGCCCTACGTCCCCGGTGTGCAGGGCGTCGGCACGCTCGACGACGGCACCCCGGTGTGGTTCCCGACCGACGCCGGCATGCGCCCCGGCGACGGCTCCATGGCCGAGCGGGTCGTGGTCCCGGCCGCCGACGTCGTCGCGCTGCCGGACGGCGCCGACCCGCGGCTGGTCGCCGCCCTCGGCCTGTCGGCCGTCGCCGCGTGGAAGGCGCTGACCTGGCGCGGCGAGCTGCGCTCCGGCGAGCAGGTGCTCGTCCTCGGCGGCGGCGGGATCGTCGGCCAGGCCGCGCTGCAGATCGCCCGCCTGCACGGCGCCCGCCGGGTGGTCGCGGCCTGCCGGTCCGCGGCCGCCCAGGAGCGCGCCCGCCGGCTCGGCGCCGACGCGGTCGTGCCGCTCACCTCCGCCGACGATGTGGCCGGCCTCGCCGCCCGCCTGCGCGAGGCGCTCGACGGCCCGGCCGACCTGGTCCTCGACCCGCTGTTCGGCGTCCCCGCCGCCGCCGCGCTGCAGACCCTGGCACCGCACGGCCGCCTGGTCAACCTCGGCAGCTCGGCGGGGGAGACCGCCCCGTTCGACTCGGCGACCCTGCGCGGCGGCTCGCTGCGCGTGCTCGGCTACACCAACAACGAGCTGAGCGCCGCCGAGAAGGGCGCCACCATCCGCCTCGTCGCCGACCACGCCCTCGCCGGCCGCCTCACGGTCGACCACCACGAGATCCCGCTGTCGGAGGCCCCGGCGGCGTGGCTGGACCAGGCCGACGGCCGCGCCACCCGCCGCATCGTGCTGGTCCCGTAGCTACCGGCGGCGCCACACGGTGAGGCGGTCCGGGATGTTCGGCCACGAGGGCAGGGCCAGGTCCTCGGCCGCGGTCCAGTGCCGGGCGAGCTCCTCGTGCAGGCGTGCCGTCCCGGCCGGGCCGTCCGCGTCGCCGACGACGTAGAGCAGGGTGTCGCCGCGGTAGGCCCGCAGGACCGCGTGGCCGGCGTCGTCGTCCGGGGGCGCCGCGTCGGTGGCGACCACGTCAACGCCGCGGGCGCGGAGCAGGGCGGCCCAGTAGCCGGTGCCGGCGCCCGTCTCGAGGATCGGGCCGTGGTCGCCGATCAGGGCGAGCGCCGCCTCCGTCGGGATCGCCCAGGCCAGGCGGGCCGCCAGCTCGCGCCGGCGCCGGGGCAGGTCCAGCTCGCGGGCCGGCCCCGGCGCTATCCGCATCGGTCCCGCCTTCGGCCGGTCGCCGAGCAGGATCGACCAGGTCGAGCATCGGGTTACCGGAAGCTCCAGGGGACAGCGCCGCCAGGGCGGTGTGGAACGCCGCCAGGCGCGCGGTCGGCGGGGTCACAGGCCCAGGACGCTGCGGCGGACCTCCGGGCTCTGGCGCAGCTGCGCCGCCGGGCCGGAGGTGACCACGCGGCCCTCGCCGAGCAGGTACGCCCGGTCGGCGATGGCCAGGGCGCGCTCCACGTCCTGCTCGACCACGACCACGCTCACCCCGCCGGCGGCGATCCGCTCGATCGCCTCGTACACCTCGTCGACCCGGACCGGGGCCAGCCCCAGCGACGGCTCGTCGAGCAGCAGCAGCCGCGGCCGGGCCATGAGGGCGCGGCCGATGGCGACCATCTGCTGCTCGCCGCCGCTGAGGCTGCCGGCCAGCTGCCCGGCGCGCTCGGCGAGGCGGGGGAACATGTCGTACACCGTGGCGAGCGTGGTGCGGTGCTCGCGGCGGGCCTCTCGGCGGTACGCGCCGAGGATCAGGTTGTCGAAGACCGTCATCCGCGGGAAGATCCGCCGGCCCTCCGGGACGATCGCCACGCCGTGGGCGCAGACGCGGTGCCCGGCCAGGGCCGTCGTGTCGGCGCCGGCGACGCTGATCCGGCCGCCGGAGGCCGGGTGGATGCCGGCGACCGCGTTGACGAGCGTCGACTTCCCGGCGCCGTTGGGGCCGACGACGCACACCGTCTCGCCGGTGCCGACCGACAGGGTGACGTCCCACAGGGCCTGGGCGTCGCCGTAGCGGACGTCGAGGCCGGTGACCTCTAGAACCTGCTCAGACATGGGCCTGCTTCCCGAGGTAGGCGCGGACGACGGCCGGGTCGCTCATCACCGTCTGCGGGTCGCCGTCGGCCAGGAGCGTGCCGCGGTCGAGCACCACGATGCGGGTGGCGAGCTGGTTGAGCACGCGGAGCAGGTGCTCGACGATGACGATCGTGATGCCGCTGTGGTGGATGCGGCGCACCACGCGGACGGCGTTGTCGACCTCGGCCGGGTTGAGGCCGGCGAGCGCCTCGTCGAGCAGCAGCACCTTCGGGTCCGACGCGATCGCGCGGGCCATCTCCAGCAGCTGCCGCTGGTGCAGGTTGAGGCGGCCGGGCCGGGCGTCCGCGAGGTGGTCGAGGGCGACCGTGGCCAGGTGCCGCTCGGCGAGCGGGCGGGCCTGGCGCAGCGACATCGGCGTGCGGCCGAACATGATGGCCGTGGCGACGTTGTCCCGCACGGTCATCGAGTCGAAGGGCTTCGGGATCTGGTACGTGCGGGCCAGCCCGACGTGCGCGATGCGGTGCGGCGGCAGCCGGGTGATGTCGTGCCCGTCGACGCGGATCGTGCCCTTCGTCGGCCGGGTGGCGCCGGAGAGCAGGTTGACCAGCGTGGTCTTGCCGGAGCCGTTCGGCCCGACGAGGCCGATGAGCTCGCCGGCGCGGATGTCGAGGCTGATGTCCTCCAGCGCGTGCACGCCGCCGTAGTACTTGGCCACCGACCGGCACTCGACGAGCACTTCGCCGATGGCGGGCGGTTCGCCCGGCTCCTCCTCGACGACGTCCACAGTGGACCGAGCCGCCGCCGGGACAGCGCTGGAGCGGCGGGTGCCGAGGACGATCGCGACCAGCGCCGCCGCCAGCATCCCGGCGACCAGCCAGTCGAGCGTCTCGCCCCACACATTGAGGATGTACAACACCCCGAACACGACGACGAAGCCGGCCAGGGCCGCCCAGGGCCGCGCCCGCAGCCGCGCGTACAGGCCGGCCGGTGCGGTGGCGACCAGGATCGCCAGGATGGCGCCGAGGAAGATGGCGTTGTACTCGTCCAGGCCGTACGACGACAGCCGGTCCTGCAGCGTCACGATGAGCACGGCGCCGACGACCGGGCCCAGCCAGTGCGAGCGGCCGCCGAGCACGCCCATCACGATGACGAACAGCGGGATCGTCAGGCCGAAGACGCTCTCGACGGTGACGAAGCCGATCTGCAGCGCGTAGACGCTCCCGGCCACGCCGCCGAGGACGCCGCTGGCGACGATGGCGATCATCTTGTACCGGAAGGTCGGCACCCCGAGGACCTCGGCGACGTCCTCGTTGTCGTGGATGGCGGTGAGCGCGGATCCGGCGCGGGAGTGCTGGACCAGGAACGCGACGGCGACGGCGACCGCGGCGACGGCCAGCGCCAGGAGGTACTGGAACTGCTGGAACGTCCCGAAGAACTCCGGGTAGTCGGGCAGCGGCAGCGTCGTGCCCTGCCCGCCGTCGACCGAGCGGTTGATCCGGGCGAACGCGGCGAGGATGAACGGCACGGCCAGGGTGAGCAGCGCGAAGATCTCGCCGCGCAGCGACCCGAGCCGGAACGCGACGGCCCCGATGCCGAGCGCCAGCAGCCCGCACAGGACGGCGGCGAGCGGCACGGTCCAAAAGAAGCCGACGCCGTGCCGGCCGGTGAGCACGGCCGTGGTGTAGGCGCCGACCCCGACGTACGCGGCCTGGCCGAAGCTGAAGTAGCCGCTGTAGCCCGACAGCAGGTTCCAGCTGGTCGCCTGGGCGATCCAGAAGCACACCGAGCCGAGCAGGATCAGGTAGAACGAGGCCAGGCCGAGGTCCGGCGCGAACACGCCGAGGGCCGCCAGCACCAGGAAGGCCACCAGCAGGCGCTTCATCGGGCCGCTCCGATCGTGAACAGGCCGCGCGGGCGCAGCAGCAGCGCGAGGATGATGGCGGAGAACAGCACGAACGGCGCGGCGGCCGGCGACCAGACGACCGACACGACGCCGGAGAGCACGCCGACGAGGACGCCGGCCGCGAACGTGCCGACGACCTCGCCGATGCCGCCGAGGATGACCACGGCGAAGACGATGCCGAACCACTCGTAGGCGGTGTCCGGGGTCAGCGCGTTCGACAGCGAGAACACGGTGCCGGCCAGCGCCGCGGTCGCCCCGACGACGCCGCCGAGCAGCAGGCTGAGCCGCCGGTGGTCGACGCCGAACGCGCCGGCGACGGCGCTGTCCTGGGCGATCGCGCGCATCGCGCGGCCGGCGAACGTGCGGCGCAGCACCAGGTGCCCGCCGGCCACGACGACGACCGCGAGACCGAACGCGATGAGGGTGGTGACCGGGAAGACCAGCCGGCCGATCGAGAAGGAGGCGGTCGCGTACGGGTTGACGTCGGCGCCCATCCGCCGGAAGTCGGCCGTCCACACGTTGTGTGCGACCTGGATGGTGATGATGAGCAGACCGAAGCTGACGAGCAGCGAGTTGAACTCGCTGAGGGCGAGCCGGTCGAAGAGCCACTGCAGGGCGGCGCCGGCCACGAACATCACCGGCACCGTGACGAGCAGGGTCAGCAGCGGGTCGATCCCCCAGGACGTGGCGAGCTGGAGCGTGAGGTAGGCACCGACCAGGATCAGGCCGAAGTGGGCCAGGTTGATGACGCGCAGCACCCCCCACGTGACGGACAGCCCGATGGCCATCAGGGCGTAGAGCCCACCGATCAGCGCCCCGCTGAGAGTGGCCTGGACAACGTTCATTCGGACCTCGCGTCGTCGGCTGGTTCGCGTCGATCTTGCAGTTGTGGTGCCTCACAAACCCGGACATTCGCGGCGTTTCCCGGCACCACAACTGCAAGATCAACGCACTTGGGGGGTTAGGGGCGGCGAGCGGCGAGCGGCGCGGCGGCCTTGTCCGCCGGCCACACGACGACCCAGTCGCCCTTCTGGATCTGCTTCAGCGTCTGCGTCGTCGGCCAGAAGTTGAACGACTTCGGGTCGAAGGTCAGGTGGCCGCTGAACGTGGTGTCGACACCGTTGGCGTGCAGGGAGTCGCACAGCTTCTGCTGGTCGGTGCCGCCGGTGGCCTTGACCGCGCCGGTGAGGATCTCCCACGCGTTCCAGGAGGCCGTGGCCTGCGTCTCGAAGACGGTGTACGGCAGGTTCGCCGCCTTCGCCTTCTCGGTGAACCTCGTGGTGATCTCGGTGGCCTGCGCCCCGAGCTTGTCGAGGATCGGCTTGTTCGGCTCGAACATCGACACCGACAGCATGCCGTCGGACAGGTCGCCCAGCGCCAGCAGCGGGCCGGGCGCCGGGAACAGCCCGAACATCTGCTTCGGCCGGTAGTTGAGCTGCTTCATCGCCTGCAGGATGTTCACCGCGTCGACGCCGAGGCCGTTGTTGATGACCAGGTCGGGGTTCGCGTCCCGGACCTGGGTCGCGATCGGCGCCCAGTCGGTCGTCGTCGGCGGGTAGTGCACGTCGGCGACGACAGTGATGCCGCGCTCCTTGGCGATGCTCAGCGCGCCGGCCTTGTCGCTGCCGAAGCCGTCGGAGACGAACGCCGCCGAGCCGCTCTGGCTGGTGAGCACCGCGACCGTCTTCGGCGGGGTGGGCAGGCTGGCCAGCGCGTCGAACAGCTGGTTCGGGATGAAGCTGTTCGGCGTCGGGCCGATCGACCAGGCCGGGAACTGGCACTCGTAGGTCAGCTGCGGCGCGAGCACCGCCGAGTGCTGCGGCAGGATGTAGCCGTGCCGCTGCGCGACCGCCATCGCCGAGAGAATGTTCGGCGTGGCGTAGGGGCCGAGGATCAGGTCGACCTTGTCCTGGCTGATCAGCCGCTCGTACAGCTGGCTCACCTTGGCCTGGTCGGACTGGTCGTCGAGGACCTTCCACTCGACCTTGCGCCCGAGCAGGCCGCCGGCGGCGTTGAGCCGCTCGACGAACTCCTCCCCGGCGATCTTGTGGATCTGGCCGGTCGCGGCGAACGCGCCGGTCAGCGAGAGCGTCGAGCCGACCACGATCGGCGCGCTGCTGCCGCCTGATCCGCCGTCCCCGGACCCGCGGTTGCACCCGGTGACGACCAGGGCCGTCGCGACGGCCGCCGCGACGAGTGAACGCCTGCGCATCTGCTTATCTCCTCCCGAATGGCAGCGGTGTGCTCAGCGCACGTCGCCGGTGTCGTGGACCACCGCGCCGCCGACCACGGTCAGCACGGAGCGGAGGTTCCTGAGCTTGTCGTCCGGGACGGTGAAGTAGTCGTCGCTGAGCACGACCACGTCACCGAGGCGGCCCACCTCCAGCGAGCCGAGCTGGTCCTCGTCGTCGCCGCCGAGGAACCACTGGTTGGCCCGGGTGTAGAGGTGCAGCAGCTCCTGCCGGCTGATCTGCTGCCCGGCGTTGATCTGGTTGCCGAGCGCGTTGCGGCCGGTCGTCGCGTAGTACGCATGGATCCACGGGTTCATCGGGGCGATCTGCATGCCGTCGGAGCTCATGCCGGCCGGGATGCCGTGGTCCACGATCGTGCGGAAGGGCGGGCCGGACGTCGGGCCGGTGCCGGCGAGGTACTGGTAGCCGGTGAGGTTGACGCCACCGCCGACGGCCTTGAGGCGGTCGAGGTACTCGACGCTGATCCGCGGGACGTGCGCGATGACCCAGCGCAGGTCCTTGATGCCGATCTCGGCGTCGACCGCCTCGAACGCCTGGATCTGGGTCTGGAAGTCGGTGCCGGTGAGCGAGTGCACCTCGACCCGCCAGCGGGCCTTCGCCGTCTTGCGCGCCGCCTCGAGGAACACCGGGCCGCCGAAGTAGCTCGCCGCGATGAACTCGCCGATCGCGCCGGTGCGCACCATGTCGTTGCCGAAGAACTTGAAGGCGTTCTGGATGCGCTGGGTGAGGGTGGTGACGTTGGTGTCGGTGTCCTGGTGCAGGAAGTTGATGCGCAGCCGGATGGTGCCCTTGCCCTCGTCGAACAGCTGCAGGAAGGGCAGGTTCATCGTGTAGTTGTCCTCGTGCGCGGCACCGTCCGACGGGCTGTCGGTCTTCTGGAACGCGCCCTGGTCGAGGTGGGTGGTGGCGCCGAGGCTCACCGCGTAGGCCATCGCGTCGAGGGCGCTGCGCCGGCGGTCGTCGTCGGTGAGCGCCCGGCGCAGCGCGAGGGTCGCCTTGCCGGTCTCCTGGCCGCCGGCGATCGAGCCGTTGGCGCCGACCGTCACCGCGGGGGAGACGGCCTCGAAGAACTTCTTGCCGAGCGTGTTGGTCGCGCTGGGCCCGGTGAAGCCGATGGACAGGTACACGGGGTGGTCCGGCACGGCGGCGTCGAGCTCGGCGAGCGTCGGCAGCCGCACCTCCTGGAACTGGTTGAAGTGGAAGCCGCCGATGGTGGTGATGAACTTGCCGCGCGGCGTGTGCCGGGCCCGCTCGCGGTAGGTCCGCTGCACGTCGGCGACGGAGTAGGCGTTCTCCAGCGGGGTGTGGTAGCCGGGCCGGTTGCCCATGAGCACGACGTGGTTGTGGCAGTCGATGAGGCCGGGGATCGCGGTCCGCCCGCGAAGGTTGACCGCGGGCGCTTTGCCCTCGAACAGCCGTCTCGCGGCGCCCTCGTTGGAGCCGGCGTAGACGATCCGGCCGTCCTGGACGGCCAGCACGCTCACGACGCGCTGCTGTGCGTCCATCGTGTGGATCCGGCCGTTGTGCAGCAGGAGGTCGGTGCGCAGCGACCCCTCTTTGTAGTGCTCGTGGGCCGACGCGGCGGCGGGGACACCGAGCGCGCCGGCGGCGACCGCGGCGCCGGCGACGGCTCCGCCGCGCAGGACGCCGCGCCGGGACAAGGCGTGGTCTTCGCTCATTGCTGTGGTTCACCTGTTCTTGCGGTGGGGTGTGTGCGCAGCGGACGCGGGTCCGGCGATGCTCGCGGACCCGTCGGGCGGCGCGGTGGAGGGGTGAAAACACAAGCGGGACAAGGGAATGGGGGCGAAGCGCAGGTGCCGGCGGCCGACCGGCTCCCTGCCGCTCCATCCGAGCATCGGGGGCCGATGCTCCATTTTGCGGACGATCGTCCGTCTGACGGACGGCTGACATCACAATGTTCCCGGCACCACGTGATGTCAAGACTTAGGTTTGAAACAATTGCGCCGCGACGGCGGACTAGTGTTCGCTGTGCGGACCGACAAACGGACCTCTGGCGACGATGGGGCGGCGATGGCACAGCGTGGAGAAGGACCCGACTTCATCGAGGCCCTCGCGCGGGGACTGGACGTCATCCGGGCGTTCCACGCCGACCGGCCCCGCTTGACCCTCTCCGAGGTCGCCGCCGCCACCGGCCTGGCCCGGCCGACCGCGCGGCGCATCCTGCTGACCCTGGAGGAGCTGGGGTACGTGCGCACCACCGCCGCCGGGCACGAGCTCACGCCGCGGGTGCTGGAGCTGGGGATGGCCTACGTCGGGGCGCTGTCGCTGTGGGACATCGCCCGGCCGCACATGGAGACGCTGGTCGCCGCGACGCGGGAGTCGTCGTCGATCACCCAGCTCGACGGGTCCGACGTCGTCTACCTGGCCCGGGTGGCGGTCCCGAAGATCATCGCGCTGCGGGTCGAGATCGGCACCCGGTTCCCGGCCACCGTGACCTCGCAGGGGAAGGTGCTGCTCGCCGCGCTCCCGCCGGAGCGGCTCGACGAGGTGCTGGCCCTGCCCAGCCGCTCCGGGGTGCAGCCGTGGGTGCAGCACTCCCGGCCGGCCATCGACGCGATGCTGCGCGAGGTCAACGCGCGGGGCTGGGCGGTCGCCGACAACGAGCTCGCGCCCGGCATCCGGTCGGTGGCGGTGCCGATCCGGGACGGGCGCGGTGAGGTACGTGCGGCGATGAACGTGACCGTGAACTCGGCCGAGACCACCACCCGGACGCTGCTGGAGCAGCACCTGCCGCACCTGCTGCGGGCGGCGAGCGCCATCAGCGCCGACTGGGCGCTGTGGCAGTCCCGCCCGCAGCTCGACCTGCCGGCCGCGGAGGCGTCACCCGCCGTCGCCGGCCGGTGACGCCCGGGCGGCCCTACGGGGTTGGGCGCAGCGTGTAGTTCGAGGTGTAGCTCTGGAACTGGGCGGCGGTGGCGCTGTCGAGCACCTTCGTGCCGGTGGTCGAGGCGTCGAGCACGACGGCCTTCACCGCGACGTTGGCGGCGAAGCTGTTGTCGGACAGGCGGTTGTCGGCGCCCGACGCGACGAGGACGACCGTCGGGGTCGCGCCGGAGGGTGCGATCTTCGCCGTGGGCACGTTGTAGACGAACAGGTTGCCGCTGACCATGTTGGCGTCGCCGCGCAGGTGCACGACGCCGTAGAGGTCGTCCTTGCCGTTGCCGTACGGCTGCATCGGCGCCCACGGTTCCGCCTCCCGCCGGAAGTGGTTGCCGCTGATCAGGTTCTCCCGGTTGGTCCCCTCGAAGTCGATGAGACCGGGGTAGAAGCCGTGGAAGCGGTTGGCGCTGATCGAGGACCGGTTGGTGTTCTTGAAGTGCACCAGGCTCCGGCCCCGCGGGAAGACGTTGTTGCCGGTGACGAGCAGGCCCTCGTGGCCCTCGGCGAAGACCGAGAACCCGACGTAGCCGGCGCCGATGAGGTTGTCGGTGACCTTCGACGCCTGTCCGGAGCCGACGAGCTCGACGCAGCTGCCGCACTCGGCGATGAAGTTGCCGCTGACGCTCAGCGCGTCGGCGTCGCGCACGACGAGGGCCTGTTCGAGGTACACGAAGCCCATGCCCTCGACCCGGAACGCGTCGTTGGCGGTGTCGACCCGGATGCCCACCTTGCCGTTGCGGTAGGAGTTCTGGTGCGGGGTGAAGCCGACGCCGTCGAGGCAGAAGTTGCTGAACACCACGGAGCTCAGCCGCGGGTCGCCGGTGCGGGCGACGAGGAACGCCTCGCTGCGGCCGTCGGTGTTCTCCACCCGGATCCGGCTGCCGCCCGGCCAGATCTCGTGCCACGACGCCGTGCTGCCGGCGTTGTACCGGATGCTCGACGACGTGAAGCCGTGGCCGGAGCCGCGGATGGTGAGATAGCTGACGTCGACCACCACGCGCGTCCTGAGCGGGTAGTCGCCGGGCGGGACGTAGATCGCGGCGCCGGGCTTCGAGGCCTGGCCGGGCTGCTGGGCCTTGATGTCGGCGATGATGCTGTTGATCACCGCGCCGATGTCGGTGTAGCAGGTGAGCGCCGGGTTGCCCGGGACGCTCCAGGTCGTGACGTCATAGACGGTGGACATCGTGCTCCTTCGTCGGCTGGGCGGGTCGACAGGCTGTTCAGAGCAGGCCGATGACGGCCGTCCGCGGCCGGGTGGCGGGGGCGGCGCCGGGCGGTGGGGTGGTGGCCGGGGGCGCCGCGGCGGCCGGCGGGGTGCTGCGGGCGAACGCCGCCGTGAGCGCCGCCGCCGGTGCGGCGAGGACGGATGCGACGAGGGTGCGGCGGGACAGTGCGGGCATGACACGCCTCTCGACGGTGGGCCGCGCCGGATCGCGCGGCCGGCGGGGGTCGCGGCTCGCGCGACCGGACAGCGGCGACGAGCGCGGCCCGCGACGACCGGCCGCACCGGATCGCGGCCGGCCGTGGCGAGTCCGCCCGGTGTTTGCCAAAAGCTTTTGCCAAAACCTTTTTTCACTTCGCGTGGGCACAGCGTAGGAACGTCGCGCCGGTTCGGTCAAGACCGTGGCTGTAACACGGTCGACTCTTGACGTTCACGGAGCGGTACTTCTAAGCTCCACCCCAGCACCGATGCCAAATGGTTTTGGCAAAAGCTTTTTCCGGACACTGAACTCGGGGTATGCCTCGACTCCCCACTTCGCGCATCCACACCCCTTACGATCACGCTGCGTCGTGGTCGGCCCCGTGAACGGAGCGAACATGGCACCACTCAGCGCGCCCGGTATGGACCGGCGCCGCTTCCTCGGTCTGACCGCCGGCGCCGGCGTCACGCTGCTCGCCGGCGCGGCCTGCGGGGCGGGCGGCGGCAGCGCCGACGCCGGCGACCCCAAGACCCTCAACGTGCTGTGCGAGGGCGGCGGCAAGGCGGAGCTGCAGCCGGTCGTCGATGCCTACCAGAAGTCGGCCGGCGTCACCGTGAACCTGGTCGAGCTGCCCTACGACGGGCTGTTCAACCGGCTCACCACCGAGCTGGCGAACGGCAAGCCCAGCTTCGACGTCTGTGCCGTCGACGCCGTCTGGCTGCCGCTGTTCGCCGGGAAGCTGGCCGCCATCGACCAGCTCTTCACCGACCAGGTCAAGGCCGACCTGTTCCCGGCCCTGGTCAAGGAGGCGAGCACCGGCGGGAAGTTCGTCGGCATGCCGGTCTGGACCAACGCCGAGGTGCTGCTCTACCGCAAGGACCTCTTCGAGAACCCGGCCGAGCAGGCGGCGTTCCAGACCCGGTTCGGCTACCCGCTCGCGCCGCCGAAGGACTGGAAGCAGTTCACCGAGGTCGCGCAGTTCTTCACCCGGCCGGACCAGAAGCTCTACGGCACCGACGTGAAGGGCGCCGTCGAGACCGAGTGGCTCGCGCACGTGCTGCAGGCCGGCTCGCCCGGCGTCGTCCTCGACGACAGCGGCGCGGTCATCATCGACAACGCGCAGCACCTGGCGGCGCTGACCTTCTACGCCGACCTGGCGAACAAGCACAAGGTCAACCCGGCCGGCCCGCAGCAGACCGACTGGAACGCCGCCCAGAACCTGTTCAACTCCGGCGGGACCGCCATGACCCGCTTCTGGGCCCACGCCTACCGGCAGATCCCGAAGGACGCGGCCGTGGCCGGCAAGGTCGGCGTGGCGCCGATGATCGGCGGGACGGCCGGTGTCGCCGCGATCCCCGGGCCGTGGTACCTCGGCATCCCGCAGGCCGGCACCAAGCAGGACACGGCCGCCGAGTTCATCAAGGCCTGCTACGACAACAACGCGCTGAGCGTGCAGTCGTCGCTCGGCCTCGCCGCCCGCAAGTCGGCGTACCAGCAGTACGCGACGCAGGCCGGCTACGAGTCGTTCGGCCCGCTGCTGTCCACGCTGGACGCCTCGGCGACCCGCACCCGCCCGGCGACCCCGCACTGGCAGCGGATCGTCGACGGCGTGCTCATCCCCATGCTGCAGAAGTCCCTGACCCCCGGCGCCGACTACGCCGGGCTGCTCAAGGACGCCAAGACCCAGATCGAGGGCATCATCAAGTGAACCAGGCAACGCTGCCGGCGCCGGCGCAGGTCGACGACCGGAGGCGGCCCCAGCGCCCCCGGATGTCCGACGCGCGCTACGCGCTGCTCCTCGTCGCGCCGGCAGCGGCCGTCCTGCTCGGGCTGGTCGGCTGGCCGATCGTCCGGCTCGTCGTCGACAGCTTCCACACCGGCTCCGGCCTCGGTGACGGGCGGCGGTTCGCCGGCTTCGACAACTACGTCACCGCGCTGACGGACCCCGCGATCCGCGCCGCGGCCGGCCGCACGCTGGCCTACACCGTCCTGGTCGTCGCGGCCGAGCTGGTCATCGGGCTCGGCATGGCGCTGCTGTTCCGGGCCCTGGGCTCCCGCTCGCGACCGCTGCAGACCCTGTTCCTGTACCCGCTGATGATCGCGCCGGTCGTGGCCGGCCTGCTCTGGCGGTTCCTGATAATCGACAACTTCGGGATCGTCAACGAGCTGCTGGCCCGGGCCGGGATCATCGACTCGCCGTCGGCCGTGTCCTGGCTCAGCGACCCCGGCATCGTGCTGTTCTCGGTGGCGCTGCCGGACATCTGGCTCACCACGTCGTTCATGACCCTGGTGCTGTACGCCGGCCTGCAGTCGATCCCGCCCGACCTCTACGAGGCGGCCCGGCTCGACGGCGCGGGCGGCCTGCGGATGCTGTGGAACGTCACGCTGCCGCTGCTGCGCCCGGTGATCGCGGTCGCGCTCGTCATCCGCGGCGTCGACGCGGCCCGCGCGTTCGACGTGATCCTGGTGCAGACGAACGGCGGGCCCCAGTCCGCGTCGGAGACGCTGAGCCTGACCGTCTACAAGACGATGGTCACGTTCAACGACCCGGGCGCCGCCGCCGCCGTCAGCACCCTCTTCATGATCGTCATGATGGTCGTCGCGCTCGTCGCGGTGTTCACCGTCTGGCGACCGGCCCGGGAGTCGTGATGAAACGCGCCCTGCTGTGGGCGACCGCCGTGCTGGTCGTCCTCCTGTACGCCTTCCCGTTCCTGTACCTCGTCCTCACCTCGCTGAAGCCGCCGGTCGACGCCATCGCCGTGCCGCCGAGCGTGCTGCCGCACCGGTTCTCGCTCGACAACTACGCCGAGGCCCTGCGGCGCGAGGGCGTGGCGGCGTCGTTCGTCAACAGCGTCACGACGGCGGCCATCACCACGGCGCTCTCGATGGCCCTGGCGATCCCGGCCGCCTGGGGGATCACGCGGTACCGCACGCGGGCGGGCCGGGCGCTCCTCGCCGGTTCCCTGCTGGTCCGGATGACCCCGGCCGTCGCCGTCGGTGTCCCGCTGGTCGGCATCATGGGCAGCCTGGGCCTCTCCGACACCCCGACCGGCCTCGCCCTGGCCCAGACCACGGTGGCGCTGCCGCTGGCGATCTGGCTGCTCGCGAGCTTCTTCGAGTCGGTGCCCCGGGAGATCGAGGAGGCCGCGCTCGTCGACGGCTGCTCGCGCCCCCGGGCGCTGCTCAGCGTGATCCTGCCGGTCGTCTCCGGCGGGGCCGCGGTCGCCGCGATCTTCGCGTTCCTGGCGTCGTGGAACGAGTTCCTGTTCGCCCTGCTGCTCACCTCGCTGCGGTCGCAGACCACTCCGCTGGCGATCGCCAACCTGCAGACGCAGTTCGGCCTCGACTGGGGGCCGATGACCGCCCTCGCCACCCTCTACTCCCTGCCCGCCGTCGTGCTCACCCTGCTGCTGCAGCGGCGCATCGTCGCCGGGCTCAGCCTCGGTGCCGTCAAGGGCTGACCCAGCCCGTACCACACCTTCGAAAGGACGAAGATGACCTTCTGGCAGCCGACCAGCCCACTCGCCGGGCTGCCGCGGATCAAGGCCGGCCGCTCCCGCCGGGAGAGCAGCTGGGACCGGACCGGCGGCAACCGCGACTTCAAGACCGTGCCGGCGGGGGAGACCCACGTCCTGGCCGACATCGAGGGCGCCGGCGTCATCGAGCACATGTGGATCACCACGCGGTGCTACTCGCCGATGTACCTGCGCAAGCTCGTGCTGGAGATCTTCTGGGACGGCGAGGAGCACCCGAGCGTCCGGACGCCGCTCGGCGACTTCTTCGGCGTCGGGCACGCCGTCTCGGCGCACTTCGTCTCGCTGCCGATCAGCATGGTGACCGGGCCGCGACGCGGGCCGAAGGGGCCGTTCGCCGCCGCGATGAACAGCTACTTCCCGATGCCGTTCGGCAGCCACGCCAAGGTGCAGATCCGCAACGAGAGCGACCTGCCGATCGAGAACCTGTTCTACTACGTCGACTACGAGCTCACCCAGGAGCCGACGCCGGCGGACGTCGGGCGCTTCCACGCGCAGTACCGCCAGGAGAAGCCCTGCCAGAAGGTCGTGCACCCGGCCACCGCGGCGGGCCGGCCGGCGCCGTGGGACCTGCCGGGCGTGAACCTCACCGGCGCGGACAACTACGTCATCCTCGACGCCGAGGGCACCGGGCACTACGTCGGCTGCGTGCTGAACATCGACAACTTCGACGCCTCGAACCAGGTGTACTCGTGGCCCGGTGAGGGCGACGACATGATCTTCATCGACGGGGAGCAGTGGCCGCCGTCGCTGCACGGCACCGGCACCGAGGACTACTTCAACGCCGCCTGGGGCTTCCCGAGCGGCGCCTACGCCGGCCCGTACCACGGCATCACCCTCGCCAGCAGCGTGCAGGAGCACTTCGGGCTCTGGAGCATGTACCGCTTCCACATCGAGGACCCGGTGCGCTTCCAGCAGTCGATCCGGGTGACGATCGAGCACGGGCACGCCAACGACCAGGGCAACGACTACTCCAGCGTCGCGTTCTGGTACCAGGCCCACCCGCACCGCCCGCTGCCCGAGCTGCCGCCGGTCGACGAGCGCCTGCCGCGCCGCTGGCCCGAGCACGGCCTGTGGGACGAGTGAGCGATCCGCTACGGTAGTCGGCGATCTTCATCGAGCTTGGTGGTTGACACATGGCACGCAAGGTGACCATCCGGGACGTGGCGGCGGAGGCCGGCGTCTCGGTGACCACGGTGTCCCACGTGCTCAACCGGTTCTCCGGGGCACGTGTGAGCGACGAGACCCGGGAGCGGGTCGAGACCGCCGCCCGGCGGCTCGGCTACGCCGCCAACGGGCTGGCCCGGGGGCTGCGGCTGCAGCGTTCGCAGACCCTGGGGCTGCTCGGCGACGAGATCGCCACGACGCCGTACGCGGGGCGGATCATCCTGGGTGCCCAGGAGACGGCCTCGGCGCGCGGCTGGCTGCTCATCCTGCTGACGACGGGCAACGACCCGCAGGTCGAGGAGCGCGAGATCCGGGCGCTGGCGCAGCACCGAGTCGACGGGGTCCTCTACGCCACGATGTACCACCGGCGGGTCGAGGTGCCGGCGCAGCTGCGGTCGATGCCGCTGGTCCTGCTCGACGCCGCGTCGGACGACCCGACCATCCCGTCGGTGGTGCCGGACGAGTTCGGCGGCGGGCACGCCGCGGTGCGGCACCTGGTCGAGCACGGCCACCGCCGCATCGGCTTCGTCACCAACGTCGACGACATCCCGGCCACCCACCTGCGGCTCGAGGGCTACCGGGCGGCGCTGCGGGAGGCCGGCATCGACCACCGGCCGGACCTGGTCGTGGCCGAGACGACGGACGCCCGCGGCGGCTACCGCGCCGCGACCGCGCTGCTCGACCGGCCCGACCGCCCGACCGCGCTGTTCTGCTTCAACGACCGCCTGGCGATGGGCGCCTACCGGGCCGCGGCCGAGCTCGGGCTGCGCATCCCGGACGACCTGTCCATCGTCGGGTTCGACAACCAGGAGCTGATCGCCGAGGGCCTCTACCCGGGCCTGACAACCGTGGCGCTGCCGCACTACGAGATGGGCGCGTGGGCGGTCTCGACGATGATCGCGCTCGTGGAGGGCGACGCCGCGCCGGGCGAAGTCCCCCCGGTCACCATGCCCTGCCCGCTCATCGAGCGCGGATCGGTCGCCGCGCTCTAGACCTTCCGCTGTACCGCACCCGTGCATCACACGGGTGCCGATGACGGCTGCCCTCGGTGGCCGTCCACGATGTGAGGAACGACGATGCTTCGACTTCCGGACGCCTGGGTGTGGGACTTCTGGCTCGCGCAGGACGGCGACACCTACCATCTGTACTTCCTGCGCGCCTCGCGGGCGCTCGGCGACCCGGACCGCCGGCACTTCCGGGCGAGTGTCGGCCACGCGGTCTCCACCGACCTGACCCACTGGACGCAGGTCGCCGACGCGCTCGTCCCCGCCGACCGCCCCGCGTTCGACGACGTCGCCACCTGGACCGGCTCGATCGTGCGCGACCCCGGCGGGCGCTGGCACCAGTTCTACACCGGCGCCGGCAGCACCGAGAACGCCCTGGTCCAGCGCATCGGCCTGGCCACCTCCGACGACCTGTACGCCTGGCAGCGCCACCCGGGCGGCCCGGTGCTCGAGGCCGACGCGCGCTGGTACGAGAAGCTCGGCACCAGCACCTGGCCCGACGAGGCCTGGCGCGACCCGTGGGTCTTCGCCGACCCGGGCGGCGACGGCTGGCACATGCTCGTCACCGCGCGCTCGAACCAGGGGCCGGTCGACGAGCGGGGCGTCATCGGCCACGCCCGCTCGGCCGACCTGGTCACCTGGCACGCCCAGCCGCCGCTCACCGCGCCCGGCGCCGGCTTCGGCCATCTCGAGGTGGCCCAGGTCGAGGTCGTCGACGGCCGGCCGGTGCTGCTGTTCTCCTGCCTGCGCCACGAGTTCGCGGCCCGGCGCAAGGAGACGGGGGCCACCGGCGGGGTGTGGGCGGTCGCCGGCGAGACGCTCCTCGGGCCGTTCGACCCGTCCGCGGCCCACCCGGTCACCGACTCGTCGCTCTACAGTGGACGGATCGTCCGCGACCCGTCCGGCCGGTGGGTGATGCTCGCCTTCCGCAACGTCGACGCCGGCAAGCGGTTCGTCGGCGAGCTGAGCGACCCGATGCCGGTCGAGCTCACGCCCGCGGGGCAGCTCAAGCTCGTGGCGGACCGCTGATGTCCACCGCCGCGTCCGCCGCCGCGTTCACTGTCGTGGGGGAGGCGGTCGTCGACCTCGTCGAGGACGGCGACGGCCGGTTCACCGCCCACCCCGGCGGCAGCCCGCTCAACGTCGCGGTGGCGCTGGCCCGCCTGGGCCATCCGACCGCGCTGCTGGCCCGGCTCTCCACCGGCGGCTTCGGCCGCCGGCTGCGCGAGCACGCGGCCGCCAACGGCGTCGCGCTCGACCGGGCGCCCGCCGCGCCGGAGCCGGCGACCCTGGCCGCGGTCACGCTCGACGGGCACGGCGCCGCCACCTACGACTTCTACACCGCCGGCACGGCCGACTGGCAGTGGACCGACGCCGAGCTGGCGGCGCTGCCCGCCGGTACCCGGGTCGTGCACACCGGCTCGCTGGCGACCGCCGTCGCGCCGGGCGCGGTCCGGATCCTCGCCCTGGTCGAGCGGCTCCGGCGGGCCGGCGGCACGCTGCTCAGCTACGACCCGAACGTGCGGGCCGGGCTGGTCGGCGACCTCGACGCCGCCCGGGCCGGTGCCGAGCGGTTCGTCGCCGCCGCGCACGTCGTGAAGGCCAGCGAGGACGACGTCCGGCTGCTGTACCCCGGCAGCGACCCCGTCGACGTGCTGCAGCGGTGGCGGGGCCTCGGCGCGTCGCTCGCCGTGCTCACGCGGGGCGCCGCCGGCGCGGTCGCGGTCGCGGCCGGCGGCGTGGTCCGCGAGCCCGGCCGCTCCGTGGCCGTGGTCGACACGATCGGCGCCGGTGACGCCTTCACCGGCGGCATGCTGTCCGCCCTCGCCGACGCCGGCCTGGCGACACCGGCGACCGTGGCCGGCCTGTCCGCCGGGCAGGCGGCCGACGTCCTGGCCGGCGCCGGCCGGGTCGCGGCGATCACGTGCACCCGGGCCGGCGCCGACCCGCCGGACCGGGCGGCACTGCGGGCGTTCAGCAGCGGCTGATCGTCGAGTTGTTCAGCGTCACGCCGGAGATCGTGAACCGGTCGGCACACGGGTTCTCCACGATGCGGTTGTTCGTCAGCGTGAAGTTTCGCAGCGTGATGTCGGCGTTGCCGGGGAACTCGGTGCGCTCGGCCAGCCGCACCTCGCCGCCGCCGCTGATCGTGCCGCCGTTCGTGGCGATGCTGTTGTAGCCGTCGGTGTCGGTGTACTGCGAGATGCGCCCGCCGTCGGCGGTCGACCACTCCCACAGGTCCATGGCCTTGCCGCTGTTGCGGTTCACCAGCACGTACCAGGCCGACGGGTCGACCGTGGCCGCTTCGGCGGCCGGCAGCCAGACGGCGCCCACCAGTGCGGTGACGGCCGCGGCGACGAGCAGGGCGATGCGTCTCATGGCTGGCACGCTCCTTCGCCTTCGTTGTCGTGGGAAAGCCCTTTCCCGATGAGTGTTCGGGCGAAGCTATCGGAGTGCATCGATGCCGTCAACCGTGGCTGAAAGTTTCAGGCGCCCTTGACAGGCTGTGTGTTAGCGATAACAATTCGGACCCACGCCGGTCGCCGCCAATCGACCGATGTTCCGCCACGTTCCGTTCCCGCTGCGCATCTTGTGAACGTTCACACCATCGCCGAGCCGGAAGGGCCACCATGGATCGCCGAACCTTCCTCGCCGCGTCCGCCTCCGCGGCCGGCGCCGGTCTGCTCGTCGCGCCCGGCCGGGCCGCTGCCGCCCCCGGAGACACCCCGGCGCGGTACACGAACTCGCTCATCGCCCAGCGCGCCGACCCGCACATCACCAGGCACACCGACGGGTACTACTACTTCACGGCCACCGCCCCGGAGTACGACCGCATCATCCTGCGCCGCGCCACGACGATCCAGGGCCTGGCCTCGGCGTCGGAGACGGTGGTCTGGCGCAAGCACGGCAGCGGCGACATGGGCGCCCACATCTGGGCCCCGGAGCTCCACTTCGTCAACGGCCGCTGGTACATCTACTTCGCCGCCGGCTCGACCGGCGACGTGTGGAAGATCCGCCCGTACGTCCTGGAGAACACGAGCGCCAACCCGCTGACCGGCACCTGGACCGAGCGCGGCCGCATCGCGCTGCCGCTCGACACGTTCTCGCTGGACGCCACGACGTTCGTGGTGGGCAGCACGCGCTACCTGTGCTGGGCCCAGAACGACCCGGCCGTGGGCACCGGCACGAACCTCTACCTGGCCGCGATGTCCAACCCCTACACCATCACCGGCACCGTGGCCCGGATCAGTGTGCCAACGTACTCGTGGGAGACGATCGGCCACCGGGTCAACGAGGGACCGGCCGCGATCCAGCGCAACGGCAAGGTGTTCCTGGCCTTCTCGGCGAGCGCCACCGACAGCAACTACTGCGTGGGCCTGCTGACGGCCTCCGCCTCGGCCAACCTCCTGTCGGCGTCCTCGTGGACCAAGACGGCGACCCCGGTCTTCGCCACCAACGCGGCCACCAGCCAGTACGGCCCGGGCCACAATTCCTTCACCGTCTCGGAGGACGGCCGCAGCGACATCCTCGTGTACCACGACCGCTCCTACCGCGACATCAGCGGCGACCCCCTGAACGACCCGAACCGCCGCACGAGGGTCCAGAAGCTGTACTGGAAGCCGGACGGCACTCCCGACTTCGGCATCCCGGTCCCGGACGGCGCGACCCCGGTCCGCCTGCGCTCGAACAACTTCCCGGACCGCTGCATCCGCCACTGGGAGTACCGCGCCCGCATCGACCCCAACGTGGCCCCGCTGGCAGACTCCCAGTTCCGCATCGTGACCGGGCTGGCGGGCACGGGCACGGTCTCGCTGGAGTCGACCAACTTCCCGGGCTACTACCTGCGCCACCGCAACAACGAGGCCTGGGTGGACCGCAACGACGGCACGGCGCAGTTCCGTTCCGATGCGAGCTTCTACCAGCGCGCGGGCCTGGCCGACAGTTCCGGCGCCTCGTTCGAGGCCTCCTCGGCCGCTGGCCGCTACCTCCGCCACTACAACTACCTGCTGGTGACCCAGCCGGTGAGCACGGCGACCGACCGCGCCGACGCCACGTTCCACCTGGAGTGAGTCCGCGAGACCCCGGGGCCGGGCCCGCCCGCCAGCCAGACCCGGCCCCGGTCCTCCGCGTGGCGGGGGTCCACTGTGGACCCTCTCCCGCAAGGGCACTCCGTCCCGACTCCCGCAGCCGGCCCACTTCGATGAGACCTCGGGCGGGGGCGGACCGTCGCGTCTCCTGCGGTCGGGCGACGACGATCGGATCGCCCTGGGCTGCAGCGGCTTGTCCCGTCTTCCGCCGGGCCGGGACGCGAGGCTCCGTCACGGGGCTCCCACAGCTGGCCGTTGCCGGTCCGCTCGCTCCGCGGCCGCCCGTCACGCGGGCTCCCGCAGCTGGCCGCTGCCGATCCGCTCGCCCCTCGGCCGTCCGTCACGAGGTCCGCAGCCGGGTGCTGCCGGTCTGCTCGCTCCGTGGCCGCCCGTCACGACGTCCGGAGCCGGCCGCTGCCGATCCGCTCGCCCCGAGCCCGGCGCTCCTCTGTGCGACCCCACCGACCGTGAGCGTGAGCCGCTTGAGGCCGCCGATCGGTTTGATCGGGCATCGTCACCGCGGCTAAGCAAAAATTAACGATTCAAGGTCCCAAAAAATGTAATCGAACGAAGTCCCGAGCCGGACCTGCGGTGCTGTCCGGAGGCCGTCGCAATTCTTTCTTTATTTGTTGAAGTAAGCCGGTTGAGCTGCGCATACTCGCCGCGTGAAAGGATTCGGAACGAAACGTCGCGGGCGGGTGCTGCTCGGGAGTGCGCTTGCGCTCGCCGTCGCGGCGACCGGGATCTACATCGCCACCGCGAGCGCGGACGAGATCGGCGCGGGCGGGGTGCGGCTGGAAGCGGAGAGCTACGCCGCGCACTCGGGAGCGCGCACCGAGAACACCGCCGACGCCGGCGGCGGCCGCAACGTCGGCTGGCTGGCCGACGGGGACTGGCTGCGGTACGACGGGATCACCATCGGCGGCGCGGACCTCACGGCGCGGATCGCCGCCCAGAACCCGGCCGGTGGCTCGATCGAGCTGCACCTCGGCTCGCCCACCGGCGAACTCCTCGCCACCTTCCCGGTCAAGGCGACCGGCGGCTGGCAACGCTGGACGACCGTCACCGCCAAGGCCCGCAGCGTGCCGGCCGGCAAGCAGACCCTGGTCGCGGTCATGAAGAGCGCGCAGGCCGCGGACTTCGTCAACATTAACTATTTTACCCTCGGCACCGGGGCGACCCGGCCGCCGGCCACGGCCACCGTCGCGCCGCCGACCACCGCCGCGCCCACCAGTGCCACCCCGACCGCGTCCACATCGGCGGCGCCGCCGCAGGCCGGCTGGGTACCCGTCGACCAGGCCGCCTGGCAACGCGAGCTCGACGCGTTCAACGCGATCAAGCAGTTGCCCGTCCCGGCCGGCACGACCCGCGTCGCCGAGTTCCACACCGACTGTTCGGTTGCGAACGAGGCACCCGACGACCCGATCGTCTTCCCCGGCCTGGCCGGCGCCTCGCACCAGCACACGTTCTTCGGCCCGGCCGTCACCGCGGCCACCAGGCCCGCCGACCTGTTCGCGCAGAAGACCAACTGCAACGCACCGGGCGACAACAGCGCCTACTGGGTGCCGCAGCTGCTCCGGAACGGGCAGCCGGTCAAGATCAAGAGCTTCCGGGTGTACTACGGATCCCGCCTCGCCGACCCCTCCGTCACCGTCCCGTTCCCACCCGGCCTGGTCATGGTGCACGGTGACGCGAAGCGGCAGGTGGCCACGCCGAAGGGCGCCAGCGGCCAGTTCTGGTGCGCGGGCAGCGCCGAGACCGGCCGCAGCGCCGACGGCAACTGGCCGGTCTGCGCGCCGGGCGGCAACCTCATCTTCCAGCTGGTGTTCCAGGACTGCTGGGACGGCAAGCACATCGACTCGCCCGACCACAGGTCCCACATGGGCCCGATGCAGGGCGGCAAGTGCGCGGGTCAGTACCCGGTCGCCGTCCCGAACCTCTCGTTCATGGTCAACTACGACTCCCTGGGCGGCGACGGCCTCGCCCTGTCGTCGGGCATGGCATCGTCGATGCACGGCGACTTCATGAACGCCTGGAAGCCCGAGAACCTCGGCCCCCTCGTGCGCGTCTGCCTCACCGCGAAGGCGAAGTGCGGCACGCAGCCCACCTTCACGGGCGGCTGACGACCGGCGACGTGTTCACCGAGGCGGGGAACGGCCACGGAAAGCCCGTGGCCGTTCCCACGGTCAGGCGGCGGGGAAGCGGCGGGCGACCCGCGTGATCGTCTCGCGGAGGTTGGGCTTGGTCGACGCCTCCAGCGCTTCCGGGACCGTGAGCCAGCGCAGCGGGGCGTCCGGCTTCTCGGGGCGGGCGGCGTCGGGGGTCGCGGTGGCGAGCACGAACCGGAGGTCGGCGTGCTCGTGCGCCGGCTCGTCGCCCTTGGCGTTCACCGGGACGATGACGACGTGGACGATCCCGGCGTCCGGCCACGGGGCCAGGTCCGGGAGATTGGTCTCCTCGGCGCCCTCGCGCAGCGCCACCGCCACCGGGTCGGTCTCGCCCGGGTCGCCGTGGCCGCCGACCTGCAGCCAGGCCTGCTGCCGCTCGTGCCACCGCAGCAGGATCCGGGCCGTCGGCGGGTGGACGACCAGGGCCGAGGCGGTCACGTGGAGCGGGATCGCGCGGGTCCACGGGTCGTCGGTGGAGGCCAGCAGCGACCGTACGCGGTCGACATCCGCGGCCTCGGCCGGGTCGGCGGCCTGGTATCGGGAAAGCAGGTCGGCAAGCACGACCAGCAGCCTAGACGCCCCGCTCGGACGCGCCGCGAGCAGGCCAAACGCCCACCGGTGGCCTGGACGCCGCGGCCGGGAGCCAGCCGCCCGCTCCGGCGTCGAGCCGACTCGACGTGACGACGGTCGATCTACCCTCACGCCGCCAAGATTCAACCGAGGGTAGATCGACCAACGTCTGTGGGTCGGACGCCGCGCTAGAGGTGGGGCGTGGAGCGGCACCGCGGCCAGCCAAGGACGCGAGACGGGCGCCTGGCGAGGCGTGAGACGGGCGCCCGGCCAGACGCGGGGCGGGCGCCCGTGCCGGGAAGCCCCGTAGCGCTCGCGCCGGGAAGCCGCGTAGCGCCCGTGCCGGCAAGCCGCGTAGGGCCCGTGCCGGCAAGCCGCGTAGCGCCCGTGCCGGCAAGCCGTGCGGAGAAATGGCGTGGCGCCCGCGCCGGAGGCCCCGGGGGTCAGGCCGGGACGCGGGCCCGTGCGCTGCCCGCGTGGCGGAGCAGCGTGATGAGCACGTCCTTGCCCGACTGCCGGTCGCGTGCGTCGCACAGCATGATCGGCACGTCCGACTCCAGGTTGAGGGCGAGCTTGATCTCGCCCACGTCGTACTGGCGGGCGCCGTCGAAGCAGTTCACCGCGATGATGAACGGTGTGCCCCGGCGCTCGAAGTAGTCTACCGACGGGAAGCAGTCCGCGAGACGCCGCGTGTCGGCCAGGACCACCGCGCCCGTGGCGCCCAGGGCGAGCTCGTCCCAGATGAACCAGAAGCGGTCCTGGCCCGGCGTGCCGAACAAGTACAGCACCAGCTGCTCGTTGATGGTGATCCGGCCGAAGTCCAGGGCGACCGTCGTCGTCGACTTCTGCTCGACGCCGGTCAGGCTGTCGACGCCTGCGCCCGTCTCGGTCAGGACCTCCTCGGTCCGCAGCGGGCCGGTCTCGCTGACCGCGCCGACCATCGTGGTCTTGCCCACGCCGAACCCGCCCGCGATGAGGATCTTGATCGCGGTGGGGACGCCGTCAGAGTGCCCGTAGGCCATTGATCGCCGCCTCGATGATGTCCGCGTCGGGACGCGTCCCGGCTGGGTGGGGTTCACGCACCAGTACGAGCCGCCGGTCGAGCAGGTCGCCGAGCATGACCCGGACGGTGCCGAGCGGCAGGTCGAGATAAGCGGCCAGCTCGGCCACCGACAGGGGCCGCTGGCACATGCGGATGATGGAGAGGTGCTCGGGCTCCATGCCGACCTCGGGCGCCGCCGTCGTCACCGCGGCCGTCACCAGCGAGATGAGGTCGAACGTGCCCCGCACCGGCTGCGTGCGCCCACGGGTCATCGCATAGGGCCGTACGACCGGCCCCGCGTGGTCGTCGACCCACTCCTCGGGCCCGGTCACCGCGCCTCCTCGGCCGCCTCGTTCAGCCGGGGCGGGGAGCCGAGGTACTTCCCGGCGCGCGTGACCAGCATGGCCATCTCGTAAGCGAGCAGGCCGAGGTCAGCTTCCTCGGTGGCCAGCACCGCCAGGCAGGAACCGTCGCCGGCCGCCGTGACGAGCAGCGACGCCCGTTTCATCTCGACGATCGTCTGTTGCAGCGGCCCGCCGTCGAACCGTTTGCCGGCCGCGCGGGCGAGGCTCTGGATGCCGGCCGCGATCGCGCACAGGTGCTCGGCATCGTCCTGGCCGAGCTTCTGTGACGACGCCTTCAGCAGGCCGTCGACGGAGAGCACGATCGCGTGCTGTGCCTGGTCGATGCGAGCGACGAAGTCGTCCAGCAGCCAGGTCAGGTCGGCATTGGCCGCAGTCTTCTGCACCACAGGTGTCCCCTTACCTCAGGCGTCGGGCTGTGCGGGATCGGCGGCGGGTGGAGGCAGGTCGGCGCGGCCGCGCCTTGTGCCCTCCTGGTACGACGAGATGCGACTGCGGACCTGCTCCGGGTCGGTCACCGCGGGCAGCGGCGGCTCGATCGGCGGCTCGCCGCCGCCGTCGTCGTCGTCGCGCAGCGGGGCGGCGATGTTGGCCTGCCGCACCCGGACCGGCAGCCCGTGCGGGGTGTAGGAGCTGTCCGCGAGCGGGTCGGGCTCGGGAACCGGCGGCACCACGCTCACCGGTCCGGCGGCTTCCGGCTCGGGCAGCGCGGGCCGCTCAGCAAGTGCGACGGAGCTGCGGGCGCTGGTCGTCGGCGTGGTGTCAACAATCCCCTCCAGCATCCGGTCCAGTTGGACGGTGGCGGTGGCGCGCACGCTCGCCGGGATCGCGCCGTTGGTGCCGGGATCGGCGTCCACGGGCAGGTCGACCCCGCCGAGCAGGTTCGGCGGGATCAGCACGACCGCGGTCGTGCCGCCATACGCCGACTCCTTCAGCTGGACCCGGATCCCGTGCCGCTCGGCGAGCCGGCTCACCACGAACAGGCCGAGCCGGGCGGCGCTGGTCAGGTTGAACTCGGGGTGGCTGGCGATGCGTGCGTTGAGCTCGGCGAGCTCGTCGGGCGCGATGCCCAGGCCCCGGTCCTCGACCTCCAGGACGTAGCCGTTGCCGACGAGCTGGCCCTTGATGTGGACCTCGGTGTGCGGCGGCGAGAACGACAGCGCGTTCTCGACGAGCTCGGCGACCAGGTGGATCACGTCGCTGACCGCGCGGCCGGCCAGCTCGACCTGGCCGATCGGGAACACGGTCACGCGGGCGTAGTCCTCGACCTCGGCGATCGCGCCGCGGACGATGTCGACCATCGGGACGGTGCGCCGCCAGACGCGGCCCGGGCTCGCGCCCGCCAGCACGATGAGGTTCTCCGCGTTGCGCCGCATGCGGGTGGCGAGGTGGTCGACGCGGAACAGGTCGTCGAGCTTGACCGCCTCGCTCTCCCGCCGCTCCATGCCGTCGAGCAGGGTGAGCTGGCGGTGGATGAGCGACTGGGAGCGCCGGGCGATGCTCAGGAAGACGTCGCGGACGCTGCGGCGCAGCTCGGCCTGCTCGACCGCGGCGCGGATCGCGGTCTCCTGCACCGCGTTGAACGCCTGCCCGACCTGGCCGATCTCGTCGTTGCCGAACTCCAGCGGCGGCGCCTCGGCCTTGACGTCGACCACCTCGCCGCGGCTGAGCCGGGAGACGACGCCGGGCAGCTGCTCGGTCGCGAGCCGCCGGGCCGCGTCGCGCAGCCGCTCCAGCTGGCGCAGCATCGCCCGGGCGGTGGTGATCGACACGATGATCGAGGCGATGACCGTGAGGAGGCCGAGGCCGGCGGCGAGCAGCAGGCGGACGATGACCCAGGCCGCGACCGGGGTGGCCCGCTCCACGACCGAGTCGCCGCCCTTGAGCACGACGTCGAGGATCTGCGACTGGGCGGCCGTGGCCGCGGCCTGCCAGCCGGCGGCATCGACGGGGAGCCTCAGCGAGGTGCGCGAGCCGGCGACGATCTGGTCCTCGATGGTGCGGAACCGGATGAACTCGGTGGTTTCGGTCATCGCGTCGTAGCGGGCCCGGTCGGCGGCCGGCAGCTTCCCGGCGACGTGGCCGGCGAGGAAGCGCTGGGCGCCGACGAGCTGGGTGAAGCGCGCGTACTCCACGTCGGTGAACCGGTTCGCGGCGAGCACGCCGGCGAGCAGCGCGTCCTCCTGCGAGACGATCTCGCGGACCTCGTTGAGCTGGATCAGCGTGACGGTGTCGTCGGCGATGGCCTGGTCGTCGAGCTTGCCCAGCGAGTAGTACACCTGGAAGATCGACTCGATGACGTCGGTGTAGGTGCCGGCCGCGGCGGCCCGGTCGACGGTGCGCCCGTCGACCGACGACCGCGTGTCCCCGAGCCCGTCGAGGCCGGTCAGCACGTCGGCGACCCGCCGCTCCAGGTCGGCGTCGGCGGCCCAGCGGGCCCACCGGTCCTGGGCCGACCGGCGGAACTCCGCGGCCAGCTCGTCGACCTTGCGGCGCTGGGTGTCGAGGTCCGCGGGCCGGCCGGCGCCCGGGGCGCCGAGATACACCACCGACATGCGCCGCTCGGTCTGCAGCTCGAGCAGCAGCGGCTCGCTCGGGTCGTAGATCTTGCTGTTGTAGGTCTGGACCCAGAGAAGGTTGACACCGTCCCGCAGCGTCACCCAGGCGGCGAACGCCCAGAGGGCGGTCAGCGACACCAGGAGCGCCGTAATCTTGGTGCGGAGCCGTGAACTGCGGGAAGCCATCACACCGTCCCAGTCGGCAGTCTCGAACGTGTCCGGCGGCGCGATGTATTCACCTCGGACACTCCCCGCGCCGGGACACCGACGCACGCTAGCAACTTCCCGCCGCGCATTCCAACTCGAACAGGGTCAATTTCTGTTACGAAGCATCAACCGCCGCGCGGCCAGCACCGCGGCCCGGATGATCGCATGCGGTGCATAGAGGTCCTTGTCGTGCCAGAGCGGCGGGTCGGTGTGCCGGCGCTCGGCGAGGTAGCGCTCGGTCGCCCCGAGCCCGGGCCAGCCGCCCGCACCCGGCGCGAGCAGCACGTGGACCGCGTAGGCGGTCTCCTCGGCGGTCCCGCCCCAGCGGCCCCAGGAGCCGTCGTGGCGCCGGGTCGCGGCCACCCACTCGGCGGCCCGGGCGATCGCGGCGGTGACCTCCGGCCCCCGGCCGAAGCGGGCCAGCGCGAGCACGCAGCAGGCGGTCGCGTAGTACGGCGAGCTGTGCCACCGGTCGTGCCAGGATCCGTCGTCGCGCTGTTGCCCGCAGAGCCATCGGGCGAGCCGGTCGACGACGTCGCGCCGCCCGGAAACGCCGTATGCGTCCAGCACGTGTGCGTTCGTGGTGACCGACGAGCCGTCCTCGCCGGGCCAGGTACAGAAGGATTCACCGACGTCATATTGCTGTAACACGTCGGGGTCGGCCGGGTGCCCGAGCTCGCCGAGCGCGAACAGGACGACGGCCGTGGTATCGGCGTCGGCCGGCAGGCCGGGCCCGGCGGCCGTGCCGGACGGTCCCCAGTCCGCGGTGAGGCTGGCGACGAGCCCGGCCGGCGCGGCGAAGGGCACGCCGGCCCGGGCCAGCCCGCCGAGCACCCAGGCCCGCTCGAACACGGTGATCGGGGTGGCGCAGGGCACCGGGCCGCCGTGGCGGCGGGCGGCGGCGCCGAGGTACGTGACGGCCGCCGGCGCCCGCGGAGCGCCGAGCCACGCGGCGGTCGCGGCGGGCGAGGCCCCGACGGCGCCGGGCCCGACCGGCCGCACCCCGGCCGCGTCGCGGGCCGACTCGCCGAGGACCTCCAGGGCATGCAGGAGTTTCTCCGGCACCTCGGCGCCACTGCGGAAGTACTGCCGGACGGCGGACAGTCGGCGGCCGTCGATGCCCGCCGGCAGTGGCAGTGCCTCCCCGGCGCGCTCGTTGATCCGCTCGACCAGCGCCGGCACGATCAGGTCGGCGGCCGGAGTGTCCGGAATGGACGATGCCGCCGGCAGCAGGCGGCGCAGGAACCGCAGCCCCCGCTCGGCCGCCGGGCGGGGACCGGCCGTCAGCAGCGCCTCGGTCGCGCTGAGCGTCGGCACGACCGCATACCCGCCCGGCGGCCCCCAGCCGCCGTCGGGCCGCTGCGCGCAGAGCAGGAACCGCAACCGCTCGGCCTGGCCCGGCACCCACGGCGCCAGGCTCGCCACCCGGGCGGTCTCGTAGACCGAGGCGGACACCTGCCCCCAAGGCTCCTTCGCCAGGCCTTCGAGGAGGTCGAGTACCTCATGTTCCGGGCCGGGCGCGACGTAGTGCCCGGCCGGGGCGACCTCGTCGACGCTCACAGTTCGCCCCAGAAGTCCGTCACCCGGTAGAAGCCGGTGCTGAAGCCGATCTGCCGGGCGAGGTACGCCGCCTCCTGCGGGCAGCGCCCGGCGAGCGTCTCCGCGGTGCCGAGCGCCTGCCGGGCGAGCTTGCCGATGAGCCGGCCGACCTCGTCGCGGTCGGCGCCGAGCAGCAGCGCGTTGAGGTCGCCCCAGCCGACGTCGCGCTCGTAGGTGGCGAGGTCGTTGACGAGGCGCAGCACCCGCTGGACCTCGCGCCCGGCCGCGGTCAGCGCCGGCAGGTGGTCGAGGGCACCGGGCTCGCCGGCGACGAGCCAGTGCGACACGTTGACCCAGGACGACCCGAAGTTGTCGGCGTTGTCGAGGTACACCTCGAGATCGGGCAGCGTGCGGGCGGACTTCCAGGCCCACTCGCGGCGCATCGCGGCGAGCATCCGCCGCAGCTCCTCGCGCCAGGCGGGCCGGTGCGCCGCGAACGACGGCGCGGCCGCGAGCTCGTCGCGGATGGCGGCGAGCAACCGCGACAGGTGGTCGCCGGCGTCGGGCTCGGCACCGTCGGCGGTGGACAGGCAGCGCTCGACCACGCCGTCGACGTCGTCGGTGGCGCGCGCGAGGTAGTCGATCCGCCAGTCGGCGGCGAACACCCACAGCGCCGTCAGGTTGGCGATGCGCAGCTGCTCGCGGGTGCACCACGGCGCGCCGAACGCGGTGGCCAGGGCGATCGTGCCGAACACCGCCGGGTCGAACGGGTTCGCCGGGAACAGCTCGGGGTAGGCGGCGGCGGTCGCCCGCAGGTCGCGCTGGCCGCCGGCGGCCAGGCCGGAGATCCGGCCCTGTTCGGCGGCGGCGGCCAGCTCGCCGCCGAGCGCTCCGTCCATCGTGGACATATGTCGGGCCCGGCTCAGATCAGGGCGCGGTCGCGGGGCAGGAGCGTCAGCTCGACCTTCGTCTTCGGCCGCAGCGACGCCGCCACCTGCGGCTCGGGGATCGCCGGATCGGCCAGCCGGAAGCGGAACCGGCTGAGGATCGTGGCGACGATGAGCTGCGCCTCCAGGTAGAACAGGTACTGCCCGAGGCACTGGTGCGGCCCGCCGCCGAAGGGGTAGTGCGCGTAGCGGTGGCGCCGCTCGGCCCGCGGCGAGGCGAAGCGGTCGGGATCGAACTCGTCCGGGCGGTCCCAGAACGTGGCCATGCGCTGGGTGATGTAGGGGCTGGCGAGGAGGTCGGACCCGGCCGGGATGTGCACCCCGCCGACGACGTCGTCGGCGACGCTGACGCGCGGGATGAGCCAGCCCACGGGGTACAGCCGCAGCAGTTCCTCCAGGACCATCTTGGTGTAGGTCAGCTCGCCCAGCTGGGCTCGGGTGATCGGCCCGTCGCCGACCACGCGGTCGACCTCTTCGTAGAGCCGCTCGGCCACGTGCGGGTGGGCCTGCAGGATCGGCCACAGCCAGGTGAGCACGCCGAATGTGGTCTCGGTCGTGGTGGCGAACATGGCTACGGTGTCGTTGCGGGCCTGCCGCTCGTCGATCGGCCGGCCCTCGGCGTCGACCGCCCGCGCGAGCGTCGAGATGATGTCGTCGCCGTCGTTGCCGTCGCCGCCGCGCTCGCGGGCGGTCCGCACGATCGGCAGGAGGATGTCGTCGATCTGCTGCACGGCGTCGCGGAACGGCCGGTCGCCCGGCATCGGCACCGCGTTGGGCACGAACGGCACGACGAGCCGGAAGACGATCGCGGTGGCGATGGTGTTCTGCGCTTCGACGATGCGCAGGGCCTCCGGCACGGTCACCTTGTCGGCGAACAGCACCCGCATGATGGCGCCGCACACGATCGTCGACAGTTCGGTGCCCATGTCGACCACGGTCCCGGCCCGGGCCGGCTCGTCGAGCCGCGCGACGGATTCGTGGACCGCCGCGGCCAGCCCGTCGACGAGCGCGTCGACCCGCTTGGCGGTGAACAGCGGCTGCAGCGTGTTGCGGCTCGCCGCCCAGACCTGCCCCTCGGCCAGGATGCCCTCGCCGAACAGCCGCTTGACCGAACGCCAGAGCATGCCCTTGCCGTCGCGCGTGAAGTTCGCCGCGTTGTCGCGCAGCACGTGCTGCACGTGGGCCGGGTTGGAGACGAGGTATGGTCGGAAGGCGCCGAGGTTGACCCGGACGACCTCGCCGCCGGCCTGCTCGGCGAAGCCGACGAGCGCGCCGAGCGGATCACGGGCGAGCCGGGGCACCGCCCGGTGGAACCCAACGGTGCCGGCTTTGCGCGCGGCGATCTCCTGGACGGTGGACATCAAACACCCCCACAGACCCGGGCATCGCGGCGCCCGGGCCGGCTCGCAACGTGCATTTCGAAACCTGCACGATCATCGCACCCGAAGGTCCGACCGGCCATCCCCAACTGTGATCGATATGCATATTTACCGGTTATGTAACTTGTGGCAGACCGGCATCCGTCCCGAAACATTCACCATGTGAACGCATGGGAACCATCGATCAGTACCACTATAAAGGCTGCCGCACCATTCGTGTTCCCCTATGTCGCCGGGGCGGGAACGGGGGACTCGGCGCGAGCCGGGCGGGGGAGCGGGACGACGAGCGGGGTGCCCGTGGCGGGGTCGGGGACGACGAGCGCGGCCAGGCCGAAAACGTCGGCCAGCAGGTCGACCGTGAACACCGACGAAGGCGGGCCCTGGGCGACGATCCGGCCGTCGCGCATGGCGACCACGTGGTCGGCGTAGCGGGCGGCCAGGCTCAGGTCGTGCAGCACCATGACGATCGTGCGGCCGCGCTCGCGGTGCAGCCGGGCGACCAGGTCCAGCACGTCGATCTGGTGGTTCAGGTCGAGGTATGTGGTGGGCTCGTCGAGCAGCAGGATCTCGGTGCCCTGCGCGAGGGCCATCGAGATCCAGGCCCGCTGGCGCTGCCCGCCGGACAGGGTGTCGACCGGCCGGTCCGCGAGGTCGCGGATGTCGGTCCACTCCAGCGCCTCGGTCACGATCTCCTGGTCCGCCCTCGACCACTGGCGCAACCAGTTCTGGTGCGGGTGGCGGCCGCGCATCACCAGGTCGGCGACCGTGAGCCCGTCGGGGGCGACCGGGCTCTGCGGCAGCATGCCGATGGCGCGGGCCACCTCGCGGGTCGGGATGCGGTCGAGCCGGCGGCCGTCGAGCAGGACCTCGCCGGCGCGCGGGCGCAGCAGCCGGCCCAGGGCGCGCAGCAGCGTCGACTTGCCGCAGCCGTTGGGGCCGACGACGGCGGTCACCGCGCCGTCGGGGACGTCGAGGTCGAGGCCGTCGACGACGACGGTGTCGCCGTAGCCGAGGCGCAACCCGCTTGCGCGCAGCCGTGCGGTCATGCCGACACCCTTCGGTTCGTGCGGATCAGCAGCCAGAGCAGGTACGGGGCGCCGACGATCGCGGTCACCAGCCCGACCGGCAGCTCCCGGTCGGGCAGCGCCGTGCGGGCGGCCAGGTCGGCGGCCGAGACGAGCAGCGCGCCCAGGATCGCCGACACGAGCAGCGGCGGGCGCGAGCCGCCGCACAGGCGCAGGGCGATCTGCGGTACCACGAACGCCACGAACTCGACCGGCCCCGCGGCGGAGACGGCCGCGGCGGCGAGCGCGACGGCGGTGAGGACGACCGCGAGGCGCGCCGGTTGCAGCCGTACCCCGAGCGACCGCGTCACGTCGTCGTCGAACTGCAGTGCCTGCAGCGTGAACGACGTCGCCACGGCGAGCGGCAGCAGGACGGCGAGCGCGCCGGCGAGCGGCCGCACCTGGGCCCACTCCGCGCCGGCGACCGAGCCGTTGAGCCACACCGTCGCCCGGGCGGCGTCGACGATCTCGGCCCGGACCAGGAACCACGACACGCCGCTCTGCACGATCTCGCCGACGCCGAGGCCGACGAGCACCAGCCGGTAGCCGTCGACGCCGCGCCGCCAGGCCAGCAGGTACACGAGCGTCGCCGCGACCAGCCCGCCGGCCAGCGCGGCCAGGGGCACCGCACCGGAGGCCGGCCCGGCGAGCACGATGACGGCGACCGCGCCCAGCGACGCGCCGGTGGTGACGCCGAGGACGTCGGGGCTGGCGAGCGGGTTGCGGGTGAACGTCTGGGTCAGCGCACCGGAGGCGGCCAGCGCCGCGCCGACGAGCAGCGCGGTGAGGATGCGGGGCAGCCGCAGGTCGAGCACGACCAGCCGTTGCGCCCCGGTGCCGCCGCCGAGCAGCACGTCGACGACGTCGGCCGGCGCGATCGTGAAGCTGCCCTGACCGATGCTCACCACGGCGACCGCGGCGGTGGCGACCAGGCCGGCGGCACCGACCACGACGGACCGGGCGGAGACGGTGGTGGAGAGCCGGCCCGCGCGCACCAGCCGGCGCCCGGCCGGCCGGACCAGCAGGGCTGTCACAGCTGCACCACGCCGCGGCGGCGGCGGACCAGGGCGATGAAGAACGGGGCGCCGACGGCGGCGAGGACGATGCCGGTCTGCAGCTCGGCCGGGCGGACCACGACCCGGCCGAGGACGTCGGCGGCCAGCAGCGCCGCCGCGCCGGTCAGCGCCGAGCACGGGATCAGCCAGCGGTGGTCGGGGCCGGTCAGCGCGCGGGCGGCGTGCGGGACCACCAGGCCGAGGAAGCCGATCGGGCCGCAGGCGGCGGTGGCCGCGCCGGTCAGCAGTACGATCGCCGCCACACCGACCGCCCGGGCGGCGAACACCCGCTGGCCCAGCGCGCGGGCCACGTCCTCGCCGAGGCCGAGGGCGTTGAGGGCGGGCGCGTTGACCAGGGCCAGCAGCAGCCCGGCGGCGATGAAGGGCGTCACCTGGGCGGCCACGCCGGCGTCGCGCCCGGACAGCGAGCCGACCACCCAGAAGCGGAAGACGTTGAGGCTGGCGTCGTCGGCCAGCAGCATCGCCTGGGTGAACGCCGAGAGCAGCGAGCTGATCGCCATGCCGGCCAGGGCGAGCGCGACCGGGGTGGGTCCGCCCTGCCGTCCGGCGGCGATGCCGAAGACGAGGACGCTGGCGAGCAGGGCGCCCGCGAAGGCGAACCAGACGTAGCCGGTGAGCGCGTCCGCGCCGAGCTGGATGCCGATGACGACCGCGAACGCGGCGCCGGCCGAGATGCCGAGCAGGCCGGGGTCGGCGATCGGGTTGCGGGTATGGCCCTGGGTCAGCGCGCCGGCCGCGCCGAGGGCCAGCCCGACCAGCAGGCCCAGGATCGTGCGGGGCAGGCGCAGGTCGCGGACGATCGCGGTGGCCTGCGCGCCGGGCTCGGGCCCGACGATCGCGTGCCAGACCTCGGCCGGGGTGAGCGCCTGCGCACCGACCGCGAGGCTGAGCACGACGGCGGCGGCCACGGCCGCGGCCAGGGCGGCGAGCGCCGCGCCGCGGCGGGGCCGGGACCGTCCGGACCGCGCCGGCCGGGCGAGCCGGAGAGTGGCCGTCATGAATATTTCGCCTCCGAGGTATCGCTGGACGGCAATGGAAGGTTAGCCTTACCACAGCAGGGCGCCGGCCTTGCCTTCGCGGGAGATCGTAGCTTAGGTTTGCCTAACCTAACTTCGACTGTGAGGTCCCCATGGCCTTTTCCCTGCGCTCCGCCCGTCGCGCCGCGGCGGCCGGCGTCGCGCTCGCCACCGCGCTCGCGCTGGTCAGTGCGTGCGGCAGCGACACCGAGGAGCCCTCGTCGCCGGCCTCGGCCGGCGCGGCGGCAAGCTACCCGGTCAGCCTGACGCACAAGCTCGGCACGGCCACCGTGTCCGCCGCCCCGAAGCGCATCGTCGCGCTCTCGGACGCGGACCTCGACGCGCTGCTGCTGCTCGGCGTCCAGCCGGTCGGCATCGCCGAGTCCTCGGGCGAGGGCGGCGTCACGGCGTGGGCCAAGCCGCGGCTCACCGGCTCGCCGACCGTGCTGACGGCCGGCGACACCGGCTTCGACGTCGAGAAGATCGCCGCGCTCAACCCGGACCTCATCCTGGCCGGCGGCGACTACTACATCGACGACGAGTACGCCAAGCTCAGCAAGCTCGCCCCGACCACCGCGTACGAGACGACGGGCGCCTTCGAGGATCCGTGGCAGACCACGCTGCGCCAGGTCGCCAAGGCGGTCGGCCGGACGGCCGAGGCCGAGAAGATCGTCACCGACGTCGAGGGCAGGATCGCCAAGGTCAAGACCGACCACCCGGAGCTGGCCGGCAAGAAGTTCGCCATCACGCAGGTCTGGGAGGCCGGCTCGGTCGGCGTCCTGCGCTCCGACAAGGACGCCGGGGTGAAGATGCTCAACGACTTCGGCATGACGCTCGCGCCGAGCGTGGCGAGCCTGCCGGGCGAGGAGTTCGCGGTCCAGGTGAGCCTGGAGAAGGTCAGCGTCCTCGACGCCGACGTGCTGCTCGCCTACTACACCGAGGACGGGCTGAAGACCGCGCTGGAGGGCAACGCGCTGTTCAAGAGCCTCAACGTGGTCAAGCGCGGCGCCTACGTGGCGCTGACCGAGGCCCAGTTCTCGTCGCTGCGCACGCCGACGCCGCTGTCGGTGCAGTACATCATCGAGAACGTCGTGCCGCTCGTCTCCACCGCCGCCAAGGCGGCTTCCTGAGTGTCCACGCGTGAGGTGACGGCAGGTCTCGCCGCGGCGGTCGTCGCGGCGGGGCCGCCGCCCGCCCCGCGGCTGTCCGACCCGTGGGCGGCCCGGGTGCTGACGGCCGACGACGCCGGGCTGGTCAGCGCGTGGATGAACGAGCCGCACGTGGAGCGGTTCTGGCAGCAGGCCTGGCCGCCCGCCCGGTGGGCCGGGGCGATCGCGGAGCAGCTGGCCGGCGAGCATTCGCGGCCGTACCTGGTCTCCTACGCGGGCTCGCCGCTCGCGTACGTCGAGATCTACCGCATCCCGCGCGACGTGGTCGGGCTGCGGTACCCCGCCGACCCCTACGACCTGGGCATCCACCTCGCCATCGGGGACCGTGACCGCACCGGCCAGGGCCTGGGCCGGGCGTTGGTGCGGGCCGTCGCGGAGGGCCTGTTCCTGGCCGACCCGCGCTGCCCGCGGGTGCTGGCCGACCCGGACGAGCGGCACGAGGTCGCGCTGCGGATGTTCGCCGGCGCCGGATTCCAGTCGCTGGGCGTGCGCGATCTCGGTCACAAGCGGGCTGCGCTGCTGTTTTGCGGCCTGGCGCCAAAAGAGGGCTGAAGCGCCTTTACTTGGGCGAAATAATCAGGTTAGCCTAACCTAACTAGCCCACGCGGCGGGTGAAGGCGGGGGAACAGCCGGCGCCGCGGGGGTCTGGAGATCACGGAACGCGGATCGTCGCAACGCCCGGGCCCCGGCAACCCGACCGAGGCGCCCCGCAGGCCTGGGCGTCCACATCAGACCGAGCGCAAGCCCGCAGCGCGGTGCGCCCGCGCGAAGGACCGAAGGAACCCCGCATGACCGCACCCCTGAGCCCATCGATGAGCCTGGAACAGCTGCGCGGCGACGTCGCCGAGGTGCTCGCCGAGGAGCCCGGCAGCTTCGCCGACGACGAGAACCTCATCGACCTCGGCCTCGACTCGATCCGGTTGATGAGCCTGGCGACCCGCTGGCGCGAGGCCGGCTTCGCGGCCGGCTACCTCGAGCTGGCCCAGGAGCCGACGGTCGCCGCGTGGTTCGACCTGCTGGAGGGGAAGCGTTGAGCCCGATCATCGAGAACACCGACGTCGTGGTCGTCGGGGGCGGACCCGGCGGGTCCACCGTGGCCACGCTGCTGGCCAAGCGGGGACACCGGGTCGTGCTGCTGGAGAAGGAGACCTTCCCGCGGTACCAGATCGGGGAGTCCCTCCTGCCGTCGACCGTGCACGGCATCGGCCGCCTGCTCGGGGTCACCGAGGAGCTGGAGCGGGCCGCGTTCACCGTCAAGCGCGGCGGCAGCTTCCGCTGGGGCACCAACCCGGTGCCGTGGAACTTCCTGTTCGCGATCGCGCCGGAGCTGTCCGGCCCGACGTCGCACGCGTACCAGGTCGAGCGGATGAAGTTCGACGAGATCCTGCTGCGCAACGCGGCGAGGCACGGCGTCGACGTGCGCGAGAACAGCCCGGTCACCGGCGTCGTCGACGACGAGGAGCGGGTCCGCGGCGTGCGGTACACCGACCCGGACGGCGTCGAGCGCGAGGTCCGCGCGGCGTTCGTCGTCGACGCCTCCGGCAACCGCAGCCGGGTCCACCAGCACGTCGGCGGCGAGCGGGTCTACTCCGAGTTCTTCCGCAACATCGCGCTCTTCGGCTACTTCGAGGGCGGCAAGCGGCTGCCCGCGCCCGACTCCGGCAACATCCTCTGCGCCGCGTTCGACGAGGGCTGGATCTGGTACATCCCGCTGTCCGACACGCTGACCAGCGTGGGCGCCGTGATCAGCCGGGAGCACGCCGCGCGCCTGCAGGGCGACCAGGAACAGGCGCTGCTCGGCTTCGTCGACCGCTGCGCGATCGTCAAGGACTTCCTGTCCGACGCGACGCGGGTCACCGAGGGCGTCTACGGCGAGCTGCGCACCCGCAAGGACTACTCGTACACCAACAGCACCTTCCACCGGCCCGGCATGGCGCTCGTCGGCGACGCGGCCTGCTTCATCGACCCGGTCTTCTCCACCGGCGTGCACCTGGCCACCTACGCCGGCCTGCTGGCCGCCCGGTCGATCAACAGCGTCCTCGCCGGAGACGTCGCCGAGGAGCGCGCGTTCGGCGAGTTCGAGGGCCGGTACCGCCGCGAGTACCGGGTCTTCTACGAGTTCCTCTCCGCGTTCTACGACATGCAGAGCAACGAGGAGTCGTACTTCTGGAAGGCCCGCAAGGTCACCAACTTCGCCACCACCGACCTGGAGGCATTCGTCAGCCTGGTCGGCGGCGTGCACTCCGGCGAGAACGCCCTCGCGGCCTTCCGCGACTCCTCGGGCGCGCTGGCCGACGCCGTCGAGCGCACCGGCGACATGCAGACGCCGTCCGGGGAGCGCATGCACCACCTCTTCGGCACCCCCGTGGTCCGGGAGGTCATGCAGGAGATGAACAACATCCAGGTCCGCGGCGTCCAGGGCGCCGCCGCCCGCGAGCTGCCGCTGCTCGACGGCGGGCTGGTGCCCGCGCCCGACGGGCTGTCCTGGCTGGAGCCCGCCGCGCGGGTGGAGGAGGCACGATGACGACCAACCCGTTCGAGGACCCCGACGGCCGGTACTTCGTCCTGGTCAACGACGAGGGCCAGCACTCGCTGTGGCCGTCGTTCGCCGACGTGCCGGCCGGCTGGACCGCCGTCTTCGGCGAGGAGGGCCGGGCCGCGTGCCTCGACTACGTCGAGACGCACTGGACCGACATGCGCCCCAAGAGCCTGATCGCCCAGATGGACGCGGCCGGCTGACGGCCGGCCGCCGACCTCACCGCACCCCGTCGCGCCCGTCCGGCGCGGCGGGGCCTGCGCTGCGCGCACCACCAGCGAGGAGCCCCCACGTGCCCGACCGTCTCGACCTCACCGGAGCCCAGGCCGGCGTCTGGTACGCCCAGCAGCTCGACCCCGGGCCGGCGTTCACCACCGCCGCCTGCGTCGACATCGCCGGCGAGCTCGACCCCGCGCGGTTCGAGCGGGCGCTGCGCGCCGTCGTCGCCGAGTCCGACGCGCTGCGGGCCCGGTTCACCGATGCCGGCGACGGCCCGGTGCAGGAGGTCGCCGACCGGCTCGACTGGGCGCTGACGGTCCTCGACCTCGACGACGCCGCCGCCGAGGCGTGGCTGCGCGCCGACCTCGCAGCCCCGATCGACCTCGCGAACGGGCCCGTGTTCGCGCAGGCGCTCATCCGGCGCGGCCCCGGGCGCTGGACGTGGTACCAGCGCTGCCACCACATCGTGATGGACGCGTACACGTTCGCCCTCCTCTCGCAGCGCCTCGCCACCGTGTACACCGCGCTCACCGAGGACGGTTCACTGCCCGGCGAAGCTTTCTTCGGCCGGCTGGGCGACGTCGTCGCCGAGGACGCCGCCTACCGGGCCTCGCCGCGCTTCGCCGCCGACCGCGACTTCTGGCGCTCGCACCTGGCCGGCGTCGAGGTGCCCGCGCTCGCCCCCGGCCCGGCCCGGCCGAGCCCGACGTTCCTGCGCCGCCGGATCACGCTGCCGGCGGCGGCCGGCCGCGGCCTGACCGGGCTCGGCGCCACCCGGGTCGAGGCGCTGCTCGCCGCCGTCGCCGTCTACGTGCACCGGCTCACCGGCAGCGCGGAGCCCGTGCTCGGCCTGCCGATGATGGGCCGGCTCGGCTCGGTCGCCGCGAAGGTGCCGGTCACGGCGGTCAACGTGCTGCCGCTGCGGGTGCCGGTCGCGCCCGCGGACACCATCGGCGACCTCGTCGGGCGCGTCTCGGCCGAGATCCGCGAGATTCGCCGTCATCAGCGCTACCGCGGTGAGGACATCCGCCGCGACCTCGGGCTCGTCGGCGGCGATCGGCGGCTCGTCGGTCCGTGGGTCAACATCAAGCCGTTCGGTGCGGCGCTCTCCTTCGCGGGCCTGACAGGCACCCCGCGCTACCTCTCCGCCGGCCCGGTCGACGACCTGTCGATCACCGTCGACGACCGGGGCGGCGACGTCCTGGAGGTCGTGCTCGACGCGAACCCGGCCCGCTACACCTCGGTTTCCCTCGACGGGCACGCCGCGCGCCTCGCCGACCTGCTGGCGGCGTTCGCCGCCGCGGCGCCGGAGACGCCGACCGGCCGGCTCGGCCTCGCCCGGCCGGTCGTCGACGACACCACCCGCGCGCTGCCCGCCGCCGGGCTCACCGACCTGTGGCTCGCGCAGGCTGCCCGCACCCCGGACGCCGTCGCCGTGGTCGCGCCGGGCGGTGCCTCGCTGACCTATGCGAACCTCGCGGCCCGGGTCGAGACGCTCGCCGGGGCCCTCGCGGCGCGCGGCGCGGCGCCCGGCCGGATCGTCGGCGTCTGCCTGCCCCGCACCGCCGACCTGCTCGTCACGCTCCTCGCTGTGCAGCGCACCGGCGCCGCCTACCTGCCGCTCGACCCCGACTTCCCGGCCGACCGCCTGGAGTGGATGGTCACCGACAGCGCCCCCGCGCTCGTGGTCACGCCGGCCGAGCTCTCCGTGCTGTCCGGCGTCGACGCCCCCTGCCCGCCCGTCGAGCACCGGCCGCACGACGCCGCCTACGTGCTCTACACGTCGGGGTCGACCGGCCGCCCCAAGGGCGTCGTCGTCACCCGCGAGAACCTGGTGAACTTCCTGCTCGCGATGCGCGAGACGGTGCCCCTCGGGCCGGCCGACCGGCTCGTCGCCGTCACCACGGTGAGCTTCGACATCTCCGGGCTCGAGCTGTACCTCCCGCTGCTCGACGGCGCCGCGGTCGTCCTCGCGCCGAAGGAGACCGTGCAGGACCCGGCGGCACTGACCGCCCTCGTGCGGGAGACCGGCGCGACCGTCGTGCAGGCCACCCCGACCCTGTGGCGGGCCCTCGTCGACGAACCCGGCGGGGCGCCGGCGCTCAGCGGGCTGCGGGTGCTCGCCGGCGGCGAGGCGCTGCCGCCCGAGCTGGCCGCCGAGCTGCGCAAGCACGCCGCCGAGGTGACCAACCTCTACGGGCCCACCGAGACCACCGTCTGGTCGACCGCCCAGCGGCTCACCGACGACACGGTCGGCGTCGGCGGCCCGATCTGGAACACCCGCGCCTACGTCCTCGACGCGGCGCTGCGCCCGGTGCCCGACGGCTTCCCCGGCGAGCTGTACCTGGCCGGCGCCGGCGTCGCCCGCGGCTACCTCGGCCGGCCCGGCCTCACCGCGTCCCGGTTCGTCGCCGACCCCTACCACGCCGGCGAGCGCATGTACCGCACCGGCGACCTCGCCCGCCGCCGCGCCGACGGCACCTTCGACGTCCTCGGCCGGGTCGACCACCAGGTGAAGCTGCGCGGCTTCCGGATCGAGCTCGGCGAGGTCGAGGCGGTCCTGGAGACCGACCCGGCGGTGCAGCGCGCGGTGGCGATCGTGCGCGAGGACCGGCCCGGCGACCGGCGGCTGGTCGCCTACGTCGTCGGGCCGCTGCCGGACGTCGCCGTCCTGCGCCGGAGGGCCGCCGAGGCGCTGCCCGACTACATGGTGCCGGCCGCGTTCGTCGCGCTCGACGCGCTGCCCACCACGCCCAACGGCAAGCTCGACCGGGGCGCGCTGCCCGCACCCGTGGCCGCGACCCCGGCGACCGAGGCGTTCCGCACGCCGGCCGAGGAGCTGCTCGCCGGGATCTTCGCCGACGTGCTCGGCGTGCCCGCGGTCGGCGCCCGCGACGACTTCTTCGCGCTCGGCGGGCACTCGCTGCTGGCCGCCCGGGTCACCGCCCGCGTCCGCGCGGTCCTCGGCGCCGACCTGGCGCTGCGCGACGTGTTCGACGCGCCGACCGTCGCCGGCCTGGCCGAACGCCTCCCCGCCGGCGCGGCCTCCGACCGGCCGGCGCTGCTGCCCGGCACCGGCGGGAACGCGATGTCGCCCGCCCAGCGGCGGCTGTGGTTCCTGTCCCGGCTCGACGGGCCCAGCGCCACCTACAACCTGCCGCTGGCGCTCGACCTCGACGGCCCGCTCGACCTGGCCGCGCTGCGCGCCGCGCTGGCCGACCTCGTCACCCGGCACGAGCCGCTGCGCACGGTCTTCGCCGACCGGGACGGCGCGCCCGTCCCGGTCGTCCGCGGGACCGGCGTCCGGCTCGCGGTGCTCGCGCTGACCGACGGCGCGGTCGAGGACGCGGTCCGGGTCCCGTTCGACATCGCCACCGAGACCCCGCTGCGGGCCACGGTGTTCACGGCCGGACCCGGCCGGCACGTCCTGCTGCTGCTCGTGCACCACATCGCCGGCGACGAATGGTCGCTCACGCCGATGCTCGACGACCTGGTCACCGCCTACGCGGCGCGCGCCGCCGGGCGCGCGCCGGCCTGGGCGCCGCTGCCGGTGCGCTACGCCGACTACGCCGCCTGGCAGGCCCGGCTGCCGATGGACGAGCACCTCGCGTACTGGCGCGCGGCCCTCGCCGGCGCCCCCGAGACGCTGCGGCTGCCGGCCGACCGTCCCCGCCCGGCCCGGGCGTCCGCGGCCGGTGGCACGGTCACCTTCCCGATCCCGCCGGACCTCTCGCACGCCCTGCGGCAACTGGCCCGCGAGCACGGCGTCACGCTGTTCATGACCGTGCAGGCCGCGGTCGCCGCGCTGCTCAGCCGGCTCGGCGCGGGCACCGACATCCCCCTCGGCACCCCGGTCGCCGGCCGCGGCGAGGACGCCCTGGAGCGGCTCGTCGGCTTCTTCGTCAACACCGTCGTCCTGCGCACGGACGTCTCCGGCGACCCGTCGTTCGCCGCGTTGCTGGCCCGCGTCCGCGCCCTCGACCTGGCCGCGCTGGCGCACCAGGACCTGCCGTTCGAGCAGCTGGTCGAGGCGCTGAACCCGCAGCGCTCGCTGGCCCACCACCCGCTGTTCCAGGTCATGGTCTCCTACCAGGCGGCCCTGCCCGACGTCGCCGGCTTCCCCGGCATCCGCGCGACCCCGCGGCTGGTGGCGACGGGCACGGCGAAGTTCGACCTCACGTTCGACGTCGCCGAGCGGCCCTCCGGTCTCGAGGGCAGCATCGAGTACCGCACCGGCCTCTTCGACCCGCCGACCGCCGCCGCGCTGGCCACCCGCTTCCTGCGCCTGCTGGAGGCGGTGACGCTGCACCCCGGCGCACCGCTGTCCACTGTGGACCTCGTGCTGGACGCGGAGCGGTCGCCGCTGCGCGGGGCGGCCCTCGACGGGCCGCCGCGGACCCTCGCCGAGCTGTTCGCCGAGCAGGTCGCGGCCCGGCCCGACGCTCCCGCCGTGGAGGACGGCGGCCGCACGCTCACCTACGCCGACCTCGACGCGCTCGCCGACCGGCTCGCCCGGCGCCTGATCGCCGGCGGGGCCGGACCGGAGCGGGTCGTCGCCGTGCGGCTGCCGCGCTCGGCCGACCTCGTCGTCGCGGTCCTCGCCGTCGCGAAGTCCGGCGCCTGCCTGCTGCCGCTCGACGTCCACCACCCGCAGGCGCGCATCGACCAGCAGCTCGCCGACGCGAACCCGGTCCTGGTCATCAACGCCCCGGACGCGGCCCCGGACGACGCCGACCGGCTCGCGCCGCTCGTGCCCGTGCTGCCCGGGCACGCCGCCTACATCATCTTCACCTCGGGGTCCACCGGCCGCCCCAAGGGCGTCGTGGTCCCGCACGCCGGCCTGACCGCGCTCGTGGCCGGCGTCCGAGCCGCGTTCGGCACCGGCCCCGGCGCCCGCGTCGCCCAGTTCGTCTCGCCGGCGGTCGACGTCGCGATCAGCGAGCTGGCCGCGTCGATCCTCTCCGGCGGCACGCTCGTCGTGGTGCCCGAGGAGGCCCGGCTCGGCGCGGCCCTCGGCGAGTTCGTCACCGCGGCCCGGCTGACCCACGCCGACCTGCCGCCCGCGCTGCTCGCCGCCCTCCCGGCCGGCGCGATCCCGGCGGGCGTCACGCTCACCATCGGCGGCGAGGCCGCCCCGCCGGACGTGGTCCGCCGCTGGTCGGACGGCCGCCGGCTGGTCAACGCGTACGGCCCCACCGAGGCCACCGTCACCGCCACCACCTGGCCTGCGACCCCGGACACCCCGGTCCTCATCGGCCGTCCCGACCCGGGCCGCACCGCCCACGTCCTCGACGCCCGGCTGCGCCCCGTCCCGGCCGGCGTCCCCGGCGAGCTGTACCTCGGCGGCACCGGCCTCGCCCGCGGCTACCTCGGCCGACCGGCGCTGACGGCCGAGCGGTTCGTCGCGGACCCGTACACCCCCGGCGCCCGCCTCTACCGCACCGGGGACCTCGTCCGGCGCACCGCGGACGGGCAGCTGGAGTTCCTCGGCCGCACCGACGACCAGGTCCAGGTCCGCGGCTTCCGGGTCGAACCGGCCGAGGTCGCCGCCGTCGTCGAGACCCACCCGGCGGTGGCCCAGGCGGTGGTCGTCCAGCGCGACGCGACGCTGGTCGCCTACGCCGTCCTGCGCTCCGCCGCCACCGCCGCCGAACTGCGCGACCACGCCGCGGCGGTGCTCCCGGCGGCGATCGTGCCGGTCGTGGTGGTGCTCGACGCGCTGCCGCTCACCGCGAGCGGCAAGGTGGACCGGGACGCGCTGCCCGCGCCCGCCCCCGCGGCGGCGACGGCGACCGAGCGGCCCGGAACCCCGGCCGAGGAGACCCTGGCCGCGCTGTTCGCGGCTCTGCTCGGGCTGGAGCCGGGCGCGGTCGGGCGGCACGACGGCTTCTTCGCCCTCGGCGGCGACAGCATCCTGTCCATCCAGCTCGTGTCCCGGGCCCGCGACGCCGGCCTGCGGCTCGCGCCCCGGGACGTCTTCGAGCACCAGACGGTCGCCTCCCTGGCGCGGGTCGCCGCGCCCGTCGCGGACGGACCGGCCCACGCGCCGGCGGCCGGGCACGGCCGGGTTCCCGAGACGCCCGTCATCGCCTGGCTGCGCGAGCTGGACGCCCCGGTCGGCCGGTACTCCCAGGCGCTCCTGCTCCGGACCCCGGCCGGCCTCGACGCGGCCGAGCTGGACCGCGTCCTGCGGACCGCCCTCGCCCCGCACGCCCTCCTCGGCGCCCGCCTGCTCACCGACGCCGGCCGGTGGGCGCTCGACGTGCCGGACGCCCCGGTCGACCCGCGGCTGCGGACCGTCCGCGGAGCCGACCTCGCCGGCCTCACCGCCGAACGCGAGGCCGCGGCCGACCGGCTCGACCCGGCCGCCGGCGTGATGCTGCAGACGGTGTGGTTCCCGGACCGCGACCGGCTGCTCCTCGTGGCCCACCACCTGGTCGTCGACGGCGTCTCGTGGCGCATCCTCGCCGAGGACCTGGCCGCGGCCGCCCGGGGCGAGACCCCGCGGCCGGAGGGCACGCCGTTCCGGGCCTGGGCCACCGGCCTGCGGGCGGCCACCGCCGACTGGGACCGCTGGCAGGCCGCGCTGGCCGGCCCGGTCACCGCGCTCGGCGGGCGCGCCGTCGACCCCACCACCGGCACCGCGGGCGGCCTGCGGCGCATCACCGTCACCCTCGACCCGTCGGTCACCGGGCCGCTGCTCACCACCGTCCCCGAGACGTTCCGGGCCGGCGTCCAGGACGTGCTGCTCGCCGGGCTCGTGCTCGCGCTGGCCCGCCGTACGGGCGCCGCCGCCGAACCGCTCGTCGCGCTGGAGGGCCACGGCCGCGAGGAGCAGCTCGTGCCGGGCGCCGACCTCGTCCGGACCGTCGGGTGGTTCACCAGCGAGTACCCGGTCCGCCTCCCCGCCGCCGCCGGTGGCGTGGCCGCCGTCGTCCGCGGGGTCAAGGAGCGGCTCCGGTCGGTGCCGGACGGCGGCGTCGGGTACGGGCTGCTGCGGTACCTCCGGGGAAGCACGCCCCACCAGGAACCGGAGGTGCTGTTCAACTATCTCGGCCGCTTCACCGCCGGTGACGCCGGGGACTGGGGGATCGCCCCCGAGCTGCCGCCCGCGCACGCCACCGCCGACCCGCGCATGCCGGTGCGGCACCGGCTCGCGGTCAACGCGTCCACCGTGGACACTCCGGACGGGCCGGCGCTGCGGACCGAGTTCGCGTACCCGGCCGGCGCCCTCGCCGACGCCGACGCGCACCGCATCGCCGACGACTGGCTCGCCGCGCTCGTCGCCGTGCAGGTCGCCGCCGGCCAGCCGGGCGCGGGCGCGCTCACCCCGTCGGACGTGCCGCTGGCCGGCCTCGACGCCGAGACGCTCGACGAGCTCACCGCCCGGCGGCCCGGCCTCGTCGACGTCCTGCCCCTGTCGCCGCTGCAGCACGGGTTGTACTTCCTGTCCGCGCTCGACGCCGACGACACCGACGTCTACACCGTCCAGCAGGTGTACACGCTCACCGGCCCGCTCGACGCCGCCCGGCTCCGGAGCGCGGCGGCCGCCCTGCTGGAGCGCTACCCGAACCTCCGCGGCGGATTCGACCGTACCGCCGCCGGCACCCCCGTCCAGTTCGTCCCGCCGGCGGTCGAGGTCCCGTTCACCGAGGTCGACGTTGCCGACGACCCCGGCTGGGCCCTGGCCGACCTCTGCTCCGCTGAGCGCCGCCGCCGGTTCGACCTGCAGGAACCGCCGCTGCTCCGGTTCGTGCTCGTCCGGCTCGCCCCGGACGAGCACCGGCTGGTCGTGACCCAGCACCACCTGCTGATGGACGGCTGGTCCGGCCCGCTCGCGATGCGCGACCTGTTCCAGTTGTACTGCGGGCGGCCCGGCCCCGCCCCCCGCCCCTACACCGACCACCTCGCCTGGCTCGCCGCCCAGGACCACCCGGCCGCCGAGCGGGCCTGGCGCGAGGCGCTCGCCGGCGTCGACGAGCCGACCCTGGTCGCGCCGTCCGCCCCGCGCGCCGCGCTGCTGCCGCAGGTCGCCGAGGTGCTGCTCGACGCCCCGGCCACCGCCCGCCTGACCGCCGCCGCCCGCCGGCACGGCCTGACCCTGAACACGGTCGTGCAGGGCGCCTGGGCCCTGGTCCTCGGCGAGCTGACCGGCCGCACCGACGTGGTGTTCGGCGCGACGGTGTCCGGCCGCCCGGCGACCCTGCCGGGCGTGGCGGACATGGTGGGCTTGTTCATCAACACGGTCCCGGTGCGGGTGCGCCCCCGCCCGGCCGACTCGTGGGCCGCGTACCTGGCCCGGTTGCAGGCGCAGCAGGCCGCGCTGCTCGACCATCAGTACCTGGGCCTGGCCGACATCCAGCGCCTCACCGATGTCGGCGGCGAGCTGTTCGACACGCTGACGGTCTTCGAGAGCTACCCGACGGGCACCGCGGTGCCGGCGGTGCCCGGCCTGACGATCGGCGGCGGCATCCCGGTGGACGCCACGCACTACCCGCTGAGCCTGGTCGTGGTGCCGGGCGCCCGGTTGCGGCTGCGCCTGGAGCACCGCCCGGACCTGTACACGGACCGCGCAGCGTCACGGATCCTGCACCGCTTCGCGCGGCTGCTGGAGTCGTTCGCGGACGACCAGTCGACGCGGCTGGCGCGCCTCCCGCCGGCATCTGCGCCGCACGTTCAGGAGAAGCCGGCCGATGCATGGGCGGAGGCGCTGGTCGATGTCCCTGCGGGGACGTTGGTCGATGTTTTGCGTTCGACGGTGGTTGCTTTCCCGGATGCGGTGGCGGTGCGGTTCGGTGCGGTGGCGTTGACCTATGCCGAGTTGTGGGGGCGTGTGGAGCGTCTGGCCCAGGTGCTGGTGGCGCGGGGTGCGGGTCCGGAGCGGGTGGTGGCGGTGTTGCTGCCGCGTACGGAGGACGCGATTGTCGCCTGGCTGGCGGCGCTGGTGTCGGGCGGTGCCTACCTGCCGATCGACGCCGGCTACCCGGCCGAGCGCATTGACTACTTGGTGAAGGATGCCGACCCGGCGGTGGTTGTCACGCCGGAGTTGTTGCTCGAAGCGGCCGCCGATGCGGAACTTTCGTCAGTAATCGATCCGGGGTCGGCTGCTTACGTCATCTATACATCTGGCTCGACCGGCAAGCCGAAGGGTGTGCTCGTCGAGCATCGGAGTTTGCTGAATCTCTTCGAGCATCATCGATCACGGTTCATGGAGCGGGAACGCATCCGGGTGGCGTTGTCCGCCGCGACCGTGTTCGACACGTCGTGGGAGGGGCTGCTGTGGCTCGTCGCGGGTCATGAGCTGCATCTGCTGGATGACGAGACGCGGCGGGATCCGGAGTTGTTCGTCGCGTACGTCGATCGCCATCGGATCGACTTTCTCGATGTCACGCCGTCGTTGGCGGGGCCGCTCGTCGCGGCCGGGCTGCTTGCCGGGGGGCGGCATCGCCCGGCGATGGTCGCGCTCGGGGGAGAGGCCGCCGATCCGGGGATCTGGGCCGCGCTTCGGGAGGCGCCGGGCACGGTTGGTGTGAATCTGTACGGGCCGACCGAGTGCACCGTGGACACCCTCATGGCTTGGGTGGCCGACAGCGAGACGCCGTCGGTGGGCAATCCGATCTCCAACACCCGCGCCCATGTTCTGGACGGCTGGTTGCGGCCGGTGCTGCCCGGGGTCGTGGGGGAGCTGTATCTGTCGGGGGCGCAGCTTGGTCGGGGGTATCTCAACCGGCCTGGGTTGACGGCCGCGAGGTTTGTTGCCGATCCGTTCCGGCCTGGAAAGCGGATGTATCGGACCGGGGACGTGGTCAGGGCGGCAGCCGATGGGTCGTTGGAGTTTGTCGGGCGGGTCGATGACCAGGTGAAGATCCGTGGGTTCCGGATCGAGCCGGGTGAGGTCGCGGCCGCCCTGGCCGAGCATCCCGCCGTTGGCCAGGCCGTCGTGGTCGCCGTCGACGGGCGGCTGGTCGCCTACGTCGTCGGGGACGCGCCCGAGCTGCGGCAGTGGGCCGCCGAGCGACTGCCCGACCACCTCGTGCCGGCCGCCGTGGTCCAGCTCGAACAGATACCCCTCACCGTCGCTGGGAAAGTTGACCGCACAGCGCTGCCGGCGCCCGAGTTCGGCGATGCCGCCGGTGGCGCAGCGCCGCGCAGCGCCACCGAAGAGATCCTTGCCGGCCTGTTCGCCGAGGTGCTCGGGCTGCCCGCCGTCGGCACCGGCGACGACTTCTTCGCCCTCGGCGGGCACTCGCTCACCGCCACCGCGCTCGCCGCGCGCGTGCGGGGCGTGTTCGATGTCTCGCTGCCGATCCGGGCCGTGTTCGACGCGCGGACCGTCGCCGGGCTCGCCGCGCACATCGAGCGCGGCGGTGACAGCGGCGGGCCGGTCCTCGGCGTTCGCGAGCGGCCCGAGCCGTTGCCCGTCTCGCCCGCCCAGCACCGGCTCTGGCTGCACCACCAGCTCAATGGGGCCGGGCCGACGTACAACGTCGCGTTCGCGCTGCGGCTCACCGGAGCGCTCGACGTCGGTGCGCTGCGGGCCGCGCTCGACGACGTGCTCGACCGCCACGAGAGTCTCCGTACCGTCTTCCCGACCGTCGACGGGCGGCCCGCCCAGCGCATCCTCGCCGAGCCGCAACCCGAGTGGCACCTTGCCGCGGCGACCGAGGACGAGCTGCCCGAGCGGCTGGCGGTCGCGGCCCGGCACGGGTTCGACCTCGCGCGCGAGCTGCTCGTGCGGCCGCACCTGTTCGCCGTCGGGCCGCAGCGGCACGTCCTGCTGCTCCTGCTGCACCACATCGTCACCGACGAGTGGTCGGAGGGGCGGCTCGTCGCCGACCTCGGCGTCGCGTACGCCGCCCGTGCCCGGGGGGCCGCGCCGGACTGGGATCCGTTGCCGGTGCAGTACGCCGACTACGCCTTGTGGCAGTACCACATCCTCGAAGAACAGCAGGAGCGCCAGCTCGCCTTCTGGCGCGAGGCCCTGGCCGGGCTGCCCGCCGAGGTGCCGCTGCCCACCGACCGGCCGCGGCCCGCCGTCCCCTCGCACGCCGGCGGCATCGTCCCGTTCGTCGTGCCGGCCTCAACCCACCGCGGGATCCGCGAGCTCGCCCGCCGAACCGGCGCGACCGCGTTCATGGTCGTGCAGGCCGCCCTCGCCGCGCTGCTCAGCCGGCTCGGCGCCGGCACCGACATCCCCCTCGGCAGCCCGGTCGCCGGCCGGGCCGACCAGCGCCTTGACGCGCTTGCCGGATTCTTCGTCAACACGTTGGTGCTGCGGGCCGACGTCAGCGGCGACCCCACCTTCGCCGACCTGGTGGGCCGGGTGCGCCGGGCCGACCTCGCCGCGTTCAGCCACGCGGACGTGCCCTTCGAGCGGGTCGTCGAGGCCGTCAACCCGGAGCGGTCGCTGGCCCGCAACCCGCTGTTCCAGGTGATGGTCGCGTTCCAGCACGTGCCCGGCGAGCTGCCCGGCCTGCCCGGCCTGGACACCGAGCCGGTGCCCGTCGACACCGGCGTCGCCCAGTTCGACCTCGGCATCGTGGTCACCGAGGACGACGGCCTGCGCGGGGTCGTCGAGTACAGCGCCGACCTCTTCGACCGGCCGACCGTCGTCGCGCTCGCCGAGCGGTTCGTCCGGCTCCTCGACGCCGCCGTGACCGCGCCCCGGCGGCGGGTGTCCGAACTCGACGTCCTGTCGCCGGCCGAGCGGGCCGCCCTCGCCGCCGACTGGCAGGGCACCGACGCGCCGCGGCCCGCGTCGACGCTGCCCGAGCTGTTCGCGGCGCAGGTCGCCCGCACGCCCGACGGGGTCGCGCTCGTCGACGGCGCGGTCCGCCTGACGTACGCCGAGCTCGACGCCCGGACCAACCGGCTCGCCCGGCGGCTCATCGCTCACGGCGTCGGGCCCGACCGGATCGTCATGGTGCTGCTGCCGCGCTCGGCCGACCTGTTCGTCGCGGAGCTGGCGATCGCCAAGGCGGGCGGCGCTTACCTGCCGGTCGACCCGGCCTATCCGGCCGAGCGGGTCGCCGGGCTGGCCGCCGACGCGTCCCCGGTGCTCGTCATCGCCGAGGGCGCCCCGGTGCTCCACGCCGCCGACGACGGCGACCCGGCGCCGGTCACCGACGCCGACCGGCTCGCGCCGCTGCGGCCCGCGCACGCCGCGTACGTCATCTACACCTCGGGCTCCACCGGACGCCCCAAGGGCGTCGTCGTCCCGCAGGCCGGCCTCGGCGACCTCGCCGACACGTTCGCCGAGCTGTGGCGGGTCGCGGCCGGCGACCGGATCGCCCAGTTCGCGTCGCCGAGCTTCGACGTCACCGTCGCCGAGCTCGCCGTCACCCTGCTGCGCGGCGCCACCCTCGTCGTCGTGCCGGAGGCGTCGCGGCTCGGCGCGCCGTTCGCCGGCTTCGTGCGGGACCAGCGGATCACCCACTTTGCCCTGCCGCCGGCCGCGCTCGGCGCCGTCCCGGCCGGCTCGCTGCCGCCCGGCGTCACGGTCGTCACCGGCGCCGACCGCTGCCCGCCCGAGCTGGTCGAGCGGTGGGCGCCGACGCACCGGATGCTCAACGCGTACGGCCCGACCGAGGCGACCGTCAACTCGACCTACTGGGTGTGCGAGCCCGGCCGCCCGGTGCTCATCGGCCGGCCCGACCGCAACAAGCGCGCCCACGTGCTCGACGCGGCGCTGCTGCCCGTGCCGCCCGGCGTCCCCGGCGAGCTGTACCTGGCCGGCGCCGGACTGGCCCGGGGCTACCTCGGCCGGCCCGCCCTGACCGCCGAGCGGTTCGTCGCCGATCCCTACGGGCCGCCGGGATCCCTGATGTACCGCACGGGCGACCTCGTCCGCCGCACCGCCGACGGGCAGATCGAGTTTCTCGGCCGGGCCGACGACCAGGTGAAGATCCGCGGCTTCCGGATCGAGCCCGGCGAGGTCGCCGCCGCCCTGGCCGCGCACCCGGACGTGCGCCACGCGTTCGTCGTCGCCCGCGACGACCGGCTCGTCGGCTACGTCGAGGGCACAGCGCCTGCCGACGCGGTGCGCTCGTTCGCCGCGCGGCGGCTGCCCGCGCACATGGTGCCCGCCGTCGTCGTGGTGCTCGACGCGCTGCCCCGCACCGCGGGCGGCAAGGTCGACCGGGCCGCGCTGCCCGAGCCGGCGGTGGAGCGGGTCGTCGAGCGGCCGGTCACCGGGCTGCAGGAGCTGCTCGCCACGCTCTTCGCCGAGGTGCTCGGCCTCGACGAGGTCGGCGTCGACGAGGGCTTCTTCGGCCTCGGCGGCGACAGCATCGTGGCGCTGCAGCTGGTGTCGCGGGCCCGCGCCGCCGGGCTCGAACTGTCCGCCCGGCAGGTCTTCGAGCACCAGACGGTCTCGGGGCTCGCCGCCGTGGTCGGTCCGGCCGCCACCGCCCCGGCGCTCGAGCCTCCGGGCGCGGGCATCGGCGAGGTGCCGCTGACCCCGATCATGGGTTGGCTGCGGGACCAGGACGCGCCGATCGGCAGCGTCAGCCAGGCGCTGCTGCTGCGAGTACCGGCGGCATTGACCGGCGACGGCCTGGCCGCGATCCTGCAGGCCGTCCTGGACCGGCACGACGCGCTGCGGGCCCGCTGGACGGGCGCCGGCCTGCTCGTGCCGCCGGCCGCCACGGTGACCGCCGCGGACCTGGTCCGCGTCGCCGCCGGTCCGCTCCAGGACGAGCACCTCGCGGCCGTCCGGCGGCTCGCCCCCGAGGCCGGCCGGATGCTGCAGGCCGTCTGGTTCCCGGCCGCCGGGCGGCTGCTGCTCGTCGCGCACCACCTCGTCGTCGACGGCGTCTCCTGGCGGATCCTGGCCGGGGACCTCGCGGCCGCCTGGGCGAGCGTCGCCCGCGGCGCGCGGCCCGAGCTGCCTCCGGTCGGCACCTCGCTGCGCGGCTGGGCCCGCGGCCTGGCCGCCACCGCCCGCGACCGTTCGGCCGAGCTGCCGTACTGGCTGTCCATCGTCGATGGTCCGGCCTGGTCGCTGGGTGCCGGATCGCCGGAGCGCGCCACCGTTGCCGGCCAGCGCGAGCACGTCGTGCGACTGTCCACCGAGGACACCCGGCCGTTGCTCACCGCCGTGCCCGAGGCGTTCCACGCCGGGGTGCAGGACGTGCTGCTCACCGGCCTCGCGCTCGCCGTCCGCGCGTGGCGCCCCGAGCGCCCGGCGACCGCCGGCTCGGGCGTGCTGCTGCGCCTGGAGGGCCATGGGCGCGAGGAGCACCTGGTGCCGGGCAGCGACCTCACCCGGACCGTGGGCTGGTTCACCACCGAGTACCCGGTCTGCCTCGACCCCGGCGGCGACGATGCCGCGGCGGCGTTGAAGCGGGTCAAGGAGCAGCTGCGCGCCGTGCCCGACAACGGCGCCGGGTACGGCCTGCTGCGGTACCTCAACCCGGACACCGCCGCCCGGCTCGCCGCCGCGCCGGCCCCCGAGATCCTGTTCAACTACCTCGGCCGCCGCGCCGCCGGCGACGACGCCGACTGGGTCGCGGCCCCCGAGGGCGACGCGCTCGGCGACGGCCTCGACCCGGACTTCCCGGTCGCCCAGCCGCTGGAGATCAACGCCGGCACCGCCGACCGCCCGACCGGCCCGTCGCTGGAGATCCGGATGACGTACCTCGACGGCGTCCTCACCGCCGCCGACGTGACCCGGCTGGGCGAGCTGTGGCTGGACGCCCTGGCCCGGCTGCGGACGGCCGCCGAGGCGCCGGGGGCCGGCGGGCACACCCCGTCCGACCTGACCCTGGTGACGCTGAGCCAGGACGAGATCGACGAGTTCGAGGACGAGTGGAGGCTCTCGTGACGACCCTGCAGGACATCCTGCCCCTGTCGCCGTTGCAGGAGGGGTTGTACTTCTTGTCGACGTACTCGTCCGGCGACCCCGACGTCTACGTCGTCCAGCAGGTCCTGACACTGGAGGGCGAGCTGGACGCGCCCCGGCTGCGCGCGGCGGCCCAGACGCTGCTGGACCGCCACGCGAACCTGCGCGCGGCGTTCCGCCCGCGCAAGGCCGGTCAGCCGGTCCAGCTCATCCCGTCGTCGGTCGAGGCCGACTGGACCGAGGCCGACGTCTCCACGTCGGCGGACGCGGTTGCGCGTGCGGAGGAGCTTGCGGCTGCGCAGCGGCGGCGGCCGTTCGACCTCGCGCGGCCGCCGTTGCTGCGCTGGCTGCTGATCCGGCTCGGCACCGACCGGCACCGGCTGGTGCTCACCAGCCACCACATCCTGCTCGACGGCTGGTCGGCGCCGTTGCTGGTGCGCGACCTGCTCACCCTGTACGCGGGGAACGAGCCGCCGCGCGCCCGCCCGTACAAGGACTACCTCGCGTGGGTCGCCCGCCAGGACCGGGCCGCCGCCGAGGCGACCTGGCGCGCCGCCCTCGCCGGCGTCGAGGAGGCCACGCTGGTGCGCCCGGGTGCCGCCCCGGCGGCGGCCGAGCCCGAGCTGGTCGAGGCGTACCTGGGTGCCGCCGAGACCACCGCCCTCACCGAGCGCGCCCGCGCCCTGGGCCTGACCGTGAACACGGTCGTGCAGGGCGCCTGGGCCCTGGTCCTCGGCGAGCTGACCGGCCGCGACGACGTCGTCTTCGGTGTTACCGTCTCCGGCCGACCCGCGACCCTGCCGGGCGTCGAGGACATGGTGGGGCTGTTCATCAACACGGTGCCGGTGCGGGTGCGCCCGAGCCCGCACGACACCTGGCACACCTTCCTGTCCCGCCTGCAGTCCGAGCAGGCCACGCTGCTCGACCACCAGCACGTCGGCCTGGCCGCGATCCAGCGGCAGGCGGGGATCGGCCCGCTGTTCGACACGCTGCTGGTGTTCGAGAGCTACCCCCTGGACGCCGCCGGCCTGCGCGCGCTGGAGGCGGCGGCGGGCCTGCGACTGGCCGAGGTGACCGGCCGGGACGCGACCCACTACCCGCTGACCCTGACGGTGGTCCCCGGCGACCGCCTCCACCTGGGCGCGGAGCACCGCCCGGACGTCCTGCCCCGCCCGGAGGCCGACCACGCACTGACCCGCCTGCGGGCGTTGCTGGCGTCGTTCGCCGCAAACCCGTCGACCCGCCTGGCCCACCTCCCGCCGGCGTTCGAGGCGGGCGCTGTGGGGTCGTCGGTCGCTGCGGGGGACGCATCGGTCGGTGTCGGGGTGGGGACGTTGGTAGACGTTTTGCGGTCGACGGTGGCTGCTTGTCCTGATGTGGTGGCGGTGCGTTTCGGTGCGGTGGCGTTGACGTATGGCGAGCTTTGGGTGCGTGTGGAGCGTTTGGCGCGGGTGTTGGTGGCGCGGGGTGTGGGTGCGGAGCGGGTGGTGGCGGTGGTGTTGCCGCGGACTGAGGACGCGATTGTTGCCTGGCTTGCGGTGCTGGTGTCGGGTGGCGTGTATCTGCCGGTCGATGCCGGCTATCCGGAGGAGCGCATTGATTACTTATTGAAGGATGCCGGCCCGGCGGTGGTCGTCACGCCGGAGCTGTTGGCCGAGGTCGTTGCCGAGCCCGTTGCCGTTGCCGAGGCCGAACTTTCTTTAGTAATCGATGCGCGTTCGGCTGCTTACCTGATTTATACGTCGGGGTCGACGGGGAAGCCGAAGGGTGTGCTTGTTGAGCATCGGAGTTTGCTGAATCTCTTCGAGCATCATCGATCACGGCTGATGGAGCGGGTCCGCGGTCGGGAGGGGCGTTCGCGCGTTCGGGTGGCGTTGTCGGCGGCGACGGTGTTCGACACGTCGTGGGAGGGGCTGCTGTGGCTCGTCGCGGGTCATGAGCTGCATCTGCTGGATGACGAGACGCGGCGGGATCCGGAGTTGTTCGTCGCGTACGTCGATCGGCATCGGATCGACTTTCTCGATGTCACGCCGTCGTTGGCGGGGCCGCTCGTCGCGGCCGGGTTGCTTGCCGGGGGACGGCATCGCCCGGCGATGGTCGCGCTCGGGGGAGAGGCCGCCGATCCGCGGATCTGGGCCGCGCTTCGGGAGGCGCCGGGCACGGTTGGTGTGAATCTGTACGGGCCGACCGAGTGTGCCGTGGACACCCTGATGGCGTGGGTGGCTGACAGTGCGACGCCGTCGGTGGGTCATCCGATCGCGAACACCCGCGGCTATGTGTTGGACGGCTGGTTGCGGCCGGTGCTGCCGGGGGTTGCGGGGGAGTTGTATCTGTCCGGGGCGCAGTTGGGCCGGGGGTATCTCAACCAGGCGGGGTTCACCGCCACTCGGTTTGTTGCCGATCCGTTCCAGTCGGGGGAGCGGATGTATCGGACCGGGGACGTCGTGAGGGCCGGCGCTGACGGGTCGCTGGAGTTTGTCGGGCGGGCCGATGATCAGGTGAAGATTCGCGGGTTCCGGATCGAGCCCGGGGAGGTTGCCGCCGTCCTCGCCGAGCATCCGGCTGTGCGGCAGGCTGTCGTGGTTGCCGTTGACGGGCGGCTCGTCGCCTACGTCGTCGGGGACGTGCCCGACCTGTGCCGGTGGGCGGCCGACCGGCTGCCGGAGCACCTGGTGCCGGCCGCCGTCGTCCAGCTCGAACACCTGCCCGTCACCATCGCCGGGAAAGTCGACCGTAGGGCGTTGCCCGCCGCTGACTTCGGGGCCCTCGTCCGTGGCGACGCGCCCCGGACGGCCGCCGAAGAAGTCCTTGCCGGGCTGTTCGCCGAGGTGCTCGGGCTGCCCGCCGTCGGGGTCGAGGACAGCTTCTTCACGCTCGGCGGTGACAGCATCGTCAGCATCCAGCTCGTCGCCCGCGCCCGGGCCGCCGGGTTGCGGATCACGCCGCGGCAGGTGTTCGAGCTGCGTACCGTGGCCGCGCTCGCCGCCGTCGCCACACCCGCCGAGCCGCGTCGGACCGCCGGGAGCGGGGTCGGGGACCTGCCCGACACGCCGATGCTCGCGTGGCTGCGGGAGGTCGGGGCGTCCGGCCGGTACAGCCAGTCGATGGAGCTGCGGGCCCCCGACGGGCTCACGCTCGACCGGCTGCATGCCGTCGTCCAGGTGCTCCTCGACCGGCACGACCTGCTCCGGGCCACCCGGACCGCCACCGGGCTCAGCGTCGCACCGCCCGGGACGATCCACGCCGAACAGGTGGTCCGGTACGAGACCGGGGAACCGGAGCCCGAGCGCGGCGGCATGGTCAGGGTCGTGTGGAGCGGGGACCGCGTCCGCTGCACCATCCACCACAGCGTCGTCGACGGGGTCTCCTGGCGGATCCTCCTCGCCGATCTCGCCCAGGCCTGGAACGCCGTCGTCGACGGGCGCGCGCCGCAGTTGCCGGCCCCGGGCACCTCCTTCCGGGAGTGGGCCACCGGGCTCGTCGCGGCCGCGCAGGACGCCACGCAGCTGGAGTACTGGCTTGCCGTACTCGGTGACCAGCCTGAGCCGCCACTCGGGGACCGGTACGTCGACCCGGGCCGGGACACCGTCGCCAGCGCCCGCACGGTCACCGTCGAGGTCGACGAAGCGCGCGTCGCCGGGCTGGCCGAGGCGTTCCACGCCGGCCTCGCCGACGTGCTCCTCGCCGGGCTGGCGGTCGCCGTCACCCGGCGGACCGGCCGGGAGGAACTGCTGGTCGAGCTCGAAGGGCACGGCCGCGAGGAACACCTCGTGCCCGGCAGCGACCTCAGCCGGACCGTCGGCTGGTTCACCACCGAGTACCCGGTCCGCCTGAGCCCGGGAGACGACGCCGTCAAGCGGGTCAAGGAGCAGCTGCGCGCCGTGCCCGACAACGGCGCCCGCTACGGCCTGCTCCGCCGGATCAACCCGCGGACCAGGGCGGCGCTGGCCGACCGGGCCGAGCCGCAGATCCTGTTCAACTTCCTCGGTCGCGTGAGCGACGCGCCGGCAGCGGAAGGCGCCTGGACGCCCCGGGGCGGGCTCGGCGGCGACGCCGACCCCGCGATGCCCGTGACGAGGGCGCTGGAGATCAACGCCGAGATCGTCGACGGGCGGCTCACCATGGCGCTGACCTATCCCGACGGCGTCTTCACCGAGGAGGCCGTCGAAGGCCTCGCCGGCGACTGGCTGGCCGCGCTGGCCACACTGTCCACGATGGACGGTGGCGGCCGCACACCCAGCGACCTCACGCTGCCCGGCCTCACCCAGGACGAGGTCGACGCGCTGGAGCGCCGGCCCGGCGGGCTCGCCGACGTGTGGCCGCTCTCCCCGCTGCAACAAGGCCTGGCGTTCCTCGCGGCGGTGGCGCAGGACGTCGACCCGTACGTCGTGCGGCAGGACATCGACCTCGAAGGACCCCTCGACCCGGCCCGCCTGCGCGCCGCCGCCCAGGCCCTCCTCGACCGGCACGACACCCTCCGGGTCTCGTTCGTCCCCGGCCCCGACGGCGCCCTCCGCCAGGTCGTCGGCGAGCGGGTCGAGCTGCCCTGGAGCGAGGCGGACGACGACGGCCGCCCGTTCGACCTGGCCACGCCGCCGCTGCTGCGGATGAGCCTGCTGCGCACCGGCGACGACCGGCACCGGCTCGTCCTCACCAACCACCACGTGCTCCTCGACGGCTGGTCGACGCCGCTGGCCGTCCGCGAGCTGTTCGACCTCTACGCCGGCCGGGACCTCCCCGCGCCCCGCAACTACCGGGACTATCTGCGCTGGCTCGGCGCCACCGACGGTACCGCCGGGGAAAACGCCTGGCGGGCGGCCCTCTCCGGACTGGACCAGCCCACCCTGGTCGCCCCCGGCGCGGGCGCGGTCCTCGCCGAGCGGCCCGGCCAGCTGGAACGCGAGCTGCCGGTCGAGGTCACCGAGCGGCTCGTCGCGCTGGCCCGCGAGCGGCAGGTGACGCTGAACACGGTCGTCCAGGCGGTGTGGGGGGTACTGCTGGTGCAGCTCACCGGCCGCACCGACGTCGTCTTCGGCACGACCGTGTCCGGGCGCCCCGCCCAGGTGCCCGGGGTCGAGGACATGATCGGCTTCTTCATCAACACGCTCCCGGTCCGCGTGGCGCTCGACCCTGCCGAGCCGTGGACCGCGCTGCTCGACCGGATGCGCGACGACCAGGCCCGGCTCCTCGACCACCAGCACCTGCCGCTCACCGACGTGCAGCGGCTCGCGGGGCCGGGCATCGAAGGCGGCCTGTTCGACACGCTCACCATCTTCGAGAGCTACCCGCTCGACGCCGCCGGCCTCGACGCCGCGACCGGCGGGGGCGGCCTGCGAATGACCGGGGTGACCGGCGACGACGCACCGCACTACCCGCTCACCCTGGCCGTCGCGCCCGGCGAGCGGCTGCGCCTCGGCCTCGCCTACCGCACCGACGTCTTCGCGCGGCAGGCCGCCGAGGAGATCCTCGACCGGTACGGCGCGCTGCTCGCCGAGCTGGCCGCCGCCCCCGCGGCCCCGGTCGGGCGGGCGCTCCCGGCGCCGGCCGACCCGCCCCCGGCCGCGCGGCCGGTGCCCGACACCACGCTGCCGGCGCTGTTCGCCGCGCAGGCCGCCCGCACGCCCGGTGCGATCGCGCTCGTCTTCGAGGACGAGCAGCTCACCTACGCCGAGCTCGACGCGCGGGTCGACCGGCTCGCCGCCGGGCTGCGCGAGCGGGGTGCCGGGCCGGAGACCGTGGTCGCCGTCGCGCTGCCCCGCTCGGTCGACCTCGTCGTCGCCCTGCACGCCGTGCACCGCGCGGGCGCGGCCTACCTGCCGCTCGACCCTTCGCACCCGAAGGACCGCAACGACCACCTGCTCGCCGACTCCGGCGCGACGATCGTCGTCACGCCGGACGACGTGCACGAGGAGGCCGCCGGGCCGGCGCCGCGACCGCACCTGCCGGGCGACGCCGCCGCGTACGTCATCTACACCTCCGGGTCCACCGGCCGGCCGAAGGGCGCGACCGTCACGCACCGGGCCATCGTCAACCGGCTGCTGTGGATGCAGCAGGAGTACCGCCTGGCGCCGGGCGAGCGGGTGCTGCAGAAGACGCCGGCCGGCTTCGACGTGTCGGTCTGGGAGTTCTTCTGGCCGCTGCTCGTGGGGGCGACCCTGGTGGTCGCGCGACCGGACGGGCACCGCGACCCCGCGTACCTCGCCGGGCTGATCCGCCGCGAGCGGGTCACCACCGTCCACTTCGTCCCGTCGATGCTGCGCGCGTTCCTCAGCGACGCGGACGCCCGGGACCTGCCGCTCACCCGGGTCATCTGCAGCGGCGAGGCCCTGCCGGCCGACCTGGCCCGCCGCTTCGGCGCCGTGCTGCCGGGCGTCGAGCTGCACAACCTCTACGGCCCGACCGAGGCCGCCGTCGACGTCACCCACCACGCCGTCGACACCGCCGCCGGCGCTGCGACCGTCCCCATCGGACGGCCGGTCTGGAACACCCGGCTCCACGTGCTCGACCCGTGGCTGCGACCGGTCCCGCCCGGCGTCACCGGCGAGCTGTACCTCGGCGGCGTCCAGCTCGCCCGCGGGTACCTGCGCCGGCCCGGCCTCACCGCCCAGCGGTTCGTCGCCGACCCGTTCGGCGGCCCCGGCGACCGCCTGTACCGCACCGGGGACCTCGCGCGGGTGGTGGACGGCGTGCTGCAGTACCACGGGCGCACCGACGACCAGGTGAAGATCCGCGGCCTGCGGGTCGAGCCCGGCGAGATCGAGGCGGCCCTCACCGCCCTGCCCGGGGTCACCGCCGCCGCGGTCGTGGCGCGCACCGACGGCCCCGCCGTCCGGCTCGTCGCGTACCTCGTCGGCGGACCCGGGGACCCCGGCGCCGAGCTGGCCCGCACGCTGCCCGAGCACCTCGTGCCGGCCGCGTTCGTGCGGCTCGCCGAGCTGCCGATCGGCCCGAACGGCAAGCTCGACCGGCGCCGGCTGCCCGCGCCCGACTTCGCCGGGAAGGCCGGGGACGACGCTCCCCGTACCGAGGCCGAAACCGTGCTCGCGGGACTCGTCGCCGACGTCCTCGGCCTGCCGCGGGCCGGCGTGCGGGACAGCTTCTTCGCCCTCGGCGGCGACAGCATCCTCGCGCTGCAGCTCACCGCCCGCGCCCGGGCCGCGGGCTGGCGGATCACCGCGCGGGACGTCTTCGCCCGGCCCACGGTCGAGGGCCTCGCCGCGGTGGCGACCCCCGTGGTGTCCGAGTCCTCCCCGGTCGAGGAGGGCTGGGGTTTCGTACCGGCGACGCCCGTCATGCTGGCGCTGGACGCGGCCGACCCGCGCCTGACCCAGTCGCTGCTCGTCCGGGTGCCGGCCGGGCTGACCGAGGCCGGCCTGACCGGCCGCCTGCAGGCCCTGCTCGACCGGCACGACCTGCTGCGGGCCCGCTGGACGGGCGCGGGCCTGGACGTGCCCCCGCCCGGCGCGGTCGACGCGGCCGGCCTGCTCGGCGCGCCGCTCGACCCGGCGGAAGGCCGGATGCTGAGCGCGTCGCTGTCCGGCGACCAGGTGCGGCTGACCGTGCACCACCTCGCCGTCGACGCCGTCTCCTGGCCGATCCTGCTGGCCGACCTGGCGGGCTCGGCAACGGCTCCCGGCACGCCGTTCCGTGCCTGGGCCCGCGCCCTCGCCGAAGCGGCCGGGCAACGAGCGGGCGAGCTGCCGTACTGGCGGTCCCAGTTCGACGGCCCGGACGCACTGTTCGCCGACCTCGAACTCGGGCCCGACGACACGCTCGGCACGCTCGACCAGGTCACCGTGCGGATCCCCGCCGACGTCACGGCCGTCGCCGCGGCGTACCGGGCCACCGTCCAGGACGTGCTCCTCGCCGGGCTGGCCGCCGCCGTGCCCGGCCGGGACCTGCTCGTCGAGCTGGAGGGCCACGGCCGGGAGGAGGCGCTGCTGCCCGGTGCCGACCTGTCCCGGACCGTCGGCTGGTTCACCACGATCCGGCCGCTGCGGGTGCCCGCCGGGGCCGGGCTCAAGCAGGTCAAGGAGCTGGTCCGGGCCGCGCCCGACGGCGGCATCGGCTACGGCCTGCTCCGCCACCTCGACCCCGCCACCGCGCCTTCGCTGGCCGGACTGGCGACCCCGCCGATCCAGCTGAACTACCTTGGCCGCGCCCAGAGCGAAACTGACGACACCGCGTGGACGCCGGTCGAAGCGCCCCGCGGCGACGCGAGCGACGACCTGCCCGCCCGCCACGTGCTCGCCGTCGAGGCGTCCATCGTGGACGGCCGGCTGGAGATCTCCGCCGCCTACCCGCGCCGGGTCCTCACCGAGCCGGCCGTGCGGGGGCTGCTCGACGCGTGGGCGGCCGCGCTGGACGGCCTCACCGCGACCCGGGGCGGCCTCACGCCGTCGGACGTGCTCGCCGCCGTCGACCAGGACGGGCTCGACGAGCTGTCGGCCCGGTACCCGGGACTCACCGACGTGCTGCCCCTCACCCCGCTGCAGGAGGGCCTGTACTACCTGCACTCCCTCGACGCCGCCGGCGACGTCTACACCGTCCAGCAGCAGCTCGACCTCGACGGCACCGTCGACGAGCCGCGGCTCGCCGACGCCGCCCGCACCCTGCTCGACCGGCACCCCAACCTGCGCGCCGCGTTCACCACGACGGCCACCGGGACGCCGGTGCAGGCGATCCCGGGGCCGATTCCGCCACCGTGGCGGGCCGAGGACCTCACCGGCCTGCCCGAGGCCGAGCGCCGCGCCGCCGCCGACCGGCTCGCCGACGCCGAGCGGGCCGCGCCGTTCGACCCGGCGGACCCGCCGCTGCTGCGGTTCCTGCTGCTGCGGCTCGGCGCCGACCGGCACCGGCTCGTCCTCACCCAGCACCACCTGCTGGTCGACGGCTGGTCCGGCCCGCTCGTCGCCCGCGAGCTGTTCGCCGCCTACGCCGGGACGCTGCCCGCGCCGGCCCGCCCGTACCGCGACTTCCTCGCCGGCCTGGCCGCCGCCGACACGGCCGCGGCGGTCGCCGCCTGGCGCGACGCGCTCGCCGGGCTGACCGGGCCGACGCTCGTCGCGCCCGGCGCCACCGGCACCGGCGGGCCGCCCGGCTCGTTGCCCGGCTCGTTGCCTGGCTCGCTGTCCGGCTCGTTGCCTGGCTCGCTGCCCGGCGAGGTCACCGCCGAGCTGCCGGCCGCGACCGCCGCCCTCGCCCGGGCGCACGGCCTGACCCCGAACACGCTCGTCCAGGGCCTCTGGGCGGTGCTGCTCGGCCGGCTCACCGGCCGCGACGACGTCGTCTTCGGCGCCACCGTCGCCGGCCGCCCGCCGGAGATGGGCGACACGATCGGCCTGTTCATCAACACCGTCCCGGTCCGCGTGCGGCTGGCCCCGGGCGAGACGTGGGCCGGTTTCCTGGGCCGGCTGCAGGCCGAGCAGTCCGCGCTGCTCGACCACCAGCACCTCGGGCTGGCCCGCATCCAGCAGCTCACCGATGCCGGCGCGCTGTTCGACACCCTCGTGGTGTTCGAGAGCTACCCGGTCGACCAGGAGCGGCTCGACGAGAGCCAGCGGGCCGCCGGGCTCAAGCTCGCCGGGGTCACCGGCCGCGACGCCACCCACTACCCGCTCACCCTGGTCGCCGCGGACGACGACGGGCTGCACCTCGCCCTGGAGTACCGCCCGGACGTCTTCGACGCGGCGACGGCGCGCCTGCTGCTCGACCGCCTCGTCGCGCTGGCGGCGGAGGTCACCGCCGATTTCGGTCGGTCGACCGACCGAACGGACGCCCTCACCGCGGCGGAGCGCCACCGCATCCTCGCCGAGTGGAACGCCGGGGAACTGCCGGTCCCGCAGGCGACCCTGCCGGGCCTGGTGCGGGGGTGGGCGGACCGGACGCCCGACGCGACGGCACTGGTGGCCGGCGGCCGACGGTGGTCGTACCGGCAGCTGGTCGCCGACGCCGACCGCGTCGCCGCGGCCCTGGCCGCCGGCAACGCCGGACCCGGCGCGATCGTCGCCCTGCTGCTGCCCCGCGGTGAGCACATCGTGCCGGCCATCCTCGGCGCGATGGCGTCCGGCGCCGCGTACCTGCCGATCGACCCCGAGTATCCGCCCGCCCGCATCGCCGCCATGCTCGACGACGCCCGGCCGGTGGTGACGCTCGCCGACCGGTCCACGGCCGGCCTGCTGCCGCCCGGCACAGCCGTGCTCGACCTCGACGGCCCCCTGCCGGAGGGGCCGGTGCCGGCCGGGCCCGGCCCCGACCACCCGGCGTACGTCATCTACACCTCCGGCTCCACCGGCCGGCCCAAGGGCGTGCTCGTGCCGCACCGGACCGTGGTCAACCTGTTCCACAGCCACCGGCACCGCATCCTCGGCCCGGCGGCCCAGCGGCTCGGCCGGCCGCTGCGGGTCGCGCACAACTGGTCGTTCGCGTTCGACGCGTCGTGGCAGCCGCTGCTCGCCCTGCTCGGCGGCGACGAGCTGCACCTGGTCACCGACGAGCCGCGGCGCGACCCGCGGCTGCTCGCGGCGCTGCTGCGCGACCGCGGCATCGACGTCGTCGAGCTGGCGCCGTCGCACCTGGAGCAGGTGCTGGCGGCCGGCTTCGACGCCGCCGGGCTGGCCGTGCTCGGCGTGGGCGGCGAGGCGGTACCGGATCCACTGTGGACGGCCCTGGCCGCCCTGCCGGACACCGAGTCCTACAACTTCTACGGCCCCACCGAGTGCACCGTCGACGCCGTCGTCCAGCGGGTCAGGGAGGTGCCGCGGGCCATCATCGGCCGCACGGTCGCCAACACCACCGCCTACGTCCTCGACGCCCGGCTGCGGCCCGTCCCGCCCGGCGTGGCGGGGGAGCTGTACCTCGGCGGCGCCCAGCTCGCGCTCGGCTACCTCCGCCGGCCCGGCCTGACCGCCGGCCGGTTCGTCGCGGACCCGTTCGGCAACGAACCGGGCGCCCGCCTGTACCGCACCGGCGACGTCGTCCGGTGGACGCCCGACGGCCGGCTGGACTACCTGGGCCGCGCCGACGACCAGGTAAAGATCCGCGGGCACCGGGTCGAGCCGGGCGAGGTCGCCGCCGCCCTCGCCGGTCACCCGGACGTGCGCCAGGCGGTGGTCGTCGCCGACGGCGGCCGGCTGGTCGCCTACACCGTCGGCCCCGCCGACCCGGTGGGGCTGCGCGCCTGGGCCGGGCAGCGGCTGCCCGCGCACCTCGTCCCGGCCGCGGTCGTGCCGATCCCGGCGGTACCGCTCACCGTCAACGGCAAGCTGGACCGGGCCGCGCTGCCCCGCCCGTCGTACGCCGCCGGCCGCCCGCCGTCCGGTCCCCGCGAGGAGCGGCTCGCGGCGCTGTTCGCCGAGGCGCTCGGCCTCGACCGGGTCGGCGCCGACGACAGCTTCTACGACCTCGGCGGCGACAGCATCGCGGCGATGCGCCTCACCAGCCGGGCCCGCGCCGCCGGGATCGAGCTGCGGCTGCGCGACCTCGTGGAGCTGCAGACCGTCGAGCAGCTGGCGGAGGTGCTCGCATGACCGCCGCCGACGTGCTGCGCTGGGCGCTGCGGCGCTCCGCCCGCGGGGTGACCGCGTCGTGGGTCGGCGGCCTGGGGTACCAGGCCGGGCTGATCCTGCTGCCGTGGTGCCTCGGCCGGGCGCTCGACGCCGGTATCACCACCGGCGACCGGCGGGCGCTGCTGCTGTGGGCCGGCGCCGCCCTCGCCGTGTCCGCCGGGCTGGCCGCCGCCGAGTTCGCGATGCGCTGGTGGTCGACGCTCGCCGGCGTCCGCACCGGCAACGCGCTGCTGCTGCGGCTGGCCGGGCGGGTGCTCGGCTGGGACGCGGCGACCGCGCACCGCTTCTCGGCCGGCGATCTCGTCGTGCGGGCCACCCGCGACGTCGAGACGGTCGTCGTGTGGTTGTCGACGGTGCCGTCGCTGGCCAGCGGCGTGCTCGGGTTCGTGGCGGTCGTCGCGGTCGTCGCCACCCTCGACCCGCTGCTCGCGGTGGTCGGGCTGGCGACGGTGCCGCTGCTCGTGCTGGTCAACCTGTGGTACCCCCGCCGCTATGAACGGGCGAACGCGGCCCTCTCCGCCGCGCACGGCGCCCGCGCGGACGCCGTCGAGGATCTCCTCTCCGCCAGTACCGCGGTGCGCGGCCTCGGCGGCGAGACCGTCCTCGTCGAGCGGCACCACGCGGCCAGCGCCACCGTCCGCGACCGCACCCTGGCGCTGGCCCGCGTCGCCGCCGCCTGGTCGGCGCACGCGCCGTTCGTGCCGTGGCTCGCCACCGCGATCGGCGTCGCGGCCGGCGGCCTGGCGGTGCTCGACGGCCGGTTCTCGGTCGGCGGGCTGGTCGCCTTCGCCAGCTGGATGATGCTGCTGGGCCGCCAGGTCATGATGCTGACGTTCCGCTTCAACCAGCTCGGCGACGCGTGGACCGCCGCCGGCCGCATCGGCGCCGTGCTCGGCGCCGCGCCCGCCCTGACCGACCCGGCGATCCCGGTGGGGCTGCCCGCGGCGGGCGCGCTGCGGGCCGAGGACCTCACGGTCGAGACCGAGGGGCGCACGCTGCGGCTGCCGGACCTGACCGTCGAGCCCGGCGAGTTCGTCGCCGTCACCGGCGCGGTCGGGACCGGGAAGTCGACGCTGCTGCGCCTGCTGGCCCGGCTGGCCGACCCGGCGAGCGGCCGGGTCTCGTACGGCGGCACCGACCTGCGCGTCGCCGCCCTCGACGACGTCCGGTCGGCGGTGACGCTGGTGCCGCAGCGGCCGCTGCTGCTGTCCGGCACCATCGAGGACAACCTGCGCCTCGGCCGGTCCCGGATCACCGACGCCGACCTGCGCGGGGCGTGCCGGGTCGCGGCGATCCTCGACTTCGTCGAGGCGCTGCCCGGCGGCCTCGGCACCGAGGTGGGGGAGCGGGGCAGCGCCGTCTCGGGCGGCCAGTTGCAGCGCCTCGCCCTCGCCCGCGGCCTGCTGCGCGGGGCCAGGGTCCTGCTGCTCGACGACGTGACCTCGGCCGTCGACGGGGATACCGAGCGGCGCATCCTCGACGGCCTGCGCGGCCGTGCCGGAACTGGCGTCACGATCGTGTTCGCCACCTCCCGCCCGGCCGTCGTCGCCGCCGCCGACCGCGTCCTCGACCTCGGCGGCGCCGACGCCGCCGCGGAGACCGCAGGGGAGCTGGTGGGTCGTGGCTGACGTGCGCATGCTCAGCGAGGAGCCGGACCAGCGGCGCGTGCTGCGCCGGGCCTGGCCGCACCTGCGCCCGCACCGCGGCCCGATCGCCGCCGCCGTCGCGGTCAACCTCCTGTCGACGCTCGCGCTGACGCTCGTGCCGGTGCTCATCGGCCGGGCCGTCGACCGCCTCCTCGACCACGACCGCGACGGCCTGCTCGGCGCCGCCGGCGCCGTCCTCGCCCTGGTAGTCGCCCGGATGCTGCTGCTGCGGGCGTCCGAGGTCCTGCTGACCAGGGCCGGCGAGCGGGTCGTCCACGACCTGCGCGACCTCGTCGTGCAGCGCCTCGGCAGCACCCCGCTGCGGTTCCTGGAGGCCCACCGGGGCGGCGACCTGCTGCAGCGCTCCACCGTCGAGGTCGCCGAGCTGGCCACGTTCGTGCGCAGCCAGCTGCCCGACCTCATCTCCCTCGGCGGCTACCTGGTCTTCACCACGATCGTCCTCGTCAGCTCGTCGTGGCAGCTGTCCGCCCTGCTCTTCGTCGTGTTTGCGCCGCCGATGTGGCTGCTCGCCCGGGTCTTCCGGCGGGCCGCCGGGCGGGCGTACCCGGCCGAGGCCGCCGCCCAGGCGACCGTCGCGGCCACGTTCGCGGAGAGCCTGCAGGCGCGCGAGCAGCTGCAGCTCGACGGCGCGACCGGCAGGTGGCTCGACCGGCTGCGGGCCGACGCCGACGGGTACCACGCGGCGGCCCGCACCGCCCAGCGCGCCGCGACCTGGATCGACGGCACCTGGATCGTGCAGGGCCTGACCACCGCCGCGCTGCTCGTCGGCGGCGGCCTGCTGGCCGGGGCCGACGTGGTCACGGTCGGCGTCGTGGTCACGTTCGTGCTCGCCAGCCGCGACCTGTTCAGCTCGGTGGACGACTTCACCCTCGTCGCCGGCGAGCTGCTGGAGTCGCGCACCGGCCTGGCCCGCCTGCTCGACCTGCTCGACGCCACCGCACCCGGGCGGCCGGCCGCGGAACCGCCGGCGCCCGGCAGCGGCCTCACCGCCGAGGGGGTCGGCTACGCGTACCGCTCCGGCCGCCCGGTCCTGCACGACGTGACCGTCCACTTCGGACCGGGCGAGCACGCCGGCATCGCCGGCGAGACCGGATCCGGCAAGACCACCCTGGCCAAGCTGCTGTGCGGCCTGTACTCGCCGGACACCGGCACCGTCCGCCTCGGCGGCGCCGACCTGGCCGCGCTCGACCCGGGCGAGCTGCGCCGGCGGCTCGTCCTCATCCCGCAGCAGGTGCACCTCGTCGGCGGCACGCTCGCCGACAACCTGGCCCTCACGCCCGGCCGGCCGGGGCGGGACGACTTCGCCCGGGCCGCCGACCGGCTCGGGCTGACCGGCTGGGTCGCCGGGCTGCCCGGCGGGTTCGACGCCGACCTCGGCCGGCGCGGCGAGCGGCTGTCGGCCGGCGAACGCCAGCTGGTCGGGCTGCTGCGCGCCGCGATGATCGACCCGGAGGTACTGCTCCTGGACGAGGCCACGGCCGACCTCGACCCGGCGACGGCGCACCGCATCGAGGCCGCCCTGGCCCGGCTGCGCGCGGACCGCACGGTGCTCGTCATCGCCCACCGCCAGACCACCATCGACCGCCTGCCCCGCGTCGTGCGCCTGCGCGCGGGCCGGATCGCCCAGGAGGAGCCGTGCCGCTGATCGACGGCCTGCACTACGAGGAGCGCGGCAGCGGCCCGGCGGTGCTGCTCATCGCCGGCACCGGCGCCCGTGGCCGGACCTGGCACCTGCACCAGGTGCCGGCGCTCGTGGCCGCCGGCTACCGGGTGGTCACCTTCGACACCCGCGGCATCCCGCCGAGCGACACCCCGGCCGTGGTCACCGCGGCCGGCCAGGTCGCCGACGCGGCCATGCTCGTCGAGCGCCTCGGCCTGGCCCCGTGCCGGGTCGCCGGCTCGTCGATGGGCGCGCGGGTCGCCGCCGAACTCTGCGTGCAGCGGCCCGACCTGGTCGACCGGGCGGTGCTCATGGCGGTCTTCGGCGGCCGGAACGTCTTCCGGCAGGCCATGGAGGACGCCGAGCGGGCACTCGAAGGGACGTCGCTGCCCCCGGAGTACGGCGCGATGGTCCGCGCCGCCCTGAACCTCTCGCCCCGCACGATCGCCGACGACCGCCAGGCCCGGGACTGGCTCGACGTGTTCCAGCTGCCGGCGCCCGGCGCGGGCGGCACCACCCGGCTGGAGCTCGGCACCCACGTCGACCGCCTCGACGCGTACGCCGGGATCACCGTGCCCTGCCTCGTGGTCGGCTTCGCGGACGACCTCATCGCGCCGGCCGTGGGCTGCCAGGAGGTCGCCAAGGCGATCCCGGGCGCCCGGTACGCCGAGATCCCCGACGCCGGCCACTACGGCTACCTCGAACAGCCCGCGCGGCTCAACGCCGAGCTGCTCGCCTTCCTGCGTCCCGAAGCCTTCCCGGATCCCAAGGAGACCGCATGACCACCGCCCGCGAGGTCGAACTCGTCTGGCACGACCTCACCCCACGCCTGCTGGAGGTCCGCCGGGTGCACCGGCTCAGCCCGCGCATGGTCCGCGTGACGCTGGGCGGCGAGCAGCTCGACGGCTTCTGCTACGCGGCCCCCGACGACCACGTGAAGGTCTTCTTCCCCGAGCCGGGTGCCGAGCTGCCGGTCATGCCGACGCTCGGCGAGGACGGCCTGGAGCCTCCGCCACCCGGCGCGCCGCTGCCGATCTACCGCGACTACACCGTGCGGCACCTGCGGCCCGAGCAGCGCGAGCTCGACATCGACTTCGCCCTGCACGGCCACGGCCCGGGCGCGTCGTGGGCGGCCCGGGCAACCCCCGGCCAGCGCATCGGCGTCCTCGGCCCGCGCGGGTCGAACCTGGTGCCGTTCAGCTTCGACTGGTACCTCCTCGGCGCCGACGAGACCGCCCTGCCCGCCCTCGCCGCTTGGCTGGAGCAGCTCCCCGACGGCGCGACGGTGCTCGCGTTCGTCGAGGTCGCCGACGCGGGCGAGGAGCAGGAGCTCACCACGAAGACCGCCGCCACCGTCCGCTGGCTGCACCGCGACCGCGGCGAGTCGCTCGAGACCGCGGTCCCGGCGGCCGCGCTGCCCCCGGGCGACGGCTACGTCTGGATCGCCGGCGAGGCGAGCGGCCTCAAGCCCATCCGCCGCCACCTGCGCGGCCTCGGCCTCAACCGGGACTGGCTGGAGGTCGACGGCTACTGGAAGCGCGGCACCGTCAACCTGGACCACCACGAGGACGACGATGAGTAGCCCGGTGCCCAGCCTCGACCCGCACGCCCTGCTCGTCTTCCTGCTCCAGGCGGCGCTGCTGCTGCTCGTGGCGCTCGCGCTGGGCCGCCTGGCCACCCGGTTCGGCCTGCCGGCCCTCGTCGGCGAGCTGCTCACCGGCGTCATCCTCGGCCCGTCGCTGCTCGGGGCGCTCGCCCCGGGCGCCCTGTCGTTCGTGCTGCCGGCCGACGCCGACCAGCTGCACCTGCTCGACGCGGTCGGCCAGCTCGGCGTGCTGCTGCTCGTCGGCGTCACCGGCGCGCAGCTCGACCTCGCGATGCTGCGCCGCCGCGGCGCCACCGGCGTGCGGGTCAGCCTGGCCGGGCTGATCGTCCCGCTCGCCCTCGGCGTCGGCGCGGGGTTCCTCGTCCCGGCCGCACTGCTCACCGACACCTCCGAGCGCGCGGTCTTCGCCCTGTTCCTCGGGGTCGCCATGTGCGTCACCGCGATCCCGGTGATCGCCAAGACGCTCGCCGACATGGGCCTGTTGCACCGCGACATCGGCCAGCTGACGCTCGGCGCCGGCATGGTCGACGACGCCGTCGGCTGGTTCCTGCTGTCGATCGTCTCGGCGGCGGCGACCACCGGCGTGCACGGCGGCACGGTCAGCCTCTCGGTCGTGTACCTCCTCGGCCTCGTCGCCGCCGCGATCCTCGTCGGCCGCCCGGTCGTCCGGTGGGCGCTGCGGCTGGCCGGCCGGGCCAAGGACGGCGGCCCCCGGGTCACCGTCGCGGTCATCGTCGTGCTGCTCGGCGCGGCCGCCACCCATGCGATGGGGATGGAGGCGCTGTTCGGCGCGTTCGTCGCCGGCATCCTCATCGGGCAGGCCCGGGCCGACGACGAGGGCGCCCCGCGGAGGCTCTGGCAGGATCTCGCGCCGCTGCGGACCGTCGTGCTGTCGGTCCTCGCGCCGCTGTTCCTGGCCACCGCCGGCCTGCGGATGGACCTCACCGCCCTGGCCGACCCGAAGGTGCTCGTCGCGGCGGTCGCGCTGCTCGCCATCGCGATCGTCGGCAAGTTCACCGGCGCCTACCTCGGTGCCCGGGCCAGCCGCCTGTCGCACTGGGAGGGCATCGCGCTCGGCGCCGGGATGAACGCCCGCGGGATCGTCGAGGTCGTGGTCGCCACGGCCGGGCTGCGGCTCGGGGTGCTCTCGATCGCGACGTACACCGTCGTCGTCCTCATCGCCGTGGTCACCTCGGTGATGGGACCGCCGATCCTGCGCCGCGCCATGGCCCGCGTCGAGCTGACCGAGGCCGAGGCCGAGCGCGAGCTGGCGCTGGCGGGGAGGCCGGCATGATCGCCTTGGTGACCGGGGCGGGGCAGGGCATCGGGCGGGCGGTCGCGCTCGCGTTCGCCGCCCAGGGCGTCCCGGTGGCGGCCGCCGACCGTGATCCCAAGGGCGTCGAGCACCACCCCGGGATCACCGCCCACGTGGTCGACGTTGCCGACGCCCGGCAGGTCGACGCGCTCGTCGACGAGGTCGAGCGCACCGGCCCGATCGGGGTGCTCGTCAACGTCGCCGGGGTGCTGCGCACCGGGGCCGTGGTCGACTACGCCGACGACGACTGGGCGGCCACGTTCGCGGTCAACGCGACCGGGGTCTTCCACGCCAGCCGCGCGGTGGCCCGGCGGATGGTCCCGCGGCGCTCCGGCGTCATCGTGACGGTCTCGTCGAACGCGGCCGGCGTCCCGCGCGCCGGCATGGCCGCGTACGCCGCCTCCAAGGCGGCCGCCACCCACTTCACCAAGAGCCTGGGGCTGGAGCTGGCGCGGTACAACATCCGCTGCAACGTCGTCGCGCCCGGCTCGACCGACACGCCCATGCAGCGCGCGCTCTGGACCGACGCCGGGCCGGCCGCCGTGATCGCGGGCGACCCCGCCGCGTTCCGGGCCGGGATCCCGCTCGGCCGGATCGCCGAGCCGGAGGACATCGCCGACGCCGTGCTCTTCCTCGCCTCGGACCGGGCGCGGCACATCACCATGCACGACCTGTACGTCGACGGCGGCGCCACGCTGCGCGCCTGAGCGCCGCCGCCCGAAGGGAGAACCCCGCGTGACCACCCTGTCAGCCGCGACGACAGCGGCCGAGCTGCTCGCCGGCTACCGCCCCGGCAGCTCGTCGCTGTTCGCCTCGCCCCGCGGCACCCTCCTGGCCGAGGGCACCTACTTCGCGGTGCCGCCGTCCGGCCGCCCCGACGGCCTGGCCGACCTGGCGCGGCGGGTCGACGCCGTGCTCGGCGTGGCCGAGGCGGCCGGCCACGAGGTCCGCACCGTGGTCGGCGCCGTGCCGTTCGCGCCCGGCGCTCCCGCGCAGCTCGTCGTGCCGCTGCGGCTGCGCCGGGGCGGGCCGCCGTCCGCCGCCTCCACAGTGGACCTGCCGGTGGGCGTGGCCGGGGTCCGTCCGGTGCCGCCGCCGGACCGCTACGCCGCCGCGGTCGCCGAGGCGGTCCGCCGGATCCGCGCCGGCGCCTACACCAAGGTGGTCCTGGCCCGGTCGCTGCGGGTCGACGCGCCCGGCTTCGACCCGGCCCCGGTCGTGCGGGCCCTGGCGGCGCGCGAGCCCGGCGGGTACACCTTCGGCGTCGACGTCGGCGGCGGCCGCACGCTGCTCGGCGCCAGCCCCGAGCTGCTCGTCTCCCGGCACGGCCGGACGGTCACCGCGAACCCGCTCGCCGGGTCCGCGGCCCGCAGCGCCGACCCGGCCGAGGACCACCGCCGCGCCGCCGCGCTGCTGCGCTCGGCCAAGGACCGGCACGAGCACGCGGTGGTGAGCGAGGCGGTCGCCGGCGCGCTGCGCCCGTACTGCGCCGAGCTCACCGTGCCGGCCGAGCCTTCGCTGGTCGGCACCGCGACGATGTGGCACCTGTCCACCCTGGTCACCGGCACGGTCGCCGACCCGGCCGTCTCCGCGCTGACCCTGGCCACCGCGCTGCACCCGACGCCCGCGGTGTGCGGCACGCCGACGGCCGCCGCCCGGGCCGCGATCGCCGAGCTGGAGCCGTTCGACCGCGGCCTCTACACCGGCCTGGTCGGCTGGGTCGACGCGGCGGGCGACGGCGAGTGGGCGGTCACCATCCGGTGCGCCACCGCCGACCCGGGCGGGCTCGACCTGTTCGCCGGCGCCGGCGTGGTGGCCGACTCCGACCCGGCGGCCGAGCTTGCCGAGACGACCGCGAAGCTCGGCACGATGCTCGCCGCGCTCGGGCTCGACCGGTCGGAGCGCGACGATGTGGCCTGAGGAGTTCGCCCGGCGGTACCGCGAGCGCGGCTACTGGACCGGCCAGACCTTCGACGACCTGCTCCGCGAGCGGGCGTCCACGCACGGCGACCGGGTCGCGGTCGTCGACGGCGACCGGCACGTCACCTACCGGGAGCTGCGCGACAACGCGCTGCGCCTGGCGAGCGGCCTGCACCGCCTCGGCGTCCGGCGCGGCGACCGGGTCGTCGTGCAGCTGCCGAACGCCGCGGAGTACTTCGACGTCGTCTTCGCCCTGTTCCGCCTCGGCGCCCTGCCGGTCTTCGCGCTGCCGGCCCACCGCGCCGCCGAGATCGGCTACTTCTGCGCCCACACCGAGGCCGTCGCGTACGTCACCACCGACGTCCACGAGGGCTTCGACCACCGCACCCTCGCCGCCGCGGCGGGGCCGGCGACGGTGATCGTCGCCGGTTCCCCGGGCCCGTTCACGGCGCTCGCCGACCTCTACGACGACCCGGCCGGCCTGCCGCCCGGGCCGTGGCCCGGCGAGACCGCGTTCCTGCAGCTGTCCGGCGGGAGCACCGGGCTGCCGAAGCTCATCCCGCGCACGCACGACGACTACCTGTACAGCGTGCGGGCCAGCGCCGAGATCTGCGGCCTGACCCAGGACAGCGTCTACCTGGCCGTGCTGCCGGTCGCGCACAACTTCACGATGTCCTCGCCGGGGGTCCTCGGGGTGTTCCACGCGGGCGGCCGGGTCGTGCTGGCCCGGCGGGCGGATCCGGCGACGGTACTGCCGCTGATCGCCCGCGAGCAGGTGACGATCACGGCGGTGGTGCCGCCGCTGGCCCTGTTGTGGCTGGATGCGCTTTCCGGCAAGCGGGGCTTGTCGAGCCTGCAGGTACTCCAGGTCGGCGGCGCCAAGCTCGCCGGCTCCGTCGCCGAGCGGATCACCCCCGTCCTCGGCTGCAAGCTGCAGCAGGTCTTCGGCATGGCCGAGGGCCTGGTGAACTACACCCGGCTCGACGACCCCGACGAGGTCGTGCTGCACACCCAGGGCCGGCCGATCTCGCCCGACGACGAGCTGCTCGTCCTCGACGACGACGACCGGCCGGTCCCGCCGGGCACCGTGGGGCATCTGCTGACCCGCGGCCCGTACACGATCCGCGGCTACTGGCGGGCCGACGAGCACAACCGCACCGCGTTCACCGCCGACGGCTTCTACCGCACCGGCGACCTGGTCCGGGTGCGCGACGACGGGTACCTCGTCGTCGAGGGGCGGGCCAAGGACCAGATCAACCGGGGCGGCGAGAAGATCGCCGCCGAGGAGGTCGAGAACCACCTCCTCACCCATCCGGCCGTGCACGACGCGGCCGTCGTGGCGGTGCCCGACCCGTACCTCGGCGAGCGCAGCTGCGCCTTCGTCGTCGTCCGGGACGGCGTGGCGCCCCTCACCCTGCCGGCCGTGCGCCGCTACCTGCGGGAGCGCGGCCTCGCGGGGTACAAGATCCCCGACCGGCTCCAGGTCCTCGACGCGTTCCCGATCACCGGCGTCGGCAAGGTCAGCCGGCGCGAGCTGCGCGCCGCGTTGCGCACCCTGCAGGAAGGCTGAACCGTGCTGCCCCGAATCACCCCGTACCCCGTGCCGACCGGGTTCGGTCTCGACCGGTCCAAAGTGGACTGGCGGCCCGACCCGGCCCGCGCGGCGCTGCTCGTCCACGACATGCAGCGGTACTTCCTGGCCCCCTTCGGCACCGCGGACCGGGCGCTGCTGGCCCGGGTCGTCGACAACATCGCGGCGCTGCGCAAGCACGCGCACGAGCTGGGCCTGCCGGTCGTGTACTCGGCCCAGCCCGGCGGCCAGAGCCGCGCCGAACGCGGCCTGCTGCAGGACTTCTGGGGCGACGGGCCGCCGCCGGACGAACATCTGCTGGCCATCGTCGAGCCCTTGACGCCGGGGCCGAACGACATCCTGGTGACGAAGCGCCGCTACAGCGCCTTCGTCGGCACGCCCCTGGCGTCGATCCTCGGCGATCGCGACCAGCTGATCGTGACCGGCGTCTACGCGCACATCGGGGTGCTCGCCACCACGCTCGACGCGTTCATGCGCGACCTGCAGCCGTTCGTGGTCGCCGACGCCGTCGCCGACTTCAGCCCGGCGCACCACCGCGACGCCCTGCGCCACGTCGCCGACCGCTGCGGGGTGGTGGCCACGGCCGCCGAGGTCACCGAGTGCCTCCTCGCCGCCGACGCCCGCCGCCCGTGACCCGCCGACCGAAAGGCAATTCGATGTCCCTGGACTCCACGGTGTACGACCTGGTCGGCATCGGCTTCGGCCCGTCGAACCTGGCGCTCGCCATCGCGATCGAGGAGCACAACGCCCGCTCCGAGGCTCCCCTGTCCGCCGCGTTCGTGGAGCAGCAGGACGCGTTCGGCTGGCACCGCGGCATGCTCTTCGAGGACGCGACGATGCAGGTGTCGTTCCTCAAGGACCTGGTCACCATGCGCAACCCGGCCAGCTCGTACAGCTTCGTGTCGTACCTGCACGCCCAGGGCCGGCTCGCCGATTTCATCAATTACAAATCGATGTACCCGCTGCGGGTCGAGTTCCACGACTACCTGGAGTGGGCCGCGAGCCGGGTCGCCGTCCCGGTCCACTACGGGCACACCGTCACCGACGTGGTGCCGGTCGAGGGCGGCGACCTCGTCGACGTCGTCGCCGGCGGCCGCGTGCTGCGCGCCCGCAACGTCGTCGTCGCGGTCGGCCTGGAGTCCAGCCTGCCGCCCGGCGTCGTGCCGTCCGAGCGGGTCTGGCACAACCTCGACCTGCTGCACCGGTCGGCGTCGTTCGCGGTCGAACGGCCGCACCGGTTCGTCGTCGTCGGCGCCGGGCAGAGCGCCGCCGAGTCGGTCGCGTTCCTGCACGACCGCTACCCGAGCGCCGAGGTCTGCGCGGTGTTCTACCGCTTCGGCTACAGCCCGGCCGACGACAGCAACTTCGCCAACGGCATCTTCGACCCGCGGGCCGTCGACCTGTACTTCGACGCCCCCACCGACGTCAAGCGGATGCTGTTCGACTACCACCGCAACACCAACTACTCGGTCGTCGACGGCGACCTCATCGAGGACCTCTACCGCCGGGTGTACCGCGAGCAGGTCCTCGGCCGCCGCCGCCTGCGGATCCTCAACGCCTCCCGGGTCGCCGAGCTGACCCGGCGCCCCGACGGGGTCACGGCCGTCGTCGAGCACCTGCCCACCGGCGACCGCACGCCGCTCGACGCCGACGCGATCGTGTACGCCACCGGCTACCGCCCGGTCGACGCCCTGCGCCTGCTCGGCGCGGCCGGGCCGCACTGCCTGCGCGACGACGAGCGGCTGCTGCGGGTCGGCCGCGACTACCGGGTGGCGACCGGTGACGGCCTGCGCGCCGGCGTGTACCTGCAGGGCGGCACCGAGCACTCGCACGGCATCACGTCGACGCTGCTGTCGGCGGTGGCGGTCCGGGCGGGCGAGATCGTGGCGTCGGTGACGGCGAACCGGCTTCCGCTGGTCGTCGCTGATAGCGTCCTCGTGTGAGCCCGCCGATCCTCCCCGGGTTCCACCCCGACCCGTCGGTCTGCCGGGTCGGTGCGGACTACTACCTCGCCAACTCGTCGTTCGAGTACCTGCCCGGGGTGCCCATCTGGAACTGCTCGTGGCCGCCGATCGCCGCGATCCGCCGGTGGCCGGGGCCCACCAGGTGCTCCGCCGCCGGGTAGCCGCCGGCGAAGTTCGTGGCCCCGATCGCCGGGGTGCGGCTGGTTGACCGGACGGCCGACTTCACGGTGGCCACGTACAAACCCCGGCGCTGAGTTTCACGGTAGGGAAACCGGCGCTATAGCCCCAGTTTCCCTACCACATCCCGAATCGCCCCCGGCCGCCGCCGACGCCCAGCCGCGCGTCGAGGCCCCTTATCGACGGTGGCCGAGATGGCCACGGCGCAGCCGCGCCCGGTACCGTGACCGCGTGACCGACCTCGATGCCTGGTGCGCCCGCTGGCTCGGCAGCCCGGTCGCCCAGACGTCGAACATCGCCGAGCACCTGTCATCGGTCCACGCCGTCCGGTTGGCCGACGGCCGCCGGGTCGTGGTGAAGATCCGCCCGGCGGAGGCCCGCCTGGCCGGCTGCTTCGCCGTGCACAAGCACCTGTGGCGGGCCGGCTTCCCCTGCCCCGAGCCGCTGACCGGCCCGCACCCGTTCACGCCCGGCCGGGTGGCCAGCGCCGAGACGGCGATCACTCCGGCCGCGGCGGCGCCGCTCCCGCCGGCCGCGGCGTTCGCGACCCTGCTGCACGAGCTGGTGCGCCTGGCGCCCCCGGTCGCGGCGGTCCCGTCCCTGCGCCCGTCCCCGGCCTGGGCCCGCTGGCACCACGACGAGGGCCGCGTCTGGCCGCCCCCGGACGACCGCGACGCGGACCTGAACGAGCACCCCGACCCGTCCTGGCTCGACGAGGTGGGCACCCGGGTCCGCCGCCGCCTGACCGCCGTGGTCGCGGCGCTGCACCCGATCGTCGGCCACTGCGACTTCGAGTCCCACAACATCTGGTGGCACGGGAGCGCCCCGCTGGCCGTCCACGACTGGGACAGCGCGGTCGCCGAGCCCGAGCCGGTGGTGGTCGGCCTGGCCGCCGCGATGTGGCCCGCGGGCGCGACGGCCCACGCGGCGACCGTGCAGCAGACGGCGGACTTCCTCGACGCCTACCAGGCGGCCGGCGGCCGGCGGTGGAGCGCCGACGAGCTGGCCGCGGCCTGGGCGGCGGGCCTGTGGATCCGCGCCTTCAACGCGAAGAAGGCCAGCCTCGACGGCCTGGACCGGCTGGACCGCGACGAGGCCGAGGAGCGCGGCCGCCGCGCCGGCATCTGACTCGCCGATTCGCTCCATGGATCGCGGAGTCGCGGCGGACTTCACCCGCCAGCGGCACGCGGCCGACCGGTTGGTCGAGCACCCGCTGTGCGGCCGCTGACCCGCGCGAACCAGGCACCGAAGACCGGGATGTCCCACGCCTCGATGAGGGCCTCGGCGTCGGCGGCGTGCCGGCGGGCCAGCTCCGGCTCGCCGGCGGCCGACGCGGCCAGCGCCAGGTAGGCGTCGACCGGGCCGATCGGGGCGCCGGAGCCGGCCGACGCGGTGCGGCCGGCCAGCGGGGCGAGGCGGCGGTACACGTCGGCCGCCTGGGCGGGGCGGGCCAGCGCGAACGCCGCGTAGGCCGCCACGGACAGGTCGAACGGCAGCGCCCACGAGGCCGGGTGCTCCACGCGGCGCTCGTTGACCTCGGCGGCCTCGTCCAGGCGACCGGCGTGCAGCAGGAGCAGCAGGAACATCGCCCCCGAGGTGGTCGGGTGGGCCTCGTGCACCGTCCGGACCACCGGCAGCAGCTCCTCGGCCCGGCCCTGCCAGATGCGGATGAACGCCGCGGCGCTCGCGAAGAACTCCCGGGTCGGCAGCAGCGTGCGCTCGGCCGTGGCGGTCAGCTCGGCGACCCGGGTCTCGGCCTCGGCGAACCGGCCGCGCATGGCCAGCCAGGGCCCGTCCATGGTGCCGACGACGAGCAGCGGGAACGCCAGCCGCAGCCGCTCGGCCTCGGCGCGGGCCACGGCCAGGTCGGCCCACATCGCCTCGATGCGGCCCGTCTCCTGGGCGGCGACGGCGCGGTACGTGATCAGGCGGGTGCGGTCGGCCTGGCGGGCCGCCGACTGGCCGGGCACCGGCGCGTCGAGCTCGGCGAGGCGGATCGCCTCCTCGATGTCGCGCCAGCGCCGCTCCGCGTTCCCGGCCAGCCACACGGCCGTGAACGCGGTCCCGGCGGCCCACACGAGCAGGTCCGGGTCGCCGAGCCGGCGGGCCATCGCCAGGCCCTCGTCGGCGAGCGCGTCGCGCTCCAGCGGCGCGTCCGCGTAGTGCAGCTCGCCGGCGAGCGTCAGCAGGGCCCGGCAGCGCAGCTCGCCGTCGGCGGCCGGCAGCTCGCGCAGGACCCGGCGCAGCGCGACGACCGCCGGCGGGTGCACGACGTCGAGGTCGCGCACCGGCCACATCGAACCGTCCGGGGTGCGGACCGCGGCGCGGGCCAGCCGCTCGACGTCGCCGAGCTCGACCGCGGCGGCGCAGGCCAGGTCGATCGCCTCCAGCTGGCCGTCGCGGTCGCCGACCCACTCGCAGGCGTCGGCGTGGGCCATGAGCAGGTCGTAGCGGTCGCCCGGGGTACACGCGCCGTCCTGGGCCTGGGCGACGCGGGCGGCGGCGAGCAGCCGGACCGCCTCCTCGTGGCCGCGCAGGGCGCGCGCCTGCCCGGCGGCCCGGGCGGCGGCCCGCCAGGCCACCCCGGCGTGCGCCGGTCCGGCCGCCAGCCAGTGCCGGGCCGCCTCGGACAGCCGGCCGGTGCCGTCGAGCACCCGGGCGACCGTCGCGTGCCGGCGGGCGCGGCGGGTGGCCGGCTGGGCCCGGTACACGACGTCGCGGACCAGCGCGTGGGCGAACCGGAACCGGCCCGACGCGGCGTCCTCGAGCACGATCCCGGCGGCCACCGCCGGGTCGACGTCGTCGAGCACGGTGTCCGGGTCGGCGCCGGCGACCGCGGCGAGCACCTCGAGGTCGTACTCGCGGCCGACGACCGCCGCGCAGCGCAGCAGCTCGCCGGTCGGCGCGGGCAGCCGGGCGACCCGCCGGGCCAGCACGTCCGTGACCGCGGCCGGGATCTGGCCGGCCGGCGCGTTGCCGAACCGGAGCAGCTCGACGAGGAAGAACGGGTTGCCGTCGGTGCGCTCGCGCAGCGCCGCGACCCGGTCCGCGGCCGCCTCGTCGCCGGCGGCGCGCACGAGCGCGCCCACGCCGTCGGCGGACAGCCCGGTCAGGTCCAGCCGCAGCGCGTGCCGGCGGACCAGCCCGACGCCGGCCTCGGCCAGGGCCCCGGCCGGTTCGGGGTGCCGGCGGCGGGTGGCGGCCAGGACGAGCCGAGTCTCGGGCAGGTGGTCGGTGAGGTGCCGCACGAGGCGCAGCGACGAGGGGTCGGCCCAGTGCAGGTCGTCGAGCACGACGAGCAGCGGTGTCCGGCCGGCGGCCGCCGTGAGCAGGCGGGCCACGGCGTCGAAGACCCGGAACCGCTCGGCGTCCACCGACACCGGCTTGGTGGCCGGGCCGGTCACGCCGGGCAGCACGTCCGCGTCGGGCCCGGCCAGCTCCCGCACGGTCCCGGAGCCGAGCGCCGCGGCCAGGTCGCGCAGCACTCCCGTCCACGGCCAGAACGGCGGAGCGCCCTCGTCCTCCGAGCACCGCCCGGTGAGCACCGCGAACCCGGCGCCGGCCGCCTGCCGGGCCAGTTCGGCGGTGAGCCGGGACTTGCCGATGCCCGGCTCGCCGGTGAGCAGCGCGAACCGGGTGTGGCCGCGGCGGGCCTCGGCGAGCAGGCCGGTCAGGGCGGCGAGCTCGGCGTCGCGGCCGGCGAGCGGCCAGTCGCGGGGGTCGGCGCTGCTGGGGTCGATGCTGCCTGCGCGGTCGCTGGGCTCGGGCGCCGGTGGGTGCGTGGTCGGCAGTTCTTGCCGCAGTACCGCCAACTCCACCGCACGCAGCGTCGCCCCCGGGTCGACGCCCAACTCCTCGGTCAGGGCCCGGCGGATCTCCTGGAGCGACTCGATCGCCTCGGCCTGGCGGCCGGCCCGGCCGAGCGCGAGGGCGAGCAGGGCCCAGAGTCGCTCGCGCAGCGGATGCCGGCGCGCCTCGGCCTCCAGGGCGGCGGCCACGGTCGCCGGCTCGCCCAGCGCCAGCCGGGCCAGCGCGAGGTCCTCGATGGCGACGAGCCGCAGCTCGGCCAGGCGGGCCCGCTCGGCGACGGCGGCCTCGGCCTCGTCGAGCTCCAGGTATGGCGTGCCCCGCCACAGCGCGAGCGCACCACTGAGCCGGGTGGCGACGGCGTCGAGTTCGGCCCGGCTGATCCCGGCGGGTACCGCGGGCAGTGCGCCGCTGGTGCTGCTCTCGGCGACGGCGAGCCGGCGGTGGGCGGCATCGACCGTGGCCGCGAACCGGTCGGCGTCGACGTCGTCGTCGGCGAGCCGCAGCGCGTACCCCGGCGGCACCGTGACCAGCACCGACGGCCGCCCGCGGGCGGCCCGGCCGGGCTCGACGACCCGCCGCAGCCCGGCGATGTACCCGTGCAGCGACGACAGCGGCGACGGCGGCGGGCTGTCACCCCAGAGCAGGTCGACGAGCGCGTCGACGGCCACGGCCCGCGGCCGGTGCAGCGCGAGCGCCGCGAGCACGGCACGCTGCTTGGGCGCGCCGGCGTCGACGGGCTCCTCCCCGTCGACGACCTCGACCGGACCCAGGACAGCGACCTTCACCGCCCGACCATACGGCCCGACCGGCCGGTGGTTCCGTCGGCTGGATGACGGTTCGCCCGCCCTGGTGTGCGGGTTCCCGACTCGACACCACGCCGCCGGCGCACGGGCCGGGGGAGGCGGCGTCCGTTCCGGGTGCGGACGGACGCCGCCTCGTCGGGTCAGGCGCCGGACAGGGTCTGCGTGACGCCGCTGCCGAGCAGGGACTGGTAGTAGGTACCGCCCGGGTAGTACGTGGTCGTCGTGGTGCCTCCGGCCGCGTCGAGCGCCCAGGCGACCGCGAAGGTCTGCAGCGCGGCCACGTTCTGCGGCTGGGAGGTGCCGTTCAGCACCGTGCAGAGGCCGTCGGTGCTGGCGCCCTCCGCGTCGCAGTGGGAGCCGGTGGTGAGCCGGACCCCGAGGAACGGCCGGTCCAGGTCGTTGACGAGCTCGGTCGTGCCGTTGCCGAAGCTGTTCGCGAGGTACGGCGGGGACGAGATCGCGTACACCGGCACGCTCGTCTGGGCGAGCCCGTTGAGCCCGGCGGCAAGGTTGGAGCCGACGGGCGACTTCACCGGGTCGAGCAGCTGGACGAGCTTGACCCGGGCAAACTGGGACGGGTACGTGGTACGCAGCCGGTTCGCGATGTACGCGACGGCCTCGCCGCCGGCGGAGTGCCCGGCGATGACGTACCTGGTGGGCAGCGCCGTGCCGGACCGCCCGGCCTGCGCGGCGGCGGTGGCGTAGCTGCGGGCGAGCGCGCCGTTCGCGTTGCTCGCGTCGCCGAGCACGGCGGCGACGTTGTTGAGGAACGGCGTGTTGTTGCCGATGTTGTTGACCGTGCAGCCGAAGATGTCGGCCGACGGCAGCGTGGGCGCGAAGACCACGAAGCCCGCGGTCGCGTAGTGCTCGGCCAGGTCGGCCATGTTGCCGTTCGAGCGGGAGAAGCCGTGCTGCAGGTAGACCAGGCCCTTGGGGCTGGTGGTGGCCGGGAAGAACCAGTCCGCGGCCGGGTGGTACGTCAGCGCCGCGCACTTGACGTCGACCGTGGTGCTGACCTCGGTCCAGGCCGGCGCCGCGTGCGCGGTGCCGGGCAGGGCGAGGGCGGCGACGACGGTGAGCGCACCGGCGAGGGCGGAGACACGCTTGGCGAACATCGGATACAGCCTCCTGACGTGTATCGCTGAGTGATACGCCGTTTCCTTAGAGGAAATTCACGCATCGTTGTTGGCGGGCTGTCAAGAGGGCATCGACTGCCATTGGTGTCGGGGGCGGCGCCGCCGCTGGGTTCGGCGCGCGGTGGGCGGGCCGGGGTGGTGGGGGGTGCGGGCCGCGGGCGAGGTGTGGGTCGCGGGCTGGGTGGGTGCCGGGCTCACTGTGGTCGGCGGTGCGGGTCCCGCGAGTGGCAGTGCCCGGCGCTGGGGTGCGGCTCGTGTGCGCAGTGTTGTCCGCGGCGTCGGAGTGCGGGTCGCGGGCGAGTTCGGGCCGCCAGCCGTGGGCGGGTGCGGGTCGCAGGCGAGGCGTGAGCCGCGAGAGGGGCGCGGGCTGCGGGCGAGGCGCGGGCCGCGGGCGAGGTGTGGGCCGCGGGCGAGGTGTGGGCTGCGGGCGAGGCGCGGGCTGCGGGCGGCGCTCGGGTCGCGGGCGAGGTGCGGGCCGCGGGCCGGGTGGGTGCCGGGGTTCGCCGTGTGACGTTGGTCGATCTACCCTCACCGTGCGAGATCAACATGAGGGTAGATCGACCAACGTCTGTGGAAGACCCGCGGTGCGGGACCGGCCGGCGGCGCTCAAGGCGGCGTGTAGTCGGCCGGGGACAGTCGGGCGGTCCGCGCACGGTACTCCGCCGCGGGCCCCGGCCAGTTGGTCACCACGCGGCCGGAGCCGGTGCGATACCAGCTCGAACAGCCCGTCCAGACGCTCCCCGCGAGCCGGCGTTGCATCTCGGCGTCGAAGGACGCGGCCACGTCGGCCCGGACCTCCAGCGGGCCCGACGCGGCGATCGTGCGCACGGCCTGGACGATGTACCGCGCCTGGGACTCGTGGAAATAGACTACCGAGGTGTTGCCGGTGTTGGTGTTCGGGCCGTACATCAGGAACATGTTCGGGAAGCCGGGCACGGCGATGCCCAGGTGTGCGTATGCTCCCTCGCGCCACTCGTCCGACAGCAGGCGGCCGTCGCGGCCCGTCACGCGCAGCGGGGTCAGGAACTCCGTCGCGGCGAAGCCGGTCGCGTAGACCAGGATGTCGCAGTCGTGCACGGCGCCGTCGACCGTGTGGATGCCCGCGCCCGTGATCTGCAGGACGTCGTCGGTGACCAGGTTGACGTGCGGGGCGCGCAGCGTGCGGTACCAGTCGCCCGTGAACAGGACCCGCTTGCACCCCATCGCGTAGTCGGGCGTGACGCGGTCCCGCAGCCGGCCTGCCTGCCAGTACCGCTGGAGTGTCGAGATGCCGTGCACCAGGCGCCCGGACAGGGGTTGGCCCAGGACCGCCCGGCCGGTGACCACCGTCAGCAGCCAGGTGCCGGCGCGGGCGGCGCGCATCACGCCGGGGACCCGGCGGTTGACGACGCGGCGGATCCGGCCGTACCGCCGGTTCGGCTTCGGGAGCGTCCAGGGCGCGGTGCGCTGGAAGACCGTGATGCGCGCCGCGCGGGCGGCGATCGCCGGCACCAGCTGGACGGCGCTGGCACCCGTGCCGATGACGCCGACGCGCTTGCCGGTGACGTCGAGCGACGGGTCCCAGCCGGCGGTGTGCGTCACCCGGCCGGCGAAGTCGCCGGCGCCGGGGATCGCGGGCAGGGCCGGCCTCGACAGCTGGCCGGTCGCCGGCACGAGCACGTCGAACTCGTGCGCGGCGCCGTCGGCCAGGGTGAGCCGCCAGGCGGTGCCGGTCCAGGCCGCCTCGGTGACCTCGGCGCCGAGGCGCACGTGCGGCTCCAGCCCGAGGTCGCGCACGCAGCGCCGGAGGTACCCCAGGATCTCCGCCTGCGGCGGGAAGCGCTGCGACCAGTCGGGGTTGAGGGCGAAGGAGTACGAGTACAGCGGGGCGGGGATGTCGCACGCGCAGCCCGGGTAGGTGTTGTCGCGCCAGACGCCGCCGACGTCGCCGGCCTTCTCGAAGACGGTCACGTCGGTGAAGCCGGCGCGCCGCAGCAGGTGGGCCGCGGCGATGCCGCCGAACCCGGCCCCGATGATGGCCACGCGCGTCACGGCCGGAACCTAACAGGTAATTGGCAAGTCGCCAATAGCCTCAGCGGCGCCGGCGGGGCGCGCCCAGCGTCGGGAACACCTGCTCGACCAGCGTGATGAGCGTGGTGGCGAGCAGCGTGTGGACCTGCGCGCGGTCCAGTGCGCCGCGCTCCAGCCACTCGCGGGCGGTCGCCTTGGCCAGCCCGCAGTACGCCCGGATCATCGCCCGCAGCTGCTCCCGATGCCGCCGGACGCCGGCCAGACCGACCGCGACCAGGATGCTCTCGGCCGCGATCTCGTCGGCCTCGGCGAGCACCCGCTGCACGTCCGGGTCCCGCCCGACCCCGCCGCCGTCGACGGCCGCCAGCCACGAGGTGCTGTGCCGCGAGACGACGTCGAGGAACCAGGTGACGCTCGCGTCCACCCGCGTCGCGAGGTCCCCCTCCGGCAGCTGCTCGACGGCCACCTCGGGGATGGTGACGAGCACCCGGACGGCCTCGATGAAGAGCCCCTTCTTGGTACCGAAGTAGTGGTTGATCAGCCCACGCGCCACCCCGGCGGCGTTGGCGATGTCGGTCGTGGACACCTCCGCGTAGGGCCGCTCGCCGAACAGCCGCACCGCGCAGGACAGGATCTGCTCGCGCCGCTCGTCGGGCTCCAGCCGCCGCCCGCGCGGCGCGAGCTCGCCGATGGCATGCATGTCAGCCATTATTCCTGGTCGTCCGCAGTGCTCCCGGGGCGCCTCGCGGGACGGCCGGGTGGTGGGGTGCGATCGCGTCGAGCCGCGCATAGGGTGCGCCCAGTGGCGGCCGGGGATCCGGTTCGCCCCGGTTCGGCCACAGCGACATCGCCCGCTCGGCCAGCGCGCAGATCGTCAGCGACGGGTTCACGCCCAGGTTGGCCGTGATCGCCGAGCCGTCGACGACGTGCAGCCCGGGGTGGCCGAAGACGCGGTGGTACGGGTCGACGACGCCCGTCGCCGGGTCTGCACCGATCGTCGCGCCGCCGATGAAGTGGCCGGTCACCGGGCGGTTGACCAGCTCGGTCACGGCTCCCAGCGGTACACCGTCGATCTTCTCCGCGACCCGCCGCGCCACCTCGTGGGCGACCGGCACGTAGACCGGGTTCGGCTCGCCCTCGCCCGGCCGGCTGGTGAGCCGCTGCCCGCCGAGCGGTCCCCGCCGCCCGCGGACCGTGATCGAGTTGTCCTTCGGCTGCATGGCGAGCAGGACGATCGTCTGCTGCGACCAGCGCCGCACCCAGAAGAGCCGGGGCCAGTCCCGCCAGCTCGCCAGGGTGCGCCCCAGGCCGGCCAGCCAGCGCGGCGCGCGGCCGGTGTCGTCGACGAGCACGGCGGCCATCAGGCCCAGCAGGTTGCTGCCCGGCCCGTACCGGACGGGCTCGACGTGCGTCTCGGCGTCCGGGTGGATCGAGGACGTGATCGCCACGCCGTGGCTGAAGTCGGCGTCCCTGCGGCGCGAGCGCGGCCCCAGGATCGACTCCGAGTTGGTGCGGCTGAGCCGGCCGAGGCGCTCGGACAGGTTGGGCAGGCGGCCCCGGCGGCGCATGTGGTGCAGCAGCCGCTGGGTGCCGACGGCGCCGGCGGCGAGCACCACCTGGCCGGCGGTGAACGTCCGCTTCCGGGTCCGCACCGCCCAGCGGCCGTCGGCCAGCGGCGCCAGGTCGACGACGGTGGCGCGCTCGTGGACGGTCGCGCCCGCGCGCTCGGCGAGGTACAGGTAGTTTTTCACCGTCGTGTTCTTCGCGCCGACCCGGCAGCCGGTCATGCACGCGCCGCAGAACGTGCAGCTGGTGCGCTCGGGTCCGGCGCCGCCGAAGTACGGGTCGGGCGAGGTCTGCCCGGGGCGCCCGGTGATGTACACGCCGACCGGTGTGCGGCGGTAGGTGTGCCCGGCGCCCATGTCCTCGGCGACCGCCTTGAGCACCTCGTCGGCCCTGGTGGTGACCGGGTTGACGGTCACCCCGAGCATCCGGCTCGCCTGGTCGTAGTGCGGGTCGAGCTCGGCCTTCCAGTCGGTGATGCCGGCCCACCGGGGGTCCTCGAAGAACACGTCCGGCGGCCGGTACAGCGTGTTGGCGTACCCGAGCGAGCCCCCGCCCACCCCGGCGCCGGAGAGCACCAGCGCGTGCGGGAGCAGCGTCATGCGCAGGATGCCGTGGCAGCCGAGCGCGGGCGCGTACAGGTAGTCGCGCAGCCGCCAGGAGGTCTTGGCGAACTCGTCGTCGGCGAAGCGCCGGCCGGCCTCCAGCACGCCGACGCGGTAGCCCTTCTCGGACAGGCGCAGCGCGGTGACGCTGCCGCCGAACCCCGAACCGATGACGACGACGTCGTAGTCGCTGGTCACCCCGTCACGGTGCCGGGTTGTTGTCGGGGTGTCAACAAGTACGATGCAGCGATGCGCCTGGTCCTGCTGCACGGTATCGGCAGCCGCCGGCAGCTGTGGCGCCCGGTGCTGCCCGCGCTGGAGGCGCGCTTCGACGTGCTCGCCGCCGACCTCCCCGGCTTCGGCACCGCCCCACCGCTCGGCGCTGCTCCCCAGCCGGGCGCTGCCCCGCCCCACGGCGCTGCTTCTCGGCCGGGCGCCGCCCCGCCCCTCGACGACGCTCCCCGGCCGGGCGCTGCCCCGCCCTTCGACGACGCTCCCCAGCCCGGCACTGCACAGACGCTGGTCGATCTACCCTCGCCGGCCGGGTACCTCGCGGCGCTCGCGGACTGGGTCGAGGACCTCGCCGGGGAGCCGTGCCACGTCGCCGGCAGCTCGATGGGCGGCGGCGTCGCCCTGGAGCTCGGCCGCCGCGGCTTCGCCCGCTCGGTCACCGCGTTCAGCCCGATCGGCTTCTGGGGCCCGCTGTCGCGCCGCTGGTGCCAGGCGTCGGTGACGGCGGCCCGCGTCATGGCCCGCACCCTTCGTCCCGCGCTGCCCGGTCTGTCGGCGACGTCGGCCGGCCGCATCGCGCTGTACGGCCTCTTCTTCGGCCACCCGTCCCGCGTCGACCCGGCCGAGGGCGTGGCCGACGCCGCCGCCCTCGCCGCGGCCCCGGGCTTCGCCGCCGCCCGGGCGTCGTTCGCCCACCACCGCTTCGCGGACCCGGGCGCGCTGCCGGCGATCCCGGTGACGATCGCGTGGGGCACCCGGGACGCGATTCTCCCGGCGTACCAGTCCCGCCGCGCCCAGCGCCTCCTCCCGTCGGCCCGGCACGTGCGGCTGGCCGGCTGCGGCCACCTTCCGTTCGCGGACGCCCCGGAGCGGTGCGCGGATCTGATCACAACCACGACCACGGCCTGACCGCCACCTCCTCGACCCCACCCCCTCCGCCCAACGCCCACGCCCCAGGCCCGAGCCACGCCCCAAGTCCGAGTTGACCTTGGTGGATTTCGCCGCCCCGGCAGCGGAAATCCACCAAGGTCAACTCGTGAAGCCGCGAGCCGCGAGGCGCGCGCCGAGGCCGAGGGACCGCGCCGCTGCCGCGGGGAGCCGCGCAGCGCGAGGCCGCGCGACCACGGCGAGCCGCGCCGCGCGAGCCGCGCCGCGCGCGCCTCGCGGCCGTGGGGAGCCGCGCAGCCCGAGGTCGCGCGGCCGCGCGAGGCCGGGCTGTGCCGCAGCGCGTGTGTCGGGGGTGTAACAGCGGCGCGGCGAAACCCAACAACGCCGGACCGGACGGTTGACAACGCGACGCCATGACGCCTTAATGACGTTACCACCGAAGAAACGCCGTTTCACTCTGCGAAACAGCCTGGCTGGTCGGTGGGCAGCCCGCTGCGGTACCACCAGAGAGGAAGCGATGGGAACCCACTCCAGACTGGCCGCGGCCGGAGCCCTAGGGCTCACCGCTGCCATCGCCTTCGGCGGCGCGACCGCCCAGGCGTACGGGCCGACGGCGAACTCGCTCGGATGTCGCATCTACTTCAGCGACGCCGGGACGGGCACCTCGCCGACGACGTGGAACGACACGTTCGCCCTCACCCAGTCGCCGGCCACGCCGGCGCCCGGGCAGACCGTCACGGTCACCTTCACCGCCGCGGCGGGACCCAACAACGGTCCCGTCCCGCTCAACGCGGGTGACGTGCCGGTCGCGGTCAAGCTTGCGCTGGGCGGCTCCCAGTCCGGGACCGTCACGCTCAACATGGCCACCTACCCGGCGGCAGCGGCGCCCGCAAGCGCACCGCTCGGCCCGATCACCGCCACCGGCACGTACGTCGCCGGTGCGGCGGGCGCCGGCTCGCTCACCGTCACGCAGGTCCAGTTCAACAACTCGACCGCCAAGACGTACTGCTCGAACGCCGGCGACCGCGACCACAAGGCGGCGCCGGAACCGACCACGATCGTCGAGAACTTCAGCGTGTTCGGTGGCGGCACCACCATCACCTCCATCACCGGGCAGACCGTCACGACGGCGGCCCGGGCCGGCAACACCGTCAACTTCTCGGTGACGGGGATGGCGCCGAGCGCGACCCTCACCGCGTCGTTGAAGAACGCCGGCGGCAGCGGTACCGGCGAAGGCAGCGGCACCGGCACCACCGACGCCACCGGCGCCGGCGCCGGCACCCTCGCGGTCCCGTCCGGCGCCACGACCGGCGCCCGGACGCTGTCGGTCTCCGACGGCACCAACACCGTCACCACCGCGATCACCATCCTCGGCGCCCCGGCCATCTCCATCACGCCCGGTGGTGGCGGGGCGGGCACCGCGGTGGCGGTCACCGGCACCAACTGGAACCCGGGCAGCACGGTCACCGTCCGGGGCTACCAGGCGGGTGCGCCGCCGCCCCCGGCGACGGCCGACGCGGCGGTCACCGCGACCGCGACCGGGGCCGGGGCGATCAGCGCCTCGTTCACGGTCAACGACCCGACCACGGCGTACATCGGCGCGTCCTCAGGCACCGGCCCGGGCACGCTGTTCGCCGTCGCCACCTGGACGGCCTCGGCCGACTCCTGCGTGGCGAAGGCCGGCGCGGCGACCAGCGGCTCCTGCAACCTCACCTACAACCTGTCCCAGACGGTGACGGCGGGCAACCTCGCGATGTCGCGCGCCGCCGGCTCGGGCAACGTGGCGCTGAGCGGGGTCACGCTCAACGGCACCGTCCAGAACGGCACCGGCGCGCTCGCGCCGATCACCGTGACGGACTTCCGCGGCAGCACCTTCGGCTGGAGCCTGGTCGGCTCGGTGAGCGACTTCACCGGTACTCCTGGCGGCACCATCCCGAAGGCCAGCCTCACCTGGACGCCGACGTGCACGGCCACCGCGGGCTTCACCAACGCGGTCACCGCCACGGCCGGCTCCGCCGGTGCGGTCGACGGCTCGACCCTGTGCTCGGCGCCGGCCAACGCCGCCGGCACGGGCGGCAGCTTCGACGCCGCCGCGGCGCTCAACCTGCAGGTCCCGGCCTTCCAGCAGGCCGGCAGCTACACGGCCACGCTCACGATCACGCTGAGCTGACCAAGCCGGGGTGGGGGTCCTGCCGGGCCCCCACCTCAACCACGCCGAGGGAGGCAGCATGCGCACGAAGCTGGCACTGGTCGTGCTCGCGGCCGTCATGTGGCCGGGCGCCGCCCACGCCGCCGACAACGGCGAGTGGTCGGTCAGCCCGACGCCGCCGGCCAACCCGGGCCCCGCGCCCCGCCAGTACTTCTTCCTCGAGTCCGCCCCCGGCACCTCCGTGCAGGACTCGGTGCGCGTGGCCAACCTTGCAGAACAGCCCCGGGTGTTCCGCATGTACGGCGCCGACGCCTACAACACCCCGCGCGACGGCGGCTTCGGCCTGCGCACCCAGGACCAGCGGCAGACCGACCTCGGCGCCTGGACCCAGGTCGGCGCCATCACCGTCAACGTCCCGGCGAAGACCCAGGTCGACATCCCGTTCGTCATCACCGTGCCGGCCAACGCGAGCCCCGGCGACCACGTCGGCGGCATCGTCGCGATGGAGGAGCAGCCCGGCGCGACCGCGAAGCAGGGCGGCGTCGACGTCACCGTCCGCCGCGCCGTCGCGGCCCGCGTGTACCTGCGCGTGAGCGGCCCCGCCGTGCCCGGCCTGTCGGTCACCGCCGTGCGGCTGCGCCACGCCACGCCCTGGCTGCCGTCCACGGTGGACGGTGACTGGGCCTGCGTCGTCACCAACACCGGCAACCTGCACCTGCCGCCGGCGATCACCGTCACGGTGACCGGGCTGTTCGGCCACGCGGTCCGCCCGCGTAGCACGGTTCCGCAGGTCGACCTGCTGCCCGGCGCGCGGACCGAGCTGAGCGGCACCGTCGACGGCGTGTGGCCGTTCGACATCGTCACCACCCGGGTCACGGCCGTGGCGGACGGCGGCGTGACCGCGACCGCCACCGACCGCACGTTCGTGGTGAGCTGGCCCGTCGTCGGGCTGCTGCTCGCCGGCGTCATTTCGCTCATCTGGTACCGCCGGCGCCGCGCGAAGGCGTTCAAGGCCGTCCCGCGGCGCCGCCTGAGCGAACCCGTGGCGGCCGGATGAGGCGCATCCTGACCGTGCTGTGCGGGCTGGCGATCCTGCTGGCGGCCGCGGCCCGCCCGGCCGCGGCCGACGGCCTGGACGCCACCGTCAGCGTGCCCGAGGCCCGCGCCGGCGACACCGTCACCGTGCGCGGCAGCGGCTGGCCCGGCGGCCAACTGCTGCAGCTCGTCACCTGCGGCGAGCTGGCCCTGACCGGCTCGGCCGCGTGCGACATGCGGCAGGCCCTCGCCACCCCGGTCCACGACGACGGCACGTTCGGCGTCCAGGTGCGCGTCGGCGACCCGCCCCGGCCGTGCCCGTGCGTCATCCACGTGGCGATGGTCGGCACCGGCGTCGCCGGCCACGTCGACGTGCCGATCGCGATCCCCGGCCACGCCACCGGACCGGTGCCGGCCGCCGGGGCGAGCGTGTCCCGGCTCGAGGTCGTCGCCGTGCGGCTCGACGGCCGTCCGCGGTGGACCGAGTGGTTCGGCGCCGAGGCCCACCGGACCCTGGTGTACCAGGTCCGCAACCCCGGCGCCCAGACCCTGCGCGACCTGCCGTTCAACGTGCGGGTCGGCAAGGGCGGCGGCGACCCGGCGCCCGCACCGCCGTCCGGCGAGCTGCGCCCGGGGGAGACCCGCGAGCTGCGCGCGCCGGTGACGATCCCGTTCGCCGCGTTCGGCCGCTACCAGGTCCGCGCCGACATCGCCGGCCTCGGCGCGGCCTCGGTCCCGTACGACGCCTACCCGTGGGGGCTCGTCGGCCTCAACGTCCTCGGCGTCGCGCTCATCGCGCTCGGCGTGTACCGCCGGATCAGGCACCACCGGGCGGCCGGACCCCGCCCGCTGCCGGCCGGCGACGACCCGTTCCTGCTGCCGCCGGTCGTGCGGGTGCCGGCGCTCGGCGCGGTCCTCGTCTTCGACGACGCGCCCGGCGTGCGGCGGCTGCGCCGGCAGGCCGGCGCGCAGGTCAGCGCGGCCACGCTGCGGGAGCTGCTGGCCGACCCCGGCGGCGGCCCGGACACCGCGGTCGTCGACCTGGCCGCGCTCGACCGGGTGCTCGGCACGGCCGAGGAGCGACGCGAGCCGGACACCGCCGTCGTGGACCTGACGGCCCTCGACGAGGTCCTGAACAAACCGGCCAGGCAGACCAGTTGGAGGTTCTGGCGTGCGGATCGCTGACCGCTCACTCGCACTGCGCGCGGCCGCCGCGGCGGTGCTCGCCGTCGTGGCGTTCGCCGGCTGCTCGGCGGTGATGCCCGGCGCGCAGGACAAGGCCGACCCCACCGGCCCCGGGCCCGGCGTCACCGCCGACACGGTGAAGGTCGTGTTCGTCGGCGTCGACCTGCGGGCGACCTCCGGCATCACCGGCTTCAAGACGGCCGACGCCGGCGACGGCGCGAAGCAGGCCAAGGCCCTGGAGGCGTGGGTCAACGCGGGCGGCGGCATCGGCGGGCGGAAGATGGCGGCGGTCTACCGCAACTACGAGGCCTCCGACGACTCGCCGGCCGCCGAGGAGCGGCTCTGCAACCAGATCACCCAGGACGACAAGGCGTTCGCCGTGGTCCTCACCGGCCAGTTCCAGGCCAACGCCCGCCCCTGCTACGCCCAGCGCCGCACGCTCGTGCTCGACGCCACCCTGGTCGCCGACGACCACGAGACCTTCACCAAGCTCGCCCCGTACCTCTGGTCCGCCAGCTACCCCGACTACGACGAGTTCGTGCGGGCCTTCCTGGCCAGCCTCGACCAGCAGGGCTACTTCGCCGGCGAGAACTCCGCCGGGGTCGTCGCCGCCGACACCCCGCCCAACCGCGCGGCGTACGAGCGGCTCGCGGTACCCGCGCTGAAGAGGCTCGGCGTGACACCGGCCGTCGCCTGGATCGACACCACCGACCTCGGCACCCTCAACGCGGGGCTCAACCAGGCGGCGGTCGACTTCCGGGCCAAGGGCATCGACCGGGTGTTCTTCCTCGGCGGGGCGCGGATGGCGCCGTTCTTCCTCACCGTGGCGGCGGCGCAGAGCTTCACGGCGCGGTACGCGCTGTCCAGCTTCGACAACCCGAGCTTCCTCGTGAACAACCCGTCGACGATCCCGCGGGAGGGCCTCGAAGGGGCGATCGGCATCGGCTTCAACCCGAGCCAGGACGTCCCCGACAGCGTCTACGGGTTCCCGGCCACCGACGCCGAGCGCGAGTGTCTCGGCATCTTCGCGGCGGCCGGCGAGTCGTTCGCCACGCGGGAGAACGCCCGCGTCGCCTTCACCTACTGCGACGCCGTCCGGCTCCTCAGGGCCGGCGCACAGAGCCTCGGGCCGAACCTCAACGCCGCCGGCTGGTCGCAGGCCGTCCGCGCGCTCGGCACGACGTTCGTGCCCGCCGCCGGGTTCGCCGGGCTGCTCGGCCCGGACCGCTTCGCCGCCGCCAACGGGTACCGCCCGATGGCCTACGACGGCGGCTGCACGTGCTTCACCTACCAGGGTCCGGAGGTGCCCTTTGCGGGCTGACGCGCTGTCCTGCGCGGGGATCGCCGCCGGCTACGGCCCGGTGCAGGTCCTCTACGGCGTCGACGTGCGCGTCGGCGAGGGCGAGATGGTCGGCGTCTGCGGGCCCAACGGGGTCGGCAAGACCACGCTGCTGCGGGTGCTGTCCGGCCTGCAGCGCCCGGCCGCCGGCCACGTGCGGCTCGGCGGGCGCGACGTCACCGGCGTGCCGGCCGCCCGGCGGGTCCGGCTGGGACTGTCCACAGTGGTCGGCCAGCAGGCGTTCGGCACTCTCACCGTGACCGAGAACCTGCGGATGTACAGCTACCCGCTGCGGCAGCGCGGCCCCGCCCTGCGCGACGCGATCGACGGCGCCTTCGCCGTGTTCCCCCGCCTGTACGAGCGCCGCGACCAGCTCGCGTCGACCCTCTCCGGCGGCGAGCGGCAGATGCTGGTGCTGGCCAAGACCCTCGTCCAGCGGCCCCGCGTGCTGCTCGTCGACGAGTTCTCGCTCGGCCTCGCCCCGGTCGTCGTCGGCGGCCTGCTGGAGCTGGTGCGCCGGCTCAACCGGCTCGGCACCGCGCTGCTCGTCGTCGAGCAGTCGGTGAACGTCGCGCTGTCCCTGGTGGACCGCCTCTACTTCATGGAGAAGGGCGCCGTCGTCGCCGAACACACCGCCGCCGGCCTCGCCGACCGCCCCGACCTCGTCCGGGCGCTGATGCTGGGCGGTCACGCATGACCGGTTCCGGAGCGAAGCGGAGGAGGCCGGTCATCACGGGCTCAGTTTGGAAGGCATGCGGCCGGAGCGGAGCGGAGGACGCATGAGCATTGTCCTCGACCGGGTCGTGCTGGGCCTGTTCACCGGTCTCACGTACGCGCTGCTGGCGGTCGGGCTCGTCCTGGTGTACCGCAGCAGCCGGTTCGTCAACTTCGCCCACGGCTCGATCGGTGTCTTCGGCGCCGCGGTCCTCGGCCGGCTCGTCACCGGCCAGGGCCTGCCCTACTGGCTCGCGTTCCCGGCGGCGATGCTGGTCGCCGCGGGCGTCGGCGCCGGGATCGAGGCCGGCGTCGTGCGCCGCCTCCGGCACCGGCCGCGGGTCGTCGGCATGATCGCCACCCTGGGCCTGTCCCAGTTCATCCTCGTCGTCGCGCTGCTGGTGAACCGGCAGGGGGTCAGCGGCGCCACCTTCCCCCGGCCGCCGGGCCTGCCGTCGTTCACCATCGGCCGCACCCCGGTCGGGCCGGCGTTCACGGCGATGCTGATCCTCACGCCGGTACTGCTGGTGGCCCTCGCCCTGTTCCTCAAGCGCACCCGCTACGGGCTGGCCATCCGGGCCGCGGCCGACCAGCCCGACGCCGCCATGCTCGACGGCGTCCCCGCCCCGCGGATGGCGACCGTCGCGTGGGCGATCGCCGGCGGCGTGGCCGCGTTCTCGGCCATCCTCGTCACCCCGACCCAGGGCGCCCAGTCGATCGACTCGCTCGGCCCCGACCTGCTCCTCAAGGGCCTCGCCGGCGCCGTCATCGCCCGGCTGTCGTCGATCCCGATCGCGTTCGCGGCGTCGCTCGGCATCGGCGTGCTCGAACAGTTCCTGCTCGCCCACGCCGGCGGCACCGGCCTGGTGCAGGTCGTCCTCGGCGCCACGATCCTCATCGCCCTGCTGCGCCAGCCGCGGCTGAGCCGGCGCGACGCCGACGAGCGCGGCTGGACCCGCGGCGGCGCCGCGCCGCTGCCCGGCCCGTGGCCGGTGCGCCGGCTGGGGCTGCTCGTCGCCGGCGCCGGGTTCGCGGTCGCCGCCGCCCTCGCCTACGTCGTCGACAACGAGACCGCCTCGGCCCTCACCACCATCGCCGGGTTCACCCTCGTCGGGCTGTCGGTGCTCGTCGTCACCGGCGTCGCCGGGGAGCTGTCGCTGGGCCAGTTCGCGTTCGCCGGCATCGGCGGCGCCGTGTCGGTGCGGGTCGGCGCCTCGACCGGCAACTTCGTCCTCGGCATCGGCTGCGGCGCCGTGGCCGCCGCCGTGGCCGCCGCGCTCGTCGGCGTCCCCGCGCTGCGGCTGCGCGGGCTGGCCCTCGCCGTGACGACGCTCGCCTTCGCCCTCGCCACGACCTCGTTCCTGCTGCGGCGGGACTGGCTGCTCGGCTCGGGCGTGCCCAGCCCCAAGCCGAGCTGGGCCGGCTACCCGCTCGAGGTGGCCGCCGACTACTACCTGTTCGCCCTCATGATGCTCGCGATCGGGCTGTGGCTGACGGCGAACCTGCGCCGCGGCGGCTTCGGCCGGCTGCTCACCGCGCTGCGCGACAACGAGGAGGCGGCCCGCGCCCTGACCGTCCCGGCGCCGCTGCGCAAGCTGCAGGCGTACGCGGTCGCCGGCGCCCTCGCCGGCCTCGGCGGCGCGGTCATCGGCCACGGCCAGAGCCAGCTCACCGTGAACAGCTTCCCGGCCTCCGCCGGCATCGACGTGGTGGCGCTGACCGTGGTCGGCGGGATCGCGCTGCTGGGCGGGCCGCTGCTCGGCGCCCTGGTGATCGTCGGCATCCCGGCCTTCCTGCCGCTGGGCATCCCGGGGCAGGCGGCGCTGACGCTGGGCTGGCTGCTGGTGGTGATCCTGCTGCCGGGCGGCCTGGGCGGCCTGCTGGTCAAGGCGCGGGACCTGGCCGCGGCCCGCTTCGTTCGCCCAGCTGCGGACCCCGCCCCTGCTCCGGCCGCGCCCGAGCCGGCCGTGAACGGGCGGCCCGCGCCCCCGCCCGTCGTCGCGCTGCCGCCGCGGACCACCCCGGCGCCCGCTCCGGGGACGCCGTTGCTGTCGGTGCGCGGGGTCGCGAAGGCCTACGGGGGCGTCACCGCGGTCGCCGGGGTGTCGCTCGACGTGGCCGCGGGGGAGGTCGTCGGCATCATCGGGCCGAACGGCGCCGGGAAGACCACGTTCTTCGAGATCCTGGCGGGGTTCGTGCGGCCCGACGCCGGTACCGTGGGATTCGCCGGACGTGACGTCACCGGCTTCGCACCCGAGCGCCGGGCCAGGCTCGGGCTCGTCCGCTCGTTCCAGGACGCCCGCCTGTTCGCCACGATGACGGTCCTGGAGACGGTCATGACGGCGGGGGAGCGCACCGCGCCGAGCCGGCTCGCCGTCTCCGCGCTCGGCGCCGGGCTGGCCGAGCGGCGCAAGGCGGCCCGCGCCACCGAGCTGGTCGACCTCATGGGACTGTCCGCGGTGGCCGGCACGCAGGTCGGCGCGCTGTCGACCGGCACCCGGCGGATGGTCGAGCTCGCCTGCCTCCTCGCCCTCGAACCGGCCCTGCTGCTGCTCGACGAGCCGTCCTCCGGCGTCTCGCAGGCCGACGGGGTCGCCCTCGGCGACCTGCTGCTGCGCATCCACCGCGAGCTCGGCACCACCCTGCTGATCATCGAGCACGACCTGCCGCTGCTGTCCCGCCTCGCCGGGCGGCTCGTCGCGATGGACCGCGGGCGGGTCATCGCCGACGGCGCGCCCGACGCCGTCCGGGCGCACCCGGACGTGGTGCGGGCCTACCTCGGTACCGACGACGCCGCGGTGCACCGGTCCGGCCCGGTCACCGCCGCCGACCCCCAGATGAGGAGTTCCCGATGAGACACCGGCTCGCCCTCTTGGCCGTACTGTCGGTCGCCGCGCTCGGCACCGTCGTGCCGCTCGGCGCGTCGCCCGCCTGGGCCGCGCCCACACTCAGCGTCAGCAAGACCACCGGACTGGCCGACGGGACGTCGGTGACCGTGAACGGCAGCGGCTTCACGCCCAGCCTCAAGCAGATCGCCGTCGGGCAGTGCATCGAGAACATGAAGGGCCCGACCGACTGCAACCTCGCCGGCGGCGCGCAGTTCGTGAACGCCGACGCGTCGGGCAAGCTGCCGACGGTCACGATCAAGCTGGCCCAGAAGTTCGGCAGCTTCGACTGCACCCAGCGCACGTGCGTCGTCGCCGCCCAGATCCTGCCCTCGGGGAACAACGGCGACGAGGTCGAGAAGAACAAGGTCGCCGTCAAGCTGTCCTTCGGGGCCGCGGCCGCGCCGACTTCCGCCGCCCCGGCCGCCACGGCGGAGGCGACGGCGCTGCCGAAGACCGGCCCCGGCGACGAGCCGGTGGTGGTCGTCCTGGCCGGCACCGCCCTGCTGTTCCTGGGCATCGGCCTGCTGGTCGTCCTCCCGGCCCGCCGGCGCCGCGCCCGGGCGGTGGCCGGATGAGCGCCGCGCGCCGCCGCGCGCTCGCCACGGCCGCCGCGCTCGGCGTGCTCGGCGTCGCCGTGCCGGTCCTCGTCTCGCCCACGGCGGCCTCGCCGGCGCTCGCCGCGGCGCCGGTCGACGCCGCGCTGGGCTGTCGGCTCTATTTCGGCGACACCGGCGCCGGCCAGTCCCCGACCACCTGGAACGACACGTTCACGCTCACCGCGACCGCGTCGGCGGGCAGCGCGTCGGTGACCTTCACCGCCGCCGCGGGTCCCCTGAACGGCCCGGTGCCCCTCGGCCCGGGCACCGTTCCCGTCCGGGTCGTCGTCGCGCTGAGCGGAGCCCAGGAGGGCACGGTCGCCCTCAAGCTGGCGAACTACCCGGCTGCCGACCGCGCGGCGGAGGCACCGCTCGGCCCGATCACCGCGGTAGGCACGTTCACCCCGACGGCCGCGGGCACGGTGACGCTGACCGTCCGGCAGGTGGTCTTCGCCAACACGACCGCGACGACGTACTGCTCGGCCGGCGGCGACCGCGACCACAAGGCGTCCCCGGCGGACACCCCGATCGTCGAGACGCTCCAGGTCACGACGCCCGGCACGCCGTCCCCGTCGCTGTCGCCTTCTCCGTCCCCGTCCCCGTCGCCCTCACCGTCATCCGCGTCGCCCTCACCGTCGCCCTCGGCGTCGTCGTCCTCGACGGAGGTCGAGACCCCGCCGGAGAACTTCGGACCGAAACAGGTCACGATGCGGTGCAAGACGCTGTCGACGATCCGCGACTGGACGGCGACCCACACGCTGACTATGTCGCCCGCCAACCCCGGCTACGGCGCGACGGTCACGGTGACGTACACGTTCGACAACGGCGGCAAGAACGGCCCGGCCCCCATCGCCGCCGGCGACCTCAAGCCGACGGCAAAGGTCAAGATCGGCGGTGCCCAGACCGGGAACCTCGCGCTGGCCGGCCCCGCGTACGGCGCGGTCGACCCGCAGGCCAGCGTCCCCGGCGCGACGCTGACCGGCCAGTTCACGGCGACGACCCCGGGGCTGGTGACGCTGACGGTGGCGGACATCGTGTTCGACCACCCGCAGGTCGACACCGAGTGCAACGGCGGCACCGACCCGGTGGAGAGCCCGAAGGACACGACGATCGTCGCCAGGTTCACCGTGCGCTCGTCGCAGGCCCCGCCCGGCCAGCCGGCGCCGACGCTGCCGAAGACGGGCGGCGACGGCGGCCTGCCGCTGCTGATCCTGTGGGGCTCGGCGCTGCTCCTGGTCGGCGCGGGGACCGTGCTGGTGTTCCCGGCGGCCCGCCGCCGCATCGGCGCCTCGTAGACCGCGGCGGCGGCCGATCACGACGCTCGGCGGGTCACCACCGCGACGCCGCCGCGGTGACGACCCGGCGCCGACCGCACCCCGCCGGCACCGGTGGCGGCACCCGTCATACCGGTGCCGGCGGAACCGGCCCGGTGCAGCTTGTGCCAGCGCAGCCGGGCCCCCGTCAGCGCGGTGCCGAACGACTGGATGAGGACGAGGTACGTCAGCTGCCGGTACACGAACTGCTGCAACGGCAGCACCCACAGCGGGCGCAGCCGCTCCCGGTCCAGCCGGAAGGCGACGACCGCGGTGAGGAACTGCATCGCGAGCATCGCCAGCCACAGGCCGGTGGTGACCAGCCGGCTCGGCTGGAACAGCCCGTAGACGAACAGGAGGTCGACGACCGGGGCGAGCAGCGGCAGCGCGATGCCGAACAGCGCGATGAACGGCAGCCCCAGCCGGCCGAAGCGGCCCGACGGGCCGCGGTCCACCAGGGACCGGCGGTGCTTCCACATCGCCTGCATCGTGCCGTAGCTCCAGCGGTACCGCTGCAACCACAACTGCCGCAGGGTGCTCGGCACCTCCGTCCACGCCCGCGCCCGCTCCTCGTAGACCACCCGCCACCCGGCGCGGCACACCGCCATCGTCGCGTCGGTGTCCTCGGCCAGCGTGTCGTGGCTGATCCCGCCGATCGTCAGCAGCGCCTCCCGGCGGAACGCGCCGATCGCCCCCGGGATCGTCGGCATGCACCGCAGGACGTCGTAGAGGCGCCGGTCCAGATTGAACCCGATCACGTACTCGATGTGCTGCCACCGGGCCACGACCGAGCGCCGGTTGCCGACCTTCACGTTGCCGGCCACGGCGCCGACGGAGGGATCGGCGAACGGCTGCACCAGGTGCCGCACCGCGCCGGGCTCGAAGACCGTGTCGCCGTCCACCATCACGACGATGTCGTGGCTGGACAGGTCGACGCCGACGTTGAGCGCGTTGGGCTTGCCGCCGTTGGGGATCCGCGCGACCCGGACGTTCGGCAGGCCGAGCGCCTCGACCAGCGCCGCGGTGCCGTCGGTCGACCCGTCGTCGACCACCACGACCTCGATCCCGCCGGGGTGGTCGCCCCCGGCCAGCGAGCGCACGGCCGCCTCGATGCCCTCCTTCTCGTTGTAGGCCGGCACGATGACCGACACTGGCAGCTCGACCGGCGGTCCCCACCGCCAGTCCCGGGCCCGTCGCCGTCTCGCGTGCCGGCCGGCGAGGAGGAACAGCGCCACGGTGCGGGCGACCGTCAGCGCCCCGACGACGAGCAGGAGGACGCTGATCGCGGCCACCACCCAGCCGGCCAGGGACACGGCGGTGACCAGCGCCAGGGAGCGGCGCTGGTCGACGAGGGTCGCCGGCGCGTCGACGACGACCGACTGCCCGGCGAACGCCCTGGTCAGGCCCTCGGAGACGGTCGTGAAGGTGTACCCGCGCGAGCGCATCAGCGGGATGAACCTGTCGAGCGCGGCCAAGGTCTGGGCCCGGTCGCCGCCGGCGTCGTGCATGACCACGATCGAGCCCCAGTCGCCCTGCGGGGTCGCGGCGCGGACGATCGCGTCGGCACCGGCGCCGCGCCAGTCCTGGCTGTCGGTGTCGGCCAGGACGGTGAGGTACCCGAGCTCACCCGCCTCGTGGATCAGGCCCCACCTGGCGTCGTCGATCGCACCGGGGCCGGACGTGTACGGCAGCCGCAGCAACGCCGACTTCCGGCCGGTGGCGTGGACGACGGCGAGCTGGGCCTGCGAGTACTCCAGTTTCCGGCGCCACTGCGGCAGGCGATCGAGGTGCGGGTGGGTGAACGAGTGGACACCGATCTCGTGGCCGTCGCGGGCCAGTTCGCCGACGACGCCCGGGTGCTGGGCCACCCGCGTGCCGACCACGAAGAACGTGGCGTGGACGCGATAGCGGCGCAGCACCTCCATGACGCGTGGTGTCCACCAGGGATCCGGTCCGTCGTCGAAGGTGAGCGCGATGGTCTTGACCGGCATCCGGTACGTGCGGACCAGGCCGTTGCGCGTGTCGACGACCGGGCCGCCGTTGGTCACCGTGTCCGGCACGGTGGACCGCCGGCCCACGCCGGCGGTGTGGTCGGGGTGGAACGCGGCGCTGGCGTAGGCGTCGACGAGCAGCGCGCCGACGAGCACGACGAGCACGACCACGCCCAGGACCAGCCGGTTGAACGACCGGCGCTTCCGCGATCCGGTCACGCCCAGCTCGCGACGACGACCACGGTGCCCGGCAGCGTGCTCGGCGAAGCGCTCGGAGTGGCGCTCGGAGCGGTGCTCGGGGCGGGGCTCGGTGTGCTGCTGGGTGTGATGCTGGGCCGCGGCGTGCGGCTCGCCTCGGGTGAGCGCGACGGCGTCGAGCTCGCCGGCACGGTCGGCCGCGCGGTGACCGCGGGGCTGCGGGAGACGGTGGGGGAAGCGGCGGGCAGCGGACTGCCGCCGGGCTGCCGGGCGCCGGTGGTCCGCTTGCCGGTCCCGGCCGGCCGGCTGGCCGCGGACGCGCCCGGCGTCGTCCCCGGCACCGCGGACGCCGAGCTCGCCGGCTCCGGCGGCAGCAGCCGGTCGGGCTGCAGCGGGCCGCCGACGAGCAGCACGGCGGCCGGCACCAGCACCGCATAGGTCAGCGCCGCCGCACCCACCATGTTGCCGAGCAGCCGGATCCGCCGTCGACGACGGCCGGTGGTGTCGACGAACACGGGCGTGCGGGCATCGTCGCCCGCGGCGGTGAGGCTGGTCGCCCTGTTGACCCGTGGCACTTCGACGGACACGGCATCAGCGTAGGTTCGGCCCGTGTCCCGGGCCGGGCCGTTGCGGACGCCTCGGCCGAATCTCCCATCGCGGCGCGGCCGCGTTCACCCGTTACCTCACCACGGCCAGGCAGACCCGCGCCACCGGCCACGAGCGGGCGCGGGCCGCGAACCCGGCGGCCGGCCGGAGCGCCGCGGCGAACGCACCGTACAGCGCGGTGACCATCAGTGGTCCCGGAGCAGCCGGCCGGCGCCGTACACCTTGTCCTCGATGCCGTTCGAGCGCATCGCCATCCACCACGTCGCCGCGTTGATGGCGATGACCGGCTTGCCGAGCCAGCGTTCGGCCTCGTCGGCCAGGCGGACCATGGAGAGGTTCGTGCCGCACTGGACCAGGGCGTCGACGTCCGGGCCGTTCACCTCGAGCAGCGCGTCGCGCAGCTCGTCCTCGGTGACGTGGGCGATCGAGACGGCCGTCGGGCACTTCAGGCCCTTGATCCTCACCACCTCGAAGCCGATCTCGGAGAAGAAGCGGACCACGTTCTGGTCGCCGACCGGCTGGTACGGGGTGACGACGCCGATGCGCCTGGCGCCGAACAGGTTGAGGGCCCGCTCGCACGCCTCGGCGCCGGTCGCCACCGACAGGCCGGTGATGCCGTTGATCTGGGCGACGAACTGCCGGTTGCCCTCGACGCCGCCCCAGAACGTCTCGGCGGACATGCCCATCACCATGGCGTCGGGCTCGCAGGTGAGCACCCGCTCGCAGGCGAAGCCGATCTCCTCGCGGATCTGGGTGAGCAGGCCCTCGAAGTGCTCGTCGCTGGACAGGTCCTGGTTGCGGATGTGGATGCGGGAGAAGTGGGAGGTCACGCCGGGCACCGCGAGGGCGGCGAAGTCCGGCTCGACGATGGTGTTGGTGGACGGCGCGATCACGCCGAACTTGCGCCGCCAGCCGAGGGCGTCGGTCATCGGGGCTCCTTGGGAGGGCGATACGAGCGGACCGTCAGCCAGGCCGCGACCACCAGCGCCAGCTGCGCGGCGGTGTTCGTCGACTGCTCGATCCACTGGACGGTGAGCGTCTCGTGCTCGGGGTGGTTGCGCAGCGGCACCAGCGCCGTCACGAGGGCGAAGCTGACGGCGAACAGCGCGATCGCGCCCCAGGCGCGGCGCCGCCCGGCCAGGATCGCGCCGAGCGCGCTGATCGCGGTGACGCCGGTGGTGGCCAGGAAGAACATCGGCCGCAGGCCGCCCACGGCCAGGCCGCCGGCGACCGCAGCGACGTAGGCGAGCGCGAACGGCCACCAGGGCACCGGCCGGCCGCCGCGCAGCGCGCCGGCCAGGGCCCACACGAGCAGCGCGGCGCCCGCCGCCATGAGCGGGAACAGCGCCGCCTCCAGCCACGGCAGGCCGACGTCGAAGCCGGCGACGAGCAGCTTCCACACCGACTTCGCGACGCCGCCGGCGCCGATGAGCACGGCGCCGGCCCGGCCCGGCCACAACCCCGGCCCGAGGCCGGCGAGCAGCCAGAAGCCGGCCAGGGCCAGGAACGTCGGGACGAAGTCCTCGACCGCGAGCGCGACGGGGTAGTCGTGCGTCACGCGAAGAGGTCCCGCTTGCGAAACGGCGCCGTGGCGAACCGGCCGAACGCCTTCGGCGTGGTCAGCCAGGCGACCCGGCCGCCGTTGGGCACGCCGGCGAGGACCCGCTCGGCCAGCCACGGCGTGACCGTCTCGACCGTGTCGGCCAGGATGTTGAAGACCTTCTTGACCCGGGCCAGCTCGTCGGGCGAGTAGTCGTGCGACAGCAGGTCGGTGACGACCATGCCGGGGGAGAGGTGCGCGACCGTCACGGGGGAGTCCTTGCCGAGCTCCTTCGCGAGGGCGTCGGTGAGGTACGTGACGGCGCGCTTCGTCATGCCGTAGCCGGCGAGGCCCGGCGCCTTCTGGTTGCCGGACCCGAAGCCCTCCATGTTCCACAGGGCGCCGTGGCCCTGGGCGCGCATCGCGCCGAGGACGACGGCGCACGCGTGGGCGAGGCCGCGGAGGTTGACGTCGACGACCGTGTCGAGCTGGTCCGGCGGCAGGTCCCACAGCGGCCGCCGGGCGGTGGTGACGCCGGCGTTGTTGATCCAGATGTCGACGCGGCCGAACGCGGCCACCGCCTCGTCCCAGACCCGCCGGACGTCCGCGCGATCGACCACGTCGGCCTGCACGGCCAGCAGCCGCTCGTCCGAGGCCGGCGCCGCCGAGCGTCCACAGTAGACGACCGAGCAGCCGCGGTCGGCGAACGACCGCACGAGGCCCGCGCCGATGCCGCGGGTGCCGCCGGTGACCACGACGACGGTCACGACGGGCTCCACCGCAGCACGCCGTGCACGACGCCGGACAGCGTCATCCCGGCGTGGACCCGGTAGGCGACGGCGAGCGTCGAGCCCGCGCTCATGCCCGGCGTCGCGTCGATCACGAACTCGCGGCCGGTCAGCCGCACGGCGGACCCGGCGACGTGCAGCGAGTTGTAGTTCGCCCGCCCGTAGGCGACGGCGTTGCCCCACGCGCCCGGACCCTCGTAGAACGACCGGAACCCGTCCCGGCGCCACTGCACCTCGAAGGCCAGTTCGGACGCACCCGACCAGGTCACCGACAGGCGGGTGCGCAACAGGTCCACCGGCGTCAGCGCGATCGAGACGTCCACCGGCCCGGCCAGCTGCTGGTCGGCGCCCCAGAACGAGCACTCGCCGCGGTAGGCGCCGGCCTGCTTGGTCGGCAGGATGAACGGCACCGGGCCGTTGCGCGTCTCCGCTGCCAGGTGCGCGGCGAGCGCATCGTCGGCAAGACCCCGGTGGTACACGCCGTTGAAGCAGCCGACCACCGACGGCCCCTGGTACAGCATCGAGGAGTACACCTGCGTGTCGCCGTCCTCGAGGACCTGGTTCCAGGTGTTCAGCCCGACCTGCCAGCCCGGGCCGTAGTAGGCGGCGTCGACGAACGAGCCGTAGGGCTGGCCGGAGCCGTGGAAGTCGGGCCCGGTGTAGATCCGGTCCGCGTCCGAGTCGACGACGCCGAACGCGAACGGCGCCCCGAGCCGGAACCGGCCGGCGAGCGGGCCGCCGCCGTCCAGGCCGCCGTCCATGTAGTACGTCGTGACGCCGTCCTCGAACACCGACGAGCGCCGGATGTCCTCGTAGCCGCGCCACGTGCCGTCGGCGTCGAAGAGGCTCGGGCGGCCCACCCACTCGCCGGCGATGCGCTGCTGCCAACCGGAGGGCGCGCTCATGCGACGGGCTCGCCGATGAGCAGCGCGCGGATCTCGTCGCTCGCGTCCTGGCCGAGCAGCCTGGAGACCTGCGTCCACACCGGATCGACGTCGGGGCTGAACAGGTTCCGCCGGACGGCCGCGTCCCGCGCCGCGAGGTCGGTGCCGGCGAGCGACGCGACGACATCCGGCGGGAAGCCGTCCAGCAGGCCGAGCCAGTGCTCCAGATAGGACGAGACGATCGGGGTCAGGCCCGCGAACGCCGCCTCGGTCGCCCGATGCACCAGCATCCACGGCGACATGAGCGCGTGCTGCCGCGGGCTGATGTGCGCCCGGCTGAGCCCCTCCCGCTCCGACGCCGACTCGTAGACCGGGGTCAGCGGGTGGTAGGCCGCGTCCATGTAGGACAGGTGCGGCGAGAGCTCGGCGCGGGGGATCAGGTCGAGGTGGTACGCGTGGTACTCGCCCCCGTGCACGGAGTCCAGGGTGAAATGCGGTACCGCCGAGTCCGCCCGGGTGAAGGCGAACACCATGTGGCTGTCCAGGTGGATCATCGGCACGACGAGGCTCACCGTGACCAGCCGCTGCACCGCCCCGTCCCCCTCGAACACGCGCACCGCGCCGACCGGGTCGGGCGTCATGGGGGAGCGCAGGGTCCGGTACGGCGAGCCCACTTCCTTGAGCGGCACGCGGTCGAGCAGCTGGTGCAGGGTGTGCTCCGCCAGGGCGGCCGGCAGCGACGGGCTCACGACGACGACTCTCCTTCTGCCAAGCCGATGCGTTCGGCCTCGGCCACCGTGGGGTGCTGCCCCTTCGCCTTGTGCACCCAGGCGCGGGCCAGCTCGGGGTTCTCGCGACGGGCGGGCGACGGGATGACGGTCGCCTCGCGGCGCGGCACGTCGCCCATGATCCGGTCGTCCTCGCCGAGCAGCCAGCCCTGCTCCGACAGCTCCTGCCGGCGGCGCCGGTAGTGCACGGCGATGAGGTCGCTCTTGACGTGCAGCTCCGCGCCCAGGTCGAAGGGCAGCAGCTCGGGCCGGACCCGGTCGACGACCGGCGCGTCCTGGCCGAAGATGCGGTGCACGCGCTGGATCGCGTTCTTGTCGGCCCAGTTGCCGGTGAAGAAGTCGCGCAGCGCGACCCACTTCACCAGCGTGGTCGTCTCGTCGATCGGGATGTTGGTGTCGTAGATGATGAGGTTGCCCATGGGCAGCCGGACGTGCAGCTTGATCATGTTCGGCAGCATCCAGCCGGCGGACGTGGTCACCGGCGGGCGGCTCCTGAGGTCCTTGCCCTTGCGCCCGACCCGGGCCCAGATGCCCTTCGGCGCCGGCGGGTGCAGCCGCACCGTGGCGAACGCCGACCACTCGTCGGGGATCTCCAGCTCGTACTCCTCGACGTCCGGCCGCTCCGGGTTGCCGAACGCGCCGGCGTGGACGAACGGCGCGTGCGCGATGTCGCAGCCGTTCTCCAGGATCCGCTCGTAGTTCGACTTCCAGAGGTACTCGCCGGTGACCGCCTTGAACCTGCCGCCGTTCGTCACCAGGTCGTCGAACTCGGGCCACACCGGCATCGGCGGGCGCTCCTCCTCGGGGAGGTCGCCGAGGAAGACCCAGACGAAGCCGTACCGCTCGGTGACCGGGTACGAGTCGACGCGGGCCTTCTTCGGGATGCCCCGGCCCGGCTGGTTGGCCGGGATCTTCGTGCAGGCGCCGTCGGGCCGGTACTCCCAGCCGTGGTAGGGGCAGACGAGCGTGTCGCCCTTGGTCCAGCCGCCGGACAGCGCGGCGCCGCGGTGCACGCACAGGTCGGAGAGGGCGACCGGGCGGCCCTTCGGCGTGCGGTACAGGGCGAGCTCCTGGCCGAGACAGGTGACCCGCACCGGCTTGGTGGTGACGCGCTCGGAGAACTCGACCGCGTACCAGAAGTTCTTCAACATGGCGTGCTCCTAGCGGCGCCGGATCTTGAGCAACGGTGATGCGTGTTCGGCGGCCTCGCCGCGCAGGTAGGTCCCGAGGAACTCGGCGAGGATCCCGGCGATCGCGGCTCGGGCCTCGCCGCCGTCCACAGTGGACGGCCGGTCGAGGAACGCCCGGGCCGACGTGGGGTCGACCGGGTCGGCGATGCTGAAGTGGTTGCCGCCCTGCAGCCAGGCGAGGACGTGCTCGCCGCCGCGGTCGTGCAGTGCCTCGTCGAACGTGCGGCTGACCGGGTCGTGGCCGCTGCCGGCCCCGTACCGGTCGGAGGAGCCGGCGATCACGCCGTCCTCGGTGCCCGCCAGCAGCAGCACCGGCGACTCGACGAGCGCCGGCGCGATCGTGCCGGCGGGCCAGCCGAGCATCGTGGAGACCATCGTGTGGGCGCCGTAGGTGGCGACCGCCCGGCAGCCGCGGAAGAACCTGGCCGATTGCAGCGCGACGGTACCGCCCGCCGAGTGCCCGACGAGCGCCAGTCTCGTGGTGTCCAGCGCGCCGTCGAGGAGCCCGGCGAGCGCCGAGACGATCGGCGCGATCGCCGGGCAGGTCGGGCCCTGGCCGTAGGTGTCGGGCCTGGCCAGGGCCAGGTCGACGCCCGGGGTCAGGCCGACCTGGCCGGCGAACAGCGGGCCGACCCAGTCGTAGGTGACCGCGGCGAAGCCCCGGGCGGCCAGGTCGGTCGCCAGCCAGCGGTAGGCGTCCTGCCCGACGTTGATGCCGCTGAGGATGAGCACGACCGGGTACGGCGCGTTGGCCGGGTCGGCGCGGAAGTTCCCCGAGAGGCGCTCCTCGTCCGAACCGGTGACCAGCGCCGGGTAGTGCACCTTCAGCACCGCGGTGTCGAACGGCTCGGGCGCGCCGGGAATCCGCACGGCGTGCCAGCGGGAGCGCACCGTGGTGCTCATGGGCGCTCGAGTTGCCGGTCGGCGCCCCACAACGCGCCGACGAGCCGGTCGGTGGTCTCCTGCCCGAAGTACCGCACCCCCATCACGTTCGCCGGGTCACGCTGGGCGATGTTGCGCCGGACCGCGAGGTCGCGCTGCCGCAGCGCCGCCCGCTCGCCGTCCGGCACCGGCTCGGCCTCTTCGATCCAGCCGAGCCAGCGGTCGACCTGCGCGTGCAGGACGCCGCTGACGACGTCGATGTTGCGGGCCTTGCGCTCGAACGAGTACGCGTAGGCGTTGGGGGACAGCGACGCGCGGATGAACGGGGCCCGGCTGGTGAACCAGACGAACTCGGGGTCGTCGCGGTGGGCCAGCCAGGCGTCGCTCGTCGGCGCGTAGTACCGGTCGAAGTACTCCCCGTCCACCAGGAGCTCGGTGCGCGCGATGTAGTCGGTGTAGAACCAGCCGCCCGGCCAGCACAGCAGCGCGATGCCGAGGTGCGGAACGCGGACCTGGGGACCGAGCCAGCAGGTGAGGTGCAGGTTGACGAAGCTCTGCGCCGGGTTGCCGAGCCACGAGTGCACCATCCAGTCGACCTCGGGGCCGCTGTAGGCGGCGACTCGGCCGCCCGGACCGTCCGGGTACGTCCCGTATGCCTCCAGGGCCTCGGTCGACGGGTCGCGCGTGGTGACGAACCTGGCGTCGATCTTGGCCTTCAGGTCGATGAGGAGCTGCTGGAACTGTGCGAATGTGTCGTGGACGTCGATCACCGGCGACGCGTCGAGCATCTCCTCGACGTGCTGGACCGTCTCTGCCATCGCGGTCACTCCCGGGGTTGTCTCGTTGTTGGAAACAGTGTTTCGCTTGGCGGAACGGTTGTCAACGAGTGATCGCCTCGACGAGCCGCCAGGGGCGGCCGTCGACGAGGTCCGTGCCGCGCGAGACGAGCCGGTTGCGGCTCTGCGCCGGGTTGACCGGCGCGGTCGCGACCTCCTGGTCCGCCGGCACGAGCGTGGTCACCGGGTGCGAGATCCGGCCGGTGAACGGCCCCTCCCACTGGGTCCACAGCGTGAAGTCGGGGCTCAGCGCGTAGAACGCACTCTCCTTGCCCAGCGGCGCGGCCGCGACCACGTTGAGCCGGTTCTCGGCGGCCCGCTCGGGCAGGCCCAGCCGCAGCTCCCAGTCCTCGGCCGGGGTGAACGGCACGGCCACCACGTCGGCGTCGAGGATCGTCGCCACCCGGAACACCTCGGGGTACACGGCGTCGTCGCCGACGACCACCACGAGCCGCCCCCACGGCAGGTCGAACGTCTCCAGCCGGTCGCCGAGGGCGGTTGCCGGCAGCCGCTCGACCGCGTGCAGCTGCGGCTGGCGGCCGACCACCCCGGCCCCGGCGATCACCAGGCCGACGTGCGCGTCGCCGTCGAGGACGCTCGTGACGGCGACCGCCTCGGTGCCGGCCAGCAGCCCGCCGAGGATGCCGGGCGTGGCCGCGTCCTGCAGCTCGGGCAGGACGATGAGCCGGGCCCCGGCCGCGAGGGCCCGCCGGACTCCGGCCGGCAGATCGTTCCCCCGTACCACGGCCGCCGTGATCTGCCGGGAACCCGCTGCTCGGCGACCGTGGGCCGGTTCCTCGCCGATCGGCGCGTAGAGCGCCGGGCGGCGGGCCTTGAAGACGTCGGTGCCGTCGGGCCGGCGCTTGTCGCGGGACGTCGTCACGTCGATGTCGGCGACGACAACCGCCTCGCCGGTGCGCGGCCCCTTCGCGACGACCGTGCCGTCGGGCGCGACGATCTGGCTCTCGCCCGCGCCGTGCAGCCATTCCGGCGGTACCTTGAGGCCCGCGCTGATCGAGCCGAGGTGCTCGGCCGGCAGGAGCGGCCCGACCTTGTTGGCCGCGACCACCCACACCTTGTTCTCGGCGGCACGCACCGGGATGTGCAGGCTCGCCTCGTCGGTCGCGAACGAGTTCAGGCTGTTGAGCAGCAGCTCCGCGCCGCGCACGGCGAGCCCGCGGGTGACCTCGGGCGCCACGCCCTCCATGCAGGCGTACATCCCCACCGCGCCGAACGGCGTGTCCACGACCGGGCCGGCCGCGCTGCCGCGGTCGAGGTGGTCGTTCTCGCTGCCCATGAGCGTCTGCTTGTCGCACTGCCCGACGAGCGTGCCCTGCGGGTCGAACAGCAGGTTGGTGCCGGTCGTGCGGCCGTCGTCCCGGGCGAGGGTAACGTTGATCTTGACGTAGGTGCCGTGTTCGCGCGCCTTCGCGGCGATCGCGGTGAGGAAGTCGTCGCCGTCGCGGCAGGCCATCCGCCGGGCGTGCCGGCGGTCGTCGTACCACGACAGGTGATTGCAGAACTCCGGCAACACGACGAGCCCGGCACCTTCGGCGGCGGCCGCGTCGATCATCCGGAGGCAGGTCGCAAGGTTCGCGGCCACGTCCTGGCCGGCTTCAAACTGGACGGCGGCAACCCGCACCGGGGCCTCCTGGTTCCTCTAGCGGAACAGTGTTTCCCGAACATACACTCAGCGCGCGTTCCTCAACAGTGCTCGGGAGGCCCGGACCGTGCTCACCCACGTCGTCGTCATGAAGTTCACGGACCCTGCGGACGCCCCGGAGGCCAAGGCCAGACTGTCAGCGTTGCCGGGCGTGGTGCCGCAGATCCGCACGCTGCAGGTGGAGCTGGACACCCTGCGCACCGAGGTCTCGTACGACCTGGTGGTCGTCACGACCCACGACAACGCCGACGGCCTGCGGGGTTACCAGCAGCACGAGGCGCACCTGGAACTGGCCGGCTGGCTCCGCCCCCGCTTGGCGACTCGCGCGGTGGTCGACTTCTGAGGGCGGCGCGGCCCGGGCGCGCAGCGCCGGTCAGGCGGGGTAGGCGCCCGGGGGCAGGCCGGCGCCGCCCGGGCGGAACGGGCCCGGGGCGTGGACGACGCACGGTTGGACGTACTCGGCCAGGCCCTCCTGCGCGTACTCGCGGCCCCAGCCGGAGCGCTTCACGCCGCCGAACGGGGCGCGCAGCGACATCCCCGTGCGGTTGTGGGTGTTGACGAAGACGAAGCCGGCCTCCACGTCGCGGGCGAAGGCGAACGCCCGGTCCTCGTCCGCGCTCCAGACCGACGCTCCCAGGCCCAGGTCGTCGTCGTTGGCCCAGGCCAGGACCTGGGCCTCGGTGTCGTACGGGACCAGGGGGACCAGTGGGGCGAACTGTTCCTCGCGGAGCAGGGCCGCGTCGGGGTCGGGGGCGACGGCCAGGAACGGCGCGACGAAGTGGCCGGCCGCGAGATCGGTGCCGGGGGCCGGGGCGCCCAGGGGCACCAGGTCGGCGGCCCGGGCCGCCGCCAGCAGGTCGGCGGCTCGGGAAGCGGCCTCGGCCGAGATCATCGGGCCGACCGTGACGCCGTCCGCCAGCGGATCGCCGAGGACCGCCACCCGCCGTGCCGCCGCCGCGTAGGACTCCACGAACGTGGGCAGCAGCGCCCTGGGGACGTACAGGCGCTTGGCCGCCATGCAGACCTGGCCGCTCGTGGCCAGGCTGGCCAGGACCAGGCGGTCCATCGCGGCGTCGTCGGGCACGAAGTCGTCGAGGAACACCGCCGGGTCGTTGCCGCCCAGTTCCATCACCGTCGGGATCAGGTGGTCGGCCGCCGCCGTGGCGATCGCGCGGCCCGCGGTCTCGCCGCCGGTGAAGGCCACCTTGCGGACCAGGCGGTGGGTCGACAGGGCCGCGACGAGCGGGGCGTGGCCGTGCAGCGCGCGCAGGACGCCGTCCGGCAAGCAGGTCCGCATGATGCGGATGACGCGGTCGATCGTCAGGGGGCCCAGCGGCGACGGCTTCACGATGACGGCGTTGCCGGCCGCCAGGGCGGGAGCGATCTTCAGCATGGCCAGGATCACCGGGGCGTTCCACGGGGTGATCGCCACGACCACGCCGTAGGGCTGGTACCGCACGACCAGGCGGCCCTCGGCGTCGTCCACGACGCGGTCGGGGAGCGGGGCGTGGTCGAGGACCCAGCGGAGGAACCTCACCGCGAACCCGAGCTCGCCCCGGCAGTCGGCCAGGGGCTTGCCGATCTCGCGGGCCATCAACGTCGCCAGCTCGTCCAGTTCCTGCGACAGCCCGTCGGCGGCCCGGGCCAGCAACGAACGGCGTTGCTCGGGCGGTGTCGAAGACCAGCCTCGGAAGGCCCGGTGCGCGTCCCGGACCGCGTCGTCCACCCGGTCCGGGATGTTGCGCGTGACCGCGTCGACGCGGCCGACAACCTCGGTGAACCGAGCGGGATTCGCACGAACGATGCTCATGCCGCCGTCTCCCGCAGCGCGGCGATCATCGACGACCGCAGCAGATAGGCGCGGGACGCGACCGGGTCCGCGGCGAGGGCGCGCAGTTCGTCGGCGTACGCGGAGGCGCCGCCGGAGCGCAGCTTCTCCCAGTTGCGGTGCGTGCTCGCCTGGACGTGGTCGCGGGCCACGATCCGCCGCGCCTCGGCGACCGCCGTCAGCCGCGCGTCGTCCCCGGACGCCACGGCCCGGGCGAGGAGGACCGCGTCGTGGATGCCGGAGTTCATGCCCATGCCGCCGAGGGGGTTGTTGATGTGCGCCGCGTCCCCGGCGAGGAGCACCCGGCCCTGCCGGAACGAGGCGGCGATGCGTTGGTGGACGCGGTACAGCGTGGTGTGCGCGACCCGCCACGGACGCCCCGGGTCGGCCACGCCCAGCAGCCGCGACGGGAGCCGCGTGAGCTCGAGAGCATCAGGAGTGTCCGGCGGGGTCGGCAGCAGCACGCGCCAGTGGTCCGGCGTCCGCAGCAGCACCAGCCACTCGGCCGGGTCGAAGAGGTAGTTCACGGCGGCGATCCCGGGCAGCAGCGCCGTCAGGTCCTCGTCGGTCGAGCCGACGAGGAACCGCTCGGGGTACGTGATGCCCTCGAACGACGCGCCGTGGAGCGTGCGGCGCACGGCCGAGTTCGCCCCGTCGGCGCCGATGAGCCAGTCGCCGCGGAACTCGTCGCCCGCCTCGGTGCGCACGGTGACGCCCGAAGCGTCCTGGGTGACGCCGCCGAGCGCCACCGCCTGGCCGAACCGGACGGTGCCGGCCGGCAACGACGGCAGCGCGATGCGGGTGAACTTGCTCTGTTCGAGCTGGAGGCGGAAGGGGTACCGCGTGTCGCCCGCCAGCAGCGACAGGTCGAGCTCGGCGATGATGCCGCCGCCGCGTTCGCGGTACTGGAACGTGGGCGAGACCAGTCCCTGGGTGAGCATCGCGTCGATGACGCCCAGGTCGGCCAGCATCTCCAGCGACGGCGGGTGGAACGTCGACGCCCGCGACTCGGTGGCCAGGTCCGGCCCGGCCTCCAAGACGACGACCGGCACGCCGGCCCGGTGCAGCGCCAGCGCGGCGGTCAGCCCGACGGGCCCGGCCCCGGCGACGATGACGGTCATGACGGCCCTCCGTAGCGGGAGTCGAGTGCCAGGGCGTCCGGCTGGCCGACGAGGCCGGTGAACCCGTGCCACGACAGTCGCGGCACCGCCCCGGCGTGCCCGGCGTGCGCGATGGCGGCGTAGGCGGCCCGGGCCGCCTCCAGCGCGGCGAGCAGCGGGGCGACCGGGTGCAGCACCAGCCGTACCCCCAGAGCCGCAAGCTCCCCGTCCGGCAGGCCGTCCTCGGTCGGCCCGCCCGCCTCCGACCGGTTGACCACGAGCGGCACGCCGGGCAGCGCGTCGTGCACGTCGGCGAGCCCGGCGCGGTCGCTCACGCCCTCGACGAAGACCGCGTCGGCGCCGGCGGCCACGTACCGCCGGGACCGCTCGATCGCGTCGGACAGGCCGGTGACGGAGAAGGCGTCGGTGCGGGCGACGACCACCAGGCCGGTGCCGGCCTCGGCGACGGCCCGGATCTTTCCGGCGGCGGCGCCGGCGTCGACGACCTCCTTGCCGGCGAGGTGGCCGCAGCGCTTGGGGCTGACCTGGTCCTCGATGTGCAGGCCGGCGACCCCGGCCGCGGCGTACCGGCGGGCCGTCCACACGGCGTGGACGGCCGTGCCGTAGCCGGTGTCGGCGTCGGCGAGCAGCGGCACCCCGCCGAGCGCGGGCGTGATCGTGGCGGCGCGGCCGGCGATGTGGGTGCCGTGCACGTACCCGAGGTCGGGCAGGCCGAGCGCGAGCGCGGCGACGGCGGCCCCGGACAGGTGCGCGGCCCGGAACCCGGCCGCGCGGGCCAGGGCCGCGGTCAGCGGGTCGTACACGCCGGCGAGGTGGGTGACCCCGGGACCGGCGAGGAGGGACCTCACCGGCCCTCCACGCCCGTGACGCGCGGGTTGGTGAAGAACCGCAGCGTCTCCGCCGTGCCCTCCTCGCCGAGCCCGGACACGCCCCACGCCGGCCGCGGCGTGAACAGGTGCAGGCTCATCACCGACGACCCGTTCACCTTCACCTCGCCGGCCCGGATCCGCCGGGCGACCGCGAGCGCGGCGTCCTCGTCGGCGCCGAACACGTACCCCTCCAGGCCGTACTCGGTGTCGTTCGCGAGCGCGACCGCCTCCTCGACGGTGTGGTAACCGTGGACGGTCGCGACCGGCCCGAAGATCTCGTGCCGGGCCGCCGCGGGGTCGGCCCCGGTGACGAGCGCGGGCGCGAAGAAGTCGCCGTCGGCGGGGACGGTGGTCCAGCGGTACACGGTGCCGCCGAGCGCGTCGAGCTGGTGCGCGACGAGCGAGCGGTGCCCGGCGTGGATGAGCGGCCCGAGGTCGGTCGCCGGGTCGGCCGGATCGCCGACCCGCAGCGCGGCCAGCCGCGCCCCGATCGCCGGCAGCAGCGAGGGCAGCATGTCGTGCGGGGCGACGAGCCGGCCCAGCGCCCGGCACCACTGGCCGTTGAGCGTGGTGAGCAGCTCGACCGCGGCCCGGGCGGCGTCGTCGACGGAGGCGTCCGGCAGCACCACGAGCGGGTTGTTGCCGCCGAGCTCCAGCTGGGCCGGCTTGAGCTGCGCCGCGCACTGGGCCGCGACGGCCCGGCCGCCGGGGACGCCGCCGGTGAACGACACCGCGCGGATGCGGGGGTCGCCGACGATCGCGGCGCCGACCGCCGGGCCGCCGTGCAGGATCTGCAGCACGCCCGGCGGCAGCAGCCCGGCGACCGTGCGCACGAGCAGGTCGGTGCCGTCGGCGGCGTGCTCGCTCGGCTTGACGACGGCGGGACAGCCCGCGGCGAGCGCGTTGGCGGCCTTGTGCGCGGCCATCGGCGCCGGCGCGTTCCAGGGCACCAGGCAGGCGGCCGGGCCCCACGGCAGCAGCTCGACGGTGACCGGGCGGCCGTCGTCGCGGGTGACCGTGCGGGTCAGCCAGCCCTCCCGCAGCTGCGCCGCGGCGAGCCGGAACGAGCCGGCGACGATGAACCCGAGCGGGGTGGTCTGCCGGATCGGCACGCCGGTCGTGGCGCTCTCCAGCGCGACGAGCTCGCCGACGACCGGCTCCAAAGCGTCGGCGCACGCGTCGAGCCGGGCGGCCCGCTCGTCCGGCGGGACGGCCGCCCAGCCCGGCGCGGCCCGGCCGGCCGCGGCGAGCACCGCCTCGACCGCGTCCGGCGCGCTGTCCGGCCGCACCTCAGGCGTCCTTCGCCAGGTTGGCGAACAGCGCGTTCTCGGCGCCGGTCGTGACCAGGTTGGCCGCTTCGAGCCGCCCGCGCTCCGCCGGGAACGTCATGACCAGGGACATGGCGATGTCCCGCACGGCCCTCGCGATGACGCCCGAGTTGGCGGTACCGCTGGTGCCCGTGCACTTCAGCGCGCCCACGGCGACGTCGAAGCAGGCCTCGGTGATCGACCCCTTGGCCATCCGCCACTGGCGGAACACCTCGTCCTTGGTCCGCAGCGGCGGTTCCGACGTCTCCAGCTCCAGCTGCCGGCGGATCCAGAGGTACGCGGTCTCCAGGCGTTCGGTCATGTCGCCGAAAAGTACCTGGTGCATCGGGCTGCTGGCGACGGGCCGGCCGGTGTCGGCGAACGTCTTGCCGGTCGTCGCGGCCAGCGCGGCGTCGTAGGCGGACTGGGCGGCGCCGAGGTACACGGCGGAGATCGCCAGCTGGTTGCCGACGAACGAGCCGCGGCTCACCTGGAGCATCCGCACGAACGCGCCGGGGACGGTGAGCGCCTCGTCGGCCGGGATGAACACGTCCTTGAGCGTGATGCCCTGGTTGGCGGTGGCCCGCATGCCCAGCGCGTCCCAGGTCGGGCGCTCGCCGACGCCCGCGGCGTCGCGCGGCACGAAGAACGTGGCCAGCCCGGCGGCGGTGTCGGTGCCGTCGAGCCGGGCGGTGGTGAGGTAGTAGTCGGCGACGCCGGTGGCGCAGCCGAACGACTTCTCGCCGTTGAGCAGCCAGCCGCCGTCGACCCGGGTCGCCGTGGTGCTGATCGAGATGTTCGCCGCGGCGCTCTTCACCGACTCGCTGGCGAAGTTGGCCAGCCAGACGCCGCCGGCCATGCGGGTGAGCACCTTCTCGGCGAACGCCTGCACGGTGGGGATCTCGTCGGCCTCGAACAGGCCGGCCTTGATCGCCTCCAGGGGCAGCAGCCCGCGGGAGGCGCTGGTGTTGTGGAAGAAGAAGGCGAGGGCGGTCGACGCGCAGGCGGTGCCCATCGAGTACGTGGCCGCGGCCAGGTCGCGCAGCGTGCCGCCGAGCCCGCCGTACTCCTCCGGCACGACCAGGCCGAGCAGCCCCGCGTCGCGCAGCCGGGCCACGTGCTCGACCGGGAACCGGCCCTCCGCGTCGGCCGGCGCGGCCTGCGCGCGCAGGGCGGGCAGGACCGCGGCGACCCGCTCGGCGCGGTCGCGCTCGGCGTCGGTCATCGAATCGAGGAGTGCCATGGATGTCCCTTCATGGAAGTACGCGGTAGGTGCGGCCGGGCAGCGCGCCGCCCAGGTGCTGTTCGAGCGAGGCGGCGGCGCCGACGAGCGCGGCGCGCGGCGAGCCGCAGGCCACGCCGAGCCGGTCGGCCAGGAAGAGCACGTCCTCGCAGGCGAGCGCGCCGTCGAGGCCGCCCAGGGTGGCGTCGAAGTGGCGCACGCCGCTCTTCATCGCGGTGAGCGCGTTGACGAGGCCGAGGCCGTGCCGGTCGCGCAGGCGCACCCGCAGCGGCACCGGCCGGGACCGCACGGTCGCGTCCTGCAGCAGCGCGCGGACCTGGCGCGGCGAGGCCGCGTGGGCGCCCTCGTCGAGGCCGATCTCGTCGCAGCCGAGGCCGGCGAGCGCGTCGACGGCCGCCAGGACCGCGCTCGCGCGGTCCGGCACGAACGCGTCGGGCAGCCAGCAGGTGACCCGCATGTCGTAGCGGCGGGCCTCGTCGAGGATGCGCTTGGCGAGCGTCGGCTCCCCGACCGGCACCTCGAGCACGCCGGCGCCGCCGAGGGCCGCGTCGGCCACCTCGTCCGGCGAGTCGACGAGCGCGGCGGCGGTCGCCGGGTCGCCGGTGGTGACCAGCCCGCCGTGCGGGTCGCGGACCCGGACCCGCACGCCGGCGGCGCGCAGCGCGGTGGCCAGCTCGGCGGCGGCGTTCTCGGCGACGACGTGCGAGCGCAGCGCCGGCAGCAGCCCGCTGTCGGCGACCGTCACCTCCTCCGGCAGGACGTCGGCGAGCTGGCCCCAGGCGCGCGAGTGGAACAGCAGCGGGGCGACGACCCGTTCGGTCGAGGCGGCCACCACGTGGCCGACGAAGATGGTGTGGTCGCCGCCCTCGTGGGCGTGTACGACCCGGCAGTCCATCCAGCCGACCGCGTCGGTGAGCACCGGCGCTCCGGTGACCCGGGTCTGCCACGGGCTGCCCGCGAAACGGTCGGTGACGCCCGCCTCCTGTCCGGCGAACCGGCGCCCGATCATCGTCTGGTCCTTGGCCAGGATGCTCACCGCGAACACCCCGCTCGTCTCGATGAGCCGATGCGTGTGGATCCGGCGGTTGAGGCACACCAGGATGAGCGGCGGGTCGAGGCTCACGCTGGAGAACGAGCTGGCGGTCATCCCGTGCCAGCCGTCGGGGACCGCCGTGGTGACCACGCTGACCCCGCTCGGCCACTGCGCGAGCACCGAGCGGAACGTGTCGTGATCGATCGTCACTCGGGCCACCCTGTTTCACTAAGCGAAACGCCGTACCGCCTACGGTAACGACGGTCGCGATCGGCTGTCAACGAGAGTTGCGACAGCGTTTCCCATGGGGAAATCGACGGCCTAGACTCCTGGGGTGCCAACCACTACGTCAGCCGCCGCGACGCCCGCCAGCGACAACGCCGACGGCTCGGCCAGCCGCTCCATCGCGGCCGTCGAGCGGGCCATGGACGTGTTGCTGCTCTTCGGCCGGGTCGGCCGGCCCGACCTGGGCGTCACCGAGATCGCCGCCGAGCTCGGGCTCACCAAGGCGGCCGTCCACCGCATCCTCACCGCCCTGCGCAACCGCGACCTGGTCGCGGTCGACCCGACCACCCGGCGCTACGCGCTCGGGCACGCGGCCGTCGCGCTCGGCCGGGCCTACCTGGCCCGCACCGACCTGCGCGCGATCGCGGCGCCGGAGCTGCGCGGGTTGTCCGCCGAGACCGGTGAGACGGCGACGCTGTCCATCCGGCGCGGCGACATGCGGCTCTACGCCGACCAGGTCGTGCCGGAGCAGGAGCTACGGCTGGAGGTGCAGCTCGGCACGCCCTACCCGCTGCACGCCGGCGCGTCCTCGAAGGCGTTCCTGGCCTTCCTGGGCGCCGACGAGATCGAGTACTACCTGGATCAGCACGCCGAACTGGAGCCGGTCACCGACAAGACCATCGTCGACGCCAAGGCCCTGCGGCTGGAGATCGCGGCCATCCAGCGCCGCGGCTACGCGACCTCGCTCGGCGAGCGGAAGATCGGCGCGGCCTCGATCGCGGCCCCGGTGTTCGACCACGACGGCCACGTCATCGCCGTGCTGTCCCTCGCGGGGCCGCTGTCGCGGTTCAAGCCGCGGATGTCGGAGTGCGCCGACACCCTGCTCGCCGCCGCGGGCCGCGTCTCCGCCCACCTCGGCTACGCCCCGAGCTGACCGGACCGGCGACCGGACCGACGACCGGGCCGGTGCTAACCGATCATGCCGGGCTTCAGCACGCCCAGGGCGGCCGCGGCGAGCACCGACAGCCAGATGCCCCACACGTAGGGCAGGCAGCCGTCGACGGCGCGCCGCAGCGCCCGCTCGACCTCCGGGGTCGAGCCGGTCGTCAGCAGCGCGCCGTAGGGTGCCCCGAAGCCGCGCAGGGTGAGCCGGATGCCGAGGCCGCACGCGATCGCCGTGGCGTAGAGGGCGACCTTGCCGCCGAGCCAGTCCGGGTTCGTGGTGACCCCGAACGGGCGCTCGGCGGCGATCGTGTACCCGGCCAGGCCGTACAGCGCGAGGACGAGCACGATCCGGATCGCCCAGTCCGCCCTGCGCACGAGTGGGTGTTTCCCGGGGGCGTGGTGGTCGGCGACGGTGAGCGCGAGCCAGCCGGCCGCGAACAGCCACACCGGCGCCACCGTCCACCAGTGGAACAGCTGGAACCCGGACAGCTGCGCGCCGTGCGGGTCGAGCGACATCAGCGTGACCCCGCTGGGCAGGAACAGCACCAGGCAGATCTTCGGGCCCAGGTCCAGGCCACCCATGATCTTCAGCGCGGTGCTCCGCGCCACCGGCGGCAGGTCCGGCCGCAGCACGAACCGGCTGGAGTAGAAGACCCCCAGGTCGCCGCCGAGCCAGAACACGAACAGCACGATGTGCAGCAGGATCCACCAGCCCATGGAATTATGGAAACACTGATTCGCTGTGCGAAACAAGTCCTTGACGCCGGTGTCGCGCGCTGCCTAGCGTCAGTGTCATGACGCTGGGGCAACGCCTCGTGACACCGCTGGACGGGACCGCCGCCCGGCGCGCACAACGACGACACCTACCGGGGTCGCTCGCCGCCCTGCGCGCCGACGGGGTGATCTGATGGTGTGGGACCCGCTCGCCGGGACGCGGGTGCTCGACCTGGCGCAGCCGATGCGCCGGGGCATGCCCCAGTCGCCGAACCACCCGCCGTTCCGGATGGCGATCGAGCGCCGCCACGGCGATGTCATGCGCCCCGACGGCGGCTCGGCGGCCAACGAGCTCATCGTCACCGGCGGCCATGTCGGCACCCACGTCGACGCGCTCGCCCACGTGTCGCAGGACGGCTATCTGCACGGCGGGGTCGAGGCCCTCTCCGTGCAGGGGCATCTCGGCTTCACCGCGCTCGGCATCGAGACGTTCGGTGTCTATGTCGGGCGAGCGGCGGTCTTCGACGTCGCCCGGCTGCACGGCGTGCCGTCGCTGCCTCCGGGGTACGAGATCACCGCGGCGGACCTCGCCGCCTGCGACGCCGAGGTGCGGCCCGGCGACGCGGTGCTCATCGGCACCGGCTGGTCGCGCCGCTGGGACGAGCCCGAGGCGTTCGTCGGCCACCGCGCCGGCTGCCCCGGCCCCGGCGTCGAGGCCGCCGGGTGGCTCGTGGAGCGGGGCGCCGCGATCGCCGGCGGGGAGACGATCGCGTTCGAGTGCATCCCGCCGGGCGCCGGCCACGCCGTGCTGCCCGTGCACCGGCTGCTGCTCGTCGAGCGCGGCATCCACATCGTGGAGACCATGCGCCTCGCCCCGCTGCTGGACACCGGCGCCACCGAGTGCCTGCTGGTCCTCAACCCGCTCCCGATCGTCGGCGCGACGGGCGCCCCGGTCCGTCCCCTGGCGGTGCTGCCCTGAGTGACGTCTCGACGCCGGCGAGGTTCGCCGTCGCCTGCCGCGACTCGGGACCGCCCCCGACGTGCGGGCGCGGACAGGCAGCGGCGCCCGGGAAGTCGTTCCCGGGCGCCGCCCGTGTGCTGGTCGGAACGGGGCTCAGCGGCCGCCGGCCGGGGGCTCGGACTGGCCGCCGCCGCCCAGGACCGGGGGTGGGGCGTTCTCGTCGTCGCTCCACACCATGTCGTCCTCGGTGAGCCAGGTGTCGTAGCGCTCCTCGTCCTCGTCCTCGCCCGAACCGGTGCGCGCCATCGGGCCGCCGGCGCCGCGCTGGCCGTTGTTGCCGAACAGGCCGCCGCCGCGGGTCGCCGCCGGGCCGCGCTCGGCGCCGGGAGCGACCGCGCCGGAGCGGCCGGCGTTGCTCTGCAGGCTCGTCTCCGAGCCGGGACGCGCGCCGGTCACGCCCGTGCCGCCGCCACCGCCCGTGCCGCCGAGCAGGCCGCCCGCCGGCACGCCGCCGGCGAGGGCGGTGGTCGGGCCGAGGCCCGGGCCGGTCCCGCCGGTGAGCGTGACGAGCTGGCCGGTGAGCGCGCCGCCCGCGGCGATCACGCCCGCGCCGATGATGCCGGTGTCGGCGCCGGTCAGCTGGGTGCCGGGCGGGTCCTCGCCGGTGCCGGTCGGCCCGACCGTCGACACGGGCACGAACGTGCCGGTGTCGTGGGTCTGGTCGGTGCCCGGCTTGTGCGTGCCCGGGACGGTGTGCGGCGAGCTGCCGCGGGGGCCCTTCTTCGGGTCGGCGTCGGCGCCGACGTCGCCGCCGGGCAGCTCGGTCGGTGGCGCGGTCGGGATCGTCACCGAGCTGTCCTGGACGCCGTAGTCGGCCGCGAGGTTCGACATCAGCTGGACCATCCGCGCGTGAGCTTCCTTCTTCTGCTGCTCGTCGCGCTGGTGGCCGAGGAAGCCGCCGACGACGGCGCCGGTGAGGCCGCCGCTCAGGCCGCCGATGACGACGCCGCCGACCATGCTGGCGTTGTCGTCGGTGTCCTCGGGGTCGTCGGCGTTCTCCTGCGCGGTGCGCAGGGAGACGCTCATGCCGTCGAGCGCGGAGCGGACCGTCGCGTGGTCGTCGGCGAGCTTCGTCGAGTAGCCGCTCACGAGGCCCAGACGGTACTGATACTCCCGGCCCGCGTCGCCCTTCCAGTCCAGCTTGGCGAGGTCCTTGTCGATCTCGCCGGCGATGTGCCGGGTGTCGGACTCCAGCTTGGACCACTCGGCGGACACCCCGTCGACCTGCTTGGGGTCGCCGGCCATGAGCTCGTTCCAGAGCTGCTGGTGGCTCTTGCCCGCGTAGTGCGGCGTGTACTCATTGCCCATCGGAGCCCCCCAGCTTCACCGTGACGTCACCGAGCAGGTTGCGGATGTCGGCCTGGTTCGCCGTGTTGCGGCTCTCGGTCGTGTGATAGTTCCGCATGATGTCGTCGGTGGCCTTCTGCGCCGCCTCGATCGCCGCGACCAGCCGCTTCGCCCGCGCCAGGTGCTGGGAGTGCACGCTGTCGTAGTTGTTGCCGATCGTCTGCGCGTCGGTGAAGGTGCCCAGCTGGGGTTTCTTCATCCCGTCGAGCTTCGTCACCAGCGCCTTGGCGTCGGTGAGGCGGCTGTCCAGCCGCGTGCGGAACTCCTCCAGAGTGAGGAGATCGACTCTGCTGTTGCCGTCGCCCATCAGATCCCCGTCTCGGTCCAAACCATCGATGCTGCTCTGTACGACGTCCTATCAGGGTACTTGGTCTGCGCCAGTTCGATCGACCCTACCCGATCGCCGCCGCCCCGGCGTGGCCCGCCGCCGCGACGACGAGGGGTTCGGACTCGACGGCGGCTTGCTCGGCGGCTTCGACGCCGTCGGGCTCTGCGTCGCCTTCGCCGACGAGGTGCTCGTCGGCTTCGCGGACGGCGTGGACGAGCCGGTGCCGGCCGGCCGCGCGGTCGCGAACGACCGGGCCGCGGCCGGGTCGAGCGCCGGCCCCTGCGGGATCAGCGCGAGCAGGGAGGCCGGCACGCCGACCGGCGCGACCCCCTCGTAGCCCAGCGCCACCATCGCCTTGACGTTCTCGCTGTCCTGCAGCGCGTATCGGATGCCCTGATCGCTCACCAGGTAGACGGTCCCGCCGGCGCTGCTCGCGTCCGCGTCCGGCGCCGGCAGGGCACGCACCAGCGCGCCGCCCCCCTGCGGCACCGACACCTGCTGGGCGCCCGAGGTCTGGCTGGTCGTCCGGTCCGGGTCGAGGGTCAGCTGCTCCGCCGCCGGCCCGTAGACGGCCAGGGTCACCTGCTGCCGGCCGCCCTGCGCGACGGCGGCGGTGTACTGCGCGCAGAGGGTCGAGTCGGCGACGTCGGTGCGGGCCTGCGGCCGGGCCTGCGGGAAGCCGTCGGGCTCGACGACGGCGCCGGTGCTCAGCGCCTGCGCGGCCTGCGCGGCGGTGATCTCCACCGGCTCGGCGCCGTTGGCCAGCAGCAGCGCGGCGCTGACCGCGCCGATGGTGGCCAGGCCGCCGTTGGTGAGCACGTAGTACTGCTGGCCCGAGCGGTACACCGAGCCGACGTCGGCGGTCTGCCCGTTGACCTTCCGTGCGCTGGGCTGGCCGGCGCCCGGCAGCTTCAGGGCGGCCAGGTCGGGCCCGGCGGTGATGCTGTTGAGCAGGGCGGTGTTGACCCGCAGCGGGGTGACCGAGGCCAGCTCCAGCGCGGTCAGCACGGTCCGCTCGGTGATCCGCAGCCGGCGGTCGTGCCACAGCAGGTACATCGGGAGATCCCCGGACGACGAGGTCGAGACGAGCACGGCCTGCTCACCCAGGGCGACGCCGCCGGCCGGGGTGCGCCCGATCTCCAGCCGGGTCGCGGCCGGCGCGGCACCCGTCACGCGGACCCCGCAGACGCTCCACGGCAGGCCGACGAGGGCGCCGCTCGGCGGCGGCGGGTCGGGCACGTTCTGGATGCCGACCGGGAGGCCGACCGGCAGCTTCGACAGCGACTTGTGCGACATCGTGCGGACCCTGGGGGCGCCGCTGCCGACGATGAGGCGGGCCGAGGTGAAGTTGAGCACCGGGTGCAGCGTGCCCTCGACGAAGACGAACCGCGCGCCGCTCTCCCGCTCGATCACGATGTCGTTCTCGTCGGGCGAGCCGCCCGACGGGTTGATGAACCCGTAGACGCCGACCACCGCGAGCACGATCGCGCCGACGATGACGCTGCCGAAGATGGACATCGCGAGGCGGCGCACCGGCAGCTCGTTGCTCTCCGGCTCGCCGGACAGCATGGCCGATACGATGCGCCGCGTGACGAACCGGTACGCCCGCACCTGTTCGTACCGAGCGACCATCGCATTGCCTCCCCGTCGACGCCCGTCGTGGTCCGAGTGGGGATCGTAGCGGGTTCCGGCCGGTGGCGAGCACCGCGGACCGCGCGAGCGCCGCTTCGCCCGTACACTGTGGGCGCCTCGGCCCGGCCGGAACCCCCACCGGGCGCGACGCGGCGGAGGGAGCGCGGGGAACAGGTGGCATCGGCAACGACTCGGGGCGGCGTCCCCGTGACGGCCGGCAGGCCGTCCGCTCCGGCACCCGCCCGCAACCGCGCGGTGGTCGCCCGGCGACTGCGCCCGGCGCCCGGCGGGCCCGGCGAGTTCGGCACCGCGCAGCTCGTGGCGATCGAGATCGCCGGTGTCGCCCTGGGCGCCGCCGCGTTCGCCGCCACGCCGGCCGCGATCGGCGCCGGCGCCGTGATCGCCGCGGGCGCGATCGCCGCGGGCCTCAGCCGGTCCGGCGGTCGCTGGGCCTACCAGTCGCTCGGCCTGCGCTCGGCGATGCGCCGCCGGCGGCGGGCCGGCGCCCGCGGGCTGCTCGCGCCGGGGTTCCAGGTCTACGGCTACGACGACCGGGGCAGCCAGATCGGCATCGGCCAGGACCGGGAGGGCTGGTTCATCGCCGTCGCGATCGGCGGCGCCGGCGACGCGATCGGCCACGAGAGGCACAGCCTGCGGCTCGACCGGCTGCTGCGGCTGCTCGACGAGGGCACCGCCCGCCCGTCGGCGGTGCAGCTGGTGAGCTTCCGCACCGTCGCACCGGCCACCGGCCCCCTGCCGAACAGTCCCGCCGCCCACTCCTACCGCGAGCTGCTCGGCATGGTCACCGGCCGGCAGACCGGCCCGGCGACCCAGCAGACCTGGGTCGCGCTGCGGCTCACCGCCTCCGACGCGCTCGAGGCGTCCGCCGACCGGGGCGGCGGCATGGACGGGGTCAACCGGACGCTCGCCGCGATGGCGGGCCGGCTCGGCAAGGCGCTCAACACCGCCGGCGTGCCCTACGAGGTGCTCGACGCCCACGCGCTCAACCAGGCCGTGCACGCCGCCTGCGGCCTCGACGGCGCCCGGCCCGGCACGCCGGTGACCGCGCGGGAGCGGTGGCGCGGCTGGGTCGCCGCCGGCCGCCAGCACGTCGCCTACGAGGTCGAGCGGTGGCCCGACGCGTTCGACCCGGCCGCCGTGCAGGCGCTGGCCGGCGTGCCGGCCGAGCAGCTCGTGGTCTCGGTCGTCGCCGCCCGGCGCGGCGCCGAGCTGCGGCTGCGCACGATCGTGCGGGTCATGGCCGCGCCGGACCGGCTCACCGCCGCGGTGCAGACGGTCCGCGAGTCGACCCGGACGCTCGGCGTGCGGCTGCGGCCGCTGCACGGGCAGCACCAGCCGGGCGTGTACGGTTCGGCGCCGACGGGCGGGGGGACCCTGTGAGACGACGCACGGCGCTGGAGTTCACCGGCACCCAGCAGGCCATCGGCGGGATCACGCTGGGCAGCGAGCCCGCCGGCGTGATCCTCGGCTTCGACCAGCACCAGAGCCCGGTCACGCTGCAGCTCTTCCGGCCCCGGCCGACCCGCGTGCTGCTCATCGACCGCGGCTGGGTCGAGCGGCTGCTCATGCTGCGCGCGATGGCGGTCGGCGCCCGCGTCGTGGTCAACACGCCCGACCCGGCGATGTGGGCCGGCTTCGGCGAGTCGGTCACCGGCCGCCCCGACCTGTTCCACGTCGCCCCGGCCTACCAGGCGGTGGAGCTGCCCAGCTCGGTCGCCGCGCCGGTGCTCTTCGTCGCCGAGCGGCACCCGCTCAGCATCCCGGCCCTGGGCCCCTGGCAGGCGCTGGTGACCGTCGCCGGCTGGCTGGGCGAGTATGTCCAGCAGTCCCTGCTCGAGGCCGACGTCGTGATCCTGCGCCGGCTCACCGAGCGGCAGCTCGCCGCGGCGGCGGCGCTCATGCGCCTCGACGCCCTGCAGGCCGCGACGCTGCAGGCCACGCCGCCCGACGGCCTCGTGGTCTATCAGGAGGGCGAGTGGCGGTATCTCCGGATGGCGATCACACAGGTCGAGCACGGACTCTTCGGCGCACCCCAGTAGGAAAGTCTCACGGAGGACGGATGAGAGCGCTTCGGCTGGCCACCACCATCGTCGCGGTCGTGGCCGCCGGGCTCGTCCCGGTCGTGGCCGCGCCGTCCGCCTCGGCGGAGACGCGCCGTGACCGGCAGTGGTATCTCAAGACCCTCGACGTCGCGGCCGCGCACAAGATCACGCAGGGTGCCGGCGTGGTCGTGGCCGTGCTCGACACCGGCGTCGGCAAGCACCCCGACGTCGACGGCCAGATCCTCGACGGGGTGTCGCTCGCCCCCGGCGAGGGCACCAGCCTCACCGACAATGCCGGCCACGGCTCCAGCATGGCCGGCATCATCGTCGCCAAGGGCGGCAACGCCGACCACCTGCTGGGCATCGCCCCGAAGGCGAAGGTGCTCTCCGTGCGCACCTCGACCGGCAGCAAGGGCATGGGCAAGACCAACATCCCCGAGGGCATCCGCTGGGCCGTCGACCACGGCGCGAAAGTGATCAATATCTCGGAGGGCGGCAAGCTGGAGGCGGGCGGCCCGGAGGCGGTCCAGTACGCGCTGGACCACGACGTCGTGGTCGTCGCCGGCAGCGGCAACGTCGCGCAGTTCGCGGCGGGCAGCGGCGTGATCCAGCCGGCCAGCATCCCCGGCGTCGTGGCGGTGACCGCCCACGACCGCAACGGCAACGCCTGGAGCGGCGCGATCACCGGCCCCGAGGTGGTCCTCTCGGCCCCGGGCGTGGCGATCCCGTCCGTGTCCGCCGCCGGCGGCGGGCGCGTGGTCGGGTACTACGAGTCGACGGACGGCACGAGCAACTCCACGGCGGTCGTGTCGGGCGCGGCGGCGCTGATCCGGGCGAAGTACCCGGACCTGCCGGCCAAGGACGTCATCCAGCGCCTGATCAGCACGGCCGACGACGCGGGCGCGCCCGGCCGCGACCCGCAGTACGGCTACGGCCGCCTCAACCTGGTCAAGGCCCTCACCGCCGACGTGGCCCCGGTGGCGGCCAACCCGCTGCTGCAGTCGGCGCGCTCGTCCGGCCAGGCCGCCTCGGCCGCCCCGGCGGCGGACGACGACGGCCTGGCCCCGGCGATCCGGCTGGCGGCGATCGCCGGCGGCGGCGTGTGCCTGCTGCTGGTGGTGGCCGGCATCCTGTTCCTGACGCTGCGCCGCCGCCGCGCCTGAGGCCGCCGGCCCGGGGCCGGGGCTCCGGCTCGGGCTCGGGGTGCTGGTCCGGGCTCGGGGTGCTGGTCCGGGCTGCGTCCTGCCGCGTCGGGGCGGCCCCTGCTCGCGTCGGCGCTTTGCCGACGGCATCCGCAGAGACGCTGGTCGATCTACCCTCGTCCATGGAGATCGGAACGAGGGTAGATCGACCAGCGTCGTTTGGCCAGGTGGTGGACCCGCACGAGCGTGGCAGTGCGGATCGCGGTCGCGGGCGTCGGCGGTTGGCGGTCGACGCGGCCGCGCGGGTCAGCCCTCGCGGAGGGTGCGGATCCAGCCGTACAGCCCGGCGACCCAGAACGCGAGCGGGATGATCGCAAGGATCAGGACCGTCTCGAAGATGTCCAGCGTCCGGCCCCACATCGGCGACGGGCGCTTCTGCGAGCCCGCCATCGCGTAGGCGATCACGCCGGCGGCGACGGCCAGGGTGGCGGGGACGCCGACGGCGAGGCGGAGGACCTGGTCGGCGCTCGCATACGCACCCACGCCGACCACCGCCAGGGCGATCAGGCCCGAGACGAGCAGCGGGATGCGCTGGCGGCGGCTGATGAACCAGCGGGCGCGCGCCACCATCACCAGGCCGAACACCGCGGCCAGGCAGGCGCCGGGCACGCCGCCGTCGATCGCGGCGATGACCGAGCCGAGGCCGCCGATCACGGCCAGGGCGCCGAGCATGCCGGCCAGGAACTCGTCGGCGCGCTCGCTCAGGGCGAGCACCTGGCGGCCGGCGACCATCTCGGTGTCGGTCTTGAGGTCGGCCGCGTCGGTGGGGACCGACGGGATCGGCAGGCCGGCCATGCGGTACGACAGCATCGGCATCGCGGGCAGGGCGGCGAAGGCCAGCGCGGCGACGATCGCAGCGGCCGAGGAGGGGCTCGCGTCCCAGATCATGCAGATCAGCGCCCCGATGCACAGCGCGACCGCGGCCAGGCTGGTGCCGAGGAACACCGCGACCGCGCTGGCCACGCCGGCCGTCGCGATCGCCGAGGCGAGCAGCAGGGCGGCGCCGCCGACGAGGGCGTCGGACGGATCGAGGTCGGCCAGGCCGCGGTCGCCGGCCAGCAGCAACAGGCCGCCGACCCCGGCGTAACCGAGCGCGACGACGCCGAAGACCACGCCGGTGCGGCTGTTGCGGAAGGCGCGGGACAGCACGGAGCTGACGGCGAGGAGCAGGACCGCGAGGCCCAGGCCGATGAGCGCCGACGGCAGCTGGGGCGGGCCGGAGAAGAGCACCATGAGCACGCCGAGGGCCAGCGCGATCACGCCGACCGTGAGCCCGAACCGGCGGGTCGACGCGGGGCGCCAGCGGCCGGCCCGGTCCTGGGTGGCGGTGGCGACGGCGTCGACGACGTCGTCGAAGATCGGCTCGGTGAACTCGTTGCCGCGGGGCCGCAGGTACAGCATCTCGCCGTCCTGGACGTCCAGCTGCAGCGGCGAGCGGTCGATCGCCAGGGGCGCGCCGCCGAGGCGGGACAGCACCCAGCCGTCGCGCCCCGCGGGATCGTCGGCGAGACCGTCCCCGGCGTACCGCAGGACGGTGGGCAGCAGGTCCGCCAGTGGCACGTCGGAGGGCAGCGCGAGATCGACCCGCGTCTTCGGCGCGACGATCGTCACCCGGCTCATCCCGCCGGTCGTAGTGGCCACGTCCTGATCCCTCCGTTGGTCGTGCCGATCGGCCCCGCGAGACCCCGCCCAACCGGATGCGGGGCACCGCGTCCTGCGCAGACTACATACGATGGCCGAACCACGCGGTGCCCCCGGCACCGCGCCGCACAGGAGGAGACCCGTGAGCACCGTCGTCTTCCGCAGGCCACCGCGTCGCCCGGGGCCCCAGCTGCCCCGCGGTGAGCTGCTGCTGGAGTCGCCCCCGGAGCTTCCGGAGCGGCTGCCGAAGGGCTTCGGCCAGTTGCTGATGATCCTGCCGATGATCTGCGGCGTGGGCGCGATGGCCCTGCTGTATACCGGCGGGGGCCGCGGCGCCGGGCCGATGATGTGGGTCGTCGGCGGCCTCTTCGGCGTGTCGATGATCGGCATGGCCGTCGGCACGATGGGCAACAACAGCGGCGACTCGAAGGCCGAGCTCGACGCCGAGCGGCGCGACTACATGCGGTATCTCGCGCAGGTCCGCCGCCAGGCCCGGCGCGCCGCCACCCAGCAGCGTTCCGCGCTGCTGTGGCAGCACCCGGCGCCCGACGTGCTGTGGTCGGTCGCCGCGTCGCGGCGGCGCTGGGAGCGGCGGATCACCGACGACGACTTCGGCCAGATCCGGGTCGCGCTCGGCGCGCAGCGGCTCGCCGTGTCGATCATCCCGCCGGAGACGAAGCCGGTCGAGGACCTGGAGCCGATGACGGCGATCGCCCTGCGGCGGTTCGTCCGGGCCCGGCAGACGGTGCCCGACCTGCCGATCGCGGTGTCGGTGCGCTCGTTCAGCCGGATCGTCCCGGGCGGCGACCGCGCCGCGGTCACCGACCTGGTCCGCTCGATGCTCTGCCAGCTCGCCGCGCTGCACTCGCCCGACGACGTGAAGATCGCCGTCGTCGCCGCGCCCGAGCGGCGGGGCGAGTGGGAGTGGGTCAAGTGGCTCCCGCACGCGCAGCACGACCGGCAGACCGACGCCGCCGGCGCGGTCCGGCTGATGTTCGACTCGATGTCGGATCTCGAGGAGGTCGTCGAGGAGCAGCTGCACAGCCGGTCGCGCTTCGCGCCCGAGCAGCGGCCGCTGACCACCGCGCCGCACCTGGTCGTGGTCGTCGACGGGGGCGAGGTCGCGCCGACCTGCCAGCTCATCGGCGTCGGCCTGCAGGGCACGACGGTCATCGACCTGTCGGGCGCGGTGCCGCGCGACTCCGGCCGGTGGCTGCTCGCGCTGCAGGTGACCCGCGACGCGATCGCCGCCGACCAGGGCAAGCGGGTCACGCCGCTGGGCCGCCCCGACGCGATGAGCGTGGTCGCGGCCGAGGGCCTGGCCCGCCAGCTCGCGCCGTTCCGGCTGTCGCAGCAGACGGCGTCGGAGGAGCCGCTCGCCCGCAGCATCGAGCTGCCCGACCTGCTCGGCGTCGGCGACGCCGCCGCGGTCGACCCGGTGCTCACCTGGCGGCCCCGGCCCAACCGGGAGAAGCTGCGGGTGCCGATCGGCGTCGGCCCCGACGGCAACCCGGTGGACCTCGACTTCAAGGAGGCGGCGCAGGAGGGCATGGGCCCGCACGGGCTCATCATCGGCGCCACCGGCTCCGGCAAGTCGGAGCTGCTGCGCACCATCGTGATCTCGCTCGCCATCACGCACTCGTCCGAAGAGCTCAACTTCGTGCTCGTCGACTTCAAGGGCGGCGCGACGTTCGCGTCGCTCGACGTGCTGCCGCACACCAGCGCCGTGATCACCAACCTGTCCGACGAGCTGCCGCTCGTCGACCGCATGCAGGCGGCCCTCAACGGCGAGATGGTGCGCCGGCAGGAGCTGCTGCGCGCGGCCGGCAACTACGTGTCGCGGTTCGAGTACGAGAAGGCCCGCCTCGCCGGCGAGCCGCTGCAGCCGCTGCCGAGCCTGCTCATCATCTGCGACGAGTTCAGCGAGCTGCTGACCGCGAAGTCGGAGTTCATCGACCTGTTCGTGGCGATCGGCCGGCTCGGCCGCTCGCTCGGCGTGCACCTGCTGCTCGCCTCGCAGCGGCTGGAGGAGGGCCGGCTGCGCGGCCTCGACACCCACCTGTCCTACCGGGTCGGCCTGCGCACGTTCTCGGCCGTGGAGAGCCGGGTGGTCCTCGGCGTCCCCGACGCCTACGAGCTGCCCAACGCGCCCGGCCACGGCTACCTGAAGACCGACACGACGACGATGACGCGGTTCCGGGCCGCCTACGTCTCCGGGCCGTACCGTGAGAGCGGCATCGTGCCGCGCTCGCAGGCGACGGTCCGGATGCAGATCGTGCCCTACGGCACCCACCACATCCCGATGCCGGAGCTGCCGGTGGAGCCGGAGCCCGAGCCGGACGCGGACGACACCAGCCGCGCGATCAGCATGCTCGACGTCATCGTCGGCAAGCTGCGCGGCCGCGGCGCCCCGGCCCACCAGGTCTGGCTGCCGCCGCTCGGCGAGCCGCCGACGCTGGGCGAGCTGCTCGGCCCGCTGAGCCCGGACGAGCACCGCGGCCTCATCGCCACCGGCTGGCCCGGCACCGGCCGGCTCACGGCGCCGATCGGCATCGTCGACCGGCCGTTCGAGCAGCGCCGCGACCCGCTCGTGGTCGAGCTCGACGGCGCGGCCGGCAACGTGGTGATGGTCGGCGGCCCGCAGTCCGGCAAGAGCACCGCGGTCCGCTCGCTCATCAGCTCGCTCGCGCTGACCCACAGCCCGTGGCAGGTCCAGTTCTTCTGCCTCGACTTCGGCGGCGGCTCGCTGCGTTCGCTGGCCGGCCTGCCGCACGTCAG
>NZ_BMPI01000002.1:0-111450 GCF_014647515.1 Dactylosporangium sucinum | reverse complement strand
CGGCGTCGCCGGCCGCCGCGAGGGCGAGGCCGTGCGGCGCACGGTCGCCGAGGTGGCGGCCCTCATCGACGAGCGCGAGGCCAGGTTCACCGAGCTCGGCGTGGAGTCGATGCAGGCGTACCGCAGGTCCCGCAACGCCGGCGACATCGCCGACGACCCGTTCGGCGACGTGTTCCTCGTCGTCGACGGCTGGGGCACCGTGCGCGAGCACTACGAGGAGCTGGAGCCGCGGATCACCTCGCTCGCCGCGCGGGGGCTCGGCTTCGGCATCCACGTCGTCATCGCCGCGAACCGCTGGGCCGAGCTGCGCAGCAACCTGCGCGACCTGATGGGCACGCGCGTCGAGCTGCGGCTCGGCGACCCGGCCGAGTCCGAGATCGACCGGCGGGCCGCGCAGAACGTGCCGGCCGGCACCCCGGGCCGCGGCCTCACCGGCGACAAGCTGCACTTCCTCACCGCGCTGCCGCGCATCGAGGGCGGTGAGGGGGTCGAGGACCTCGCGGCCGGCGCCGCCGACCTAATCCGCCAGGTGCGCGAGGCGTGGCCGTTCCAGCCGGCGCCGCCGGTGCGCCTGCTGCCGAAGGTGCTGCAGGTGACCGAGCTGGCGAAGCTCGTCGCGCAGCGGCCCCAGTCGGGCGTGCCGATCGGCATCAACGAGACGCACCTCGCGCCCGTGCACCTCGACTTCGCGGCCGAGCCGCACCTGATCGTGCTCGGCGACGCGGAGTCGGGCAAGACGGCGCTGCTGCGGCTCATCGCCCGCAGCATCATCGAGACCAAGACGCGCGACGAGGCGCGGATCTTCGTCGCCGACTTCCGGCGCAGCCTGCTCGGCGTGGTCGACCAGGAGTACCTCCTGGACTATGCGCCGTCGCACTCGGCGCTCGGCGGGATGATCGGCGACCTGCGCGGCGCGATCCAGGCCCGGCTGCCCGGGTCCGACGTGACGCCCGAGCAGCTGCGCAACCGCAGCTGGTGGCGGGGCCCGGACCTCTACATCCTGGTCGACGACTACGACCTGGTGGCGCTGCCCGGCAACAACCCGATCTCGCAGCTGCTGGAGCTGCTGCCGCAGGCGCGCGACGTCGGGCTGCACCTCATCCTGACCCGCCGGGTCGGCGGCGCGGCGCGGGCCCTGTACGAACCGGTCATCCAGCGCCTGCGGGAGCTGGACGCCCCGGGGTTCCTCATGTCGGGCAACCGCGAGGAGGGGCCGCTGTTCGGTGATCTTCGACCCAGCCCGCAGCCGCCGGGGCGCGGTACCCTCGTGCGCAGGAGCGACGGCCGCCAGCTCGTCCAGACCGCATGGATCGATCCTGTGTAATGATGTCAACGGTCGCGGGCTGCGCGACCTTGCCATTGTCCGATACCGTCGCATTGGAAACACCAACGTCGATGACCGCGGCGCCACCGTACGGGGGTTGCTCCGGGTGTCTTGTCCCGCGGGACAATCCAGGAAGGGGTGAGTTGGCGTGACGCAGCCGATGAGAGTCGATTCTGCGACCATGCACGCTGCTGCGAAGGACGTTCGCAGCACGCACGACACCGTCAACGGCAAGCTGTCCGATCTGCGCAACCAGATCGACGACCTTGTCGCCGCATGGAAGGGCCAGGCCTCAGCCGGTTTCGAGTCGGTGATGCGGCGCTGGGACGGCGACACGAACAAGCTGCTCAAGGCGCTCAGCGACATCGCGGACCTCCTCGACAAGGGTGCGAACACGCACCAGGCCAACGAGGAAGAGCAGGCCGCGATGATGAACAAGTACAACACCGCGCTGAACTACTGACGGCCGAGAGCGGAGGGTTCCTTCGATGACGTACTTCGAGACTAACTACGAGAAGATGGACCAGGCCTCGGCCCAGATCCAGGCCATCTCCAAGACGATCGACACCGAGCTCGACACGCTGCGTCGCAAGCTGCAGTCGATGACCTGGGACGGTCAGGACCGCGAGGCCTACAACCAGCACCAGGCGGCGTGGGACTCGGCCGTGGCCGACATGAACGCGCTGCTCAACGAGATCGGTGGCGGCGTCGGCATCGCGCGGCAGAACTACATCACGACCGAGATGAACAACGCCCGGGTCTGGCGGTAGTTCGGCTCGGCGGGCCACCCAGTCCGGATCGGCGTGGCGCCTCTGGTGCCACGCCGATCGGCTTCACGGGGAAAGCGCTCATCGGGCACGAGCGAGCGCATGAGCGAGAGGATGGCGAGTCACGTTGGTTGCCTTGCCCGAGAACTCCAAGGTCGACGTCGAGCAGATCGAGAAGCTGCCGCCGCTCCTGGACACGCTCCAGCGGTACGTCGAGACAGACTGCATCGGCTACATGACGAACATCAAGGCCCACCTCGACGTCAGCGGCGTCGACATGGACGACGTGGACGTCAAGCTCAACGCCCAGGCGACCCCGTTCGGCGGTTTCTACAGCGCCTACGGTGTCCAGGCCAAGGCGAGCTCGGCCTACAAGTCGGTCAACGAGAGCCTGCACAACCTCGCCAAGACGATCGGTGAGCTCATCGAGCCGACCAAGAAGATCGCGCAGAACTACCGCAGCACCGAGGAGCAGAACCGGGCCAGCATGGCCGACATCAAGCGGCTCCTCGACGAGGGCACCGGCACGTACAAGGTCAAGGACCAGGACGCGGTGGACAACACCAACCCGACGTCGCCGATCGCGCAGGAGCCGCACGAGGACGACGACGTGCAGATCCTCGCGCCCGGCCCGCTCGACGGGTCCGGCTCGGGCAACCCGAAGACGACGGCGGTGTAGGCGGCTGACATGGGTGGCGGAACCGACCCGGGGGACCTGGGCACCACGCAGTACGAGAACCCCAACGAGGGCAACAACGGATTCTGGGCCTCGACGTTCGGCACGGCGTACGCCAACGAGAAGGACCCGTCCTGGGAAGACGTCATCGCGATGGTCGTCATCCCCGGCAACCCGGCCGCGATCGAGCAGGCGGCCGACGAGTGGCGCGAGCTGCTGCGCCGCGTCCACGAGGTGGAGCGCGTCCTGACCGAGGTCAACAAGGACCTCGAGCACTGGAAGGGCGCGGGCGGCGAGGAGTACCGCCGGCACATCTCCGACATGATCAAGAAGATCAAGGGGATCTACAGCGAGCTCGACAACCTGCCGCACTACCTGGACCAGGCGGCCGGCAACCTGCGCACGGCGATCGACAAGATCCCGATCCCGGACGACATGGCCTACGAGGTGATGGCCGCCAAGAACGGGTACATCGCCAACGGCAAGGTCTCCGGCCCGTGGTTCGCCGGCGGCATCTACGACACGCTGCTGCCCGTCTACGGCAACAAGTGGTACGACGAGGCGCGCGAGTTCTTCACCTGGGACTGGGCGTCGCACAAGCTGCGCGACTGGATCTCCACCCAGGACGACAAGGCCAAGGACGCCTATCAGGCGCTGGCCGGCCAGCACTCCAACACGATGTCGCACATGCCGGGCGCCAACACGACCGGCTTCGACGACCCGCGCGACCCCGAGCCGTTCGACCCGACCGACCCGAAGCTTCCGGGCGGCCCGGGCGGCGTGCCGGACCTCGGCAAGGGCATGGGCGACCCGAAGATCGGCGGCCCCGGGATCACCGACCCGAGCAAGAACCCCGATCTCGGCAACCCGGACTTCACCAACCCCAGCACCACCGACCCCAACCTCGGCGACCCGCCCGGCACCGGCCTGGCCGGCGCGGGCGGCGGCGGCATCGGCGGGCTCGGCAACCCGGGCTCCGGCGGGCTGGGCCCCGGCGTCGGCGGGCTCGGCGGCGGCGGTGGCGGGCTCGGCGGTGGCGGCCTCGGTGCCGGTGGCCTGAAGGCCGGCGGCGCGGGCGGGCTCGGCGGCATGATGCCCGGCATGGGCATCGGCGGGGGTGCCGGCCGCGGGGTCACCGGCGCGGGCGCCGGACGCGGTGGCGTCAAGGGCGGCGGCGCGGGCGGCAAGGGCCTGGGCGGCGCGCGCGGCGGCCTCGGCATGATGCCGCACGGCGGCGCGGGACACGGCAACGGAGACGGCGAGGACCACAACACGTGGCTGCAGGAGGACGAGGACGTGTGGGGCTCGGACAGCGAGGCCCCGCCCTCGGTGCTGGGTTGATGGGACGGACGAACGGCACGCCGCCGGCCCCGCGCCGGCGGCACCGCCTGACCGCGGCGGTGGCGGCGCTGGTCATGAGCGTGCTCGGCGGCCTCGCCGGTGCGCTGGCCGTGCCGGGCGCGGCCCACGCCGAGACGATCCGCGAGATGCAGTACTTCCTCGACACGCTCGGCGTCGTGAAGGCCCAGCAGACCGCCAAGGGCGACGGCGTCACGGTCGCGGTCATCGACGGCGGCGTCGACGCGAAGCACCCGGACCTGGCCGGCGCGGTGCTCCCGGGCGTCGCGATGCCCGGCGCCGGGCAGGCCGACGGCTCGACCGACCGGCAGGGCCACGGCACGCGGATGGCGTCGCTCATCGCGGCGCGCGGTGGCGGCGCGAACCACGCGCTCGGCATCGCGCCGCGGGCGAAGATCCTGCCGATCGCGATCCCGTACGAGGAGACCGCCGACCCGGGCGCGAAGCCGACCGACCTGTCGGCGCCGATCCGCTACGCGGTCGACCACGGCGCGAAGATCATCAACATGTCGATCGCCAACCCGACGAGCGGCCCGCGCCAGCCGGACATCGACGCGATCGCGTACGCCCGCTCGAAGGGCGCCATCATCGTCGCCGCGGGCGGCAACCGCACCCAGGGCGACACGAAGGTCCCGATCCCGGGCAGCTATGCGGGCGTCATCACGGTCGGCGGCACCAACCGCGACGGCACCGCCTGGTCGGGCTCGATCGCCGACGAGACGGTCGACATCGCCGCTCCGGCCCAGGACCTCGTCGCCGCGGCCCCGACATCGAAGATCAAGTCCGGCTACGGCCAGAGCAGCGGGACCAGCGGCTCCACCGCGATCGTGTCGGGCGTCCTGGCGCTGATCTGGTCGAAGTACCCGGACATGGACGCCGCCAACGTCGTCAACCGCCTGTTCAAGACGGCCCAGGACAAGGGACAGCCCGGCCGCGACCCGGTGTTCGGCAACGGCGTCGTGGACCCGGTGGCGGCGTTGACGGCCGACGTGCCGGCGGTGACCGCCGATCCGCTGGGCCCGGCAACCTCGGCGTCGACCGCGGCCACGACCGCCCCGACCGGCTCCGACAAGTCGTTCGGCACCCCCGCGGTCCGCACGGCGATCGCCGCGGGCGTCGGGCTGTTCTGCATCCTGGCGGTCGCGCTGGCGATCATCCTGCCGGTCCGCGCGGCGGCCCGCCGGCGCGCTCGCGGCCCGCAGGCGCCACCGCCGGGCCGCTTCCCGCCTCCGGGCCCGCCCGGCCCCGGATTCTCCGGTCCGCCCGGCTACGGCCCGCCCGGCGGGCCGGGCGGCTTCGGTCCACCGGGCCAGCCCGGCGGCCCGGGAACGGCCGGCTCCGGTCACCCAGGCCCGCCCGGCGGCCCCGGCACGGCCGGCTTCGGTCACCCGGGCCCGCCGGGCGGCCCTGGAACAGCCGGCTTCGGGCAGCCGGGGCCGGCCGGTCAGACCGGGCAGCCGGGGCACGGGTTCGGCCCGCCGCCCGGCCCGCCACAGCGCGGTGATGGGCCCGCGACGGCCGGCTGGGAGCAGGCGACGGGTCAGCACACCGGACCGGTCGGGGGCCATTCGGGCATGTTCGCGGCCCAGCCGGACCACACGGGCGCGTACGGCAACCCGCCGCCCGGGCGCCCGCAGGACCAGCCGCCGGCGGCACCGCCCACGGGCTGACCGACCGCACGAGACGCATCGGCCGATCGACTCGAAGCGCGAGTGGATCGGCCGTCGTCGTTCCCACCGAACGCGCGGTGCCGGGGGGAGGTGGGTGGTGCGGCGTCGGAGGCGGGAAGATGCGCGCGGTCCGACCAGCTGGAGGGCCCGCACGCCGGGGTCCGGCGAGTGCGGCTGGCAGGGGTTCGCGGGGCAGGCCCGGCGGTGCGGCCGGGCAGGCCCGGCGGTGCGGCTGGGCAGGTCGGTGCGGGCGGCTGGGGGAGGTCAGTGCGGGCGGGTCGGTGGGCCGCCGGTGGAGCCGCCCGACGCCGTCGGCATGCTCAGGCCGCGGCGCTCCGCGGCCGCCAGACCCCGGGCCTGGGCGCCTCGGCGGACGATTGGGCCGGTCACCGTGAGCTCGTTGGATGCCTCGTCGCGGCGTGAGCGGCCGCCGCCGCCACCCCCGCCGCCCGGCCGGGAGCCGGGCCTGGAGGACCCGCCGCCCGCGGAAGCCGGCGGGAACGCGGGCGCCGCGTCCGTGCCCAGGCGGCGGCGGTGGGCGCGCTGGGCGATCAGGCCCACCCACACCAGCGCCGTCAGCAACAGGGCACCCAGGGTCGTCCAGATCGCCGGCAGGTGCGAGTCCTTCGTGGCGGCCGCGCTCGGGCCCAGCCGCGACGCCCGGCTCGCCGCCGGCCCGGCGCCGCCCCCGCCGCCCTGGATGGTGGCCACGGCCCGGTACGGGTTCACGGTGCCGTAGCCGACCTCCTGGTCGCGGCCCGCCGGCGGGTGGTCGGCCGTCGACGTGATCCGGTCGGCGATCTCGCGGGCCGTCATGGTGGGGTAGTAGGCGCGCAGCAGCGCCGCGGTGCCGGAGACATAGGGCGCGGCGAAGCTCGTGCCGCCGCTGGAGCGCAGGCCGAACCCGCCGCCCTGCGGGGCGGGGCCCTGGATGCGCACGCCCGGCGCGGCGACGTCCACGAAGTCGCCCGTCGTCGATGTCGGCACGTGCTTGTCGTTCTCGTCGACGCCCGCGACGGCGATCACGCCGTCGTAGGCGGCCGGGTAGGCCGGCTGGTTGCCGGTCTGCGAGGCCCCGTCGTTGCCGGCCGCGGCCACGACGATCACGTTGCGGCTCAGGGCGCGGGCCACGGCGGCCTGCAGCTGCGGCGTCGGCTGCGTGACCAGCGAGAGGTTGATCACCCCGGCGCCGTTGTCGACCGCGAAGTTGATGGCGTCGGCGATGACGTTGGGCAGGTTCGTGTCGTGGGACTTCTGGTCGTCCTCGACGACCCGGATCGGGAGGATCCTGGCGCCCGGGGCCACGCCGTAGAAGCCGGTGTTGGGCAGCTTCAGGCCGGCGATGATCCCGGCGACGAACGTGCCGTGGGCGACGAGGTCGCAGTCGGGGGTGCCGGTGGCGACGTAGTTCTTGCCCGGCAGCACCTGGCCCTTGAGCGACGGGTGCGAGGTCGAGACACCGTTGTCGATCACCGCGACCGTCACGCCCACGCCCGTGCTGAGCGGCCAGGCCGCCTCCGGGTGCAGCCGGGCGAGCGGCCACGGCGTGTCGGTGAGCTGGTCGCCGAAGCTCGGCCCGCAGGCCGCCGCGGCGACCCCGCCGAGGACCGGCAGCGCCGGCGCGGCCAGGCCGAGCAGGGCGACGGTGAGGATCCGCGCCGTCCATCGATTCCCGAGCTGCACGAGCGACAGGGTAGCGTGCCGACGGCGAGGGTGCTGGCCTGTGGACTCCTGGCCGTACGTTGGTACCCTGCGGCTCGTGAGTGACGAGGCGCGTCAGTATCCAGGACCCGGCCAGCACCCGCAGGGGGTCAGCCCGCCGTCGCCGTGGGCGGTGCCGCCCACGCAGCGGCCGGAGCCGGAAGAGCCCGAGTGGGAGCAGCAGACGGAGGCGGTCTCGCCCAACTGGCTGCCCGCTCCCGGCGAGCCGGCGCCGCCCGCGACGTCGACGCCCGGCGCCACACCCTATGGCCAGCAGCCGCCGTCACAGCAGCCCCAGTACGGGCCGCCCCAGCAGCACGGGCAGCCCCAGTACGGGCCGCCCCAGCAGCACGGGCAGCCGCAGTACGGCCCGCCGCCGCAGCAGTACGGGCAGGGATACGGCCAGGCGTCCGTCCCGCCGTACGGGCAGACGTCCGCGCCGCCGTACCCGCAGCCCGGCTTCCCGCCGGTCTCCGGCCCGCCCGGCGCGGCGGGCCAGACGTCGGGCGGGCCGTACTGGACGGGTGGCGGCCCGGCGGTGACCCCGCCCGGCGTGAGCCCGGCCGGCCAGTATCCGCAGCAGCAGCAGCCCGGCCCGATGCCGCCGCAGCCGGCGCCCGGTTCGTGGACCGCCGGGCAGGCACCGGCCGCGCACCAGCAGCCGCCCGGCCAGTGGCCGCAGGGGTACGCGGCGGCCCCGGTGTCGGTGCCGCCCCAGCCGGTGTCCGTGCCGCCGCAGCCGGTGTCGGTGCCGCCCCTGCCGGTGTCGGTGCCGCCGCAGCCGGCGGGGGACTCGTGGCCGTCGGCGCAGCCCGCGCAGTCCAGGCCCGGCTGGACCGCGGCCGCCCCGGAGGAGCCGGCCGCCGACCTCGACGAGCCGTCGGGCGGCCGGACGGTGCTGTGGAGCATCGTGGTGGCCGTGGTCGTCGCCGTGCTCGCCGGCGGTGGCGGCTACTTCCTCGGCGCCTCGGGCACATTCGGCGGCAAGAAGGCCGATCCGCAGGCCGGCGGCAGCCCGGCCGGGTCGTCGCCCCCGTCGTCGAGCGGCTACGAGCAGAGCCTGGAACAGCAGAACAAGCCGAAGTTCGACGGCGATCTCGCTCCGCTCGCGGCGCCGTGGCTCACGCAGCTCAGCGGCTGCCGCACCGACACGGAGCCCCGCGGGCCCAAGCTCGCGGACGACGAGTCGAGGCACGTCCACTGCCGGTACTTCGGGCTGTCGGTCCAGTTCGCGCAGTATCCGTCGGCGGAGGCGCGCGACGCCGCCCGCGCGTACCGGGTCAAGCTCTACACGAACTCGGGCGACAGCCTGGCGCCGGGCCTCGTCGAGCCCGGCCCGAAGACGAGCGGCAGGGGCGCGCAGGGCGAGTACGTCGAGTATGCGCTCAAGTACAAGGAGGACCGGGTCCTGTGCGGCATCTGGTGGAACCGCAACGACGGCAACGCCGGGATGTACATGGAGGGCGAGTGCGTGGACGGGGCGAGCGCCGACTGGAAGCCGCTGCGGGAGCTGTGGCAGCGCAACAGCTGACCTGAAGCCCGACAAAAAGGGCCGCGGGGAACCGCGGCCCTTTCGCGTGTCGCGTTACTTGGTCGGTGCCGGCAGCGGCTGGTCCTCGCGCAGCGCGTCGTAGAACGGCTTGATCTTGTCGTCGTCGGCCAGCACCACGCTCTCCGAGCCCATCATGCCCGTGCCCTTGGTGGGGCTGGTGAAGAACGACAGGTCGTCGCCGCGCAGGTTGCGCAGCTCCATCGCCATGTCGAAGATGTTCAGCGTGCCGTCGACGGTGACCGAGTCGGCCGTCGCGTGCAGGAACGAATTGAGCCGCGCCGGGTTCGCGAGGGTGCCGCCGGAGGCCGCCTTGTTCAGGATGGCCTTGATGACCTGCTGCTGGTGGCGGATGCGGGCGAAGTCGCCGTCCTTGAACGCGTAGCGCTCGCGAGCGTAGTCGAGGGCGGCCGCGCCGTCCATCGTCTGCACGCCCTTCTCGAAGCGCCGCTTGCCGTCGGGGTTCAGCGAGTGCGTCGACGTGAAGCTCTCGGTCACGTCGATCTCCACGCCGCCGAGCGCGTCGACGATCTCCCGGAAGCCGGAGAAGTCGACGATCGCGACGTGGTCGATGCGCACGCCGGTGAACCGCTCCACGGTCTGCACGGTGAGCGGCACCCCGCCCCAGGCGTAGGCCGCATTGATCTTCGCGTTGGTGTTGCCGTACTGCCCGTTCTTCGACTTCGGCACGAAGACCCAGGTGTCGCGGGGGATCGACACCATCTGCGCCTTCGACCGGTTCTTGTCGAGGTGCAGCACGATGATGGTGTCGCTGCGCGAGCCGCCCTGGTTCTCCGGGTCGCGGGTGTCGCTGCCCAGCAGCAGGAAGTTCATCGCGCCCTTGGCGCCCTCCGCCTTCTGCGGCCGGTCGGCCTCGGGCACCTCGCTGAAGGCGTCGACCCGCTTGACCTCGCCTGTGACGGACCGCAACCACAGGCTGACACCGAGCATCGAGCCGCCGATGATCACCACCAGTGACGCGGCCACGATGAGCCAGATCCGTTTTTTCCGGCTCATCCGCTTCGACGAAGGCGCAGGTGAGGGCGGCTTCGTGGGCGTGTCCGGGGCGCTGCGCCGCCTGCGGCGCTGCGCCGGGATCCGCTCGACGACCGCGGTGGCGTCACCGTCCGTAGGCCATTCTTCCCTGGGCATGGCGACGATCGTACGCATGGACGGCACGCCGCACGGACCGGCCGGTCGATGGCCGAGGTTGGCACGCGACCCCGGAAATCGGTGAAGGAAGGGGAGATGCGGCATCTGCCGGTATTGCGGTACTAGCGAGGGCCCGCAAACGTGCGAAGTGCCGCGAATGCCTGCAGTTGCACTGTCCGGATACGCCCGTAGTTGCAACTGGTGCCTGTGACCCTCATCTCAAACTCCGGACCGGCTTCATGCTGCGGACTGGTGAAATCCGGCGACTTGGTCCTAACATCCAGATCCATTGGGCGCGGCGATGCGCTCGTTGCGTCGGCGGGGGAGCCATGCACGTTGATCCGGGTCGATCGGCGTCTGCGCGCACGGACACGGGTCCGGCGGCAGACGTCTCGCTCGCGACCGCTGACGAGACCGGCGCTTGGATCCCGGTCCAGCGCGAGGACGCGGACAGTCGGTCGGTTGATCCCGATCGTACATTCGAATATTCGAATAAGTCGATAAGGAGGCCTCCTCCCGCGTCGCCCCCGCCACCGCCGCCGTCGGGCGGGATCACCGGCTCGACCGTGGTCCTGCCGTATCTCGGCTCGTCGACCGCCCGCCGCACCCGGGCCCTGCGGGTCTGGATGCTCTCGCTGCCGGTCGACTTCGCCGCGTTCGCGCTGCCGGCGATCCACTTCCAGCAGCACTGGAAGAGCATCGTGGTGGCGGCCGGGCTCACCGTGCTGCTGTTCGCCGTCGGCGGGCTCTACGGCGCGCGCCGGCACCTGAGCTTCCTCGACGACCTGCCGATGCTGCTCGGCCGCATGCTGGTCGCCGGCGCGCTGGTCGCGATCGTCGTGGCGATGCGGCACGGCTCGCCCGACAACCTCGCCTCCTACCTGCGCGTCATCGCCGTCTCGTCGACGCTGGTGCTGCTGGGCCGCGCGGTCAACTACGCGTCGGTCCGGCTGGCCCGGCGCCGCCGCTGGGTCGAGCACAGCGCCATCATCCTGGGTGGCGGGCCGGTCGCGATCGAGCTGGCGCGGCTGCTGCGCCGCTACCCGCAGTACGGGCTGCGCTTCGCGGGCTTCGTGGACGTCGACACGACCGCGCACGAGCTGCAGGAGAGCACCCCGCTCATCGGCCGGTTCGACGACCTCGACGAGGTCGCCCGCATGGTCGACTGCGACGTCATCATCATCGCCGACATCGACTGCCCCGAGTCGCGCCTGCTGCCGGTCGTGCGGTCGACCTCCGCCGCCGGCTACGACCTGTGGATGGTGCCGCGCCTGCGCGAGTTCAGCGCGCAGAGCAGCAGCCCCGACCACATCGGCGCGATCCCGGTCGTGCGGGTGCGCCGCCCCACGCTCAGCGGCGTCAAGTGGCTGGTGAAGCGCGCCTCCGACATCGCACTGTCCGGCCTCGCGCTGCTCGTCCTCAGCCCGATCCTGCTGATCACCGCGATCGCGGTGCGGCTGGAGGGCGGGCCCGGGATCTTCTTCCGCCAGCAGCGCATCGGGCAGTTCGGCCGGCCGTTCCAGCTGGTGAAGTTCCGCTCGATGCGCCCAGTGAACGAGGCCGAGTCGCAGACAAACTGGAACATCGCGGGCGACAAGCGGGTCGGCCCGGTCGGTAAGATCATCCGGCGGACCTCGCTCGACGAGTTGCCCCAGCTGTGGAACATTCTGCGCGGCGACATGACGATCGTCGGCCCGCGGCCCGAGCGGCCGTACTTCGTGGACCAGTTCTCCGCCGAGCACCCCGACTACGCGATGCGCCACCGGGTGCCGGTCGGGCTCACCGGCCTGGCCCAGGTCAGCGGCCTGCGCGGCGACACCCCGATCTCCGACCGGGCCCGGTTCGACAACTACTACATCGAAAACTGGTCGATCTGGCTGGACGCCAAGGTGGTGCTGCGCACCGTCGCCGAGGTGTTCCGCGGTGGCGGTCGGTGAAGCGAGAGGAAACGCCCACCGTGGAGCTCCTGCCGGGCAAATCGGTCGCCATCGTCCACGAGTGGTTCGCCGCGACCGGGGGCTCGGAGAACGTCTTCGTCGCCATCAGCGAGGTGCTGCCGCAGGCCAAGCCGTTCGTGCTCTGGCGGGAGGAGGACGCGCAGCGCGGCGCCGGCTTCCAGCAGTCGTGGCTGGCCCGCACCCCGCTGCGCAAGGCCAAGCCGCTCGCCCTGCCGGCGATGCCGCTGGCCTGGCGCACGCTGACGCGGGAGAGCTTCGACGTCGTCCTGTCGTCCAGCCACGCCTTCGCCCACACGGTGAAGATGGGGTCGAACGAGGCCACGCGGTACCTCAGCTACATCCACTCGCCGGCCCGCTACGTGTGGAGCCCGGACTTCGACGGCCGCGGCTCCGGCGGCCTGCTGGCGCTGCCGCGCAAGGCGCTGCAGGTCGCCGACGTGCGCCTCAGCCGGCACGTGCACAGCTACGCGGCGAACTCCCGCGAGGTCCAGGCCCGCATCAACCGGTTCTGGCACCGCGACGCCCGGGTCATCCACCCGCCGGTCGACGTGGCGTACTTCGCGGCGGGCGCGCCCCGCGAGCGTGAGTACCTGCTCGGCGCCGGCCGCTGGATCCCGTACAAGAACTTCGACCTCGTCATCGAGATCGCCGAGGCCGCCCGGATGCCCCTCGTGATCGCGGGCTCCGGCCCGGAGGAGGACAACCTGCGGCGGGCCGCGCAGCGGGTGAGCGTGCCGGTCCACTTCGAGCACCGGCCTTCGCGTGAGCGGTTGCGCGAGTTGTACTGCGGAGCCCGCGCCCTGCTGTTCCCCGCGCACGAGGACTTCGGCATCATCCCGGTCGAGGCGCAGGCCTGCGGCACCCCGGTGCTCGGCGTGCGGCGCGGCGGCCTGCTGGAGACGGTCGTCGACGGCGAGACCGGCTACCTGCTCGACTCCCGCGACCCGGCCGACTACGCCACCGCCCTGCAGCACCTCGGCAAGCTCGACCACGAGCGGATCCGGGCGCACGCGTGGAACTTCTCCGACGAGGTGTTCAAGGCGAACATCGCGGCGTGGGTCACCGACGAGGCCGCCTGACCGCGATGCGCATCGTCCACGTCAGCCACACCTCGCAGCGCGGCGGCGCCGAGCTGGCCCTGGTCCGCCTGCTGGCCCGGCCGTCGCGCTGGGACGCCGCCGTGTGCGCGTCCCCCGGCGGCGACGCGTTCGCCGGCCTGCCGGTGCACGGCGTCCCGGTCCAGCTCGACCTGCCCGGCCTGCCCGGGGGCGGCACGCGCGGCAAGAGCCCGGCGCTGGCCGCGAAGTACCTGTCGGCGCTGCGGGCCGCGGCGCGGACGCTGCGGGACAGCCCGCTCGTGCACGAGGCCGACCTGCTGCACGCCAACTCCGCGGCGGCCGCGATCATCTGCGCGCTCGCCAACCGCCGCCGGCGCGTCCCGCTCGTCGTGCACCTGCGCGATCTCGTCGACCCCGAGAGCCTCGGGCGCTTCGGCTTCGAGGCGTTCACCCGCATCGGGCTGGTCCGCGCCGACGCCGTCGTCGCCAACTCCGCCACCACCCTGCGGTCGGCCGAGAGCCGGATCGGCCCGGGCGTGTTCCAGGCCGTCCTGCAGAGCCCGAGCGGCATCGACCGGCGCGTGACGACGCCGTCCGTGGCCGACCGGGTGCGCACCGTGGGCATGATCGGGCGGCTGCAGCGCTGGAAGGGCCAGCACGTGTTCCTGGAGGCGTTCGCCCACGCCTTCGCCGGCACCGACGTGCGCGCCCGCCTGGCCGGCGCCGCGCTGTTCGGCGAGGCCGCCTACGAGGAGGAGCTGCGCGAGCAGGCGGCCCGGCTCGGCATCGCCGGCCAGGTCGACTTCCTCGGGCACGTCGAGGACATCCCCCGGTTCATCGACGGCGTCGACGTGCTCGTCCACGCCTCGACCCGCGCGGAGCCGCTGGGCCAGTCGGTGCTGCAGGGGCTCGCGCACGCGAAGCCGGTCGTCGCCACCGAGGGCGGCGGGCCGGGGGAGTGGCTCCGGCCGGGCGAGAACGGGCTGCTCGTGCCGCCCGGCGACGCCGGTGCCCTCGCGGACGCGCTGCGGACCCTCGCCGCGCCCGGCGACCTGCGCGCCCGGCTCGCGGCCGGGGCGGCCCGCACGCCGGGGCTGCTCACCGACGACGAGTGCGCGGACGCTCACGCGGCGTTCTTCGGTACCGTACTCGGCGTGCGGGCGACGGCGAGCGGAAGGCACCCAGAGTGACCGGTCCGGAGCGGAGCGCAGGGGTCGGTCGCCACGGGTTCAGCCCGGAGATCGGGCGGCCGGAGCACAGCGGAGGGCGGATGGCCAGTCGCCCACTGCGCGTGGCGTACGTGCTGTTGCGAGAGCCGACGTACAGCGAGACCTTCATCTGGTCGGAGATCAACGCCGTGCGCGCCGCGGGCGCCGAGGTGGCGCCGTTCTTCGCCCGTGACCGGCCCCGGGGACGCCGGGCCGAGGCGGTCAGCGCGCTGCGCAGCCTGCTCGACCACCCCGGCCGGGTGCCGGGGCAGGTCGGCCGGCTCGGCGCCTCGTACGGCGCGCGGGCCCTGCTCGCGAGCGCCTACGCGACCGCGCTGGAGCGGGACGTCGCCGCGTTCCGGCCCGACGTCGTGCACACCCACTTCGTCAACCTGCCCACCGCCGTCGCGGTGCTCGTCGCGGAGCGGCTCGGCGTGCCGGTGACCGCGCTCGCGCACGCCGCCGACTTCCTGCTCGACGGCAACCCGGGGGCGCTCGACCGGCGCGTGGCCGCGCTCAGCCACCTGTTCGTCATCTCGTCCGCGGCGGCCACGCAGCTGCGGGAGAAGGGCGTCGACCTGTCGCGCGTGTCGCACAGCGTCGTGCGGGCCGCGTTCGACGGCACGTTCACCGACCCTCCGGCACACCGCGCACCCGGGCCGCTGCGGATCGTCACGATCGCGCGGCTCATCGAGAAGAAGGGCATCGACACCGCGGTCGCGGCCGTCGCCCGGCTCGTCGCGGCCGGGCACCCGGTGCGGTACGACGTCTACGGCGACGGCCCCGAGGGCGAGCGGCTGCGACAGGCCGTCGCGGCCGACCCCGCGCTGTCCGGCAGCGTAATGCTGCACGGTGCCGCCGCCCACGACGTGGCGATGCGCGCGCTCGCCGGCGCCGACCTCGCGGTGCTGCCCTGCCGGCCGGCCGCCAACGGCGACGTCGACGGCATCCCCGTGGTCCTCATGGAGGCGGCCGCCCGCGGCGTGCCGGTGGTCACCACCGCGGTCTCCGGCATCCCGGAGCTGGTCACCGGCGACGCCGGCTGGCTGGTGCCGCCGAACGACGCCGCCGCGCTCGCCGCCGCCATCGCGCACGCCGCCGGGGCGCCCGACGAGGCGTGGCGCCGGTCCGCGGCGCTGCGCGCGCGGATCCGCTCGGAGTTCGCCCCCGGCCTGCAGGCGCAGCGGCTGCTCGGCACCTGGAACGCGCTGGTCGAGACAGGGGTGCGCCGATGAACCCGGGTGCGTCGACGAACCTCACCGTCGTGTCGACCTTCTTCCCGCTGCCGCAGGACCGTGGCGACCCGGTGCGGGTGCTCATGATCCTTCGCGCGATCGCCCGTTCCCGGCCCTATACGCTGCTCGTCGTGCGGCGCCACGACACCACCACCGCGCTGGTCGACGAGCTGCGGCGGATGCTGCCCGGGGTGACCGTGGCCGACTTCCCCGCGACGCCGTACCGGCTGAATCGCCTCGGCCCGCTCGGCCGGTTCCCCGAGGCGTCGCTGGAGGGCATGCCGCCGTGGGTGCGCACGCGGTACAGCGAGGGCCTGCACGAACGGCTCGCCCGCAGCACCGGCGCGGCGCTCGCGATCGGCGAGGCGGCCGGCGCGTACTTCCGCGACACCACGCTGCGCTGGCACTGGGACAAGGCCAACGTGCTCGCGGCGAGCACCCGGCAGGACGTCGACGAGGCACCGAGCCGGGCGCACCGGCTGCGGGCGCAGTTCCTGGCCCGCGCCTCCGCCCGCTTCGAGGCCGAGGCCCTCCGGCGCTGCAGCACCGTGTCGGTGACGAGCGACGCGGAGTCCGCGCGGCTGGCCGAGCACTACCACCGGCCGGCCGACTTCACCCTGCCCAGCTGCGTCACCGTGCCCAGCGGCCACACCCCGGCGCCGCGGCCCGGGCACCTCGTGTGGCTCAGCAGCTTCTCCTACCGGCCCAACCTGCTCGGGCTGCGCCGGTTCCTCGACGAGGGCTGGCCGGTCGCCCGGCGTTCGGGGTACACCTTGAGCCTCATCGGCTCCGGGCTCACCGACGCCGTCCGGGACGAGCTCGCCCGCCACGACGGGGTCGAGGTGCTCGGCTTCGTCGAGGACCTGCGCCCGGTCCTGGCCACAGCCCGGGCCGCCGTCGTGCCGCTGTGGAGCGGCGCCGGCGTCAAGCTCAAGACGCTGACGCTGCTGGCCCACTCGGTGCCGGTCTTCGCCACGCTGGTCGGCGCGGAGGGCGTCCCGTCGAACGGGGCCGTGCGGCTGGCCGACACGCCGGCCGGGCTCGCCCACGAGCTCGTGTCGGCGACCGCGGAGGACCTCGACAAGATGGCCGGCGAGGCGCTCCGCCTGGTCCGGCAGCAGTTCTCCGAGGAGTACTTCGCCGAGCGCCTCATCGGGTCGCTCGGCGCGACCGGCTATCTCGGGCAGCGCTGATGTCGACGAGAAAACTGGCCATCGCGTCCTTCGCCAACCTGCTGATCCCGATCAGCGGCCTGCTCGTCAGCCCGTTCCTGTCGCGCGAGCTCGGCCCGGAGAACCGCGGCCTCTACGCGGCGCTGACCCTGCCCATCGTCGTCTACGGCTGGCTCGGCACGTTCGGCCTGCAGGACGCGCTGAGCTTCCACGTGCGCAACGGCAGCCTCGGCCGCCGGGCCGCGGCCAAGGTGAGCCTCATCGCGTCGGTGCCGCTCGGCGTGCTCAGCATCGTGCTGCTCGGCGCGCTCGGCATGTTCGTCTTCGCCGACGACGCCGACCACTACCGGCTGTTCCTCATCCTCGTCGTGCTGGCCCCGCTGCACGTCGTGTCGAACCTGTTCATCGGCGGGCTCACGGGCGCCTCCGACATCCACGGCGTGAACCTGGTCAAGGTGCTGCCGGCGTTGGCCCGCACCGGGATCGTCATCTTCGCCTGCCTCGCGTTCGACCTCGACGCGTTCTGGGCCGCGCTGCTCTTCGTGATCACCGCCGTGGTCGGCGTGGTGGCCGGCCTGCAGCGGCTGCGGACGGTGCCCGACGAGGACGGCCCGCCGCCGGCGGCGATCCCGAGCCGGTCGCTGTTCACCTACGCCATGGCCTGCCTGCCCGGTTCGCTCGCCGCCGTCTCCAGCGCGCGCCTCGACCAGATCGTCGGCCTGCCGGTCATCGGCGCGAAGGAGCTCGGCTACTACGCGGTCGCGGTCAGCGTCGCGGAGATCCCGATGGTCATCGCGACCGCGGCCCGCACCGTCCTGCTCGGCAAGCCCGACACCACCGAGCCGCGCAGCGCGACCCAGGTCGCCCGGCTGGCCGTCGCGACGTCGGTGTTCGCCTGCGGCTTCCTGGCGCTCGTCGCGCCGTTCGCGGTGCCGTTCGTCTTCGGCGGGGCCTTCGCCCCCGCGGTGACGCCGACCGTGATCCTGTGCCTGGCGACCATCCTCTACACGAACATGACGCTGTTCACGGCGGTACTGCTGGGCAACGGCAAGGCCGGCTGGTCCTCGATCGCGCTCGTGGTCGGTTCGGCGTGCGGCGTCGTGCTCCTCTTCGCGCTCGCCTCCCTCGGCGCCGTCGGCGCGGCGCTGGCCAGCCTCGGTGGCTACGGCGTATCGGTCGTGATCGCCGCCGCCGCCCTGCGCCGGTCGGGCAGCGCGCACACTGTGCGCATGCTTACGATGCTGTACCGGGACGACGTCGTCCGGATCCAGGATCAACTCATCTCCCGGATCAGCACGGTCATCGCACCGAAGCGGCGCGCAGGCAGACATGCTCGATAAAATCCTGGCTCGTCCGCGGACCGTGCTGTTCGACCCGCTGTTGCGCCGCTTGCTTCGCCGGCCCGCGCGGGTCGCACCAGGAGACCGCATGATCGACGACTATCCGGACATGCAGCCGGCGGCACGGGTCGTCTCCCGCCGCGCGGCGCTGACGGGTGGGGCGCTGGCGGCGGGCGCGGGGGCCACCGCGGCGGGTGTGATCGCCGGTTGGGGCGGTTCCCCGGAAGGCCGGGCCGGCGAGGCGGCGTTCAACGTCCGCGACTTCGGCGCCGCCGGGGACGGCAAGGCCGACGACACGGAGAAGCTCCAGGCGGCGATCGACGCCGCGCGTGAGACCGGCGGCATCGTCCTGCTCCCGCCCGGGACGTACCTGACGCGTCGGCTGACCCTGCACTCGCGGATCCACCTGCGCGGTTCCGGTGGCGACGCCACGGTGCTCAAGCTCTGGCCCGCAGCGAACACCGCCATCCTCGAGTCCCCCGGCTTCGACAAGCTGACCGGCACCGACTCGGCCGACGGGACGACCCTGTTCAGCGTCCGCGACCTCACGCTCGACGGGAACAAGGACCAGAACCCCAACGGCGGCTACGGCATGCGGCTGTACAGCTACGCGTACGAGATCAGCGACGTCATCGTCTTCAACTGCCGCAACGACGGCATCTACAGCGAGTGGGGGACCTCCAGCGCCCTGCCGGCCCCCTCGCACCAGATGGAGGCGCGGCTGTCGGGGATCCGGTCGCACGACAACGACGGTCACGGCATCAACTTCACGGGACCGCACGACTCGATGTTCCTCAACTGCCTGACGTTCCAGAACCGCGACTCCGGCTTCCGGATCGCCGGCAACAGCCCCGGGACGCTGATGGTGAACTGCCACGCCTGGGGCCTCGACCAGAACATCGCCTTCGACCTCGCCGCCGCGCACGTCAGCTGCATGAACTGCTACGCCGACCTCAACGGTGGCATAGGCGTGCGCATCTCCCGCAGCGGCTGCCGCTGGATCGGCGGGACGGTCCTCGGCTACAACCACGCCGGACCCGGTCGCGAGGTCGGCATCCAGCTCGTGGCCGGGCCGAAGCCGGACGAGCCGACCGGCACCATGATCGACACCAAGGTCATGAACTGCGCGACCGCCGCCGTCGACTTCGGCGGTGAGCGCGGCTCGTCGAGCATCCGGGCGCTGTTCTGGCAGCCCGGCGTCAAGGACAAGCAGGGAGTTCCCGTCCCGGGCACGGGCCTCGGGTGGATCGGCACGCCGGACCCCACCACCCAGGTCGAGCTGACCACCGGCCTCGGCGACCGGAAGAACCTGGTGATCCGGCCGGCGTTCGACCTGCGGGTGCAGGCGACGCCGCCGGCTCCGGCGGCGGACGCGGTCCGCGTCTTCGCCCGCAAGGTGGGCGGCCGGACCCAATTGTGCGCACTGTTCCCGGGCGGAGCGGTGCAGGTGATGGCGACGGAGCCCTGACGATCATGAGCGATCCAGCGCCCGCGCACCCCTCACCAGGCACCGGTGCAGGGACGAGCCGACCCGTGGCCGACCTCGGGCCGCTCTTCTGGGTGCGCGCCGTCGCGGCACTGGCCCTGGGCGTCGTCGTCTGCATCTGGTCGCCGAGCTACTACGTCACCGTGCTGGCGGCATTGGCGCTGCCGGTCGTCACGTGGCGGTACTCCCTGGCCACCGTTGTGTTCTTCGCGATCACGGCACGCGAGGCCCCGTCGGGCCGGGGCTTCGACTACGTGACGATGCTGGGATCGCAGATCTACTACCAGGGCAAGGTCCCGGCGATCAGTTTCCTCGCCGCCTCGGCGGTCGCCGTCACGCTCCTGCGCCTGTACCGCCGCGGCGGCCGGCTCCGGCCGAGCCGGACCGCCTGGTGGCTGCTCGGCTGCCTGGGTGCGCTCGCGCTGCTCGCCTTCGTGCTGGGGATCGTCTACGGCCAGTCCGTCGTCTCCGCCGCCAACCAGAACAGCCGCAACTTCGCCGTGGCCGCGCTGGGCGTCGTCATCGGACTGCTCGTCATGCAGTTCCCCGAGGAGATCAGGGCCGTCAAGATCGCGGCGGTGAGCGGCCTGGGCCTCCTCGTGATCGCCGCGGTCTACGCGGTGGCCACCGGGCAGGCCGCGGACGACCGGGTGAGCCGGTACTTCACGTACTACGACTCGGCGCTGCCCGCCGTCGCGACCGCGGTCTTCGGCGCGCTGCTGGTCGGCCGGGCGCGCGTGACCTGGCCGGCCGGGCTGGCCATGGGGCTGTCGCTGGCCCTGGTGCTGATCGGTTTCCGGCTCACCATCTGGCTCGCCACGTTCGTCGTCCTCGCGTTCACCGTCGTGCTCTGCCGCGAGTGGACGGCCATCGCGCGCCGCGCCGCCGTCAGCGCCGTGGCGCTGGTCGTCTGCATCCTGGTCCTGCCGGGGATGCGGTCGGACATCACCAGCCGGGTGCTCGGCGCCTCTTCGGCCGCCCCGGCGGGGGCGACGGCCGCGCCCACGCAGGGCGCCACTCCGCGCAGGAGCGTCCCGCCCACACCGAGCGCGGCCGAGTCGGCCGGCACGCCGGCCACCCCGACCGCCGGCCCCAGGCGCAGTGCTCCCCCCAAGGCGAACACGGGCGACAAGGGCCACAACGTGGCCGCCGAGTCCAGCCAGGGGCACTTCGAGGACATCCGCGTCGCATGGTCCTACGTCCGCAAGAACTTCTGGACCGGGATCGGGCCGCAGCACCCTCAGCTGCCCGGCCTGGCGTCGGACAAGACCACGGTGCTGTACGTGCACAACGAATGGCTGCAGGACTGGCTGCGCTTCGGGCCCGGCGCCGTGCTGCTCGTGACCGCGTTCCTGCTCATCGCCGCGGTCCTGGCCATGCGCACCCTGGCCGGGCGGCGGGCCCCCGCACTGCACCGCGCGGCGGCGATCTTCGGGCTCATCACGCCGATCTGCCTGCTGGCGTTCCCCTACTTCTCGGAGTCCAGCCAGTGGCCCCTGCTGCTGGGCGTCGCCGTCGGGATCCTCGCCGCCGGCTGGAACGAGACCGACGAGGAGTCACCGCGGCCGAGGGGGCGGCACGCCGCGGGCAGGGGCTACCGCCCGGCCCCGCCACCACCGGTCGTGCCCGCCGTGCCCGCCGTGCCCGGCACCGAGGCTGACACCGTCGTCTTTCCCGCGGTCGGCGGACCGGGAGGGGACGACGACACGGTCGTGCTCCGCGCCTTCGGCGCATCCGGCAACCGGTCGCCGGTCGACACCGGCGTGCTGCCCGCGGTCCCCGATGCCCGTCCGGATCCCGCGTGAGCCGCCGGCGCCGCGCGTAGAACCGCCGGGTGGACGGCCGTTCCCTCGGCATCGTGATGCTGCGTGCCGCCCTCGGCACCTCCCTGGGGGCCGCTCCCTTCATCAGCAGCGCGCTCCGCTTCGCCCTCATGGTCGGGCTCGGCAGCACCGGCACCGCCCTGCAGGCCGTCGCCGCCGCCTACTTCGCCTTCTGCGTCATGGCCGTCACCGCCGCCGCCTTCATCGCCGCCTGCGTCGTGGCCGTCATCATGGCGATGGCGACACCGGCCTTCCCCGCGGTCAAGAGCGCGGCCGAGGCGGTCGTCTCCGCCATCGCGATGGTCGCCGGCGCCGCCGGGAAGGTGCTGACCGGGATCGCCGCCGGCGGCACCGCGATCCTGATGGCCGGGTTCGGGCTGAAGATGTTCGTCGGCTCCGAGCCGGGCGGCGTCAAGGGTGCCGACTTCCAGCAGATCAAGATCGACTACTCGCCGCTCGGCAGCGGCGACTACGTCGCGCCGAAGAAGGAGCTCCCGGCCCCGGCCGGCCCGTGACCGAGAACGAGAGGAAGTGACCATGGATCCGGACCGGATCGTCGAGGACGCGCTGCGGCAGATGCGCGCGGTCGAGGACTTCCAGCGGAGGTCGGCCGCCATGGTGGGCCGCGGCGAGGCGCTCGGCGGCCTGGTGACCGCCGAGGCCCGCGGCGACGGCGGCCTGTCGGCCATCACCATCGACCCGCGGGCGATGCGCTCGTCGTCGCAGGAAATCGGCGAGGCGACGCTGGCCGCCGCCCGGGCCGCGATCGAGGACCTCCAGCAGCAGACGATGGCGGCGATGCAGGAGGTGGTCGGCGGCGAGGTCATGGACGCCCTGACCGGCAAGGCCGACCCGACCAAGCTGATGGCCGAGGCCGAGCAGAAGTTCCGCATGTCGGCCGACGACGCGCTGGCCGAGATCGACAAGCTCCGCCGCCAGGGTGGGTTCTGACCGTGGTCCGCCTCCGCCGCGACCGCGCCCTGCTGCGCACCCACGGCTTCGTCTTCGCGCTGATCGCGCTGCTCGTCGCCCTCGCGGTGACCGGCATCGTGTTCTCCGGCAGCTACCTCAGCGGCGGCGGCCCCGCCTGGATGGACCTGGGGCTGAAGACGCTCGCCTGGCTGTGGATCGTGCTCGCGGCAGTGTCGCTCCTGGTCGCGGCCGCGGTGTTCGCCCTGTTCGTGCTTCCGTGGCTGTCCGGCCGCACCGAGCTCACCGACCGCGGCATCGTCCTGCGGTGGCGCGACCGCGCGGAGACCCTCCCGTGGATCGACGTGGCGGAGCTGCGGGCGATCCCGGCGTCCGGCGGCCACCTGTACGCGGTGCGCATGGAGACCGGCACAACCCCCCGCCGCGTCGGCCGGGGCTGGGTCGGTGGCACGAAGGAGGCGTACCTCGGCTGGCACGAGGGCGCCGACACCCCGGTCGCGGCGGTGGCCCGCCCGTCACTCGGCATCAAGTACCACGGCGCGGCCCGCTGACTCGCGGGCGGACAGGTATGGTCGGGCCGTGGCCGATGACGACGGGCTGCTCCTGGCGGCCGTGGTGGAGATGGCCCCGGGCGAGGCCGAGGCCGGCCGGCGCTACGAGGACGCCGTCCTGGCCCACCTGGGCCGCCACGGCGGCGTCCTCGAGCGCCGCACCCGCAGCGCCGACGGCGCCACCGAGGTCCACCTGATCCGGTTCGCCTCCCGCGACGGCTACGAGTCCTTCCTCGCCGACCCCGACCGCCTCGCCCTGCGCGAGACCCTCGGCCCGGCGGCCCCCACCACCAGGGTCATCGAGGTCCGTGACGTCGCGTAGGCCCGTGTGGGCGCTCGCGGCGGCCGGCCTCGGGCTGCTCGCGTTCCTCGCCGACTACCTCGACGGCGCCGCCAGGGCCGTAGCGGTCGCCGTGACGAGCAGCGGTTTCGCGTGGGGCCTCGCCGCGTTCCTGGCCGGCTGGTCCGCCACTGCCCGGCGCGCCGCGGTGGTCCGCGCCACCGGGACCCTGGTCGTGGCGACGCTCGTGTACTACCTGCTGGTCGTCTTCGTCAGCCGGCGGTGGAGCGGCTTCACGCTGGAGGACGGCAGCTCGGCCGACGCCTACGGGCTGCGGTCCGTCGCCCTCATGACCGGCGTGTGGCTGGCCGGCTCGCTCGTGGCCGGGCCGCTGCTCGGGCTGCTCGGCCACGCCGTGCGCACCGGGCCGCCCCGGTGGGCGGCGGGCGCGGCCGGGGTGGCCTGCGGGTTGCTGTCCGCCGAGGGCTGGGCGACGACCGTGCCCTGGCGGGTGCTCCTGAGCGACGACCCGTTCGTCCGGGCCGTCGCCGCCGGGACGGCCGTGCGGATCGTGCTGCCGCTCGTCGTGCTCGGGTGGCTCGCGGCGCGGCACCGGCTGTGGGCGGCGTGGCCGGTGCTGGCCGGGGCGGCCGTGGCCGGCGGCGTCGGGGGAGTGGTGCTGTGGCGCGTGTTCGTCGCTTCTGTCAATGCTTGACAGAATGTCTGATCGAGTGCAGTCTCTATGGAACTTGTTGAATTTTGTCGAACAGGCTCACGCTGGCCGCCGTCCTGCTGCCCCAACGGCACTGCGCGTCCATCCATAGACCGCCCTAGGTGGGGTGTGGCGGGGTACGGCGGCGGCCGGTGAGGGGCCGCCGCCGGACCGCCACCGCCAGCCCGGCCACGGCCACCAGCGTGGCCACCACCGCCAGGAGCCACCGCCACTCCTCCCGCAGCGGGGTGAGCGGCGCGTCCAGGTCCGGGCCGCCGAACCGTCCCGCGACGACGAGGTCGCGGGCGACGTCGAGCTGCTCGGCGCGCGAGGGACCCTCGGCCAGGACCGCCGCCGGCTCGCCGGGCCGCACCGCCTGGATCGTCCGGCCGTCGACGATCCAGATCGCGGCTCCGTCGTGCCAGCCGATCAGCCGGTCGGGCCAGCCGCTGCGGCCGGTGCGCGACTCGTCCGTCGCCGCGCCGGTGGCGACGTCCACGAACCGCAGGTGCCACCGCTGCCGGGCCAGGAGCGCGAGCGCGCTGTCGCGGCTGGTCGCGTCGCGCCCGCACTCGCTCCACGGGCACTGCTCAGCGACGAGGAAGATGAGCCGGCCGCCGGTGGCGTCCCAGCCGGCGAACCTTTGCCAGGCCCCGTACGGCACCCGGGCCGCGGCGTCGCCGGTGGCCGCGTCGACGACCGTCACCTGGTCGGACTCGGCCAGGGCGACCCGGCGGCCGTCCGGGGAGAACGCGCCCCCCGACGGGCTGCCGACCCCGAGCCGCTCACCGTGGCCCGTGGCCGCCTCCACCACGGTGGCGCCGGTCGGCGAGGTCATCAGGAGCTGCCGGCCGTCCGGCGACCAGTCGGCCACGGATCCGAACGAGGCGTCGATCGGCACGACGGCGTTGGTCGACAGGTCGACGATCCGGTCGGGCTGGGCGAGGAACCGCCCGTCGGGCGAGAGCCGGCCCAGCCGCGCCGAGCCGCGGAAGGAACCGTCCTGGCCGATGACGGTGACCGGCCTGGCCGGCAGCGACAGGCGGCCCTGGACGTTGACGAAGGTGAGCATGACCGGCCCGTTCGGATCGCGCTCGGCGAGCTCCTGCCAGGGCCGGGCCGGCTCGAAGCGGCGCGGCACCGCGGGGCCGCCGCCGTCGCCGGGGACCGCCGCCGGTGGCCCGGGCCGGACGAGCAGCGCGGGCCCGGCCACCGCGGCCAGGGCGATCAGCGCCAGACCGCCCGCCGTCCACCGGCGGCGCCGCCTGCGGCGTCGTCCCTGCACCCAGAGGCCGGCGGTGGCCGGTGGCCGCGCGTCCCCGGCCAGCTCGGTCAGGGCCTCCTGCAGTCGCGTGGTCATCGGTCCACCGCCTTGGCGAGGTCGGACAGTTCGGGGGCGAGGCGGCGCAGCCGGGCCAGGGCGTCGCGGGTCTGGCTGCGGACGGTGCCGACCCGCACCCCGAGGACGGTCGCGGCCTGGGACTCGGTGAGATCCTCGAAGTACCGCAGCACGAGCACCGCCCGCTGCTTCGGCGCCAGGGTGTCGAGGGCCCGCCGCACGGCGACGGTCGTGGTGACCTCGCCGGCGATGTCGGGCACCGCCGGCTCCGGCAGCTCGCCGGTCGGGCGGGCGTCCCGCCGGTGGCGGCGCCACCACGACAGGTGCTTGCGGTACAGCACCGTGCGAACGTAGGGCTCGGGGTCGCCGCCGGCCAGGATGCGTTCCCACCGCGACGCCACCTCGATGAGCGTGACCTGCACGAGGTCCTCGGCGAGGTGGGCGTCGCCGGTCAGCAGGAACGCGACCCGCGCCAGCCCCGCGGCGCGGGCCCGCACGTACTCCTCGAAGAGCGTCTTGGACCCCACACCACCTACCACGCTCGGAGACCATCGCATCTAGGGGCGGTCGTTGTCACACATTGGCACGAGCACCGCGACGGCGCCCGGCGTCAGGCGACGGTGAGGTTGACGGGGCGGCCGCCCGGCTCGGGGTACAGCAGGAGCGTCCCGGTGGAGCACTGGCGCAGCCTGTGGCGGGCGGCCCCGCCCCAGCCCCGCCGCCCGGTGCCGGCCACCGACCAGCCCGCCGCGGCCGTGGTGATCGGGCGGCCGCCGACCGACGCGGCCGCGCTGCGGGAGCGCCCCCGGCTCGCGGCCGCGATCGACGCCGCCCTCGGTGGCGGCGACGTGCGGCAGGTCCTGCTCGCCGGTCCCGGCGGCGCCGGCAAGTCCCAGCTCGCCGCGGCCGCGTTCCACCGCGCCCGGGGCCGGACCAAGCTCTGGGTGCCGGCCGCGTCCCGCCCGGCGGTGCTCGCCGCGTACGCGCGGGCCTGGCGGGCCATCGCCGCCGCCGACGGCCCCGACGGGGGCCTCCAGCCGGTGGTCGAGGAGGTCTTCGGCCGCGCGCACCGGCGCCCGCTGCGCACTCGGCACCAGCGGGCCGAGCTGCGCCACCGCGGCGGCGACGAGCGGGGCGCGGTCGCGGATGCGGCGACGGTACTGGCGGAGATGCGCGACGTGCAGGGCGACGACCACCCGCGGACCCGCGAGCTGGCCGACCTGCTCGCCCGCTGGACCGTGTAACTTTCACGGCCGAAAAGTTTTCGTCTCGCTGGTGTTACAGTCACTTGCGTCGATGCGTTGACAGTTGGGTTCTTCGATGTCAAGGTCCGCCCGAAAAGGTTTTCGGATCGGCTCCGAGTTCGATCTGAGTTCTATTTGAGGGAGGACCCGCAGATGCGATTGCCCAGCATCGCCGCCGTGGCCGCCGCGACGCTCGCGCTGCTCGTCGGCGTGCCCGTCGTGGCGGACGCGGCCCCCGGCCAGGGCGACAACCTGGCCCGCGCCGCCACCGCCACCGCGTCCTACACGTCGCCGTGGGAGAGCGTGGCCGCCGTCAACGACGGCATCGACCCCACCACCTCGAACGACACGGTCAACCGGCGCTGGGGCACCTGGCCCAACACCGGCGAGCAGTGGGTGCTGCTCACCTGGCCGTCGGCGCAGACCCTGCGCTCGGCCGACGTCTACTTCTTCGACGACAACGGCGGCGTGCGGCTGCCGGCGTCGTGGCGGCTGCAGTACTGGACCGGCTCCGCGTACGCCGACGTGTCCGGTGTGAGCGGCTATCCCGTCGCCGTGAACAAGTACAACGCGGTGAACTTCAACCAGGTGAGCACCAGCCGGCTGCGGGTGGTCCTGCAGAGCGGGTCGGCGTCGGTCGGCCTGCTGGAGGTGCGGGCCTACGCCTCGGCGATCACCACGACCCCGACCACCCCGACCACCGGCTGGAACCCGCCGGCCAACCTGGTCACCCCGCTCAACCAGGTGTGGACGCACCAGGAGCAGACCTACACCAACCTGTACGGGTTCCGGAACTACGGCTGGGACCAGCTCTTCGCCAACGGCGGCAGCATCAACTACTGCGTGCGCTGGGACTCGTCGGCGACGGTGAGCGCCGCGCTGCGCGACCGCATCCACGCGGCGCTGCAGCGGCAGTTCAAGAAATGGATGGACGTCATGGTGGGCCACAACGGCTGGCCGTACCAGAACGTCCCCGTGAAGGTGGTCGGCTGGGCGGTGCGCGACCGCGCGCAGCTACAGTGGAGCGACACCTCGGTCGACATCTACGTCAACGACATCCGGGAGAACGCCCCGCAGTGCTCGACGCCGTGCGGGCGCTTCTTCAACCAGAGCGGCCAGTATCCCAACTGTCCCGGCGGCCCGTCGCACCACTACGACATGTCGCTGTGGCTGACCGCGGGCTTCGGCGGCGGCGCCGGCGGCGACTGGGGCCAGCGCATCGGCAGCGAGTACTACGTCGGCGCGCTCGACACCGACAACATCCACATTCTGCTGCACGAGATGGGCCACAGCTTCGGCCTGGACGACTTCTACGACTGGACCCCGACGGGCGTCGGCGGCTTCCTCATGAAGGCGGGCTCGGCGTCGCAGATCACCGAGTTCGACGCCTGGATGTTCCGCGACTGGTGGCGCCACCTGAAGAACCGCTACGGCTACTGACAGCTCCCGCCGCCCGGCCCCGCCCCCGCCCCCCGGCTCCCGGCTCCCGGCCCAGCTAAGACGTCGGTCGATCTACCCTCACTTCGATCTCCGATGCCGAGGGTAGATCGACCAACGTCTGTGCCTGTCGTCCGCGTGTCCGCGCCGCGTCCGCTCGCCTGCGCCCGCGCCGCCCGCGCCGCCCGCGCCCCGGTCTGGCTGAGACGTTGGTCGATGCACCCTCATGCCGATGTCGGGACGCGTCCGAACCGAGATTGGTGGGCGGCGGCGCGGGCAGCCGGGCGGCTTACGCCTGTGCCGCGCCGCGTCGCGCAGGGTCGTGCCGCGGCCGGCCCATGATCGATGGAGACTTCCGGCTGCCATGGCAGCCGAATCCGTCCATCGATCATGGGCACCCACCTCGGGTGACCGGGCGCGGCGGCCCGAGAGCAGCAGCGGCAGCACCGATCCGGTCGGCGGGTGCCACTGGCCGGCGAGCGGGTCACCCCCTTGCTCGCGCGATCGGTGCGTCGCCGCGCGCAACACTGCAGGTGTGGCAACGATGACGGATCAAGAGGTGATGGACCTCCTCGGCGAGGGCACCCACACGGGCAAGCTCGCCACGGCCGGTACCCGGGCCGACCCGCACGTCGCGCCGATCTGGTTCGTGATCGACGGCGGCGACCTCGTCTTCAGCACCGGCACCGAGTCGGTGAAGGGACGCCACCTGCGGGCGAACCCGCGGGCGGCGCTCACCGTCGACGTGGAGCGGTTCCCGTACCAGTTCGTGGCCGTGCGGGGCGAGGTCACCATGGCCGAGGACCCACCGGACCTGCGCCGGTGGGCGACCCGGATCGCCGAGCGCTACGTCCCCAAGGGGGAGGCCGAGCGCTACGGCGAGGTGAACAGCGGAGCCGGCAACCTGCTGTGCCGGCTGCGCATGGAGCGGCTCACGGGTGAGCGCGACATCGCCGTGATCTGAGGCGCTACTTGGGCGTGGTGGGCGAGTCGAGCCAGGTGTTGATCAGGGACGTGAAGTCCTTGCCCGTGTGCTGGTTCACGAACGCGATGAACGACGCGCGGTCCTGGGTCGTGTTGCGGTGCTTCTGGGCCCAGTCGGTGGCCATCGCGAAGAACGCCGTGTCGCCGATCTGCTTGTGGATCTGGTGCAGCATGAGCGCCGGGCACATGTACACGTTGCTCTCCGCGAAGCTGTCCGCCTTCGGCTTGCCGGGCGGGCCGAGCCGCTGGCGCAGGCGGGCGTCGACCCCGCGGGCCCAGTCCTCCCACGCCTTCGCGGTGACCTTGTCGCGCTCGTTGGTGTAGAGGTGCTGGGCGTAGGTCGCCCAGCCCTCGTTCAGCCACAGGTCGTTCCAGTTCGTCGGGGTGACCGCGTCGCCGAACCACTGGTGCGCGTACTCGTGCAGCAGGTCGGCGTCGAACCCGGTCTTGAAGGCGGCCTCGCTGCCGTAGTCGGGCAGGCCCATCGTGATCATCTGCTGGGTCTCCATGCCCGACGCCGACGGCACCATGAGCACGCCGCCGCTGTCGAACGGGTACGGCCCGAAGCGCTGCTCCAGCCAGGTCAGGTACTGCGGCGACTTGCGCAGGTAGGGCAGCGCCTTGTCGTCGGCGCCGGCCCGCCACCAGTAGGTGAGCGGGATCCCGTGCGGCCCGGCGGCCGTCTCCTTCTGGTACTTACCGACGGCGAGCGTCGTCAGGTAGCTCGCCACCGGCGCCGTCGCCGTGTACTTGAACGTCGTGCCCTCCGGCGCCTGCGCCGTGCCGGACGCGATCGCCGACCACCCCTCGGGCACGGTCACCGCGATGTCGTAGAGCGCCTTGTCCGACGGCTGGTCGTTGGCGGGGTACCAGGTGGAGGCCCCGTACGGCTCCTGCATGGTCCACAGGCCGCCGTCCTTGGTGACGGTGAGCCCGAGCGGCTCCGAGTCGGTCCGGTGCGACGGCATCGGCACGGTCGTCGGCGTGCCGTGGTACTTCACGACGAGCGTGGCGAACGCGTCCTTGGCCAGCGAGCCGGCGACCGTGAGCTTGGTGTCCGCGACGGTACCGCCGGCCGGCGCCCCGTTCACCGTCACCTCGTCGATCGTGTAGGCCTTGGAGAAGTCGAGCTTCAGGTCACTGACCGCGGCCGCGGCCCGGATCCGCAGCGTCGCCGTCCCGGTGAGGGTCTTCGTGTCCGGCTTCCAGTCCAGGACGAGCCCGTAGTGCAGCACGTCGAGCGCGGGGTTGCCGTAGCCGGGATACATGGGGTCGGCGACGGGCGTGGACGTCCCGCCCTGCCAGGCGGTGTAGTCGACCCCGGCGGAACTGGGGGCGGCGGTGCTGGGCGCGGTGCTGCCGGAGGCCGCGGGGTCGGGCTCGCTATCGGTGCACGCGGCCGTGAGCAGGGCCGCGACGAGAACGCCAGAGATCAAGATACGACGCACGGGCGTGACCATACGGTACCGGGCGCCCCCGCGAGGCCCCGACACAACGACCCCGATACATCCCACCAGCCCACCCGGCCCACGGCGGCGGTACGATGCCGGCCGTGATCGAGACCTCGCGGCTCGTGCTGGAGCCGCTCGACCAGGATGCGCTGCGGGCCGTGGCCGGCGGGGAGCGGACCGGCCGGGCGTGGCATGCGGAGTTCCCCGTCGAGGACGACCGGGACGCCGCCCGGATGACCCTGCGGCACCTCGATCCCGTGTTCGGGTGCCTCGCGGTCGTCGAGCGGGGCAGCGGGAACGCGGTCGGGACCATCGGGTTCTTCGGGCCGCCGGACGAGCGGGGGGCCGTGGTCGTCGGGTACGGGCTGGTGCCCTCCGCACGCGGGCAGGGGTATGCGACCGAGGCGCTGCGGGCGCTCGTCCGGTTCGCGTTCTCCAACGATCAGGTGCGGCGGATCGAGGCCGATCCCGATCGCGCCAACCGTGCCTCGCACCGGGTGCTGGAGAAGGCCGGGTTCGTGCGCGGGCGTGCCGACGGGGACGCCGTCTGGTACGCCGTCGAGCGGGCCGGCTGAGTCAGCGCTGGGCGATCATCGCCTCCAGCGGGAGCAGCGCGGAGCCCGTGGCCACGGCGTCGCCGCCGAAGGCCGCGTCCAGCAGCCGGAACTGGGCGCCCGGGCGGGACAGGCTGTGCGCGCGGATCGACTCCTCGATGCGGGCGGCCAGGGACTCCATCAGGCGCAGGCCGACCCAGCCGCCGATCACGATCCGCTCCGGGCCGGTCAGGTTCACCATGCCGCCCAGGGCCGCGCCCAGGCAGTCGACCACGTCGTCGACGACCGCCGCGGCGGACGGGTCGCCGGCCGCCGCCGCGGTCAGGAGCTCGCCGATCGCGCGCCAGCCCGAGCCCTCGAAGGTCGCGCCCGTGCGGCGCCAGGCGTCCAGGATCGCGTCGGCGCCGAGGTAGGCCTCGACGCAGCCGCGGTTGCCGCAGCGGCAGGGGCGGCCGCCGCGCTCGACGACCGTGTGGCCCCACTCGCCGGCGCTGGAGTGGGAGCCCTGCATGAGGCGGCCCTCGGTGACCACGCCCAGGCCGACGCCGCGGCCGAGGAGGACGACCAGCGCGTGGCCGGCGCCGCGCGCGTTGCCGAACCACAGCTCGGCGCGGGCCTGCATCTTCGCGCCGTTCTCGGCGAGCACCGGCATGCCGACGTCGCACAGCGACGTGACGGGGACCGGCGGCCAGCCGAGGCTCTGCGCATACAGCAGCTGCCGGCCGTCGGCGCCGACCTCGACGATGCCGGGCAGGCCGAGGCCGATGCCCAGCAGGGTCGGCCAGCGGGCCGCGTGCCGCTCGCGCAGCGCCTCCAGGGCGTCCTGGAGGTCGACGCCGATCTTCTCCGGCGACTCCTCCTCGGCACCGCCGCGGAACTCGCGGTCGATGCGCTGCATCGACAGGTCGAACATCTCCACCGCGACGCCCCGCTCGCCGATGTCGGCGCCGATCGTCACCGCGCTCTCGGCGCGCGGGGCGATGACCGCGATCGGCCGCCCGCCCCGCGACGACACCGAGCCGCGCTCCTCGACCAGGCCGTCGGCGATGAGGGCGGCGACCAGGTTGGCGGCGGACGCGGTGGACAGGCCGCAGTCGCGCGCGATGTCGGCCCGGGTGGTCTGCTGGGCGAGGATGACGTGCCGCAGGACCAGCGCGCTGTTGCGCTGCCGCAGGGTGGTGACCGTCGACACCTCGGGAAGGCCGGTGCTGTGCCGGCCGGCGGCGAGGTCGCTCATGGTTGCCCGATCATACTCGTCGTCAGTCCCCGCTCAGCTCGATCGCGCGCAGCCGGGCGGCGGTCGTGGCCCGGGCGACGATCCGGTCGCCGTGCCAGCGGACCTCGAAGGACCCGTCGCTGTCGACCCGCCAGGCGGCGGGCCGGCGCTCCAGGGGGAAGTGCAGTTCCTCGCCGGCCGGCACGCTGATCGGCGCGGTCTCGTCGGCACCGTACGGCTCGCCGAACGGGTGGTGCCACACGTTCGCGGTGTCGAACCCGGCGAACCGGTCGCGGAAGCGGGCCCGCTGGTCGATGTAGCCCCAGCCGGGCACGCGCAGCGGCGCGCGGCCGAACATCGCGTTGACCACGTCGGGGCGCCGCTCGCAGGCCGGCAGCGCCACCGCGTCGAGGAACCGCAGCAGGACGCGCCAGGCGGTGTCGGGGTCCACATCGGACGCCGGATCCGCGATGAGCTCCCAGCCGTCCGGCCGCCGCGCGGACAGCGGCGACGTGCGGGTGTCGAGCTTCTTCCACGGCCAGAAGTTCCAGCCGATGCCGTGCTGCTCGTAGAGCCGGTGCGCGGTGTAGATCCACTCGGGCGTGTTCTCGCCGCCCTCGCCCATGTAGATGGGCAGGCCCAGGCGGTACCGCGCGTCGAGGTACGGCTGGATCGAGGAGCGGTCGGGCGGGCACCAGTAGCGGTGGAACTGCAGCGCCGAGTTCGGGTCGAGCACCTCCGTGAAGATCGACCAGTTGGTCGCCCAGTGCGAGCCCTCGTAGACCAGCAGGTGGTCGGGGTCGACGGCGCGGATCGCGGCGGTCAGCTCCCGGTACAGCTCGACCAGCTGGGCGGCGTAGACGTGCTGCCACTCGTTCGGCAGCGGCTCGTTGAGCAGGTCGTACCCGAGGACCACGGTGCGGCGACGGTACCGCCGGGCGATCTCGGTCCACAGGTGCACCGTCAGCCGCCGGTACCGCGGCACCATGAACAGCTCCGGTCGCCCGTTCGGCGAGTCGTCGATGTTGGTGCCGGTCTGCCCGCCGGGCGCCCCGTGCAGGTCGAGCAGCACCCGCAGCCCGTGGCGCTCGCACCAGTCCAGCAGGTTGTCGACGTGGGCGAACCCGTCCGGGAGGAACTCGCCGTCGTCGGACATGAGGACCCGCGAGTTCAGCGGCAGCCGCACGTGGTCGAAGCCCAGCGCGGCGATCTCGGCCACGTCGGCCTCGGTGACGAACGCGGCGCGGAACCGGGCCCAGAACTCGGCGGCCCGCTGCGGCCCGACGAGCCGCTCGACGTGGGCCTCGATCTGCCGGGGCGAGCTGAGGTCGTCGCCGAACCGCCACATGTACCCCTCGGGCAGCAGCCAGTTGCCGAGGCCGATGCCCCGCAGCAGCAGCGGGCGGCCCGCGCCGTCGAGCAGCTGTGCGCCGTCGGCGCGGACGAAACCTGCGAGTCGCATGAACTTCAACGCCTTACTTGAGACCGGACATGGTGAAGCCCTGCACGACGAACCGCTGCAGGACGGCGAACACGGCGAGGATCGGCACCACCATGAGGGTCGCGGCGGCCATCTGGAGCGAGGGGTTGGTGGCGATCTGCCGGTTGAGCAGCGACACCCCGACGGAGAGCGTGTAGAGGCGCTCGTCGTCGGCGACGATGAGCGGCCACAGGAAGCTGTTCCACCCGGCGATGAAGGCGAGCACGGCCTGCACCGCGAGGATGGGCCGGGACAGCGGCAGGACGACGCGCAGGAAGATGCGCGCCTCCCCGGCGCCGTCGATGCGGGCGGCCTCCAGCAGCTCGGCCGGGATCGTCGACATGAACTGGCGGAACAGGAACACGCTGAACCCGGAGACCAGGCCGGGCAGCGCGATGCCCAGCAGCGTGTTGGTGAGCCCGAGGCCGTTGAGGATGAGGTACGTCGGGACCATGGTGACCTGGACCGGGATCATCATCGTGACCAGGACGAGGAAGAACAGCGGCTCCCGGCCGCGGAAGCGGAACTTCGCGAAGCCGTACCCGGCCATGGCCATGACCAGCACGCCGGCCATCCCGATGACGACGACGGTGACGGTGTTGAGCAGGTACCGGCCGAAGTCGAGCTCCTCGAACAGCTGCCGGAAGTACTCCAGCGTCGGCTGCTGCGGCAGGACCTTCGGCGGGTAGGCGACGGACTCGCTGCGCGGCTTCACCGAGCCGAACACCATCCAGGCGAACGGGAACGCGGTGACGAGCGCGCCCAGCCCGAGGACGATCCCGATGACGATCGTCGTGCTTCTACGCTTCCGCATCGGTCTTCACCACTCGCAGCTGCAGCAGCGTGACCGCCGCGATGACGACGAACAGGACGACCGAGCCGGCGCTCGCGTAGCCGAACTGGCTCACCGAGAAGCCTTTCTGGTACAGGAAGAGCGAGATGCTCGTCGACTCGCCGAGCGGGCCGCCCTTGGTGAGCACGAACGGCTCGTCGAAGAACTGCAGCCAGGCGATGACGGTCGTGACGGTGACGAAGAGGATCGCGAAGCGCAGCAGCGGGACGACGACGCTGACGGTCGTGCGCAGCTCGCCGGCGCCGTCGAGGGCGGCGGCCTCGCGGTACTCCTTCGGCACCGCCTGCAGCGCGGCCAGGAAGATGATGATGTTCAGGCCGGTGCCCCGCCACACGGCGACCAGCGCGACCGAGAACTTCACCCACAGCGGGTCGCTGAGCCACCGCACCTCGGGCAGGCCCACCGTCGACAGGAGATGGTTGAGCAGGCCGAACTGGGTGTTGTAGAGGTACCCCCAGACGAGCGAGACGGCCACGACGGCGGTGATGGCGGGCACGAAGTAGAAGCTGCGCAGCGCCCGGAAGTACCGGTTCCCGGAGCGGTGCAGCAGCAGCGCCACCGCGAGGGACAGCACCACGACCGACGGCACGCCGACGACGACGAAGATGCCGGTGTTCGTCAGCGCCTGCCAGAACTCGTCGTCGGCGAACAGCCGCTCGTAGTTGGCGAGGCCGGTGAAGCCGATCCGGTCGCGGTCGCCGAGGCCGGCGAGGTTGAGGTCGGTCAGGCTGACGCCGAGCGCGACCAGGATCGGCAGGACACCGAAGGCGAGCAGCAGCACCATCGCGGGGCTGATGAAGGCGTACGGTGCGAGGCGCTGTCTCATCAGTTCACTGAGGTGGCGCCGGTGGCGCTGTACAGGTTCTTGAGGGCGGTGTCGCGGCCGTCGCCCTTCAGCACGATCGAGTTGAGCGCGTCGAGCAGCGCCTTGCCGGTCTCGCCGTCCCAGTTCGGCACCAGCGGGAGCAGCCGGGCCGTCGCGAGCTGCTTGGCGTAGACCTGCACCAGCGGGTCGGCGGTGAGGCTGCTGTCGGTGAGCGCCTGCTTCACCGTCGGCAGCTGGCCGTCCAGCTTGTACCAGGTGAGCTGGGTCTGCGGCTCGGACAGGTAGTCGAGGAGCTGGAGGGCGCCGTCGCGGTTGCCGGTGCTGCCCCAGACGCCGAGGCTGGATCCGGCGAGGAGGGATGCGTCGGTACCGCCGGTGGGAATCGGGGCGACGGACCACTTGCCCTTCAGGTCGGGCGCGGCGGCGCTGACGGCGCCGGCGAGGTACGGCCCGGAGACGAGCATCGGCACCACGCCGGACGTGAAGCCCTGGACCTGGTCGAAGTCGGCGTTGGTGGGCACGCTCTTGTCCGCGTAGAGCCCGGTGTAGAGGTCGACGGCCTTGCCGAACTCGGGCGTGTCGAAGGTGATCTTTCCGGACGCGTCGACCACCTGGCCGCCCTGCGTCCACGTCATGATGACGGGCAGGGCGCTGTCCCACTGCGGGATGTAGTACCCGTACCGGCCCTTGCCGCGCTGCGCGAGCGTCCGGGCGTCGGCGCGCAGCGCGTCCCAGGTCTTCGGCGGCTCGCTGATGCCGGCGGCCTGGAGGATGTCGGTGCGGTAGAAGAGCACGCGGGTGTCGCTGACCCACGGGACGCTGACGACGTTGTTGCCGATCGCGGTGGCCTTCCCGGCGACGCCGTCGAGGAACTTGTCGGCGGCCAGGTTCGGGTGGTCGGCGAGCGTCTTGTCGTCGAACGTCATCAGCGCGCCGGAGCTCGCGAACGTGCGCAGTTTCGACAGGCCGATCTGCAGCACGTCGGGCCCCTTGCCGGACGCGACGGCGGTGGTGAGCTTCTGGTCGATCGAGTCCCAGGGGATGGCGACCGCGTCGACGGCGATGCCGGTCTTCGCGGTGAAGGGCTTGACGAGCTCCTCGAAGTGGGCGGAGCTGTCGCCCATGATCCAGACGGTGAGCTGCTTGGGGTCGGCGGCGGACCCGCCGCCACCTCCTGAGCACCCGGCGCTGCCGAGCGCGGCGACCAGCACGGAGGCAATGAGGGCACGACGTCTCATGGCGGAGGCGAACCTTTCGGGACGGGGGCGTACGTCCATTCTTATGCGGCTTACGCTAAGCCATAGAAAAAGCCTCCACAACCCCCTGACCTGTCGATGCGCGCGGCCTGCGGTCCGTTTCAGAAGTTGACCTTGGTGGGTTTCGGCCGCCGGGGCAGCGGAAATCCACCAAGGTCGACCGGGGCCCGCGCCCGTACCGCGTCGGCGCCGGTCACGCTGGCGGCGATCCGACCGCCGCGCGGTACGGCATGCGACAGATGATCACCGCAACCTCCCGGCCCCGCCAGACATCTGACCTGACATCTGACCACACATCTGCACAGGTGCAGGCGAAGTGAACCACTGGGAGCGTGCATGGCTGACCCGCGATTCGGCGTCCTCGGACCACTGGAGGTCACGCTCGGCGAGCGGCCGGTGGACCTCGGCGGCCTCCGCCCCCGCATGCTGCTCGCGCTGCTGCTCAGCACCGGCGGCCAGGAGGTGGCGTTCCACCGCATCGTCGAGGTGCTCTGGGGCGCCGAGCCGCCGGCGACCGCCCTCGGCACCGTGCACAGCCACCTGGCCCGGCTGCGTCGCGCGCTGGAGCCGGACCGGCCGCCGCGTTCGCCGTCGCGGGTTCTGGTGCGGGTCGGCGCCGGGTACGCGGTGCGGCCCGCCCCGGGCTGCTTCGACGCCGACCGGTTCAGCGGCCGCGCCACCGAGGGGCAGGAGCTGGTCGCCGCCGGCCGGCACGGGCCGGGCCGCGAGCTGCTCGACGCCGCGCTCGCCGAGTGGCGGGGCGGTGCCTACGCCGACTTCCCCGACGCGCCGTTCGCCCTCGCCGCCGCGCGGCGGCTGGAGGAGCAGCGGGTCCAGGCCCGCATCGACCGCATGGCAGCCGAGCTCGGGCTGGGCCGGCACGAGGCGGCCGTGGCCGAGCTGTCCGGGCTGGCCCGCGAGCACCCCGGCCGGGAGCGGCTCTGGCAGCTGCTGGCGGTGGCGCTGTACCGCTCCGGACGCCAGGTCGACGCCCTCGCCGTGCTCCGTGAGGCCCGGGCGACGCTCTCCGGCCGGTTCGGCGTCGACCCCGGCCCGCCCCTGCACGCCCTCGAGGCGGCCATCCTGCGGCACGAGCCGGTCACGCTCGACGGCCCGGCCCCCGCTCCGGCCGCGGTCGAGTTTCCGGTACCGGCGGCGCCGATCGTCGGGCGGAGCGCGGAGCTGGCGGCGCTGGGCGACCTGCTGCGCGCGGCCCGGGTCGTGACGGTCACCGGCCCGCCGGGCGTGGGCAAGAGCCGGCTCGTGCAGGAGTACGCCCATCGGCACGCGGAGCTGACCGGGGTGCCGCCGGTGCTCTGGCCGGGCGAGCCGGGGCCGGAGACGCGGCTGCTCGTCGTCGACGGGTCCGGCCCGGTGCCGGCCGAGCGGCTCGCCGCGTCGACCCGGGTGCTGGCCGCCGCGCGCGAGCCGCTCGGGCTGCCGGGGGAGGCGCTGCTGGAGCTCGGCCCGCTGCCGCTCGGCGACGCCGTCGACCTGTTCGTGGCGCGGGCCGCCGAGGCGCCCGACCGGGGGCTGGCCGCCGCCGTCTGCACGGCGGTCGGGTGCCTGCCGGCGGCCGTCGAGCGGGCCGCCGCCCTGACCCGGGCGCTGCCGGTGGCGGCGCTCGCGGTACACCTGCGTGAGGATCCGGCCGGGCTGCTCGGACCCGCCGCGGACCCGATCGGCGGGGCGCTCCTGCCGGGCGACGCCGCGCTGCTCGGCCGGCTGGCCGTCTTCGAGGGCGGCTTCGACCTCGACGCGATGGACGCCGTCGCCCCCGGGCAGCGGGCGCGCCTGCCCGGGCTGGTCGCGCGGTCCCTGGTGCAGGTGGTGCGCGACCGGGAGACCGGGGTGGCGCACCGGTACCGGCTGGGGCGCCCGCTGCGGCAGTACGCCGCCGGGCTCATCGACGACGACGAGCGGGCCCGGGCCGTGCGCCGCCACCGCGACTGGGCGCGCCGGCTGTCCGGCGAGGCCGCCGCCGGCCTGCGCACGGCCGCGGCCGACGACTGGCTGCGCCGCCTGCACCGGGAGCGGCGCAACGTCCGGGCTGCCCTGCGGCACGCGCTCGCCGACGGCGACGGGGCCGCCGCGGTGGACGTGGCGGGCGGCGTGGCCTGGTACTGGTTCCACCACGGCGCCACCGCCGAGGGCACCGCGTGGTTGCGCGCCTCCCTGGCGGCCGCCGGCCAGGACCGCTCGTCGGCCGGCCGGGCGGCCCGCAGCCGGGCGCAGCTGGGCCTGTCGGCGCTGCGCTCGATCGCGGGCGACGTCCCCGACGCGGTCGCCCAGGCCCACGCGGCGGTCTGGGAGGCCGAGCGGGCCGGGCACGACTACCTGCGCGCGGACGCGCTGTGCGCACTGTCGTTCGTGGCGGCGGCCTCGGGCGACGCGGCGTTCGCGGGTGCCGCCGCCGCTCGCTCGTACCGCGCCGCCGACGTCGTCGGCTGGCCCGACCTGCGGGCCCAGGCCGGCATGGTGTCGGGGCACGCGCAGTACCTCCGCGGCGACCTGACCGCCGCCGCCGACCTGCTCGCCGAGGCCCGCCGCTCGGCCCGCAAGTGCGGCTACGGCTGGGTCGTCACGGTCGCGGGCTGGCTGGGCGTCGAGGTGGCCCTGGACCAGGCCCGCCACGACGAGGCCCGTCAGGCGGCGCTGCTGCTGTCCGGCCGGCTGGGCGACTCGCCGACGGTGAGCTCCTGGCTGGTGACGACGCTGTCGCTGGCCCGCGCGCTGACGCTGACGGGCGACGGCGAGGCGGGTGCGCTGCTGTGGGGCGCGGTGACGGGCATCGGCCGCACGGTGGGCCTGACGGCGCAGCGGATCGGCCGCGCCCACGCCCACCGCACCCGCCACGGGGCGCCGGCCCACCGCCACACGGCCGCGTACGTGCGCGGCCTGGAGATGGACCGCGCGGAGGCGGTGGCCCTGATCGCCACCCTGGCCCCGTAACGGCGCCGGGCTCCACGATCAAGGGAAACGTCTGGTCGCTCCGGCGGCCGGAGGTTTCCCTTGATCATGGGCCGGGCGTTCCTGTTCGGATCGCGCCGGCGCCGCTGCACGCCGCGTGACTCAGGCGGCTTCGACCGCCGGCTCCGGCTCGGTGCCGCGGCGGCGCAGGCGCCAGCGCACGATCGGCTCCAGCGACCGGGCCAGGATCGGGCCGGCGACCGCGAGGACCAGCACGTACGCGGCCGCGAGCGGGCCGATCTTGTCATTGAGCCCGGCCGCCACCGCCAGGCCGGCGATGACGATGTTGAACTCGCCGCGCGGGGTCAGCGCGATTCCGGCCCGGGCCCGGCCGAGTGGGCCGATCCCGGCCCGGCGGGCCGCCCACCAGCCGGTCGCCGCCTTCGTCGCCAGGCCCACCGCGGCCAGCAGCAGCGCCCAGCCGAGCATCGGCGGGAGCGCGTTCGGGTCGGTGTGCAGGCCGAAGAAGACGAAGAACACCGCCGCGAACAGGTCCCGCAGCGGCGACAGCAGCTCCCGCGCGGTGTGCGCGAGGGGCCCGGACAGCGCGATGCCGACGAGGAACGCGCCGACCGCCGCCGAGACCTGCAGCAGCTGGGCGACGCCGGCCACCAGCACCGTGAGGCCCAGCACCTTGAGCAGCAGGACCTCCTCGTTCGGCGAGCTGACGAACCGCTCGACGTAGCGGCCGAACCGCAGCGCCACGATGAGGATCACGGTGATCGTCGCCGCGGCGATCGCGAGCGTGGTGAGCCCCGCCATCAGCCCGACGCCGGCCAGCAGCGCGGTGAGGATCGGCAGGTAGACCGCCATCGTCAGGTCCTCGAACACCAGCAGCGACAGCACGATCGGCACCTCGCGGTTACCGAGCCACTGCAGGTCGGCGAGCACCTTCGCGGTGATGCCGGACGAGGTCACGTACGTGACGCCGCCGAGCGCGACCGCCGCGACCGGGCCCCAGCCCAGCAGCAGCGCCACGGCGACGCCCGGCGCCGCGTTGAGGACGAGGTCGACCAGGCCCGCGACGGCGTTGTGCCGCAGCGTGCCGACGAGCTCGGGCGCGGTGTACTCCAGGCCGAGCGTGAACAAGAGCAGGATGACGCCGATCTCGGCGCCCGTGGCGGTGAACTCCTCGCTCGTGGCCAGCGGCAGGATGCCGCCCTTGCCGAACGCGAGGCCGGCCAGCAGGTACAGCGGGATGGGGGAGATGGAGAACTTGGCGGAGAGCGCCCCGAGCAGGCCGAGCCCGAGGATCACCGCGCCGATCTCGATGAGCGCGACGGCACCGTGCATGCGCGGTCAGCCGTTGGAGAAGATGTTGGAGACCGCCGCCGTGCCCTCGGCCGTGCCGACCACGACGACGAGGTCGCCGGGGAGGAAGCCGAAGTCGGGCCGCGGGCTGGCCAGGATCTGCCCGGCCCGGATCACGGCCACGATCGACGCGCCGGTGCGGGTGCGGGCCTGGGTGTCGCCGAGCGAGCGGCCGTCGTACGGCGAGCCGGCGATGATCGGCACCTGCGCCGTCACCAGCCCGGTGACCTGCCGCTGCAGGTCGGCCAGCCGCTCGACGATCCGCGCGGTGCCGAGCAGCTCGGCGACGCCGTTGGCCTCGTCGGTGTTCAGTGCCAATGTGGCCGCGACCGTATCCGGATCGTCAGGGTCGTAGAGGACGATGTCCCGCCGTCCCGAGACGTGCGACACCACCGCCGCGTGCTGGCCCTTGGCGGTCACGAACTCGTGCCGCAACCCGATGCCTGGCAGTGCCGTGCGTTCCGCGTCCACCGGTCGAACCCTCCTCATGGTCATGCTGAACTGGCCCACTGTCCCGGACCGATATGGCCGAATTACCGTTGAATGATGACAGTTCTGTGACAAAACTGCTCGTCCCGAATGTTCATCCGGGTGTTCCCTCCTGCTGGCCAACGATCGGCAGACTCGGCGCGTACCAAGATCCTCTATTCGGAGTATGCCTTGGCCACGCGCGGACGACAGCGGTGGCGGGGAGCGGTGTGCCTGGTGGCGCTCGCGGTCCTCGCCGGGTTCGCCGTTCCCGGGACGGCGGCGGCGCACCCGTTCGGGGACCCGCAGGCCGTCGCCGTCGGCCTCGGTGACGGCCGGCCCGACGTCGTTCGGGTGCGGTGGCGGGCCGGCGGGCTCGACGACCTGACGCTGCTCGGGGTGTCGCTCGGCATCCTGCCGCAGGACCGGGTCATGCTCGACGGCGCCGTCTTCTACCGCGACGCCGACGCGGCGGCCATCGCGCCCGCGCCGGCCTTCGCCCGGTACCTCCTCGACCGGATCACGGTCAGCACCGCGGGCCGCGCCTGTCCGGGCTCGGTCCAGCCCGTCGAGGACCTCGCCAAGCGCGGCGTGACGGTCGACTTCGCCTGCCCGGGGCCGGTCGGCGTCGCCTCGGTCGCGGTCCGCACGCTGACCGACCTCCACCCGGCGTATCAGACCCTGGCGACCGGCCCGGACGGGCAGCGCACCGTGTACCGCCAGGGCGCCGAGTCCCACGACTGGCCCCTCGGCGAGGTGCCGGCGACCGCGCCGGCGTCGGGAAGCAGCGCCGCGATCCAGCTCACCGCCGTCATCGCCGGCGTCCTCGTCGCGATCGCCGTCGTGTGGCTCGTCGGGCGCCGCATGCGGCGGCGGAGGCTGGCATGAGCGGTTCCGGAGCGAAGCGGAGGAGGCCGCTCATCGTGGGCTCAGTGTGGGGCTCGTGCGGCCGGAGCGGAGCGGAGGGCGCATGAGCGATCGGCTGCAGGAGTTCGTCATCGCGCCCGGCATCGCCCCGCTCGCGTTCCTGTTCGCGTTCCTGGCCGGCGCCGGGCACGCGCTCGGGCCCGGGCACGGCAAGAGCCTCGCCGCGGCGTACCTGGCGGGCTCCCGCGGCCGGATCCGCGACGCCGCCTGGCTCGGCGGCTCGGTCGCCGCGATGCACACGGTCTCGGTGCTCGCCATCGGCGTCGCCTGGACGTTCTTCTCGCTCTCCGACCTGGTCCGGATGGAGGCGCTGACCGGCTGGCTCCAGTTGGTCGCCGGCCTCCTGGTCATCGGCACGGGACTCTGGCTGCTCCGTCGTCAGCTGCACGGTCACCATCACCACCACCATCACGACGACCATCACGATCATCATCACCACGAGCCCGGACCCGACCGGGCGCGACGGCCCGGGCTCGTGCTGCTCGGGATGTCCGGCGGGCTCACCCCGTCGCCGGCCGCGTTCCTCGTCCTCGCCACCGGCCTGTTCGTCGGCCGCGCCGGGTTCGCGCTGCTGCTCGTGCTGACCTTCGGCCTCGGCATGGCCGTCGTCCTGTTCGGCGTCGGCGCCCTCGCCGTCGCCGGGCGCACCGTCGTGAGCCGCAAGGCGCACTCGCACCGCCTGCTCCACGTGGCCGCCCGCGTGGCCCCCGTCCTCGCCGCCGGCGGCATCACCGTCTTCGGCGCCGGCATCGTGGCGGTCGCCGCGACGCACCTCATCACCGTTTTGTAAGGAGAACCATGAGGCACCGACTACGGCGCGCGCTCCCGATCGCGCTCGCCGTCGTCCTGGCCGGCGGGTCCGTGCCGACGGACGCCGTCGCGGAGAACGCGCCGCCGCTCACCGGCGGCGCGCCCGTGCTCAACCTGAGCGACGGGCAGACCCTCGAAGGACGGGTCCGGGTCGACGCCGAGCCGACCGCGGAGAACGACTCGGTCGTCGCGCTGACCGTCGACGGCAAGGCCGTGGGGGCCCAGCCGACGAAGGGCACCGCGCGCTTCGCGTTCGACATGGGCGGCAACGGCACCGAGGCCCGCTACCACAACTACATCACCGTCAACGATCACACGGCCGAGGCGGACCGGGTCTACTTCCCGGACATCCCGGGCGGCCGCAGCGGCTCGCTGGAGTTCCCCGGCGCCTGGCTGCACCCGGGCGTCAACACCGTCACGGTGCACGCGGGCGCGAACTGGGTGGACACCACCAACGCCAACGCGGTGGGCGTCGAGACGCTGCCCTTCGGCGAGGGCCTGCGCTGCCCGAACTACGACGACTTCCCGCTGAGCAGCCTGAGCCTCAGCCTGCTCGGCGTCGTGGTCGACGGCGAGCAGAACGCCTTCAGCTACAGCTTCGGCGACGGCACCTGCGGCAGCTCGAAGAACCTGCTGGTCAAGGACCTCACGTTCGTCGTCTCCGGCGAGCCCGGCTCGACCGGCGGCCTCGGCGTCGACCTCGACACCACCACGCTGGACAACGGCGCCCACACGGTCGTCGCGACCACGAAGTCCGGCGCGACGGCGCAGGCCCTGGTCGCGGTCAACAACGCGCCCGCCGGCGCCCCGAAGGTGTCCCCGGCCGACGGCTCGCTGGTGCGCGGCACCCGGCCGGTCATCGCCGCCCTCGCCGGCGCGCCCGGCGTCGGCACCGTGCAGTCGCTGGCGATCGACGGCAGCCCGGCCGAGAACGCCGAGTCGCTCGCGGCCGGCACCGCGACCCTCGCGCTCACCGTCGAGGCCGGCAACTCGGTCGAGGCGAAGTACCACAACTACCTGCTCGTCAACGGTAACCGGGTCGACCTCGGCGGCGACTACGGCGTCGCCGGCGCCGAGAACGTCACGCTCAAGGTGCCGCACCGGTACCTCAAGCCCGGCGACAACACGATCCTGCTGAAGACCGGCGACTACAACGGCACCCTCAACGGCGCCACCTGCGCCAACCACGACGACTTCCGGGTCACCCGGGCGTCGGTCAACCTCACGCTGGGCACGAGCGGGACGGCCACCGCCGGCCCGACGTACCTGGTCACCACCGCCACGAGCGGCGCGGTGACGAGGGAGGCGACGACCGCCGCCTCCCTCGCCCTCGGTGACGGCACGTGCGGCGCCAACAAGGAGGCCGAGTTCCACTTCGACGTGGCGGGCGCCCCGACGACCCGCACGATCGACACGCTCGGCGCCGGCACCGACGCCCACCTGCGGGTGTTCGTCGGCGGCAACGGTGCCGACAGCGGCTTCGACAACGTCGTGCGGATCAACGGCATCCCGCTGAACCTCGGCATCTGGGAGAAGGAGGTCGCCGACCTCGCCTTCCCGAACGAGTGGCTCACGCCGGGCGTCAACGTCGTCGAGTTCGTCGCCGGCAGCGACCACGGCAGCGCCAAGGCGGGCGGCTGCGACAACTACGACGACTTCACGCTGCGCGACTTCCAGCTCGCCCCGGCGGGCGCGAAGGCCACGCTGGTGAGCCGCGAGATCGCCGAGAGCACGGTCACGATCGGCTCGGCAAGCTACCCGGCCGGCCAGCCGGTGACCATCTACATCGGCGACGGCACCTGCGGCAGCAGCAACAACGGCGTGCTCACCAAGACCGTCCTGTTCGACGTCACCGCCGAGAACGGCGGCGCGCTGCCGGCGCTCGGCCGGCGGGCCGACGTCGACACCACCAAGCTCGGCGACGGCGGGCACACCATCACGGCCGTCGTCGGGGACAAGACCTCGACCCGGCGGTTCACCGTCGACAACACGGCGCCCGAGGTCTCCGAGAGCGTGCCGGCCGAGGGCCAGCGGCTCACGTCGACCGTCGCGCTCGTGGTGAAGGTCAAGGACGCCTCCGGGATCGCCGGCACGCCGGTGATCACCCTCGACGGCAAGGCCGTCGCGCAGGGCGACCTGATCGGCCGCGGGCTGGCCGCCGGTGCGCACACGATCGCGGTCTCCGCGACCGACGTGCTCGGCAACGCGGCCACCCGGGAGATCCACTTCACCAGCGCGAGCATCCCGGACGTCCCGTCCGAGCTGACCGCGACCGTCGGCGAGCCCAACGCGCCGGCCGCCACGCTGTCGGCGAAGATCCCCGGCCCGGCCGGCGTGCCGCTCACGGCGACCTTCAGCAAGGCCGACCTGGTCCTGCCGACCAGCGGCTACCAGGGCGTCGCGACCGCCGTGCCGACCACGCTCGACGTGGCTCACGACGCCGTGGTGCAGCTCGGGTCGCTCCAGCCGCTCGACGGCCGGACGATCGACACGCCGTCCGGGCGTGACGTGGTGTTCCAGCGGTACGACCTGAGCGTCGGCACCGCGCAGGAGCCGATCCTGCGGTGGGAGGGCAACATCGACCCCGAGCGGGTCGTGGCGCTGCGCGTGTGGGACCCGGCCGCCAAGCGGTGGACCGTGCTCACCAGCTCCCGCGGACAGGCCGGCCACGCCACGGTGCTGGCCGCGCCGATCGGCGCCGAGCACCGCGACGGCGGTACCGTCCACGTCCTCGTCACCGGCGAGGACCCGTTCGCCGACGACCTGTCGCCGCGCGATGCGACGGCGCAGCAGGACAAGGACCGCTTCGAGGACCCGGCCACCTACGACTTCGCGCTCGCGCACTTCACCGACACGCAGTACCTCAGTGAAGGCGCGGCCGGCGGCACCTACGACGACTGGGACGGCCGCGCCGAGCCCTCCGACGTGATGGCCGCCGAGGAGCAGGCGATCTGGGCCGCGGCGTACCGCGGCACCACCCAGTGGATCGCCGACAACCGCGAGGGACGCAAGATCGCGTACACCGCGCACACCGGCGACATCATCGAGAACGACTACTACGACCCGCTCGCCAAGAACCCCGACGGCACGCTGCTGCGGCCCGGCCTCAACGAGCAGGTCGAGCGGGAGCTCGCGGCGGCGTCGGAGTACCAGAAGGTGCTCGACGACAACGGCGTGGTCAACCAGGTCATCGCCGGCAACCACGACGACCAGCTGGGCGCCGAGACCGGCCCCGACTCCCGGTTCAGCAAGACGTTCAGCGCCGAGCGCTACTACGGCGTCGCCAAGAGCTGGCCGGCGGGCACCGAGTACCACGCGTGGGACGAGCAGGTCGCGGCCGACGGCAGCGTCATCCCCGGCAAGGACAACCAGAACAACTACGTGCTGTTCTCCGCCGGCGGGCTCGACTTCGTCGCGGTCGGCCTGTCGTACGGCGTCACGCCGCAGGAGGCCAGGTGGGCCGACTCGGTCTTCAAGCGGTACAAGGACCGCAACGGCATCCTGCTGTCGCACGACTACCTGAAGCCGTCGGTCAACCCCGACGGCCGCGGGGCGGACTTCTCGGCGCCGGACGGCTCGCCGCTCTACAAGCAGGTCGTCGAGGCCAATCCGAACGTCTTCCTGGTGCTGGCCGGCCACGAGCACGGCGTCGGCACCAACCTGAAGACCAAGGTCGGCGTCACGGTCACGCACGACGTCGTGGAGCTGCTCGCGGACTACCAGTTCTACACGGTCTCCGCCGGTGACCTGTGGCCCGGGCGGGTCGACGCGAACGGCAACATCGACGTCAACGGCGACGGCACGGTGGACCACAAGGCCACCGACCGGCTGCAGTTCGGCGCGAGCTTCCTGCGCCTGCTGCAGTTCGACGTCGACCGGGCCGAGGTGCACATCGACACGTACTCGCCGTTCCTGAACAACTTCGGCGCGACCGAGTACGACATCCGGGCCGACGGCAGCCAGACGAAGCCGCGGTACAACGGGGCCGAGGACAACCTGACCCTGCCGGTCGACCTCACCAGCCGCAAGACGTCGTTCGCCACCGACTCCCTCGCGCTGTACGTGCCGGGCGGCACGATCGGCCGGCAGGACGTCACCGCGAACGGGACGGCGACGGTCGCCTGGCCCGGCCTCGCGCCGGCCACGTCGTACGGCTGGATCGTCTCGGCGAAGAGCGCCGACGGCGGCGAGGCGGTGGCCCAGCCGGCCGTCTTCCGCACGGTCAAGGCCAAGCCGCAGGTGACGGCGACGGCCGCGCCGGTCGACTGGGGCACCGCGGCGACGGTGAACGTCACCGTGGCCGCCGGCGGCCTGCCGGTCACCGGCAAGGTCGAGCTGCGCGAGGGCACCACCGCCCGGGGCACGGCCACGCTGGAGAACGGCAAGGCGAGCTTCACCCTGCCGGCCGGCCTGTCCGGCGGCGTGCACAACCTGACCGCGGCCTTCCTCGGCACCGACGGTTTCGAGGCGGCCGAGGCGGCCGTCGCGGTGACGGTGAGCCTGCCGGCGGCCTGGGCGGCGACGACCCCGTACAAGTTCAACGCCCGGGTCACCTACCAGGGCAAGGTGTACCAGGCCGCGTGGGCGACGCAGAACCAGAAGCCCGGCGACCCGACCGGTCCGTGGCAGGAGATCGCCATGGCCGAGGACGGCGCCGCGCAGTGGACCGCGTCGCGCATCTTCAACAACGGCGAGTACGCCGTCCACCAGGGCAAGCAGTGGCGAGCCATGTGGTGGACCCGCAACCAGGCGCCGGGCGACCCGAACGGCCCCTGGGAGGAGATCGCCCCGCCGCCGCCGGGTGGCGGCCCGGCGGCGTGGACCGCGACCCGGGTCTACAACACCGGTGACCGGGTGACGTACCAGAACCACGTGTACGAGGCGAAGTGGTACACCCGCAACCAGAAGCCGGGCGACAAGAACGGCCCCTGGAAGCTGGTCGGCTGACCGGGTCGGGTCCGGAGCCGACCGGCCCCGACCACATCAGCCAGGCAGTCCTGCTGCTGGTGCCGCCGTTGCCGGGCGCACCAGCAGCAGGACCCGCACCCCCTGGTACTCGTCCATGCGCGCCACGGAGAACTCGTCGCGCAGGAGCCGCGCCTCGGCCGGGTCCATCTCGCCGAACGGGTCGTCGGTCCGGGCGGTGGTCATCAGCCAGACCCGGTCGAAGCGCAGCAGGCAGCCGCGCAGGTCGTCGCAGCGCGCGCCGTCGTAGTTGCCGGCCTCCCGCGGGTCCTGGGCCAGGAAGGCGCCGTGCAGCTCGATGCCGCGCGGCCGCAGGTAGTACGCCGGCATGTGCGGGTGCAGGATCGCGTCGTTGTCGCCGGCGATGACGAGGCCGTCCGTCGGCTTGGCGCCGGCGAAGGCGGCCGAGGCGGCCCGGAAGTCGGGGTAGCCGAGCAGCGGGTCGTGCCGGAGCTCGACGTTGCCGGGCACCATGAGCGCGAACACCCCGACGAGCACGGCCACGCCGGCCCGCCGCGCGATGCTCGACGGCCACGCCGTCGCCGTGCGCCACAGCGCCGCGGCCGCGAGCACGAACCACGGCGGCAGGGCGAACAGCAGGTACCGCAGCGACGCCAGGTTCAGCAGGCCCATCGCCGGGATCACCAGCGCGTACGGGAACGCGGCCCACGTGACGAGCGCGAGGACGCGGCTGCGGGCGGCCGGGACGAGGCACGCCCCGAGCACCGCGAACCACACCACGGCGGCCGCCGCCAGGTCGTTGCGGAACGCGTAGACGACGAGGAACAGCGCCTCGTCGAAGCCGCGGGCACCGCCGCCGATCTGGCCCTGCTGCTGGTACCCCCGGACCACCACCGGCGACAGGGCGAGCAGCGCCGCCCCCGTCGCGACCGCCCAGCCGGCGACCAGGCCGCGCCGGCCGCCCTCCCGGCGCACGCACCACAGCACGGCGAGGCCGTGCGGGAGCAGCACCAGCAGCGCGACCAGGTGCACCGCCCCGGCACCGATCAGCGCCAGGGCGTAGGCGGCCCACCAGCCCCGGCGGGCGCCGTCGAGCAGCCGGAACAGGGCCAGGGTGGCGCCGGACGCGAACATCACGGCGAAGGCGTACGGGCGGGCCGTCTGCGCGTACAGGCCCATGAACGGCACCGCCGACATGAGACAGCCGGCGAGCAGCCCTACGGCCGGCTGGTAGACCCGGGCCGCGATCCGGACCACGAACCAGGTCGCGGCCGCCATCGCCAGCACCGACGGCACGCGCATGGCCAGCGGCGAGTCGCCGAACAGCCGGATCCACCCGTGCATCAGCAGGTAGTACGGCGCCTGCACGGTGTCCAGGTGCCCGATGAGCGTGCCGAAGTCGTGCCGGTCGAGCGTCGAGGCCCACCAGGTCGCGTACTCGTCGAGCCACAGCTGCCGGCTGCGCGCCCCGATGAACCCGGTCGCGAGCGTGAGGACGACCGGCAGGGCGAGCAGCGGCCAGGGCAGCGGCGTGTCGGCCGGGACGGCCCGCCGCCGGCCGGCGACCGCCGGCCGCTCGGTGGCGGTCAGCATGCCGCTCCCGCCTTGCGCAGGCTGCCGGTGAACGCGGCGAGGTTGGCCGGGCTGTCGTCGTAGCGCCAGTCGTACCGCGAACCCTGCCCCGGCGGCCGCATCGACCACACGAAGCCGGCGATGCGCGGGTGCGCCCGCAGCCACGGCCCGAACGCCGTCAGCCAGCCCGTCTTCGCCTTGCTCGGGCGCACCCCGACCTCGGTCAGGATGAGCGGCTTGCTGGTGAAAGAATCGAGTTGGTCCAATGTGGACTTGTAGGTGGCGTCGGGGTTCGCCTCGAACTCGCCGTAGCCGGTGAGGCCGACGAAGTCGACGACGTCGTCGCCCGGGTAGAACTCCCGGATCGGCGTGCGCACGGCGCCGCGCACGATGTTCGGCGACCAGACCCACAGCGCGTTCGTGGCGCCGGCCTCGTCGAAGAGGCGCACGACGTGCCGCCAGGCCTCGCGGTACTGCGCCGGCGTGTTCTTGCCGACCGGCCCCCACGGGTACCAGGCGCCGTTCATCTCGTGCGCGAACCGCAGCAGCAGCGGCTTGCCGTAGGCGCGGATCTCGGCGGCGATGCGCCGGTACTCGGCGTCGTGCGCGCCGTTGATCGTCGACGCGAGGGTCCACCGCGGGTCGTTGACCTTGCCGTCCTGCCACGGTTCGAGGGCGAGCAGCGGCACGCCCGGCAGCGCGGCGAGCTGCGCGGCCGACACGCCGCCGGTGACCGCGCTGAACACCTCGACCCAGCCGGGCCGGCAGCCGGTCGCCGTCGCGATCGTCTCGATCGACGCCGGGTCGGTGTGCAGCGTGTTGACGCCGAACACCGGCCCGTTCCGCAGCACGTCCTCCGGCCGGGCGGCGGCGGTCCTGGTCTCCGGCGACGGGCTGGCCGCCCCGCTGGCCGGGGCGGGGGTGCCGGGGTTCTGGGCGTGGCCGGACGCCGGCCGCTCCGCCTCGCGGCCGGCGAGGCCCGCGAGGGTGATGGCGGCGACCGCGGCCACCCCGAGGATCGTTGCCCTGCGCACGCTCATACCGTCACCCGCGCGGCGTTGCGGGCCCGGCGGGCCGCGGCGAGGACCTCCTGGGCGCTGGTGACGACCGTGCGGTCGGCCGGCTCCGGGTCCGGGTCGGGGTCGGCGACCGGCAGCGCGTACCGGCCGAGCGTCAGCGGCAGCAGGAACCAGGCGGCCGGCAGGGCGAAGAGCACGGTGATCCAGTAGTCCCGCCAGTCGTGGCCGGCGAGGCCCCAGCCGATGCCGGCCCACACCGCGAGCTGGGTCGGCAGCACCCACCAGCGGACCAGCCGCAGCACCCGCCGGGCCGTCGGGGTGTGCCGGGCCGCGCCCGTGGCCACCCAGCCGGCCGTCCGGCCGCGCAGGGCGTCCCAGATGGCGACGGCGTGGCAGAAGCCGATGAGGGCCTGCACCCGCAGTACCACCGGAGTCCATCGGCCGTCGGTCAGCAGGGGCATGACGACCAGCCAGACCAGGAGCGTGCCCGCGAGCGAGAAGTAGTTCATCGGCCGGATCTGCTCCGGGAACCACCACACCATGAGCAGCAGCGGCACCGGGCCGGTGAACGTGGTGACGGCGGTGGCGATGTAGTAGAGGAAGCCGGTCCAGAAGCACAGCTTCTGCCGCCGGGACAGGGCCCGGGTGCGGTGGAACTCGCGGTCGGACAGCAGCGACATCGAGCCGGTGCACCAGCGGTACTGCTGGTTGGCGAAGCCGTCGAGGTTGTCCGGGCACATGCCCTTGGCCAGGATGACCGGGACGTAGCGGGTGACGTACCCGGCGAGCTTCATCCGCACCCCGGTCCACACGTCCTCGCTGTGGCCGATCTGCGCGAACCCGCCGCCCTTCTGCAGGGCTTCGCGGCGGTACAGCGCGTTGGTGCCGACGCAGATCGCCGCGTCGACGCCGTCGCGGGCCGGCTGGATCCAGCGGTAGAACAGCTCCTGGGTGGCGGCCGCCGCCCGCTGGAGCCAGTTGAACCGCGGGTCGGTGACGTCGAAGTACTGCGGCGTCTGCACGATCCCGGTGGCGGGGTCGTCGAAGTACGGCATCATCTCGCGCGTCATGTCGGGGCGCGGCGCGAAGTCGGCGTCGAAGACGTGGATGAAGTCGCCGGTGGAGTGCTCGAACGCGTGCTTGAGGTTGCCCGCCTTCTTCATCCGGCCGCGGTCGGGCCGGCAGAGGTAGACGGCGTGGTAGCGCTCGGCGAGCCAGCGCACCGAGCCCCGGCCGGAGTCGTCGCACACGTAGACGGTGAGCCGGTCGGCCGGCCAGTCCAGGCCGGCCGCGTGCATGATGGTGTTCCGCAGGACGTGCATCGGCTCCCCGGCGGTCATGATGAAGACGTCGACGGTCGGCGGGTCGTCGGGCGGCCGCCAGCCGGCGACCTTCTCCCGGTGCTGGTCGATGTTGGAGCGGCGCCGGCGGGTCGAGGACACGATCGAGACGCCGACGGTCACGGTCAGGAACCCCACGACGAGGAACAGCCCGGCGGTCCACCAGTTGTTCAGCGCGAGTTGCACCAGCCCGTAGGCGACGCCGAGGAACGACGCGACGGAGAACGCGAAGACGCCCCGGCTCTGGGCGCCGTAGTAGAGGAACTTCTCGTTGCGGCCGGGCGGCTCGGGCAGGTACGGCTCGGGCTTGCTGGCGCGACGCACTACCGATGGCCTTTCGTCGATGGCAGACATAGGGCTTCTCCCGGACGGCCGCGGCCGGATCCTCGGCCCGCGGCCGCCCGGCTGAGGGGCGTGACGGCGTCCGGTTCACGATGTGTGTGGATGTCTCGCCCCGCAAGCACAACCCGCCCGATCTCACCCGTCGAATCACCCGGGTGACGGGGTGACCGACGCGGTATCGTGCGCAGAGTGACGGGTCGGCAAGCTGCTGGCGTCGTGCGGCCGGCGCTGGTCGTCGGGGCGCTCGGGGTCGTGTTCGGGGACATCGGGACCAGCCCGATCTACACCCTCCAGACGGTCTTCAACCCGGCGGACCCGCACCCCGTGCCGGTCAGCGTCGACAACGTGTTCGGCGTCGTGTCGCTCGTCTTCTGGTCCGTGATGATCATCGTCACGGTCACGTACGTCCTGCTGGCCATGCGCGTCGACAACGACGGCGAGGGCGGCATCATGGCCCTCATCACGCTCGTGCGGCGGTGGGGCGGCCCGGCCGGGCGGCGCAGCGCCGCCGTGCTCGCCGGGCTCGGCATCTTCGGGGCCGCGCTGTTCTTCGGCGACAGCATGATCACGCCGGCGATCTCGGTGCTGTCGGCGGTCGAGGGCGTCAAGGTGGTGCAGCCGTCGCTCGGCGAGCTCGTCGTGCCGGTCACCGCCGTCATCATCATCGCGCTGTTCCTGGTCCAGCGGCGCGGCACGGCGGCCGTCGGGCGGGTCTTCGGGCCGGTGATGATCCTGTGGTTCGTGACGATCGGCGTCTGCGGGATCACCGGCATCGCCAGGCACCCCGGCATTCTCCGGGCGCTGTCGCCGACCTACGCGGTCGGCTTCCTCGCCGGCCACTTCCACATCGCGTTCTTCGCCCTGGCGGCCGTGGTGCTCGCGGTGACCGGGGCCGAGGCGCTGTACGCCGACATGGGCCACTTCGGCCGCAAGGCCATCACGTGGGGCTGGCTCGGCCTGGTCCTGCCGGCGTGCGTGCTGAGCTACCTCGGCCAGGGCGCGCTGATCCTCGCCGACCCGGCCAACATCAGCGGCCCGTTCTTCCTGCTCGCGCCCTCCTGGGGACGCCTGCCGCTGGTCGTGCTGGCGACCGCGGCGACGGTCATCGCCTCACAGGCGGTGATCACGGGCGCCTACTCGGTGGCCTCCCAGGCGGCCCAGCTCGGGTACCTGCCGCGCCTGCGGGTCACGCACACCTCCGAGTCGACGATCGGCCAGATCTACGTCCCGTGGATCAACTGGCTGCTCATGGTCTCGGTGCTCACGCTGGTCTTCGCGTTCCGCAGCTCGGCCGCGCTCGCCTACGCGTTCGGCATGGCCGTCACCGGCACGATCACCATCACGACCCTGATGTTCTTCTACGTCGCCCGCCAGCGCTGGCACGTCTCGCGCTGGGTGCTCGGCGCCGGCGCGACCGCCCTGCTGCTCGTCGACCTGCTGTTCGTCGGGGCGAACCTGACCAAGCTCGTCCACGGCGCCTGGCTGCCGCTGCTCATCGCGCTCACCGCCTTCACCGTCATGACCACCTGGCAGCGCGGCCGGCAGATCGTCACCGCCGAGCGGCAGCGCCTCGAGGGATCGCTGCCGGAGTTCATCGAGCGGCTGCGCACCGACCACACCCTCACCGTGCGCGTGCCGGGCACGGCCGTGTTCCTCAACCGCGGCCGCCAGACGGCGCCGCTGGCCCTGCGCGACAACGTGGAGCACAACCACGTCCGCCACGACCACGTGATCATCATGTCGATCGAGACCGAGCCGGTCCCGCGCGTCGACCCCGACGACCGCATCGTGGTGGACGACCTCGGCTACGCCGACGACGGCATCCTCCACGTGACCGTCCGCTTCGGGTACGTCGAGCGCCCCGACGTGCCGGCCGCCATGCGGCTGATCGACCGGGAGCGGACCGAGGGCGAGCTGCAGCTGGACCAGGCGTCGTACTTCCTGTCGAAGATCGAGCTGCGCGCCGGCCCGGACCCGGCGCTGGCGCCGTGGCGGAAGCGGCTGTTCATCGCCACCTCGCTCATCACGGCCGACGCGGCCGAGCACTTCAACCTGCCCCGCGACCGCACGGTCATCATGGGCTCCCACATCGAGGTCTGACCCGCTCCCGGGTACACCAGCCGGGCCGGCGCCGGTCGCGCTCCGAACTCGCGGCGCGGGTCCGGGACGCGGGCCCGCGCGCGCTGTGGAGCGGCGTGCTCGGGTGGGGTGGGGCCGGGCGGTTGTGAGAGACGTTGGTCGGTGGCGGTGGCCATGTCGTCGCGGGGCGGATCGTGCCCGCCGCCGGGGTTTTCCAGGTGGACGTCACTGGCCTAGATTCGAGGTATGCGCATCGGGGAGCTTTCGGCGCGGACCGGGGTCAGTGTGCGTTCCATCCGGTATTACGAGCAGCAAGGACTGCTGGTGTCCGCGCGGACCGGCAGTGGGCAGCGGGTGTTCGCCGAGGCCGCCGTCGAGCGGGTGCGGCTCATCCAGCGGCTCTTCGACGCCGGGCTCAGCAGCCGGCGGATGTACGAGCTGCTGCCCTGCATGACCGATCCCGACAGCCGCACCTCCTGGCTCACCGACCGGCTGCGGGAGGAGCGGGAGCGCATGGTCGCGGAGATGGCCGCCCTCGCCCGGACCGTGGCCGCGCTCGACGTCATCGTCGGGGAGATGGCCGTCACGGCGGACCGGGTGCCGAAGGCCGCCTGACGGGCTTGCCCCTGACACCGGTGTCAGCACCTAGCGTCGGGGCATGACCGCCTGCCTCAGCGTCCACCTGCCGGTCGAGCCCGTGACGTTCGCCGGGCTGCCGCTCGCCTCGCCGTTCGTGATGGCGCCGATGACCCGCGCGCAGTCGCCGGGCGGGGTGCCGACCGAGGCCGTCGCCGCGTACTACGCCCGCCGGGCCGCCCACGGTCTCGGGCTCGTCATCACCGAGGGCGTGCTGGTCGGCCACCCCACGGCGGGTCACGAGGATGCGGTACCACGGATGACCCCCGGCGCGGCCGAGGACGGCTGGCGCCGCGTGGTCGACGCCGTGCACGGCGCGGGCGGGCGCATCGCCGCGCAGCTGTGGCACCTCGGCAGCCTGCGGGAGCCGGTCGACGGCGTCACCGCCTGGACGCCGTCCGGGGTGCGCGAGCCGGGCCGGCCGGCGACCCACGCGATGACCGCACGGGACGTCGACGAGCTGCTGGCCGCCTACGTCGGCGCGGCGCGGGTGGCGGCGCGGGCCGGGTTCGACGCCGTGGAGGTGCACGCCGCGCACGGGTACCTGCTCGACGAGTTCCTCTGGCCGTACACGAACCGCCGCACGGACGCGTTCGGCGGCTCCCCGGCCCGCCGCGCGGCGTTCCCGGCCGAGGTCGTGCGGGCGGTCCGCGCCGGGTTCGGCCCGGACCGGCCGGTGATCGTGCGGTTCTCCCAGTTCAAGGAGCGGGCGTTCGAGGCCCGGATCGCCGAGACGCCGGCCGAGCTGGGCGTCGTCCTCGACGCGTTCGCGCAGGCCGGCGCGAGCGCGCTGCACGCCTCGCAGCGACGGTTCTGGGAGCCGGCGTTCCCCGGCGCGGGGCTGAACCTCGCCGGCTGGGCCAAGCGGCTGACCGGCCTGCCGGCGATCACTGTCGGCTCGGTCGGGCTGACCCGCGACTTTCTCACCGGCGCCGGCCCCGGGTCGGTGACCGGGCTGGTGGAGCGGCTGGCGGCCGGCGAGTTCGACCTCGTGGCACTGGGCCGGATCCTGCTCGGCAACCCGGCCTGGGTGACGCACGCGGCGGCCGGCCGGCTCGACGCCATCGCCGACTACCGCAAGGCCCACGAGGACGTCTACTTCTAAGTTAGGCCTGCTGCAGGGCGCGGCGGATGGTGGCGGCGACGACCTCCGGGTCGCGGCGGTCGTGCAGCACGAGGACCGTCGAGCCGCCGTCGCCCGGCGGGGTGCCGGGCTCGGTGAACAGCGCGATGACCTGGGCCATGGCCGCGTCGAGCTCGGCGGCGGGCTCCGCGGTGTCGCGGCGCAGCCAGCGGCGCAGCACGTGGTTGTGGGCGGAGACCACGGCGGCGGCCATGAGCTCGGCGCGCAGGGCCGAGGCGGGCTCGGGGGCCATCCGCCCGGCGATGAACTCGCGGAACAGCCGCTGGTAGCGCGCGACGCTGGCGATCTCCCGGTCGCGCAGGACGGCGATGCGGCTGGTCAGCGCGTAGCGGTGGCGGGCCCGGTCGGCCTCCTCGATGTAGTGCAGCAGCACCAGCCGGACGGCCTCGACGACCGCGACGAGGGCCGAGCCGGCGGTCGAGGTGGCGAGGCGGTCCCGGACGGCGGCGATGAGCCGGTCGTGGTCCGGGAAGATCACGTCCTCCTTCGACCGGTAGTGCCGGAAGAGCGTGGTGCGCCCGACGCCGGCCCGGTCGGCGATGTCGTCGACGGTCGTCTGCTCGTAGCCGCGCTCGTCGAACAGCTCGAAAGCCGCGTCAACGAGCCGCTCGCGTACACCAGTCCCGGTCACCGTGCCATCCTCGCGCATCGTCGCGACAGCCTGTTGCCTCGCGTCCTCGGTATCTAGTACCGTCCGAATGGTACTCGGTACCGCCCTACCGGGTCCGGGTCCCACGCTGGGAGGGCTCATGACCATCACGATTTCCGCCGACGCGCCGGACCTGACCGGCCTGTTCGACGACGCTGACGGCACCGAAGGCGCTGACGACACCCGCGGGACTGCCGGGTTCGCCGCCGCGGCGCCGCAGTTCGACACCGTCACCGCCGACCGCCGCACGGTGCTCTACCGCGAGGGCGAGACCGGCGACTACCTCTACGTCCTGCTGTCCGGCAAGGTGAAGCTCAGCCGCAGCGCCAGCGACGGCCGCGAGTGCCTGCTGTCGCTGCTCGGCCCCGGGGAGCAGTTCGGCGAGCTGGAGCTCATCGACGGCGGCCCCCGGGTGACCACCGCGACGGTGGTGGCCGACGCGCGCCTGGCCCGTCTCGGCCGCACGGCGCTGCACCGCTGGATGGCCCAGCAGCCGGACGTCGCCGAGCGCCTGCTGCAGGTCGTCGCGCGGCGCATCCGCGGCAACCGCGCGACGGTCGACGACCGCCTGTTCAGCGACGTCTCCGGCCGGGTGGCCGGCCAGCTGATCCAGCTCGCCGACCAGTTCGGCGTCGCCGAGGAGGGCGGCACGCGCGTCGTGCACGACCTCACCCAGACCGAGCTGGCGCAGTACGTGGGGGCCTCGCGCGAGTCGGTGAACAAGGTCCTCGCGAACTACGCGAGCCGCGGCTGGGTCCGGCTCGAGAACAAGTGCATCGTCATCCTCGACGGCGCCCCGCTGGCCCGCCGCGCCCAGCACAAGCGCCGCCGTTGATCGACTGTGGTGGAATGGCGGGATGCGGCTGCTGACCCTCAACGCCCTCTTCAAGGGTGATGTCCGGGCCCGCCTGCGGGCGCTCGCGGGGCACCTCGCGGCCACGCCCTACGACGTGGTGTGCCTCCAGGAGGTGCTGACCGCCGGGGGCGCGCGGCTGCTCGCGGGACTGGCGCCGGCCTACGCGCACCGGCGGTACCACGGGATGCTCGTCCTGAAGGGCGGCCTGGTCCTGCTGTCCCGGCACCCCGTGGTCAGCTGCTCGTTCGTGCGGTTCCCGGTCGCCGGCCCCGCCCGGCCGGAGCTGCTCATGCGCAAGGGCGCCCAGGTGGCCGTGCTGGAGACCCCGGCCGGCCGCCTGGCCGTCGTGAACACCCACCTGTCGGCGAACCGCGACGACGACTGGTCCCCGGCGAACCGCTGGACGGCCGTGGCGCGGACCGAGCTGACCCACCTGGCCGGCGCGGTGGCGCGGCTCGACCCGGCGCTGCCGTTGGTCGTGACCGGCGACCTGAACCTGCCCCGCGACTCGGCCGCGCTGGCCGACTTCCGCGCGGTGGCGGGCCTGACCGACCCGATGGCGGGCGACCCGCGCCCGACGTACCGCCCGACCCCGCAGTGGCCCACGCCGCCGGCCTTCGACCACGTCCTCGTCCGCGGCCTGACGGCGACCTGCCGCCTGGCCTTCGAGGAGGAGCGCGTGCCACTGTGGGACGGCCGCTCGGTGTACCTGTCCGACCACTACGGCATCGAGGCCGACCTCTCCTTCGCCTGAGCGGGCGCGGCCGCGGACGCCGAAGCTGGACCGCCCCGGGCGCGCCGCCCCTCGGCTTGCCCCATCTGGCGCCCCCGCGTCGCCTGCTAGTTTGACGTTGGTCGATCTACCCTCAGTTCGATCACCAAGTCTGAGGGTAGATCGACCAACGTCTATCAATGTCCGACCCGGCCGCCCGGCTCGCGCTCCTGCGCACCCTGGATGCGCGGCCGGCGGATGACGCGAGCCGTCAGCGGCGGCGGCCCTTGCGTGGGGGTCTCGGGGCTCGGGCCGGTGGCGGGGTCGGGGCGCGGCCGCGGGTGCTGTTCGCCGTGCGGCCGCGGACGATGCCGATCATCTCCTCGACCAGCTCGGTGTGGGCGTCGCGCGGCCAGGCCAGGACCACCGAGGAGGTCGGGGCGTCGGTCACCGGGCGGTACGTGAGGTCGCGGCGGTGGTGCAGCCGGGCCAGCGACATCGGGACCAGCAGCAGGCCGGCCTCGGCCGCCACCAGCTCGATCGCGAGCGCCGTCGTCGCCGGGCGGTCGTCCGGCGCCCCGCCCGGCGGTTGGAGCACCTCGTCGAGCGGGCGGAGCAGCGGCTCGTCCAGGTCCGTGACCTCGGCGAGGGTCAGCTCGTCGGCCGCGGCCAGCAGGTGGTCGCGCGGCACGACGACGACGGTCTGCTCGCGGTACAGCGGGATGGCATGCAGCAGCTCGCGGTCCACCGGCTCGCGGAGCAGGCCGGCCTCGGCGCGGCCCGGCAGGTGCTCCGGGGCGTCGGCGGACTCCGCCGGGACCAGCTCCAGCCGGGTCTCCGGGCGCCGCTCGGCCCAGGTGCGGGCCCACCGGTCCACGACGACCCCGGGAACGACGACCAGCCGGAACCTCTCCACCGACCTCAGGGTACCGGCCACCCTGCCGCTACTCTGACCGGGTGAGCAAGCCGAAGAAGCCCCAGGAGATGAAGCCCGCCACGGCGGCCGCGAAGCTGGACGTCTACCTGCCGGCGACCCCGCCCGAGTTCCGGGCCGGCCCGATCACCCGTGAGCAGCTCGACGAGCTGCAGCGCAACCCGCCGCAGTGGCTCGCCGACCTGCGCCGCGACGGGCCGCACCCGCGCAACGTGGTCGCGGCCCGGCTGCGCGTGTCGAACAGCGGCCTGGCCCGGGGCGGCGTCACCGAGGCGCTGACCACGGCCGAGATCCAGGCCCTCGCCGCGGACCCGCCGGAGTGGCTGGTCCGCGAGCGGGAGTCGCTTGCCGAGGTCCGCGCCGAGGAGCGGCGCCTCCAGGAGCGCCGCGCCTGACGAGGCACGAACTGCGACACGCCGAGGAGCGCCGCGCCTGACGAGGCACGAACTGCGACGCGCCGAGGAGCCTAACGAGGCACGAACTGCGACGCGCCCGGAGGGCCGCTCCTGGGCGGGCGCGGCGCCTGGCCGTCCGCGGAGACCCAGAGGACGACGACGTCGTCCGGCAGCGGGGCCGTGTCGTACACGATCCACGTCGACGGGATCTGCTCCGCCGGGGTGTCCAGGGACTGCCAGCCGACCCGGTACGTCGCCGTCTGCCCGCGGGACTCCAGGATCCGCCGGGCGTCCGCCACCGTGCGGCCCCGTAGCTGCGCCGCGTCGGCGTTCTGCTGGGCGGAGCCGCCCTCGATCCACTCGCCGGGCTTCGCGGCGCGGCCGAAGGACAGCCGGGCGTACGAGGCGAACGTGACCGGCACCCGCACGGCGACCGCGCAGGAGCCGTTGGGGCTGCAGTGGCCCGGCGACTCGACGTACTCGATCGTCGGGCCGTTGCCCGTGTCGCCGACCTCGCTGAAGACGACCCGGCCCACCTGGCCGGCGTCGACGGGGACCAGCGTCAGCTCGATGTTCAGCCCGTGCCGGGCCAGCTCCTGCCGGTACCGGGCGGGATCCGCGTCCGGGTCCAGGATGCGGATCGTGATGTACTGCGAGTCGCGCGTGATGTCCAGCGCGTGCGCGGGCGCCGGACCGCTCCCGGGCAGCAGCGCGATGACGACGAACGCCGCGATCGCGGCCGCCGCCACCGCCGGGATCGCGATCCAGGGCCGGACCCAGGGCCGGATCCGGGTGCGGTTCGCGTGGCGGATGCTCTCCAGCAGCGCGGTGGCGGCCGGCCCGTCCGGGTCCGCGGCGGCCGGCGGGACGGCCCGCGGCGGGGCCAGCAGCCGGACCAGGCGGTCCTGGTCCTGCTCCGAAGGGTGGCTCATGCTCCTGCTCCTCGGTCGGTGGTCGGGATCGGCTCGCCCAGCGCGGCGGCGAAGCGCTGCCGGGCACGGTGCAGGCGGATGCGGACGGCGTTCGGCGTGCAGCCCAGCGCCACCGCCAGCTCGTCGGTGGTGAGGCCCTCCCACGCGACCAGGCGCAGCAGCTCCCGGTCGGCGTCGGGCAGGCCGTCGAAGGCGTGGGCGACGTGCTCCGGCGGATCGGTCTGGACGGCCGGGAGCGTGGCCAGCTCGCGGCGCAGCTGGGCGGCGAGCCCGGCCCGGCGCCGCTCGGTCCGGCCGTGGTTGGCCAGCACGTTGCGGGCCACCCCGAACAGCCAGGCACGGGCCTGGTCGGCCGGGATGTCCGCGAAGCGGCGCCAGGCGACGAGGAAGGTCTCGGCGACCACGTCGGCCGCCGCCTCCGGCGGGTCGACCCGGCGCAGGGCGTAGCCGAGCAGGTCCTGATAGTGCGCGCGGTACAGGCGTTCGTACCGGTCGGCGGCGGGGGCGCGAGCCAAGGTCCAGCTCCTCACGGGTCGGCGAAGCCGGGTGGGTGCCCGGTCACCCTGACATGTCCGGCACCCGCCGGAATGTTTCAGCCCGCACACGACGACGCCCCGCCGGCGGAACAGGCCGGCGGGGCGTCGTGCGGACCGTGACTACGAGGCGGTGCAGGACACCGCCGGGGCGGTGTTCGTGCCGTTCCACGAGCCGAGGAAGCCGAAGTTCGTGCTCGCCCCGGCGCCCAGGGTGCCGTTGTAGCTGACGTTGCGGGCGGTGACCGCCGAGCCGGAGCTGGTGATCGTCGCGCTCCACGCCTGGGTGATCGTCTGGCCGTTGGCGAAGGTCCAGGTCACGGTCCAGCCGGTGATGGCGGCGGTACCGGCGGTGACCTTCACGTCGGCCTGGAACCCGCCCGGCCACTGGCCCACGATCGAGTACGCGGCCGTGCAGCCCTTGGTGCCCGAGGACGGCGACGGCGACGCGGACGAGCGGCTCGGGGACGGCGACGGCGAGGCCGACGACCGGCTCGGGGACGGCGACGCGGACGACGGCGGCGGGTTCCCGCTGAAGATCGTCGCCTCCTTGGCGGTGGCCTTGATCCCGTTCGTGCCGTTGAAGATGCGCTGGCCCCAGGTGGTGAGCTGGGCCGGGTTGAAGTTCGTCGCCATGTCGAGGATCGGGTCGGTGTTGCCGCTCCAGGACCAGCCGAGGTACCCGAGCCCGCGCGCCTGCGCCTGGGCCAGGATCGTCTCGTGGTCGACCTCGTTGCTGTTGAACTGCCAGCCGAACTCGCCGATCACCAGCGGCCAGCCCGCGGCCTGGATGCGGTCGAGGTAGTCGATGACCTTCGCCGCGGTGTTGTAGACGGCGTACATGTGGATCGACAGCACCGTGTTGTGCTGGGTGTCGGCGTTGAGGACCGTCTGGCCGTTGTCGCGCATGACGTTCTGCCAGTCCTGGCCCCAGTTCGGCGCGTCCACCATGATGAGGTGCTCGAAGCCGTTGCTGCGCAGCTTCTGGATGGCGGCGACGGTCGCGGCCGTCCACTGGCCGGGGTTGTTGTTGCCGATCGGCTCGTTGCCGATGTTGATGACGACGTAGTTCTCCTGGCCGACCAGGTTCGCCTTCTGGCTGATCCAGTAGTTGACCGCCTCGTCCAGCGTGGCGGCCGCGCCGTCCTCGCCGTAGCCGGTGGTGTCGTGGACCTCCAGCACACAGATCATCCGGTTGGTCTTGCACAGCTGGATGACCTGCGGCACGTCGTTGGACGGCCCCCAGCGCTTGCCGCTGCCGAGCACCACGCGGACGGTGTTGGCGCCCAGGGCCTTGATGTTGGCGAACGAGCTCGTCTGCCCGGTGTACCAGACGTGCGGGTGGTTGACCCCGCGCATGATGAAGTTCTGGCCGTTGGCCTCGACGATGTTCCGGCCGCTGATGTGCAGCCCGACCGCGGCGGACGCGGGCTGGGCATAGACGAGGATCGAGGCGGCGACGGCGACCAGTGCGGCGCCGAGGATGGCGATTCGTCTCTTCTTCATGACCTACCTCAGGACGGGGGAGGGGGCACGCTCAGTCCGGCCGGACGATACGCGTCGATGTTTCGAAACGCGATCGAACCGCTTCGACCAGCGCGGCCCGGCGCCCAGGCGCGCGCTCCCGACCTGGGGTTCCGTCCCCTCCGGCGGTCGTCGCGCCGGAGGGGACGGGGGTGAAAGATACAGTCAGCTGCCGTAGACCTCGAGCTCCCAGAGCGAGTAGCCCCACTGGGTGGCGCGCTGGGTGCCGTTGACGCGGAGGTAGCGTCCGCTGCCGGTCACGGTGACGTCGTCGACGCCGCCGTCGCCGGTGGTGGTGCTGTAGACGGTGGTCCAGGTGGAGCCGTCGGCCGACGTCTGGATCTGGTAGGCGTGGCCGTAGGCCGTCTCCCAGCTCAGCCTGACCCGGCTGATGGCGCGGGTGGTGCCGAGGTCGACGCTGATCCACTGCGGGTCGCTGTAGGCGGATCCCCAGCGGGTCGCGGCGTTGCCGTCGACGGCGTTGGCGGCGGCGTGCGGGCTGCCGGGCTCGACCGACGACGCGGTGACCGGGCGGCCCTGGGAGAGCAGGCCGGACTGGGGTGTTCCGTAGACGTTGAGGTCCCAGAGCGAGTAGCCCCACTGGGTGGCGCGCTGGGTGCCGTTGACGCGGACATAGCGCCCGCTGCCGGACACCGCCACGTCGTCTACGCCGCCATCACCGGTGGTGGTGCTGTAGACGTTGGTCCAGGTCGAGCCGTCGGCCGAGGTCTGGATCTGGTAGGCGCGGCCGTAGGCCGTCTCCCAGTTCAGCCGGACCCGGCTGAGGGAGTGCACCGCGCCGAGGTCGACGGCGATCCACTGTGGATCGCTGTACGCGGATCCCCAGCGGGTGGCCGCGTTGCCGTCCACCGCGTTCGCCCCGGCGTGCGGGCTGCCGGGCTCCACCGACGAGACCGTCACCGGCCTGCCGCGCGCGACGTCCGTCGCCGGCGGCGCGCCGTCCGTCTTGATGCGGATGTTGCGGTAGCTGATGTGAGCGGCGTCGCCGTCGTTCTGCACGCCGACATAGCCGTTACCGATGCTCCGCGAAGATACGTAGTCGTTGACCTTGACTCCGTTGAGGTACACCTCGACGCGCTGGCCGTGGACCTGGATGTCGTAGGTGTTCCACGCGCCCGGCGGGTTGAGGTTCGCCGCGCGCAGCGCCGCGTCAGGGGCCTTGAAGCTGTAGACGCTGCCCGTGGTGCGGGCCGGGTCGGCGTCGGTGGCGTCGACCTGGATCTCGTGGCCCGCGTTCACCGGTGCCCAGGGGTCGTTGCCGGGGTCGGGGAAGCCGATGAAGACGCCGCCGTTGTCGTCGCCGGGCATCATCCAGTCGACCTTGAGGGAGTAGTCGGCGAACGTGCTCACGGGGTACCAGAGCAACCCCATGCCGCCGAAGGAGCTGATCGTGCCGTCGGCCAGGGTGAACCCGCCCGGTCCCGCCATGCGCCACCGGTCGAGGCTCGCCTGCGTGCCGTCGAACAGCGCCGTGTAGCCGCGCTCCGGCCGGCAGTCCCCGGCCGCCGCGCCCGCCGCCCAGCGGATGCCGCCGAGCAGCAGCCGCGTGAAGGTCGGGTCGGCGTATGACTCGTCGGTGTGGCCCATGCCGGTGTACCACGAACGACCGCCGTCGTAGGCCTGGCACCACGTGATCGGGTGATCCGCGCCCATCGATCCGCCGCTGTACGTCGACTCGTCGAGCGTCGCGAGCACCTTCACGTTCGCCCGCGGGTTGGTCGCGTAGTTGTACCACTCGTCGACCCGCGTCCACGCCGAGGCGAGGTGCGCGGTCGACGGGTGCGCCCGGTCCTCGGCCCGCACCGTCGCCTGCTGGTTCGCCGGGTGGCTGCTGAAGTACGCACCGACCAGCCCGCCGTACCACGACCAGCCGTACTCGGTGTCGGCCGCGGCGTGGACGCCGGCGTAGCCGCCGCCGGCCCGGACGTAGGACTGGAACGCGGCCTGCTGGGCGTCGTTCAGGACATCGCCGGTCGTCGACAGCCAGACGACCGCCTTGTACTGCGCGAGGTTGGCGACCGTGAACGCCCCGGCGTCCTCGGTAGCGTCGACGGCGAAGTTGTTCGCCGCGCCGAGCTGCTGGACGGCGGCGATGCCGGCCGGGATCGAGCTGTGCCGGAAGCCCGCCGTCTTGGTGAACACCAGCACCTTGAAGGCGGGCGCGGCGTTCGCCGGCGTGACCGCCGTCAGCGTGGCGGCGGCGGCGAGGGCGAGCACCGCGAGGAATCTGCGCATCATGGCTCCTCTCAGGCGCCGTAGATCTCGAGTTCCCAGAGCGAGTACCCCCACTGGGTGGCCCGCTGGGTGCCGTTGACGCGGACATAGCGCCCGCTGCCGGACACGGTGACGTCGTCGACGCCGCCGTCGCCGGTGGTGGTGCTGTACACGGTGGTCCAGGTGGAGCCGTCGGCCGAGGTCTGGATCTGGTACGCGCGGCCGTAGGCGGCCTCCCACTTGAGCTTCACCCGGTTGATCGTGCGGGTGCTGCCGAGATCGACGCTGATCCACTGCGGGTCGCTGTACGCCGAACCCCAGCGGGTGGCTCCGTTGCCGTCGACCGCGTTGGCGCCGACGAGCAGGTTGCCGGGCTCCACCGACGACGTGGTGACCGGCCGGCCCTGCGACAACAGGCTGGCGGTGCCGTAGACGTTGAGCTCCCAGAGCGAGTAGCCCCACTGGGTGGCCCGCTGGGTGCCGTGGACGCGGACAAAGCGCCCGCTGCCGGACACCGGCACGTCGTCCACGCCACCGTCGCCGCTGGTGGTGCTGTAGACGGTCGTCCAGGTCGAGCCGTCGAGGGAGGTCTGGATCTGGTACGCGCGGCCGTAGGCGACCTCCCAGCTGAGCCGTACGCGGCTGAGGGTGTAGGTGCCACCCAGATCGACGGCGATCCACTGTGGGTCGCTGTAGGCGCTCGACCACCGCGTCGCGCCGTTGCCGTCCACCGCCAGGCCGCCCGGCCGCGCCGGGTCGTCCGTCGACGAGACGGTCACCGGCCTGCCGCGGGCGAGGTCGGCCGACGACGTGAACGTGAACGCGTCGACGTTGAACAGCGCGCCGGTGCCGCCCTTGAACGTGAGGTACAACGGCCTCGTCCCGGCCTGCGGGCTCAGCGTGGTGCTGACCGTGGTCCAGTTCTCCCAGCCGCCGGTGCCGGGCACCGCCACCGACCCGGCGAGCGGCCCGGTCGGCGAGTCGCTGCGGAACTCCAGCGTGCCACCCGCGGTGGCGGAGGCGACCCGGGCGGTGACCCCGGTCGTGCCGGCGAGGTTGTAGGTGGTGAACGCGAGCCAGTCGCCGTTGTCGATGGCACCCACGTACGAGCCCTCGGCCGTCGTGGTGTTGTAGATCGTCAGGTTGCCGCTGGACGAGCCGAAGTGCTCCGCCTGGCGGTGCCGCGGCTGCAGCACGATCTGCGCGTGCGCGGTCAGCCCGCCGCGGTCGGTGTAGGCCGCGTCGACGACGCCGAAGATGTTGTCGCTCGGGTTGTGCTCGCTGCTGGCCGACGTCTGCAGCACGCCCGTGCAGCCGGTGGTGCTGGTGATCGGGTGGCCGTGCTGGTCGTGGCCGAGGACGAAGTTCACCGCGACGCGCGAGCAGTCGATCGTGCCGTCCTCCGGGTCGGTGACGCTGACCTGGAACGGCACCGCGTCGCCGAAGTCGAACAGCGATCCGTTGGCCGGGCCGGTGATGGTGACGACCGGCGTCGTGTTGCCGACCGTGATCGTCGTCGATGCTGAGCCGGTGTTGCCGGCCGGGTCGGTGACGGTGAGCCGGGCGGTGTAGCTGCCGTTGGCCGAGTAGGTGTGCGAGGGATTGGCGGCGGTCGAGGTACCCCCATCGCCGAAGTTCCATGCGTAGGTGAGCGCGCCGCCCTCGGGGTCGGTCGAGCCGGCCGAGCTGAACGCGACGGTGAGCGGCGGCTGGCCCGAGGTGCGGTTCGCGGTGACGACCGCGGTCGGCGCGCGGTTGCCGCCGGGGACGCCCTCGATGCGGTACAGCGCCGAGTTCTCGTCGCCGTTGAACCAGCCGGCGCCGTAGTCGAGCACGTAGAGCGCGCCCTCCGGGCCGATCGCCAGGTCCATGATGTGCTTGTGGGTCCAGGGGAAACTCTCGACGGCGCCCGGGCTGCCGTCGGCGTTCACCTGCACCGTCTTGATCCAGTCGAGGGAGAACTCGCCCGCGAAGAACTTGCCGTCGAAGCTCTGCGGCAGCTTCGTGGCCGAGTTCAGGCTCGGGTTGAAGCGGTACACCGGGCCGGCCATGGGACCCCCGCCGGTGTTGCCGAGCGGCGAGCCGGGCTGGTTGTCGTACGCGAGCCAGGCGGGCTTCGCGGCCGGCAGGTTGGTGAGGCCGGTGTTGTGCGGCGAGTCGTTCACCGGCGCGGCGCAGTCGAACTTCGGCCCGGACGTCCCGGTGGCGAAGTCGTAGTCGTTGTAGGGGGCGTTGTACCCCTGGCAGTACGGCCAGCCGTGGTTGCCGGGCCCGGTGATCCGCTCGAACTCCTGGTGCCCGCCCTCGCCGCGGTTCGGGTCGTTGGTGTCGGAGTCGGCCGCGTAGTTGCCGATGTAGACGACGCCGGTGGCCTTGTCGACGGACATGCGGAACGGGTTGCGGAAGCCCATGGCGTAGATCTCCGGCCGGGTCCGCGCCGTTCCCGGCGGGAACAGGTTGCCGGCCGGGACCGTGTACGTGCCGTCGGCCTGCGGCGTGATCCGCAGCAGCTTGCCGCGCAGGTCGTTGGTGTTGCCGGCGCTGCGCTGGGCGTCGAAGTCCCAGCTCCAGCCGGGCCGCTCGTCGATCGGCGTGTAGCCGTTGGACGACCACGGCTGGGTGTCGTCGCCGGTGGTGAGGTAGAGGTTGCCCTGGGCGTCGAAGTCGAGGTCACCGCCGACGTGGCAGCACATCCCGCGGTCCGTGGTCACCTGCAGCATCCGCTTCTCGCTGGCGAGGTCCACGGTCCCGTCGGCGCGCACGGTGAAGCGGGAGAGCTGGTTGTACCCCTGCCAGCGCGCGAAGTCGGCATCGGTCCCCGTCGACGGGGCGTCCCCGGCGGGCGTGCTCAACGGCGGCGCGTAGTACAGGTAGATCCACCGGTTGCCGGCGAAGTTCGGGTCGGCCGCGATACCCTGCAGCCCTTCCTCGTCGTGCGTGTACACCGGGATCGTCCCCGCGACCCTGGTGTTCCCGGCGGCGTCGGTCGAGAAGATCCGCCCGTCCCGCGAGGTGTGCAGCACGGTCCGGTCGGGCAGCACGGCGAGCGACATGGGCTCGCCCATGGCGGCGGTCCCTTTGGCGAGCGTAACCTCCTGCAACACCTCGGCCGCCAGGGCCGGCGCGGCGGTGCGGGCAAGATCGACGGCGGTGAGACTACTGGCGACGAGCGTGGTGGCAACGATGGCGGCGATGCGCCTGCGCATTGGCGGACTCCTTGTCGAGGCAAGGGGTGCGCCGCCACCCTGATGTTTTGACAAAAGTCACCGAACTTTCGTCAACGTCGATGAAAGCGTTCCAGCCCCGGCCCGAACTTGTCAACACCGCACCGCTACGGTGCTCCGGTGGGTTTTCCGATCATCGGCTCGGTCATCGGTCCGTCCGGCGGGCACGGGCGCAGCGAAGCGACGGGTCCGAGGTTGGTCGCCATGCTCGCCGGAGTCCTTTGGCGTTCGGCGGCGCCGGCCGGTCGGTCGAATGGGGGATGTGATTCCGGGAATTTCGTCCGCTCGGGGTAGCTCTTTCCGCTTCACCTGCGCGGTGCCGGAATGTGCATTGATGGACGACGCACCTGCTTGCCATACTTCGCGCACGCAGGCGTTCGTCGATAGAGTTAGGCAGTCTTCGATGTCTCGTCATCCGCACCGTTGGCCCGCAGTGGATGACGACTGCCTGTTCTGCTCCGTGAATCATGAATCTGACGAGGCGTTGGAGTGGTATGACCGGCCGATCGTCCGCGAACCGGGGGTAGGTGTCGCCATAACTGCGCTGGGGTCCTTCGTTCCGGGTTACCTGCTGGTCGCGCCTGCCTGGCATCTCAGCTCGGTCCAGGGCCTGCCGATGAGCGTCGTGTCGGGGTTCATCGACTTCCTGACCCAGGTGGTGGACCATGTCGAAGCCGCGTTCGGACCCTGCACGGTCTTCGAGCACGGCAGCTGCCGGTCGTCCGAGCGCAGGCGGTCGGCCTGTCTCACCCACGCGCATGCCCACGTCATTCCCGGCCGATACTCGTTGGGCTCGCTGAGGTTGCCGGTGCGCGTGTTCGACGATTTCGCGGCGTTCGCGGCGTTGCCGGTTCAGGACCGACTCGACGGGTATCTGATGTACCGGGAACCTGACGGGCCCGTGTGTTACGCCGAGGATCTCGGTGTTTCGCAGTACTTCCGGCGACATATCGCCGCAACGCTCGGCGCGGCCGACGACTGGGACTATGCGGTCTTTCCGCACTGGGACAACATGCGGCTTTCCATTCGCGAGCTCATGTCCACACCGACCAGGATTGGGATTTGATGACGTCCCGCACGACGATGCTCCCCTCGCAGGTCCACTTCTGGGACAGGTGGCACGTCCGCCGCGGTGCGACCGGCGAGGACCCATTGCACCGGGAGCTGCGCCAGCGCTTTCTGGAGCTGATGCCGGCCGGCGAACGGGTGAGCGTCGCGGATCTCGGATGTGGACAGGGGCACGACGCGGTGGCATTCGCCGCCGCCGGTCACACCGTGACGGCGATCGACTTCTCGCCCGTTTCGGTGGAGCAGGTACGGCGCCGAGCGGAGCAGGTGCACCGCAGTGTCGCGGCGCTGTGCCACAACCTGGCCGAACCCCTGCCCTTCGCGGCCGGCTCGATGCACGGCGTCTACGCCCACCTGTCCCTGCACTACTTCGACGACGCGACCACCCGGTTGGTCTTCACCGAGATTTGGCGGGTGCTCGTCGCGGGCGGCGTGCTCGTGTTCAGCGTCAAGTCGACCGATGATCCGTACTTCGGGACCGGTGACGAGGTCGGCCCGAACATGTACTGCCGCAACGGTCATCTCCGGCACTTCTTCAGCCGTGAATACCTCGAGTCGCTGCTCGTGGACTGGAAGCAGGAGGACGTCCGGCACTGTCGCGGTCGATACGCGAGCCACGAGCCGAGCGCGTTCTTCCACGTGGTGGCGCGAAAGCCCGAGTAGCGGGAGCGGCGCGCGTGGACTCCATCGACACCGCCGAGATCGAGGCCTGCGTCGACCGCTCCATCCGGCTGCTGCGGCGGACGTTCCGCAAGCACGGCCCCGGCGGCGGCTGGTACCACGACCTGGAGAACGGCCCGCCGGGTCCGTCGGCCACCGCCGCTGGTCTGGCCTCGATGCTGATCGTCGCCCGATCGAACGAGCACGTCGCCGACGCGTTCGCGTTCCTCAAGGCGCGGCAGTGCCGGTCCGGCGACCGCCTGATCGACGGCGGGTGGGCGGTCAACACCAGCAACGGCATACCGGTGTCCGAGTGCACCGCGTTGGTCGTCTGGTTGATCGCACGCTGCGGAACCCACCTCACGCCGTCGGCACCGGACCTCCGGCGGGCGGTCCAGTGGCTGGCGCGCAATCAGAACCCGGACGGCGGCTGGGGCTCGTTCAGCGGGCAGCCGTCGCGTACGTGGCTGACGGCGCTGTCGGTCCGGGCGCTGAGCGCGGCGCGCGCCGCGGACCCCAGCCTCCGGCGCGGCGTCCAGTGGCTGCGGGAGCACTGCGGCGACGCCGGCGGGTGGGCCGAGGTGCCGGGCGCTCCGCCGACCGTCACCCACACCGCGCTGGTCCTGACCGCGCTGTACGAGGCGGGAACGCCCGCGCAGGACCCGAGACTGTGCGACGGCTACGCCTGGCTCCTGCAGCACCTCGATCCGGGGCGGCTGCACGACGACGAGGCCCGGTACGAGGTCTACAACGTGACCCGCACGTCGGCCGACGGCAGCGCGTCGACGTGGGTCAGTGCGGTGTGGCACCCGGGGTTGCCCTATGCGGTGTCGGCCCTCACCCGGCATGCCGGCGAGCCGGCGGCACCGGTGCTGTTCACCGCGGTCAACACGCTGCTCCGCGGCCAGCGCGCCGACGGCCGCTGGCCGGGCGTCGACGGTGCCGCCCGCCTGTCGATGTGGGACCTCTGGCCGTACCTGGACGCGCTGCACGACGTCGAGACGATGCGCCTGGCGCACCGGGGCGACCGGCTGGTGCTGCTGCGGCCCGGCGCCGTGCTGGTCCAGCGGCCGTCGGTGCGGTCCGTGGCGCCGGCGCGCGTGCTGACCGGGGGCCGTCGCACCCGGTGGGGATCCCTGCTGCGCCGTCACTGGGCGACGGGGATCCTCGCGGTGTCGGTGGTGGTCGGCGCGGTAGCGGCCCTGCTGGGCGTGATCGCGCCGCGGGAACTCGTGCTCGGGCTGTTGCTTCCGGTCATTCTGGTGTTCGTCCAGCGGGCAATGCGGCCGTCCCGATGAGCACGTCACGCAGTATCGCGACCGCCTCGTCCTGCGACCGGCAGACGTGGGTGGCGTGGTACCGAAGCCACGGGCGCTGCTCGTACCCTGTCGAACCGACGTACACGACCGCCGGGATGCGCCACTGGTGTGCGTAGACGAGCTCGGCGACGCAGCCGATGTAGTTGCGGGCCGGGATCGTCATGTCGACCAGCATCGCGTCGCTGCGGCGGAGCAGGGCGAGGTCCAGTTCGACGATGGCGGCGGCGTGCGCACTGCCGGTGAGGCCGGGCAGGTCGGCGCCGGCCTCGTGTTCGACGGGATCGACGAGTCGCAGGCCGAGCCGTGCCAGGGCCTCGCGGGCCCGGGCCGACGACATCGCGACCTCGGTGGGGTCGACGAAGTCGACGGCTCGGGCGAAGTAGACGGACGGCTGCGGGCGGGCGGCTTCCATGGTCGGCAACGGTACCGATCGGGTCAGCGGGCGATCATCCCGGCCGAGAGGTCGATGTCGGCGCCGCACAGGCCGGGCATGTTGAGCATCGCCGCCGTGGCCAGGGCCACCTCCTCCTCCGTCACCATGCGTTGCAGCGCCGCGCGGGAGACGAAGGCCGCCTCGGCCTCCGCCGGGGTCGTGCCCGTCCTGGCTGCCTCCAGGGCGAAGTTGCGGCTCATGCGCGGGCCCTCGACCGGGCCGGGGGAGAGGGTGTTGACCGAGACGCCGAGCGGGCCGACCTCGTGGGCGAGGGTCGTGGTCAGGCCGATGACGGCCATCTTCGAGGCCGTGTACGGCGTCCGGCGAGCGAGGGGGCGTTTGCCGCTCACCGAGGCCACGTTGACGATGTCGCCGCGGCCCGCGGTGAGCATCGGCGGGAGGAAGGCGCGGCACATGAGGTACACGCCGCGGACGTTGACGGCGAAGACCTCGTCCCAGTCGTCCGGGCCGACCTCCCACAGCGGGGCCACCGGGCCGGCGATGCCCGCGTTGTTGACCAGGATCGAGACGTCCTCGGCCGCGAGGTCGCCCGCCAGGGCCGCCACCGAGGACGGCGCGGCGGTGTCGGCCGGGGCGACCACGCCCGGCGTCGCCAGCTCGGCCGCCACCGCCTCGAGCTTGTCGCGGTGGCGGCCGGTCAGGATCACCCGGGCGCCGCGGGCGGCCAGCAACAGCGCGATCGCGCGGCCCAGGCCGTTGCCGGCGCCCGTCACCAGCGCGGTGCGGCCCGCGATGCGGTCGCTCACCCCTGGTACCAGGGCAGCGGCGCGCCCGCGTACTTGTGGGCGCGGACGTCGCCGGAGCGGGCGTGGCCCTCGAACAGTTCGACGCGGGAGGCGCGGCCGCACAGCTCGCCCAGCCGGGCGCTCGCCGCCTCGTCCGTGACCTCCTGGTACGTCACCGTCTTCAGGTACTTGCCGACCCACAGGCCGCCGGTGTACGTCGCCGCGCCGCGCGTCGGCAGGGTGTGGTTGGTGCCGATGACCTTGTCGCCGTACGAGACGCAGGTGCCCTCGCCCAGGAACAGGGCGCCGTAGTTGCGCATGACCTCCAGGGCCTCGCGCGGCTGCGACGTGAGGACCTCGACGTGTTCGAAGGCGTAGCGGTCGGCGAGTGCCCAGGCCGCCGCGCGGTCCGGCACCACCACGACCTCGCCGTGGTCGCGCCAGGCCGGGCCGGCGAAGTCGACCGTCGGCATGCCGGGCAGCAGCTCGTCGACCAGCTCGAGCACCCGGCGGCCGAGCGCCTCGGAGGTGGTGATGAGCACCGCGGGCGAGTCGGGGCCGTGCTCGGCCTGGCTCAGCAGGTCGACGGCGACCACGAACGGGTCGGCGTGCTCGTCGGCGATGACCAGGATCTCCGTCGGGCCGGCGAACAGGTCGATGCCGACCTCGCCGAAGAGCTGGCGCTTCGCCTCGGCGACGTAGGCGTTGCCCGGGCCGGCCAGCAGGTCGACCTTGCCGATCGTCTCGGTGCCCAGCGCGAGGGCGGCGACGGCCTGGGTGCCGCCGAGCAGCAGGATCTCGTCGGCGCCGGCCAGGTGCAGGGCGGCCACCGTGGCGGCCGGGACCTCGCCGCGGATCGGCGGGGTGCACGCGGTGACCCGCTCGACGCCGGCCACCTTGGCGGTGACGACCGTCATGTGGGCCGAGGCGACCAGCGGGTAGCGGCCGCCGGGCACGTAGGCGCCGGCCGCGGCGACCGGGATGTTCTTCTGCCCGAGGAAGACGCCGGGCTCGGTCTCGACCTCGAAGTCGGTGAGGGACTCCCGCTGCCGCTCGGCGAAGTCGCGGACCCGCTGCTGGACCGTCCGGATGTCGGCGAGCGCCTGCGCCGGCACGGTGGCGACGATCTTCTCGATCTCGTCGGGCGTCAGCTGGAACGACGCCGGCGACCAGCCGTCGAAGCGCTCGGAGTAGCGGCGCACGGCGGCGTCGCCCTCGGCGCGCACGTCGGCGATGACCTCGGCTACGGTCTGCTGGACCTGCCGGCGGGCTGCGGGGTCGCCGGCTCGCGGCGACGCCGCCTTGAGATGAAGCGTCATGCCCTCACCGTGGATTGCATACGTATACTTGTCAACCGTGGCGCGGGTGACCAGCTTCGACGTGGCGGCGCTCGCGGGCGTCTCCCAGCCGACCGTCTCGCGGGCGCTGCGCAACCTGCCCGGCACCGCGCCGGAGACGCGCGAGCGGGTGCTGCGGGCCGCGGCCGAGCTGTCGTATGTGACGAGTGACCGCGGGCGGGCGCTGTCGACGAGCAGCACCCGGCGCATCGCGGTGGTGGCCGCCGAGCTGACGAACCCCTACTACCCGGAGCTGGTCGAGCCGCTGCGCCGCGAGCTGGCGCGGCACGGCTACCGGACCGTCCTCGTCGCCGACGGCGACGACCTCACCGACGGCTCCTACGACGGCGTGGTGCTCACGACCACGACCCGGCACTCGACGCTGCCGCGCGACCTCACCGAGCGGGGCGTCCCGCACGTGCTGGCCAACCGGCTGCTCGACCACCCCGAGTCGCCGGGCTGTGCGATCGACAACCACGAGGGCATGCGGGTCGTCGCCGACCTGCTCGCCGGGCTCGGCCACACCCGGATCGGGGCGGTCCACGGCCCGGTCGACACCTCGACCGGCCGCGAGCGCGCCGACGGCCTGCGGGCGGGGCTGCGCCGGCACGGCCTGCACCTGCGCCGGGCCCACGTCCGCCGGGTGCCGTTCAGCCACGATGCCGGGTGCGTCGCGACCCGGGAACTGCTCGGGCTCGACGACCCGCCCACCGCCATCGTCTGCGGCAACGACGTGATCGCGTTCGGCGCGTTGTCGGCCGCCCGCGAGCGGAACGTCACCGTGCCCGAGGACCTGACGGTGATCGGCTTCGACGACATCCCGGCCGCCGGCTGGCCGCTCATCAGCCTGACGACGATGCGCTGCGACCTCGCGGAGCTGGCCCGCAACGCCGTCGAGCTGCTGCTGGCCCGGATCGCCGGCACCGCGGAGGCGTTTGCGCAGCGCCGGCTTCCTCCGGTGCTGGTGGAGCGGACGACCCATGCGCGGTGCTCAGGCCGTGTCGAGTAGCCCGGCGGATGGCCCCGTGCCGGACCGTCCGTAGCGTCGGCGGCACCAGCGCCGGCGGGTGACCTACTCGCGCCAGCCGGAGAGCTCGACGCCCTTCGCGGTCTCCACGCGGTACCCCAGGCGCAGGGTCGCCGACTGGCCCTCGGCGAGCTGCAGGCGCCAGGTGAGCACGCCGAGGTCGGTGCGCTCGGCCGGCTGGGGCTCCACGGCGGTCTCGCGCACGGCGATGCCGTCGTGGCGGCTGACCGGCAGCTGGTCGAGCACCGTGATACGGACCGTGCGGCCGGTGTAGTTGCCGATCGTCGTGCGGTACTCGACCTCGCGGCGCCGGCTCGAGCCCAGCGTCGCCTTGGTGGCGGTGCGGCGGACCAGCTCGCGCTCGACCCGGACCCGGTCGTCCAGGCCGAGCGCCAGCTCCAGCTCCTCGCCGGGCGCCCAGGTCGACAGGTTGGTGCGGCTGACGAAGTCGGCCTCGTGGAACACCGAGGCCTTGCCGGGCGGCAGCGTGTGCTGCGACGAGTTGGTCACCACGGCCCGGACGTGGACGTCGGTCGAGCGGGCCGGGGCGGTGACGTGGTCGAGCCGGGCGGTCAGGTCGACCACGGCGATCGTGGCGCGGGCGGTGGTGCCGTCGGCGGGCACGGCGACGGGGCGGGCCGGGCGGTACGTCGCCGCGACCGGGCCCTCCTCGACCCGCGCCTGGGCCACCTCCAGCTCCATCGGCGCCGAGACGTCCATCGCGGCCGCGACCGCGCGGGGCGGCGGCGCACCGCCGGGGGCGGCCATCATCGGCGCCGGCATGGGCATCCCGCGACCGCCGTACGGCTGGGGCGGCGGGGGCGGCGGCAGGAGCGGGTCGAGGTACCACGGGTCCAGCTCGGGAATCGCCACGACGCCCGACGGGCGGGCGGTCGACAGCGCCAGCTCGCACTCCGGCCAGTCCTCGCCGGTGCGCTGCTCCACCAGCCCGAACCAGGACAGCTGCAGCGTCTCGCCGACCAGCCGCACGTCGTACGTCGAGCGCCAGCCGGCCTCGGGCACCTGGTAGGAGACGTCGAGCTCGACCTCGCCCGGCGCCGACACGGCGAGCGTGACGACGGCGTAGCGCCCGTCGGGCTCCCGCTTGCCGGACAGGTCGGCGAGCCGCCGGTCGAGCGCGGCGAGCCGCTCGGCGACCTCGGTGCGGCGGCGGCGCAGGTCGCGCAGGGCGGCCAGCACGCCGGTCAGCTCGTCGCCCAGCGTCGTGGTGAACGACGCCACCGCGTCGGTCGCCGCGGCGCCGGTCGCGACCGCCCGCGCGTAGGCGCCGCCGGCCCGCTCGCCCAGCGTGGTGAGGAACGTGCGGCGCTGCTGCAGCACCGACTCCGCGTCCTCGATCTCGACGGACTCGTCGGCGGCGCGGTCGCGCTCCTCGCGGACCGCGGCCAGGGAGGCGTCGGCCGGCCGCTCGCGGCGCCGGAGCACGACGTCGACGCCGAGCACGGTCGCCGGCCCGCGCCCGCTGACCCGGATCGAGTCGCCGTCGAGGCTCAGCGGCAGCGGCCCCACCTCGACGACCTGGTCGCCGGCGTCGAGCGTGACCCGGCCGCGCCGGGTGACCCGAGCCTGCGTGGGGTAGACGGTGACCGCGACGACGGCGGCGTCGATCGTGTGAGGCACGTTGGGCACCGTAGCCCATCGGCGCACCCCGGGGCAGCCTACGACGCGGTCAGGACGTACTCGGTGCCCGCCGTGGCGTCCCAGGTCAGCCGTCGGCGGCCGGGGGCCGCGCCCGGGGCGGCCGTCGCGCCCGGGACCGTGAGCGGGCCGGGCGGGAGGTCGGCCACCAGGGGGCCGTTGCGGCCGGCCACGATGCGCGCCTCGCGCAGCGCGCCGCCCGCCCAGGACAGCGCCACCTCGTGGCCGCCGCGGCAGCGCAGGCCGCGGGCCGAGCCGGACGACCAGGCCGGCGGGAGGGTCTTGAGCAGCGCGACCGTGCCCTCGTGGCTCTGCACCAGCAGCTCGGCGATGCCGGCCGCCGCGCCGAGGTTGCCGTCGATCTGGAAGATCCAGCCGGTCGGGCGGGCCGCGTCCGGGTGCAGGGTCAGCAGCGACGGCGAGCACAGCTCGTCCAGCAGCGCCCGCAGGGACGACGCGGCCAGCGGGGCGTCGCGCAGGCGGGCGGCCAGGCACAGCACCCAGGCGCGGCTCCAGCCGGTGTGGCCGGTGCCCGCGGCCAGCCGCTGGTGCAGCGCCAGCCGGGCCGCCGCGTAGTCGGCCGGGGTGCCCGTCTCGGTGATGCGGGTGCCGGGGTACAGGCCGTAGAGGTGGGACAGGTGGCGGTGGCCGGGCTCGCCGGGCGGGCGGTCGTCGTACCACTCCAGCAGGGCGCCGTCGGGGCCGGTCTGGACCGGCCGCAGCAGCTCCAGCGCCCGGGACGCCTCCGCCGCCAGGGGACCGCCCAGGGCGGCGCAGCGGGTGAGCACCTCCCGCGCCAGCTCCTGGTCCATCGCGCAGCCCCAGGACACGGCGGTACCGCCGGAGAAATCGTGCTCCGGAGAGGTCGACGGGCTGAGGACGAGCGCGCCGGACGCGTCGGGGACCAGCAGGTCGAGCGTGAAGCGGGCCGCCGCCGCGAACACCGCCGGATCGGGCGGTTCGCCCCCGAACGACCAGTGCTCCCACAGGTGGGCCGAGAGCCAGGCCAGCGCCGACGGCCAGTTCGCCCACTGCGGCTCGCCGGGCACCGGCGCGGTGAACCGCCACAGGTCGGTGTTGTGGTGGGCGGCCGCGCCGCCGGCGCCGTAGTGGAACGCCGCCGTGGGCGCGCCGGCCACGGCCAGGTCGCGGGTCAGCGTGAGCAGCGGCTCGTGCAGCTCGGCCAGGCCGGTGGTCTCGGCCGCCCAGTAGTTCATCTGCGCGTTGATGTTCGTCGTCCAGTTGCTGCTCCAGCCGGGCCGGACGTCGGCGTTCCAGATGCCCTGCAGGTTGGCCGGCTGGGTGCCCGGGCGGGAGGCGGCGACGAGCAGGTACCGGCCCAGGTGGAACAGCAGCTCCTCCCGCGGCGCGTCCGGCAGGTGCAGGTCGGCCCGGCCGAACCAGCCGCGGTGCTCCTCGACGTGCCGCTCCAGCAGCTCCGCCGTGGACAACCTCCGGGCGGCGGACACCCGGGCGACGGCATCGAGGGCGAGCTCGGAGAGATCGGTCGAGGGCGACTCGAAGGGGCCGCGGAAGCCGGTGGCCGCCGCGACGAGGAGCCGGTCGCCGTCGACCGCCGCCGCCACCGCGAAGCCCATGCCGGCGGGGCCGTAGGTCACCGCCGGCGAGCGGTCCACGACGTAGTTGGGCAGCACCGACTCGGGCGCCTGCCCGGTCCACACCAGACAGCCGTCGAGCTCCCCAAGCGTCACTCCCGGGTGCGGCGAGTGCAGCTCCGGGGCGCCGGGAGCGGCGACGGAGACGACCAGCACGTCGTCGGGCGCGGAGACGAACGACGTGACCTCGGCACCGCCGTGCCGCGTGACGGCGACGGCCCGGGCGAGGTCGAGCCACCGGCGATAGCCGTCCGTCGACGCCGAGCCAGCCGAGCCGTAGGCCAGCGTCAACCGCCCCAGCGGCTGGTAGGACTGGGTCCAGGCCGGCCCCTGCAGCGACCGGGCCAGCGCGTCGGCCCGCGCGTGGTCGCCCGCGGCGATCGCCGCCCGCAGCGGCGGCAGCGCCCCGGCCGGCGACGGGCCCGGCGGCGGTGCCAGCGGGCCGCCCGACCACAGCGTGTCGGCGTTGAGGTCGAACCACTCGGTGCCGCACCGGCCGTGCACCATCGCGCCGAGCCGGCCGTTGCCGATCGGGAACCCGTCGTGGAAGTCGGCGGCCGGCGCCGTGAGCTCAATGCGGTGCCGCAACGATGTCCACCGTCAGGTCGTCGTGGTTGAGCAGGAACACCCGGTCGCCTCGGCGCACGGCCTCGACGCCGGGCGGCAGGTCCGGCAGCACGGGCCGGACGCCGGCCGCGGCGCACACGGTCCGCAGCAGCCGCCGCATGCCGTCCGGCGACGGTAGCGTGGCCACGTACCAGGCCCGGCCGTTGCGCAGGACCATCGGCCGCCCGTCGAGCGGCCCGCCCCGGGCGGTCGCCACCACGGAGGCCCCCCGCGCCTCGGCCCACTCCGCGAAGCCGGTCGCGACGAAGTCGCCCAGGTCCCCCGAAGCGACGGCCAGCGGTGCCGCCAGGGGCCAGTGCTCCTCGACCCGGACGCCGAACAGGTCCGCGAGCCCCCAGGGCCAGCCGCCGGTGAAGACCCGCTCGTCGGGGTCGGCGACCCCGCTGAACGGCCCCATGACGAGCGTGCCGCCGCCGGCGACGTAGTCGCGCAGGTTGGCCGCCGCGGCCGGGGTGACCTGGTACAGGTTGGGGACCAGCACCAGGCGGTAGTCGCCCAGCGGCCCGTCGGCGCGGGCGAAGTCGCAGGTCACGTTGTCCCGCCACAGCGGCGCGTAGTACTCGGTGAGCCGGTCGACGTAGGAGAACCCGTCGAGCGGCTGGTGCGGCAGCTCGCAGGCCCGCCAGGCGTCCCAGTCCAGCACGATCGCCACGCCGGCGGCGACGGTCGACCCCACCACGGCGGACAGCGCGTCGAGCGAGGACCCGAGCTCGCAGATCTCCCGGAACACCCGCGAGTCGGGCCCGGCGTGCGGGACCATCGCGCCGTGCGCCCGCTCGGCGCCCTGCCGCGACGCCCGCCACTGAAAGTGCAGCACCCCGTCCGCCCCCCGCGCCACGGCCTGCATCGACCACAGCCGGTTCAAGCCGGGCCGCTTCGGCGTGGCGACCGGCCGCCAGCTGGCCGCCCCCGGCGACTGCTCCATGAGCAGCCACGGCCGCCCGCCGCCGAGGGAGCGAACGACGTCCTTCGACAGGGCCCCGCGCAGGGCGGCGTCCGGGTCGTTCGGGTCCGGATAGGTGTCCAGCGAGACGAAGTCCTCCTCGGCGGCCCAGCGCCAGCCGTCGGTGTGCCGGTAGAGGTCCATGAAGTTCGTCGTCACCGGCACGGCAGGGTTCGCAGAACGAACGGCGTCGCGCTCGGCGGTGAAGCACTCCAGGAGGGCGTCCGAGACGAAGCGCTGATAGTCCAGCTCCTGGCCCGGGTTGCCGATGTACTGCATGTGCCGCGGCGGCAGCACCTCGTCCCACGACCCGTAGCGCTGCGACCACACCGCCGTCCCCCAGGCCGTGTTCAGCCCGTCGAGGTCGCCGTAGCGGCGGACCAGCCAGCCGCGGAACCGCCGGGCGCAGTGGTCGCAGTGGCAGGCGGTGCCGTACTCGTTGCCGATGTGCCACATCCGCAGGGCCGGGTGCCGGGCGTAGCGGGCGGCGAGCGCCTCGGTGACGACGAGCGCGGCCCGCCGGTAGGCCGGCGCGCACGGGCAGTACTGGTTGCGCGAGCCGTAGAGCCGCCGCACGCCGTCGGGCCCCTGCGGCAGGGTGTCGGGGTGCCGGTGCCCGAGCCACGGCGGCGGCGACGCGGTGGGGGTGGCCAGCGCCACCCCGATCCCGTTGTCGTGGAGCAGGTCGAGGACGGTGTCCAGCCACTCGAACGTGAACCGGCCGGGCTCGGGCTGCAGCGCCGCCCACGCGAAGACGCCGACCGTGACCAGGTTGACGCCGGCCGCGCGCATCAGCCGTACATCGTCATCCCAGACCGCCGCGGGCCACTGCTCGGGGTTGTAGTCGCCCCCGAACAGCAGCCGCCCCTCGCTCAGCACGTGCTCAGCCCTTGATCGCGCCGGTCAGCATGCCCTTGGTGAAGTGCCGCTGGACGAACGGGTAGGCGAGCACGATCGGGATGAGCGTCAGCGTCACGACCGCCATCTGCAGCGAGAGGTGGGCGATCTGCTGGTGGCCGGCGTACTGGCCGGTGCCGGTGGTGCCGGTGCCCGGCATCGCGCTGCCCTGCAGCGTGTAGGTGTAGAGGATCATCTGCAGCGGCCACTTGCCGTTGTCCGGCAGGTAGAGCAGGGCGTTGAAGAACGAGTTCCAGTAGCCGACCGCGTAGAACAGCGTGATGACGGCGAGCACCGCCCTCGACGTGGGCACGATGACCGACCACAGGATGCGCCAGTCCCCGGCGCCGTCCACCCGGGCCGCGTCGATGAGCTCGGGTGCGGTACCGCTGAAGAACGCCCGCAGCACCAGGATGTTGAACACCGACACCGCCAGCGGCAGGATCATCGTCCAGTACTGCCCGTAGCCGCCGAGGGCCGTGACGACCAGGAACGACGGGATGAGCCCGCCGCTGAAGAACATCGTCACGACCAGAAACATGAGGATCGTGCGGTGGGCGAACGAGCCGCGGCGCGACAGCCCGTAGGCGCACAGCACGCTCACCACCATCGACAGCGCGGTGCCGACGACGGTGATGACCAGGCTGACCAGCAGCGAGTGGGTGACGAGCTGGTTGGTGAAGATCTGCCGGTAGGCCTCCAGGGTCAGGCCCTTCGGCACGGTGACCAGCCCGCCGGCCTCGTTGATCGACGCCTGGGTGGAGAAGCTGGTCAGCACGATCGAGTACAGCGGCACCAGGATCACCGCGACGACGAGCACCAGGACGACGCCCTTGCCGGCCTTGGCGGCCGGCCCGGACGGCTCCTCCCACACGGGCCCCTGGTGGCGGCGGCGCGCCTGCACGTTGACGCTCATTTGCGGTACAACCCGTCCTCGCCGAAGGCGTGCGCCAGCTTGTTCGCGGCCAGCACCAGCAGCAGTGACAGGACGCCCTTGAACAGCCCGGCGGCGGCGCCGTAACTGAAGTTGTTGTTCACGACGCCGTAGTAGTAGGCGAACGTGTCGAGCACCTCGGAGGCGTCGCGCCCGACCGCCTGCCGCTGGACGAGCATCTGCTCGAAGCCGACGGTGAGCGCGTTGCCCAGCCGCAGCACCAGCATGAGCACGATGACGCCGCGCATGCCGGGCAGCGTCACGTGCCACAGCCGCCGCCACCGGCCGGCGCCGTCGGCCGCGGCCGCCTCGTAGAGGGTCTGGTCGATGGCTGCGAGGGCAGCCAGGAACACGATGATGCCCCAGCCGGCCTCCTTCCACACCGCCTGGGCGGTGACGAGGAACTTGAAGGCCTCCGGGTTGGTCATGATGTCCCAGGTCTCGTACCCGTGCCGGCGCAGCAGGGTGTTGAGCGCCCCGGCGCCGCCGAGCATCTCCTGGAACACCGTCACGACGAGCACCCACGAGAAGAAGTGCGGCAGGTAGACCACGGCCTGCACGAAGGCGCGCACGCGGCCGCTGGCCACCTCGTTGAACAGCAGGGCCAGCGCGATCGGCACCGGGAAGTACAGCACCAGCTGCACCGCGCTGATGACGAGCGTGTTCTCCAGCGCGTGCCAGAAGATCGGGTCCTGGAGCAGCCGCTCGAAGTTCTTCAGGCCGACGAACGGGCTGTACCAGAACCCCGAGTAGATGTCGTAGCTCTGGAACGCGGTGACCAGCCCGAGCATCGGCGCGTAGGCGAACACGGCCAGCAGCACGACCGTCGGCACCGTCATGATGAGCAGCGAGCGGTCGCGGCGCAGGCGGATCCGCCAGCGCCGCTCCCGATTCGGTGCCGGCCCGGCTGCGTCCACGGTCCGGTCCGCAGCCGGGCTTGCTGATGTCGTCGCGGTCACCGCGTCCTCACTGGCCGGTGCCGTACTTCGTCCGGATGTCCTCGTAGAACTTGCGCAGGTCGTCGCCGCCCTGCCGGCGCCAGTTCGCGACCGCCTCGGTCCACGCCGAGATCGGCTTGCGGCCCAGCTTGACGTCGGTGATCGTGTCCTTCATCGGCTGGGTGAGCGAGCCGAACTGGGCCGGCTCGGAGACGTTCATGCCGTAGAAGAGCGGCTTCTTGAGGTACTTCACCATGTCGGCCTGCCAGGCCGCGTAGTCCTTGGCGACCTGCGCGTTGCCGGACTTCACCGTGGTCGGCGAGAGCGGGCTCGCGAGGAACTGGTACGACGTGGCGATCTCCTTGCTGCCCTGCTCGGTCAGCAGCGGGTTGCCGTCCTGCATCGTGTAGTGGGTGCCGGAGACGCCGAAGTTGACCGTCAGCCACTCCGCCGAGCCGTAGGGCGCGGCGAGGTAGTTGGCGATCGACAGGAGCTCCTTGATCTGCTTGTCGCTGAGCTTCTTGTTGAGGTAGCTGTACATGCCCGCGCCGTTGCCGATCTCCACCGTCGGCTGGCCGCCGGTTGCGCTGAAGGTCTTGAACGCCTGCCGGTTGTAGCTCGGGTTCGCCGCCGCGCCGGACTTGGTGTCGTCGCCGTTCCAGGCGCCGGTGCCGTCGGCGCAGACCGCGACCTTGCCGCTCCAGAACCGCTGCTTGGCGTTCTGGCTGTTGTTGGCGACCGCGTCGGGGTGCAGGTAGCCGGCCTTGACCATCTTCGCGTGCCAGTTGAGCGCCTCGACGATGCCGTCGGTCTCGTAGCGGTGCACCAGCTTGCCGCCGTTGTCGGTCCACGGGTAGTTCCCCGACGGGAACCCGTAGAGCTGGCCGATGTAGCCCGCGTCGTCGCCGAACAGGTCGTCGAACGCCCACTGGCCGGCCGCGGCGTTGGTGAGCGCCTTGCCGACCGCCTCCAGGTCGGCGACGCTCTTGATGTCGGCGGAGACGCCGGCCTTGTCGAAGAGGTCCTTGCGGTAGAAGTAGGCGCCGGCGACGACCGCGCCCGACGAGTAGATCGGCAGGCCGTAGAGCTTGCCGTTCCACACCGCGGAGACCCAGGCGTTGGTCGGGATGGCGGCGAGGTTGGGGTACTGCTTGATGTTGTCGCCGGACAGGTACGGCGTGAGGTCGGCGAACTTGGTGCGGACCGCCTCGCCGAAGTTCAGCTTGCTGATGTTCCAGCTCGGGATGTCGATCCAGTCCGGCAGCTTGTCCGAGGCGAACAGCGGGGCCAGCAGGTCGCCGTAGGTGTTGCCGTCGGCGGGCTGGATCTTGACCGTCGCGCCGAGCTCCTTGTTGACGGCGTCGTAGTAGGCGTTGCCGCTCGACGGCGGGATCGCGCCCCACAGCGGCGTCATCGTCACGTAGGTACCGCCGGAGCCGACCGGGCCGGTGACCGTCTTCGGCGGGCTGGCCGGGTACGACAGGAAGGTCGGGTCGGTCACGCCGCCGGCCGCGCCGGTCACCGACGCGATGTCGGGCTTGACCGAGGTGGCGGGCACGAACGCGGGCAGGACCTTGGACAGGTCGGTCTGGCTGGTCGTGCCCGGGTTGTTCTCCTTGGGGCTGCCGCACGCGTCGAGCAACGGCGTGGCGGCGATGACGCCGATCGAGGCGAGCAGGCCCCGGCGGCTGAGCCGGTGGCTTCCCATGGTGGTACCACCCTTCGGGTGTGTGCGATGCGGAGGTGGGGTGTCGAAGCGCTTCGAGGCTGGGACAGTAGGACATCGTCGATGGCTCGACAAGGACGGTCGTCGATGCACGCGGACAACCTCGGGATCCGGGATGAAACTTTCGCCGGGTTTGACAGCAGCCGGGCGAGCCCCGATCATCGCGACATCGTCGAAGCGCTTCGAAGGGGTCGTTTCTTTTGGATCTGCTGCGCGAACTCACCACGGCCGAGAAGCTGGCCCTGCTCCACCAGGCGCAGCCGGCCGTGCCCCGGCTCGGCCTGGCCGCGTTCCACACCGGCTGCGAGGCGCTGCACGGCGTCGCCTGGCTCGGCCCGGCGACCGTGTTCCCGCAGGCGGTCGGGCTCGGCGCGACCTGGGACCGGGGCCTGCTGCGGGAGGTCGGCGCGGCGGCCGGCACCGAGGTGCGGGCGTTGCACCACGACGACGGGCGGGCGTCGCTCAACGTCTGGGCGCCCGTGGTCAACCCGCTGCGCGACCCGCGCTGGGGCCGCAACGAGGAGGGCTACAGCGAGGACCCGTTCGCCACCGCGCAGCTGGCGATCGCGTACTGCACCGGCCTGCGCGGCGACGACCCGTCGGTCTGGCGGACCACGCCGGTGCTGAAGCACTTCCTCGCGTACAACGTCGAGACGCTGCGCGACAAGGCCGACATCGCCGTGCCCGAGCGGGTGCTGCACGAGTACGAGCTGCCGGCCTTCCTCGGGCCGCTGCGCGCCGGCGTGGTCGCGGGCGTGATGCCGGGGTACAACCTGGTCAACGGCGTGCCGAACCACGTGCACCCGCTGCTGCGCGTGCTGCGCTCGGCGGCGCCCGACGTCGTGATCTGCTCGGACGCGTACGCCCCGAGCAACCTGCTCGCCCAGTTCCCGACCGCCGCCGAGGGACACGCCGCGGCCCTGCTGGCCGGCGTCGACAGCTACACCGACAACGGCCCCGACGGCGGGCCGACCGTCGCCGCGTTCACCGAGGCCCTCGACCGCGGCCTGGTCACCCTCGCCGACGTCGACGCGGCCGTCGGGCGGATCCTCGCCATGCGCGCCTGGACCGGCGAGTTCTCGCGGGACGCCGACCCGTACGCCGGCACCCCCCGCGAGGTCGTCGCCGGCGCCGAGCACGGCCGGCTGGCCGCCCGGGCGGCCCGGGCCGGGATCGTGCTGCTGAAGAACGCGGGCGGCGCGCTGCCGCTGTCGTCGCCCGGCAGCCTCCCCGGCACGGTCGCCGTCGTCGGGCACCTCGGCGACCGGGTGCTGCGGGACTGGTACAGCGGCAGCCTCCCCTACGCGGTCACCGTCGCCGACGGCCTGCGCGACCGGCTCGGCGCCGACCGGGTCACCGCGGTCGACGGCCTGGACCGGGTCCGTATCCCGCTGTTCGGCGACACCGTCCTCGCGCGCCAGGACTGGGGCACCAGCGTCCAGTGCCCGGTGCCGGTGCACACGTTCCGCGCGCCGAGCGGCTATCTCACCGCGGACGACGCGGGCGTGCTGTCCCTCGACGCGCCGACGCCCGACGGCTGGGAGGTGCGCGAGCTGTGGGAGCTGCACCCGGTCGACGGCGGCGTCGCGCTGCGCTCGAACGCGCTGGGCCGGTTCGTGACGGCCGCGCTGACCGCCACGGGTTCCCTGGACGACGCGGCCGCCTTCGCCGTCGAGCCGGTCTCGTCCGGCATCGAGGCGGCGGTGGCGGCGGCCAGCGCCGCCGACCGGGTGGTCGTGGTGCTCGGCAACGACCCGCACATCAACGGCCGCGAGACCGTCGACCGCGACGGCCTGGCCCTGCCGGCCGAGCAGGAGGCCCTGCTCCGGGCGGTCTGCGCGGCCAACCCCGCCACGGTCCTGGTCCTGGTGTCGAGCTACCCGTACGCCGTCGACTGGGCCCAGGACCACGTCCCGGCCATCCTGTGGACCTCGCACGCCGGCCAGGAGCTCGGCTCGGCGGTGGCCGACGTCCTCCTCGGCACGGTCAACCCCGGCGGCCGGCTGCCCCAGACCTGGTATCGCGGCGACACGGTCCTGCCGGCACCGACCGACTACGACGTCATCGGGTCCGGCTGGACCTACCAGTACTTCCGCGGCGAGCCGCTGTACCCCTTCGGCCACGGCCTGTCGTACACGACCTTCGCCTACGGCCCGCTCACGGTCGACGGCCCGACCGCCCGGGTGACGGTGACGAACACGGGCGAGCGCGACGGCGACGAGGTCGTCCAGCTCTACGTGACCCCGCACGCCTGGCCGGTCCCGTCGCCGTCCCGCCGGCTGGCCGCCTTCGAGCGCGTCCCGCTGGCGGCGGGCGAGTCCCGCGAGGTGGTGCTGGACGTGGCTGCGGAGGCGCTCGCCCACTGGTCGGGCGACGGCCTCGTGACGCCGCCGGGCTCGTACACCTTCACCGCGGGCCCGTCGGCCGTCACCGTCAGCCGGTGAGCGGCTCCGGGCGGCGGTACAGGCGGCGGGGGATGGTGTAGGCCAGGTCGGCCGCCGTCTCGAACGCCTCGTCGAGGTCCAGGAGGCGGCGGGCGACCAGCTCGGCGAGGTAGCCCGCGTCGATGCGGCGGGCCAGGTCGTGACGGGCCGGGATCGAGGCGAACGCGCGCGTGTCGTCGACGAAGCCGGCCGTGCGGTAGAAGCCAGCGGTCTCGGTGACCGCCTGGCGGAAGCGGCGCAGCCCGTCCGGGCTGTCCAGGAACCACCAGGGCGCGCCGAGGTGCAGCGCCGGGTAGACGCCGGCCAGCGGGGCCAGCTCGCGGCTGTAGGCGGTCTCGTCGACCGTGAACGCGACCATCCGGAACCGCGGCTCGTGGCCGAACGCCTCCAGCAGCGGCCGCAGCGAGCGGGTGAACTCGGCGGCGACCGGGATGTCGAACCCGCGGTCGGGGCCGTAGCGCTCCAGCGCCGCCCGCGAGTGGTTGCGCAGCACGCCGGGGTGCAGCTGCAGCACCAGGCCGTCCTCGCAGGACATGCGGGCCATCTCGTACAGCATGTGGCCGGCGAACGCGGCCGCGTCCCGTTCGCTGACGGCGCCGCGGAGGGCGGCGCCGTAGATGCGGGCGGCGTCGGCCTCCGGCAGCGGGTCGGTGCCGGCGGACTCGTGGCCGTGGTCGGTGGCGAGGGCGCCCGCCGCGACGAAGTCGAGCCGCCGGCGGCGCAGCGCCTCCAGGTAGCCGGCGTAGTCGCCGGTGTCCACGCCGGCCAGGCGGCCCAGGTCGGCCACCTCGCCGGCCCACTGCGGGCGGGCCAGGTGCACCAGCGCGTCGGGGCGGAACGTCGGGATGACCTGCTCGCCCCAGCCCTCGGCGGCCAGCCGGCGGTGCGCGGACAGGTCGTCGAGCGGCGAGTCGGTGGTCGCGAGCACCTCGATGCCGAACCGCTTGAACAGCGCCCGCGGCCGGAACTCGGGCTCGGCGAGCCGCTCGGACAGCTCGTCGTAGAGCTCGTCGGCGGTCTCCGGCGCCGGGGCCAGTTCGACGCCGAAGACGTCGACGAGCTCGTGCGTCAGCCAGTACCGCGACGGCGTGCCCCGGAACAGGTGCCAGTGCGCGCAGAACGTCCGCCAGATCTCGCGCGGGTCGCGGTCGGCCCCGACGCCGAGGTCCTCCAGGGGGACGCCGCCGGCGTGCAGCAGCCGGGTGACGTAGTGGTCGAGCGTGATGAACATGCGGGCCGGGTCGGGGAACGGCACGTCGTCGGCGAGCACGGCGGCGTCGACGTGGCCGTGCATGCAGACGAGGGGCAGCGAGCGCGTCTCGGCATACAGGTTGAGGGCGATGTCGCGCGCGGTCGGATCGAGCGGGAGGGCGCGGTCCTCGTGCAACTGTAAGTATCTCACCGGCAGCTCCGTACAAACGTTTTCATCACTCTGATGTCCCTGAACGCAAGCCGTCAAGTCCGGATCGACGGGAGTCTTGACAATGTTGTGCAAAGGTTTTCAGACTACGTGGGAGCGTTCCACCGCAAGCTCGAAGTGCGTCGCGCAGCGGCGCATGGGGGGTGTGGGGTGGGAACCCCCCACGAAACCGCGGGCGAAGCCCGTGGAGCTAGAAACAGTTCGAGTGCGTCGCGCAGCGGCGCGTGGGGGGTGTGGGGTGGGAACCTCCCACGAAACCGCGGGCGAAGCCCGTGGAGCTAGGAACAGTTCGAGTGCGTCGCGCAGCGGCGCATGGGCGGTGTGGGGTGGAACCCCCATGAAACCGCGGGCGATGCCCGTGGAGCTAGGAGCAGCTACCCGTGGCCGTCACGATCAAGGACGTCGCCCGAGCGGCGGGCGTGTCACCGTCGACGGTCAGCCGTGCGCTCTCCACGCCGCAGCTGCTGCTGCCCGAGACGCGCGAGCGCGTCCAGCGGGCCGTGCAGGAGCTCGGCTACCACCCCAACCGGGCCGCGCGCGGCCTGATCACCGGCCGGACCGGCAACATCGGCCTGATCGTCCCCGACCTGACCAACCCGTTCTTCCCCGGCGTCGTCAAGGGCGTCCAGGAGCGCGCGCACGAGTCGGAGTTCTCGGTGTTCCTGGCCGACACCGACGAGCACGCGGCCGCCGAGGCCGACCTGGTCCGCGCGCTCGGCAAGCAGGTCGACGGCATCATCCTGTGCTCGCCCCGGATGAGCGAGGCCGAGGTGCGGGCGGTCGCCGGCGAGACCCCGGTCGTCATGCTCAACCGGCGGGTCGGGCGCATCCCGTCCGTCACCGTCGACCTCGGCGAGACGATCCGGCAGGCCGTCGCCCACCTGGTGGCGCTCGGGCACCGGCGGATCGGCTACGTCGCCGGGCCGCGCAACTCCTGGTCGAACAGGGAACGGCTGCGCGCCCTGCGCGCCGCCGCCGCGGCGGCCGGGGTCGAGCTGGAGGAGATCGCCACCGTGGCGCCGAAGTTCGCCGGGGGCGTGGCCGTCGCCGACGTCGTCCTCGCCGCCGGCGTCACCGCCGTGGTCGCCTACAACGACCTGGTGGCGCTCGGCCTGCTCAACCGGTTCGCCGCCCGGGGCGTCGCCGTCCCGGCCGACATCAGCGTCGTCGGCTTCGACGACATCCTGTTCGCGGAGATGGTCAGCCCCGCGCTGACCACGCTCGCCCTGCCGCAGGAGCCGACCGGCCGGGCCGGCGTCGAGCTCCTGCTCGACCTCCTCGAAGACCCCGACCGCGCCGGCAACGCCCGGCGCGAGCTGTCCGCCCAGCTGATGGTGCGCGGATCCACCGGTCCGGCCCGGCCGGAGTGACACCCCACAGTCAACCCCGACGCAACTCGTCGCCCGAGTCAAGGAAGAACCGGAATGAAGATCGCCGACGTGCGGGTCGTCGTGACCTGCCCGGGCCGCAACTTCGTCACCCTGAAGATCGTCACGGACGAGGGCGTCCACGGCGTGGGGGACGCGACGCTCAACGGGCGCGAGCTCGCCGTCGCCGCCTACCTGCGCGACCACGTGGCGCCCGCGCTCATCGGGCGCGACCCGAGCCGCATCGAGGACACCTGGCAGTATCTCTACAAGGGCGCCTACTGGCGCCGCGGCCCGGTGACGATGACCGCGATCGCCGCCGTCGACACCGCCCTGTGGGACATCCTCGGGAAGGTCGCCGGCCTGCCGGTCTACAAGCTGCTCGGCGGCCGCTCGCGCGAGGGCGTCACCGTCTACGGCCACGCCAACGCGGACACCACCGACCAGGTGCTCGCCGAGGTCGCGCGGTACGTCGAGCTCGGCTACCGGGCGGTCCGCGTGCAGACCGGCGTGCCCGGCCTGGCCAGCACCTACGGCGTCAGCGGCGACAAGATGTTCTACGAGCCGGCCGACGCGGCGCTGCCGACGGAGAACGTCTGGTCGACCGCGAAGTACCTCGCCCACGTGCCGACGGTCTTCGCCCGGGTCCGCGACGAGTTCGGCCCCACGCTGCGGCTGCTGCACGACGTCCACCACCGGCTCACCCCGATCGAGGCCGCCCGCCTCGGCAAGTCCCTGGAGCCGTACGCGCTGACCTGGATCGAGGACCCGGTCCCGGCCGAGCTGCAGGAGGGCTTCCGGCTGATCCGGCAGCACACCACCACGCCGATCGCCGTCGGCGAGGTCTTCAACACCGTGTGGGACTGCGAGACGCTCATCCGCGAGCAGCTCATCGACTACATCCGCACCACGGTCGTGCACGCCGGCGGCATCACCCACCTGCGTCGCATCTTCGACCTGGCCGCGCTGCACCACGTGCGGTCCGGCTCGCACGGCGCGACCGACCTGTCGCCGGTCTGCATGGCCGCCGCGCTCCACCTCGACCTGGCCATCCCGAACTTCGGCCTGCAGGAGTACATGCGGCACACCCCGGAGACCGACGCCGTCTTCCCGCACGGGTACCACTACGACGGCGGCTACCTGCACCCGGCCGAGACCCCGGGCCTGGGCGTCGACATCGACGAGGATCTCGCCGCGCGGTACCCGTACCGCCCGGCCCAGCTGCCGGTGAACCGCCTCGAGGACGGCACGGTCCACAGCTGGTGATGGCCCCGAGCCGGCCGGACGGGGCCTAGAGGCGGCCGCCGGCGGTGTCGGACGACAGGCGCTGGGCGACGTAGATGGGGATCACCGACAGGACGATGAGCACCGCCGCGACCACGTTGATGACCGGGGCCTGGTTCGGGCGGAACAGGTTGGCGAAGATCCAGATGGGCAGGGTCTGCACGCCCGCGCCCGCGGTGAACGTGGTGACCACGATCTCGTCGAAGCTCAGCGCGAACGCGAGCAGCCCGCCGGCGAACAGCGCCGAGCGCAGCAGCGGGAAGGTGACGAACCGGAACGTCTGCCACGACGACGCGCCCAGGTCGGCCGAGGCGTCCTCCAGGTTGCCGCCGAGGCGGCGCAGCCGGGCGAGCACGTTGTTGTAGACGACGACCACGCAGAACGTGGCGTGCCCGACGATCACCGAGAACAGGCCCTTGCCGACGCCGAGCGGGCCGAGCACCGTGCGGAACGCGCTGTCCAGGGCGATGCCGGTGACGATGCCGGGCAGCGCGATCGGCAGCACCACGAGCAGCGACACCGTGTCCCGGCCGAAGAAGCGGTGCCGCTGCACGGCGAACGCCACGAGCGTGCCGAGCACCAGCGCGATCCCGGTCGCGCCGAGGCCGGCCTTCGTCGAGGTCCACAGTGCGGCCCGGGCCCCGTCGTTCTGCCAGGCCCGGGTCCACCACTCGGTGGTCCAGTCGGGCGGCGGCCAGGCGAAGGACCGGTCGGCGTTGAACGAGTTGACCAGGACGACGAGCAGCGGCACGTAGATCACCGCGAGGCCGAGGACCATCGCCAGGCGCAGCAGGATCCGGGCGGTGCGCGACAGCGTCACAGTTCCTCCAGGGCGCCGGAGCGGCGGACCGCGACGAGGTAGATCACCATGATGAGCACCGGGATCGTGGCGAGCGCGGCGGCGAACGGCAGGTTGTTGGCCGCGCCGATGTTCGCGTACACCAGGTTGCCGATGAGCTGCGTCTTGCCCCCGACGATCTGCACCGTGATGTAGTCGCCGAGCGACAGCGAGAACGTGAAGACCGAGCCGGCGAACAGCGACGGCACGAGCATCGGCAGCACGACCGACCGGAACGTGCGCCAGCCGCGCGCCCCGAGGTCGGCGGACGCCTCCAGCAGCGAGTCGGGGAGCCGCTCCAGGCCCGCGTAGAGCGGCAGGATCATGTACGGCAGCCAGAGGTACGACAGGACGATCACGGTCGCCGGCAGACCGTAACCGGGACCGTGGCCGGGCCCGCCGAACAGCGAGTCGACCGGCCCGCCGTTGGCGAGCAGCACCCGCCACGCGTAGGCCTTGACGAGGTAGCTGGCCCACAGCGGGGTGAGGACGGCGACGACGAGCCAGCGCCGGCTGCGCGGCGACGCCACCTTGGCCATGTAGAAGGCCATCGGCAGGGCCACGAGCGCGGTGACGGCCGTGACGGCGGCCGCGACGCCGACGGTGCGCAGGGTCACCGCCCGGTAGACCTCGCCGGTCACGACCGTGCGGAAGTTGTCCAGTGTGGGCTGCCGGACCACCTCGCCGGTGAACCCGTTGACGGTCCAGAACGCCGACACCAGCAGCACCGCGAGGGCGCCGAGGTAGGCCAGGACGAGCCAGGTCAGGGGCGCGGCGAGGAGGGCGGCGAGCCGGACCCCCGCGTGGCGGTGCAGCCACGCGGAGACCCGGCGGTCCACAGTGGAGGGCGCGGTCATCAGCCCTTGATCTCGGTCCAGGCCTGGGTCCAGGCCGCGTAGTCCTTGCACTTCACGTCGGTGCGGCCGTCGATGCACTGGGAAAGCGGCGTGGTCCAGTACCAGACCTTGCCGAAGTACGCCTCGTCCTCGGCGTGGAACGTCGCGCAGTGGTCCTTGGCGGCGGTCTTCGCGCAGGCCAGCTTGTTCGACGGCGCCTCGCCGAACCACTCGGCGACCGCCGCGTTGGCCTCGGGCGAGACGATGTGGTTGACCCACTTGTAGGCGCAGTTCGGGTGCTTGGCCTTCGACGACACCATCCAGGTGTCCGACCAGCCGGTCGCGCCCTCCTCGGGCAGGATCGCCTCGACGGGCACGCTGTCGGCCTTGGCCAGGTTGACGATGACCTGCCAGGTGGTGCCGAGGACGCTGTTGCCGGCCTTGAAGGCCGAGATCTCCTTGGTGTAGTCCGACCAGTACTCGCCGATCACCTGGTTCTGCTGCTTGAGCAGGTCGACGGCGGCGGCGAACTGCTTGTCGTCGAGCGCGTAGGGGTTCTTGATGCCGAGGTCGGGCTTGGTCTTCATGAGGTACACGGCGGCGTCGGCGATGTAGATCGGCGAGTCGTACGCGGTGACCTTGCCCTTGTACGGCGAGTTCGCGTCGAACACGACGCCCCAGGAGGTCGGGGCGGTCTTGACCACGTCGGTGCGGTACATGAGCAGGTTCGCGCCGCGGCCGTGCGGGACGCCGTAGGAGACCCCGTCGACGGAGTTCCACGCCTTCATCTTCAGCCCGTCGAAGACGTCCTTGTAGTTCGGGATCAGGTCGGTGTTCACCGGGGCGACGTCGCCGCCGTAGATGAGCCGCAGCGAGGCGTCGCCGGAGGCCGACACGACGTCGTACTCGCCGGTCTTCATCAGCGTGACCATCTCGTCGGACGTGCCGCCGATCTTCACGTTGACCTTGCAGCCGGTCTCCTTCTCGAAGCCGGTGACCCAGTCGACCTTCGGGTCGGTGCTGCCGTTCTCGACGTAGCCGGCCCAGGCGACGATGTTCACCGAGCCCTCGCCGGCGCCGAGCGTGGCCAGCTTGTCGATGTTCGGCGGCTTGAGCCCGCCCGGGCCGCCGCCGGTGCCGCCGGCACCGCCACCGCCGCTGTCGCCGCAGGCGGCGAGCGCGAGCAGACCGACGGCCGCGGCCGCGGTCCACCACTTCGTGGATCGCATAGGGACTCCTCGGGGAGCAGAAACAGCAGTGTCAGGGGATCGTGATGACGTGCTCCGGCGACCACGTCAGCCGGACGGTGGTACCGCGCAGGTCGCCCGGCGTGCGCCGGTTGTGCTCCAGGACCACGAACCGCGGCCCGGCGTCGAGGTCGACGACGTAGCGGATCTGCGGCCCGGCGTAGACCACCTCGGCGACGGTGCCCTCGGCGACGGTCGCGCCGTCCGTCACCGGCCCGTCGAGGCTGATCTTCTCCGGGCGGATGGCGTAGGTGCCGTCCGCGCCGACGAGCTTGCGGGCGGCCTCGCCGGTGACCAGGTTCGAGGTGCCGACGAACCCGGCGACGAACGCGGTGGCCGGCCGCTCGTACACCTCGCCGGGCGTGCCGACCTGCTCGATCCGGCCCGCGTTGAACACCGCGACCCGGTCGCAGAGGGTCAGCGCCTCCTCCTGGTCGTGGGTCACGAAGACGAACGTGATGCCGACGTCGCGCTGGATCGCCTTGAGCTCGATCTGCATCTCCTCGCGGAGCTGCCGGTCGAGCGCGCCGAGCGGCTCGTCGAGCAGCAGCACCCGCGGGCGGTTCACCAGCGCCCGGGCGAGGGCGACCCGCTGCCGCTGCCCGCCGGACAGCTCCGCCGGGCGGCGGTGCCCGAGGCCATCGAGGCGCACCGAGGCGAGCGCCGCCTCGGCCCGCTCGCGGCGCTGCGCCTTCGGCACGCCGCGGACCCGCATCCCGTACTCGACGTTGCGCCGCACGTCGAGGTGCGGGAACAGCGCGTAGTCCTGGAACACCGTGTTCACGTCGCGCTCGAACGGCGCCGCCCGGGTCACGTCGGTGCCGTTGAGCAGCACCGTCCCGGCCGTCGGCAGCGCGAACCCGGCGATCATCCGCAGGACCGTGGTCTTGCCCGACCCGGACGGCCCGAGCATCGCGAAGAACTCGCCGTTTTCGATCTCCAGGTCGATGCCGGCGACCGCCTCCACCTCGCCGAAGTGTTTGCGCAGACCGCGCAGCACGATCGCCGGGCTGTCCTGCACCGTCGCCTCCTCGCCACGTGTGGCCCCGGGTTGGAGGCCAACCGTAGGCAACCCGGCCAGCGCCGGTAAATGGACGGATGTCCAAGCGTTGTGCCGGTTGTCTGTGCGGTCGTACAGTCAGGCGTGGCGCTGCGCCTCGCCGACCTGATCGCCGATCCGACCCTCGACCTCCGGCTGGTCGACGGGGCCGCGGCCGCGCTCGCCCGGCCGATCCGCTGGGTCGCGGTGACCGAGCTGGCTGACCCGCGGCCGTTCCTGTCCGGCGGCGAGCTGGTGCTGACGACCGGGCTGCGCCAGCGCAGCGCCGCCGCGCAGCGGGAGTTCGTCGCCCGCATCGCCGACCGCGACGTGGTGGGCGTCGGCTTCGGCATCGGCCTGACCCACAAGGCGGTGCCGGTCGCGACGCTGGCCGAGGCCCGGCGGCGCGGGCTGCCGGTGCTGGAGATCCCCTATTCCACGCCGTTCATCGCCGTCGACCAGTTCGTCGCCGACCGGATCCTGGAGGAGCAGTACGGCCGGTTCCACGACCTGCTCGACGAGTACGACACCCTCGCCCGCTCGCTGCTGTCGGGCCGCGGCCTCGGCGCGCTCGTCGACTCGCTGCAGCAGATCCTCGGCGCCCCGGTCATGGTCGTCGACCAGCAGGGCCACATCCTCGCCACCGCGCCGGCCGCGGCGCCCTGGCCGGTCGAGGAGATCCTGGCCGGCGTCCACGGCACCGTTGCCGGGCTGACCGCGACCCCGGTCCTCGTCGAGGAGGCGGTGGTGGCGCACCTGTGCTGCCGCACGCCGCGCCGCTCGGCCGACGTGCTGCCGTACGCGGTGGCGCTCGTCGGCCTGGAGCTGGCCCGGCGCCAGGCGGTGCTCGCCGGGCAGCGCCAGCTCGTCGGCCAGGTCCTGGAGGACGTCATCCGCGGCGGCATCACCGCGGCCGAGGCCGAGCGGCGGCTCGCCACGTTCGGCATCCTGGCCGCCGGCGGCCACGTGGTGCTCGTCGGCACCGCGGACCCGGCCGGCGACCTCCCGGTGCGGCTCACGGCCGTGCCGCAGCTGCCCGGCGCGATCACGGCGGTCGTCGACGAGTGCCTGGTCGCGGTGCTCACCCCGGGCCACGACCCGCGCCGGGCCGCCCAGCTGCTGCTCGACCAGCTCGGCCGGTACGGATCGGCCGCCCGGGTCGGGATCGGCGGCCGCCGCGCCGGCGTCGCCGGCCTGCGCTGGAGCTACTACGAGGCGTTCGAGGCGATGAGCCGGGGCGCCGGGATCAACGACCGCGAGCGGATGAGCCTGACCGGCCTGCTGCTGGCCAGCGAGGACGTCCCGCTGCGGGACCTCGCCGAGGACCTGCTCCGCCCGCTGCGCGAGTTCGACGCCCGGCACGGCGGCGCCCTGGTGCGCACCCTGCGCGAGTACCTCGACGCGAACGGCTCGGTCGCGACCGTCGCCGAGCGGCTGATCGTGCACCGCAACACCGTCCGCTACCGCGTGGAGCAGATCGAGTCGCTCACCGGGCGCTCGTTGGGCAGCACCGCCGATCGGGTGCAGCTATGGCTGGCCCTGGCCGCGACCCGGATCGGCACCGCCCCCTGACCCGCTGACAAGACGAGCGGGCCGCGCAGGTGATCCCGCGCGGCCCGTTCCTACGAGATGCTCAGCGCAGGTCGAAGCGGTCGAGCTCCATGACCTTGACCCACGCGGCGACGAAGTCGCGGACGAACTTCTCCGCCGCGTCGTCGGCGGCGTAGACCTCGGCCAGCGCGCGGAGGATCGAGTTCGAGGCGAACACGAGGTCGGCCCGGGTGGCCGTCCACTTGACCTCGCCGGTCGCGGCGTCGCGGCCCTCGAAGACCTCCTCGCCCTCGCCGACGGCCGACCAGACGGTGCCGAAGTGCAGCAGGTTGACGAAGAAGTCGTTGGTCAGCGTGCCCGGCCGGGCGGTGAGCACGCCGAGCTGCGAGTGCTGGGCGTTGGCGTCCAGCGCCCGCAGGCCGCCGACGAGGACCGTCGCCTCGGGGGCGGTCAGCGTCAGCAGCTGGGCCCGGTCGATGAGCAGCTGCTCGGTCGGGCGCTGGTGGCCCTTGCCGAGGTAGTTGCGGAAGCCGTCCGCGGTCGGCTCCAGCACGGCGAACGACTCGACGTCGGTCTGCGCCTGCGACGCGTCCGTGCGGCCCGGGCGGAACGGCACCTCGACGGCGACCCCGGCGTCCTGCGCGGCCTTCTCGACGGCGGCGGAGCCCGCCAGCACGATCAGGTCGGCGAGGGAGATCTGCGTGCCGGTCTGCGCGGCGTTGAAGTCGCGCTGGATCTCCTCCAGCGTGGTGAGGGCCTTCGCCAGCTCGGCCGGGTCGTTGACCTCCCACTGGCTCTGCGGGGCGAGACGCACCCGCGCGCCGTTGGCGCCGCCGCGCTTGTCGGTGCCGCGGAACGTGGCCGCCGACGCCCACGCGGTCGCGACGAGCTGCGACACGGACAGGCCCGACGCCAGCACCTTGGCCTTGAGCGCCGCGACGTCGTCCGGCCCGACCAGCTCGTGGGTGACGGCGGGCACCGGGTCCTGCCAGATCAGCTGCTCCGCCGGGACCTCGGGGCCGAGGTACCGCGAGACGGGACCCATGTCGCGGTGGGTGAGCTTGAACCAGGCGCGGGCGAACGCGTCGGCGAACTCGTCCGGGTTCTCGTAGAAGCGCCGCGAGATCCGCTCGTAGTTCGGGTCGACGCGCAGCGCCAGGTCGGTCGTCAGCATCATCGGCGCGTGCCGCTTGGCCGGGTCGTGCGCGTCGGGCACCAGCTCGGCGGCGGCCGGGTCGGTCGGCTTCCACTGCTTGGCGCCGGCCGGGCTCTCGGTCTGCTCCCACTCGAAGCTGAACAGCGTCTCGAAGAACGTGTTGTCCCACTTGGTCGGGGTCGGCGTCCAGGCGCCCTCGAGGCCGCTGGTGATGGTGTCGCCGCCCTTGCCGGTGCCGTGGGCGTTCTTCCAGCCCAGGCCCTGCTCCTCGATCGGCGCGCCCTCGGGCTCGGCGCCGACGTTCGCGGCCGGGCCGGCGCCGTGCGCCTTGCCGAACGTGTGGCCGCCGGCGATGAGCGCGACGGTCTCCTCGTCGTTCATGGCCATGCGGCCGAACGTCTCGCGGATGTCACGGGCCGCGGCGAGCGCGTCCGGGTTGCCGTTCGGGCCCTCCGGGTTGACGTAGATGAGGCCCATCTGGACGGCGCCGAGGGGGTTGGTGAGCTTGCGGTCGCCGCTGTAGCGCTTGTCACCCAGCCAGGTGTCCTCGGTGCCCCAGTTGACCTCGGTCGGCTCCCACACGTCCGCGCGGCCGCCGGCGAAGCCGAAGGTCTTGAAGCCCATCGACTCCAGGGCCACGTTGCCGGCCAGGATCAGCAGGTCGGCCCAGGAGAGCTTCTGGCCGTACTTCTGCTTCACCGGCCACAGCACGCGCCGCGCCTTGTCGAGGTTGCCGTTGTCGGGCCAGCTGTTCAGCGGCGCGAAACGCTGCTCGCCGGAGCCGCCACCACCGCGGCCGTCGAAGGTGCGGTAGGTGCCGGCGCTGTGCCACGCCATCCGGATGAACAGCGGGCCGTAGTGGCCGTAGTCCGCGGGCCACCAGTCCTGCGAGGTGGTCATGACCGCGGTGATGTCGGCCTTCACGGCCGCGAGGTCGAGGCTCTTGAACGCCTCGGCATAGTCGAAGCCAGCACCCAGGGGGTCGCCTGCCGGCGGGTTCTGGTGCAGGACCGTCACGTCCAGCTGGTTGGGCCACCAGTCCCGGTTCGACCTGGCCTTGTCCTCGGTTGCCACGTTGCTCTCCTTGGTGGGCTCGGAAGCGATCCGCGAAGAGTGTGGACCAATTTTCTGGAAAGAGTCAAGAAAATCCTGCGGGCGTGTCGCCCAACTGCACACCGCTGCCGGGTGACGCGCCCGCGGGCCGTCACCGCAGGTGGCGGTCCAGCCACGGACGCATGATCGGCAGGACCGCGGCCGCCTGCATGGCACCCATGTGGTCCAGACCGTCGAGCACCTCGACCTGCCAGCCGAGCGCCGCCAGCTCGGCCCGCGCCGCGACGACCGGGGCGGCGATGTCGACGGTGACGCCGCCCCACCGCTCGTCGTACGTGATCGCGTCGGCCGACCCGACCACGCACAGCCGCGGGAGGTCGAGCCGGGCCAGGTCGGCGGCGGCCGCCCGGTCGTCGAAGTCCCGCAGCGCCTCGTAGAGCGTCACGAACTGGCGGGTCTGCGCCTCCGACAGGGTGAATTCGGCCGCCGACCAGTCGTCGCCCGCGGCCGCCTCGACGGGCGCCGCCGGCGGGGACACGGCCATCGCGTGGGCCGCCGCGGTGACCCTGAGCATCGCCGCGTACGGCCCGTCGATCGGCGGGTAGCCGCCCATCGCCAGCCCGGTCAGCCGGTCGGTGCGCAGCGCCAGCTGGAGGCCGGCGACGGCGAGCCAGGAGTACCCGTAGTACGCGAACCGCTCGGCCCCGGCCGCGTCCGCCACCGCCAGCAGGTCGGCGGCGAGGGCGCCGGGGGTCAGCGTGTCCGGCTTCGGCGTGCCGAGCACGTGCCCCTCGTAGTCGAACGCCACCACCCGGTACCCGTCGGCGAGCCCCTCGATCAGGGTCCGCCCGAGCGCCGGGTCGGCGCCCCACCGGCGCAGCTCGTCGGCCTGCGGGCCCTCGACGGGCGTGGGGTTCACGGGCAGCAGCACCGCGGGCCCGGCGCCGTGGACCTCGATCGTCAGCAGGTTGCCGTCATGCAGTCGTACCGTCGTCATGACCTCTACCGTATCGTTGAACTTGCTTGAGAGGATTTTCCGCAGTACGACCTGGGAAGGCTGGATGAAGCCTCAAACCGCGGTGCATCACCGGCCGGTCGACCTGGCCCGGGAGCACGGCATCTCCCCGCAGACGGTCCGCAACTACGAGCGCGACGGCGTGATCCCGCCGGCCGAGCGGGCCGAGAGCGGGCACCGGCGGTACACCGGAATCCACGCCGGCGCCCTGCGCGCCTATCTGGCGCTCGTCGCGGGCCACGGCTACGCGACCGCCGGTGACGTCATGCGCGCCGTCGCGGCCGGTGACCTCGACACCGCCCTGCGCGCCGTCGACCGCGGCCACGCCCAGCTGCTGCGCGACCGGGAGACCGTCGACGCCGTCGAGGCGGCCGCCCGCGTCCTGACCGCCGGCCCGGCGCCGAGCCTGCCCGACCGCGCGCTGCCGATCGGCGCGGTCGCGCACCGCCTCGGCCTGCGCCCCGCGACCCTGCGCAAGTGGGAGCGGGCGGGCATCCTGCGCCCCGAGCGCGACCGCGCGACCCGGCAGCGTGTGTACCGCCCGGCCGACGTCCGCGACGCCGAGCTCGCCCACCTGCTGCGCCGGGGCGGCTACCTGCTCGGCCACATCGCCACGGTGGTCGACCAGGTCCGCACGGCCGGCGGCCCGGAGCCGCTGGCCGCGTCCCTGGCGAGCTGGCGCGAGCGCCTCGCCGCCCGCTCCCGAGCGATGCTCACGGCGGCGGCCCGCCTCGACGACCACCTCCGCGCCCTGGGCCACTGACCGCGCCCCCGGACCGCTCGTCTCCTGTCACGAGTACCCGCGGAGCGACCCACAGCGCCGCGGCGCTGTGGCTTCGCCCGACGCTGGTTGACCTTGGTGGATTTCCGCTGCCAGGGCGACCGTGACCCACCAAGGTCAACTGGAGACGCGGTCGGCGGACCGTGTGCGGATCGTGATCGGGGCGCCTTGCGCGGCCGGTCGCCGGTGCCCTAAGGTCGGCCCCGCCGACACCCCGACTTTCCGGACGGAAGGGATGCGCCGTGCGCCCCGATCACGACGAGCCGACCGAGCCGCTGGAGTCCGGTGACGGCCGCGGCGAGGCCTCCGGCGCGGGCGTCCTGGTCTTGATCGGCGTGATCGGCATCCTGGTCATCGTCGGCTTCGTGTTCAGCGTCGTCAGCCGCTGACCTGCGCAAATCGCCGCGGCAGGTTTCTGTACCGTATCCGTTGCACCGAAGAATTTACGTGCGGACAGCGCCGGGCCCCCCATGGCGGCGGCCGGTGAACGTACGCTACGTGAGCGGGGGTATACGCACCCGTTGCATGTAGAAACTTCGATCAAGTGCACCGAGGAGCTCGGGTCTGTGAGTGGAAGTCCTGTCCGTGTCCTGCTGGTCGACGACCACACCCTCTTGCTGGAGGCCGTGTCCGAACTGCTGCGCATGGAGGACGACATCGAGATCGTCGGCACCGCGGGCGACGGCGGGTCGGCGGTCGCGATGGCCGCCTGCGTGCTGCCCGACATCGTGCTGCTCGACATCGAGATGCCCGGCGAGACCCCGCAGGAGACGCTCGCGCGGATCAAGGAGGTGTCGCCGTCCTCCTCGATCATCGCGCTGAGCATGCACGACGGCGCCGGGCTGGTGCGGGAGATGCTGTCGGCCGGCGCCCGCGGATACCTGCACAAGAGCGTGAGCCGCCAGGACCTCGTGGCGGCGATCCGCAGCGTGCACCGCGACCGCAGCCGGATGGTCGTGTCGGTGTCGAGCAACGGCTTCCACGCCCCCGACCCCGCGGAGGCCGCGGGGCCGGGCGCGCTGTCCGCACGCGAGCACGAGGTGCTCGCGCTCGCCGCCCAGGCGCTGAGCAACCGCCAGATCGCCAAGCAGATGTCGATCACCGAGGGCACCGTCAAGCGCCACCTGCGCAACATCTTCGCCAAGCTGGGCGCCGTGTCCCGCATCGACGCGGTCAACAAGGCGATGGCGCTCAACGGCCAGCCCGGCTACCCGGGCCGCCGCTCCGCCTGATCCGCCGGGGTCAGGCGCTCTCCAGGGCGCCCTCGGGGGCCGCGTCCGCCTGCGACTCCAAGCCGCCCACCGGGCGCTCGCGCAGCAGCGAGAAGGCGAGCACCGCCGCCAGCGCGCAGAACACCGCGCACGCCACCACCGCGACGTGCACGCCCGAGGTGTGCGCCTCGGCCAGGAACGTGCGGAACGCTCCCGCCGGCAGGTCGCTCACGTCGCCGCCGACCGCCTTGTTGGCCAGCTCGCCCGCCGTGCCCTGCTGGTCGGGGAACCGGCCCAGCCCGTCGGCGACCTTCGGCCGCACCACCGACACCACGATCGCGACCATGCCCACGACCGCGACCGCCTCGCTGGCCAGCCGGACCGTGTTGAACATGCCGGCCGCCATGCCGGCCCGCGACGGCTCGACCGTGCCGACCGCGGCCCCGTCGAGCAGGCCCACCATCGCGCCCATGCCGATGCCGATGAGCAGCAGCGGGCCGGCCAGCGCGAGGATGCCGATCTCCGGGCTGAGCACGGTCAGGCCCAGGCACCCGGCGGCGATGATGAGCATGCCGGCGCTGAGCATCACCCGCGCGGGGACGCCCCGGGCGACCAGCCGGCCGGCGATCAGCGGCGAGACGAGGATCGGGCCGGTCATGAGCAGCATCGTGACGCCGGCCGTGCGGGCGCTGGCGCCGTTGGCGCTGATGAAGTACGCCGGCAGCACCACGAGCAGGGCCACGAACCCGACCGAGATCCCCACGTTGAGCAGGTTGACCGAGATGAACGCCTTGTTCTTCAGCAGGCTCAGGTCGAGCATCGGGTCCGGCCGGCCCCGCTCCACGAACGCGAAGACGACCAGCATCACGGCCGAGGCGGCGAACAGCCCGATGATCCGCCCGCTGCCCCAGCCGTACTGCGGGCCGGAGATGATCGCGAGGGTGAACAGCACCAGGCTGGCCGTGAACGTCACCACGCCGGCCCAGTCGACCCGGCTGGCGCTCGGCGCCTTGCTCTCGGCCACGAACGGCAGCCCGATCATCGACGCCACCACGATCAGCAGGTGCGCGACGAACACCGCCCGCCAGCCGAACGCGCCGACGAGCAGGCCGCTGGAGGTCGGGCCGAGCGCCAGGCCGGCGCCGATCGTCACGCCGAGCACGCCGAACGCCCGCGCGCGGGCCGGGCCGTCGAACGCGGAGGCGAGGATGGCGGTGCCGGCCGTCATGATGCCGGTCGCGCCGAGGCCGGCGAAGCCGCGCGCCACGTCGACGACGTAGATGTTCGTGGCGAAGACCGTCACCAGCAGTGACAGCGCGTAGAGGCCGGTGCCGAGCGTGAAGATCCGCCGGCGGCCGAAGCGGTCGCTGAACGAGCCCGCCACGAGCATGAGGCTCGCCGCGACGATGTTGTACGAGTTGACCACCCACTGCAGGGGGACGAGATCGGCGTCGAGCCGCGCGCCGATCTCGGGCAGGGCCGCCGACGTCCCGCTGATCCCCAGCGGCACGATGAGAACGGCCATGCAGACCACGAATAGCGTGATTCCCGGATGGTTCCGGGTCGGTGTCGCGGAATTGGCCAGTGCCGTCATCCGACGTGCTCCCTCGCAATGTGAAAATGCCGACACCGTCACGTCATCATGCGGAAACGCGCGCCCGCAATGCGGTGACACCCAAAGACCCCCCGCATGTCACTTAAGAGGCATCGCCGCTGCCTGCTTGGTGGCAGGTCACCCGCGCAAGGTCCCGTAGCATTGAGGGAGGTCAAAGCGTGTCACTGGGGGATTGATGCTGAAACCGGAATGCGTGCGCTATGGCATCCTCGGTCCGCTGCAACTGCGGGTGGGCCCGGATCCACGGCCGATGCGCGGGCCGAAGGTCCGGAAGGTCCTGGCCCTGTTGCTGGCCCGGGCGAATCAGGTGGTGTCCGCCGACACGCTCGTCGACGAGTTGTGGGACGAACAACCGCCGAAGACGGCGGTGGCGACCCTGCGGACCCACATTTACCATTTGCGGCGGTCACTGGACAATGTCACGCCGGGGCTCAGTGAAACGCTGGGCACGGCGGAGACGACCGGCTACGTGCTGGCGGTCGGCCCGGGGCAGCTGGACGTGCACGGGTTCTGCGACCTGACCCGGCAGGCCAAGGACGAGGAGCCGGCCACCGCGCTGCGGCTGCTCGACGAGGCGCTCGGCCTGTGGCGCGGCCCCGCGCTGTCCGACCTGCCGGCCGGGCGGCCGTTACGCCAGCACATCGCCCAGCTGGAGGAAATGAAGATCACGGCGCTGGAGTCGTGGGTCGGCCTGCACATGCAGCTCGGCCGGCACCGGGCGCTCGTGGCGGAGCTGCGCGGGCTGGTGTCGCGCTACCCGCTGCACGAGTGGTTCCACACCCGCTACATGGAGGCGCTGTTCCGTTCCGACCGGCGCAGCGAGGCGCTGCACGCCTACCAGCGGCTGCGCCGGATCCTCGCCGACGAGCTCGGGATCGACCCGTCGGCCCAGGTGAGGTCCCTCCACCGAGAGATCCTCACCTCGGGCACGTGAACGAAGGGGTCACCAGCGGACCGGCAGGGCGGTGGGGCGACGCAGCAGCACCCCGTCGTCCCACGGCAGCGTCGCCGGGTCCGCGTCGAGGGCGAGCGCCGGGAACTCGGCCGCCAGCCGGGTCAGCACCGTCTCGATCTGCAGCCGCGACATCGCGGCGCCGAGGCAGTGGTGCATGCCGTAGCCGAACTGCAGGTGCCGCGGGCCGGAGCGGTCCGGGTCGATGACGAGCGGCTCGTGGTACACCTCGGGATCCCGGTTGGCCAGGAAGGCGTTCGGGTAGACCAGGTCTCCCTCGGCGAGGTCGCCCTCGGAGCTGTGGAAGGGCCGGGTCGCGACCCGCGGGAACGCCGACATGCGGCCCAGCGGGATGAACCGGATGAGCTCCTCGACGAGCTTCGGCGCGACGTCCGGGTCGGCGACCAGCCGCTGCCACAGCGGCGGGGCGGCCAGCAGCGCGTACACCGACTTCGTCATGACCGACAGGCTGTTCTGGTCGCCGCCGAGCACCGAGGCGAGGACGAGCCCGGCCAGGTCGGCGTCGGTGAGCGGCGGGTCGCTGCGGTCGCGGGCGGCCAGCAGCCGGGCGATGAGGCCCTCCGGCCGCACCGGGCGCTTCCCGCCGACCAGATCGAGGACGTAGTTGTACACCAGGAAGAAGTGCTCGACGAGGCCGTCGACGTCGTCGCGGGCGGCGATCTGCACGATCCGCGCCGAGGGCCGGAAGTACGGCACGTCCTCGTCCGGGATGCCCAGCAGCAGGCAGTTGAACCGCAGCGGGATCTCGTCGAGCACGTCGGCGAACAGGTCCGGCCGGTCGGCCGCCCGCAGCGCCGCGAAGCGCGCCGTGACGAGGTCCTGCAGCGCCGGCAGCAGCGCGCCCATCGCGTTCGCGCTGTAGTCGCTCGTCACCAGCGCCCGCAGCCGCGGGTGGTGCGGCAGGTCGAGGTTGATGAGCAGCTCCGGCGGCGTGATCGTGGGCAGGAAGCTCGGGCCGTCCGGCGTGTTCGTCACCGACCGGCTGAACGAGGAGTCCATGAGCACGGCCTTGACGTCCTTGAACCGCGTCAGGTGCGCGGCGGTGTGGCCGCTGGGCAGGACGACCTGCGGGATTCCGCTCGGCGTGCGCTGCGGGATCACGGTGTACAGCGGGGAGGGGTCGAGCCCGGGAATGTCGCCGATCGACACCCGGACATTGGCGGCGGTGGTCATGGCGTCTCCAACTCGATGAGGGCGAACAACAGGTCACGGGCGTCCGCGTCGGTGCGGTGGTGCACGGCCCGCCAGCCCAGCGACCGGGCGGCGGCGCAGTTCTCCTCGACGTCGTCGACGAGCACGCAGTCCTCGGGCGCGACGCCGGCCGCGTCGGCGGCCATGCGGAAGATGGCCGGCTCCGGCTTGCGCACCCCGACCTCGCACGAGTTGACGACGCAGTCGACGTCGCCGACCGGCCGGACGATCTCCCGCCAGTACGGCTCCCACTCGCGGACGTTGTTGGTGAGGATGCCGACCCGGCAGCCGTGCTCCCGCACGGCGTGCAGCGTCGCCACCATGGCGTGGTTGGCCTCGATGCCGTCGAACCACTGCCCGCCGAACGTCTCCAGGCGGCTGCGGGACAGGTCGGCGCCCGGGTACCGCACCCGCAGCGCCGCCCGCAGCCGCCGGCCCCACTCGGCCTCGGTGATGAGCGCGACCTCCAGCGCGGCGAGCGGGTGCCGGCCGAGGTCGGCGGTGACCGCGTGCATCGCGCTCTCCAACTGCTCGCGCGACAGCCCGGTCTTGCGCTCGTACGCCGCGAAGATGTCGGCCATCGGCGGCGACAGCACGCCGCCGAAGTCGAACCAGACCATCGGCTTCACGACGCGGCCCGCCGCACGACCAGGCAGCCGGCCGACCCGTCCGGTCCGAGCGCGGTGAGCAGCGCCACCGGGCCGCCGGCGTCCGGCGCCCGCCAGTGGGCCAGCACCGCGGCCAGCTGCAGGGCGCCGTTGGCGCTGAAGCACTCGCCGACGACGTCCTTCACCCGCAGCTGGGCGGTCCCCGGCCCGAGCGTCCGGCGGATCGCCCGCTGCTCGGCGGCGTCCAGCCCGGCCAGCCCGGTGGCGCCCGGCGCGACCAGCGACACCTCCTCGGGCCGGACCCCGCTGCGCGCCAGCGCCCGGGTCACGGTGCGGGCCAGCCGGTGCGCCATCGGCGGCCGGGCGTCGACCGGCCCGGGCGACTCGACCTCGCACGCGAGCAGCTCGGCGGCGACCGTCCGGCCCGCCGCCGCGGCCGCCTCGGCGTCCTCGACGACGAACAGCGCGCAGCCCTCGCCGATCGGCATCTGCGGGTCGAGCAGCCGCGTGGCCCGCCAGCCCCAGGCGGTCTGCGGGCACAGCTCCTCGACGCCGCCGAGCAGCACCCGGCCCACCCGCCCGGCATTGATGGCGTTCCGGCCGTACCGCACCGCGTGGAAGCTCGACAGCTGTCCACCCGCGACGGTCGCGTTGACGCCCTGCAGCCCGTTCCAGATCGCGATCTGGCCGGCGCAGCAGTTCATCACCGTGTTCGGGAAGGTGGCCGCGTCGACCAGGTACGGCTCGTCGCGCACGAGCGTGTCCCGCGCGAACTCGCCGATGCTGCGCAGGCTGCCCGAGCTGGTCCCGACGACCACGCCGGTCGCCGCGGGGTCGCCCGGGCCGCTGCCGCGCAGCGCGAGGTGGCTGCTGACCAGCCCGAGGGCGGTGGTCCGGTCGAGGTACCGGGTGCCCTTGCGCCCGACGTGCTCGGCCAGCCGCAGGTCCTCGACCAGCCGCACCGGCTCCGGCAGCACCTCCTGGCCGGGCAGCTTCGCCGGGTCGGCGCAGGCCGCCGCCCGGCCGCCGAGGGCGTCGACGAGCGTGTCGAGCCCGATGCCGGCCGGCGTCACCACGCCCTCGGCGGTGACCGCCAGCGGCCGCACGGCCGGACGGTCGGTTGTCGTCGTCATGCGACCTTCCCCAGGATCGTGATGGCGTTGTTGCCCCCGAACGCGAACCCGTGGTTCTCGGCGATCCGCACGTCGGCGGGCCGGGCCGTGCCGGGCACGCAGTCGAGGCCGGGCCCGAGCGCCGGGTCGACCCGGCGCAGGTTGGCCGTCGGCGGCAGGAAGCCGTCGTGGATCGCCCGGCAGCAGACGAGCGCGCCGAACCCGCTGGCGGCGCCCATCGTGTGGCCGAGCATCGACTTGATCGAGCTGATCGGCGGCACCCGGTCGCCGAACACCGCCCGTACCGCCGCGACCTCCGTCACGTCGTTGGTCGGTGTCCCGGTCCCGTGCGCGCAGATGTAGTCGACGTCGTCCGGCTCGATCCCGGCGTCGCGGTGGGCCGACCGGACGCACCCGGCGATGCTTGCCGCGTCGGGGTGCACCATGTGCTTCGCGTCGCAGCTCAGCCCGTAGCCGAGGAACTCCGCGTAGATGCGGGCGCCGCGCGCCACGGCCCGGTCGTACGGCTCGAGGAGCAGCGCCACGCCGCCCTCGGCGGTGAGGATGCCCTGCCGCTCGGCGTCGAACGGCCGGCACACCTCCTCGGTGAGGGCGCCGAGCCGGTAGAAGCCGGCGTGGTTGTACCGGTTCACCGAGTCGGCGCCGCCGCACAGCATCAGGTCGGCCTCGCCGCTGCGGACCAGGTCGGCGGCGTAGCCGAGCGCGTAGTTGCTGGCCGCGCAGGCCGTCGACAGGGTCAGCGCGTCGCCGGTCAGCCCCAGCTCGGTGTTGACCGCGACCGCGATCTGGCTGGCCGGCACCTGGGCGACCAGGCCCGGGTCGAGCGACTTGAGCCCGCCGCCCACCCACTCGGCGGCCAGCCGGTCGACGACCTGCGACTCGCCGCTCGTGGTGCCCATGACCGAGCCGGCCCGCAGCCGGTCGAGCCGCGCGGGGTCGAGGTCGGCGTCCCGGACCGCCAGGACCGCGGCGGCGGCCGCCAGCAGGCTGCTGCGGCCCCACCGCTCGGAAGTGACCCGCCGCAGCAGGTCGGCCGGCTCGAAGTCGCGCACCTCGCCGGCCCGCACGTAGGGGAAGCCGGTGGTGTCGAAGCCGGTGATCGGCCCGGTGCCGACCCGGCCGGCCCGGATCGCCGCGGTCAGCGCGTCGGCACCGATGCCGAGGCTGCTGACCGCGCCGAGCCCGGTGACGACGACCCGCCGCCCGGCGCGCTGGGTCATCCCTGCGCCTCGACGGCGGCCCGGATCGCCTCCAGGTTCACCAGCCGCTCGATCTCCGCCGGCGCCAGCTTGACGCCCAGCTCGCGGTCCATCCGCGACACGATCTGGATCAGCGCCAGCGAGTCGGCCTCGTACTCGTCGACGAAGCTCGCCTGCCCGTCCAGCTCCTCCGGGGCCAGATCCAGCTCCAGCTCGTCGACCACGATCTGCCGGATCCTCGACATCCGCTCGTCGACGGTGGCCGCGACCGAAGTGTTTGACATTGCCGCCTCCCCGCATTTCGACGCACCTTTTCGGCGTCACCGGTCGGAAGCGTATGCCGCGGATTCACGGTCGTTAAGAGCAATACCACGGACGACACATCGAGCCGTATATAAAGGGGTATTGACATCGACCAGTGTGCGTCTCGGAAGGGTGGATTCGACGGTGATTCTACGGCGCTTCTATGCCCGGCTGGAAGCCTGTGGAAAATTCACCCGACCGAGGAGCGGCGATGAGCCTGGAGACCCAGAAGCCGGCGCAACCGGTGCCGGACCGGCGGCCCGGACCGGTCCGCCTGCACCGGCCCCTGCTGTTCGTCGCGGCGGTCACCGCCGCCGGCTTCCTGTTCACCCTCGCCGGCCTGGTCGCCGACGACCGGACGCTCGGCGGGGCGCCGGTGTGGCTCAAGCCGATGAAGTTCACGCTGTCGTTCGGCATCTACGCGATCACGCTCGCCTGGCTGCTGCCGCGGTTCCGCAAGGGCCGGCGGGTGGCGTGGTGGGCCGGCACCGCGCTCGCCGCCGCGCTGCTGGCCGAGCTGGGCGCGATCTCGTTCCAGGCCGCGCGCGGGCACTACAGCCACTTCAACACGATGACGCCGGTCGACGCGCAGGTCATCCAGGTCATGACGGTGGGCGTGCTCGCGCTGTACCTCGGCAACCTCATCCTGATCGTCGTGCTCCTGCTGCGCGACCACGCGCTCGAGCCCGAGCTGCGCTGGGCCTTCCGGTTCGGGCTGCTCATCGCCTTCGCCGGCATGGTCGAGGGCTTCTTCATGAACGTGCCCACCGCCGCGCAGAAGGCGGCGGCGCAGGCCGGCCAGCCGACGCTCATCGGCGCCCACACGGTCGGCGTGCCCGACGGCGGACCGGGCCTGCCGGTCACCGGCTGGAGCACGATCGGCGGCGACCTGCGGATCCCGCACTTCCTCGCCATGCACGCCCTGCAGTTGCTGCCCCTGGTAGCGCTCGCGCTGCGCGCGCTGAGCCGCCGCCGGCCCGCCCTCGGGGCCACCGCGACCCGCGTGCGGCTCGTCCTGGTCGCCGCCGGCGGCTACGCCGGGATCGTCGCGCTGACCACCTGGCAGGCCTACCGCGCGCAGCCGTTGTTCCGGCCCGACGCGACCACCCTCGCCGCGCTCGCGGCGCTGGTCGTGCTCGTCGCGGCGGCCGCCCTGATCGTCGTTTCGGCTGGACGCTCCGCGGACCGGCGAATATAGTGGACATCACCTTTCCGTGATTCGGAAAGGCTCGCCGGAAATCTCCCACCGAAATGGACGCGGGGCGATTATGGTCAGCGTTCGCAGCAATTCCGGGACCGCCGTCGGCATCGGGCCGGAAGAGGTCCGCCGGCTCGGCGACCGGGTCGCCCGACGATTCGACGACCCCGAGCTTCGCGACCTCGTCGGGCAGGTGCTCGCCGACTGGCGCGACGAGCCGGCCAGCCTCCCGGTGGATCTGACCGGGCGGTATGACGAGGCGGCCGAGGCGCTCGGCGCGCTGTTCGACGAGGCGGCCGCCGAGCTCGCCGCCGCCGGGACCGAGCCGCTCGCGCTCGCCGGGGCGCTCGTCGCGCTGCGCCGGTGCGCCGACGCGCGGCTGGCGGCGGTCGCCCGGGCCACCGAGGCGGCGCAACGGGAGCGGGACCAGGCGGCCCAGACGGCGTACCGGCAGCGGCTCGCCCGCGAGATCCACGACCAGTTCGGCAACGGGCTGAGTGTCGTGATGCGCCGCCTGGACCTCTACAAGCTGACGCTGGAGCGCAGCCCCGACGCGGCCGCCGACCGGATGGACGCGGTGAGCCGGTCGCTCGACGAGCTGTTCGGCGTGGTCCGCTGGATCACCACCGACCTGCGGCCCTGCGAGGCCGGCCCCACCGAGCTGGAGACGGCGCTGTGGGATTTCGTGCACTCGGTCGAGCCGGCCCGCACCGAGATCACCGTCGCGGTGCACGGCTGGGAGCACGGCCTCACCGACGAGCTGCGCTGCGAGGTCGTCAGCGTCCTGCGCGAGGCGATGCGCAACGCGCTGACCCATGCCGACGCGGGCCGCCTGGACGTCGCCGTGCAGGTCTCGTCGGCCGGCGTGCGGGCGACCGTCGCCGACGACGGCGTGGGCTTCGACCCCGCCGCCGCGCCCGGCGGCAAAGGCCACGGGCTGCGCTCGATGGCCGAGCGGGTGGCCGGCGCCGGCGGCACGCTGCGCGTGACGAGCGAGCCGGGCGCCGGCACGAAGGTCGAGGTCTGGTTCCCGCTGGACGCGCGGGGCGGGCCGGGCGGGCTCACCGCCCGGCCGCGGGTCAGAGTCCCATCGCCAGCCCGCCGCTCACCGGGACCGCCGCGCCGGTGACGAAGGCGGCGTCGTCGCCGGCCAGGAAGCGCACGACCGAGGCCACCTCCTGCGCGGTGCCGGTCCGGCGCAGCGCGGTCTGGCGCACCAGCTCGTCGCGCCGGCGGTCGGACAGGTCGGAGATCATGTCGGTCTCGATGAGGCCCGGCACGACGACGTTCGCCGTGATGTTCCGCGGCCCCAGCTCCCAGGCGAGCGAGCGGGCCAGGCCGAGCATGGCGCTCTTCGAGGCGGCGTAGTTCGCCTGGCCGGGCGAGCCCATGAAGCCCATCACCGACGACACGAACACGATCCGCCCCCAGCGGGCCTTGAGCATGCCCTCGCTGGCCCGCTTGGCCACCCGGAACGCCGCCACCACGTTGGTGTCGAGCACCGCGGCGAAGTCGTCGACGGCCAGCATCGGCACGAGGGCGTCCCGGATGATGCCGGCGTTGGCGACGAGCACCTCGACCGGCCCGTGCTGCGCCTCGATCTCGTCGAACGCCGCCTCGACGGCCTCCGGGTCGGTGACGTCGCACCGCACCCCGAAGAGGCCCTCGGGCGGCGTGCCGGTCCGGTACGTGACCGCGACCTTGTCGCCGGCGTCCGCCATCGCCCGCGCGACGGTGAGCCCGATCCCGCGGTTGCCGCCAGTCACCAGAACAGTCCTGCTCATGCGACCTCCGCTCCGCTCCGGCCGCACGAGCCCCACACTGAGCCCATGATGAGCGGCCTCCTCCGCTGCGCTCCGGAACCGCTCATGCGTCCTCCGCTTCGCTCCGGCCGCCTGAGCTCCGCCCTGAGCCCATGGTGAGCGGCCT
>NZ_BMPI01000001.1 GCF_014647515.1 Dactylosporangium sucinum | reverse complement strand
TGCCCGGGCGGCGGCGTGGTCTCCAACTGCAGCGGCATCGCCCAGAACAACTGGCAGTTCACCCAGATCACGGCCACCTTCACCGGCTGAGATCGCGACGCAGTGAGCCGGGGGCTGGCCAACCACGTCAGCCCCCGGCGGTCCGGGGAGGCGCCCGGCCAGGCGCTCGCCCTCAGCTCGGCCACGCACGAAGCGCAGGTCGTCGGCCTCCTGCGGTCCGACGACATGTGGATCCAGGAGCGAGCGGTGCAGACGCGTATCGACAGGCCTGACTTCGCCTGTCAGGCGCACGGTGGGGCGGGCGGGGCGAACAGCTCGGGCACGGCGGACGGGTTGTGCAGCACCACGAAGTCGTTCTCCTGGAAGACGATCCGGTAGCCGTGGCTGCGGAGCAGTTCGACCCGTGCGCGCTGGTCGTCGATGCTGCAGAACGGGAACTGTGGTCGCGTGATATCGGCGACGACCCAGGGCGCCCAGCGGGGCGTCCGGTCCCACAGCAGCACCTGTGTGCGGCTGGTCAGCTGCGGCCCGATGCTGGATGCGGTCTCGACCAGTGCCGCGTCGGGGATGTGGGCCGCGGCGTGTGCCGCCGCGCGCATGTCGTCGGTCTGCCGCCAGGCCGACGTGCGGAACAGTTCACGGAAGGCGAAGTTGGGCAGGGCCACCCCGGCAACGGTCACCACGGTGACCGTCCAGGCCGTGGCGACGCGTCGGGAGGGCCAGCGGCGGGCAATCCGGGCCGCCCCGTCCACGCCGGCACACAGCAGCGGAATCACCAGGAAGGCGTTGTACTGCGCGCCGGTGCCCCACCAGCCCGGGGACTCGGAGAGCATCCGTTCGGCCAGCAGCGGCAGTGTGACCGCGAGGTAGGGCGACACCAGCGGCGTGAGCGCGCCGACGGCCAGGAGCAGGAGCATGGTGTTGATCTTCGTCGCCGGATGGGTCACGGTGTACCAGGCGTCGACCGGCTGGCTGACGACGTGCCACAGCGCGGCCGGCACGGTGGGGCCGAGATGGTCGTACGACCAGTAGTAGTCGGGCCGGCCGCCGAACGCGGGAATGATCACCTGCGTGGCGAACGCGGTGTAGGCCGGCCCGCCGAGCAGGCAGCCGAGTCCGAGCAGCACATCGCCGCGCCCGGGCGGCCGGCCGCGGTACGGCAGCAGCAGGCACAGCCCGACACCCGCCAAGGCCAGGCCGAGGTCCTCCTTGACGCACAACACGGCCGCGGCGGCCAGCGCGAGCCGCCACCCGCGCCCGGCCCCGTGGCGCAGCATGGAGAGCTGGTCGAAGAGCACCGCCAGCAGCAGCGGGGCGAATGCGACCTCGTGGAAGTCGAAGCTGACCGCACCGGCCACCGGCCACGACAGCGCGTACGCCGCGGCGGCACCGTACGCCGCGGTGACACCCAGCTCGCGCCGGGTGAACCGCCACAGCGGCGCGATCGCACAGGCCAGCAGCACGGCCTGCGCCACCAGGAGCGTGCGGGGATCGTCATATACCAGGTACAGCGGGGCGAGGAGGACAAGGACCGGCGACACGTGATCGCCCAGCACGCTGAAATCAGGGCCGAATCCGTTGTGGACGCCCTTGACGATCGCCACCGGAAGCTGCCCGTGGGCGTAGGACCGCACGGCCTGGTCGAAGATGACCAGGTCGTACGTCGATGCGCGCCACGTACGGAACCGGTTGAGTGACACGGTCGCGTACAGCAGTGACGCGGCGAGCATCAACGCGGTCAGCGCGACGGTATGGCCCCGCTCACGGCGCGAACCGACCGGTGCGACACCGTCGTCGGAGGCAATCGCCGGACGCTGCCTCGTCACGCGCCCGCCGGCGCCGGAATCGTCGCTCAGGACTGGGCGCGTTCGCGCTGGCGGAGCTCGCGGCGCAGGATCTTGCCGGAGGCCGCCTTCGGGATCGCGTCGAGGAGCTCCACGCGGCGGACCTTCTTGTACGGGGCGACCAGCCCGGCCACGTAGTCCATCACCGCCTCCGCGGTGAGCGCCGCGCCCGGCATCGGCACCACGAACGCCTTCGGGATCTCGGCGTTGTCGTCGTCGTAGACGCCGATGACGGCCGCGTCGGCGATGTCCGGGTGGCCCAGCAGCAGCGCCTCCAGCTCGGCCGGGGCGACCTGGTAGCCCTTGTACTTGATGAGCTCCTTGACCCGGTCGACGATGAACCAGTTGCCGTCGGCGTCGACGCGGGCGATGTCGCCGGTGTGCAGCCACCCGTCGGCGTCGATCATCGCGTCGGTGTCCTCGGGGCGCCCGAAGTACCCCAGCATCACCTGCGGGCCGCGGATCCACAGCTCGCCGGGTTCGCCGGCGGCCACGTCGGCTTCGCTGGCCACGTCGACGAGGCGCGCCTGCGTCGACGGGAACAGGCTGCCCACGCAGGCCGGCGGCTCGTCGGCGGCGCCGTCGACGTGGATGTGCGAGCCGGGCGACAGCTCCGTCATCCCGTACGCCTGGCCGATCTCCACCCCGAGCCGCTCGGCGACGGCGGCCTGCAGCGCGGCGTCGAGCGGGGCCGCGGCGCAGATGATCCGCTTGAGGTGCGACAGGTCGAGTTGGCCGACCTTGGGGTGCTTGGCGAGCACCAGCATGACCGGCGGCGCGAGGTAGGCGTGCGTGATCCGGTCGCGCTCCAGGCTGGTGAGGAACGCGTCGAGGTCGAAGCGCGGGTGCACGTAGACGGTGGCGCCGCGCATGAGGGCGTTGTTGAGCAGCACCGCCATGCCGTAGATGTGGAAGAACGGCAGGATGGCGATGATGCGGTCGCCCTCGTCGATGCGGTGCAGTCCGGCGATCTGCTCCAGGTTCGTGCTGATGTTGCGGTGCGAGAGCATCACGCCCTTGGGCACGCCCGTGGTACCGCTGGAGTACGGCAGCACGGCGACGCCCGTGGCCGGGTCGACGGCGGGCGCCGGCGCCGCCCCGTCGCGCAGCAGGCCAAGTACCGAGCGGTGCCCCTCGGCCTCGTCGCAGACGAGCACCTCGATCGCCGTGCCGGTCTCGGCCCGCACCCGCTCGGCCGCGTCCCGCGCCGCCGGGAGCAGCGCCGACACCGTCACCAGCAGCCGCGCCTTGGCGTCGACGAGCTGCTTGGCGATCTCCGGCGCGGTGGCGAGCGGCGAGAGCGTCGTGACGGTGCCGCCGGCGCGGGTGGTGGCGTAGAAGACGACCGGGAACAGCACCGTGTTCGGCGAGTGCAGGGCGACGACGTCGCCGGCGCCGATGCCCTCGGCGGACAGCCCGGCGGCGAGCCGCTCGACGAGTACGGCCAGCTCGCCGTAGGTGATCGTGCGCCCGGAGACCGCGTCGACCAGCGCGGGCAGCGCGCCTCGGGCGGCGGCCCGGCCGAGCACCCGGTCATGGATGAGCTCGTCGACCACGGCCACGTCCGGATACCTGCTGCTGTAGATCATCGCCGCCCTCCCACGCCGGTGTGTTGCCGGACAGCATGATCGGCCGGGCTGGCGCGGTCAAGGCGGGGCGGCGACTTGACCTTCACTCTGCGTGAAGACCCAAGGTGGACGGGCCCGTCCGAGTAGAGTCGGCGCACCGAGGCGTCGCGGCACGCGGGCACGGTCCGGTGCCACGGCCGGAACCCTACCCGGCGGTCTGGTACGCGGGCACGCCGAGCAGCTCGTCCACCGTCACGAACCGGTAGCCGCGGGCCAGCAGCCCCTCGATCGTCGCGCGCACCGCGACGACCGTCTCGGTGCGGTCGCCGCCGCGGCCGTCGAACCCGTCGTGGAAGATGAGGATCGAACCGGGGCGCGTCTTGGCGATGGCGCGGCGGGCCATCCGGGCGCCGGACGGCTGGAACACCTCCAGCGCGTGGCCGAACTCGCCGGCGACCGGGTGCAGGCCGCCCCGGCGCAGCATCCGCAGCAGCGCCGGCTGCCGCCACAGCCACGGTGTGCGGGCCAGCGCCGGGGTCCGGCCGGTGATGCGCGCCAAAATGCCCTGGGTCCGCGCGACCTCCCGCTCGAACGCCCTCGGCCGCAGGTACGTGCCGAACCGGTGGCTCAGCGAGTGGTTGCCGACGACGTGGCCGGCGTCGATGACGCGCGCGGCGACCTCAGGGTGCCGCTCGGCACACTGTCCGACGTGGAAGAAGGTCGCCCGGATGTCGTGCGCCGCCAGGACGTCGAGGATCTGCGAGGTGTAGGGCTCGTTCGGGCCGTCGTCGAAGGTCAGCGCCACCACCCGCTCGCCGGCCGGGCCGTGGTACGGGTAGTCGCGCGACGACGGGGCGAACGGCGACATCAGCAGCCAGTACAACGTGCCGAGGACGGCCAGGACTACCAGCGCGGCCAGGACGATCACCGCTCCGCCTCCCGGCCGGCCGCCAGGGTCGCCTCGAACGACCCCGCGTCGTCGCGGAACGCCGGCGCCGATCCGAGCACGCGCCGCCCCGCGATCCGGTTCACGGCATACGTCAGCAGATAGTGCACGGGCAGGGTCACGAACAGGTTGTACGCGAGCCCGCGGCTGAGCCGCCGGCCCGACGTGTACGTTGGGTTGCCGTGGTCGTAGACGACCCGGCCCCGCCCGCGCAGCCGGCGCAGCTGGTCGAGTTCGTCGCCGCCCTGCGTCAGGCCGGTGTCGTATCCCGTCCACGCCTCGCGCCGGAAGGCGATGTTCGTGGCGCTTGCGTACACGGCTCGCCCGGTCAGCCGGTGCACGCCGTTGACCGCGCCGAAGAGCGCCCGGCCGTAGTACCGGCCCCAGCGCGGGCCGTCGGCGTACCGGCACGGCCCGACGACCGCGACGATGTGCTCGTCGTCGCGGAACCGTGCGTCGATCCGGCTGAGCCAGTCGCGGCCGTGCACCGTGTCGGCGTCGGTCGACACGACGATCTCACCCCGCGCCTCCTCCGTGCCCCGCTGGCGGGCGTTGCACACCCCCGGCACCGGCTCGGCCACCACCCGCGCGCCGAAGTCGCGGGCGATGCCCGCGGTGTCGTCCGTGCAGTTGTTGTCGACCACGATGACCTCGAACACTCCGTCGAAGTCCTGCTTACGCAGGGACAGGAGCGCATCGGTGAGGTAGCCGGCCTCGTTGAAGCACGGAATGACGACGCTGAACCTGGGCCTCTCTGTCATGCGGACGAGTCTCGGCCGGTACCTCCGCCAAAACGATCCGGATCGCCCCCGAATTCGACCGGGGGCTTTCCCCCCACTGCGCGATGACGATCCCCTAAGCGCCTTCCGGCCGGCGCGCCCGGATCGGCATCACGGCCACGGTCGCCGGCACCTGCGAGCCACCCGTCCCCGTCCTGAACGAGCAGCGCCGGCCGTCCCGGGATCCGGGTGCCAATGCCCGATGAGCGGCATTCGGGCGGTGATGAGCAGCGATCCGAAACGGATTCGTGCCACCTCGTAACCGGGCCGCCTCCCGGAAAGTGATCTTCTGGAACACGCCGTCCCTAGCTTGCTCTCGCGCTGAAGATCACGGCGCGAAAGGAAGAACCTCCAAATGTTCCGGTTACCACCCCTCCGCAACCGGCGTCGATCGGCGGCGACGCTGCCGGTCGCGATCCTCGCGGGCTGCCTGGCGGCGGCCACCCTCGTCGCCGCTCCCGCCGCAGCCGATCCGATCGACGAGTCCGCGAACTCCAACGGCTTCGCCGTCGATACCCTTCCCGACGGCGGTGCCCGGGTGACGCTGCGGCTCAACGAGCCGTTGCCCGTCCGCAACGCCGTCCCGGAACTCGCCGTCGACGGCCGGATCATCGGCCCGGCCAGCGAGTCCCCTGACGGGCTCACCCTCACCGTCGAGACGACCGACATCACCGTCACCGCAGCGAAGCGCGTCGAGGTCGCCTGGAACGGCGTGGTGCCCGGCACCCAGGCGGCGGCGAAGTCCGCCGCCCCGCCCGCGACCGTGAAAAGCCACGGCAAGAAGCCGGTCTACACCGATCCCGCGCAGCCCGGGCCGTACCCGGTCGAGCGCCTCGACTACGACCTCGGGGACACCGCGACGACGCTGTCCGGCCTCAGCGACCTGCCCGTCGAGATGCGGGCGGCGGTCTACGCGCCGGCCGGGGCGAAGGGCAAGCGGCCGGTCGTCGTGTTCCTGCACGGGCGGCACTCGGCCTGCTACAACCCGACGACCCGGCAGACCAACAACACCAACTGGCCGTGCGCGGCCGACTTCATCCCCATCGACAGCTATCTGGGGTACACCGAGACCGCGGAGGCGCTCGCCACGCACGGCTACGTCGTCGTGTCGATCAGCGCCAACGGCATCAACGCCAAGGACGCCAGCTTCACCGACGACAACGGGGCGCTGGCCCGCGGGCAGCTGGTCATGGCGCACCTGGACCTGCTGGCGTCGAGGAACGACTCCAAGGGGCCGAAGCGCCACCCGCTGTCGGGGCGGCTGGACCTGGACAACGTCGGGCTGATGGGGCACTCCCGCGGCGGCGAGGGCGTCGTCGAGGCCGCGCTGCTCAACGCCGAGCGGAAGCAGCAGTACGGCATCCGGGCCGTGCTGCCGCTCGCGCCGGTCGACTTCGGCCGGGCGACGCTGCCGGGCGTGCCGATGGCGGTGATCCTGCCGTACTGCGACGGCGACGTCTCCAACCAGCAGGGGCAGCACTTCTACGACGACACCCGCTACTCCTACCGCGACGACGTGCTGCGCTCGTCGCTGATGGTCATGGGCGCCGACCACAACTTCTTCAACACCGAGTGGACGCCCGGCGTGTCGGTCGCGCCGTCCAGCGACGACTGGTCGCCGGCCAACGACGAGGTGTGCGGCAGCGCCAGCCCGAGCCGGCTGACCGCGGCCGAGCAGCGGGCCGTCGGCACCGCCTACATGGCCGGCTTCTTCCGGCTCGTGCAGGGCAAGGAGGAGGCGTTCCTGCCGCTGTTCGACGGCACCAACGGTACCGTTGCATCGACCGGACGCGCCGTCGTCTACTCGGAGGCCCAGCAGCCCCGCACGTCCCGGACGGACGTGGCGCCGCTGGAACGTCCGGCCCCGAACGTCACGATGTCCGGCTTCGACCTCGGGGCGTACTGCTACAGCGTGGCCGCGCGGGTGCTCCCCGGCGACACCCCGTGCTCGTCGACCACCGCGACGTCGAAGGTCCCGCACTGGACGCCGGCGACGTTCGCGCCGTCGGTGCCGCTCAGCCCGGTCCTGCGGCTGCAGTGGAGCGCCGCGTCGGTCTCGCCGGCGCTGCAGGTCGCGCTGGCACCGGGACAGTTCGACGTCAACCGGTACGACGCGCTGACGTTCCGGGCGGCGCGGGACGAGTCCGCGGTCGGCGACGTCGACCTCGACGTCACGATCGTCGACGGCAAGGGCCGTTCCGCGACCGTGCGGGTCGGCGACGTCAGCCCGGCCCTGACCCCGTTCCCGGCCTCGACGAACACGGCGAACGGGATCAGCCGGCTGGGTAAGACCTGGCTGCGCACGGTCCGGGTGCCGCTCGACGCGCTGCCGAAGATCGACCTGAAGAACGTCCGGTCCATCACGGTACGGCCGGCGACCCCGACCGGCGGGGTGTACCTGTCGGACTTCACCTTCGACACGCCGGCCGTCGGCGGCGGCGTGGCGACGCGGGCGGAACTGGCCAGCATCGCCGACGCCACCGTCGCCGAGGGCAACGGACCGGGCACCGCGACGATGCGGCTCACGCTGAGCAAGGCGCTGAAGGACCCGGCCACGGTCCAGGTGCAGACGTCGGCAAGCGGATCCGCGACCGCCGGGCAGGTGCCGGCGCTGTCGTTCCCCGTCACCATCCCGAAGGGGGTGAGCAGCGTGACGATCGCGGTGCCGCTCACCGGCAACACCACCGTCAACACGGCGTCCCTGCGGTACAAGATCACGATCTCGGCACCCGTCGGCGTCGCGATCGGGGACGGCTTCGCCTGGCTGACCGTGCTCGACGACGACACCGCCTGACGTACCACCCGGCAACGAACGGCGTCCGGGCCGAGATCCACCTCGGCCCGGACGGCGCCGGCCGCGCGGGTGATCAGGGCAGCTTGCCCACCGCGCCGTAGACGGCGACCTCCGCGCCGGTCGGTCGCGGCGGCGGCTCGTTCTCCGAGCGCCAGTCGTTGACCAGCACGACGCCGGGGTCGACCAGCTCCAGCCCGTCGAACAGGGCACTGAACTCGGCTCTGTCCCGCGGCCAGATGTCGGTCTGGCCGCTGGCGAGCATCCGGTCATACAGCTCGACGACCTGCGGCGGCGACGGGTCCTTCGTCGCGTTGCTCGCGACCAGGTAGCTCCCCGACGGCAGAGCCTCGAGCAGCTCGCGCACGATCGGCACGCCGGCGCCTTCGCCGTGGATGAAGTGCAGCACCGCGACGAGCATGAGCCCGACCGGCTGGCTGAGGTCGAGCGTCGAGCGCAGCTCCGGGTGGGCCAGAATGCGGCCCGGGTCGCGCAGGTCCGCCTCCAGGTAGGCGGTGCGGCCCTCGGGCGCGCTGGTCAGCAGCGCCCGGGCGTGGACCATCACCATGGGGTCGTTGTCGACATACACCACGCGGGTCTGCGGCGCGATGGACTGCGCGACCTCATGGGTGTTGTCCGCGGTCGGCAGGCCCGTGCCGATGTCCAGGAACTGCCGGATGCCCACCTCGCCGGCGAGATAGCGCACCGTCCGCTGGAGAAACCTGCGGTTCTCACGCGCGGCGATCGGCGCGCTCGGCCAGGCTGCCGCGATCGCGTCGGCGGATGCGCGATCGGCGGCGAAGTTGTCCTTGCCGCCGAGCCAGTAGTTGTAGCGCCGCGCGGGGTGTGCAACAGCGGTGTCGATCGGCTCAGTGGACACGACGACAGCGTAGTGCATCGCCCGGATCGCCGGTGCCCTGCCGAAGCAGGTGCCGCGCCGCCGTGTTCCCGCCGCAGCAGTACGTCGGGGGAGCTATAATGGAGAGTGGCTCTTACGCATAAGGAAGTCTTCGAGCGGTACATGTACGCCGGCGCGATCACCCGGAACCCGGACGCGATCGCAGCGATGTTCACCGAGGACGGTGTGTACGACTCGCCGCTGGCTCCCGACGACCATCCGCTCCGGCACCTGGTGGGCCGCGATGCGATCCGGGCCGGAACCAGCGTGTATCACCAGCAGCCGACCTACCAGGCCACGATGAACCTGGAACGGTCCGCCTACGTCCTGCACGACACCGCGGATCCCGATGTGTTCATCGCCGAGATCGACGTCGCCTTCGACGAAGCCGACGGGCGGCGCACGACGATGTCGCTCCTGCAGATCTTCCGCCTCCGTGACGGGCAGATCGCCAAGCTCCGTGACTACTTCTCGGAGCTGCCATCCGTAGTCTCCGACGGCCCCCCGAGCTGATCCCCTGGGTCTTTCGTGCGAGACGTGTTAGTCGCGCCGATCGCCGGGCAGTCGTGATCCCGCTGCCGGGGTACCGCCCGGCTTGAGCCGAACGCTTCGCCGCGCAGCGACGGCTGATCGTGGGGTGACGCGGGCGTGAAACGGTTGCGGGCGTGGGTCGGGCTCGTCATGCTGGCCTTCGGGGTGGCCGCCTTCGTCGCGGCGTCCGCACGCTGGCAGGGGCTGTTCGATCTCCGCGTGTACCACGGCGCGGTGCGGTCGTGGCTGCACGGCGGCGACCTCTATGCGTACCGGCAACCGGCCCCGACCCGCGCGTTCGGCTTCACCTACCCGCCGTTCGCCGCGCTCGTCATGGTGCCGCTGGCCGCGGCCGCGTTGCCGGTCGCCGCGGTGCTCCTCGCCGTGGCGTCGCTGTCCGGCACCGTGGCCTTGCTGTGGCGGCGGCTCCACCGGCCCCTGCCGGTGCTGGCCGGGGTGGTGCTGCTGTTCGCGACCGAGCCGTGGCGGGACACGCTGAGCCTGGGCCAGATCAACCTGGTACTGCTGGCAATGGTCGGGGTCGACCTGCTGTTCCTCCTCGACCGGCGCCCCGCCGCGGGCGTCCTCATCGGTATCGCCGCTGGCATCAAGCTCGTCCCGGCGCTGTTCGTCGTCTATCTCGTCCTCACCCGCCGGTACCGGGCGGCGCTCGTCGCCGGCGGCACCGCCCTGGTGACGGTCTGCCTCGGTTGGCTCGTCGCACCCGGCGCCTCCCGCGCATACTGGACGGATCTGCTGTGGCAGACCGACCGGGTCGGCGACATCGTGGTGGTCGGCAACCAGTCGATGTCCGGCGCACTGCACCGGCTGCACCTGACGGCCGCGTGGCCGGCGCTCGTCGCCGTGGTGCTGGCGGTATGGGCGTTCCGGGTCCGCAAGGCGGGTGCGCTACCCGACCACTGGGCCGGCCTGGCCCTCACCGGCGTGGCGATGTGCCTGGTCAGCCCGATCAGCTGGGTGCATCACCTGGTCTGGCAACTGCCGGCGGTGCTGATCCTGCTCGACAGCGGCGCCACCGGCTGGCGCAGACACTGGTTCCGGCTGCTCGCCGTGGGCGTCTACGCCATGATGGCCACCAAGGTCGTGTGGCTCTTCGAGGACCCCGACACCGTGGGCTACCAGGTCGGCTCGAACATCCACGCCATCACCGGGCTGGTGCTGCTGACGGCCGTCCCGATCCGGCCCGCACGACCCGGCAGCGGACCCGAGCGACGGTATCGACGGCGCCTGCGTATCGCGCGGGACCCCTACCGAGGCGACCGGGAAGGCAGTGACCATGTCCGGACGGCGGACCGGTTGGGCTCCACCGGCAGCGACCGCGGCGCCCATCGCCCGCCGCGGCAGCAGCGTGCGTCGACGCACCCGGAGTAGCTTCTTGGGCTGCTGATTCGCGCGTCGGGCAACGCCTCAGCTCGCCACCGGCGCCGGCGTGCGAACGGTTGGCGGCGCTTCGTCCGGTGCCTGCCGGCGCACGCCGCGGATGAGCAGGTAGCCGATCATCCAGAACTCGCCGACGGAGGCGGGATACGCAAGTGCCTCGGCGACGACTTGCGCGTCCGGGACGAGGTATCTGATGAACGCGCTGAGCACGTACCCGACGCCGCCGCCGACGAGGATCCAGCCCAAGACGCGGGGCATCCAGCGCGATTGCAGCACGCACCAGCCCATGGGTACCAGCCACAGGCCGAAGAACAGTGCTCCCACGCCCCACAGGCTGTCGCTGACCAGGTACAGCACCTGGACGTTGGCGGCCGCGTCGCCGACCGGGTCGACCGCTACCTCGACCGCCGTGGCCAGCAGTGCCGCGCTCACGAGGCCCACGATCGCGTTGACCAGGCCGAAGGCGGCGATCCCGCGCGCGGCGAAGGAGTCTGCGGTGCGGAACAGGCGACAGAACCAGACGGCGGCGAGGGTCTGGGTGACGACCATGCCCAGTTCCAAGGCAACGCCGGCGCGGGCGAGCGACTCGTGCGTAACCAGGTTGGCCAGTGTCGCATCGGGGTCGTCGGCCGCGAAGAGCTGCGGGCGGACAATGAGGAACCCGAGAATGCCGGTGATGGCATTGCCGAGGTAGAACAGCCCGGTCATGCGGGCGGTACGGGTCAGCGCGGGCATCGTGGCTCCGTCTCGATCCGGGCGAGGCATTGAGGGGTTTGCGGGCGCTGCTGTCAGCCCCGCCGGTACGCGACGATCTTCACCACTGCCGAGGTCAGCGCGGCCAGAACGAACGCCAGGTAGAGCGCGTGCGCGATCCAGAAGTGCTCGACCTTCGCCATCGCCAGGACCAGCGGCACGATCGCGGCGGTGCTCATGACGTAGAACCCGACGTACTCACCCCGCCGATTGATCTCCCGATCGCGCTCGTCGGTCCTGTCCGCATCCTTGGGCGAGGCCATGGCAGTCACGATGGCCAGGACGATGCCCGCGCCGATCCCGACGCCGATCGCAGTGAGCATCGGCCCCACGTAGGCGATCCTCGCCACGTCCGTACCCGGCACCTTGGACAGTACGGTCGCCAGGTAGGCGACCGGGACGACGACGCCGACCACGGCGTAAATCCAGGTGCGCTTCTCCTCGGAGGACATGTCCCGCTCCTCATGTATGAAAAACTTGACATCTCGAATGTAAAGAAGGCCCGACATGGTGTCAAGAATCTTTAACCCAGTCCCGGAGCTGGTCCCGGCCGAGCGGCACGGGCCAGCGGTGGCGGTTGGGGCCAGGCGTCCCGAAGGCCCGGGTGCTGGGACGGCCACTCATCCGGTAGGGCCGGGCCGGGGCGCTGCGGCCGGTCCGGCCCGTGCGGCGAGGACCGCCGCGGCGGTCGCGACGGTGATGGTGATCAGCGCGCCGAGGATCAGCGCGGCGGGTTCGCCGTCGGCCAGCAAGTGCTCCTGCGTGCCGAGGGTCGCCGCGGCGACGGGCACACCGACCTGGGCGGTGGCGAGGCCCGCCAGGGGGGCCGGTTGCCCGGTTGTCCGTGCGACGAGATGCGTCAGCGTTGCGCCGACGCCGAGGGCGATGCCGAGCCCGATCAGCGCCGGCCGGTGGCCGAGTGCGGCGAGGTCGAGCGACGCGCCGAGCCAGACGAAGAACACCGGGCCGATGAACCCTTCGGTGACCGCGAACAGTTGGCGCGCGAGTCGGCGCGGCTCACCGACGGCGGCCACGGCGAGTCCGAAGCCGAACCCGGCGAGCATGATCGAGACCCGGGTTGCCTGCGCCACCGCGCCGAGGCCGAACAGCAGGGCCAGATTGATCCGCAGTTCCAGCGCGAACTTTCGCCGCGCGGACAGTTGGTGGACCGCCTTGCGCCACCCCCGGCGCTCCGCCAGCCGCAGCACGGCGAACAGCCCGATGGTGCAGACGATGAGCACGGCCGCGCCGAGAGCTGACTGACCGGCCCGCGCCGGGTCGATCGCCAGCGGCAGCGCGATGATGCAGACGGCGTCGGCGAGCGCAACCTGAGGCAGCAACTGCAGGACCGGCGGGCCGGTCAGCTGCATCGCATCGACGATCGGCAGGACCAGCGCAGCCGAGGACGACGCGAGAAGCACCGCGTAGAGGGCAACGTGTCCGGTCCCGAACGCGCGGGCGATCACGAACGCGACGGGAACCGCCGCCGCGGCGACGAGCGCCGCGCGCAGGGCCCCCAGCGGCAGTGCCGTCCGCAACGCCGGGTCGCGGACCGGCACGTGCGAACCCGCAACGAACATGACCAGCGCGAAGCCGATGTTGGCCAGGAACGTGAAGGACGCGTCGTCGGCGTGCAGCACACCCGCTCCCGACGGGCCGAGTGCCACCCCCGCCAGCAACTCCCCGACGACGACGGGCGGTCCCCAACGCCGAGACAACGCCAGCAGTGGACCGGCCAGGCCGGCCACACAGATCAGCGCCAACAGACCGAGGCTCATCCTCCCGGCTGTACCCCTCCCGTCCTCTTCCCCGGACCTCACCCACAGCATGGCCCGCGGATGGCGGATCTGCTCACGGCCGTCGGAGAAGTCACCTACCCGGCCGTCTGCCGGCAGCGCAGACGCCGTGCAACGGTGCTTCGACCGTGCCGGCGACTCGCGGCGACGGGTGAGGTGGTCCGGGGGCGGCGCCCGCGGGCGGGGCGTTCAGGTGGCGTCAGCAGCGCCGATGGCCAGGACCTCGACGAGCGGGTGGCCCTGCGCGTCGGCGTCGTCGCCGGCGGGTGGATCAAGTTCGAGGCGGCGCAGGACGTCGGCGTACGCGGCAGGCGGCGCCCCGTGCTGCAGGCCCAGCGTGATCACGGTGGCGAGCGCGTCGGCCAACCCGGCGAGCGTCGAGCCGTGGATCCCGGCCCGCAGGTCCACCCGGCACAGCACACCATCGGGTGTGTGCCCGGTGGTCATCGCGCCCGCCGTACCGCCGATCATGAAGTCCACCGTGCGCCCGGCCAGCCGCCGATCGCGTGGCGAAGGTACCGGCAACGACATCCTCGGCATCGGCCCACCCCGTTCGATCCGACCGGCCCCCGAAAGGCCGGTGACGACACGCACCGTAGGACACTCGCGACCCCGCCGACAGCACCGACACGACTTGAAATCGAACACGTGTCGGACACGCCGATGGGCACCGTACGACACGCCGAAGCGGCACGCTTTGTCGCGTCCGCCTGAATCTTGCGAACGTCCGGGTTTCGTCAGTGGTGTCGACCGATGGACTCCATCGCCAGCCTGGAAAGGCGTTGACGAGGGTCAGCGAAGAGTCCGATGGTTCCATGGTGATGATTCGACGTGAACTTCCCGATGATGTCGAGGTGATCCGTGCGGTCACGGCCGCCGCGTTCCGTGGCGTCGCGCACAGCGCACCGCCGGCGGAGCCGGGTGGAGATCCGGGCGAAGCGACCCTGGTCTCGCGGTTGCGAGACGATGCCAGTTGGGTTGCGCAGCTGTCGTTGGTCGCGGTCGAGGACAACCTCGTGGTCGGCCACGTGGTCGCTACCCGTGCCCATGTCGATGCCCAGCCGGCTCTTGGTCTCGGGCCCCTGAGCGTTCTCCCGCACCGGCAGAGAGCCGGTATCGGTGCTGCCCTGATGCACGCCGTTCTGGGTGCTGCCGACGCGCTCGGCGAGCCCCTGATCGGGCTGGTGGGCGACCCTGCCTTCTACCATCGTTTCGGCTTTGTTCCCTCCCGGTCGATTGGGATTACCGCGCCGGACTCATCATGGGGTGACTACTTCCAGGTCCGGACCCTCGCCCAGTACGACGGCATGACTGGCCACTTCTCCTATGCCGGCCCATTCGACCGGCTGTGACCAAGGCAGCATCGGCCTCGGGCCACGACCTGACTCGAGCACCGGGATTTCCTGATCGGTGCCGCGGCATCACTGGCGGAGACCACAACATCGATCACGGCGCGTCGGTGATGGCCTGACAACTCCAACTGCCCCACGCCCTAGACACGCTTGAGGGCTCCGATCCACTTACCTCAGCAGGCCCGCAGCCGCAAGGTCGAGCGACCCGCCTGACACGCCGATCCACGGATCACCGATGAGTTCGACCGGCACGCCGAGTCATAGCCAGCACGATGACCCTACGGAAAGGTTCGCTCATCGTGACCGGCGGAGCCATTGTTCGAGGTTTGTCAGGATTACCTTGCCGCCGACCGCGATCGCGGTGATCACGATCATCGCGGCGAGAATGCCGGTCGCGTCGAAGGTTGCCTCGCCGTAGCGGACGAGCAGGCCCAGTCCCTTTCGCCCGCCGATGAACTCTGCCATGATCGCCCCGATCCAAGCGAGCTCGGCGGCCGAGCGTAGCCCAGCGACGATCCGCGTGGCGGCGAGCGGCACGATGACCGTCGTGACGCGGGCGACGGCGCCCACCCCGAACAGCTCGGCTTCCTGCAGCATCCGCGTGTCGACCTCGCGGATGCCGCTGAACGTGGCGAAGAAGGTGGCGAAGAAGATGATGGCGATGACGGTCGCCACCTTCGAGGACGTGCCCAGTTCGAACCAGATGAAGAACAAGGTGACCAGGACGATGCTGGGGACGATGTTGGCGGCCCTGATCAAGGGGCCGAAGAAGTCGGCGAGCACGCGACTGGCACCGACCAGGATGCCGCACAGGATGCCGGCGATCCCGCCCACGCCGAGGCCGACGGCGGACTCCCGCAAGGATGTCAGGATCTGTTCCCAGACGGAGCCGATCGGCGTGCCGGTGGTGAACCATTCGACCAGCCGATGCCACACCGCCGCGGGCGTGCTGTAGAGGAACGGGTCGAGCCAGTACATCCCGGCGAGCTGCCAACCGCCGACCACGATGGCCAGGGCCGTGAGTTGCACCGCCCGGTTCGTGACCCGGCGACGTCGCTCCTGCCGGGCAAGTTTCGCCCTGGCCGCCATGACGACATGCTCGTGAGCGATGGCTTCGCGGGCCGGCCGCGTCGAGTTGATCATGAAAGCCTCCGTCCGGAGCTCAGCCGAGCCCCAACTCCTGCAGCACCTTGGCGACCCGCTCGTTCTCGCTCGTCAGGAACGCGGCGAACTCGTCGCCGGTCATGAACGCGTCGGTCCAGCCCCGCGTCGCCAGCGCGACCTTCCACTCCGCCGAGTCGTGCATCCTCGTGACGAGGTCGACCAGCCGCTGCCGCTGGGCGGCGGACAGGCCCGGTGTCGCAACGAGCCCGCGCCAGTTCGCGAAGACCAGGTCCACGCCCTGCTCCTCGAGGGTGGGTGCGTCGACGCCGGCGACCCGCTTCGCGCCGGTCACCGCGAGGATCTTCACCTCGCCCACCTTGGCCTGCTCGGCGACCTCGCCGATGCCGGTGGCCGCGAAGGCCACCTCGTTGGCGAGGACCGCGGTCAGGAGTTCGCCGCCACCGCCGTAGCTGACGAACTTGACGCGCTTCGGCGCCACTCCGACCGCCTTCGCCAGCAGCATCGGCAACAGGTGATCCGGACCGCCCGGCGCCGACGCGCCACCGACCGGGACCTTCCAGGGATCGGCCTTCCAGGCGGCCACGAGGTCCTGCAAGGTGTTGTACGGCGATTCCTTCGGTACCACCACCGCCTCGACCTCTTCGATGAGCCGGGCGACAGGCACGGTGTCCGTCAGCGTCACCTTGGACCTGTTCGTGTAGACCGCACCGACGACGCCGAGCCCCATCTGCATGAGCAGGTTCTCGTCGCCCTGCTCGTCGACGACGCGCCGCAGGCCCACTGTGCCGCCGGCGCCGGCGACGTTGAAGACCGCCACGTCCCGCGCCAGGCCGGCATCCTGCATGACCTTCGCCGCCGTCCGCGCGGTGGTGTCGTAACCGCTGGCGGGACTGTTGGGCACCAGGATCCGCAGGCCGTCGACCGGACGCCCACCGGCGGCAGCGGACCCGCCGGTGTTCGCACCGCACGCCGACATGGCCGGCCCCATGGTCAGGACCGCCACGGCGGCCCCGACACGGAGCCATCTCCGCTCGCCCACAGATTTCCTTTCCGGATCAGACGATGTCGGGATGAGCGTCGGCGCCGCGATCGCGTCGGCATACACCCGGGCGAAACGGGCCGGCACCGAGGTCGAAGGTCGGCGGCAGCGGTGACAACGCCTGATCGCGGCCGCGTGGTGTCCGGCGTCGCCGTGCGTGGAGCCGGGCGAGTGCCGTTCTGGACGGTGACCGGCCCGCCGCCGCGGTGGCGGGGGCGAGCCGGTCGGCGGGCGGACCGGGATGGGGTCCGTCGGCGGCCACGACGATCGGGTTCACAGGAGGCGTCCTGTTTCGATCGGCGGTGGGAACGATGGCGGAACGTGAGCGCGCATCGGAGTCTCACAGCGGTGGCGGATGTGGGGTCATCACCACCGGCATAACATTTGGCTATGGCTCTCGACGCGCGGCAGCTGCGCGCGATCCACGCCGCAGCCGCCGGACGGCACGTTGCCGGCCAGGCCATTGAGGTCGACCTGGTCTGCGATCCCTCAGGCGCGCCGGACTGATCGTCACGCGGGCCGCACGGGCTGCTCGAAGCCGTTCACGCCTACTCGGTGATCGGGTGTGCTTGGGGGTTGGCGTGCCACCAGCGCTCGAAGGTGGGGTTGTTCGGGACGTGATCGAGGAATGCCTGGGTGACCGCGCGGTAGAGCTGTTCGGTCTCGGTGTGGCTGAACGCGTCGCGGCGCCAGACGACGAGGAGGCGGGCGATCTGCGGCTCGCCGCGCAGCGGCAGGACGGCGGTGCCGGGCGGCTGGGGCCAGGTGGGGTCGACGAGGCGGACGCCGTTGCCGGAGCGCACCAGGGGCTGGCCGGCGCCGCTGGGGGCGTCGTAGCGGATGTCGGGCTCGAACCCGGCCGCCCGGCAGGCGCGGCGTAGCGAGCTCAGCGAGCCGTCGTCCGGCCCGGGCGGGCCGACCCACCGCTCGTCGCGCAGGTCGGCCAGATCGACGCTGTCCTGCCCGGCGAGACGGTGCGACGCGGACACCGCGATGAAGATCGGGTATCGCGGGATGAGGGTGCGGCTGGCCAGCGTGCCGCCCAGCGGGATCTCGAAACCCTCCATGATCCCGACGAGGGCGGCGTCGAGCTGTCCGTGCGTGACGGCGTCGACGAGCAGCCGTGAGGACGGCTCGATCCGCAGGGCGACCTCGGTGCCGGGGAACGCCTCCTTCACCCGGTCGACCAGACTCGCCGCGCAGGCCAGATGCACCGTGCCGAACCGGACGAACCCCGGCGCCCGGTGCGCCTCGCGGAAATCGTCGACGAACGCGTCGACCTCGTTGAGGACCACCCGGGCCCGGCTCAGGACCCGCCGGCCGAGGTCGGTCGGCTCCACACCCGTGCGGCTGCGCACGAACAACACACCACCGAGCAGCTCCTCGATCCGGTGCAACTGCGCGGTGAGCGCCGGCTGCGACAGATTGAGTTGCGCCGCCGCGGCGGTGACGCTACCCGCCTCGGCGATGACGCAGATCGCGCGCAGATGCCGCACGTCGATTCCCATAGCCAAACATTATGCCGCCGGCGATGACCCCTCACCCACAACCGCTGTGAGACTCCGATGCGCGTTCAACATCCACCATCGTTCCCACCGCCGAGCGAAGAGAGCGACCGCGTATGGACCCGATCGTCGTGGCCGCCGACGGACCGCATCCCGGTCCGCCCGTCGACCGGCCCGCCAGCGCCACCGCGGCGGCGGGCCGGTCACCGTCCCGAGTGGCGCTCGCCCGGCTGCGTCGCGACCGTGTCGCGATGGTGTGCGTCGGGATCGTCGTGCTGTTCGTGGCCGTGGCTGTGTTCGCGCCGGCGTTGGCGGCACTGGAGGGTCAGAGCCCGACCGCGCTGCACCAGGATCTCATCGACGACTACGGCTTCCCGACGGTCGGCCCGAGCGCCGAGCACTGGTTCGGTGTCGAGCCGCGGCTCGGCCGTGACCTGTTCGCCCGCTGGGTCTACGGCGCGCGGCCCTCGCTGCTCGTCGCCGGGGCCGCGACGCTCGTGGCCACCGTCGTCGGGTTGGTCGCGGGCATGCTCGCCGGGTTCGTCGGCGGCTGGCTGGACCGGGTCGTGTCCTGGCTCATCGATCTGGTGCTGAGCCTGCCGTACCTGCTGTTCGCCATCGCCACCCCGGCGGTGCTGCTGTCCGTGACCGGCGGCGCGGAGGCACCACCGCAACAGGTGGCCCGCGTGCGCTTCATCTCCTTGATCGTCGTGCTGGCGTTCTTCGGCTGGGCCGGGCTCGCCCGGCTCGTGCGCGGGCAGGTGCTGTCGTTGCGGGAGCACGACTTCGTCGCCGCCGCCGCGGTCCTCGGCCTGCCCACCCGCACGGTGCTGGTGCGGGAGCTGCTGCCCAACCTCGTGGCGCCGGTCGTGGTGTCGGCGTCGCTGTCACTGCCGGGCTACATCGTCGCCGAGGCCGGCCTGACGTTCCTCGGGGTCGGGCTGACCGAGCCGACGCCGTCGTGGGGTGTCACCGTCGCGGCGGCCCAGAACTACTACCGAGCCGATCCGCTGTACCTGTGGCTGCCCGTGCTCGGCATCACCACGCTCGTGCTCACCCTGAGCCTGCTCGGTGACGCCGTGCGGGACGCCTTCGACCCGAAGACGCACCGCTGACCGCCCGTACCCCCCGCAGAATCGAGGCATTGCATGAAGCACGTCAGATCGGTCGCGGTGGTGGTCGCCGTGATCGCCGCCGCGGCCGCCGGTTGCGGCAGCCCGTCGTCGAAGCGGAAATCCGCCGACGACGGCCAGCCCGCCATCGCCACCGACAAGGTCATCATGGACCGCGACGCCAAGGGACCCGCGAAAGAGGTGCCCGGGGCGCGCAAGGGCGGCACGATCACCGTGTACTCCCAGCCGACGCCCAACACGTTCGACCCGACCGACACGTACTACGTCGATGCCAACGAGATCGACAAGCTGGTCTTCCGCACCCCCACCCAGTTCGACATCCGCCCGAACGGCGACGCGGTGCTCGTTCCGGACCTGACCGACCTCGGCACCGTATCGGCCGACAAGCTCACCTGGACGTTCCGGTTCCAGCGCGGCATCAAGTACGCCGACGGCAGCGAGGTCAAGGTCGAGGACATCGCGTACGCCATCAAGCGGTCCTTCGCGCACGACGTGTACCCCAACGGTCCGACGTACCAGATGACCTACTTCAAGGACGGCGACCCGAACAAACCCGGTGCGTACAAGGGTCCGTACACCGGCGGCGACACGTACGCCGGCGTCGAGACCCCCGACCCGGGCACGCTCGTCATCCACCTCGCCCAGCCGTTCCCGGACCTGCCGTTCTACATGAGCTACCCGTTGTTCACGCCGATTCCGAAGGCGAAGGACACCCGGCAGGAGTACAAGAACAAGCCGATGGCGACCGGACCGTACGAGTTCGACAGCTACACCCCCGGCGCCGAGCTCAAGCTCAAGCGCAACCCGAACTGGGACGCGAACACCGACCCGGCCCGCCATCAGTACGTCGACGGCTGGCACTTCAAGTTCGGCGAGCAGGACGTCAAGACCCAGCAGCAGGTCCTCAACAGCAACGGCGCCGACGCCAACGCGCTGAACTACCAGAACATCGATGCATCGCTGCTGCCGCAGCTGAACGGCGCCAAGGCCGGCCAGCTGCTGCGCGGCGCCAGCCCGTGCCACCAGATGACCCAGCTGGACTCGCGCAAGATCCCGCTCGAGGTCCGCAAGGCGATCGCCGTCGCCTACCCGTACGACCAGCTGTGGAAGGCCTCCGGATTCAACGACTACGGCCAGCAGGCTTCCAGCACCATCATGCCGCCGAGCGTCCCCGGCTACCGCGCCTACCCGCCGCTGCCGGGCCTGTCCGGCAAGGGTGCCGGCGACCCCGCCGCGGCGAAGAAGATGCTCACCGACGCCGGCAAGCTCAACTTCGAGGTGAGCTGGTACTACGACAACACCAAGCCGCTGACCCAGCAGACCACGCAGATCCTCTCCGACGCGCTGACCACGGCCGGGTTCACGACCAAGCCGATCGGCGTCTCCACCGCCGAGCTTCGCGGCAAGGTCGGCGACTACAACGCCCCGACCAACCTCGGTGCCTCGCCGTCCGGCTGGTGCTCCGACTGGCCCTCCGGCAGCAGCTGGTTCCCGGTGCTGTTCCAGACGCACAGCATCGCCGACGGCCAGAGCATCGGCATGCTCACCGACAAGGACCTCGACGCCCGGATCAACGCGATCGCCGCGCTCCCGCCGGACGAGGCGGTCGGCAAGTGGGCCGACCTCGACCGCGAGATCATGGGCCGCTACATCGTGTTGCCGCGGTACTACTACAAGGTCGCCATCGTGATGGGCACCAACATCGGCGGCGCGCTCGTCGACTCCACGATGGGCATGCCGAACTACAAGAGCATGTTCCTCAAGGGCTGACCGCCACCCGATCCCCGGGCTCGGTCAGACGTTCGATCCGTCAGGCCGGGCCCGGCAGCAACCCAGGCAGGACATCGTGCTGTTGTACACCCTCAAACGGCTCGTCAGCGCCGTCTGCGTCATCGCGGCCACCCTCGTGGTGAGCTTCGCGCTGTTCTTCGTCGCGCCCACCGACCCGGCCGGGGCGATCTGCGGCAACCGCTGCACCCCGCAACGCGCCGCCGACATCACCCGCAGCCTCAGCCTCGACCGCCCGGTCACGGTGCAGTTCCGCGACTACGTCACGGGTCTGTTCGCCGGCCGGGACTTCAGCGCCGGCGGGGCCGTGGTGCACTGCTCGGCGCCGTGCCTGGGCTACTCGTACACCCTCGGACAGCCGGTGACGACCCTGCTCGCCCAGGCCGTGCCGGTGACCCTCTCGATCGTCGTCGGGGCCGCCGTCGTGTACCTGGTCGTCGGCGTGCTCGCCGGGACGTACGCCGCGCGGCGGCGCGGCACGCTCGTCGACCGCGCCGCCGTCGGGGTCACCCTCACGGTGAGCTCGGTGCCCTATTTCGTCGTCGCGCTGATCGTCGCGCTGTACGCGACCGCGCTGCCGCCTTCGGCCTACCACTCGCCGCTGGACGACCCGCTCGCCTGGGCCGGCGGCCTCAGCGCCGCGTGGCTCACGCTCGGGCTCGCCAACGCCGCGGCGTACACCCGCTACTCCCGCGCCGCGATGGTCGACATCCTCAACGAGGACTTCTTGCGCACCGCCCGGGCCAAGGGGGCCTCGCCGCGACGGGTCGTCTACCGGCACGGCCTGCGCGCCGCACTCACCCCGGTCGCCACGATCTTCGGCCTGGACCTGGCGCTGCAGCTGACCGGTGCCATCTTCACCGAGAGCATCTTCGGCCTGCCCGGGCTCGGCGTGCTCACGCTGCGCGCCTTCAACCAGTTCGACCTGCCGGTGCTCATGGGCGGCGTCCTGGTGGGCGCCGTGGTGCTGGTCGCCATGAACCTGATCGTGGACCTGCTGTACACGGTGCTCGACCCGCGGGTACGGCTGGCATGAGCGATGCCTTCGTCCAGGTGCGGGACCTGACCGTGCAGTTCCCGATCGCCGGCAGGATGATCCGCGCCGTCCAGGGCCTCAGCTATGACGTGGACCTGGGTCGGACGCTGGCCATCGTCGGCGAGTCCGGATCCGGCAAGAGCGTCTCCAGCCTGGCCCTGCTCGGCCTGCACGACCGGCGGCGCAGCGTCATCACCGGCTCGATCAGCATCGGCGGTCGCGAGTTCGTCGGCATGCCGGAGGCGAAGCTGCGCCACCATCGCGGCAACACGGCCGCGATGATCTTCCAGGATGCCCGGGCCAGCCTCCATCCGTACCTCACCGTCGGCTACCAGATCGCCGAGGCGTACCGGCTGCACCACCGCACCACCCGCCGTGCCGCCCGCGCGCACGCCGTCGACATGCTCGGCCGCGTCGGCATCCCCCATCCGGCGCGCCGCGCGGACGACTATCCCCACGAGTTCTCCGGCGGCATGTGCCAGCGCGTCATGATCGCCATGGCGCTGGTCAACGACCCGAAGCTGCTCATCGCCGACGAGCCGACCACCGCGTTGGACGTCACCGTCCAGGCCCAGATCCTCGGGCTCATCGCCGGTCTGCGCGACGAGTTCGGTTCGGCCGTCATCCTCATCACCCACGACCTCGGGGTCGTCACCGACGTGTGCGACGACGTACTGGTCATGTATGCCGGCCGCGGTGTCGAGCACGGCCCGGTGCGCAGCGTTCTGGGCAGCCCGACCCATCCGTACACCTGGGGCCTGTTGGAGAGCCTGCCGTCGCTGTCCGGGCCGGCGGGCGGCCGGCTGCATCCCATCCCCGGCGCGCCACCGGACCCGCTCGAACCGTTGCCCGGCTGCCCGTTCCACGCACGGTGCGAGTTCCGTGACCGGGTCGCCGACGGCCGGTGCCGCACGCACCTGCCGGACCTCGCCGTGCGCACCGGCGACGACGCGCATCGTTCCCGCTGCCACCTCGCCGTTCCCGACGCGGTCTTCGCCGCCGAGATCGCACCCCGCCTGCTCTGAGCACCCGGAAAGGTCGACGCCGTGCCTGACGTACCGCTGCTGGAGGTCCGCGACCTCGTCAAACACTTCACCGCGCGGCCCGGCCGCGGCCGGCGCACGGTCGCGGCGGTGGACGGGGTCGCCTTCACCGTGCGCGAGGGCGAGACGCTTGGCCTGGTCGGCGAGTCGGGCAGCGGCAAGTCGACCATCGGCAGACTCGTGACGCGGTTGTTGCGGCCGGACCGCGGCGAGATCCGGCTCGCCGGGCGCGACGTCGCGGCGCTGTCCGCGCGGGCCATGCGCCCGCACCGGCGCGACGTGCAGCTCGTCTTCCAGGACCCGTACTCCTCGCTGAACCCGCGCCACACCGTCGGCGACATCCTCGGCATGGCGTTGCGGGTCCATGACACGGTGCCCAAGCCGCAGGTCGCGTCCCGCACCCGGGAGCTGCTCGGTCAGGTCGGGCTCGACCCCGCCCACGCCGGCCGCTACCCGCACGAGTTCTCCGGCGGGCAACGGCAGCGTATCGGCATCGCCCGCGCGCTCGCGGTCCAGCCGCGGCTCATCGTCGCCGACGAACCGGTCTCGGCGCTCGACGTGTCGATCCAGGCGCAGGTCATGAACCTGCTGGAGGACCTGCGCGCCGACCTCGGCCTGGCGTTCCTGTTCATCTCCCACGACCTTGCCGTGGTGCGCCACTTCTGCGATCGCGTTGCCGTGCTGTACCGGGGGCGGATCGTGGAGATCGGCGGGCGCGACCAGCTCTACACCGATCCGCGGCACCCGTACACGCAGACCCTCCTGGCCGCCGTCCCGGACATCGCGTGGCTGCGCGGGGGAGGGGTGCGGCGCAGCCGTGACGTCCCACCCTCCGCGCCCGCGGTGGAGCCGGGCCCGCAGCCGGGATGCCGCTTCCGGGCGCGCTGCCCGGTGGCCGTGCCGGTCTGCGCCGAGTCCGAGCCGGCGCTCACGGTCCGTGCCGACGGGCACCAGGCGGCCTGTCACGTGCGGTGATGCTCGCCGGCGCGGTCGGTCGCGTGCAGCGACACGCCCTTGCCGCGCACGGTGTGCAGGTAGCGCACCCGCGCCGCCGGTTCACCGAGCTTGGCCCGCAGCCGGTGGACGAGCACGTCGATCCCGTTGGTCGACGTCGTCCCGCCGGGGCCGAGCCGGGTCCGCAACACCGCGCGGGACACCACGCGGCCCGGATGTTCGGCGAGGCACGCCAGCAGGTCGAACTCCCGGCGAGTGACGGCCACCGGCACGCCGTCCAGGGACACCCGGCGCTCCGCCACGTCGACGCGCAACGCGCCGACCACGCACGGCGCCGGTGGCGGTGCGGCGGGCACCCGGCGCAGCAACGCACCGATCTTCGCGTCCAGCACCGCCGGTTGCGCCGGCTTGGGCAGGTAGCCGTCGGCGCCGCCGCGCAGCGCCTGCAGCACCTGTTCCTCGGCGCCGTCCGCCGTGTGCAGCATCACCGGCCGGCGAGAGCCGAGGCACACCAACCGCAGCAGCAGCAACCCGTCCACCGTCGGCAGGAACGGGTCGATGAGGACGACATCGGGCCGTTGATGGGTGTGGCACGTGAGGTCGGCCAGCACCCGGCCGGCCGCGTGCAACGACACGTCCGACACGACGTGTCCGTACTGCGTCAGCCCGGTCGCCAGGGTCCGGCGGTATGCGCAGTCCTCGTCGATGATCAGGAGGTTCGCCACGTCAGCCATCCGAGGTTGGGGTCCGAACGATCGCAGAATCTCACGCCCGCGCGCCCGGTCCTCATAGCCGGCGCCATAGCGTCCGCTGATCGCCGTGGGTTCGCCGTCGTCCCGTAAAGGTTGTGGAAAGCTGTCGCGCGGTCGAACCTGACCGTCCCATGTGGACCGGTTGTCGGCGGTCTCCCGCGGTGGTTAGCGTCCAGCGCCGAGCAAAACATCGAAGCACGTAATCATCTGATGGTTGGTTCGTGCTTCGGCTCGCCAAACCCCCAAGGAGATCGCATGACCACAAGTCAGATCCGGCGAAGAATCGCCCGGCTGTCCGGCGCGGCGCTGCTGCTCGCGCTCGCCGGCGGGTTGACGGCAGTGCCGGCCGCCGCCGGCCCGCCCGCACCCTCCGGTGCGGCGGCCGCCTCGGCCGGGGCGACCCAGGCGCCGCCCACCGCCGCCGACCCCGCCACCACCGACCGGCACCTGAACAGGCAGGCGCAACCGGTCGACCGCCGCGCGCCGCGACCGGCCGCCACGACCGCCACGCGGACCGACTACGACCGGCCCGACGCCACCGCGCGCCGGGCCCGCCCGTCGGACCGCGCCTCGCTCGCGGCAGCCGCCTGCAACGTCTCGGACTTCACCAGCCGGACCGGATCGGCCCTGGTGAGTCAGATCAAGGCGTCCTCGGTCGACTGCATCAACGGCCTGTTCAGCCTCTCCGGCAGCGACGCCTACTACGCCTTCCGTGAGGCGCAGATGGCCAGCGTCGCCTACGCGGTGCGCGACGGCGCGTCGAGCTACCCCGGCAACTCCAGCACCGGGATGCCGCAGCTGGTGCTCTACCTGCGCGCCGGCTACTACGTGCAGTGGTACGACACCTCCGTCGGCACCTACGGCACGACGCTGCAGACGGCCATCCGGGCCGGCCTGGACGCGTTCTTCGCCAGCTCGCGCGTGTGGGACGTCAGCGACGCCAACGGCGAGACGCTCTCCGAGGCGGTGACGCTGATCGACAGCGCGCAGGAGAACGCCCGCTACCTGTACGTCGTCAACCGGCTGCTGACCAGCTACAACTCGTCCTACAACGCGTCGTGGTACATGCTCAACGCGGTCAACAACGTCTACACGGTGCTGTTCCGGGGCCACCAGGTGCCCGCGTTCGTCACCGCGGTGCAGTCCGACCGGACCGTGCTGAACAACCTGTACAACTTCGCGGCGGGCCACCTCGACCTGCTCGGCACCGACAACAGCTTCCTGACCTCCAACGCGGGCCGGGAGCTGGGCCGGTTCCTGCAGGAGACCGCGCTGCAGCCCACCGTCCGGCCGCTGGCCGCCGGACTGCTGAACAGCAGCAGCATCACCGGCCGCACCGCACCGCTGTGGGTCGGCGTGGCCGAGATGACGCAGTACTACGACGCGGCGAACTGCAGCTACTACAACACCTGCAACCTCGCCGCGCGGCTGACCAGCTCGGTGCTGCCGATCAACTACACCTGCAGCGCGTCGATCCGCATCATCGCGCAGAGCATGACCTCGTCCGAGCTCAGCCAGAGCTGCAGCAGCCTGCAGTCACAGGACGCGTACTTCCACAGCGTGGTGTCCGACAGCGGCCCGGTGTCCGGTGACGTGAACACGGACATCGAGGTCGTGGTGTTCGACTCCAGCACCGACTACCAGACCTACGCCGGCGCGATCTACGGCATCGACACCAACAACGGCGGCATGTACCTGGAGGGCAACCCGTCGGACCCGAACAACCAGGCGCGGTTCATCGCCTACGAGGCCGAGTGGGTCCGGCCCACCTTCCAGATCTGGAACCTCAACCACGAGTACACCCACTACCTCGACGGCCGGTACAACATGTACGGTGACTTCTCCGCGAACGTCACCACGCCGACCATCTGGTGGATCGAGGGCTTCGCCGAGTACATCTCGTACTCGTACCGCGGCGTGACCTACACCAGCGCGCAGACGCAGGCCGGCTACCACACGTACACGTTGCGCACGCTGTTCGACACCACGTACAGCAACGACCAGACCCGCATCTACAACTGGGGTTACCTGGCCGTCCGGTACATGCTCCAGTCGCACCGCTCCGACGTCATGACCCTGCTGGGCTACTACCGGTCCGGCGCGTACACGACCGCCCGCAGCTACCTGACCGGCACCATCGGCAGCCGGTACGACGCCGACTTCGACGCGTGGCTGACCCGTTGCGCGGCCGGCAACTGCGGCGGCAGCACCACTCCGCCCACCAACCAGCCGCCCACCGCGGCGTTCACCGTCGCTACGACCGGCCTCACCGCCAGCTTCACGGACCGCTCGACGGACAGTGACGGCAGTATCGCCTCGCGCCAGTGGACCTTCGGCGACGGCACCACCTCCACCGCCACCAACCCGAGCAAGACCTACAGCGCGGCCGGCACCTACACGGTCACCCTGAAGGTCACCGACAACCAGGGCGCCACCGCCACGACGAGCCAGTCGGTCGCCGTCACCAGCGGCGGCGGCACCACGTTGCCCGAGTGCACCGGCTCCGACGTGCGCACGCTCGACCGCAACTGCCAGCGCGCCGCACGCTCCGCCACCGCGGGCAACTACGACTACCTCTACATCTACCTGCCGTCCGGGGTCGCGACCCTCACCGTCACCGCCGCCGGCGGCACCGGCAACTGCGATCTCTACTACAGCCCGACCAGCTGGGCGACGACCACCAGCGCCACGCGCTCGTCCACCGGCACCACCAACGCCGAGACGCTGACCATCACCAACCCGACCGCCGGCTACAACTACATCAGCCTGTACGGCCGGACCGCCTGCTCCGGCGTCACCGTCAGCACCCGCTACTGACCGAACCCGCGCCAGGATGCTCCCCGTGCCGTGTCCCGGCACGGGGAGCATCGCGCTTGGCGCCGGTCTCCGGGCCCCGCCTCAGGCGAGGTACAGGGCACACAGATCCGGCTGGCCGAACTGCGGATGGATGAACCCGTTGCGCACGTGCGCACCGGCCATCCGCAACGCCTTGATGTAGAACACCGGGATGCTGACCGCCTGGGCCTGGATCGCCTCGTCCAGCGCGCCCCACAGCCGGTACTGCCGCTCCAGGTCCGACTCGGCCAGCGCTTCGTCGATCAGCGCGTTGATCCGCGGGTCGTTGAAGTTGGCGTAGTCGGTGTTGCCCGCGGACCCGTCCTTCGGCAGGTGCCGGCCGTCGAACTGCGGCGGGATCACCGCCGAGCCGTTCGGCCAGTCCGGCACCCATCCGGCCCACATCATGTCGTTGCCGTTGGCCGGGTTCCCGATGCCGGTGGAGTAGTACGACTGCGAGGGATACGGCCTGCGGACGACCTCGATCCCGATGTGCTGGTAGGACTCCACCACCGTGCTGATCGCCCGCGCGACGTCGCTCGAATCCGGATACGCCAGCCGGATGCGGGCCGGGCACGGCCGGCCTGCCGCCGCGGCCTGCTGCAGCAGTCGCCGCGCGTGCTCCGGGTCGCCGTCCGGGTTCGCGATCGAGCCGTAGAGGTCGAACGCCCGGTGCGACTTCAACTGCGGCGCGAGCATCGTCGTGGCGAACTCCCCGACGACGAAGCCACCGAGCGCGGCCCGCAGCCGCCGCTTGTTCAGCGCGTAGGTGAGTGCCTGCCGGCAGGAGAGCTCGGGCAGCGTGCGGGTGTTGAGCGCGAAGTACCGCACCCCGCCGGTGCTGCCGACGACCGCGCGGCGGGACAGCACCGGATCGTTGATGATCTGCTGGACGAAGTTCGGGGCCGCGTCCCGGTCGATCGCGATCGTGTCCGCCCAGGCGCCGTCGCTCTCGACGAGCTTCGCGGTCACCACGGTGGTGTCGTTGCGCCAGGTGATGACGATCCGGTCGGGATGCGCGCCGCGAACGGCGTCGGTGCGCCGCTGCCAGAACGGATTGCGGGCGAGCACCAGCTCCTGCGCGGTCGACCACTCGATCCGGTAGGGCCCGTTGGAGAACGGGCGGTGGTCGTAGGCCTCCTTGGTGTCCTTCGCGGCGGGCACCGGCGCGAACACCGACAGCGCCACTGCGTAGCCGAAGTCGCCGACGGGCTGTTTGAGATGGAAGCGGATGCTCTGTGGCGTCAAGCACTCGATCGAGCGCAGGCCGGCGCCGTCGGCGCCCGCCGCGAACGGGCCGGTGTACGGCTGCGGGTTCGGTCGCAGGTACTGGCTGGGATACCGCGCGCCGTCGGCGAACTGCGGCGAGAAGCTGCGCTGGATGCCGTACTTGACGTCGGCGCATGTCACCGGGCTGCCGTCCTCCCACCGCACGCCGTCCTTGAGCGTGAAGTCCCACACCTGATTGCGCTCGCTCGGCCGGCCCGCGTCCGTGGCCAGATCCCCGACGACCTCGCTCGCCGCGGAGCCCGGCACCGAGCGGAACGTCGTCAACGTCCGGGTCAGCAACCGGCTGACGTTGGCCTCGGTGACGGCATACACCCGCTGCGGGTCGAGATGCGCCAGCGCGCCGCCGATCACCACGCGCAGGGTTCCGCCGTCGCGCGGGACCGGCGGCCGCTCGTCGCCGTCGTCGTGACAGGCACCCAGGACGAGCGCGGCGACGAGCACGACACCGACCCTGGAGCGGGTCGCGTGCCGGACGGTCCGCGACCGGTCGGGTGCCGGTGCGGCGGGGGAAACGGTTGCCGACGACGTCGGGCGCAGCACCTGCATGGCGACCCCTCGAATCGACCGGGGCCGGTGCGGCCCTGTGCGGGTTCGGGCCCCGTGCAGTGTGCGATGTTATCTGTAACATATTACATTGTCCACGCCGCCGGGAGTGCGGTGCCGCGGGCGGACCGGGCCCGGGACGGTGCCGGTGACCGCGCGCGACCATAGCGAATTCCTATGCCCGCGCTGATGAGCCGACCCGTGCCGGCGGTGCGACGCTGGACCTCGCACGCCGGCCGGGGGCAGTCGCTTTCCGGGTCACCGGAGCAGCGCTCGGTCCAGCACGCCACCGACCTCGTGGAAGGAACCCGTGACACAGCCGCCCCTGCGCAGAGGCAGCCATGACCTGCCCGTCAGCCGCACCCTGGCCGAGTTCATGCGGACCGGCTGGGCGGACACCGAGCAGGCCGACCTGCCCGCGGACCCCGTCGTACCGTACACGCGTGCCCGCCGCGAACTGCTCCACGCGCAGTTCGCCGGCCACCGCCTGGTGGTGCCCGCCGGTGGCGACCTGCGCCGCAGCAACGACACCGACTTCCGGTTCCGCCCGCACTCCAGCTACACGTGGCTCACCGCGGACCAGTCCTCCGACGGTGTCCTGGTCTTCGCCCCGGACGGGGCGGCCACGCTGTTCCTGCGTCCCCGCAGCGATCGCAAGGACGACGAGTTCTACCGCGACCGCCGCTACGGCGAGCTGTGGAACGGCCGGCGTCGCACCCTGCTGGAGAGTGCGCGCCGCTGCGGGATTCCCACCCGGCACATCACCGAACTCGAACACGAGCTGCGGGCGCCCGCGGCGACGCTCGTCCTGCGGGACGTGGACCCGCGTGTCGACCGGTTGGTGCCGCCGAACGACAGCGGCGCCGACGCCGAGTTCGCGGCGGCGCTGGACGAGCTGCGGCTGGTCAAGGACGACTGGGAGGTCGCGCAGCTGGAGCAGGCGGTCGCCGCCACCACCCGTGGGTTCGAGGACGTGGTCCGTGCCTTGCCGCAGGCACGTGGCACCTCGGAGCGATACCTGGAAGGCGTCTTCTGGACGCGGGCCCGGGTGGAGGGCAACGACGTCGGCTACCACTCGATCGTCGCGGCCGGCGCCCACGCCGCCACGCTGCACTGGACCAGCAACGACGGCCCGGTCCGCGACGGCGACCTGCTGCTGCTCGACGCGGGAGTCGAGACCCGGACGCTGTACACCGCCGACATCACGCGGGTCCTGCCGATCTCCGGGCACTTCACCCCGCTCCAGCGGGATCTGTACGAGCTGTGCCGGCGGGCCAACGACGTGGCGCTGGCCTGCCTGCGCCCCGGCGCGCCGTTCCGGGCCTTCCATCGGGCGGCCATGGCGGTGCTCGCCCAAGGCCTGGAGGACCTCGGGGTCCTGCCGTGCTCGGCCGCCGAGGCGCTCGACGAGGAGTTCGGCGTCCACCGCAGGTGGACCCTGTGCGGGTCGGGGCACATGCTCGGGCTGGACGTCCATGACTGCGCGGCGGCCCCGGCCAACCGATACCTCGACGGTGTGCTCAGGTCCGGGCACGTCCTGACCGTCGAACCCGGCCTCTACTTCCAGCCCGACGACGAGCTCATCCCGGCCGAGCTGCGCGGCATGGGATTCCGCATCGAGGAGGACATCCTCATCACCTCGGACGGCTACCGCGTCCTGTCGGCCGACCTGCCGCGCACCGCCGCGGATGTCGAGGCCTGGATGCACCGGGTCGCCGCCTGACGCGTAAGCGTCCAACGAGACCTGCTCCGTGGGGAGGGGCCCGTTGCCCCCTGTCCTCGTGCCTGGGCAGGGGGCAAGGGTCTGGGACCGCACCGGCCGATCGCTCACCCGCCCGCCACCGTCACGATCGAACCCAGCACCCGGAGGCCACCCGAATGCGTTCCAGGCACCTCTTCCACGCGGTGGACTCGCATACCGAGGGCATGCCCACCCGCGTCATCACCGGGGGAGTCGGCGTCATTCCCGGCGGCAGCATGGCCGAGCGACGCCGGCATGTCATCGAGCACCTCGACCATCTGCGGACCCTGCTGATGTACGAGCCGCGCGGGCACGCCGCGATGAGCGGTGCGATCCTGCAACCGCCCACGCGCTCCGACGCGGACTGGGGTGTGGTGTACATCGAGGTGTCCGGCTGCCTGCCGATGTGCGGGCACGGCACGATCGGCGTCGCGACCGTCCTCGTCGAGACCGGCATGGTGCCGGTGACGGAGCCGATCACCACGATCAGGCTGGACACCCCCGCCGGACTCGTGGTCGTCGACGTGCACGTCCGGGACGGCGCCGCGACCGCCGTCACGCTCACCAACGTGCCGTCGTACCTCGACGCGGCCGACCTCACCGTCGCCGTCGACGGCTTCGGCGACGTCCGCTACGACATGGCGTACGGCGGCAACTTCTACGCCATCCTGCCGCTGGAGCGGTTGGGGCTGCCGTTCGAACGGGGTGCTGCCGGGAGGATCCTCGATGCCGGACTGGCGGTCATGGCGGCGATCAACGAGCAGCGCCGGCCGGAGCATCCCGAGGATCCGAGCATCGCCGGCTGCCGGCACGTCTATCTTGCCGCGCCGGGCTCGGACGCCACCCGGTCGCGGCACGCGATGGTGATTCACCCCGGCTGGTTCGACCGGTCCCCGTGCGGCACCGGCACCAGTGCGCGCATGGCCCAGCTGCACAGCCGCGGCGAACTGCCGTTGGACACCGACTTCCGCAACGAGTCGTTCATCGGCAGCCAGTTCACCGGGCGGCTCGTCGCGGCCACCACCGTGGCGGGGCGGCCCGCGGTCGTGCCGGCGATCACCGGCCGGGCCTGGATCACCGCGACGGCACAGTACCTGCTCGATCCCACCGACCCCTTCCCGAAGGGTTTCCTGCTGTGAACTCCGTGCAGAGCCGATCGCCGCAGCAACCGGACGACATCGTCATCACCGTGCCCGCTTCCGGGATGAGCGGCGTGGTGGCCGCCGTCGAGCGGGTCCGGCTGGCGCAACGCGAGTGGGGCGGGCGCAGCGCCGCCGAGCGCAGCGCCGCGCTCACCGCCGCCGCGCAGCGGGTGGACACCGCCCGTGACGAACTCATCGCGCTCGCCGTCCGGGAGGTCGGCAAGCCGGTCACCGAGGCGACCGCCGAACTGGACCGGACCCTGGCGATCCTGCGGTACTACGCGCAGCAGGTCTTCGACCCGGCCGGTGCCGTGCACGAGCCGAGCGGCACGGGCCTGCTGTTCACCCGTCGCCGCCCGCTCGGCGTCGCCGGTCTCATCACGCCGTGGAACTTCCCGTTCGCCATCCCGGTCTGGAAGGCCGCGCCCGCGCTCGCCGCGGGCAACGGCGTCGTGCTCAAACCCGCGCCGCAGGCCACCGCGTGCGCCATCCGGCTGTTCGACCTGCTGGCCGGCGCGCTGCCCGACGGGCTCGTCGCAGTCGTCCCGGGCTACGCGACGGAAGGTCAGGTGCTGACCTCCACCACCGACGTCGTGTCGTTCACCGGCTCGGTGCAAGCCGGAACGGTGGTGGCGGCGCGGGCGGTCACCACCGGCGTTCCGGTGCAGGCCGAGATGGGCGGGCACAACCCGGCGATCGTGCTGCCGGACGCGGACGTCGACCGCGCCGCCCGGCACATCGTCGCCGCCGCCTACGGCTATGCGGGACAGAAGTGCACGGCCACCCGCCGGATCATCAGTGTCGGCACGGCCACCGAGCCGCTGCGCGAGGCGTTGCTGATGGCGATCGACGAGTTGCCCTGCGGGGACCCGACCGACCCGAAGACGGCGTGCGGCCCGGTGATCGAAGCGACCGCCCGCACCCGGCTGCTCGCCGCGGCTCGCGAGGTCCGCGAGGCGGGAGGTCACGTGCTGGCCGGGGGCACCGCATCGGGCAACCTCGTCGCGCCGATGCTCGTCGGCGGCCTCTCCGAGGGCCACGCGCTGGCCCGGCGCGAGACGTTCGGACCGTTCTGCCTGTTGCAGCCGGCCGCGGACCTGCCGACCGCGGTCGAGATGGCCAACAGTGGCGCGTACGGGCTGGTGAGCGCGGTGTACACGGCCGACCTGGGACACGCGCTGCACTTCGTCGACGAGTTGCAGACCGGGCTGGTGAAGGTGAACGCGCCGACTACGGGTGTCGACTTCCACCTGCCGTTCGGTGGCGCGAAGGCGTCCAGCTACGGCCCGCCGGAACAGGGCAAGGCGGCGATGGACTTCTACACCGCGGTCCGGACGGTGACGGTCCAGCCGGGCTGAACCAGCGCGGCGCGCACGGCGGTCGCCGGTCCCGGAGCATGCTGACGCACGCCTTGACGCGCGGCGGTCCGAGCTCTACGGTCGGCACCACAACCGCATATCGGCTGTCGACCCGCAACGGGAGAGTCCTCGATCGTTCGAGGCGCCGAAGGAGCAACCCTCCCCGGGAATCTCTCAGGCACAGGTACCGCTGCGGCGAGGCGACTCTGGAAAGTCAGGACGCTGTCCTGCGCCCACGGTGCAAACCGCCGGACCACGGCGGTGAAGCTCTCAGGTTCCGATGACAGAGCGGGGAGGTCACCCATCGGTGCCGCAGCGGCGGCATCACCATCAGGGAGCCTCTCGTGGTCAAGCACCGCACCGCGCTTCACGACGCGCACCGCGTCCTGGGCGCCACCTTCATCACCTTCGCCGGCTGGAAGATGCCGCTGCGCTACAGCAGCGAGCTGCTCGAACACCACGCCGTGCGCACAAACCACGTCGACGTGGACGTTGTCGCCATGCCCTTCGTCCGGAGATGAGTGCCATGCCTTCCGTTCCCCGCGACCTGCGGTACACCAAAGACCACGAGTGGCTCGCGATCGGCGACGACGTGTCCGTCAGCGGGGTGACCGCCGTCGCCGCCGAGGCGCTCGGCGACGTCGTGTACCTGGACCTGCCCGCGGTCGGCGCCACGCTGCGCGCCGGCGAGCCGTGCGGCGAGGTCGAGTCCACCAAGGCGGTCAGCGACCTGTACGCCCCCGCCGACGGCGTCGTCGTCGAGGTCAACGCCGACGTGGTCGCCGATCCGGGCCTGGTCAACACCGAGCCGTACGGCCGGGGCTGGCTGCTGCGGCTGCGGATCACCGGCACACCCGACCTGCTCGACGCACAGGCCTACGCGGCCCTGGTCGGCGCGGACGTCGAGGAGCCCCGGTGACCGGCGTGCTCGACGAGGCACTGGCCGTCGTCGATCCCGAGGTCGCCGGGGCGCTCGACCGGGAACTGCGCCGGCAGCAGGACACCCTGGAGATGATCGCGTCGGAGAACTTCGCGCCCGTGGCGGTGCTGCAGGCCCAGGGCAGCGTGCTGACCAACAAGTACGCCGAGGGATACCCGGGCCGCCGCTACTACGGCGGCTGCGAACACGTCGACGTGGTGGAGCGCCTCGCGATCGATCGCGTGTGCGAGCTGTTCGGCGCCGAGTACGCCAACGTGCAGCCGCACTCCGGCGCGCAGGCCAACGCGGCGGCCATGGCCGCGCTGCTCGAGCCCGGCGACACGATCCTCGGCCTCGACCTCGCGCACGGCGGTCACCTCAGCCACGGCATGCGCCGCAACTTCTCCGGCCTGCTGTACCGGGCGGTGCCGTACCACGTGCGCGACCACGACGGCCTCGTCGACATGGACGAGGTCGGCGACCTCGCCCGGACCCACCGGCCCAAGATGATCATCGCCGGCTGGTCGGCGTATCCGAGGCACCTCGACTTCGCCGCGTTCCGCCGGATCGCCGATTCGGTCGGGGCCCTGCTGATGGTCGACATGGCGCACTTCGCCGGGCTGGTCGCCGCCGGGCTGCACCCCAATCCGGTGCCGCACGCCGACGTGGTCACCACGACCACGCACAAGACGCTCGGCGGCCCGCGAGGCGGGGTGATCCTGTCCACCGCCGAGCAGGCGAAGCGGCTCGCCGCGGCCGTCTTCCCCGGCCAGCAGGGCGGGCCCCTGGAGCACGTCGTCGCCGCGAAGGCGGTGGCGTTCCGGATCGCCAGGTCCGATGAGTTCCGCGCGCGGCAGGCGCGCACCCTGCAGGGCGCACGCATCCTCGCCGGCCGGCTGTGCGCCGCCGACGCGGCCACCGCGGGCGTGCGCGTGCTGACCGGCGGCACCGACGTCCACCTGGTGCTCGTCGACCTCCGGACATCCGAGCTCGACGGGCGGCAGGCCGAGGACCGGCTGCACGCCATCGGCATCACCGTCAACCGCAACGCGGTGCCGTTTGACCCCAGGCCGCCGATGGTCACGTCGGGCCTGCGTATCGGCACCGCGGCGCTCGCCACCCGCGGCTTCGAGGCGGACGACTTCCGCGAGGTCGCCGACATCGTCGCGCAGGCGCTGCATCCGGCGCTCGACGCCGCGGCCATGGCACTCCTGCGCGCCCGCGTGAGCGGGCTGGCGTCCCGGCGGCCGCTGTATCCCAGGCTCGGCGCGGTGTCGCAGGACGGTTCCCCGGCATGACGCGGTCAACGAGGCTGCATGCTTGCGGCCCGCTCGTGTTCGGGGCCGCCGGTGCCACGCCGGGAGTGCTTGCGGCTGTACATCCGTTCGTCGGCCCGTTGCATCAGCGCGGAGGTGGTGACGCCGTCGTCGGGCGCGGTGGCGATGCCGATGCTCGCTCCGACGCACGCGTGCCTCCCGCCGACGACGACCGGTTCGGCGACGCGCCGGCAGATGTCGTCGACGACCTCGTCGACGGCCGCGGGTGAGGCGGCATCGCGCAGCAGCACGCAGAACTCGTCGCCGCCGAGCCGGGCGATCGTGTTCGGGGTCCGGACCACCTCGGCCAGGCGGGTGGCCGTCTCCTGCAGCAGGACGTCGCCGACGTCGTGTCCCAGGGTGTCGTTGACCGCCTTGAACCCGTCCAGGTCCACGAAGAGGATCGCGACCAGCTCGTCCGGGCGACGCTGGGTCAGCGCCTCGTCGGCGCGCTCCAGGAACATGGCCCGGTTGGGCAGCTGGGTCAACGCGTCGTGCATCGCCCGCCAGCGCATGGTCGCGATGAGATCGATGGTGCGCAGCGCCGCGGTCGCGGTCGCCGCGAGCGCCGCCAGCGCCTGCTCGTCCTCGGCGCGGAAGCGTTCGTTGGTGGTGCGGGGCTCGGCGAGCAGCAGCAGCGGTGTGCCGTCCGGCCGGTGGACGACCGCGTGGATCTCGCCCTTGCGGGCCGGCCGGTCGAGGTACTGGACCTGCCGGGACCGCAGCATCCGGGCCGCGTGGTCGGGCGTGCTCTGCAGGATCGCGGCCGGGTCGGCGCACTGTTGCAGGTGCAGCACCGCGTCGGAGAGCACCGAGCTGCGGATGTTGGCCAGCTGCGAGCGGACCAGCGCGCGGGAGATCACCATGAGCATGCCGATCGGCACCACCAGCAACGGGGCGGCGGCCGGCGCGTCGCGGATGATCGCGACGGCCAGGCACGCCAACGCGCCTTGCGCGCACCCGACCAGCAGCTCCACGCCGATGCTCGCGTTGAACAGTGCCAACGCGTTGCGGCCGCGGGCGAAGTAGGCGGTCACGGCGACGACGGCGAGCGTGCCCGTCTCGCCGAGTATGCCCAGGACCAGCGTGCTGGCCAGCAGCTGGGGAAAGCCGCTGAGCCATCCCTCCACGAGCGGCTTGACCGCGATGACGCCTGCCCACACCGTCGTCGCGGCGGTGAGGTGGGCCACCCGGACCATGGTGTTCATGGACAGCGTCCAGCACGCGACGATCATCCCGACCGCGACGCACTGCACGGCGACGCTGAACGGCACGATGTGCGCCGCGACGACGTAGACGGTGGTGTCGAGAAGAATCGTCACCTCGCCGCGCAGGCCGGACATCACCAAAGGTGATCGAGCGACGACGGCCAGCGCGAGCGCGGTCAATGCGACAGCGGCCGCGTCCTGCTGCAGCACGTGCGGCTGGCCGAACCTCTCTGCCCATTGCGTCCCGGACAATGCCAGGACCGCCACACCGACGACCGCTGACACGGCGGTGAAGGCGCGAAACGCCGGTCGCTGCTCCGGGGGCCGCACCGCGCTCATCGGGTCACCTCACCTTCGTGGCCTTCCTGCCGCACCCGCGAGCCCCGGGCTGCACGGCGATTAGCTCATCGGCGACGCACGACCACACATGAGCCCGGACCTCGCCGATCTCCGCCCGCGGGGTCGGCGGGCGTTCGTGCGCGGTTTCCGGCGGCGCTGTTTCCCGATGGCGGCGATCAATGAGCGGTTTCGGGGCGATCGGCCCAGATTCCGCGGACGTGACGCAAATGGCGGCGGGTGTGTTCCACGATCGCACGTTTGTTCTTCGTGCGCAGCAGTTCGACGAGCTGCAGATGTTCGCTCGCCGAGTCGATCAGCGTGCCCTCGCTGAGCAGGGTGCCCAGACCGTACAGCCGGCTGCGGTTGCGCAGGTCGGCGACCAGGGCGGTGAGTCGCGAATTGCCGGCGAAGGTGAGCAGCGTCAGGTGGAACGCCGTGTCGGCCTCGATGTATCCGACGACGTCCGACATGCGCGCGGCGCCGACGATGGCGTCCGCCAGCGACTGCAGGCGCCTGAGCTGTTCGTCGGTGAGCCGGCCGGCCAGTCCCGCGACGGTCGGCACCTCGAGGAGCTCGCGGATCTGGGTGATCTCGTCCAGCTCCTCGTCGGAGATCGAGTTGACCCGGAAACCCTTGTTCTTGGCGATGGTCACCAGGTCCTCCTTCGCGAGGTCGAGGATCGCCTCGCGGACCGGAGTCGGGGACACGCCGAATTCCCTCGCCAGGGTCGGGGCGGAGTAGAGCACGTCCGGACGCAACCGCCCGGCGATGATCGCGGCCCGGAGCGCCTGCGTGACGTCCTCCCGCAGGCTGCGCCGGTGTCGCATGACCGGCAGGCCGAGGCCGGCGTCTCCGCCCGCCCCTGACGGGTCTTCCGGACTCATCTCTCGCCACCTTCCACCTCGATGCGCCGGGCGGCCCCCGGCTCGGCGCCCTGGCATTTTCGCCTACGCCGGGCCCGGCGGACAGAGCGGGTGCGGCATTCGGCCGCTGCCGCTGCCGCCCGTTGTCATCGACTGTGGTGTGTGACATATTACTGGCGTGCTGGATGTGCCCCGCGGAACCGATGTGGTGGTGATCGGCGCCGGGATCGTCGGCGCGGCCTGCGCCTACGCCGCGTCACGCGCCGGCCTGCGGGTGGCGGTGCTCGATCGTGGACCGGTCATCGGCGGCACCACCGGCGCGGGGGAGGGCAACATCCTCGTCTCGGACAAGGGTCCGGGGCCGGAGCTCGACCTCGCCCTGCTGTCGAGCACGTTGTGGCGGCAGTTCGGCGCGGAGCACGGCGACACCGTCGAGTACGAGTCGAAGGGCGGCCTGGTCGTCGCCGCCGACGAGGCCGACATGCAGGCGTTGCGCCGGTTCGCGGACGCGCAGCGAGCGGTCGGCGTGCAGACCCAGGTCGTCGCACCGGACGACCTGGCGGAACTGGAGCCCCACCTCGCCCCGGGACTCGCCGGCGGCGTCCAATACCCGCAGGATGCCCAGGTCCAGCCGATGCTCGCGGCGGCGTTGCTGCTGCGCCTCGCCCGCGAACGCGGCGCCACGGTCCACCCGGACACGCCGGCGATCGCACTGCGTCGCGGCCGGCACGGACGGGTTACCAGCGTCGGCACCCCGGGCGGCGTGATCCCGGCGCAGTTCGTGGTCAACGCGGCGGGAGTCTGGGCCGGTCACGTCGCCGCGCTCGCCGGTGTGCGGATGCCGGTGCTGCCGCGGCGGGGCTGCATCCTCGTCTCGCAGCCGCTGCCGGTGATCGTCCGGCACAAGGTCTACGGCGCCGGCTACACGAGCGACGTCCTGAGCGACGCCGCCGACCTGCAGATCTCACCGGTCATCGAGGGCACCCGAGCCGGCACCGTGCTCATCGGTGCCAGCCGGGAGCGGGTCGGGTTCGACCGGGCGATGCCGGTGCCGGTGCTGGCCCGGCTCGCCGCGCTGGCGATCGGCCTGTTCCCCGTGCTCGCCGACAGCTCGGTCATCCGGGCCTACCTCGGGTTCCGGCCGTACCTGCCGGACCACCTGCCGGCGCTGGGCGCCCACCCCCGGGTGCCCGGACTGTTGCACGCGTGCGGTCACGAGGGCGCCGGGATCGGTCTCGCCCTTGCCTCGGGCCACCTCATCGGCCAGCTGCTCACCGGCGCCGAGCCGGCGCTCGACCTGCGTCCGTTCCGGCCCGACCGGTTCGGCGACCCGGCAGACGACCCGCGCCCCGGCGCGCTCACCGAGGAGGCGACGTGAGTCAACCACCGGCGTCCTGGCGGCTCGTCCGCGCCGATCCCGATCCGCCGTTCGAGATCACCGTGGACGACCGGCCGGTGCCCGCCGTCCCGGGGCAGACGATCGGCGCCGCGCTGTGGGCGGCCGGCGTGCGGAGCACCCGGCAGACCCGCGGCGCCGGCCGCCCCCGCGGACTGTTCTGCGGCATCGGGATCTGCTTCGACTGCCTGGTCACCGTCAACGACCGGCCGGCGCTGCGCGCGTGTCAGATCGAGGCCCGCCCCGGCGACGTCGTGCGCACCGGGACCATGTGATGACCACATACGACGCGATCGTCATCGGCGCCGGCCCGGCCGGCATGTCCGCCGCCCGCACGGCGGGGGAGGCAGGTCTGCGCGTCGCACTCGTCGACGCCGCACCGCGCCTGGGCGGGCAGTACCACCGGCAGCCGCCGGGCACGTTCCACGCCGCCCGGCCGCAGGCGCTGCACCACGGCTGGCGGCACTTCGCGGCCCTGCGCGATCGCCTGGCCCGGCTCGCTGGAGTCACACACCTGCCCGATCACCACGTGTGGTCGGTGGAACGGGCGGACGACCTGGTCACCGTGCGCGCCGTGACCGAGCCGCGCCGACCGGTGGGCGTCACGATCCGCGGGCGGGCGCTGCTGGTCGCCACCGGCGGTTACGACCGGCAACTGCCGTTCCCCGGCTGGGACCTGCCCGGGGTGCTGACCGCCGGCGCGGCCCAGGCACTGCTCAAGGGAAATCTGGTGCTCGCGGGACACCGCGTGGTGGTGGCGGGGTCGGGACCGTTCCTGCTGCCGGTGGCCGCCGGGCTGGGCCGCGCCGGCGCCACCGTGGCCGGTGTCTACGAGGCCGCGCGCACCAGCCGGTTCCTGCGCCACGCGTCGACCCTCGCCCGCAACGCCGGCAAGGTCGCCGAGGCCGCGCGATACCACACGACGCTGCTGCGCCACGGCACCCCGGTGCACAACGGCTGGGCGGTCGTGGCCGCGCACGGCGACACGCGGCTGGACGCGGTGACGGTCGCGCGACTGGACCGCGCCGGCAGTCCCGTGCCGGGGACCCGGCGCCGCGTGGCGTGCGACACCCTGGCGATCGGCTACGGGTTCGCCCCGCAGATCGAGCTGCTGGCGCAGCTCGGCTGCGCCACGCGAGTCGACGCCGACGGCAGCGTGGTCGTCGACGTCGACGCCGGGCAGCGCACCGACGTGCCGTCGGTCTACGCCGCCGGTGAGGTGACCGGCATCGGCGGCGCGGCGCTCTCCGAGGTGGAAGGGACCATCGCCGGACTCGCGATCCGCGCCGCCGCCGGACGGCCGGGCGCGATCCCCGGACGGTTGCTGTCCCGCCGGACCGCACTGCGCCGGTTCGCCGCCGCCATGCACGACGTCTACCGGATCCCCGCCGGGTGGGCCGACTGGCTCACGCCGGCCACGATCGTCTGCCGCTGCGAGGAGGTCCCCGCAGTACACGTGCGCGCGGCGGTCGAGCGGGACGGCGCGGTGCAGCTGCGCACCGCGAAACTGCTCACCCGCGCCGGCATGGGCTGGTGCCAGGGACGAGTCTGCGGACACGCCGTTGCCGCACTCGTCACCCGCTTCGGGGGTCGGCCGGCGACGCCGGCCGACCTCGCCGCGTGGGCCGGCCGGCCCATCGCGCAACCCGTACCGCTGCGTCTGCTGGCCGACGCCGCACCCGATCCGTCCGCATCGCAACCGTAGGAGGACCATCATGGCAAGCCTGCCCTGGCACGGTGTGGTCGTGGCGACCGCACTGCCGTTCCGGGACGACCTGTCCGTCGATCTGGACGGCTACGCCGAGCACGTGCGCTGGCTCGCTCGATCCGGCTGTGACGGTGTCGTCCCCAACGGCTCCCTGGGCGAGTATCAGGTGCTCGACGACCGCGAACGCGCCGACGTGGTGCGCGCCGCGGTCGCCGCGGCCCCGGAAGGGTTCTCCGTCGTGCCGGGCGTCGCCGCCTACGGCACGCGCGACGCGCGGCGGTGGGCGGAGCAGGCTGCGGAGGCCGGAGCGCACGCGGTGCTGCTGCTGCCGCCCAACGCTTATCGGGCCGACGAGCGTGCGGTGCTCACGCACTACGCCGAGGTGGCCAAGGTGGGCCTGCCCGTCGTGGCCTACAACAACCCGTACGACACCCGGGTCGACCTCACCCCGGAGCTGGTGGCGCGACTGCATGCCGAGGGCTCCATCGTCGCCGTCAAGGAGTTCAGCGGCGACGCGCGCCGCGGCTACCAGCTCGCCGAGCTGGCCCCCGAGGTGGACGTGCTGATCGGCACCGACGACCTGGTCGTCGAGATGGCCCTGGCCGGCGCGACCGGCTGGATCGCCGGCTTCCCCAACGCGCTGCCGGCGGCCTGCGTGCGACTGTACAAAGCCGCCGTCGCCGGTGATCTGCCCACCGCGCTGCCGCTCTACCGGACGCTGCACCCGCTGCTGCGCTGGGATGCCAGGACCGAGTTCGTCCAGGCGATCAAGCTCGCCATGGACCTCACCGGACGCCACGGGGGAGCCTGCCGCCCACCCCGCATGCGGCTGCTGCCGGAGCACGACGCGGCGGTCCGGGCCGCCACCGAACGCGCACTCGTGGCGCAACCGCGCTGAGCACCGCCCCCACGGGTCGGCCCTGATCCGCTGCCGGGTTGGGCGACCCCACAGGTCGGGCCCTCCACCGCCGCAACGAGTCGCCGGGGCGGTGGAGGGCCCGACCTGTGGTTCAGGGCTCGACCGAGAGCCAGAACGACGAAGGATGCAGGCGGTCGCCCAGGCCCAGGTCCGCCCACAGGTCGTCGAACAGGCCACCCAGCGCCGGGTCGTCGGCGAGGTACGCGTTGGGCAGTTCCACCACGTATCGCCCCCGATCGGCCAGCAGGAACGCCGCCAGCAGGTACTGCTCGGAGTAGGCCCGCCAGCGCCACTCCGGCGGATAGTCGCTCGGCAGCAGGATGTCGTGGATGTGCACCAGCACGCCCGGCCGCAGCCGGGGCAGCACCTCGAAGAAGAACACGGTGACGTCGGAGCCCATGAACGCCCGGTGCGAGCCGTCGAAGAAGACGATGTCGCCGGCCTCCAGCTCGTCGAACCGGCCGAGGTCGGTGTGCTCCAGCGGTTCGCGGATCACGGTGTCGCACAGCGCGTCGATCTCGGCTCGCGGCGCCGGGTCGATCGAGGTGATCGTGGTGCGCAGGCCATGGTCGGCGATGGCTCGGCGGGCGAACTTCGTCGAGTTGCCCGAGCCGATCTCCAGGTACCGGCGCGGGTTGGTCTCCGCCAGGAATCCGGTGAGCGCCAGCGCGTCGAGCGGCGGCAGCCAGCCGTTGCGCCAGTACGGCATCGGGTCGGTCAGCTCGGCCTGCAGCGGGATCGCCCGGAAGGCGTCCAGGTGCGCGCGGAAGCTGGACAGGCGCTCGCGATACCGGTCCCGCCCCTCGGCGAACCGCGCGGCGAGCTGCGGGTGGACCGGCCGCCCGTACCCGTAGCGGGGCTGCGGATCGCCGAGGTGGTCGACGAACAGCGGGCGGCGCAGCCCGAACGCGGACAGCACCGTGCCGTGCAGCACCGGGTGGCGGTCGAGGTACCGCACCGGCGCGCGCAGGACCGGCAGCGCGCCGAGCAGCTCGAGGCCGGACGAGGTGCTGACGGCGGCCCGGACCCGCCGTCCCCATCGGCGGACACCGGGCCGGTCGGAGGACGTGGAAGACACCGAGAAGGGGGTCACGACGGAATCCTTTCGAGGGTGAGCGGGGCGGGAACCCGGGCCGGGCGGAACACGCCCAGCGCGGCCAGGACGACCAACGTGGAGGCCGCGTCGACGACGGTGATGAGGATCCGGCTCAGCGCCACCACGGTGACCAGGGCCGGGCCGGTGAGCAGGGTGGCCAGCGTGAGCCCGAGCACCAGCTCGCGCACGCCGAGGCCGGACGGGAGCACCAGCGCCACCACCCCGGCGACCACCGAGAGCGCGAAGCCGCCGACGCCGACGGTGAGCGTGGTGAGCGGATCCGCGCCGAGCGCGACGGCCAGGACCGCCACGTGGGTACCGCTGATGAGCCAGCCCAGCGTCATCAACGCGGTGGCCTTGCCCAGTGCGGCCCGGCCGGGCAGCTCCAGCGTGGTGTTGCGGCGCAGCAGCCGGGCGCCGAGCGTCAACGGCGCGCGGAGCGTTCCGGGAGCCAGGACGGGCACCACGGCGGCGGCGAGCACCGGCAGCAGCAGCCACCACAGTGGACTCGCCGCCACCAGGGCGGGCAGGGCGAGTAGCCCGACCAGCAACCCGGCCACCACCGCGAGCCCCTGACTGGCCAGGAAGGCGGCGGCCAGCCGGACCGGCGGCTCCCCGAGCGACGTGGCCATGCTCGCGTGCGCCACGGCCGGCCAGATCCCGCCGGGGAGGTAGCGGGCGAGCCCGCCCACGAAGTACACCCGCAGCGCCTCGCGGGTCGGCAGCCGGGTGCCCAGGCCGGCCAGCAGGATCCGCCAGCCGAACATGCCGGGCAGGCCGCCGACACCCGCGAGGACCGCCGCGAGCAGCGCATTGCCCAGCCCGACCGTTCGGACGCTGTCGACCAGGCCGTGCCGCGCCCACCACAGCTGGCTGCCGAGGAACAGGAGGACCAGCCCGTACGCGAGGATGCGCAGCACCGCGAAGACCCGTCGTCTCATCGTGAGCTCCGCACGGTCAGCTCGATCCGCTGCAGGCTGTGGTCCGACATGCCGCGGGGGTCGACGAACTCGTACCGCCGCACCGCCACCGCGTCGGACGTGAACGCCCAATCGAGGCGCCACAGGTCGACCGGCCAGTACGAGCGCCACGACGCCGGATACAGGGACCGGTCGCCGCTCGCCGCGTCGTGCAGCGAGTCGGCCAGCCGCCGGATGTCGCCCATCGCCGGGCTGGTGTTGAAGTCCCCGGCGACGACGATCGGGTTGCGGTTGCCTCGCACGTCCTCCTCCAGGGAGGTGTACTGCCGCTGCCGCGCCGCGTCGCGGAGGCGCAACTGCCGGTAGAAGTCCGCCGACAGCGGGCTCACGAGGTCCAGCTGGATCGGCATGTGCACGTTGTAGACCGAGAGGGTCCCGCCGCCCGCTGTCACGTCCACGCGCAGCGACTTGACCTGCTCGTACACCTGCCGCCAGCTGCTGCCGGAGGCCGGTTCGGCGGGCAGCGCGACGACCCGCCGAACCGGCAGCCGGGTGAGCGTCAGCAGCTCGCCGCGCTCGATCGCGGTGTAGCCGGGGAAGTCGCCGGGGTGCAGGCCGTTCTCCGCGTACTCCTGCAGCAGGTACACGTCGGCGTCCTGGGCGCGCAGGAAGGCGAGGAACCGCGCCGGGTCGTCCCAGTCGTCCCACACCTCCGTGTTCCACGCCACGACCTTGAGGTGGGTGCCGGCCACGTCCCCCGGCGGCGGCAGCAGCGTCGCCGGGTTGAAGCCTGCCTGAGCCCCGCCGACCGCGAGGCCGGCCAGCGCGATCACCAGCGGCCGGCGGCCCAGCCGGAGCAGGGCGGTGCCGATGGTGAGCACCGCCGGCACCACGGCGAAGGCCAGCGGTGGCAGGAGACCCGGCACGAGCCACAGCCACCAGCGGCCGCTCAGCACCACGTTGAGCCCGGCGAAGACCAACCAGGCGACGCCGGCCGCCACGACGACGCGCCGTCCGATGCGCAGGATGCGGACCCGCACCGGCCGGTCGGCCACGGCAGGCGCCGAGGTGATGGTCGCGGTCATGTCGCGAGCCCGGTGTACAGGCGGCGGAACCGCGCGGAGCCGGCCCACTGCGCGAGACCGACGGCGATCCCGGCCGCGGTGGTGAGGTTCACCAGATAGTGCAGCGCCACCACGGCGACGGCGAAGCCGGGTCCCCGATGGCGCAGGGCAGCGCGGAAGAACCGGCGCTCGCCGAGGCACCAGGCGGTGAAGAACGCCAGCGGGACCAGCGCACCGATCGGGCCGAGCAACGCCGCCGCCGGCGCAGTGGCCAGGGCGAGCGCCGCGGCGAGGCAGCCGCCGGACTGCTGGCTGGTCGCCACCTGAGCGACCCGGCTACGGTCGAGGAAGAACGGGATGTGCAGCCGGGTGCGGTGGAACACCTTGCGCAGCACCACCCGCAGCGTCGGATCGTTGTCGTGCTTGCCGCGCACCGTCGTGCTGAGCAGCATCCGGTGCCGCGCACCGAGCCGCCGGCCGAAGTCGGCGCCCTCGGTCTCGCGCAGGTGCGGCAGGAACCCGCCCAGCTCGGCGTACACGATCGCGGGGATGGCCATGATGGCGGTCGGCACGAAGTCGTGCAGCTCGCCGGCCGCCGCCTCCAGCCAGTAGTACTGGTGGAAGTTGCGGTACCGCTCGACCACGCCGTTGACGATGAGCGGCTCCGGCTCGTAGGTGCCGGCGACCACGCCGACGCTGGGATCGGCCTGCAGCGCGGCGACCGCGTTGGCCACCGCGTCCGGGTGCATGGCCACGTCCGAGTCGACGAAGACCAGGATCGCGCCCGACGCCTCGGCCGCGCCGAGGTTGCGGGCGACCGCGACCCCGCCGTTGACACCGGTGGACACGACCCGCGCGCCGAGGGACCGCGCGACCGCGACCGAGTCGTCCGTGCTGCAGTCGTCGACGACCAGGATCTCGAGCGGCTGGTAGGTCTGCCGTTGCGCGGCCTCGACGCACAGGCCGATCGTGGCGCCGTAGTTGTAGTTCGGGATGATCACGGAAACCAGGGGAGTGGTCATGATGTCGTGCCAATCGTGAAGCGCCGGCTCGGGCCGAAGGTCGGGTCGGTGAGGACGCGCAGCAGGCCGCGGGCGCAGCCGGCCAGCAACGCGATGTGCAGGAGCAGGTTGACGCCGGTGAAGTACGCCAGGTAGGCGAGGCCCTTGCGGCGGGCCACGAATCGGGCCAGCGGCGGGTCGGCCACCGCGAAGGCGGCCAGCAGCGCGCCGGGCACCGCCAGCAGCGCCGGGTCGAGCAGGCCCAGCGGCAGCGTCGCCAGCATGAGCGCCACAACCGCCACGCCGGTGGTGCGGTTGACGGCCAGCCCGCCGCGCCGCATCCGGTTGCGGGCCGAGAAGGGCATGAGCTGCGCCCGCCGGTACTGCTCGTGCAGCGCATCAGGCAGCCGGTCCACCTCGTCGTGGTAGCCGACCATCCGGTCGGTGAGCCGGATCCGGTAGCGGGTGCGGAGTCGTTCGCTGTACTCGTCGTCCTCCGCGCTGCGCAGCCGCTCGTCGAACCCGCCGATCTCGTCGAAGACCCGGCGCGGCATCGCGGCCAGCGCGAACACCGCGGTCTCGGTCCGCCCGACCTGCCGGGTCAGCGCGAAGTGCAGGTGCAGCACCCGGTGGCGCTCCACCGGGCCGTCGTCGATGAGCGGCTCCGGCCCGTACACCCCGAAGACGCAGCCGCAGTCCGGCTCCGCGGCCAGGAGGCGCACGGCCTCCTCGATCGCCTCCGGGGCCAGGGCGACGTCGGAGTCCACGAAGAAGACGACGTCGCCGCGGCTTGCCGCCACCCCGGTGTTGCGGGCGGCCGACACGCCCCGGTTGACCGCGTGCCGCACCACCGTCGCCCCGGCCGCCTCGGCGATCCGGACCGAGTCGTCGGTGCTGCAGTCGTCGACCACGATCACCTCGATCGGCTGGAGGGTCTGCTGCCGGACCGAGCGCAGACACGCGCCCAGGGTCTTGCCGTAGTTGTAGTTGGGGATGACCACCGAGACCTTCATCAAGACTGTCCTCTCAGGACGATCCGCACCTGTTGCGCCCGGTGGTCGGAGAGCCCGTCCGTGGCCACCAGCCGGTAGTCGCCGGCGACCAGCCCGGCCGTGGTGAAGGTCCAGTCGACCCGCCACAGCGGCAGGCCGGCCGGCCACGACCCCGGGTACAGTGCGGTGTTGGCGTCGTGCAGGGTCGCGCGCAGCGCATCGATGTCACCCATCGCGGGGCTGGTGTTGAAGTCCCCGGCGATGATCGCGGGACGGTTGTTGGCGGCGAGGTCGGCCCGCAGCCCGGCGAGCTGGCGGCGCCGAAGCTCGTCCCGCTCCTGGATCAGGGTGAAGAACCGCCGGCTCACCGCGAGGTCGATCTGGACCGGCAGGTGGACGTTGTAGGCCGAGATGATGTGCCCGTCGACGACGAGATCGCTGCGCAGCACCTTGGCCGCGACGAACACCTGGTCGAAGTCGGCCGCGAGGCCGGCCAGGTCGCGGTCCGGGCCGACCGGCGGCCGGGCCACGATCGGGAATCGGCTGAGCGTCAGCAGCTCACCGCGGCTGGCGATCGAGTAGCCGGGGAACGCGGCCCGCAGCGCCGCCTCGTCGTCCACCTGCCGGGCGCCGTCCAACCCGGCCGCCTCGTCCCAGTGCAGGTACTCCTGCAGCAGGTAGACGTCGGCGTGCTGTGCCCGCAGGAACGCGTAGAGCCGGTCCCGCCCCACGTTCTGGCCCCAGTACTCGGTGTTCCACGCGAACACCCGCAGCCCCGGGCCGGCGTCGGAGTCTCCACCGTGGACATGGAGGCCGTTGTACGGCCAGCCGAGCACACCGGCGGTGATGGTCCCCGCCAGGACCAGCCAGGTGGCGCTGGCCGGCACCGGCCGGCCGGACAGGCGGGCGGCCGGCAGCGCGGCGACCAGCAGGACCGGCACGATCAGGAACGTCAGCGGCGGCATCAGGTCGGGCAGCAGCCAGAGCCACCAGCGCCCGGTGAGCAGCCACTGCAGGCCCACGAAGGACAGCCAGGCTCCGGTCCCGGCAAGCAGGAGCCAGGTAGCCCGGCACCACGTGCTCATGCCGCTGACAGCCGGATCGGCCGCGGCTGCGGGGCGAGGTCGTACAGGCCGCGGAACTCCCGCGACGCGAGCCATTGCAGCGCGCCGAAGCCCGCGCCGGCCACGATGGCCACGCTCTGCAGCACCTGCACGCCGGTGAAGAACAGGCCGAAGCCGATTCCCCGGCGGCGGAACACGAACCGGTACATCCCGGCGTCGCACCCGATCGACGCGGCGAGCAGCGCAGCCGGCGCCAGCGCGAAGAGCGGACCCGCCAGGACCGCCGGAAGGCTCAGGAACGCGGCGGTGGCGGCGACGCTGCCGAAGATGCGCGCCGAGGTCTCGAAGCCCTTGGCGAACCTGCGCCGCTTGGTGTAGAGCGGGACACGCAGCCGGCTGCGGCGGAACAGCTTGCGCAGCAACGGCCAGAGCCGCGGCTCGTCGCGGTGCCGGCCGGACAGCGCCGAGGTGAGCAGCACCTGGTATCGGGTGGAGAGCCGCTGGCCGTACTCGACCTCCTCGGTCTCGCGCAGCCGCGGGTCGAACGGGCCCATCTCGGCGAAGACCTCGGCCGGCATCGCACAGACCGCGCTGAACAGGAACGACACCACGCCCTCGGAGCTGATCCGCCAGTAGTGCGCCTGGAGGCACCGGCACTCCTGCAGCAGGCTGTCGCGTTTGAGCGGGACGTCGTCGAGCATGCCGCAGACCGCGCCCACCTCGGGCCGGGCGTCCAGCAGCGTCGTGGCCCGCTCGATCACGGTCGGCGCCAGTTCGACGTCGGAGTCGAGGAAGAGCAGCACGTCGCCGGACGCGAGCTGCGCGCCGAGGTTGCGGGCTGCCGCCGGTCCGCGGTTGACGGGCGTGCTGACGACCCGGACGCCGGCGGCCTTGGCGATCGCCACGGAGTCGTCGGTACTGCAGTCGTCGACGAACAGGATCTCCAGCGGCGGCACGGTCTGCGCACGGACGGCCGCGATGGTGCGGTCGAGCGAGTCGGCGTGGTTGTAGTTGGGCATGATGACCGAGACCCGGGGCACGGACACGGTGGCTTCTCCTTGGTCGGTGACGGCTGGTCAGTTGATGAGGGACTGGAGCCGGTGGGCGAGCGCCGGGTCGCGCGACAGCACCAGCGCGGTGACGAACAGCAGGCCCCATACCAGGCCGGTACCGACGATCGCGCGGTCCCGGAGCAGGACGAGGACGGGGTCGCCCACGCCGCGCACCAGGACCGCCTGGATGTACCGGGCGAGCGCGAACAGGGCCAGCGGCACCGAGGCCAGCATCGCCGGCTCCGCGAACGCGCCGAGTTGCGCGTCGCCCCGCAGGTACAGCAGGAACGCCACGGCGGTGAGGACCGCGGTCAGCTGGATCAGGTGGTCGGTGAGCTCGACGGTGTAGCCGCGCAGGGCGGGCCGGTGAGCGCTGCCGCCGACCGACAGCTCCTGACGCCGCTTGCCGAGGACCAGCAGCAGGCACAGCGAGAAGACCGCCACGAGCAGCCAGGTGGCCACGCGCGCACCGACGGTCAGGTAGCCCTCCAGCACCCGCAGGACGAACCCGGCGGCGACGCAGCCGGCATCCACCAGCGGTACGTGCTTGAGCACCCGGCAGTACAGGACGTTGAGCACCAGATAGGCCAGGATCGGGCCGGGCGGCACGTCCGGGACGGCGATGAGCAGCAGGGCGAGCAGCCCCAGGACGCCGGTCGCGACCGTCACGGCGACGGCGCCGGAGACCCGGCCGGACGCGATCGGCCGCAGGCGCTTCACCGCGTGCAGCCGGTCGCGGCCGCGGTCGGCGAGGTCGTTGCCGAAGTACACGGCGATCGAGGCGAGGGTGAACGCCACGGTGGCCAGCAGGACGTGCCCGGCGCTCGACGCCGAGACCGTGGGCACGGCGAGCAGGGCCGCCGGGACCACCAGGACGTTCTTGACCCAGTGTGCCGGCCGGGCGACCCGGAGGAGATCAAGCACCAGCGGGGTGGGTACGGCGGTGGATGCGGGGGTCGTTTCCAGAGTCGTCATCGCGGTTCCCGTCCTAGAAGAACGCCTTGGCGGCGGAGAGAGCCCCTTGCTTCCACGGCTCCCGGCTGGTGACCCCGTTCCCGGACGGCGAGCCGCGCTGCTCGCGCCACCAGTCGAACGTGGCCAGGATCGTGTCCCGGTTGGACCGGGTGGGCGCGTAGCCGAGCCGGTCCTGGGCCTTGGCGATGCTGACGTAGGAGTCGGCGAGGAGCTTGTGCAGCAGCCGCCCGTACACCGGGGACAGCCCGATACGCTGCAGCATCGAGAGGACCGCCACGGCCGGCCGGCCCGGCACCCCGACGACGTGCCTGCCGTGTCCGGCGGCGTCGAGCACCGCCTGGAAGTCCTCGCGGATCGTGCCGAACTCGGCGGCGGCGATGTTGTAGGTGTCGATCGCGACGTCCGGCGGTGCGGCGAGGGCGGTCTCGATCGCGGTGACCAGGTCCTCGACGGCCAGCATCTGCACCCGGACGTCGCCGCGGCCGAGGACCGGGAAGTTGCGGCCCTCCTCGGCCCACTCGAACAGCATCGCGAACAGCCCCATCCGGCCCGGACCGAGGAACGTCTTCGGCCGCAGGGTGGTGAGGCACATCCCGTCGGCGCGGGCCTTGTCCGCCACGACTTCGGCGTCGGCCTTGGCCTCGCTGTAGACGTCGACCGGCTCGCGCGGGTGCTCCTCGGTGGTGGGCACGACCTTCGGCAGGCCGTAGACCGCGGTCGAGCTGATCTGCACCACGCGCGGCACGCCGGCCTCCCCGGCCGCGTCGAGCACGCTGCGGGTACCGTCGACGATCACCGATCGGATGACGTCGGCCGGATAGCTGGGCAGCGCCGAGGCGCAGTGCACGACCGCGGTCGCGCCGGTGAACGCCCGCCGCATGGCGGCCGAGTCGCGGATGTCGGCCTCGACGTGCTCCAGCCGGGTGTGCGGCGGCACGGCGCTGCCGCGCCGGTCGACCCCGCGGACCCGCTCGCCCGTCGCGAGCAGCCGCTCGACCAGGTGCGTGCCGAGCATGCCGGCCGCGCCGGTCACGACAACCGTCATCGCCCGGTCACCTTCTCGCGGACGAACGAGGTGAGCAGCCGGGGCAGGCCGCGGCTGAGCGTGGCGTCGAGGCTGTCCAGGAAGTGCTCCACGTCCTCGTCGGAGACGACCAGGCTGGGTGCGACCATGAGCGGGTTCTCGACGTTCGGGCTGTAGTAGGTGACGATCCCGTGCTCGCGGAACAGGTGGGAGATCACCGACAGCGTGATGAGCTTGGTCCTGAACCGCGGGTCGTGCCCGAATCCGGGCACGAGCTTGCCGGCCAGGTCCAGGATCCGCGGGCCGCCGTCGAGGAAGACGCCCCACAGCGCCCCGGTGCCCTTGACCTCGCGGACGACGTCCGGGTGCGCCTTGGCGACGCGGTGCAGTTCGGGGCCGAGCGCCGCTTCCAGCCGCCGGGCGCGGGCGGGGTAGTCGTCCTCGACCACGACGTTGACCGCCTCGATGGCGGTGACGGTCTCCTCACCGAACCCGTAGTACGTGGTGCTGTGCAGGATCACGTCGGCCAGCCGGTCGTACGCCTTGCGGAACACCGGCTCCCGGGCGGTGTAGCCGGAGATCGACGCCTTTCCGCCACCGAGCGACTTCGAGTACGTCAGGATGTCCGGTACCAGGCCGGCGTGCCGCATGAAGTAGAACAGGCTGCCGGTCTTGCCCCAGCCGGTGTAGATCTCGTCGAAGATCAGGATGATGTCGTTGCGGTCGCAGAGCGCGCGCACGGCCCACAGGTCGGCCTCGGACCAGTGGCGCAGGCTGGAGGCGCTGAACGGCTCCAGCATGATCGCGTAGACGTCGCAGCCGCCGTCCGGGCGCCGGGCCGCCTCGACCGCCGCGGTCAGCCCGGCCAGATCGCCGTAGGGGTAGACGCCGATGTTCGGCAGGCCCGGGAAGGCGAAGGCGTTCTCGGTCGAACCGGTCAGGCTGCCGGCGCCCAGGGTCTTGCCGTGGAAGCTGATGTCGGCCCGCAGGATCGTGCCGCGGCTGCCGCCGTGGTACTTGTACGCCATCTTGATGGCGCCCTCGTTGGCCTCGGCGCCGGAGTTGGGGAAGTACGAGACGTTCAGATCGCCGGGCAGCAGCGCGGCCACGTTGTGGCTCAACGCGGCCAGGTAGGGCGAGAAGAACGCCTTGTGGACCTCCATCCGGCCCTGCTCGGCGTACCGCTGCCGAGCCCGCAGGATGCGGGGGTGGTTGTGGCCGTGGTTGAGCACGCCGACGCCGCCGGTGAAGTCGAGCACCCGCCGGCCGTCGCGCAGCCAGATCGCCGCGCCCTCGGCCCGTTCGACCAGCTCGCGGCCGAAGCCGAAGGTGGTCATCAACGAGACCTGACTGCGGCTGACGTGGCGGCGGTAGAGCTCGTGCACCTCCTTGGTGGACAGCTGCTCCACCCGGTCCAGGCTGATCATTTTTTGGTTCATGGGCCGCCTCTCTTCGAAGTACCGATCGAACGCTGGCGGCAGTGCATCGTGACGGCCTATCGGGCGGGCATCCGGTGGCTATCCCGCCAGGTCCACGACGACGAGGCGGGGCCCGTGCAGCCGGCGGACCAGGACGGCGAGCAGCACGGCCCGCGGCTCGGCGGCGGTGAGCAGGACGTCGGCGGCGGTCCGCAGCGGGGTGGGCAGGCACCGTTCGCCGAGATTCAGCACGACCGCGCCCGCGGCGAGCCAGCTGGCCCGCAGCGGTACCGCGTGCCCGGCGTCGACCGGGAGCACCAGATCGGCGCCGCGGACCACGTCACGGACGTGCCGATCGACGCACAGCTGGACGCCGCGGCGGCGCATCGGCTCGACCAGCCGGTCCCACAGCTCGTCGGCGGCCCGCTCGTCGTGGTCGAACAGCGAGACCTGGCTGACGGTGGGCAGCAGGTCGGGCAGCAGCGCGAGGTACTCGCCGGCGAGCGCACCGGCGCCGAGCAGGCCGACGGTGAGCACCCCGCGGTTGACCAGCGCGCCGGCGACCGTCAGCCCCAGGCGCGCGGTGCATTGCTCGGGTGCGTCGCCGTGAACCACAAACGGAGACTGTGCGGCGCCGGGCTATCGGCCCGCTATCCGTGGAGCATTCATCGACCCGAATTGGCCGACGAATAGATCATCGAAAGGCGGCGGGGTTTCCGTGGTCCCAGCGGTACCACACGGGTATCCGGCGATCGGGAGGGACACCGAGATGACGCGCAGACTCGACACCAACTGGGGCAGCCCGTTCAGGCCGGCCGGGTCAGCTCGCTGATCCGTTGCCGGAGCCCGCGAACCTCCGCGGTGTCGTCGTCACGATCGACATCGCCCAGCAGGGCCCCCGCGCTGACCGCGGCACGCATGGCGCCGTGCGTGTCGCCGAGGCGCAACCGTAGCTCCCCCAGCACGACCAGCGCGTTGACCTGCTGCACGGTCGCCCCGATCGCACCGAACGTCCGCGCTGCGGCATCGAGCCACTCGTCAGCCCGTGCCGGTTCATCCCGCTCGATGTCCAGCATGCCGAGCGCCTGCCGGGCGTGCGCCTCCACCAGCCGGTCCCCGAGCGCCTCGGCCAGCTGCAACACCTGCGCCAAGGCGGTCTCCGCCGCCCCGTGCCGGCCCTCGCGGTGCCGGACCCGGCCGAGGCCCAGCAGTGCGTATGCCTCACCGAGCCGATCGCCGTGGTCCCGGGCCAGGCGCAGGACCTGATGGAACGCCTCCGCGCCCCGGTCCAGCTCGTCCCGCCGCAGGTAGACCTCGCCGAGCCGGAACAGGATCTGCCCCTCGACCCGGCGGCTGCCGGCGATCTGGGTGATCGCCAAAGCGTCGTCGAGAATCTTCTGCGCCTGGTTGGCGTCGCCCGCGTCCAGCCGGAGCGCGGCCAGGCTGGACAGCACGTGCGCCACCGCGATCTGGTCGCCGGCCTCACGCAGGATCGGCAGCGCCTGCTCGTACCCGAGGCGGGCCAGGTCCGGCCGTCCGGCGATCCGGTCGAGGAAGGCGAGGTTGCGCAGGACCAGCCCCCGCCCGTGGTGATCGTCGCAGGCGGTGAAGCCGTCGAGGGCCTGGCGCAGCCGGTCGCGCGCGTCGGCGTGGCGCTGTTCGACGATGTGCAGCGCACCCAGCGCGTACTGCATGGCGGCGATGCCTCGCCGGTTGTCCAGCTGACGGACCAGTGCGAGCGCCAGCTCGGCCGATTCCCGCCAGTCCACCAGGTAGCTGCGCGCCTCGAACAGCGTGACCAGCGTCAGCGCGAGGTCCCAGGCCAGCTCGTCCCAGCGGTTGCGCACCGCCTGGCGCAGCCCGGCCGTGAGGGCCGGCCGCTCGGCCTCCAGCCAGCTGAGCGGCTGCTCCAGCAGGGCGGCGGTCGCGCTCTTCGGCAGCACCCAGCGGGGCTCGGCGCCGTGGAGGATGGTGTACTGCCCGCCGTACTCGCGGCGGTGCGCCTCCTCGGCCAGGTACAGCCAGCCGGCGAGGGCTCGCCGGACCGCAGTGGCCCGCTGGTCGTCCGGCTCCTCGGACTGGGCCCGCTCCCGCGCGAACACCCGCACCAGGTCGAGCAGCCGGAACCGGACCGGCCCGTCGGCCGTCTCGGCGAGCACCGCCAGCAGGTGCGCCTCGACCAGGTCGTCGACCAGGTCCTCGGCGTCGTCCAGGGCCACGTCGAGCAGCGCGGCGGCGGCCCACGAGCCGAACTCGGGCGCGTCGAGGCAGGCCAGCAGCCGCAGCAGTCGCTGGGCGTCGGGGCCGAGGCCGGAGTAGCTCACCGCGATGCTGGCCCGTACCCCGAGCGCACCGTGCTCCAGCTCGTCGAGCCGGCGGGTCTCGTCGCGCATCCGTCCGATCAGCCGGCTGGGCTTCCAGTGCGGGCGGGAGGCGAGCCTGGCCCCGGCGATCCGCAGGGCGAGCGGCAGCCCGCCGCAGAGCAGGGCCAGCTCGGTCAGGGCCGGGTCGTCGCGGCCGGCCCGGGCTGCCCCGACCACCGCCGCGAGCAGGTCGACCGACGGCTCGGGCGGCAGCACGTCGAGCGACACGTGCTCGGCGCCGGGCAGCGCGGTCAGCCGATGACGGCTGGTCACGATGACGGCGGCCCGTTCGTTGCCGGGTAACAGCGGCAGCACCTGGGTCTCGTTGACGGCGCTGTCGAGCAGGATGAGCATCCGCCGGTCCGAGATCAGGTCGCGGTAGACCTCGCCGAGGGCGTCGACGCCACCGGGTATGGCCAGCCCGTTGACGCCGAGCGCGCGCAGGAACCGGCCGAGGATCTCCACCGGCTGGACGGGCCAGGTGCCGTCGGAGAGGTTCGCGTACAGCGTGCCGTCGGGGAACGCGGCGCGCAGGCTGTGCGCGACGTGCAGCGCGAGGGCGGACTTGCCGACCCCGCCGGGGCCGGAGATGGCGACGATCGCCGGTTGCCGGGACGCGCTGCGGCCGGTTGCGCCGGTGACCGCCGAGGTGACCCGGGCCACCTCGGCGGCGCGGCCGGTGAAGTCCGCGGTGTCCAGCGGCAGCAGGTTCGGCGTCACCGGACGGGACCGTGCCGCCCTTGGCGAATCGTCGGCAGCCGGCATCGGCAGCTGGCTCGGCGCCGCCGGACGGAGCCGGTTCGGACCGGGCGGATCGTCGGCCGACGGCACCGGCACCTCGGCCCGTTCACGAGTCGGCTCCGCTGCGGCCGGTCCCTCCGGGGCTCCGGCGAGCACGAGCTGTTCGATGCGGCGTAACTCCGCCCCCGGTTCGAGGCCGAGCTCGCCGACCAGGACGGTACGGGCCTGCCGGTACACGTCCAGGGCTTTGGCTCGTCGACCGCAGCGGTGCAGCGCGGTCATCAGCGCGCCGTAGAACCACTCGTGCAGCGGGTGCTGGAGGATGAGCTCGCCGAGCTCCCCGACCAGCTCCGCGTGCCGGCCGATCTGCAGCTCGACCTCGATGTGCCGTTCCAGCACGGCGAGCCGCCGCTCTTCGAGGTGAAGGGCGCTGGCCTCCAGGATCGGGCCGGTCAGCCCGGCGAGCGGCGGCCCGCGCCACAGCTCCAGTGCGGAGCGGAACAGCCCGGCGGCCTCGTGCAGCGCACCGTCGGCGGCCAGCCTGGTCGCCTGCGCCGCCCGCTCCTCGAACTGCCGCGCATCGAGCCGCGCACCGGTGAGCATCAGCGCGTAGCCGGGCGGGCGGGTCTCGATGACCACCGGCGGGCCGGTCGACGCCGCGGCGGCGAACACCCGCCGGAGGGTGGAGACGCAGATCTGGACCTGGGAGCGCGCGGTGGCCGGCGGGTTCTCGCCCCAGAGCACCTCGATCAACCGGTCGGTCGGGACCATCCGGCCCGCCTCGAGGCACAACACGGCCAGCACCGAGTGGGTCCGCGGCCCGCCGAGCTGGAGCGACCGGCCGTCCACCGAGACTTCGACCGGCCCGAGGATGCCGATGTCCATGCCGCTCCGCTCTCCAGCCGCCTTTCCGGCCGCAGCATTGAGGACGGTGAAATCCACGACGGTGAATAGAGCGTAGCAGCGGACATGATCCCTTGGCCATGTGGAGTAATCGGCCACGGCCACCCCAGTCGGGCGGAACCGGTCGACATCGCCCGGACGCGGCGCCCGCGCGGCCCGCCGCCGCGATCGCTGAAGATCCTCTCTTGCCATCGGCGGCGATCTCCATCAAAGTAGTGCCTCACCACCGATAGACATGTACCGATGAGAACCATGTGCGGTGGGCTGCTACCTCAGGAGGAACGCCTTGGCCACCCCCGCGTCACGCTGGAGACAGCGCCTCTTCACCCTCGCCACCGGCCTCGCCGTCACCCTCGCGGCGTCCGTGGCGTGGAGCCTGCCCGCACACGCCGCGACCGTCGTGTACACCGCGCTCGGCGACTCGTACGCCTCGGGCGTCGGCACCCGCTCCTACTACTCGGACGGCACGAACTGCCAGCGCTCCCCGGTGGCGTACCCGGTCCTCGTCAAGAGCCAGATCGGCGCCGCCACGTTCGCCTTCGCCGCCTGCAGCGGAGCGAAGGTCAGCGATGTGCTCAACACCCAGCTCGGCAGCCTCTCCGCCACGACGACCCACGTCACCGTGTCGGTGGGCGGCAACGACGCCGGCTTCGGCAACGTCATCAGCAGATGCGCCCTGCCGTGGCCCTACACGTGCTGGGGCGAGATCGACAACGCCAACGCGTACATCACCAGCACGCTGCCCGGCACGCTGGACAACCTGTACAACCGCATCCGGGCGCTGGCGCCCAAGGCCCGCGTGGTCGTCGTCGGCTACCCCCGCCTGTTCAACGAGAGCGACTGCCAGTCGCTGGCCCGCATCAGCCCCGGGGAGCAGATCGAGCTCAACGACACGGCGGATCTGCTCGCCACCACGATCAAGGGCCGCGCGGCGGCGCACGGGTTCGCGTTCGTCGACCCCCGGTCGAGCTTCACCGGCCACGCCGTCTGCGACGCGACCGAGTGGATCAACGGCATCTCGAACCCGACGTCGGAGTCCTACCACCCCAACCAGGCGGGGCACGCCAGCGGCTACGCGCCCCTGGTGAAGAGCGCGCTGCTGGCAACGACGGTCAAGGCCGCCGCGAAGCCCGCATAGTCCGGACCCCCGCACGATGCGGCGCCTGCCACCGCAGGCGCCGCATCGCCGGTACCGCTCGATCAGCGCCCGGATACCCCGGGCGGGCATCAACGCGGGTTGTACGCCTTCGGCAGTCGCATGCCGCGCTCCGCCATGATCTGCCGGACACGGTTCGGGTAGTTCGTGATGATGCCGTCGATACCCATGTCCATGAGCGCCTCGATGGTGGCGGGGTCGTCACAGGTCCACGGGATGAGCTTCAGGCCCCGGTCGTGCGCCGCCTGCACCATGGCCGCATCGGGGTAGAACCGGAAGTTCGGGTCACCGATCTTGCCGTTCTGCGGGAACCCGTACACGGGCGAGAGGGCCGTGACGCCGGGGATCGAGGCGGCCGCCCGCACGAAGTCGCCCCCGAAGTCGTCAGCGTCGATGCCACCGAGCCACGGCGAGGCGCCCGGCTTGCCGACCTGCAGGAAGTCGTAGTTCGTCAGGGCCACGAGCGGCCACTTCGGCGCGAGCCGGTGCATCTCCTTCAACGCACCCCAGTCGAAGGACTGGATGGTGACCTGGTCCTCGATGCCGGAGGCGCGGATCTCCTCGAAGACCCGGCGGACGAACAGCTCGCGCGGCGCGGTCTGCTCGGGCGCGCCGGCCTCGACCTTGGTCTCGATGTTGAGCTTGATCTGCTTGGCGTGGTAGCTCTTGACGAGGTTCAGAACGTCCTTGAGCTCGACCATGCGGAAGCCCTTGATCACCTCCTGCTCGGGGAAGTCGGGCAGCCGCTGGTATCCGCAGTCCATCGTCTTGAGCTGGGCCAGGGTCAGGTCCTTGATGTACTTGCCGACGTACGGGTACATCGGGTCGCCGGCCGTGACCGGCGCGGTGTCGCGACACTTCTGGGCGCTGATCTGACGGTCGTGGTTGACCACGACCTTCTGGTCCTTCGTGACGTGCGTGTCCAGCTCCAGCGTGCTGACCCCCAGGCGCATCGCCTTGCCGAACCCCTCAAGCGACTCCTCGGTCGTCATACCGATGCCGCCGCGGTGGGCCTGCAGGTCGAAGTGCGTCTTCTGCGGCAACACTCCGGGGTGGCCGGTGGATGCGGCGTGGGCGACTGCCGGCACGGCGAGCACGGGCACGACGGCCAGGCTCACCAATACATGGCGCAGAAACATAGAACCTCAATCGTTGGATTCACTGACGTCACGACGCTAAGCGGGCGGCTCGGTACCGTCGTGGCCATGCCGTGATGGGCCTATGAACGTTGCGGAACGGTTCTCTGCGGGCGGACTCAGCGTGTCCGGGTGGCTGCGGACAGGCTCGACAGGCTACCGAAGTCGCTCGCTCGGCCGTGCGCGAGGCGTAAGGACGACGGCGCGTACGAAGATCGCTATGTTCGCGTCGACCGCCATCAATGTTCGATGCCTACGCTCCGGTTGCCTCCGATACCCGGATGAACCGAGGGAGTACCCCGTGAAGTTGTGGCGCTCTGTCACGACCGTTCTGCTCGTCGCGGCGACCATCGTCGCTCCGGCGAGCGCCGCGCACGCGGCCGTCACCGATGCCGAACTGGCGTACCGGTGGGCGCCGGTGCACTACCAGGACACCGCGAGCACCTACCGCGCCGACTACCTGGCGCCCGTCGACTACGACGGTGAGTGGAACACGCGCAACAACTGGAACAACCTCGACGCGTTCGCGTCCGGCCTGGTCGGGACCGTCTACTACTCCGTGGTCGAGACCGGCACGCACTGGTTCATCGTCTACGCCTACTACCACGCCCGCGACTACAAGACCTTCTTCCCGCACGAGAACGACATGGAGGGTCTGCTGCTCACGGTGCGCAAGGACGGCGGCACCGGCACGCTCGAGGCGATGGTGACGCTCGCCCACGACAACTTCTACTCCTACGTCCCGACCGGCGGCACCTACACCTCCGGGCGCGAGAACATCGACGGCACGGTGCTCATGCAGTCCTTCGACGGCGCCGCGCACCCGACCACGTCGCAGGAGTCGAAGGGGCATGGCTGCTACAACTGGTCCGGCGGGTCGTTCCCCGGCGGCGACGGCGTCGTGTACTACCCCAGCCGCACCGCTGGCGCGGTCCCGTCGGGGCCGAACGACCGCAACGCGCGGTACCGCCTCGTCGACATCTTCGGCCCGGGTGGGCCGTGGGAGCGGCGCAACAGCAACCCGCCGTATGCGAGCTGGGGCGCGTTCGCCGGCGACGACTGGCAGCCCAACGCCGCACACGCCCCGTGGGCCTGGGACGACCTGAACGACGGCAGTGACCTGCAGGCCGGCGTCATCGCGAGCGACCCGGCGTACCTGGTGTCGCGGTACTACACCAACCTGGGGGCGTTCAGCCTCGCCTACACCCGCAACCAGTACCGCGGCTGAACGCGCATCCGGCCCCGGCTCGCGTCGAGGGCATCCAGCTCGACGCGGGCCGGGCCGTCGCTCATGCGCCGCCGTCGGACCGCACCAGTAGGGCATTTCCGTCGAGGTGCACCGGGCCGGACAGAACGCCACGGAAGCGGTGCATCGCCACTCGGTGGACCTTCACCCACAAACTCCAGTGCTCGCCTGTCGCCGTCGCCGATGAGATGCGAGATCACGCCGATCATTTTCGAAATTTAGCCGAGCATGTCTTGAAGCCGCCTTATGTTCACAGTAGCTTCTCGTCATCGAACATCGGGCCGCCTCCGTCGGCGCACGGAGCGGGGTCGGGGCCGACCCGATCCCACGGCGGCTCGGACGAGGAGGTTCTGGAGAATGTCAGCTCCCTCGTGGCTCAGACTTCGGCGGATGGTGATCGGCGGCGTGGCCGTGCTGCTCACCGCCGCCGCGTGCGGTTCAGGTCCCGCCGAGGAGAACCAGGGCGGCGGCACGCCGGTCGACGGCGGCACGCTGAGCGTGGCGCTCTCCGCCGAGCCGGACAGCCTCGACCCGGCCGGCGCCGCCCAGGCGGCCGCGCACCAAGTGTTCATGCAGATCTACGACCCACTGGTATGGCTCAACCCGGCCAACGGCGAGTACGTCGGCGGGCTGGCGTCGTCCTGGACGACCTCGTCCGACGGCCTGAAAACGACCTTCAAGCTGCGTACCGGCGTGAAGTTCCAGGACGGCACCGACTTCGACGCCTCGGCGGTGAAGTTCAACTTCGACCGGATCCTCGACTCCTCGTTCAAGTCGCCGGTCGCCCGGGCCAAGCTCGGCCCGCTGAAGACGGTGACCGCGGTCGACCCGGCCACGGTCGAGCTCACGTACGCCACGCCCTTCCCGTCGCTGCTCAACTCCCTGAGTCAGCACTGGCTGGCCATCGTGTCCCCGGCGGCGGTCGCCAAGTACGGCAACAGCTACGGCCAGCACCCGGTGGGCACCGGCCCGATGTCGTTCGTGGAGTGGGTGACCGGTGACCACGTGACCCTGCAGCGCACGGCCGACTACGCCTGGGGGCCGTCGTTCCTGCACCAGGGCAAGGCGTACCTGGACAAGCTGATCTTCAAGATTGTCCCGGACGACGGGGCGCGGTCCGCGGCCGTCCAGAGCGGTGACGTACAGATCGCCTGGAACATGCCGGCGGCCGACTTCTCCCTGCTCAAGAAGAAGGGCTCCGACCTGACCATGGTGGCCGCGCCGTGGAGCGGCGGCTCGCTCGCGCTGTTCCTGAACACCGAGCGCGCCCCGACCGACGATCTCGCGGTCCGGCAGGCGATCCAGTACGGGATCAGCCGAACCGACCTCATCAACACCGCCCTGTTCGGGATCTACACCCCGGCCGAGGGCCCGATCTCCCCGCGGACCGTCGGCTACACGAAGGCGGTGGAGGGCAGGTACCCGTACGACAAGGCGAAGGCCGAGAGCCTGCTCGACGGGGCCGGCTGGACGATGGGCAGCGACGGCTTCCGCAGCAAGAACGGCACCCGGCTCGCGTTGAAGATCATCACGCACGCGCAGTTCAACCCGATCGCCACCGGCGTCCAGGGCCTGCTCAAGCCGCTCGGTTTCGACGTGTCGGTGGACATCCGCGCCGCCGCCGCCGCGACCGACGCCAACGGCAAGGGCGAGGGCACCGGCGGCATCACCGGCCTGGTCGACAGCGACGCGTCCGGCATCCAGCTCTTCTACAGCTCCAAGAACTACGGCGGGTTCGACTGGTCCCGCATCAAGGACACGCAGATCGACGACCTGCTGAGCAGGCAGACGGTCGAGACGGACGTCGCCAAGCGCCACGAGATCCTCGGCGAGCTGCAGACCACGATCATGGACAAGGCGCTGATCTACCCGATCTACCAGGGCGCCTTCCTGTACGGGGTCAGCTCGAGGGTGGGCAACCTGCACACCAACGTGCTCGCGTATCCCTACTACGCCGATGTCTGGCTCAAGCCGTGACACGGTACATCCTTCAGCGCATCGCGCTGTTGGTCCCCGTGTTGCTCGGGGTGTCGGGACTGGTCTTCCTGAGCCTGTACCTCACCCCGGGCGACCCGGTCACGGCCGTCGTCGGCGACGTGCCGGTGAGCGAGGAGACCCGCCAGCAGCTGCGGGCCCAGTACGGTTTCGACCGCCCGCTGTGGGACCAGTACGTCAGCTTCATGGGCCGGGCGCTCCAGGGCGACCTCGGCTACTCGTACCGCTACCAGCGGCCGGTGCTCGACCTCGTCCTGCAGAACATCCCGCAGACCATCCAGCTCATGCTGGCCGCGATGGTCATCGCGGTGCTCCTCGGCTCGCTCGTCGGCACCGTGTCCGCGCTCAAGCGCGGGTCCAAGGTGGACACCGCGCTGATGGGCCTGGCCACGCTGGGCCTGTCGGTGCCCACGTTCTGGCTCGGCATGGTCCTGCTGCTGTTGTTCGCGGTGAATCTGCGGTGGCTGCCGGCCATCGGCGCCGACCGGCCGGGCGCGATCATCCTGCCCGCGGTGACCCTGGCCATCGGGGCAGCCTGCATCATCGCCCGGTTCATGCGCGGTTCGCTGCTCGAGGTGCTCAACCATGACTACGTCGTCGCCGCCCGCAGCAAGGGCATGCGGGAGCGGCGAGTCATCGGCGTGCACGCCATGCGCAACGCGGTCATCCCGGTGCTCACCATCGTCGGCCTGCAGATCGGCAACCTGCTGGCCGGCGCGGTCGTCGTCGAGACCATCTTCACCCGGCACGGGATCGGGCAACTGCTGCTGTCCGGCATCACCAACCGCGACTTCCCGATCGTGCAGGGCACCGTCCTGTTCGCGACGGTCAGCTACGTCCTGGTCAACCTCGTCGTCGACCTGCTGTACACCGTGGTCGACCCGCGCATCCGGCACGGGGGTAAGCCGTCATGAAGCGCTATCTGCGGCACCCGAGCTTCGTCATCGGTGCGGTGCTGCTCGTCGTGGTCCTCATGGCCAGCGTCGTCGGCATGGTCACGACGCCGCACGACCCGACCGCGCTCGACCCGCTGGCCCGCCTGGAGAGCCCGAGCTGGTCCCACCCGTTCGGGACCGACCAGTTCGGCCGCGACATTTTCAGCCGGATCCTGGCCGGCGGCCACCTCACCCTGGCCACCGGCCTCTTCGCGGTCTTCCTCGGACTCGTCGTCGGCGGTACCGTCGGCTGCCTGGCCGGCTACTTCGGCCGGGCCGTCGACCTCGGTGCCGTCGCGTTCATGGACATCCTGCTGGCCTTCCCGGCGGTGCTCCTCGCCCTCGGCATCGTGGCGATCCTGGGCGGCAGCGTCACCAACGTCATCATCGCGGTCGGGGTCGCCACCGTGCCGGTCTTCGCCCGGGTCGCCCGCGCCTCCGTGCTCAGCGTGCTGGTCCGCCCGTACATCAAGGCCGCCGTCGCCATGGGCTGCACCCACCGGCGGATCCTGCTCCGGCACGTCCTGCCGAACATCCTCGGGCCGATGCTCGTGCTCACCACCACCACCATCGCGACCGCCATCCTCATCGGCTCCGCGCTGTCGTTCCTCGGCCTCGGCGCCGCCCCGCCGACCCCCGAGTGGGGCGTCATGCTCAGCGACGCCCGGGCCTACATGCGGCTCGGCTGGTGGCTGACCGTGGTGCCGGGCGTCGCCGTCGCGCTGGTGGTGCTGGCCCTCAACCTGCTCGGCGACGGCCTGCGCGACCTCATCGACCCGACGTCGCGGCCGGGAGGAGACTGAGATGGCCCTGCTGCAGGTGCACCGGCTGTCCACCGAGATCGGCTCCGGTCCGGCTCCGGTCCGGGCGGTGCAGGACGTGAGCTTCAGCATCGAGGCCGGGCAGACCCTCGGCCTGGTCGGCGAGTCCGGCTGCGGCAAGACGATGACCGCGCGCAGCATCGCCAGGATCCTGCCCGCCGACGCCCGGGTCACCGGCGGCGAGATCCTCTTCGACGGGCGGGACCTGCTCGCGCTGCCGGAGGCGGGCATGCGCGACATCCGCGGGCACCGGATCGGCTTCGTCTTCCAGGACCCGTCGACCAGCCTCAACCCCGTCTACACCATCGGCATGCAGGTCGCCGAACCGCTGCGCCAGCATCTCGGCCTCAGCCGCCGCGCCGCCCGCGAACGCGCCACCGAGCTGCTGGCCCGGGTCGGCATCCCGAGCCCCCGGCTGCGGCTTGACGACTTTCCGCACCAGCTCAGCGGCGGCATGCGGCAACGGGTCATGATCGCAATCGCGCTCTCCTGCACGCCGCGGCTGCTCATCGCCGACGAGCCCACCACCGCGCTGGACGTGACGATCCAGGCACAGATCCTCGAGCTGATCCAGGAGCTCAGCAGCGAGACCGGCACCGCGGTCCTGCTGATCACCCACAACCTGGGCATCGCGGCCGGGATCTGCGACCGGATCGCGGTGATGTACGCCGGCCAGATCGTCGAGACCGGTGCCGTCGACAACCTGTTCTACACGCCGAAGATGCCCTACAGCTGGGGCCTGCTCGACGCGCTGCCGACGCTCTCCGACGACGAACGCCTGATCCCGATCGAGGGCGGCCCGCCCGACCTCGGCACGGCCATCGAGGGCTGCCACTTCGCTCCCCGCTGCCGCCACGCGCGGCCGGTGTGCCGGCAGGACGAACCGGCGCTGAGCCGGCGTGGCACCGGACACGACGCACGCTGCCACGCCACCGAACCCGAAGGATGGCTGCGATGAGCGCCACGGTCGAGGTCGAACACCTGCGGGTCACGTTCCGCACCGGCGCCGGCCTGCCCGGCCGGCGGTCGGGCACCCTGACCGCCGTCAACGACGTCAGCCTGACCATCCCGGCCGGGCAGACGCTGGGCCTGGTCGGCGAGTCGGGCTCCGGCAAGAGCACGCTCGGCCAGGCCATGCTCCGCCTCGTACCGGCGACCGGCCGGGTCCGCATCGGCGAGCGGGACGTGCTGAGCCTGCCCCGCCGGGGGCTGCGCCAGCTGCGGGGCGAGGCGCAGATCGTGTTCCAGGATCCGTACGGCTCGCTCAACCCCCGGCAGCGCATCGGCGCGATCCTGGCCGAGCCGCTCGCGGTGCACCGCCTGCTGCCACCCCGCGACCGCCCGGCCCGGGTCCGGGAGCTGCTCGACCTGGTCGGCCTGCGGTCCGACCTCGCCCAGCGGTACCCGCACCAGCTCTCCGGCGGCCAGCGGCAGCGGGTCGCGATCGCCCGCGCGATCGCCGTGAACCCCTCGTTCCTCGTCCTCGACGAACCGGTGTCCGCCCTCGACGTGTCGATCCAGGCCCAGGTGCTCAACCTGCTGGTCGACCTGCGCGCACGGTTGGGCCTGACCTATCTGTTCGTGGGCCACGACCTGGCCGTGGTCCGCCACGTCAGCGACCGCATCGCGGTGATGTACCTCGGCCGGATCGTCGAGGAGGCACCGGCCGGCGCGCTGCTGACCGCGTGCGCCCACCCGTACACGCGCGGGCTGGTGTCGGCGCTGCCGGTGGCCGACCCGGAGACCGAGCGGGTGCGGGAACGCATCGTCCTCACCGGTGACCTGCCGTCTCCGATCACGCCTCCGCCCGGCTGCGGCTTCCACCCGCGGTGCTGGCTCTACACGCAGCTCGGACAGCCCGAGCGGTGCCGTACCGATCAGCCCGTGCTGCGGGTGGTCGGGCCGGACCAGTCGGCCGCCTGCCACTTCAGCCGGGAGCTGGCGGCCAGTCCGCTCGGCCGGGCGCCCGATGCGCCGACCCGCCGACGCCACGTCCCCGTACCCGTCGAAGGGAGTTCCGGATGAGCCAGTTCGAGATCGCCGAGGTACCTCGCACCGCAGCCGCCGCCCCGCCCACGTTCGCCTTCGGTGACGAGCAGATGGCCGACTTCCTGGCGCGGATGCGCAACGCCGTGCTCGCCACCAACCGGCCCGACGGCAGCCCGCAGGCCACGCCTGCCTGGTACCACTGGGACGGCCAGGTCATGCGGATCAGCAGCCCCGGCTGGACGCTGAAGGTGCGCAACATCCGCCGCGACCCACGGGTCAGCGTCTGCGTGGACGACCAGCTCAGCGGCACCTACGTGACCCTCTTCGGCATCGCCGAGATCGTGGACGGCCCGACCGTGCGCGACGAGTCGTGGCCGGTGCTGCTCAAGTACCTCCACGAGGACGAGGCGACCGTCCGCTGGATCCGGATCAACGCCGACAACGACCGGGTCGTCATCCGCATCACGCCGACGAAAATCATCTGGCGCAACGCGGTGCGCTGAGCCGTGCCGCGGCGTGGTGGGGCCGAGGGGGACCCAGCGGGTCGCGGCGTACGGGTCCTCAGGGGCGACGGCGGTCGACGATGACGGCAAACAGCAAACATCTTGACGTTTGTTCTTTGGCGTCGTCCAATGGATCGGTGACGGATACCGGGTTGCTGCGGGTCGAGCTGCAATGTGTGCTGTGCGGGGCCGCCCACCGGCCGACGGTCGACGCGTCGGTCTGCCCGCGCCACGAGGGCCTCACCGGCATCCTCGACGTGATCGCGCCCGGCGACGGGACGCGGTCGGGCGCCGGCAGCGATCCTCTCGACCGCTACCGTGCTCGGCTTCCCCTGCCGCCCGGGCCTCGGCGGCTGCCGTCGGGCTACCTCACCGCGACTCCGCTGTTGCCGGCGCCGCGGCTCGCCGCGGACCTCGGTGTGGCCGAGCTGCTCGTCAAGGACGAGAGCCGCAACCCGACCGGGTCGCTGAAGGACCGCGCCTCGGCGTTGGCGGTGGAGCTCGCCGCGCATGCCGGCTTCACCGACGTCGCCTGCGCCTCCACGGGCAACGCGGCGTCCAGCCTGGCCGGTGCGTGCGCCGCCGTCGGCCTGACCGCGCGCATCTTCGTGCCGGCGTCGACGCCGGTCGGCAAGCTGGCGCAGCTCGCCGCGTTCGGCGCCAGGGTCATGCTGGTGCGCGGCAGCTACGACGACGCCTATGACCTGTGCGAGGAGGCGGCCCGCGCGTTCGGGTGGTATGACCGCAACTGCGCCGTCAATCCGTACCTCATGGAGGGCAAGAAGACCTGCGGGCTCGAGATCGCCGACCAGCTCGGCGACGCCGGCGCCGACTGGGTCAGCGTCGCGGTCGGCGACGGCTGCACGGTGGCCGCGCTGGGCAAGGGGCTGGCGGAGATGCGGCTGCCCCGGTCGCCACGGCTGCTGGCCGTGCAGCCGGCGGGCGCGGCGCCGATCGCCCGCGCGTGGGAGCGCGGCAGCGAGGACATCGTGCCGGTGCCGGCGCGGACCGTGGCCGACTCGGTGTCGGTCGGCGCCCCGCGCAACGCGGTCAAGGCACTGCGGGCCGTCCGGGCCAGCGGCGGCGCGTTCCTCACCGTCACCGACGACGAGATCCTCGACGCGGCGCGGATGCTCGGCACCTTGGCCGGCGTCTTCGCCGAGCCGGGCGCCGCGGCCGGGATCGCCGGAGTCCGCCGGGCCCGGGCCGAGGGGCTGATCGGACCCGGGGATCGGGTCGTCCACGTGGTCACCGGCAGCGGCCTGAAGACCGCGACGTCGGTCGGCGCCGCGTTCCCGGAGGTCGCACCGACCCTCGATGCCGTGCGCGCGGTGGTCGGTCTTGGCTGACGACCGCGGGTTCGTCCCCGTGCGCGGCGGGCGGCTGCACGAGGACGTGGTCGACCAGATCACCTACGCGGTCCGGCGCGGCCGCTACCGCCCGGGTGACCGCCTGCCCAGCATCGACGACCTCGCCGTCATGCTCGGCACCAGCCGGCCGACCGTCCGCGAGGCGATCACCCTGCTCGCCGACGCGGGCGTCGTGACGGTCCGGCGCGGTCACACCGGCGGCATCGTGGTGGCCACCGCGATCGTGCCGACCCACGTGCTCGGCCTCTCCCGGACCGGTCACCGCGCGACGCTCGCCGAGCTGACCGAGGCCCGCCACCCGGTCGAGCAGGAACTGGCCCGCCTCGCCGGCCAACGGGCGACCGAGGAGAACTTCTCCGCCATGGCGGAGGCGATCGCGATGCTCGGCCCGGCGCGCGGCAGGCCGGCCGAGTGGGTGCGCGCCAACGACCTGTTCCACTACGAGATCGCCCGCGCCGCGCGCAGCCCCCGCCTGGCCCTCTACTCCCACCAGATCATGGAGGAGCTGGCGATCCTCCTCGACGGGTTCGACGAGCAGTACACCGACTACGCCCACACCGTGCACATCCATGAGGAGACGCTGCGCGCGCTGCGCAGCCGCGATCCGGGCCGGATCGCCGCGGTGATGGACGACCACCTGGGCGAGCTGGAGGAAACATGATCGGGATTGTCGGTGCCCGGGTGTTCGACGCGGTCGACGGCACCGTGCGCGACGCGACCGTGACCATCCACAATGGACTGGTCAGCGCCGTCGGGCCGGCGGCACCGCCCGACGCCACGATCGTCGACGGCAGCGGCATGACGCTGCTGCCCGGCCTGATCGACTGCCACACCCACCTGTGCGCGACCGCGACGACCGACATCATCGCCCAGATGACCGGCGACAGCCCGACCCGCGCCGCCATCCACGCCGTCCGCAACGCGCTGGCCCACCTCGACGCGGGCGTGACGACCGTACGCGACTGCGGCGCGCTCGGCGGCGTCGCGATCGAGGTGGCCCGCGCCGTCGACGACGGGCTGGTCGAGGGCGCCCGGGTGCAGGCGGCCGGGCTCGTCATCACGATGACCGGCGGCCACGGCTACTTCCTCGGCCGCGAGGTCGACGGCGTCGACGAGGTGCGCAAGGCGACCCGGCTGGCCGCGAAGGAGGGTGCCGGCTTCATCAAGGTGATGTCGACCGGCGGGCTGCTCACGCCGGGCGTCACGGCCGGTCGCACGGCGTACGCGCCGGAGGAGCTCAAGGTCCTCGTCGAGGAGGCGCACCACGCCGGGCTGCGGGTCGCGACGCACGCGATCGGCAACGAGGGGATCAAGAACGCGCTGCGGGCCGGCGTCGACTCCGTCGAGCACGGCTTCTACCTCGACGACGAGGCCATCGAGCTGCTGCTCGCCCGCGACGACGTCTACCTGGTGCCGACGCTCGCAGGCGTGGAGTGTGCGCTCGCGTCCGGCGACCGGCTGGCGCCGTGGTTGCGGGCCAAGTCGGAGGCGGTGGTCGCAGACCGCGAGGCCAGCTTCCGGCGGGCGCACGCGGCGGGTGTGCGGTTCGCGGCCGGCACCGACGCCGGCACGCCGTTCAACCGGCACGGCGGGCTGCCCGAGGAGATCGCGCTGATGACGCGGATCGGGCTGTCAGCGGCCGAGGCGCTGGTCGCCGCGACGCGCCACGCCGCGGCGAACCTCGGACTGGCCGACCGGATCGGCACGATCGAGGCGGGCAAGGTCGCCGACCTGATCCTGGTCGACGGTGACCCGCTCGCCGACATCTCCGCGCTGCGCCGGGTGCGGCAGGTCATCCAGGGCGGTGTCCCACGGTCCCCGGCAGCGCACCGGTGAAGCGGCCCGCACTGACCACGGCGGTACCGTTGACGAGCACCTCGTCGATGCCGGCGGGCATGCTGATCAGCGCGTCCTCCCGCACCGCGGTGCCGACGCGCGCCGGGTCGAACACGACGATGTCGGCCCGGTAGCCCGCGGAGAGCACGCCCCGGTCCGTGAGCCCGAGCTGCGCCGCCGGCTCCGCCGTCATCCGGGCGACCGCCTGCTCGATCGGGACCAGGCGTTCGCCGCGGACGAAGCGGCCGAGCATCTGCGGCGCGTACCCCCAGTCGGAGGCGCACATCGCGTGCCCGGCGAGGGGTCCGTCGAGCGCGCCGGTCAGCCCGTCGCCCATCACCAGGAAGTCCGGCTGCAGCAGCGCCCACCGCAGGTCGGCGTCGTCGAAGACGCGCTCGACGACCACGGCGTCGTAGAAGTCGACGTCGGCCCGGCGCAGCACCTCGAGCACCGCCTCGGGCAGCGACATGCCCCACTCGCCGGCGAGGTCGCCGAGCGACCGGCCGACCAGCGTACCGTCGCCACCGTCGGACGCGAGGTAGCAGGTCGCGGCGACGCCGGACGCGAGCGCGTCGACGAACCGTTGGTCGAGGTCGTCGAGGAGGCTCCGGTCGGCGAGCCGGCGGGCCACCTCGCGGCGCGGTGCGTCGCGGATCGACATCGGCACGACGAAGGTCGGCAGCGGGGTCGGGCCGTGCGGGAACGGGAAGACGTCGAGCCGCGACCGGGTCGGGCCGGCCCGGACCACGTCGACAGCGCGGTGGAACAGCGACCGGTCGGTGGCGGTCGGCCGGCGCACGAAGTGCGACAGCTGCAGCCGGCACCCGGTACGCCCGGCAACCGTGACCGCCTCCTGCGCAGCCTCGACGATCCGGTCCGTCCGGTTGCGGCAGTGCGAGGCGTAGAGGCCGGCGCGCTCCCCGACCGGGCCGGCGACGGCGATGAGCTCCGCCGTGTCGGCGGCCAGGCCGGGCGCGTACTCGAGCCCGGTGGACAGACCGATCGCGCCGGCGTCCATCCCCTCGGCGGCCATGCCCCGCATCCGGTCGAGCTCGGCGCGACGAAGGGCGCGCGTCTCGAACCCGGCGACGGCAAGGCGCAGCGCGCCGTGCGCGACGAGCGGGAGCACGTTCACGCCGACACCGCGGCCGCGCAGCGCGTCGAGGTAGTCCGCGAACGTGCGCCAGGTCTGCCGGTCGTCCCATTCCGCCCGCCAACCGGGGATGTTCGTCGGCACCAGCGGGGCCGACCGGTCGGTGACCGGCGCGACGCCGTGCCCGCAGTTGCCGGTCACCACGGTCGTGATGCCCTGCGCCACGCTGCTCTGCGCGCGGCCGTCGACGGCGAGCGTGAAGTCCGCGTGCGAGTGGATGTCGATGAAGCCGGGGCTGACGACCTTGCCCGTGACGACGAGCGTCCTGCGGCCGGCCAAGGCGCCGGGCGCGCCGACCGCGGCGATCCGGTCGCCGTCGACGGCGACGTCGGCGAGCACCCCCGGGCCGCCGCGGCCGTCGACGACGGTGCCGCCGGTGAGCACGAGGTCGTGGTGGCGGGGCTCAGCCATGGAGGCTCAACGCCGACAGGGCCGCGTTGACGATCGCGCCCGGCTGGAGGTCGTGGATCTCGTAGAGGTCGTGGACCGTACCGGACTGGCCGAAGCCGTCGACGCCCAGCGGCACGCACGGCACGCCGAGCGCCGAGCCGAGCCAGGCCATGGTGTGCGAGGCCGCGTCGTGCACGGTCACCAGCGGCGCGCGGCCGGCGAAGACGGTGCGCATCGCGCCGGGCAGTGCCGGTACGCGCGCGCTGCGGATGCCGTCGCGCACGGCGGCCCGCCAGCCGGCGTAGAGCCGGTCGAGCGATGTGACGTCGACGACGTGCACCGCGATTCCCTCGTCGGTCAGCTCGTCGGCGGCCGCGAGCACCTCGGGCAGGACCGCGCCGCTGCCGACCAGGTACACGACGGGCGCGCCCGTGACGGCCTGGTCGCCGCCGTCGCGCAGCCGGTAGGCGCCGGCAAGCACCTGGCGGCGCAGCACCGCGTCGCCGAGCCGGGCCCGGGCCGCCTCGAACGGCGTCTGGTCGATCGGCCGGGTGGTGAGCCGGAAGTAGAAGGCGCCGCGGCCCTCGGCGACCGCGCCGAGGGCGTCGCAGAGCTGCCAGTCGAGGGCGGCGCCGTACGCCGGCTCGGCGAAGGTGACGCCCGGCAGTTCGAGGCCGATCGAGGCGGTCAACGTCGACTGGTGCGCACCGCCCTCCGGCGCGAGGGTGACGCCCGACGGGGTGCCGGCGACGACGAAGCTGGCCCCGCTGTAGGCGGCGTAGATGAACGCGTCGAGGCCACGGCAGACGAAGGGGTCGTAGACCGTGCCGACCGGCAGGAGCGGCTGGCCCGACAGCTCGCCGGCCAGTCCGAGCTGGCCGAGGAGCATGAACAGGTTCATCTCGGAGATGCCGAGCTCGATGTGCTGACCGCGGGGGCCCTCGACCCAGCGCAGCATCGGGTCCGACGACCAGGTCGTGCGCTCGTCGGGGTGGAAGATCCCGGTGCGGTTGATGAAGCCGGCGAGGTTGGTCGAGGTGGCCACGTCGGGTGCCGTGGTCACGAGGTGTGGGCCGACCGCCGGGTCGCGGGCGAGGTCGGTGAGCACCCGGCCGAAGACCTCCTGGGTCGACGCCCGCTGCCCCACCCGTACCCCCGATCGCGCCGGCACCGTTGCCCGCGGACCCGGCGGTGCCGGCCGCGGCGGCGCGGCGGCACGGTCCGCGACGATCGCGCCCGCAGGGGTCGCGGGATCGATGCGGTCCCACTCCGTCGCGACGGTCAGGCCCGTCGAAGCGCGCAGCGCGTCGATCTGGTCGCCGCTGAGCAGCGCCGAATGGTTGCGCGGATGGCCCGCGGCGGGGAGGTTCCAGCCCTTGACCGTGTAGGCGAACACGACGCTCGGCCGGTCGGTCACGCGGTCACACTCGGCGTAGGCCCGCAGCAGCGCCTCGATGTCGTGGCCGCCGAGGTCCTGCAGGAGCCCGGCGAGCTCGGCGTCGGGCACGTCGGCGACGGCCGCGGCGACCTCGGCGGGCGCGCCGTCGAGGAACTGCTTGCGCAGCGGCTCGCCGTCGATGCCGAACAGCGACTGGTAGCGCTCGTTGGGCATCCGGTCGAGCCAGTCGCGCAGGGCCGGCCCGTGCTCCCGGGCGAACGCGGCGCGCAGGCGGGAGCCGTACTTGACCTCGACCACGTGCCATCCGGCGGCGGCGAACTGCGCTGCCCACTGTGCGACGCGGATGCCGGGCACGACCCGGTCGAGCGACTGGCGGTTGAGGTCGACGACCCACATCACGTTGCCGAGGCCGGCGGTCGCGGGGTCGGCCACGGCCTCCCACACGCTGCCCTCGTCGAGCTCCGCGTCGCCGATGACCGCCACGAAGCGCGCCGCCTCGCGCGGGCCGAAGTGGGCGTCGACGTACCGGCGGGTCGCGGCGGCGAACAGCGGCGCGGCGGCGCCGAGCCCGACCGAGCCGGTGGAGAAGTCGACGCCGTCGGGATCCTTCGTCCGCGAGGGGTACGCCTGCAGCCCGCCGCGGCTGCGCAGCCGGGTGAGATAGGACCGGTCGAGGTTGCCCAGCAGGTACTGGATGGCGTGGTACACCGGCGCGGCGTGCGGCTTGACCGAAACCCGGTCGGCGGGGCGCAGGTGGGCGAAGTAGAGGGCGGTGAGCACCGAGACCAGCGACGCCGACGACGCCTGGTGGCCGCCGACCTTCACGCCGTCGCCGGTGTCGCGCTCGCGGTTGGCGGCGTCGACCATCCGGACGGCGAGCCAGAGCACCCGCCGTTCGATGGCGCGCAACGCGTCGATCATGCCGGATCTCCCTGGGCCGGCACCGGTGCGGGCAGGAACGCGAGGGCGGCCCCGACGAGGGTCTCGACCCCGCGGCGCAGCGTGGGCAGCCGGTCCGGTGCGTAGAAGGGCGTGTGCTGGCCGGGCATCCGGGCGATGCGCTCGCGCAGGTCGCCGCTCGCCGCGTCCCAGAGGTCGGCCGCGGTGCTGCCGTAGAACCACATCGACACCGGGATCGCCGGGCCGGCGTAGTAGCGCCCGTCGCCGGGCTCGCCGTAGTAAGCGAAGTCTTCGCTGCCCTTGTTGGGCCACGGCAGGTCGACCATGTCGCCGGACGGGAAGAGGTCGGCGTGCACGGCCCGTACCCGGGCGGTGACGTCGGCGTCGTTGCGGACCGGGAGGGTCTGCTCAAGCAGCTCGATGTCGGGTGGCCGGGGCGCCCGGCCGGCCTCGGCGACGCCGCGCACGATCCGTTCCATCGCGGCCTGCAGCTGGTCCATCACCGCCTCGGACGTGCCGCGCAGGGTGACCTCGAGCACCGCCTCGGCCGGAATGATGTTGGGCCGGGTCCCGGCGTGGACGGAGCCCACGGTCAGCACGGTCATCTCGTCGGGGTCGACCTCGCGTGAGACGACCGTCTGCAGCATGACGATGGTCTGGGCGGCGAGCACCACCGGGTCGACCGACCAGTGTGGGGCCGCGCCGTGCGCGCCGCTGCCGTGGATGGTGATCCGGAAGTTGCGGCACGCCGAGTAGGCGAGCCCGGGCCGGTGGTGCACCATCCCGGCGCGCGTGATGGCGCAGTGCTGGGCGAGCACGACGTCCGGGCGTGGGAAACGGCCGTCCCCGCGGAACAGGCCGTCGGCGAGCATCGCCTTGGCGCCCTGCATCGACTCCTCGGCCGGCTGGGCGATCAGCACGAGCGTGCCGGACCACAGTTCGCGGCGGGCGCCGAGGAGCTGTGCGGCCCCGGCCAGGCTCGCGGTGTGCAGGTCGTGACCGCAGGCGTGCATGACCGGCACGGTGGTGCCGTCGGCGCGGGTGGCGACGGCGGTGCTCGCGTACGGCAGGCCGGTGTCCTCGGCGATCGGCAGCGCGTCGAAGTCGGCGCGCACGGCCACCACCGGCCCGGCCCCGTTGGCGAGCACCCCGACGACGCCGTGGCCGCCGACGCCCGGGGTCACGGCGAGGCCGGCGGCGGCGTACCGCTCGGCGATGACGCCGGCCGTGCGCGCCTCGGCGCCGGACAGCTCGGGGTTGGCGTGTAGGTCGCGGTAGAGCGCGTCGACGGCCGGCAGGACCAGGTCGAGGTCGTTGAGGACCACGCGGGCCCGGCCGGCGGCCTCCTGCGGGGATTCGGTCACCATCGGTTGCCTCTCGGGTGGAGTCCGTGCGCCGATCGGGTCGTTGCCCGAGCCTGTTCGAGCCACAGACTAGCTTTCGTTCTTGGGTCGACTCAAGGAACAGTCGGCACGTTTTCGAAAATCTATTGACTCGTCGAACACATCGGCGTGATGCTGTAGCGGGCCGGCGGCCGGCCCCTCGGTGAGCAAGGAGCGGCACATGCGGATCGCGAACGTCGACGGCCGGCTGACCATCGTCACGGAGGCCGGCGGCATCGACGTCGAGCGGGCGAGCGGAGGCCGGTTCCTGGCGGACCCGGCCGCGGTGTACCCCTGCTGGGCCGAGTTCCGGGCATGGGCCGGTTCGCTCGACGACACCGTTGACGTCACACCCATCGACGAGGCCACGCTCGGCGCCCCGTCGCCACGACCGGCGCAGGTCTTCGCGATCGGCCTCAACTACGGGGCGCACGCGCTCGAGGCGGGCTACGAGATCCCCGAGGTCCCGGTCACGTTCACCAAGTTCCCGACGTGCATCACGGGCCCGCACGGCGACCTGCCGATCCCCGGCGACACGGTCGACTGGGAGGTCGAGCTCGTCGCGGTGGTCGGGACGCGGGCGACGCGCGTCTCCGTCGACGACGCGTGGCGCCACATCGCGGGGCTCACGGTCGGGCAGGACTACTCCGAGCGGCGGGTGCAGACACTCGGGCAGACGCCGCAGTTCAGCCTCGGCAAGTCGTTCCCCGGCTTCGGCCCGACCGGTCCGTGGCTCGTCACGCTCGACGAGTTCGACAACGTCGACGACCTCGCTCTTGAATGCATGGTCAACGGCGAGCTGATGCAGTCCGGCCGCACCCGCGACATGATCGTCTCGGTGCCGGGCATCGTGTCGCGCCTGTCGGCGGTGTGCACGCTGCTGCCCGGCGACCTCATCTTCACCGGCACGCCCGACGGCGTCGGCTCCGGACGGACGCCTCCGGTGTACCTGCGCCCGGGCGACGAGGTGGTCAGCACGATCGAGCGGATCGGCGCGATCCGCCAGCGGTGCGTGGACTCGGTGCACGCCGCCATCTAGGCGGTCCCGCGCCGCGGCGGGCTTTTCTTCCTCGGGGTGTACGGGCGCGGCTACCGGGCCTCCCGCGGGTCCGGGCACAGGTGGCGGTCGAGGAAGCGGTCGACCGCCGCGGCCCGGCGGGCCCGGCTCGACGGGCGGCCGTGCAGGTTCATCAGGTGCCCCTCGCCCGGGATGCGGACGAGTTCGACGTCCCGGCCGAGGGTGCGCAGCGCCGCGTGCATCTGCTCGCTCTGCGCCACCGGGCACACCTGGTCGTGCTCGGCGTGGACGAGCAGCAGCGGCGTGGCGATGCGGTCGGCGTGCACGAGCGGCGACCGGTCCACGAACCGCGGCGACGTCCACGGCCTTCCGCCCATCGCCAGGTCCCAGAACGTCGGTGCACCGGCGCCCGCCCCCCAGGCCGCGACGAAGTCGCTGATGCCGTTCTCGCTGACCGCGGCCGCGAACCGGGTACTGTGCGCGACCGCCCACTGGGTCATGAACCCGCCGTAGCTGACCCCCCAGATCGCCGTGCGCCGTGGGTCCACGGTGGGCAGCGCGGTCGCGGCGTCGACCGCCGCGCACACGTCCGACCAGTCGGTGCCGCCCCAGTCACCGCGGATGGCGGTGGCGAACGCCTCGCCGTAGCCCTGGCTGCCGCGGGGGTTGAGGGTGAGCACCGCGTATCCGCGCGCGGCCAGCCGCTGGACCTCGGCGGTGTACCGCCAGCCGACCGCGCCGTGCGGGCCGCCGTGCACGTTGACCAGCAGCGGCCGGGTCGCGTCGCCGGGCGTCACGGTCAGCCAGGCGTCGATCGCGACGCCGTCGCCGGCCCGCACGGACAGCGGCGCCATCGGCAGGGCGCGACGCGCGGCGTCGGGGTTGGCGTCGGTCACCGCGCGCGAGCGGCCCGACGCCTCGTCGGCGACGTGGACGTCGCCCGGGCTGGCCGCGTCGCTGCGCACGAACGCGACCCGGCCGCCGCCGGCGGTGGGGGACAGGCAGGCGTGGGCGCCGTCGAAGGCAAGGCCGTCGGTGCCCGACACCGGGGCGAACCAGGCGAGCGGGCCGCGCCCGCCGACCGCGACCTCGGCGTAGATCCGGCCGGTCGCCGCCGACCAGACGACGGGCGCGTCGCCGGTGCCGCGCGGGTCGTCGCCGCGCACCGGATTGCCGAGGCCGTGCACCCACGCGGCGGTCAGGTCGGCCGGGGCGTGCCCGGCGCGGTCGGTCAGCCAGAGGCGCAGGTTGACGTCGCCGGCGTCGCCGTGCCGGTGGCTCAGGTAGGCCAGCCGGCCACCGTCTGGGCTCCACGCGAAGCCGCGGACCGGACCCGCGCCGTCGGTGATCCGGGTGACCGGGTCCGCCCCGGCGGCGGCGTCGACATGACACAGGTCGGGCCGCGCGCCGAACCGGGTCGTGAGGAAGCCCAGCCGCCCGCCGTCCGGTGACCACTGCGGTCCGTACGCGTCGCCGGTGACCGTCCACAGCGGACGACCTCGGTCGTCGACCACCCGGATGCGCCGGTGGCGCCGGTACAGGCCGGCCCGGCCGTCGACCCGGGATCCGTCGGGCGACTCGACCAGCGCGACGTGGGTGAACGCCAGCCGCGTGCCGTCCGGTGACCAGGCCGGCTCCGTCACCTGTCCGCCGTCGGCGGTCGCCAGCCGCTGCGCCGCGCCGGTCGCCGTGTCGACCAGCCACAGCGCGGCGCCACGGCACACCGCCAACCGGCGGCCGTCGGGCGACCAGCGCGGCGCGGCGCCCTCGCCGAACCAGGTCGTCGGCCCGCCGCCGGCCGGCACGACGCCGACCCGGGACGCGACGGCGTCGGCGGCGTGGTCGAGCGCGCGTTCGACGTACGCCACCCGGTCGCCGGCCGGCGACAGCCGCGGGTCGTCCAGCCAGCGCAGGTCGACACTCCACTCGTCAGTCACCGAAGTCGAGCACTGCCGTGAGCGGGGAGTCGTCGGTGAACAGCGCGCGGTAGGCCGAGGGCGCGTCGGCGAACGGTACGCGTACCGCCTGCATCGCGGCCAGGTCGAGGCGTCCCTCAGCGAGCAGGCGAACGAAGTGGCCCATGTTGCGGTTCTCGGTCCAGCGGACGGCGTTGACCGGCAGGTCGACGTTGTTCTCCTCGTACACCGGGTCGTAGCGGCCGGGGCCGTAGGCGACCGACGGTACGAACGTGGCCTGTGCGGCGAAGAACCGCTTGCGGTCGAGGTCCATGCCGAAGTCGCCGAGCGCCACCACCCGCCCGCCCGGGCGGAGCAGGTCGAACGCGAAGTTGACCAGCGTACTGCCGGGGTCGGCGGCCGCCACGATCACCGCGTCGACGCCGAACCCGCCGGTCAGCGCCCGTACCCGCGCGAGCCCATCCTCGCCGGTGTCGGAGAGCGTCGCGACGGCACCCAGCGCGGTCGCGAGCGCGAGCCGCTCGGTGTTGGTGTCGAGCGCCACCACGTAGATGCCGGCCGACGCCGCCAGCTGCGCGATGAGCAGGCCCAGCATGCCGCTGCCGAAGACCGCGACGGTTTCGCCGAAGCGGCACCCGGTCCGCCGGAGGGCCTCGATGGAGACCGCACCGAGGGTGACGTGCGCGGCCGCCTCCAGCCGGACCGCCTCCGGCACCGGAACCGTCAGGTTGCGCGGCACGGCGACGAGCTCGCAGTGGTACGCACACTGGCTGCCGCTGCACGCGACCCGGTCGCCGGGCCGCAGGTCGAGCACGTCGTCGCCGACCGCCACGACGGTACCGGCGAGGCTGTAGCCGAGCGACGCGGCGTCGGTCGGCGGCATCTGCGGCATCCGCGTCTGCCCGCGCACCCCGCCCGAGCGGATGGTGCGCCACTCGTACGCCGCGTTGGGGTACTCGTGGGCCTCGGCCACGCTGGTCCGGGTGGCCCGGACGATCGACCGTTCGGTGCCCGGGCTGATCACCGAGTAGCGCGGGCGGACGAGCACGTCACCGGGCCCGGGCGTCGGATCCGGCACCTCCCTGAGGATGATCTCGCCGCCCTGCGCGAGCACCCGGCGCGCCATCAGCGTGCCCCCTGCGCGACGCCACGCGCGTGCGGGCGGACCTGCGGGTTGACGATCGAGGCGGCCCAGCCGGTGCGGAGCCATTCGACGGTGGCGCCGCACACCTCGCGGCGCAGGTCACGCAGCGCCTGCGGCGAGTTGGCCCCCTCGTGCGGGGTCAGGATGACATTGTCGCGGCCGCGCAACGGGTTGTCGGCCGGCAGCGGCTCCTGCTCGAACACGTCCAGCGCCGCGGCGCCCAGCCGGCCGGCGTCGAGCGCCTCCACCAGCGCCTCCTGCCGGACGATGCCGCCCCGGCTGGTGTTGACCAGCGCGGCGTGCGGCTGCATCAGCGCGAGCGTGCCGGTGTCGAACAGGTGCCGGGTGGTCTCGGTCAGCGGCACGTGGACGCTGACGAAGTCGGACTCGCGCAGCAGCTCCTCGAGGTCCACGCGGCGCACGGGCGCGTCGATCGTGGGCGCGACCGGATCGTAGCCGAGCACGTTCGCGCCGAACGCGGACGCGATCCGCGCGACGCGGCCGCCGATCCGCCCCAGTCCGATCACGCCCACCGTGCTGCCGGCCAGCCGCCGGTGCGGTGCCGGCCCGTGGCGCCACAGTCCCTGCTGGCCTTGGCGGTCGCGGTGGACGACCTGCCGGGAGAGCGCGAGCAGCAGCGCGAGCGCGTGCTCGGCGACGTCCTCGGTGCAGTACGACGGCGCATTGGCCACCGCGATGCCGAGCTCCGTCGCCGCCGCCACGTCGAACTGGTCGTAGCCGACGCCCCAGCGGATCGCGAGGCCGAGGCGCGGCAACCGGGCCAGGACGTCGCGGGTCAGGTGCGGCGTCCACTCGAGCCAGATCACGTCGGCGTCGCGCGCCGCGTCGACCAGGGCATCGCCGTCGGCGGCACGGATCACGGTCAGATCGGCGCCGACCTCGGCGAGGGCGGCCACCTCGTCGTCGTACGGCGCGAGATCGCCGACGTACTCGACCTGCACGACCGAACTCATTGCGGGCTACCTCCGGAACTCTGCGGGTGTTGCGGGACGAACGGCGCGAGCACGTCGGCGACGTGCCGGGCCTGGGACATGTCGTTGTAGAGGTGGAAGGAGAGGCGGACCTGAGCGCCGGTGCCGGTGCCGGCCGGCGGCGGCACCGACGTGACGATGTCGGCCGCACGCAGCGCGGCGGCGGCAGCGTCGCGGTCCAGCACCGGGACCGCGAGCACCGACGAGCCGGTCGGTGGCAGCCCGAGCAGCTTGGCCGTCTCGTTGGCGAGGCTCACGCACCAGTCCCGGCGCTCGGCCGCCGGCACGCCCACGAGGAACTCCAGGGCCGCAACCGCGCCGACCCAGGCGTGCCAGGCGAGCGAGACGTCGTACCGCGCCGCCGTACCGGCGAGGTCGGCGAGGGTCGGGCCGTAGTAGTGCGCGTACGCGTCGCCGGCCGACCGCCACGACGCGACGGCCGGCGGCACGCTGTCCCACCGCTCCCGGGCGATCCGCATCAGCGCGACGCCGCGCGGGCAGAGCAGGTGCTTGTACGCCGCGACGAGGACGTAGTCGAGGCCGAGCGCCTCGGCGTCGACCGGCAGCACGCCGGCCGCGTGCGTGGCGTCGACGAGCACGGCGGCGCCGACCGCGCGCGCCGCGCCGGCGACCGCGGGGAGGTCCTGCACCCGGCCGTCGTTGGAGCGCACGTGACTCGTCGCCACCAGCGTGGTCCGCGGGCCGACCTCGGCGGCGAGCGCGTCGAAGGGCACCTGGCGGACGCCGACACCGCGGTGGCGGGCCGCGACGAGCGCGGGCAGCAGCACCGACGCGAACTCGCCCTCGGCGGTCAGGATCTCGTCGCCCGGCGACAGCGAGCCGAAGACGACGCCCGCGCCGACCGAGACGGCCGGCAGCAACGCGATCTCGTCGGCCGGTGCGCCGAGCAGCGGGCCGGCCGCGACCCGGCACCGCTCCGCCTTGACGTCCCAGTCATTGACCCAGTCCGCCGACCCGTCGCGCCACGCGGCGAGCGCGCCCTCCAGCGCGGCGACGGTGCCGGCGGTGGGCAGCCCGTACCCGGCGGTGTTGAGGTACGTGCGGGGCAGCGGCGCGAACTCGGCACGAGCGGCGGGATGCACGGTCAGGACCCTCCACCAAGAAACTCCGCGGCCCGCTCCGGGTTGGGGACCGCCGCGATCAACTCCATCGTGTACGGATGCGCCGGCGCCCGGAGCAGCCGCGTGGTCGGCCCCGCTTCCCGGATCACCCCGTGCTGCAGGATGATCGCCTCGTCCGCGACCGCCCGCAGCACGCCGAGGTCGTGGGTCACGAACACCACGGTCAGCTCCCGCTCGGCCCGCAGGCCCACGAGGAGCTCGAGGATCGACGCCTGGACCGACACGTCGAGCGCCGAGGTGACCTCGTCGCAGAGCAGGACCTCGGGCTCGGCCAGCAGCGCCCGGCCGATCGCGATCCGCTGGCGCTGCCCGCCCGACAGGTGTCGCGGGAACCGGTCGAGCAGGTCCGGCGAGAGCCGCACCTGGCGCATCATCGCGGCGACCGCGTCGCGCCGGTCGCGCCGGGCGATGTCGGGCCGGAACAGCTTCAGCGGCCGTTCGAGCGACTGGTAGACGGTGTGCCGGGGGTTGAGGGTGGCGTCGGGATTCTGGAACACGATCTGGATCGCCCGGCGCAGCGCGACGGGACGCTCCCCGGCGAGCCCCGGCAGGGCCGCACCGCGATAGGTGATCGTGCCCGACGACGGCCGCACCAGGCCGGCGATCGCCCGCAGCAGCGTCGACTTGCCGCTGCCGCTCTCGCCCGCGATACCCAGCGCACGGCCCGCCGGTACCCGCACCGAGACGTCGTCGACGGCCACGAACGGCTCGCCCGAGCCGGGCCGGGCGAAGACGACGCCGACACCGTCGACGGCGAGGATCGCGTCGCCTGCCGTCCCGGCCGCCGGCGCCGGTCCCTCCGCCGGCCGTGCCGCCGCCGTGGCGGGGGCCGGTTCGGCGGCCGGGACGAACGGCGGGAGGTCGTCGAGGCGGACGCACCGCGCGGCACGGTCGCCGGGGAGGATGACCAGCGGGACGTCGACGTCGCAGGCCGCCTGGCGCAGGTGGCAACGCTCGGCGAACCCGCAGACGTGCACCGGCACGGACGGGCGGGGGATGCCGGGAATGCCGTGCAGCGGCCGGTCCGAGGCGATCGTCGGCACGGCGCCGATCAGCGCGGCGGTGTACGGGTGCCGCGGCGCCGCGTACACCTCGGCCGCGACGCCCTGCTCGACGACCTGGCCGGCGTACATGATGGCCAGCTCGTCGCAGACGGTCGCGAGCAGCGCGAGGTTGTGGCTCACGTAGAGCGCGGCGATGCCGGCGTCGCGGGCGAGCGCCACGATCAGCCGGTTGACATGAGCCTGGGTGACTACGTCGAGGCCGGTCGTCGGCTCGTCGAGGATGAGGACCTCGGGCTCGACCGACAGCGCCAGCGCGAGCGCGACGCGCTGCTGCTGGCCGCCGCTGAACTGGTGCGGGTACTTGTGCAGCGCGGTCTCGGGCTCGGGGATCTCGACCCGGCCGAGCCACTCCGCGCTGCGCTGGACGGCCGTCGCCGTGTCGAGGCCGCGGTGGCGGCGGAGCACCTCGACGAAGTGCCGCTGGACGGTCAGCGCCGGGTTGAGCGAGGTGGCGGTGTCCTGCGGCAGGTACGCCAGCCGCGCACCCCAGACCTTGCGCAGCTCCTTGATCGAGGCGCGGTCGAGGTCCTGGCCGTCGAACGCGACCCGGCCGGCGAGCGTCTCCTGGCCCGCGACCCGGTAGCCGAGCAGGGACAGCGCGAGCGTGCTCTTGCCGGATCCGGACTCGCCGGCCAGGCCGAGGATCCGCCCGGGCCGCAGCCGCACCGACACGTCGGCGAGGACCTGGGTCAGCCCTTCGCGCGAGCGGTAGCCGACGGAGAGGCCGTCCGCCGCGAGGTCGCCGTCACGTTGCGCGGTCACCCGCGCGGCCTGCGCCGTCATACCATGAGCCGTTCGTGGATGCGGTCGCCGAAGAACTGCGTCAGCGCGTCGGCGATGAGGTTGACCGCGATCGCCAGCACGCCGATCAGCAGCGCGGGCACGAGCACGCCGACCGGCGAGACGAGCAGGAGCGTGCGGTTCTGGGCCACCATGACGCCCCAGTTGGAGCTGGGCGGCTGCACGCCGAGCCCGAGGAAGCTCAGCGAGGCGATGAACATGATGGCGTACGTGAAGCGCAGCGCGATCTCCACGAGCAGGGTCGGCCCGATGTTCGGGGTGATCTCGCGGAACAGGATCCAGCCCAGCGACTCGCCCCGCGCGCGGGCGGCCAGCACGAACTCGCGTGGCGCGATGGCCTGCGTCGACGACCGGATCACCCGCGTGATGTAGGGGGCGTAGACCACCGCGACCGCGGTGACCACCACCGCGCCGCCGCCGCCGAACGCCGCGACGACGACGAGGACCGCGAGGTACGACGGAATGGCCAGGGCGATGTTGATGACCCAGGTGACCACCGCGTCGACCTTGCCGCCGAGGTAGCCGGAGACCAGGCCGACGAGCGTGGCGACCACCATGGCGGCGGAGACGGCGACCAGCGGCAGGAGGATCACCGAGGCGCCGCCGTGCAGCACCCGGCTGAGGATGTCGCGGCCGTAGGCGTCGGTGCCGAGCCAGTGCTCGGCGGACGGGCCGAGGATGGGCTGGTCGCTGATCTCGTTGGGCGTGTCGGGCGCGACGAACGGCCCGATCACGACCAGCAGCAGGAGCAGCAGGAGCAGTGCGACGCCGAGGCCGCCCTGCGGGATGGCGAGGAAGCTGCGCCACCCGCGCCGGCGGGGCGCTGCGACGTCGCCCGCGGTGACGGTGCGCAGGATGTCGGCGCTCATCGAACTGCGTCCCGGAGCTTCGGGGTCACGTAGACGACGATCGCGTCGGCGGCCAGGTTGGCGATCACGAACAGCGCGCCGATCATCAACGCGAGCGCCTCGACGACGGGCGCGTCGCGTGACGCGGCCGACTGCGCGAGCAACTGGCCCATGCCCGGGAACCCGAAGAGGGTCTCGGCAACCACCACGCCTCCGATCAGACCGGCGAACTGAAGGCCCAGCGCGGTGACCACCGGCGGGGCTGCGTTGGGCAGGATGTGCCGCAGGGACAGCGACGGCTCGGTGACCCCGCGCAGCACCGCCGCCCGCACGTAGGTCTCCGACGCCACCTCGCGGGCGTTGGCCCGCATCAGGCGGATGATGTAGGGCACCGTGCCGAGCGCGATGGTGATGCCGGGCAGCACGTACGCCGTCGGGCTGTCGAACAGGCCGCCGGCGCTGACCGCGGTCGAGTCGACCGGGAGCCAGGCGAGCCAGATCCCCAGCACGATGGCCAGGATCAGGCCGAGCACGAACTCCGGGAACGCCGCGACAATCAGCGTCAGGAACGTGAGCGACGCGTCCCGGCGGCCACGCAGCCGGACGCCGGAGTAGAGCCCGATCGGCACCGCGACGACGACGGTGAGCAGCCAGGAGAACAGCACCAGCACGACGGACGGGCCGAGCCGGGGCGAGATGACGTCCCAGACCGGGCCGTTGGACTGGTACGAGATGCCGAGGTCGCCGCGGAAGAGCCCGCCGAGCCAGTCGAGGTAGCGCACCACGACGGGCTTGTCGAGGCCGTGGATCTGCTGGAAGGCGGTCACCTGGGCGTCGGTGGCGTACTGGCCGAGGATGTCGCGGGCGGGGTCGCCGGCGATCGCGGTCAGCCCGAAGATCACCACGGTGATCGCGAAGAGCGTGACCACGAGCGTGCCGAGCTGGCGGACGAGGTACGGCAGGCGGCGGGGCGCCCTGCGTGTGCGAGGGCGCCCGGCCTGTGCGGCGGTCTGTGTCATGGGGTCAGGCGAGGTAGGCGCCGGCCAGGTACATGTGCGCGCCGTTGGCGGCGGACAGCCCCTGCACCTTGCGGTTCTTGCCGTACACCTGGCCCTCCCAGCCGGGGATCACGTTGGCCGCGGTGTCGTTGACCATCGCGAGCGCGTCGCCGAAGAGCTTCTTCTGCTGCGCCTGGTCGGTGGTCGCGGTCGCCTTGGCGACGAGCTCGTCGAACTGCGGGTTCGAGAAGTGGGTGATGTTGAGGTCGCCGCCCTTGCCGTACAGCCGGGGCAGGGCCTGCGAGACGTGCAGCCGCGCCACGCTGATGCCGATCGCGGGCTTCTTCTTGAAGATGTCGGTGAAGAAGGTGGCGTGCGGCCATGTGATCACGTTGGCGTTGATGCCGCCGGCCTCGGCGGTGCTCTTGAAGCTGACCGCGGTGTCGAGCTTGTCGCCCTCGTAGGCGTAGACGTCGAACCCGAAGGTGCCGCTGACGCCGGCCTCCTTCAGCAGGGCCTTGGCGCGGTCGGGGTCGTAGGGCCGCGGCTGCAGGCCGGACGGGAAGAAGGGGTCGGCCGGCGGGATCGGGATGTCCGGCGAGACGATGTCGATTCCGGGCGCCACGACCGACATGATCTTCTTGCGGTCGGCGGCGTACTGCATGGCCTGGATGATCTTCTGGTTGTTGAACGGGGCGGTGTCGCCGAACATGGTCAGGCCGACCCAGCCGCCGTTCTTGAGCATGTAGGGCTCGACGCTGCCCTTGAGCAGCAGCGTGTTGGCGCCGGTGATGTTGTCGACGACGTCCTGACTGCCGGAGGTCACCGCCTGGAGCCGGGTGGCGTCCTCCGCGATGACCACGATCTGTACCGCGTCGAGGTACGGCTTGCCGTCCTGCCAGTAGCCGTCGAAGCGGGCGAGGGAGGTCCGCGCGGCGGCGTCGAAGCCGGTCAGCGTGAACGGCCCGGTACCGTTGCCGGCCTTGAAGTCGGTCGTGCCGTCCTTGACGATGCTGAAGCCGGCCGCCGAGACGAGCACGGGGATGAAGGCGTTGGGCTTGGTCAGCGTCAGCTTGACCGTGCTCTGGTCGACCGCCGCGATGCCGGAGGGCTGCAGGTAGGGGCCGATCTGCGCCAGGCCGACGGCGGCGAGTGCCGGGTCGAGGATCCGCTTGAACGAGTAGACGACGTCCTGCGCCGTGAGCGGGCTCCCGTCGTGGAACTTCACGCCCTGGCGCAGCTTGAACGTCCACGTGAGCGCGTCGGGGGTGGACTCCCACTCGGTCGCGAGGGCGGGCGTGAGCTGGTAGTTCTCGTCGGCGCGGACCAGCGTGTCGTAGCAGTTGGTCGCGATCAGCAGCGGCATCGTGCCGCTGGCCTTGGCCGGGTCGGCGACCTGGGTCGCGTTGCCGGCGGCAACCGCCCAGCGCAGCGTGCCGCCCCGCTTGGGCGTGCCGGCCGCGCCGCTGGACGACGATGACGGCGTGCCGTCGTCACCGCACGCGGAGAGCCCGAAGAGTCCTGCACCGAGCGCCGCTCCGGCGCCCGCTTTCAACATCGTCCGCCGATTGATCAGATTCGTCATGGGGGTCTCCGATCGCCTCAGTTCATGCGTTGGTGGGTGCTGCGCCGGTCAGCCAGCCGCGTGTCGAACGAAGTCCTCGTCGACCGTGATGCCGAGACCGGGGCCGTCCGGGATGGACATCCGACCGGCGGCGAAGGCGAAGGGCTCGCTCGCGAGCCGGGTGCGCATCGGGTTGTCGAACCGGTCCACCTCGAGCAGTGGGGAGTCCGGCCCGACCAGTTCGGACGGTTCGGGGATGAGGCTGATCGCCTGGAGGGTCGCGGCCAGGAGCACCGCGCCGCCCCAGGCGTGCGGTACGCACTGCCGACCGCGCAACGCCGCGAGGTCGGCGACGAACAGCAGTTCGCCGATGCCGCCGCAGATCGCGACGTCGGGCTGGACGATGTCGACCGGCGTGCGGTTGAGGAAGGCGTCGAACGCGCCCCGCGTCTCCAGGCCCTCGGCCGCGGCGATGGCGATGTCGAGCCCGCCGAGGTGCTCGTACCCCGGGTACGTGAGCCCGCCGCGGTGCCGGATGAGCGGCTCCTCGAGCCACCGGAACCGCAGCTCCGCCAGGCCCCGGGCGACCTCACGGGCGCGGGGCACCGCGTAGGCGCCGTTGGCGTCGACCATGAGATCAACCTCGTCGCCGACCAGGCGGCGGACGTTCGCCAGGATCGGCAGCTCGCGGGTGGGTGCGAACCGTCCGATGCGGATCTTGCACGCGGTGAAGCCGTCGCGGACGGCCGCGGAGACCTCGTCGGGCCAGCTGCGCTCGGGGTCGACGCCTTCGACGTAACCGCCGCTGGAGGCGTAGCCGCGGACGCTGTCGCGCCGGCGGCCGCCGTAGAGGGCGGAGACGGACACGCCGAGCCGGCGGGCGCGCAGGTCGTCAAGGGCGATCGCGATCGCGCTGAGCGCGAGCTGATCGGCGGTCGCGATCCGGAGCTCGTCGATCAGCGGGCGTGCGTCGCTGGCGTCGCGCCCGACGAGTAGCTCGCCGATCTCCTCGATGGTCGCGGCGACGCCCGCGCGGGCGTAGGTCTCGCCCCAGCCGTCGAGGCCGTCGTCGTCCCGTAGCCGGACGAGGATGCTGCGCCGCTCGTGGTAGGTGGCGCCGGACGGACCGGCCGCCGCCGTGACCGGTTGGCGGAGCCGGAACACTTCGACCCGCTGGATCGCCATCGCCCACGCTCCTCGTCGGTGAAGATGCCTGGCAGGCCCCTTGATCGCCGAGTATGTTCAACGCCTATTCGAGGTGTCAATACATTTTCGAATCTCAGCGGTGATCTGTTACATCTCCGGCCACATTCGCGGGCTGCCGCCCGCCGAGAAGATTCCGGTACCGTGTCATTCGCCGGGTTTAGCGGTACCGCGGGGTTGGTCGGATTGGCGACGGTGGGCGGGCACCCGCGGCGGCGCGGTTGCGTGCACACTGAACCGCGTATCGGCGCCGGACGGCCGCGGCGGCGGGGAGTCCGGCGCGGGCCGCCGCCGTGCCGCTGGTGGACGGTTGCCAGGTGGCTGCCGCTGGTGAGCGTGTCCGGATGGCCCTCGGTGGCGTTCGACAACATGCGGCGATTTCGACAATGTGCCGATGTCTCAAGATTCTCCTAGACTGTCAACCATGCCACGCAGTGAAACCCGCGCGGAGCGCATCTACACCAACCTCCGCGGCGACATCCTGACCGGACGACTCCTCCCCGGTCAGCGGCTGCCGTTCGCCGAGCTCGGCGCCCGCTACGGCACGAGCGTTGGCGTCCTCCGCGAGGCGCTGTCCCGCCTGGTCGAGCAGGGCCTCGTGCTGTCGGAGCCGCAGCTCGGCTTCCGGGTCACGCAGGTGTCCGAGGAGGACCTGCGCGACCTGACGAGCACACGCATCGACATCGAGACGCTGTGCCTGCGGCACGCCATCACGCACGGCGACATCGCCTGGGAGTCACGCCTCGTCGCCGCGTACCACACCCTCGACCGCACGCCCGAGCTCGCGTCGACCCAGCCGCCGACCGTCAACGAGGACTGGGCCGCCGCCCACGCCACGTTCCACGCGGCCCTGCTCGAGGGCTGCCCGAGCCGGCGGCTGCGCGACATCGCCGCCTCGCTGCGCGATGCCGCCGAGCTCTACCGCCGGTGGTCGCGCCACCTCGGCGGCGAGGACACCCGCGACATCGCGGGCGAGCACCGCGCCCTGCGCGACGCGGTCCTCGCCCGCGACGTCGAGCAGGCCGAGGCCGCACTGACCCGGCACATCTCCTACACCACGCACGCGCTGCTCGCCTCCGCGCCGGACGACCTGATGACGTCGGACGACGCCACACCCGCCAGCGCCACACCCGCCTGACCCGGTCGCCGGCCGACGCTGAACCCGTAGGGCTCGTGCGCCGGGTTGTGGTCTCCGAGGCCCGGATGTTGCCGGGCTGCGGAGCAGGCCCGCTCCGTCCGTGCCGAGATCACCGGCGCACTGTGGCGGCCCGGCGGACGCTTCGCGCGGTGGGGGATGATGTGGGCCATGTTGCCCGACCGTCACGCCGCGCCGCTCGTCGGCCGCGAGCCTGAGCTCGCGGTGCTGGGTGCGCGCGTGGCCGGGATCCGCGACGGCGGCGGCGCGGTCGTGGTGCGCGGCGAGGCCGGGATCGGCAAGTCGGCGCTGCTGGCCGAGGCGGAGCGGCGCGCGGCGGCGGCCGGCGCTCGGGTCCTGCGCGCGACCGCGGTCGAGTCGGAGACACAGATCACCTACTCGGGGCTGTACCAGCTGGTCAGCCCGGTGCTGGCCCACGCGGACGGCCTCCCGGCGCCGCAGCGGGCCGCGGTGCTGGCGGCGCTGGGCCGGACCGAGGCCGCGGCACCGGACCTGTTCCTGGTGGCGCTGGCGACGCTCAACCTGCTGGCCGAGGCTGCCACGCACGCGCCGCTGCTACTGGTGGTCGACGACGCGCACTGGCTGGACCGGGCCAGCGCCGACGTGCTGGTGTTCGTCGCGCGGCGGCTCGAGTTCGAGCCGATGGGGCTGCTCGTGGCGGTCCGGGAGGGCGTGCGCAGCGTGTTCGACGGAGCCGGGCTGCCCGAGCTCGCCGTCGGCCGGCTCGACGACGACGCCGCGGCGGCGCTGCTCGACGCGGGCGCCCCGGCGCTGCGCCAGGCGGTGCGGGAGCGGGTGCTCGCCGAGTCGGCCGGCAGCCCGCTGGCCCTGGTCGAGCTGCCGATCGCGATGCGGGACGTCGGCGACGGGGTGGCCCCGATCGGGCCGCTGCCGCTGACGCGACGGCTCGAGGATGCCTTCGCCGCCCGGGTGTCGGCGCTGCCGGCGGCGACCCGCCAGCTGCTGCTGGTCGCCGCCCTGAGCGACGGCGAGGTGCTCTCGGAGGTGCTCGCCGCCGCCGCGCTGCTCGGCGGCGAGGCGCCGACGGTGGAGGCGTTCGGCCCGGCGGTCCAGGCGCGACTGCTGGAGGTCGAAGGGGCGCGGGTGTCGTTCCGGCATCCGCTGATGCGCTCGGCGGTCGTCCAGCGGGCCGGCATCGGGCCGCGGCGGCAGGTGCACGCCGCGTTCGCGGCACTGCTGACCGACGACGCGGACCGCCGGGTGTGGCACCGCTCGGCCGCGATGACCGGGCCGGACGAGGAGCTGGCGGCGGAGCTGGAGGCCGCGGCCGGGCGCGCCCGCCGCCGGGGCGGCGTGGAGGCTGCCGTGGCCGCGCTGCGGCGGGCCGCCGAGGTGAGTGCCGACCCGCAGCGGCGCGGAGAGCGGCTGCTGCGGGCCGCCGAGCTGGCCTTCGAGCTGGGCCGCCCGGACCTCGTGTCCGGGCTGCTGGACACCGGCGCGGCGGCGGAGCTCACGCCGCGGCAGCGCACGCGGATGGCATGGATCCGGGGCCGGTTCGACGACGGCGTCGGCGACGTGCCGGCCGGAGCGCGGTCGCTGACCGACCTGGCCGAGCGGGCCGCGGCCGACGGCGACGCCGGCCTCGCGCTGAAGCTGCTGTGGGGCGCGGCGCTGCGCTGCTTCTGGACCGAGCCCGGCGCGGCCATGCGCGACGAGGTCGTGCGGGTCGCCGAGGGGCTGCCGGTCGACGCGCACGACGGGCGGCGGCTGGCCGTCCTCGCGTTCGCCGCGCCGATCGAGTCCGGTGCGGTCGTCGTCGACCACCTGCGCTTTCTGGCCACGCATCCGAGCCGGCACGGGCGGGCGGCCCGCCGGGCCGAGGCCGCGCTGCTGGTGGGCGCGTTCGACCTGGCGGTCGGCTTCAGCGCCACCGCGATCGCGCAGCTGCGCGCGGAGGGCCGTCTCGGCCTGCTGGCGCGGTGCCTGGCGACGCAGGCGTGGGGCGCGGCGCACCTGGGCGACCTGGCCGTGGCCATCCCGGCGGCGGAGGAGGCGGCCCGGCTGAGCCGCGAGACGGCGCAGCCGATCATGTACGCCACGGCGCGCGTGACCCAGGCCCTGCTCGCCGCCCTGCGGGGGGACTGGGACCAGGGCGAGGCCCTGTCCGCCGAGGCGGAGCGGGCGGCGCTGCGGGTGGCCGCCCGGCCGGTGCTGGCGACCGTCTGCCACGCCCGCGGCCTGGCCGCGCTGGCCGATGGCCGCCCCGCCGAGGCGTATGAACACCTGAGCCGCATGTACGACCCCGCAGACCCCGCCTACCATCCGGCGCTGCGCTGCTTCGCCGTCGCCGACCTGGTCGAGGCGGCCGTGCGCGGCGGCCACCGCGGGCCCGTCGCCGACGTGGTGGCGCAGCTGGAGGACGTGGCCCGGGTGACGCCCTCGCCGGCCCTGCACGCCGGCCTGCGCTACGCGCGGGCGCTGCTGGCCGCCGACGCCGACGCGGAGGCGCTGTTCGAGGACGCACTACGGGCGGACCTGGTGCGGTGGCCGTTCGCCCGGGCCCGCGTCCAGCTCGCCTATGGGGGCTGGCTGCGCCGCCAGCGGCGGGCCGCCGACTCCCGCGGGCGCCTGCGCGCGGCCGGGGAGACGTTCGACGCGCTGGGCACGATCCCGTGGAGCGACCGGGCCCGGCAGGAGCTGCGGGCCTCCGGGGAGACGATCCGCCGCCGGATCCCCGCCGCCCGCGAGCAGCTGACCCCGCAGGAGCTGCAGATCGCCCAGATGGCCGCCGACGGCCTGACCAACCGGGAGATCGGCGAGCGGCTCTACCTGTCACACCGGACGATCAGCTCGCACCTGCACCGGATCTTCCCCAAGCTCGGGATCAGCTCGCGCGCCGCGCTGCGCACCGCCCTCCACCCGCAGGCGGCCTGAGCGCTCCGCCCGGCTGCTGACCACATGTCGCCCAGAGCCCCCTGGCCGGCCGCGGCCGGGAACCGTCATGTGACGTACGCGGGCCCGTCCGCGCCCGTCCTAACCTGCGGCTGAGAGGTGCGGGCGGGATCGGTTCGATACGGAGCGGGCGGTGAGCGCGTTGACGCGCGAGCGGATGTGGTTGACGGTGCTCGGCCCGGTGCGGGCCCGGCTGGGGGAGCGTGAGATCGACCTCGGCAGCCCGCAGCAGCGGGCCCTGCTGGCGGTGCTGCTGGTTCGCGCCGGCCAGCCGGCCAGCCTGGCCGAGATCGTGGACGCGATGTGGGGAACGGAGCCGCCCCTGAGCGCGGTCAACGCGGTACACCGTGGGGTCGGCGGGCTGCGCCGGGCGCTGCAACCCGGCCTGCCCAGCCGCGCCGCCGGGCGGTGGCTGATCCGCTCCGCCGGTGGCTACCGCCTCGCGGTGGACGCGGAGGCGGCCGACCTGGTGCGGTACCGATGGCTGGTCGGCCGAGCCCGGGCCGCCGACGCCGGCAGCGCTGCGGCGGCGGGGCTGTTCGCCGACGCCCTCGACCTGTGGCAGGGCCCCGTCGCCAGCGGCGTCGGCCCGCAGGTGCGGGCCCATCCGCTGTTCGTCGCGGTGGAGCGCGAGCATCTCGCGGTGGTGCGCGCGGCGGCGGACGCGGCGCTGGCCGCGGGCGTCGCCGACCGGCTGCTGCCCGCCGTGGCGCGGGCGGCCGACCAGGCGCCCCTGGACGAGCCGCTGCAGGCCCGGCTCGTGCTCCTGCTCGCCGCAGCGAGCGGCCCGGCCGCGGCGCTGGAGCACTACCAGCGGGTGCGCGTCGGCCTGGCGCAGGACCTGGGCCTCGACCCCGGCGTGGCGCTGCAGGCGGCCCGAGACCAGGTGCTGCGGCGCGCGGCGCGGCCGGGCCCCGGCGCGGAGGCCGGCCCGCCACCGCCGGCCCAGCTGCCGGCCGACCTGCCCATCTTCGTCGGCCGCCGGGCCGAGCCGGCGCAGGCGCTGGCGTCGCATCCGCCGCGGGCGGCGGCGCCCGACGCGCTCGTGATTACCGCCATCGGTGGCACGGCGGGCGTCGGCGAGACGTCCCTCGCGATCCACTGGGCCCACCAGGTGGCCGGCCGGTACCCCGACGGCCAGCTCTACGTGAACCTGCGCGGCTTCGACCCCGCCGGCCCGCCGGTCGCGCCCGGCGAGGCGCTGCACGACATGCTCACCGCCCTCGGCGTCGGCCGCCAGGAGATCCCGGCCGGCGCCGACGCCCGCGCGGCGCTGTTCCGCACCCGGGTCGCCGGCCGCCGGGTGCTCATCGTGCTGGACAACGCCCGAGACCTGGCGCAGGTGCGCCCGCTGCTGCCGGGCTCCGCGGGCTGCCTGGTGATCGTCGCCGGGTCACGCCGACGCCGAACCGGTTCGCGTCCGGCCGGCCGGATCGGGGCGGCCGCCGGCCGGCTGAGCTCAGAGGGTGCTGACCAGCCCGCCGTCGATGGCGAAGTCGGCGCCGGTGACGTTGGCCGAGCGGTCGCTGGCCAGCAGCAGCACGAGGTCCGCGACCTCCTCCGGGCGGGTGAACCGGCCCGTCACCGCGGCGCCGGCGGCCTGCCGCGCGACGTCCTCGGCCGTGGGACCGCCGGCGCGGGCGACGGTCGCGGCGACCCCGTCGGTGCCGAGCCACAGCCCGGTCGAGACCGGCCCCGGGCTGACGGTGTTCACCCGGACGCCCCGCGGACCCACCTCCTTGGACAGCGCCTTGCAGAAGCTGGACAGCGCGGCCTTGGCGGCGCTGTAGTCGATGACGAGCGGGTCGGGCAGGACGGCGTTGACGGAGCTGACCGTCACGACGCTGGCCCGGCCGCGCTCCAGCAGGTGCGGGAGCGCCGCGCGGGTCGTGCGGACCGCGGCGAGGAGGTTGATGGTCAGCGTCGCGGTCCAGTCCTCGTCGGTCACCGACAGGAAGCCGCCCGTGCGGGGCTGCACCGCCCCGACGTTGTTGACCAGGATGTCGAGGCCGCCGGTCAGGGCGACGGCGGCGTCGACCAGCCGGGCCGGGCCGTCCGGCGTCGACAGGTCCGACGGCACGACGTGGACCGCCGCGCGCGCGGCGAGCTCGGTCAGCTCGGGGCCGGCCGTGCGGGCGGCGGCCACCACCGTGACCCCCTCCTCGGCGAGCCCCCGGGTGATGGCCAGGCCGATGCCCTTGCTCGCCCCGGTGACCAGGGCGGTCGTACCTGACAGGTGCAGGTCCATGCGCTCTCCTTCGGTCGATGCTGGCCGCCGGTCCGGCGGCAGGACGCCCAGCCGACGGGGCCCTGCCGCCGAGGCTCACTGGACGGCGCGCGGCGGCGGCGATGAGCGCCGTCGCGGCCGGTGGCCCCTACAGGCCGTTGCGACCGAGCCAGGACAGGCAGGTGTCGGCCACCTCGCGCCAGCCGTGGTCGATCGTCAGGGAGTGGGCCCGGTCGGGGAAGTCGATGAGGTCGGTGACCGCGTCGGAGTGACGGTACTGCTTGAGGGTGGCGCGGGTGACCGTCTCGGGCACCGTGTGGTCCCGGCCGCCGCTGATCAGCAGCAGCGGGCCGCGCATCTCGTTGGCGGTGTCCACCTTGGCCGGCGAGTGCGGGTCGAAGTTCGCGGCGGCCGCCTCGAACAGGGGCTTGCCCGGAGCCGGGATCGTCCAGCGTGTGTACAGCTCCAGCGACTCCTCCTCGGAGATGGCGTTGCCGAAGGCGTACCGGAACTGCTCGGCCGTCAGCGTCACGGCCCGGTGCCTGTTGGCGGGGTTGCGGAACACCGGCAGCGTGGAGCGCAGGGCCGACAGCGGCAGCGGCAGCACGCCCTTGATCTGGGCGGCGTCGATCGCGACGGCAGCGGCGGCGAGGTCCTGCCCCAGCAGTTTCTGGGCGATCATGCCGCCGAACGAGTGCCCGACCAGGATCGGCCGCTCGGCCAGCCCGTCGATGATCTTCGCATAGTGCGCGACGACGTCGTCGATGCCGTGGTCGGCGATGGCCTCCGGGTCGGCCCGGGCCTCCTCGACGGTCTCGGGGTCGCCCGGCCAGCCGGGCGCCGCCGGCTGGTAGCCGGCCGTGCGGAACAGGTCGATCCACGGGTCCCACGAGCTGGCGTGCAGCCACAGACCGTGGATGAACAGGACGGTGCTACCGGTTGGCATGTCGGCTCTCCCGATGCGTGGGTTTCCTGACGGGCTCACGCCAGCACGTGTCCGGCGGTGAGCATGAGGTCGACGGCCGCCGTCGGCTGCGAGGCGGCAACCGCGTGCGAGCCGGCTGCGAGGTGTGCGCGCCCCTCCTACGGTCGGCTGCTCAGTACCGTAGGCCGTGCCCAGTGGGCATTTTGTGGAAGAAAACTTGGCAGCTTCGGTGCGCTCTGGCGGGCGCGGGCAAGACGGAACCAGCGAGGCGTCAGTACGTTGCCCGTCCGCCGCTGATGTCGTAGACGGCGCCGGTGGAGAAGCTGCACCGGTCGGAGGCGAGCCAGGCCACCAACTCCGCCACCTCCTCCGGGCGGCCGAGCCGGCCCATCGGGATCTGGCTGGTCAGCCCGGAGAGCACCGCCGGTGCCGTGCGTTCGTTCATCGGCGTCCGAATCACGGCGGGCGCGATCGCGTTGACCAGTACCCCGGTCGTCGCCAGCTCCTTGCCCAACGACTTGGTCAGTCCGATTACGGCCGCCTTGCTCGCCGAGTAGGCGGACAGCTTCGGGTTGCCGTCCTTGCCGGCCATACTGGCAAAGTTGACGATCCGACCCCACCCCCGGTCGCGCATCGCTGGAACAACCGCGCGGCACAGGTTGAAGGTGCCGGTCACGTTGACCGCGAACGTCTCGCGCCATTCGCCGTCGCTCACCTCCCACAGCGGCTTGTTGGGCCCGACGATGCCGGCGCTGTTGACGACGATGTCGACCGGACCGACCGCCGCGACGGCCCGGGCGACCGCGTCCGGGTCAACGACGTCGACCACCACGTCGGCACCAGCCGACACATCGAAGCTGATGGCGTTGATGCCGTCCTGAGCGAGGCGGGCGGCGCAAGCCTGACCCAGGCCGCTTGCCCCGCCGGTGACGACGGCAACCCTCGCGCGCGTCTCTTCCACGTCATCCTCCACTATTTGAACCGCCCATCGATGAGCGCCCCGCCCGGCAACAATCCACTGTGGACCCTGAGGCGGCCCACGACGACGGCGGCCAGCAGGGCAAGGGCCGCCATGGACAGCCCAATCGCAGCGAAGGCGGCCGAGTATCCCAGCAAGCCACGAGTCGCCAACCCGACCAGGACTCCGGATGCGCCGGTGGTGAGGCTGCTCATCGTGGTGTCGGCAACTTGCAGCGCGGATGCGTCGGCGGCTCGGTCATGCTCGGTGGTCCGTTCGAGCACCAGCACGTTCGCGGTCGGTATCGCGAGGCCGAGGCCGAAACCGGCCAGCACCCACATCGGGTTCATCAGCCAGCTCATCGCCGTCGGCTGGCTGAGCCAGATGAGGGACGCATTCGCGCAACAGACCATCATGAGCCCCCAGCGCGCCAGTCGGATGCGACGTCGGAGGGCATCGGGCCCGGTCACGCGGCCCAGCCACCACGAACTGATCGCACAGGGCAATCCCGCGCAGGCGAGCGGAATCGAGGCCTGCAAGGGACCGAGGCCATGCTGCGTCGCCATCATCAGCGGCAAGATCGACTCGACACCGAAGAACGCCCCAGCCGTCAGGCCGCGCAGCGCAACCGGCGCACCAATCCCCGGCCGGGCGGTCGCCGTGCCCCGTGGCAGGAGCCCCCGAAGTCCCCAGGCGAGGGCCGCGACCCCCACTGCCGCGGCCAGCAGCGTAGCCGCGCCAGGATGTTGTGCGCCGCGCTCGACACAGCCGATGCCGATTGCGACGGCAACGGCGCTGCGGATGCGGGACGGGTTGGCGTTGCCGGTCCGGGGCGCGGCGGGACGGACGGCTCGCAACGCAGGCAGCAACAGTGCCGCTGCTGCTACCGCGACCGGAACGAGGCCGAGGAATACCCATCGCCAGCCGATGTGCTCGGTGAGCGCGCCGGACATGGTCGGGCCGACGATACCCGGTATCACCCAGCAGAACGAGATCACCGCGAACAGCCGTGGTCGCAACGCCTCCGGGAACAGGGCGCCGACCATGACATAGACGGTTGTCATCAGGCCGCCGCCGGCGAGACCCTGGATGACTCGTCCGGCGATCATCGGGAGCATCGCCGTCGCGGTTCCGGCGAGCAGAAGGCCGGCGATGAACAGCGCCGCCGCGGTGAGAATGGTGACGCGCACGCCATGTTTGTCGCAGAGGTACGCGGCGCTCGCCATACCGATGACACTGGTGGCGAGATACCCCGTGAACACCCATCCGTAGTCGGCGAGACCACCCAGGTCGCCGACCGCGCTGGGCAGCGCGGCCGCTACACCCATCCCTTCGAAAGCGTTGAGCGAGACAAGCGCGCAGATGCTCCAACTGGCCAGTCGGTACGGGCCTCGCAACAGTGACAGGCGTGACTCGCTGTCAGGTCCCATCTGATGCCGCCTGGACGACACTCACGATCCGTTCGCCGATCTGAGCGCCCTCACCGGCCGCGAGTCCCAAGGGGTTGACGATCAGGACGTTGCGCCACGCGTCCTGCTCGCTGAGCTGGATGCGCGGCGTTCCCCGGTCCAGTTGCCGCGCAACCTCATCCGCGCTGATCGCCGTCGCGGAGAAATCGATCGCAAGGGTGGTGACATCCATGAACGTGTTGTGCCCGCGAGTCACCCGCAAGGTGTCGCAAGTCGTCAATGCCCGTTCGCACGCGGCGAGCTCGGCCGCATAGTGGCCGGCCCACCGATCCGGTTCCGCGACATGCTCGCAGACCGCGACGAGCAGGCCGATGATCTGTTCGCGGCCGACCTTCATCCCGCGACCGATGCCCTCGCGCCCCCCGGTCGGCCACAGCCCGGTGACGTCGGAAGCCTGCCACGTCGCCTCTCGCAGGTCCATGTCCAGGTGGTGCAGCGCCACATCACGGACGAGGTCCGCTCGCCCGCACAGCACCCCGGACGCCTGCGGGCCGCGAAACGACTTGCCTCCCGAGATCGCGACCAGGTCCGCCCCGTCGTCCAGCAGCTGCCGCAGCCGGGAGATCGGCGGGATGTAGTCGGCGGCGTCGACGATCACCGGGACACCCGCGGCATGGCTCAGCTCGGCGACTGTCCGCAACGGCAGCACGTCCCCGTTTCCGCCGAGGCGGTGGAGCACCGCCGCGACCGTGTCGTCAAGCTCCCGCGCGAGCTCGTGCGTGCGCGTCGAGTAGGGATATCCGATCTCAGTAAGGCGCAGACCCACCGCTGTGATCGCATGGTCGTAGGGATCGCGGTGGGCCATCTGCACGATCACGCGGGAGCGCGCGCCGGTGATCGGCAGCTCGTCCACGCCGCGAGAGTCGCCTCCGACCGCGCAGACCGCCGCAGCCAGCGTCAGTCCGGCAAATGCCCCGCTCGTGACGTATGCGGCCGGGACGTTCAGCAGGCGCGCGAGCTCGATCCCCACCGCCTCTTGGAGTTCGTCCATCCGGACGTTCGTGGCCACCGCCCAGCGCATCGCCTCAATCACCGTGTCGGACAGCGGCAGGCCACCAAGCCTCGTCACCGGGCCGAGCCCGTTCACCACGGGCCGCAGGCCGAGTTCCCGGTAGGAGAACGCGGTGGGGACGCTCATGGTCGGTCTTCGTCGATGCCGGTGTCCGGGATCGCCTGCGGCGCGATGTAGTTCAGCGACAGGTGCGGTGTCGGGACCAGCCGCTTCTCGCGGCGGGACCTCAGCGCGGCCTCTATCATTCCGGTGGTCAGCAGCGTCCGGGTCACCGGATACGGGCTGATGCCGGTGAGCACGAGGGATTCGATCTGTCGGACCAGGAACGTGAAGTGCCCGTGGTCGGGCTCGTCGAGCCAGGGTGATGTCACGACCGTGTTGTCGGGACCACGGACGGCGATCGCGGCCCGGTAGGCGTGCAGATCAAAGTTCACCACCGTCAGCGAGGTGCCGTCGACATACTCGATGAGGAACAGGTCGTTCGCGCAGCTGCGGGCGAAGCCGATCGGATCGTCGGTGTCGATGCCCAGGGCGCCGACCGCGGCGGCGAACAGGTCCGAGCCGCCGAGCCGTAGCACGATCGCCGGCTCCACGGCCGCGCCGGTCACCGCCGTGACGGTTGCGACACCCGTTTCGCCGCCGCTTCGGCGTTCCAGCAGCGCCTGGGCGAATTCCAGATCGTGGAAGCCATTCATCTCGGTCGGCCGGCAACCGGGCTCGGTCGCCGCGATTCCCGCGACGACAGCCTCGGAGATCGGCGCGTCGTAGGGCCAGTTCGCACCGGTGGGGGTGCGCCAGGCGAGCGGCAGGGACGAGCCCGCGAGGAGCGGGATGCCCAGCCGTTCGGCGTCGGCAACCATGCTCGCGGCGTCGGTGAAGCTCCACGCCAGGTGTTTGTCGACGAAGATCGGCACGGTCCGGCCGCCCGCGACCATGGCCGCCACACTGGCGTCGAACATCCGCCGCCGAGGGTAGAGCTTCTGTTCGAACTCGCCCCATCCGTAGTCGCCGTGCTCGCCGATGATCAGCACACCGTCAACGTTCACGCCTGACCCGCCGAGGGAGATCGCTTCGCCGACGGACTTGAACATCGGAATCCCGTGGGCGCGCAGTGTTTCCGTGCCGATGTCGGTGCGTGAGATGGGCTCGAAGTCATGCGAACCGAGCTGCTCAAGGTACACCGACGCCACCTCGATCCGCGCCTCCTGGTGTGCGCCGCCGAAGCGGTACCCGTCCAGCAGACGCCCGACGATCACATCGGCATGGGAGCCCTTGAAGTAGACCGTGCACAGCACGGCGACGCGCGGTCGGTTGCTCATGATTGTTCTGTTCTCCTTATGCCGTCAGCATCGCGCGTGCGGAGAGGCGTTTGCAGCCGAGCTCGACCTCCAGGTCGACCACCGGTGGCCGGGCGGGCCAGTGGTGCAGTCCGTACTGGGCGATGGAGCCGAACGTGCCGGTCAGCACGGACTGCAGCCAGTCCGGAGGCTGCGCGACGTACACGTCGACAATGCGCGCATCGTCGGTGGAGCGGCCCAGTGCGCGCAGGCGCTCGGCGAGCTCACCAGCCACGAAATCGACCTTCGCGCGCGTGCCGGCCATGCTTGTGTCGCGGTAGGCGACGGTGTTCTCCGGACCGGGCGCACCACGGATCTCGGCCACCCCGGACAGCACGAAGTCGGCGCCGTCGGCGGCGGGGTCCGGCTCCACGATCTGCACCGCGCGCACCGACGGCTGGTCCAGCAACGACGCGACGGGCGCCACGTTCGTTCGGGTCAGCGGACTGGGCTCGCCCTCGCTCAGGGGGTAGTAGCGGCCGAGCAGATCGAGGTAGTACGCGTTGAAGGACGCGAAGCCCTCGGGATCAAACGGCACCGGCGACCGCAGGTCCACACCGGCCAGGGCGTCCCAGCCCCAGCCGTGGGCGGCGAGTTCCCGCCCGACCCGATCGAAGGCGATCTCAAGTGGCTGCGGCGTGGCGAACTCCCACTCGACGATCCGGAAGCCGGCCTCGACGGCCAGACCGTTCGAGAACGTCGCGCCACCGGGCAGGTACCGGTAGGCGCCACTTCGATGTGTGACGGGTTGGGTCATGTGTGCTCCTAGCTGCGTTGGCGTGCGCGGAAGGCGGCGGCGTTGACCCGGTTGCCACAGGTGCGGCTGTCGCAGTACGCCCGCGACCGGTTGCGAGAGAAGTCGACCAGCACCCGGTTGCAGTCCGGTGCCGCGCAGACGCGCAAGCGGCCCGCCTCACCGGCCACGAGCAGGAAGGCGAGCGCCATCGAGCAGTCGGCGTTCAGATGTTCGGCCAGCGATGCGTAGGGCGGGAAGAAGTGCAGGTGTACGCCGAGGTCGTCGTGCTCGACGACGCGCGGTGTAACAGTCGCGTTGGCGAGCGCGTCGTTGATCAGTCGATTGCGGGCCTGGTCGTCCGGCGCGACGAAGATCGCGGCCAGCCGGGCTCGGACGCGATGCACCGGCTCGACATCGGCGTTCGTCGGAGGCGCCACCTCGGTGATGATCCGCTCGGTGACGAATCTGCGCAGCGCTTCGGCGTCGGGCAGCTCCTCGGTCCCGCTCACGTTCGGGCTGGTGTTGACCAGCGTGGTGATGGTGCCGAGCACATGGTCGAGGTGGTGCCGCGAGGTCACCATGTCAGCCCTCCGCGGGGGAACTGGAGATGAACGCACGAGCAACGTCGCTTCCGCCGGCCGGTGTGGACCGGTGGAACTGCACGAGGAACTGGGCGACGACGGCGACGATCTCGTCGACCAGGACAGCACCGAGTTCGGCCGTGGCCTTGGCTGCGTCGTCCGTTCGTCCGTCGCTCGCCTCCCAGAGGCCCGATCGGCGGATCGACGCCCCCGGGATGTCCGGGCGGCCAAGCGGTGTGCACTCGGTGGGGTCCGTCGCGCGGCGGTTGAGATGGACGAGGTCCGGCTCCAGCGCGAGCATCAGCGATGTCTCGAAGTGTCCGGCGTGACCCGGGGAGACGAACCCGTGCGCACGTAACACGTCGTCCGCGAGGACCCAGTACGACGCCGCGGCGATGTGCACATCGAGCCGTTCCTCATAGACGATCCGGTCTACGGCGAGGCGGATGGCGGAGTCGTTGCCGCCGTGGCCGTTCAGCAGCACCACGCTGCGGTACCCCTCGCGCACAGCACCGCCGACCAGGTCGCACAGCAGGTTGACGTAGGTCGAGGTGGTGAGGCTCAAGGTGCCGCCGAAGGGCAGGTGGTGGTGCGCGCAGCCGAACGGCAGCGTCGGCGCGACCAGGACGGGCACATGCCCGGCGGCCAGTCGGGCGGATCGGTGCGCGATGGCGCTCACGCACGCGGCGTCGGTGCGCGTCGGAAGGTGGTGGGCGTGTTGTTCGGTGGAGCCGAGGGGAACTACGAGCGTCGTCGCGGCGGCGGCCGAGTTCAGCTCGTCACGGGTAAGTACGTCGAACGCGACGGTCTCCGGGGGGACCCGCTCAACGACGTGGACGGGGGCGCGCATGCCGCAGACCATAGCGCACGTAAGCGCCGTAGTCATGTTTGCTCATGTGCCGAATTTCGTAAGGACCAAAGGGCATTTGCTCGTGCTTGACGCTCCTACCCTGGCGCCTTATGTTCTCCGTACTCAGCAACCGTGCTTACGGTCATGACGCGGGGCGAGGTTCGTATCCGGGTGCACCTGAGGAGCTCAGTTGTTGTCAAGCAAGCCTTAAGGAGACAGACCTGTGAAGAGACGCTCCTACCTCGCTGGCGTCGCCGCGCTCGCGGCGTCGTTGGCCCTGACCGCGTGTACCGACGGCGGCACCGAAGACTCATCCGAGCCGCTCAGCGGCGCCGGCAAGACCCTTGTCGTGCAGGGGAGCGCCTACTTCCTTCCGGTCTTCAAGGAGGTCGGCGCACAACTGCAGCAGCAACTGCCTGGTCTGCAGATCAGGTACGACGAACTGACCGGAGAGCAGGAGACCTCGACCAACCTGCAGGTCGTCACCTCCGACGCCGCTCCGGACGTGGCGGACATACCGACCAACCTGCCCCCGTACCGGACATTGCTCAAGGCCAAGCAGCTGATCCCGCTCGACGACGTGTGGGCGGCCGACGACCTGGAGAACGGGTATGGCAAGGACTTGGCGAACTCGCTCAAGGCCAGTGACGGCCACCCGTACGTCGTCTCCTACAGCCGCACCCTCTACGGCGTCGTCTGGTACAACAAGGCGATCTTCTCCAAGCTCAACATCTCGGTCCCGGCCGACCACCAGATCGCGACGATGGCCGACCTGCTGACGATCACCAATGCTCTTCGTGCCGGCGGGTTCCAGCCGCTGGCGGCCGGCGGTGCGTCGAACTACCACCTGACGTGGATTCTGGACAGCCTGCTGCCGACCTCGGCGACGACGGATCAGCTGAACAACTTCGTCAACAACTTCGACGCGAAGGTCCCGATCACGGTCGACTACACCGACAAGTCGTTCACCGCTGTGCTCGACCGGCTCAAGGAGATGTACGACAACAAGGTCTTCCAGGACGGCACCCTCGGAATGGATTCACCGACCACGAACGCGTTGTTCGCCTCGGGCAAGGCCGGGATGCTCATGGGCCATGACCTGTCACCGACAGGCGCAAAGAAGACGAGCAAGACGGACCTGGATCTGGACTTCCTGTTCCTTCCGCCGATCAACCCCGGTGCCAAGACGCTCCCGGTGAACTACGCGGGCAACACCCTCGCCATCCCGAAACAGGCGAAGAACCCTGCCATCGCGAAGGAGTTCCTCAAGCTGTTGATGAACAAGGAGAACCAGGCGAAGGCGATCAAATGGAGCGGCGGTGCCGCGCCCGCTATCGACCTGCCCACCTCGTTGCTGACCGAGGGAAAGCCGGCGAACGAAATGAGTCTGCTCAGCTACGGCGCCGCGAATGGGACCCGCGACGGGTGGGCGTCGATCGTCCCCGCCAAGCTGGGAACGACCGACCCGTACATCGAGAAGCTGTTCACCGGCGCGATGAGCTCCGCGGAGATCGGCAAGGCGTTGAACGGCATTCGGGATGAGCTCAGGTCGAGTTCCTGATCCTGTGCGCACCGCAGATACCGCCGGTCGCCACGAGTGGCCACCGGCGGTCCATCCCAGAAAGCTGTTGTGGACTGTGACCCCTCGTGCGTTTCGCCGGCGCGGCACGACCGCCAAGGTCCCTTGGCCCCTGGCGCTGATGCTCAGCCTTCCGGCGCTGGTCGGGATCGTCATCGTGTTTCTGGTGCCGTTCATCGGCACGATTCGGCTCTCGTTCACGACCTGGTTCGGCGTCGGCGAGGCCGAACCGGTTGGCCTGCGGAACTACGACGCGCTGTTCAGCGATCCCACCTTCTACTCCTCGGTCCGCGTTACCGTTCTCTACACGCTGCTCTCCGCGGCCGGCATCGTCATCCTCGCCACCGTCACGGCGATGTCGGTGCGGCGGGGGCGCCTCGCCACGGTGCTGCGGATCATCTGGTTCCTCCCGGCAATCGCGCCGGGCACCGCCGTCGCGGTGTTCTGGGCGTTCGCCCTGCAGCCGGTGTCCGGGGCAGTGAACGGCCTGCTCGGCATTGTCGGACTCGGTGACACGCACGCCTGGCTGGCGTCGCCCCAAGACGCGATCTACGTCGTCATCGCGGTCACGATCTGGGCCAGCGTCGCGTTCCCGTTCCTGCTCATCGTGGGCGCGATCGAACGGATCGCCCCGGAGATCTACGAGGCTGCCCAGCTCGACGGCGCAGGGGCCGCTCGCCAGGCGTTCCACATCACGCTGCCGCTGATTCGGCCTGTTCTCGCGATGGTGACCGTGCTCGAACTCATCTGGAATTTCAACTCGTTCACGACGGTATGGGCCATGACCAAGGGCGGCCCGGCGGAGGCGACGAACACGCTGCCTGTGCGCCTCTATGTCGACGCCTTCCAGAACTTCGAATTCGGGGAGGCGGCGGCGCTCGGTGTGATGACCAGCGTGGTGCTGGTCGCGATCGGGCTGGTCGGCCTGCGCTTCGCCAACCGGAGCGCCGTATGAAGCCTTCGCTGAAGCTGCGAAACGGCGCCGGCAAGGGCGCGTCGTGGCTGCTCAAGCTGGTCTGGACGCTGCTGATCGTCGTGCCGTTCGTGCAGATCATCCTCTTGTCGCTGCGGTCGATGGCAAGCATCTACAACGACCCCCTCGGATTCTCCGGGGACTGGGTTCCCCAGAACTTCCCCGACGCGTGGGCCGGCCCGTCCGGTACCGCAGGTTTCGGCCTGTACGCCCGCAACTCGGTGCTCGTCGCGGCGGTCGCATTGGCCGTATCGACCGCGTTCGGCTCGCTGGCGGCGTACTTCACCGCGACGTTGCCCCCGAAGTGGCGGCGGCGGGCCATGCTCGTGCCGCTGATCGCGACCACGGTGCCCACCATCGCCTTGTTGATCCCCTTCTTCCAGGCCTTCAACATCCTCGGCACACTGAACAGCCCAAGCGCCGTGGGTGTTCTCTACGGGTTGCTGTGCCTGCCGACCACGGTCCTGGTGCTGCACGCGTTCTTCCTGGATTTTCCGGAGGACATCCGCGAGGCCGCCGCCATGGATGGGCTGGGGCACATCGGGACCTTTCTCCGCATGGTGCTGCCGTTGTCCACCGGTCCACTCGGCGCGGTCGGGCTGCTCAACCTGATCTGGGTCTGGGGTGAGACGCAGATCGGTCTGGTGCTCCTGCACTCATCGAACGCACAGACGATTCCGCTCGGGCTGCTCTCGTTCCAGGGGCGTTTCGTCAGCAACCTCGGCCCGATGTTTGCGGGCCTTGCGATGGCCACCGTCCCGATCATTGTGGTGTACATCGTGTTCCACCGGTCCATCAACAAGGGGATCTCGCTCGGCGGGTTCCGATGACACGTTCAGAAAGCGACAGGCATTGACTCCCAGAGCGCCGCTCAGCCGTCCCGAGGACATCCCGGAACTCGACGGGAAGGTCTGGCTGTACACCGGTGCGGAAGGGCCACCGCTGGCCCGGCAGCAGGCGGCATTTCAGGCATACCTGAACAATCGCGGGCTCGCCGAGGCGGGTCGCGCCGCGCACGCCGCAGTGGAGGAACGGCTGCGTGGGCGGCTCGCCGCGCTGCTCGGGCTCGGGCCGGAGTCGGTCGCGCTGGTGTCCAACGCCAGCGAGGCGATCAACCTCGTTGTCGGAAGCGTCCCGCTGGTTCCGGGCGACAACGTTGTGCTCAATGCGATGGAGTACCCATCGATGGTGCAACCCTGGTTGCGCTGGGTCTCCCGTGGGGTCGACGTCCGGGTGGCGCCGGCGGTCGGCGGTGACGTACCGACCAGTTCGATCACGGACCTGATCGACGACCGGACGAAGGTGGTCGGGGTCAGCCACGTCAGCTACCTCTCCGGCTGGCGCCACGATCTGGCCGCGATCACCAAGGCCGCGGAGGCGGTCGGTGCGCTGACGTTGGTCGACGCGACGCAGTCGCTCGGCGTCGTCCGAGTCCCCGGCAACCTGGTCGACGTGGTGATCAGCAGTTCGTACAAGTGGCTGCTCGGCGGCCATGGTCTCGGTATCCTGGCGTGGAACGCGGCGCGCCGGCCACTGCCGGAACCCCCGGCCGTGGGCTGGCGATCGGTGGGCGAGATCTTCACCGACGATCGCATGGAGCGCTACGACCTGCACTCCACGACACGACGCTTCGAGGTCGGACTGCCGTCCTACCCCAGCATCTACAGCCTCGACGCGTCCCTGGCCTGGCTCCTGCAGTTCCCTCCGGAGGAGGTCGAGGAGCACGTCCTCGCCCTGACCGGCCGACTGGTCGGCGAACTCTCCGAGCGCGGCTGGGAAGTGCTGACCTCGACCGACGGCGCGCACCGTGCCGGTAACGTCACCATCAGGGCGCAGAACGGCGCCGACCTCGCCGCGGATCTCGCCGACCACGCCGTGCACTGTTGGGGCGGGGACGGCAGGCTGCGGTTCTCGCTGCACCTGTTCAACGGCGACTCGGACATCGACCGCCTGCTGGCCGCGCTGGAGTCGGTGCGGGGGCCGGCATCGACCGACCCGCGTCGTCCCAGGGGAGCGGATGCGTCATGAGCCGAGTCGCCGATCTCATGGTGCGGCATGGCCACGTCATCACGATGGACGACGACCGTACCCAGTTTGAGGACGGCGCCGTGGCGGTCGTCGACGACACGATTGTCGCGGTGGGCGCCGACCGGGACGTGGCGGCACAGTTCACGGCGACCGCGCAGATCGACGCCGCCGGCGGACCCGTCCATCCAGGACTCGTCGAGGCCCATCTCCATGCCTCGTACCAGCTGTTCCGTGGTGCGCTGCCGGACCAGATGCCTGAGGACGAAACGTTCGACAGCTTCGAGAGCGTCTTCTACAACCAGGTGCGCGACGAGGACGAGTACCTGTCGGTCGCGCTGGCCGCCGTGGAGATGATCCGCAACGGCACGACGTGCTTCCTCGAGGCGGGGACGATCCTCTCGCCGGACAGCGGCGCCGCGGCGGCGGAGCACGTCGGGATCAGAGCGCTGCTCGGGGACGCGTTCATCTGGGACCAGCCGCACGGCTTCGCGATGGGCACGACCGAGGACCAGGCGCACGACCGGCCGGTGCTCGCGCGCACTCCGCAGTCACTGGATGAGGCACTGGCGAGTCTCGGTACGCAACTGTCCCGCAATGGCGAGGAGGGCCTTGTTCGCGGGCACGTGGCCGTGCTCGGTCTCGGAACCGCCAGCGAACACCTGCTGCTCGAAGCGAAGCGGGTGGCGTCGGCTGCCGGCGTCGTCCTCAACATGCACCAGTCCTACAGCCCGGCCGACACCGCGGCGGATCGCCGCCGGTTCGGCGCCGACCCCATGGTCCGCCTGCACGAACTCGGACTGCTCGACGGTGACGTCACGCTCGCTCACGTGAACCACCTCACCGACGCGGAAGTCGAGGTCGTCCTCGCGTCCGGGGTCAACATCGCCTGGGCTCCGGCCGCATCGATGATGTGGGGCCACGGCGGCACCCTGCACGGCCGCCACGCCGAACTGTGGCGGCGCGGCGCCAACATCGCTCTCGGGTCCGACTCGCCGAACTGGTCGAACAGCTTCGACCTGTTCCGGCAGATCACGTTGGCCGTGCTCGGGGCGCGCGACGCGCACCAGAGCCGGACCTACCTCACCGCCGAGGACGGCCTCTACATGGCCACCCGCGGGGCCGCGCGGGCGGTGGGGATGGCCGAGCGGATCGGCTCGCTGGAGGTGGGCAAGAAGGCCGACATCGTGATCCACACGCTGGACCGGCCGGAACTCGTCCCCACAACGGACATGACACGCAACCTCGTCTACTCGTCGGGCTCGAAGTCCGTCGACACCGTCATCGTCGGCGGGACCGTGGTGCTGGAACACGGAGCCTTCCGCCGCGTCGCCGAGCGAGAGCTGTTCCGGGAGGTTCGCGCGGCGTCACAAGCGCTCCTGCGGCGGATGGAGCGCACCGTCACCCCCAACACCCCGACCCGGCGGCCCCAGCGATGAGCGCGGTCACGATCGAGCTCGAACCGGTGACCTTTGGGCGGGCCCCGCAGGTCCTGGTACGCCACGGCGACCTGTCGGCGGCAACGTTCCGCTACGGCAGTGGGGTGTGCGGCCTCACCATCCGGCATGGCACCGCGGAGCTGGAGTTGCTGCCGTTCCAGGGCCAGCAGGTGTGGCGGGCCAGGCTTGGCGGGCGGGAGCTGACCATGCGCTCCATGTTCGATGAGCCGCAGCCCACTCAGGATTACCTGGGCACCTACGGTGCGTTGTTCATCCACTGCGGAGCGCTGGCCATGGGCAACCCCGGCCCCGGGGACCACCACCCGCAGCACGGCGAGCTACCGAACGCCCCGTATCGAAAGCCGCAGCTCGTGGCCGGATCGGACGCGCACGGCAGGTTCCTCACCCTCACCGGCGCCTATGAGCACGCCACCGCGTTCGGCAACCGCTACCTCGCAACCCCACGGCTGACCGTGCGCGAGGGCAGCACCCGGCTCACCGCGCGGATGTGCGTGCGCAACATCGGCCACCGCCCGATGCCGCTGATGTACCTCGCACACGTCAACTTCGCCCCGGTCGACGGCGCGCGGCTGATCGACTCGTTGGGGATCGAGACGATCGAACCTGGCCGGCCGGTCGATCCCGAGCGGGTCACCACGCGCCACCCCACCGCGGACGCGGACGGCTGGGCGCACGCACTGCAGCTGCACCCCGCCGGCGGGGCCGACTTCGTCCGTCACCGCCCAGCGGAACTCGACCATGCCTTGCGCTGGCTCGTGCGCGACGGCGACCAGGACGCACTCGGGTTGGCGCTACCGGCGACGGCCGAGGCAGAGGGCGTGCGGCGAGAGACTGAGAAGGGAAACGTGCGACAAGTGAGTCCAGGGGACGAGTTCACGTGCACCGTCGAGTTCGGTGCGCTGGACGCCGCGGACGCGGTCACGATGGTGTCCGCGATGAGGTCTGGGGCACTCGATGGCTGATCGAGGGCCTACGGTCGCCGTGATCGGCCTCGGCGCGTTCGGGCGGGCGCACCTTCAGGCCTATGTGCGGGCCGGTGCGCGGATTGCCGCGGTCGCCGATCGCGATGGTGGCCTCGCGCGTCGGACGGCCGAGGAGTTCGGCGTCCCCGCCTCGTTCGCCAACGGCGTGGATCTCCTCGACGCGGTGCCGGTCGACGGCGTTTCCGTCGTCACGTCCGCCGCGTCGCATGTGGAGCTGGCTCGCGAGGCGACGCTGCGCGGGCGCAAGGTGCTACTGGAGAAGCCGATCGCGACGACGGCCGCGGAACTGGCGCTGCTGCCCGCCGCTGCCCGGTCCCGGATCCTGCCGGGGCACGTCCTGCGCTTCGAGCCGCTGCACCAGCGGTTGCGAGCCGAGATCACTTCCGGACGCATCGGCCCCGTGCTCGGAGTCGCGGCCGGCCGCAGCCGGACCCGCGACCACCAGCGGCTCTACGCCGATGTCCACCCGGCGCGGATGACCGGCATCCACGACATCGATCTCATTGCCTGGCTGACCGGCTCGCCGATCCGGCGGGTCGTCGCGTCGGTCGAGGGGGATCCGGCGAGCCTGGTCCAGGCGCACCTGTTCTCGGCGTCGGGCGTCGGAAGCTCGATCCGTACGTCCTGGCTGCTGCCCGACGATGCCGCCGTCGAGGACGAGTTGGAGGTCTACGGGCAGGAGGGCGTGGCCCGGCTGCGGGTCAACTCCACGGGCGCGGTGCTCTACGGGCAGTCACGCGAGCGGCCGTGGGCCAGTGCGCCGCCGGCTGATGCGCCGGGCTTGGACGCCGAGATCGTTCACTTTCTCCGGTGGCTGCGCGACGACGTCGAGCCGCTCGTGAGCTTCGCCGAGGCCGCCCACGCCGTAGCTGTCGCCGATGCGATCGTCGCCTCGGGCGCGGCCGGTGGCACGCCGATCGATGTCCTGGAGGTGCCGTCATGAACGAAGCGGTGACGAAGGCGTACGCCACGGTCGAGGCTGAACTGGACCGGCGGCGTGCCGACCTGGAGGCGCTCGTTTTCGAGATGGTCGCCATCAACAGCCAGATCCCGCCGTTCGGTGACGAACGCGCGATCTGCGATTTTCTCTCTGCGGAGCTCGGCCGCCTCGGGTTGCCCGAGGCCGAGACTCACGCCCTCGTCCCCGAACGGCCCAACCTCCTCGTGCGGATCCCCGGTACACCCGGTGGCAAACGGCTGCTGCTCTGCGGTCACATCGACACCAAGCCCGTTGGTGACGCTCGCAGCGTCTGGCGATCCGAGCCGCTCACCGCCACCATCATCGGCGATCGGGTCTACGGCCTCGGGACCAGCGACATGAAGGCCAGCGTCGGCGCGATGATCACAGCCGTCGCGGCGATCCGGGCGTGCGGCATCGACCTCGCCGGCGACGTGCTGCTGGCGCTGGTCGCCGACGAAGAAGCCGGGGCCACCTTCGGTGCGAAGTTTCTCGCCCCGCGGATCGCCACCGATGTCGACGCGGCGCTGATCGGCGAGCCGTCCGGCTGGACCCGGGATTGGGAGGGCATCCACCTGGTCTCCCGCGGCCTGTGCTGCTTCAAGGTCAGGGTGCACGGCACCCAGATGCACAGCAGCCTCTCCGACCGCATGCCGTCGGTGAACGCGAACGTCGAGATGGCGCGCCTGATCCTGCAGTTGCGTGACGAGTTTGCCGCAGCGCCCATCGCACAGCCACGCGACGGCCTGCGCCCAACCGCCAACATTGCGGTCACTGCCGGCGGCGGTGTCTTCTACGGCGTCGTACCGGGCGAGTCGGCGTTCGGCTGCGACCTACGCATCGTGCCGGGCATGTCGGAGGGCGAGGTCCGCGCGTTTCTCGACGACTGGGCGCAACGGATGAACGGCGCCGGCCCGGCGCAGGTCTCCGTCGAGTACGACGACGTGCTGAGCTGGATACCGAGTGCCTCGCTGGCCGCGGACCATCCACTGGCCGCGTCCGCCGTCGCGGCGACTCGTACCGTGCTGGGCGCCGAGGTCCCGCTGTCGAGCTTCCCCGGCACGACGGATGCGCCCTGGTTCGAGAGGGCCGGCGTGCCGACATTGCCATCGCTCGGTCCCGGCATCCTGACGTATGCCCACGGTCCCAACGAGTTCGTGAGCCGGGAGGCGATCCACGAGGCCGCCAAAATCTACGCCCACATCGTGCTCAGCTACTGCGGCGTCGAGCGGTGAGCCTCCTCGCCGATGCCCACGTACATTTCTTCGCCACCGGATACCCGGGCGAAGCACGGTCCCCGGTTCCCGGGGCGGGTCGTGAGGTCGCCGCCTACGAACGGATCCGTACCAGCTCGGCCGTGGGCGACGCCCTCGTCGTCGGGTTTGCGGGGGCGGACTTCGCCAGCGGCAACAACGACTACATCCGGACCCTCGCAGCCGAGCGCGACTGGATGCACACCACCGCCTACGTCGCGGCCCGAGGACGTCCGTCAGCGGCCATGGCCCGAGCGATATTCGCGGCGGGTCACATCGGGATCTCGATCTACGCGGCCGACACCCCGGCGGGCCGGACGGTCCGTGACTGGCCGGCTGAGTTCTGGGCCGAGTGCGATCGGTCGGGCGCCGTGGTGTCCATCAACGCGACGCCGGAGGCGGTCGAGCAGTTGGCCGGCCTGCCGAGCTCGGCACCGGACTGTGCCTTCCTCTTCGCCCACCTCGGCCTACCGGGGCGGTACGCGGTCGCGCCGAGTGCGGAGGTGGCGAGGAGGCGCCTGGAGCCGCTGCTTCGGCTCGCCGAACACCCCAACTGCTTCGTGAAGATATCGGGGCTGTACGCCGTCGCCGAGCCCCGCACCGCGTACCCGTACGACGCGGCAACGCCGTTCGTTGCCGCCTGCCTGCGGGACTTCGGCGCCACTCGCTGCCTCTGGGGCTCCGATTTCGCTCCGGCTCTCGAGTACGTCAGCTTTGAACAATGTCGCGACCTGCGGCAGTTGGGCAGCCTCTCCGTAGCTGCCCGGCAACTGGTGATGGGCGACAACCTTCGGCGCCTGCTGGCGGCGAGGAGACGGTGAACTCGCGTTCCGTCCAAGCACGCGCCGCTGATGGAGTCCGCATGACCCCACGGTCCGCTCGCAGGTACAGCGATGATGATGAGGAGGAGAAATGAAGGAGTTCGACGGCCTGGCTGCCATCGTGACCGGCGGGGCTTCCGGGATCGGGCTCGCCACCGCGCGGTTGCTGGCTGAGCGGGGCGCCCGAGTCGCGGTGCTGGATCTCAACGTCGACGGCATCGGTCCGGAGTTCCTCGCGGTGCAGTGCGACGTCACCGACGACGCGGGGGTCACCGCGGCGGTCGCGGCGGTCGAACGGGGGTTGGGCCGGCTCGATGTCGTGATCAACAATGCCGGCATCGGCGCCCAGGGCGCGGTCGAAGCCAACGACCTCGACGAGTGGCGGCGCGTCCTCGACGTCAACCTGCTCGGCGTGGTCCGCGTGGCCCGCGCCAGCCTGCCGGCCCTGCGCGCCTCGCCGGCGGCGTCAATGGTCATCACCTCGTCGATGGCGGCCACGGTCGGCCTGCCACAGCGGGCGCTCTACAGCGCAACCAAGGGCGCCCTGCTCTCACTCACCCTGGCGATGGCCGCCGACCACGTCCATGAGGGGATCCGGGTCAACTGTGTGGCTCCCGGCACCGCGGACACGCCCTGGGTCCAGCGCCTGCTGGCTCGGGCGGCCGATCCGGTCGCCGAACTCGCCGCTCTGGGGGCCCGCCAGCCCATCGGCCGGCTGGTCAGCGCGCCGGAGGTGGCCGAGGCGATCTGCTACCTGGCCGGCCCGCGCTCCGCGTCGACCACCGGCACGGTGCTACCCGTCGACGGTGGCGCCCAGAGCCTCCGCCTGCCTGTCAAGCTCGGACCCAGCTGACGCGCCCGGCTACGTGCCGGCCTGCGCGGCGGAGCAACCGGCCGCAGCCCACCGGCGATCGAAGGTCACCGCCGCATCCGACGCCGCGGGTGACGGCGCCCGCTCGTCGCCCATTCGAACCGGGCGCTGGTGAGCGCCTCAGGAAACCCGGTCCAGGCGTCGACGATGCCGATCGCCCCGTTCGCGCGAGATTCCTGGTTGACGACCGTTGCGGCAGTCCGCTGCGACGCGCAGTGCCCACCGCATCCGGGCGATGGCCTCGAGCGGGTGGTCGCCGAACTCGGCGGCTACCGCTGCCGCGCATCCCGCCACCCCGCGTTTGCCCAGTTCATTCGCTGCCGCGATGCAGATCTCGCGCGTGGTGGGGTGCTGCGACGGCTGCAGCGCCGACACGAAGAGCGCCTCTGCCATGATCACGACAAGTCGCGACCGTTCCTTGAGCAACCCCTGCGCAATCCCGATACCCATGTCCCTGATTACGGTTGGGTGGACCGGGGGCGTTCACGGCGGGAGTGAACGCGGCACAAGTCCCTGCGCGTCTTACGGAGCCTGCCGTGTCCGCTCGGCCCAGGTGCAGGGGAGGCAGTACCGGCTGATGGTCTTCTCGGTGCGCGCCGCAACTGCTGTTGGTGACATGACTATGGATACGGGTGCGGAAGGAACTGCGCTCATCTCGATGCGTGAGACGTTGTGGGATGCGTAGGTGAGCGACCTGACCCGTGCCGGTCGGATCCCGCCGCTTTCGGCGTGGCGCAGGGCGGCGGACCCGGTCGCCAGCGCGCGGGGCGGGGCCCAGTTGGGCTCACGATACCGGGTCCCGACCGACGAGGAGCGGGGTTGCTCCGGCGATGCCGGGGTCAGCTGTAGATCTCCACCTCGCTCGCCTGGCCGGCGTCCCAGGTCGAGTTGCCCGTGAACGCGAGACGCAGGTATCGGACGGTGCTGCGCGGCACCGTGATCGTGACCTCGTGCTTGCCTCCGGTGAAGCCGAACGCGTACGCCGCCGAACCCTTGACGGTCGTGAAGGTCGTGCCGTTGGTGCTCCCGAGCACGGAGAGTGTCTGGGTCCGGGCAGGCCAGTTGGCCAGCGGGGGCAGCTTGATGACAACTCGGGTCACCGGGTAGGACCCCTGCAGGTCGATGGTCAGGTTCTGCGGCAGGCCGTGGTTCGCTCCCTCCCAGAAGGTCGAGGCGTTGCCGTCGGTGGCATAGGACGCACCGTTCGCTGTCCGGACCTCGCTCGTTGCCGTGGCCGGACGGTGCAGCGCGAGGTTGACGCTCGGCGCCGGGGCCGTCGGTGAGGCCGACGGGGATGTCGGTGCGGGGCTCGGTGACGGACTGGTCATCGACGGCGACGGGCTCGGGGATGCTGGCGGCGAGCTGCTGGTCTGCGGCGTCGGCACGTCCGTCGGATCGCTCCAGACGTCATCGGTGTCCCCGGACCGCTCCGCGGCTGCCGCCCGGTCGGCGGGTGCGCCGGTCCCTGTGCGCACATACCCGGCGCTGATCATCAGTGCTACGCCGATGACCAGCATCAGGATGGCGGCCTTGCTGCGCCGCAACAGTTCCGCACGGTGATGCGACATGTGCCTCCGTTCAGTCGGACAGATCTCCCGCTCGCTATGACGCACGGATGTGGTCAGGGTTCAACCGAACTGGTCGCACGTGCCGTGAACCGCGCGGGACGCCCGCTCGTCAGCGGATCGGTCGGAGCCGTTGCCCGGATCCACGATGGGAGGAATGTCCGTCATGGGAATGTACGTCACCCGACGACGACACCTGCGTGATGTGCTCTTCGCGTGCGGAGCGCTGTTCATCACCGGCGTCGTGTTGGTGGCCCTGCTGTCGACGAGGTCGGCCCCCGCCGCCGGACCGCAGCCGTCGGCCCGGGCGCCGGAGTCGGCGGCGCCGGCCCGGATCGTGCCGCCGACGTTGACGCCGGGCCCTTCGGCCGAGACGTCACCGGTCGCCTCGGCATCCGTGCCGGCCACGCCGGGTGTCACCGCGCCGGTGGCCCGCGGCGGCGGATTCGTCCACCCGGGGGTGTTCGTGAGCGCGCCGCAGCTCAACTTCGTCCGCGAGCGGCTCGCTGCGGGAGCCCAACCGTGGCGTGCGGCCTTCGACGCGATGATGGCGAGCCCGTTGGCTTCGCTGTCGAGGATGCCGCAGCCGCGCGCGACCGTCGAGTGCGGATCGAAGTCGAACCCGAACCACGGCTGCACGGATGAACGCAACGACGCGCTCGCCGCCTACACGCTGGCACTGGCGTGGTACTTCACAGGCGACGAGCGCTACGCCGAGAAGGCGACCGCCGTCATGGACGCGTGGGCACGCGTGGTGCGAAGCCACACCAACAGCAACGCGAAGATTCAAGCTGGCTGGTCGGGTGTGTCCTGGGCGCGGGCCGGCGAGCTGATCCGCTACACGTACCGGCGCTGGCCGGCGGAGCAACTGGAGCGATTCAGCCGGATGCTTCGGGAGGTCTACCTCTCCGTCGTGGTGGTCGGCGAACCGAACAGCAACGGCAACCACGAGTTGATCGAGATGGACGCCGCCGTCAGCATCGCGGTGTTCCTCGACGACCGGGCGTCGTATCTCAAGGCCCTCGCCCTCACCCGTGCCCGCATCCCCGCGTACATCTACCTGACCATCGATGGGCCGCGGCCGCGCGGGCCGCAGGGCAGCCACCGCGACACCCCGGCCGAGGTCGAGTCCTACTGGCACAACCCCGGGCGCTATGTCGACGGTCTCAGCCAGGAGACGTGCCGGGACTTCGGCCACACGGGCTGGGGGTTCTCCGCCGCCGGCCATATCGCGGCCACCGCCTGGATCCAGGGCACGGACCTGTACGCCGAGATCCGTCCGCGGCTGACCGCGGCGCTCGAGTTCCACGCCGGGTTGGATCTGGGCGATCCCGTGCCCGGCTGGCTCTGCGGCGGCACCGTCGCTACCGGCCTGGGCAGCACGCTCGAAGTCGCCTACAACCACTACCACGGGGTGCTCGGCCTTGCGCTGCCCAACACCGGCAAGCTCGTCTCCGGCCGCCGACCGGCGGGCGCCAACTACTTCCTGGCCTGGGAGACGTTGACCCATGCCGGCAACCCGTTCGGCTGAGCGGCCGGGCGCGGCGCGGCGTTGAGACCCTGGCCGGCCGGGCGGATCCGCTCCCGTATCCACGCTCCGGCCGGCTTCAGGCTCGCCGAGTCCGTGAAGCGACCGGCGCCGCACGTGCCCGGCTTGAACACCGCACCCGATCGGTGGTCGTCCGAGTAGTTCCAGTTCGTCCAGCTGATCTTCTTGTCGGCCATGAGGTCGATGTAGCGCTGAGACGTGGAGAAGTCGTTGCCACCGTCTCCGGACGCGGTCTGCGTGCCGAACTCGGTCACGAACACGGGGATCCGGTCGGCGGCCCGGGAGAGCGCGGTGAGGTAGTTCGCGCCGTGCGAGGCCGCATAGAAGTGGAACGTGTACATGATGTTCGACGCCGACACCGGACTGGCGATGATCTCCGACTCGCTCGCGCCGTCCGACACGCCGAGCGAAGACCACGCCCGGGTGCCGAGCAGGACGACCGCCTGCGGGTCCTTTGCCCGGATCACCGGGATGATCTGCTCGTGGTACGACTTGATCGCCGGCCAGGAGACACCGTTGGGCTCGTTGGCGACCTCGTAGAGCACGTTGGGCTTGCCCGCGTAGCGGCTCGCGACCTCGGTGAAGAACGCCTTGGCCTTGCTCAGGTTGCGGTTCGGGTCACCGGGCGTGAGCATGTGCCAGTCCACGATCGCGTACATGCCGGCTGCGGAGGCCAGGTCGACGTATCTGGTGACCAGGTCGGTGAAGCGCCGCGGGTCGGTCTCGTAGCCGTCCTCCTGGACGTACATGGAAATGCGCAGCACGTCCGCGTGCCAGTCGCTCGCGAGGGCGGCGACGGATGCGTGGGTGACGCATTGGCTGTACCACTGGATGCCGTGCGTCGACATGCCCCGCAACTGGATCGGCGTTCCGAACTGGTTGCACAGCTTGGTTCCACAAACGCGCAACCGGCCGTTCGCGGCGACCGGTGTCGTGTTGCGCACGACCGGCGGGGGTGTCGCATCCGTTCCGGTTGCGGTGGGACGAGGCGAGGTCGACGGGCTCGGCGACGGTGGCGGGCTGGTCGTCGGTGAGGCTGCGGGTGGCATGGTTGTCGCGCTGCTCGACGGGGGGCGAGCGGGACCCTCGGACGCACCCGACGCGCGGGGACCCGACGGTGACGGCCGGTGGCTCGGGACGAGCAGCCACGCGACGAGCAGCACGGCGACGCTGGCGAGGCCGGCACCGCTCGCCGCCAGGCGCCTGGTACGCAAGCCGGAACGCATTACTGACTCCTGCGGCGTTGGTGACGGTACGGATGTCAACGTGGTGACGTGCCGTCTCCGCGGTCGGTTCACGAGAGGTGGGCCACGGAGCGAGCGCGTTGAAAACCGGCGCGAACCGCCGCTGGGATCGGGCCGTCATGGGTCATGTGAACCTCAGAGTCGAGACCGCTCTCGCGAACGTGGTTGTGGCGGCCCGGGACCACCTCGCGGCCGTCGCCGCCGGCGAGTCCAGCGGCGTGCGCGATCATGAGGCGCTGTGGCGGGCCTATGTCGCGCTCAACAATGCCACGTACCGCTACGCAGAGGTGCTCCTCGAGGCGTACGGAGAGGTCGCGCCCTGGCAAGTGGACTGGATCGATCCGACCACCACCGAGCCCACGTTCCCGGACGAGCACGGCCATGTCACGCAGGCCGACCCTCATCCATCGGTGATCTCCGTCAGGCAACGCCGTGACTACCGCGTGTCCAGCGCGTCGAGCCTGATCAGGCTCGCGGAGGACGCTCGCGGCGTCACCGGCGACGCCGGCGACGGTCCCGTTGGGTCGGTCGGAGAAGCGGTCCTCGTGCTCGTGCAGCTCGGCGACGGCACCCTCGCCTCTCTGGACCTGCCCGAGTTGGAACCGTTCGAAGGTGTGGTAACGGTCTTCGAGGTGGGGCGGCGGCTGGCGCTGGACGCGCTCGCCCGCGACGACGGCGAGGCACCGTTTCGGGCCGAGCCGTCGGATCGGCTGGTGGGACGACTGGACGAGCGGCCGGCACCGGCGGCGACTGTGGCATCCCGGTCTCCGGCCGGATGACACCGCAGAGCCCGTCGAGACCGGCCGGTGGGCTCACTCGTCCGGGGCCACCCAGATCGTCCGCGTGCGTCGGGGCGGGGAGCCGCGGAGCACGCGGTGGTCGGCCGGCCGGGTATCCGATGACGCCGGGACAGCGTCCGCGCGATCGAGGGCCGCCGTGCTGGAGGGCGTGGCGGGGGAGCTGGGCTCGGCATGCAGCGACCACCGCGCGGGTGGAATGTCGCCGATCACCACTGGCACGAGAATGCCGCGGGACTCCTCGACGAGGCGGCGTAGCTGTCGCGCCTCGTCGGCGTCGTCGGCCGCGCAGAACACCAGCAGCGGTGTGGTCGGGTCGTTGTGCGGCGCAAGCTGGTCCAGCCGATCCACGACGTGGTGCCGGTCGGCGGAGTCCGGCTCGTCGCCGCCGATGTGACCGGGCGGGCGCGCCAGGCGCCGCCCGACCACCGCGACCCGCAGCGTTGCCGCGAGGTGATCGCACTGATCGAGCAGGCTTCTGGCGATCCGCTCGCGGGCGGCCGCGTGACCGGTGATGGTCAGCACGTCAGGACATCGGCAGATGTCGAGGTGCAGCGGGCCGGCGGGGGACTCGCCGACGTAGATCCGCGCTCCGGACAGGTCGTGCGACGGTGCGGCGCGGAAACCCTCCAGTCGCGCCCGCACCCGGTCAAGGCCGACCTCGATGGACAGCTCGACCGGACCGTCGTCCGGCGCCACGGAGGCGAGCCGAGGGGACTGGGCCGTCGGCGGGCCGGTGTCGTCAGCGGGTGCGTCATCCCCGGCCATCGTGATCCGGTACGGACGCTCGACGAGTCCGGCGAGGACGCCCGGGGCACGTGCCGGTGGGCCGAGCTCGGGTATCGGCTCGGGCGTCGGCCCCGGGCCGCGCTCGGCCGTCCCGCCCACCGTCCGCTCGGGCCGCTCCGCACTCGCCGGCTCTCGCCGCGATGGCTGCTCGCCGGCGTGGGCCGGTGCCGGATCCGGTGGCCGGCCGTACTGCGGGGTCGGCTGCACGAACGCAGCGAGTTGCTCTCGCCGCCGGCGCCGGCTCTGCCTCCAGTTGGCCGCCAGCATGCAGAGGCCCGCCACGGTCAGGACGGCGCCGAGCCCGCCCACCCCGGGCCGCAGGGCCGACCGCGGATCGGCAGCGCAGCCCGCCGCCGTCGTGATGATGACGCCCGACCAGGCGATGGTTGGCAACAGGTTTGGCAACAGCCGAGCCACGCAGCATCCTCCAGCGTCCACATCCAGGTCCACATCAAGGTCGTCACGCACGGGCGCACCACGACCCGTCGCCTCGTTGACGCGCGGTGACCTGCGGAGGTTCAGGGCGGCCGGAGCGTTACAAAATTTCTGAGATTCCCGTGAACCGGGGCCATCGCGGGGTCGTCAGGGGGTGCAGGGCGAGGCGGTCTCTCCCGGCGTGAGGAGGTGCGACCATGGTCGGTGTCGAGGGTCGCCGGAGCGCGAGCCACTGGATGCTGCTGCGCCTGGCCGGCACGCTGCCGGACGAGCTCATCGCCCAGTGTCGCACCTGGCTCGCCGAGGGGCGCGAGCTGGACGTCGGTCACGCCCTCGTCCACGCGGTGCTCGCGCAGCGCACGCCGCTCGCCTCGCCGGACGTCGAACTGCTGGACGAGCTGCTCGCCGCGCGCGGCCTGGATCGGTCGGCACTGTCCACCGTGGAGCTCGCCGACGACGATCAGATGCCGATGTTCGGGTTCCTGCCGGGCCGGGCCGCCGTCGACGCCTATCTCGCCGGTGAACCGGAAACCGACGCGGACGAGTCCGCTGCACCGTCCCGCGGGCGGACCGAGCCCGAGGACGACATCGATCAGGCCGTCGCGCAGGCGGTCGCCGCCGAGCCGGATGCCCTGGCCTTGTGGCGGTCGTGGAGATTCCCCGGCGACGGTGCGCCGTGGCCACCACCCGAGCGGGTCTACGTCGTCGAAGTGCGGGACCCGGCCGACCTGGTCGCGATTACGGGCAGGCTACAGACCGCGCTCCGCGCGGCCGGTGCGGCGGTTCCACGGGTCGAGGTCTACCCGACCAGGGCCGAGTTGCCCGGCTACCAGCGCCTGGCGCGGGCGTATGCGGCGCTGCTGTGGTCGAGCAGCGAGGACCCCGGGGTGCGCATCGCCGTGCTCTTCGACGAGGTGGACCCCGAGACCGGGCCCCGGATGAGTCCGGACCATCCGGCGGCCGCGGAGACGGAGCGCGAGCAGTTGCTGGCGTACCTGCGTCGCGGTGAGCCGTTGCTGGTGACCGCCGCGCGCATGGACGACGTCGTCGACCCGACGCTGCGGGGCACTGTCCCGATGAACTTTCTCACCGACGGCACGTACATATGGAACGAGGCGACGACCTACTACCTGGAGCGGTACGCCATGCTCCCGGATCCGGAGCTGGTCGCGCACATCCGGTCTCGTGACTACGTCGTCGCCGAGGTCGACGGCGCGGCGCTGCACCGAGCCCTGGTGGCGCTTCAGGAGCCGGCCGTCGAAGAGCCGGTGTGGACGTACGGCTGACCGCACGTCGCCGGAAGCCTCGCGCAAGTCCCCGCAGCTGACCCGTGTTTCCCGAGGAGGTGGACGTAGCGTGCGCAGACGTGTGGGTGCGTCCTTCACCCTCGTCGGTGCCACGGGCGTGGTCGCGGTGTTCGCCCTCACCGGAGGCGCCGCCCCGGTGCCGGTGTCCATGGTGCCGGTGGCCACGCCGGGCAACGTGATGGCGGCGTCGGGGTCGGCCGGCCCCGTTCCGGATCCGGCCCGCCCCGGCGGCCCGCTGGACCCGGCCCGGTGCACGACACCGTCGGACACCATGCTGCCGGGCACGCCGTGGACACAGGAGCGGATGGCGCCGCAACGAGTGTGGCCACTGACGACCGGTCGTGGCGTCATTGTCGCCGTCATCGACACCGGCGTCGACGCGTCGGTGCCACAGCTGGCCGGGCGGGTCCTCGCCGGCGTCGACGTGGTCAACGGCGTGGGCACGGCCGACCAGGACTGCTACGGTCACGGTACGTTCGTCGCCGGCATCATCGGCGCGGCTCCCCGCACCGGCACCGGCATGACCGGGATCGCACCCGGTGTCACGATCCTGCCCGTCCGGCAGGCGAACGGACCGAGTGACGGCACGTCGTCGGGCCTGGCCCGGGCCATCCGGCTGGCTGTCGACGGTGGGGCGCGGGTGGTGAACATCTCGGCGAGCGCGTTCCTGGCGAGCGCGGAGCTTCGCGCCGCGGTGGAGTACGCGCAGGCCCGCGACGTCCTGCTGGTCGCATCCGCGTCGAACGAGTTCGAGCGGGGAAATCCCAAGGCGTACCCGGCCGCGTTCCCGGAGGTCATCGGGGTCGGCGCGATCGGTCAGGACGGCCGGCGGAGCAACTTCTCGGAGGTCGGCGCGTCGGTGGATCTGGTCGCGCCGGGCGTCAACGTGGTGAGCCTGAGCCGGGCGGCCCCGGGTCATCTGGTCGACAACGGAACGAGCTACTCGACCCCGTTCGTGGCGGCGGCGGCGGCCCTGGTGCGGGCCTACCACCCCAGGCTGTCGGCGGCAGCGGTCAAGCGCCGGCTGGAGCTGACCGCCGACCATCCGGCCGGCCGGACACCCAACCCCGAGGTCGGGTGGGGGGTGGTGAACCCGTACCGGGCGGTCACCGCGATCCTTCCGGATGAGCAGGGCGCGGCGGTGACGGTGACCGCGCTGCCGGCCGTCTCGCCGGTCCTGGTGGCACCGCAGGACACCCGAGCCCGGGATGCCGCGATCGGATTCGCCGCCGTAACGGTGGTCACCGTGGTGGGTGCGGTCGTGCTCGGCAGCGTCGTCCCTCGTGGCACACGCCGCCGCTGGCGCCCCTCCGGTCACCTTGACGATTCCTTCTCCACTGATGAAAGGGGCGGGGCGCGATGAGCGCGACCATGCAGCTTGCCCGGGCTCCCCGCCGACCCGCTCCACAGATCGACAAAGGCGAGTTTCCCCTGCAGGAGCCGCCGACCCTTCCGGAGAGCGTCGGTGGCGGCGGTGCGGGCCTGAACATGCTGTTCTACCTGCCGATGATGGCGGGGTCCGCGGCGATGATGCTGATGTTCTACAGCTTCAGCGGCATGCGCAGCCTGAACAACCCGATGATGCTCATCGCCGGCGGCATCATGCTCGTCGCCTTCCTGATCATGGGGGTTGCCTGGGGAGTCCGGTCCGGGATGGAACGCAAGGGCCGGCTCAAGGGGGAGCGCCGCGACTACCTGAGGTACCTGGGCCAGGTCCGCCGGCAGGTGAGGTCCAGTTTGGACAAGCAGCGCACGTCCGTGCTGTTCACGCATCCCGAGCCGGCCCGGTTGTGGGCGGTGGTCCCGACCGACCGGCTCTGGGAGCGGCGGGCCAACCACGCCGACTTCGCCGAGGTGCGCATCGGCCTGGGCCAGCAGCGGCTGGCGCTCGAGCTGGCGGCGCCGCAGACCAAGCCGGTCGAGGACCTGGAGCCGCTGTGCGCCAGCGGGCTGCGGCGCTTCCTGCGCGCGTACACCACGATCGAGGAGATGCCGGTCGCGGTCTACCTCAGGGGGTTCGCCAAGATCAGCCTGGACGGGGACCCGGTCACGAACCGGGCGCTCGTCCGGGCGATGCTGGCCCAACTCGCGACCTTCCACGCCCCGGACGACCTGCGGATCACCGTGTACGCGGCGGCCGACCGCCTACGCCATTGGGACTGGGTCAAATGGCTGCCGCACGCGCAGCACCCCGACGAGGCCGACGCGGTCGGCTCGGCCCGCATGGTGTGCGACACCCTTTCCGATCTGGACCGGATGCTGGGCGGCAAGGCGCTCGACGAGCGCGGCCGGTTCGAGGTGGGTGCGGCGCCGACGAGCACCGAGCCGTTCCTCGTCGTCGTGCTCGATGACGCGCCGCTGCCAAGCACGGCCCGGTTGGCCGGTCCGGGGTACCGCAACGTCATCGCCATCGATGTCGATCGCAGCCTGCCGTGGGACGGTGCCGCCACCACGCTGCGCCTGCGGATCCGGGGCGAGCAGGTGGAGCGGGTGAGCCTGACGCGCGCCGGTGAGGAGGAGAGCGTCACGATCGGCCGGCCGGACCAGCTGAGCCTGGTACGGGCTCGGGCGCTCGCCCGGCTGATGGCGCCGTACCGGCTCGGCGCGGCGGCCCGGGCCAGTGACGCGACCGCCGTCACCGCGGACCTGGCCTCACTGCTCGGGGTGGCGGAGCTGCGGTCCATGGAGCCCCAGGCGCTGTGGCAGACCCGTTCGCCGTGGGAGCAGCTGCGGGTGCCGATCGGCGTCAACGAGCGCGGCCGCCCGGTGGAACTGGACATCAAGGAGTCGGCCCAGGGTGGCATGGGCCCGCACGGGATCCTCATCGGCGCCACCGGCTCGGGCAAGAGCGAGCTCATCCGCACCATCGTGCTCGCGCTGGCGATGACGCATTCGTCCGAAGCGCTGAACATGGTGCTGGTCGACTTCAAGGGTGGCGCGACCTTCCTGGGCCTCGACGGCCTGCCCCACGTGTCCGCGCTCATCACCAACCTGGCCGACGAACTGCCGCTCGTGGACCGGATGCAAGACGCCCTGCAGGGCGAACTGGTACGCCGTCAGGAACTGCTGCGCAGGCACGGCTTCACGTCCCGGCACGAGTACGAGCGTTCACGCGCGACCGGAGCCGCGCTGGCACCGCTGCCGACGCTGGTCATCATCGTGGACGAGTTCGGTGAGCTGCTGGCGTCCAAGAGCGAGTTCGGCGAGCTCTTCATGATGATCGGCCGGCTGGGCCGCTCGCTCGGCGTGCACCTGCTGCTCGCGTCGCAGCGGTTCGAGGAGGGGCGCATCCACACCCTCGAAACCCATTTGTCGTACCGCATCGGTCTGCGCATGTACTCCGGCATGGAGTCGCGTGGCGTGATCGGCACCACCGACTGCTACGACCAGCCGCTGACGCCGGGCACGGGCTACCTGCGCACCGACACCACCACCCTGGTGAAGTTCCGTGGGGCCTACGTGTCCGGGCCGTGCCCACTGCCCGGTCGGCGGCGAGCGCGCCCGGCCGGCGAAACCCGGGTCCTGCCGTTCGAGGCCGGCTACGTCGTCCCGTTCCACCGGCCGGACCGGGACGAGGAGCCGACGGACGGCCCGGCCGAACCGCAGGACGCGCCGGCCACCGAGACCGTGCTGCAGGTGATCGTCGACCGGTTGCGTGATGCCGGCCCGCCCGCCCACCGAGTGTGGCTGCCGCCGCTCGACGACCCGGCGACACTGGACCAGCTGTTGCCGGCGCTGACCGTCGATCCGGCCAGAGGCTTCGGCGCACCCTACGGCAACCTCCGGGTTCCGGTCGGGCTGGTCGACCGGCCGTACGACCAGCGCCGCGACCCGCTCATCGCCGACCTCGAAGGCGGCAAGGGCCACGTCGCCGTGGTCGGCGCCCCGCGCACCGGCAAGAGCACACTGTTGCGAACGCTCATCACGGCGCTCGCGCTGACCCACACGCCGGTCGAGGTCCAGTTCTACATCCTGGACTTCGGTGGCGGCGGCCTGGCGTCGCTCGCCGACCTGCCCCACGTCGGCAGCGTCGCCCAGCGGCGGGACCGGGAGCGGGTCACCCGCACGGTGGTCGAGGTGCTCGGTCTGCTCGCGGCGCGGGAAGCGATGTTCAACCAGCACGGGGTGGAGTCGATGGCCGCCTACCGGCGCCAGCGGGCGCTCGGTCAGGTCGACGATCCGTACGGAGACGTGTTCCTGGTCATCGACGGCTGGTACACGCTGCGGCAGGAGTACGAAGCGCTGGAGGACAGCCTGCAGGACATCGCCAGCCGAGGGCTGACCTACGGCGTGCACCTCGTGGTGGGGGCGGGTCGCTGGTCGGAGATCCGGCCCTGGTTGCGGGACGTCCTGCAGACCCGCCTGGAGCTGCGTCTCGGCGACCCGATGGAGTCCGAGATCGACTTCAGGAAGGCGCGCGACGTCCCACAGATCCCGGGAAGAGGCATGACACCGAGCCAGTACCACTACCTGACGGCGATACCTCGCATCGATGGCCTGTCGACCGTCGAAGACCTGGCCGAAGGCCAGGCCGCGCTGGCGGCCGCCGTGCGTGACCACTGGTCCGGGCCGGTGGCCCCGCCGGTCCGTCTCTTGCCGCGGCAGCTCGACGTCGACGAACTGCCGCCGCCCGAAGGGGACCTGCGGGTCGCCTTCGGCGTCGACGACCAGACGTTGCAGCCGGTATGGCACGACTTCTCGGTCACGCCGCACCTGATCGCCTTCGGCGACCACCAGAGCGGAAAGAGCAATCTGCTGCGACTGTTCCTCCGCGCCATCACCACGAGGTTCACGCCCGAAGAGGCCAGAGTCCTGGTGGTCGACCCGCGGCGCCGACTGCAGGACCTGCTGCCGCCGGCCTACCAGATCGGCTACGTGCTCTCCGGCGAGCAGCTCAAGGAGACCCTGGCGCAGGTCGCCCCGGTGCTCAGGGAGCGGGTGCCGAGGCCGGAGATCACACCCGACCGGCTCCCCAGCCGCGACTGGTGGAGCGGACCGAGGATCTTCGTGCTCATCGACGATCACGAACTGGTGGCAACCGGCTTGATCAACCCGGCCGAGGCGCTGGTCGGCCTGCTGGCCCAGGGCACCGAGATCGGCCTGCACGTGGTGGTCGCCCGGAGCACGTCCGGTGGTATGCGCGCGATGAACGATCAGGTGCTCCGCCGCATGTGGGACCTGGGCACGCCCGGGCTGCTGTTCTCGTGCCCGCGCGACGAGTACGCCTTCCTCGGCGGTACCAAACCGCTCACCCTTCCGCCCGGCCGGGCGCAGTGGATCAGCCGGTTCTCCGGGACGGCGCTGGTGCAGGCCGGGCTCATGCCGCCGGGTCCGGGTGCGTCATGACGGCGCCGACCGCGGACCTCTGCCGGGTAGTGCTGGTGACTCCCTACCGGACCCTCGAGCTGGCGCTGCCGATGACCGTACCGATCTGCGACCTGTTGCCGGTTCTCGTGCAGCGCGCGACGACCGTCAGCGCCCCCGGCCGTCCCGGCGCCGACGGTGCCGCCGACGCGCCCGCGAACGGCCGGGGACGCGGCCGGGGGCTGACCGGGGAGGAGGACTGGGTCCTCCAGCGGCTCGGCAGCGGGCCGCTCGACGAGGAGTCGACGCCCGAGGCATTGCAGATCCACGACGGCGAGACCCTGTACCTGCGGCCGCGGGACGGGCAACTGCCACCGGTGCACTTCGACGACCTCATCTACGGCTTGGCCACCGGTGTGCGCTCCCGGCCGGACCGCTGGCGCGACTCGATGACCCGGGGCCTGTTCGTGGCGCTCGGTGGCGTGGTCCTCCTCGTCTGTTTCGCGCTGCTGCTGGATCCCGCCTTCACTCCCCGGGGCTGGGTGGCCGCGGCCGTCGCGGGTGTGCTCGTCGTCGCCGCCACGATGTTCTCGCGGGCCCTGGACGATGCGTGGGCCGCGCTGGTGTGCGGGCTGGCCGCGTTGCCGTTCGCCGGCCTGGCCGGATACCTGGTGCCCGGCCCGGTCGCCGCGGACACCGGTGCCGGGCCGCAGGCGCTCGCCGCGTTCGCGGCGGCCACCGGCGCCGCCGTGCTCGCCGTGGCCGTCATCGGCCATCAGCAGCCGGTGTTCCTCGCGTTGTGGCTCATCGGCGCGAGTGGTGCGCTCGGGGCGCTGCTGGTCACCCTGGGGCTGACGCCGGTCCGGGCGGCTGGCGGCGTGGCCGCCCTGGTGCTCGTCCTGAGCACGCTCACCCCGTCCATCGCCTTCCGCCTGGCGCGGTTGCGGCTGCCGCAGTTGCCCACCGGCGCGGCGGACCTGGCCGAGGACATCGAGCCCTACCCGGCGCAGCAGCTCATGGCCGGTGCGGCGGTGGCGGACGCGTACCTGACCGCGATCACGGTCGCGGTCGGGGCCGTGGTGACGGTGGCCGCTGCCGTGCTGGTCGAGCACGGCGGCGGCGTGGCCTGCGGCCTGGTCGCCGCGATCAGCGCAGTGCTGCTCATCCGCGCCCGCGGGCTGAGTTCTGCCTGGCAACGGATCTCCGCCCTGTTGCCGGCCGTCACCGGCCTCACCCTCATGGCCGTCCAGTTCGCCGCGAACCCGGATGCCATGCGGCGCCTGCTGGCGTTGACGGGGCTGGTGTTCCTGGCCGGAAGCCTGCTCGCGGTATCCCGCCACCTTCCGGGGCGGCGGCTGCTGCCGTACTGGGGCCGCATCGCAGACGTCGCGGAGTACCTCGCGGCAGGAGTCGTCATGGTGCTGCTGCTGGCGCTGTTCGACGCCTACCAGTGGGCCCGGGCGCTGGCCGGATAGGGACTTCGACATGCAGACGCGACGCGACCAGGTACAGGCGCACTCCTTCGTGATGAGCCGGCTCGTCTCGGCGATGCTCCGGGCCGAACCGGACTCGCCGCACACCCCGAACCGCCGGTTCGTCATCGGCTGGGTCTGCGGGCTCGTCCTCGGGGCACTGGCCGTGGCGGCGTGCGGCGTGTACGGGTACATCGTTCCGGGCGGGAACACCAAGTGGAAGACCCCCGGCACGCTGATCGTCGAGAAGGAGACGGGATCCAGGTACGTCTACCTCGACGGCGTGCTCCGTCCGGTGGCGAACTACACCTCCGCCCGGCTGCTGCTCGGCGGTGAGCCGACGGTCGTCCAGGTCTCGGGCAACTCGCTGGCCGACGTTCCGCACGGCCTGCCCGTCGGCATCGAGGCCGCCCCCGACCATCTGCCCAAGGTGGACTCCCTCGACGGCACGAAGTGGCTCGTGTGCTCGACCACGCGCACCGACTCGGCCGGAGCGGTCAAGACCCACGTCACGCTCTGGGTGGGCGCCACCGCCAAGGGCGAGACCCTGGACGACGGGCGCGGCCTCCTGGTCCGTTCGCCCGCCGGCGAGGTGTACCTCGCCTGGCACAACCGCCGGCTGCGCATCTCGTCCGCCGCCCAGCTCAGCGTTCTCGGGTACGCCTCGGCGGCACAGCAGCCGGTCGGGTGGGCGTGGCTCGACGTCGTTCCCGCCGGCCCGGACCTGGCCGCACCGGACACGCCGGGGCGGGGCCGTCCCGGCCCGGTCATCGGCGGCACCGCGAGCAAGGTCGGGCAACTGTTCAAGCTCACCGAGGCGGTCGCCGGCCAGCCCGACGGGCAGCACTATCTTGTCCGTACCGACGGCCTCTCACCGGTGACCGCCACCGGAGCGGCGCTGCTGCTCGTCGACCCCCGCACGGCCCAGGCATACCCGGGCGGACAGGTCCGGGCGCTGCCCTTGACCCCGGCGGCGCTCGCCGGCGCGCCGATGTCCGTCGACCAGACCGTCAACCCACTGCACCCCGCAGCCCCACCAGCGCTCGCACAGCCGGCCCCGGGCACGGCGCCGTGCCTGCAGGTCACCGTGGACGCCAAGGACGGTCCGACGGCGCGCATCGCGCTGGGCGAGCCGCCCGCCGTGCCGGAGACGCCGGCCGTGGTCGCGGTGCGGGAACCGCGCCTGGCCGACCGGGTCGTCGTGCAACCAAGCGCCGGTCTGCTGATGCGGGACCAGCCGGCACCGGGCGTCGCCGACGGGACGCTGCACCTGCTCGTCGACACCGGCGTGCGCTACCCACTGGCCGGCACGAGCGTGGCCGAGGTGCTCGGCTACGGCGCCGCGACACCCGTCCCGGTGCCGGCCGCGCTCCTCGATCTCATCCCGGTCGGCCCGTCACTCGATCCCGAAACGGCGAAGGCCACCATCCCCGTCACCACGTCCAACGCCCCCGGCTAGCACCACCGTCACCACTGTCACCACGCCGCCCACCAACACGAGGAGGAGACCTCATGGGCTATCCACTGTCAGCGCCTTCGGAGGCCATGCGGAGCTCGGCCGCGCTCATGGTCGAGACGAAGAGCGACATCACCACGATCATTGCCCGGGTCATGAGCGAGGTCGACCAGATGCAGTTCATGGCCGGCTCCTCGACGACCTTCAAGAACTCGATGGAGTCCTGGCGGCAGAAGGCGCAGACGATCGTGAACGACCTCGACAGCATGGCCGAACGCCTCAACACGAGTGCCCAGCAGGTCGCTCAGACCGAGGACACCAACGTCAGCGAGGCCGGCTCCATTCCGGTCTGACAACCACCGACGTCAACCAGCAAGGGAAGGCCCGACATGAGCCAGCCGACATACGCCATCAACCCCGCGCAGGTCCAGGGTGTCGTCCAGGACATCCTCAGCAGCGGCAGCGCGATCCAGGGGCAGCTGGACGAGCTGCACAGCGCGCTGCAGAACTACCTGCAGCTGTGGACCGGCCAGGACCAGGACGCCTACGCGCAGTACAAGCTCTCCTGGAACAACCTGATCAACGAAATGGTGAGCATCCTGACGACGCAGGCGGCGCCGGCCCTCGACCGCATCGTCCAGAACATCCTTAACACCGAGAACACCATCACGAAGATGTGGTGACGCGATGCTCCCTTGCCGCCGCCGGCGGCAAGGGAGCCGGCACCTGCAGGATGAGGTGATTGGAGCATGGTCGACGTCGTCGCGCCCGATGGTGGCGCGCTGCGGAGGGTCGCATCGTCCTATCTGGACGCCGCTGACCGGCTCCAGACGTACGCCGGCAAGCTTCGGCTTCTGAAGATCACTCCCGGTCTGCTCGACGCGGGGTCGTCCCTGAAGGCCCAGTGGGAGAACCGGATCAAAGAGTACGTGACATTTATCGAAGATCTCCGCTACGCCGTCTACTGGACCGGGCAGAACCTGGTGACGATCGCCCAGAAGTACGAGACCAGCGAGGAACTGAACCAGGACGACGCTCAGCGGGTGGACGAGTTGATCCAGGCGCTGAGCACCAAATTCCCAGGCGTCACCAAACTCGTCGGCGGCGACGGGCTCGACCCAACGAAGGGAGCGGCACCATGAACCCAGTCACGTTCGACCAGATCCTGCCGGCGATCATGGCGGGTCAGCCCGGAAGCTTCTCGACCGCGGCGGCGGCGTTCGACAAGGTCGTCGACACGCTGGAGACGCTGAGCGCCAACGTCTCCAGCAGCGTGGACGGCGTCATCGGCTCGGGGCGTTCCTGGAACGGGCCGGCGTCGACCGCCTTCGGCAGCATCGTCGGCGACCTCGTCGCGTTCGTGGGGGAGACCGCCAAACCGCTCGGCCCGTACGGCGGCGCGCTGACCGCCGCGGGCGACGCGCTCGTCACCGCCCAGTCGGAGATCCAGGAGTACGCGAGCTGGGTGCAGAGCGTCCGCGCGGCCCAGCCGCGGACGGTCACGGAGGAGACCATCAACGCCGGCGCGCAGGCGATTCTGGAGCGGCTCGCCGCGGCGTACCGAACTGCCGGCGGCAGCCTCGCCCCGATACCGGCCACACCGGCGGACATCGCCGGCGACGGCGGGGCCGGACAGGACGCCGAGCGTGACGGCGGCGCCGGTGCCGACGGCGATGGGTCCGCCGGCGACGACGTGCCCGGCGGCGAAGAAGCCGGGGCGGCCGGCGGCGAAGGCTCGGACGGCGACGTGCCCGGCGTGCCGGCCGTCGGCTCGTACAGCCTGCTCGGCGGTCCGCCCGGGGCGTTCGCGGGCGGGTCTTCCCCCGGTGGTGACCTCGGCCTGCCGAGCTTCGCCCTGACGTCGGGGTCCGGCAACCCTTCGACGATCCTGACCGGATTGCCCGGCCCGCTCGGCGGCACCGCATCCCTGCCGCCGCTACCGGCGTCCCCGCCGATCGATCCGGCGCCGCAGGCGCCCTTGGTGCCCGGGTTGGGCGCCGGCTACGGCGGCACGCCGGCGCCGGGGGGTGGTGGCGCCGCGTCGCAGCGACGGTCGGTCCTCACGTCGGTGGGGCGCCTCCCGGGGCTGGGCTCGGACGGCTACACGCGTGCGCCGGACGCCCATGTCTCCGTCCGAAGTGGATCGGTGCCGCCGCTGTGGTCGCAGTACGGCGCGGCCGCCGGGGACCGGCGTCGCGAGCGCACGACGTCACTCACCGGGGACGAGGACTGGACCGGTCCGTCCGCCGCGGACGGTGCGATCGGCCGGCCCGTGCCCCCCGCTCCGGAGAGCGCCGATGGCCCTGCTGCCGATTGAGGTCGACAATGTCGACTACGACCTCGACTTCCTCTTCTACGGCAACTGGCAACTGTGGAAGTTGCTCTGGGAGACCTCGTTCCTCCTCTTCTACGACACCAAGCCGACCGTGAAGGAGGATGTCGAGGCGAACGGCGGCCTTGGCACGTACACGGTGAACGGCGTCGACCCGACGAAGGCGCTCCCCACCGGGTTCGCCAGCGCCAACGGCGACGACGCCGCGCACGCCGCCGAGGGGCTCGGCCTGGTGGGAGCCGGCCTCGCGGAGTTCCAGGACACGGTGCTGCGGCGAAACTCGGCCACCGTGGACAAGACGTGGAAGGGGCCGGCACACAACGCGGTCCACGGCGTGCTCGACGGTCTGGACCGGTGGCTGAATCTCGCGCTCAGCGTCGCCTACGGCCCGCGCCACCCCAGCGGCCGGGGCTACGAAACCCTGACCAGGTCCATCGAGAGTGCCCAACGACAGGCCCAGTTGGAGCACTTCCGCATCCAGAGCGACTTCCGCCAGCGATGGCACGACATCTTCTGGACGGAGTACACCTATCTGATGGGCGGCAAGGGCAAGACCAGCCGGACGCTCAAGTACTGGCATGTGCAATGGGGCAACTCGTGGTTCGACCATGCCGGTTGGCGGGCCGAGCTCGCGAAGGAGGCCGGCCGGTACCGGCCGTGGATCGACGCGAGGGTCCTCGGCCCGGCCAAGCAGGCGCTGGACACCAATGTCGGCCGGCTCTCCGAGGCGTACATGTCGATCTATGGCGAGCTGCAGTCGGTACCGCCAAGTCCGTACTTCCCGCCGCCCGCCGGCACCGGCCCCGGCGCGACCGGCAACACGCCGCCGAAGATTGAGTTCGGGGACTTTCCGAAGCTCGACTTCGGTGGTTTGCCGAAGACGGACATCGGGGCGCCGTCGGGCGGTCCGTCCATGTCGAGTTCGGGACTCCCCGACGGCCTGTCGAGCGGCGGCGGGCTTCCAGGCGGCGGCGGTGGACTTCCGGGCGGTGGCGGGCTTACGGGTGACGGCGGGCTGCCGGGCGGTGGTGTACCGACGGGCGGACTCCCGGGCGCGGACCTGCCCGGGAGTGGCACCGGGCTGCCTCGCCCGGTGACCGGTCAGAACGGCACGGGGTTCGACGTCACCGGCGACGGTGTTCCCGACATCGGCCTCACCGGACAAGCCCTGCCGGGCGGCGGGCTGCCGCCCGGAAGCCGCGTCGTACGGTCGCCGGACGGGACGCAGGGCATCGACGTCGACGGCGACGGCGTCGCCGACCTGGGGATGGATGGCCGGACGCTGGCCGAGGGCAGCTTCCCGGAGGGCTATCGACCGGTCACCGGGCCGGACGGCCAGACCGGCTTCGATGTCACCGGCGACGGCGTGCCCGACCTCGGCCTGGACGGCCAACCGCTGGCCGGCGGCGGACTTCCGGAGGGGAGCCGGCTGGTCACCGGACCGGACGGAGCGCGCGGCATCGATCTGGACGGCGATGGCGTGCCGGACGTCGGCCTCGACGGTCGGGCGTTGCCCGGTGGCGGACTGCCCGAGGGCACCCGGCTGGTCACAGGGCCGGACGGTACGACCGGCTTCGACACCACGGGCGACGGCATCCCCGACTTCGGTCTGGGCGGCGAGCGGTTGCCCGGCAGCAGCTTGTTCGACCATCCGGGGGCGCCGGACCTCAGCGACCAGGTGGTGCGGCCCGGCGACGGCCTGCGCGGATCATCCGGCTCCGGCTTCCCGGGCGTGCCGGTGACCGCCGCGGTGCCGGGAACCGGTGTGGCCGAGACCGGGCAGGTCGCAGCCGCGGCGTCGTCGTACCCACCGATGTATCCGCCCATGTACCCGCCGATGGGCGGGATGGGTGGGATGGGCGGGATGGGCGGCCAGCAGAAGGACGAACGGGAACGCCAGACCTGGCTCATGGAGGACGACAAAGTCTGGAAGGACCCGGGCCGTGAACCGGTCAGCCATCTCGGCCGTCCGGTCGACGACGAGGAGACTCCCGATGAGTGGGAAGACCCGGCGAAGACCGGCCCGTCGCGGGGCCGGCGGCCGGGTCAACGCCCGACGATCGGTGTCGTTCCGCCGGGCCGGGCACACGGGTAGCCGGAAGTCACGAGCAGTACGAGTCCGGAAGGGACCTTGGCGATGGCCGAGATTGTGTATGACGCCGACACCATCGGCGAGTTGGCCACAGCGTTCACGAAGCTGAAGGCCGACGTGGAGGACCACGGGGTCAAGGAGTTGGCCAAGGTGGCCGTGGTCGCCGGCGATTTCTTCGACGCCGACGAACTGGAGAAGCTCGTAACGGATCGCAAGACCCAGCTGGAGACGAACCTCAAGGGGCTCGCCGACGCCCTCGGCATCATCGGTGAGAAGCTCGCGCAGGTCGCCAAGAACGCCACCAACACCGAGGCGCAGAACAACTTGACCGCCGCGGACCTGCAGGGCCTGATCGACGGGGTGACGGCCAAGCTGCCCGGAATCGGTGGCGACTGACATGGCGCCCAGCTATTCGGGCCTCTCCCTCGCCGACATCGTCAAGGCGATCATGGCAGGCAAGGTCGACAGCTTCGACCGGGCCAAGTCGGCGTTCGACGCCGTCCGGAAGACCTTGGAAGGGGTCGTCAGCGCGGTCAGTGCCGACACGAGCCGGGTGGTGACAAAGGACCACTGGCAGGGCGCGGGGGCAACCGCGTTCTCCGAGTTCGTCCAGGAGTTGACGAAGCAGTACATCGGGCCGACCGCCACCGTGGTCGCGCGGTACCCGGGCGCCATGGAGTACGCCAAGAACGCGCTCGCCAACGCCCAACGCGAGATCCAGGAGTTGCAGGCGTACTGGGACAAGCTGACCGCGGAGCAGAAGACGGCCGCGCAGGCGCAGGTCAACCAGGAGGCGCAGCGAGTGCTCAACACGCTCGCCACGGCGTACCGTTCCGCGAAGGACGCCCTTGAGGAGGTCCCGTCCACGCAGGACGCCTCCGGGGGAGACGACGGTACGGCGAGCGACGAGGACACCAACGGCGACGACAGCGGCGGCGACGAGGACGCCAACGGCGACGACACCGAGGGTGACGACACCAGCGGCGATGAATCCGGTGGCGGTGACACTCAGGGCGAGGACACGCAGGGCGGCGACACCAGCGGGGAAGACACCAACGGGGAAGACACGAGCGGTTCGGATGCCGGTGGGTCTGACCCGGGCGAGTCAGGCGCTGGGGGGTCGGACCCAGGTGGCTCAGATCCGGGTGGCTCGGACCCGGGGGGCTCGGACCCGGGTGGCTCAGATCCGGGCGGGTCGGGCTCTGGTGGGTCGGACCCGGGTGGGTCGGGCTCGGGCGGGGGCGAACCGTCCGGCGGCGGTGAGTCGCCGGGTGGCGGCGGATCCGGTGGCGATCCCTCATCGCCGGGCACGTCGGATCCCGGGTCACCGGTGCTCCCCGGCGCACCCGTGACGCAGACGCCCGACGGCACGCAGGGGATCGACGTCGACGGCGACGGCCAGCCCGACATCGGCACCGATGGCAAACCGCTGCCGGGCAAGCCGTTGGTCGACGGGCCGGACGGCACGCGTGGCCTGGACGTCAACGGCGACGGGAAGCCGGACATCGGACCCAACGGCGAGATCCTCAAGGACGCGCCGCTGGCCAAGGGCACGGACGGCTTCGGTGTCGACGTCAACGACGACGGGCGTCCCGACCTCAAGCTCAACGGGCCGATCTCGCCCGGGGCGCCGCTGGTACAGGGCACCGACCAGGTGTGGGGCGTCGACGTCGACGGCGACGGCGTGCCCGACATCGGGCTCGACGGCAGGCCGTTACCGGGCGCCAAGCTGGTGGAGTCGGGTGGGCTCTGGGGCGTCGACGTCAACGGCGACGGCGTACCGGACATCGGCCGCAACGGCGAGCTGCTCAGCTACGACGCGCTCGCCACCGGTGACAACGGTGCGATCGGGGTCGACGTCGACGGCGACGGCGATCCCGACATCCTGCTCGACCGGCAGGTCCTGCCCGACGCCCCGATCGTCGAACACGACGGCGTACGTGGACTGGACGTCGACGGTGACGGGGTCGCCGACCTCGACATGCGGGGCCGGCCCCTCAGCGGCGCGAAGCTGGTCACGGTCGACGGCGTCACGGGCGTCGACGTCAACGGTGACGGGCGGCCGGACATCGGCCAGGACGGCCAGATCCTCAAGGACGCGCCCACGGTCACGGCGGCGAACGGCGTGCGTGGCATCGACCTCAACGGCGACGGTAAGCCGGACATCGCCCTGGGTGCCGGTCGCGGCTACGACACCATGGCAACGGGCAGCGCCCCCGCGGCGGCCGCCGCCTACGCGCCGGCTCCCCCGGGCGAGCTCACGCCGATCTCGTCGCAGACCGCGTACCCGACCGGGGACGGCACGTTCGCCGCCTCGGGCATCGGATTGCCGCAGTTCAACGTCACCGCGGGTACCGACGATCCGGGCACGGTGCTGACGAGCGTCGGCGCGCCTGCCGTGCCGGCCGCGGCGATGCCGACGATGAGCGCGGTGGCGGCGCCCCCACCCGCCGGTTCGCCGGTCGGCGCGTTCGCGGGCGGCGCGCCGTTGGGCGCCGGGTGGAGTGCGGGCTCGCCCGGGCGCCCGGAGACGCCGCGATCCCCGGCCGTGCGGTGGCGCCCGCCGACGACCGACGAGCGGCGCGGGCCGCGGGCCGTCATGACGGCGCACCCCTTCGACGGCTCGAACGACGACGAGCCGTACCGGAGCCAGACGCGGCTGACCGAGTCCGACGGCGTCTGGACCCAGCCCGTCTCGGCCGCCGGTTCGGCGCTCGGCCGACCCGCCGCCGTCGAGCCCACCGTGGAGGATGACGATGCGCCCTGGCATTGAGGCGATGCTGAACGAGGTCATGGCCGAGATCGAGAAGCAGAAGGCGAGCCTGAGCCGGCTGCACGACAGCATCGAGGAGGTGACCGGATCCGCCCGGTCCGCCCGCCGGCAGGTCTCGGTGACGGTCGACGCGCGCGGTGACATCACCGGCCTCACGTTCCACGGGACCAGCTACCGGAATCTCGCGCCGGCCGAACTGGCCGACATCGTCGTGGCGACCATCCGGCAGGCCCAGCAGTCCGCGCGGACCGCCGTGCTGGAGTCGGTGAGCGACAGCCTCCCCGAGGGGGCCGACGTCGCGGACATCGTGAGCGGCCGGTTCGACTGGGGAGCGGCGGTGACGGACGCGGTCACGCTGCCGCAGTCGGTGGTGGACCTGCTGGGCTCGATGGAGGCCAGCCTCGGCCACCGGCGCGGCTCGGGCGCGGCCGGCCCGCCGGCCACCCACGATGCCACCGATCCGGTACCGCCCGCAGCCACGGCCACGGGCGGGGACGAGGCGTAGGGGAGCGGATGGCGTGAACCGGCGCGTGCACACCGTGTCACCGAGCGAGCCAGGATGTCATCGGCACATCGCCGACGCACTGGCCGCGGCGGAGAGCGGTGCCATCATCGACGTCCTGCCCGGCGAGTACGAGGAGGTCCTGAGCCTGTCGGTGCCGGTCACCATCACGGCTCGCGACGGCCGGGGCAGCGTGCTGATCGCTCCTCCGGCCGGCTCCGGTGTCCACATGGGAACGGAGGCCGCGACCCTCTCCGGGCTCGTGCTTCGCCATCGTGACACCGGATCGGCCGCGGTCGACGTCGTGACCGGCCGGCTGCGACTGGACAACTGCGAGATCAACGCCGAGTCGCCGGCGGCCGTCTTCGTGCGTGGCGGCGCGTCGGTCGTCATGACCGACTGTCGGGTCACCAACGAGGTGGGCGCCGGCATCGTCGCGGTCGACGCCGCGACCGGATCGGTGGACCGGTGCCAGATCGAGCGCCTGGGTACGTCCGGCGTGGTCCTGCGGTCCGGCGCCGACCTGGTACTGCGCGACTGCACGATCACGGAGGCGCAGGGCAACGGCATCTGCGGCACGGACGGCGCGCGCGGGAGCGTCAAGGGCTGCGACATCTCCCGCACCGGCGGCCCCGCGGTGGCGCTGGACAAGCAGGCGACGACCCGGATCGTGGACACGACCGTGCACGAGACGTCCGACGTCGGCATCTTCGTCGCCGGCAGCGCGCGGGCGAGCATCGACGGCTGCGAGGTCACCGAGACCGCCGGCGACGGCATGCTGCTCGCCGACGGGGCCGACCCGGTGGTGCGGGACACCCGGTTCACGCGCGCCCGTGGTCACGCCATCAGGCTGGTCGGGCGTTCGCGGGGTTCCTTCTCCGGCTGTACCGTCACCGGCGGCTCCCAGGCCGCGATCTGGGTCGGCGGTGGTAGCGACCCCTCGTTCTCCGACCTGACCGTCACCGGCGCCGTCGACGCGGCCCTGGTGGTGGTCGAGGGTTCGGCGGGCACCTTCGACGGCGTGGAGCTGCGTGAGTGTCGCCAGCACGGGGTCCGGATCGGCTCCGGCGGCAACCCCGTCCTGCGGCGGCTGCGCATCCACGGCTGCCAGGGGCATGGGGTGCTGGTCCGGGAGAACGGCCGTGGACGCATCGCCGACGCCGAGATCGCCGACACCCGCCACGCCGGCGTGTACGCGGCGGACGGAGGCGCCCCGGAGCTGGACGGCTCCCGGATCACCGGGAGCGACGACGTGGGTCTGCTGGTCGGCGAGCTGGGCCGGTGCGTGCTGCGCGACAGTGAGGTGGCCGAGGCGCGCACGGGTGGCATCGTCGTGGAGCGGCTTGCCGAGGCGACCCTCGAGCGTACGACGGTCCGCGACAGCGGCGGCGACGGAGTTCGCTTCGACAGCGAGGCCCGCGGGCAGTTGACCGGCGTCACGGTCAGCGGGAACGAGGCCGACGGCATCAAGGTGGAGAGCGACCAACCGATCGTGATCCGGGACTGCACGGTACGTGGCAACGGCGGGGCGGGCGTCCGCCAGCCCGAACCGGGTCCCCGGCTCACGGTGGAGAACCTGACCAGCACCGGCAACGGCGCGGCCGATGTGTATCCGAAGCGGGCCACCGCCGAGCGTGGCGCACCCGAGCCGCCCGGTTCGGCGGAGGCCGTACCCGTCCTGGTCGAGTCGACGGACTCGCTGCTGGCGGAGCTGCGGGAGCTGGTGGGGCTCGTCTCGGTCAAGCGTGAGGTGGCGTCGCTGGTGAGCCTGCAGCAGCTCGCCAGGCGCCGTGGCGCGCTCGGCCTGCCGGGCCCGCCGATGAGCCGGCACCTCGTCTTCGCGGGGCCTCCGGGCACCGGCAAGACGACCGTCGCCCGGCTGTACGGGCGGATTCTCGCGTCGCTCGGTGTGCTCCCGAAGGGCCACGTGGTCGAGGTCTCCCGGGCGGACCTGGTCGCGCAGCACGTCGGCGGCACCGCCATCAAGACGACCGAGAAGTTCACCGAGGCGCTGGGTGGTGTGCTGTTCATCGACGAGGCGTACGCGCTCGCGTCGGACTACGAGGCCAGCGGCCACTCGTTCGGCCGGGAGGCGATCGACGCGCTGGTCAAGCTGATGGAGGACCATCGCGACGACGTGGTCGTCGTCGCGGCCGGATACCCGCACCAGATGCGGGGCTTCCTGCGCTCCAACCCGGGCCTGCAGTCACGGTTCACCAGGACGGTCGACTTCGACAACTACACCGCCGAGGAGCTGGTGACCATTGTGGAGCATTTCTGCCGCACCCATCACTACACGCTGGAGTACGGCACCCGGTCGGCGCTGCAGGCGTACTTCGCCCGGATCCCACGCGACGAGAACTTCGGCAACGCTCGCACGGCCCGCAAGGTCTTCGAGGAGATGGTCGAGCGTCAGGCGCAACGGCTGGACGTCGCCGGGAGCACCTCACCGCAGGACCTGATGCGACTGCTGCCCGCGGATCTCGGTACCCCCACGTCGTCGGGCGTCGGCGCCGGCGCCAGCACGGCCAGCGGCGGCGACGTCACCGCGCTGCTCGACCGCCTGCACGCGATGGTGGGTCTGGAGAACGTCAAGCGTGAGGTCACGGACCTGGTCAACCTGCTCGCCGCGGCCCGGCACCGTCAGGCGGCCGGCCTGCCCGTACCGTCCGTGTCCCGGCACCTGATCTTCGCCGGCCCGCCGGGCACGGGGAAGACCACCGTGGCGCGGTTGATCGGGGACCTGCTGGCCGCCCTCGGCGTCCTCGCCACGGGTCAGCTGATCGAGGTGAGCCGGGCCGATCTCGTGGCCCAGTACATCGGACAGACCGCGATCCGGACCAAGGAAGTGTTCGACCGCGCTCGCGGCGGCGTGCTGTTCATCGATGAGGCGTACACGCTGTCCCGGTCCGGCCAGAGCGGCAACGACTTCGGGCACGAGGCGATCGACACGCTGGTGAAGCTGATGGAGGACCACCGCGACGAGGTCGTGGTGATCGCGGCCGGCTACACCGCCGAGATGGCCACGTTCCTCGCCGGCAACCCCGGTCTCGCGTCCCGCTTCTCCACCCGGATCGAGTTCGAGAACTACACCGCCGACGAGCTGGTCACCATCGTGCGCCAGCACGCGGACCACGCCGGCTACAGCTGTGAACCGAGGACCCTGGGCGCTCTGCAGCGGTACTTCGCCGGGATCGAGCGCGGACGTTCCTTCGGCAACGGCCGCCACGCCCGGCAGGTCCTCGACGTGCTGATCCGCCGCCAGGCGGGCCGGATCGCCACGCTGGCCTCGCCGACCACCGACGATCTCACCCTGCTCCTTCCCGAGGATCTGCCGAAATGAGTACCTCGTCGAGCATCGCCGCGCCGGACCGGCCGGCCCGCCTCCACGTGGACGAGGTTGGCCACTGCCTCGTCGCCGCCGTCCGCGGCGGGGACCGGGCCGATGCCCGCGCGGTGGCCAAGCGCGTGCAGGCGGAGGAGGACCGGATCGCGGTCGTCATGTCGCGGCTGACCTCCGCCCTCGTTCCGGCGCTGCTGCAGCAGCTGCGTCCCTGGGTGCCGATCCGGTGGGACTCGGTGCGGCTGGTCGCTGCCGGCGCGTCGCATCGCGGCGGTCGCCCGCCGGCGCAGGAGCTGGCGGACGGGCTCGGCGTCGAGGTCATCGCCGCCGACGGTGACCTGCTCTGCCTGCCGGACGGGTCGCTGTTCGTCGCCGCGAGCAACGGTCACGGTCGTCCGGAGGCCGACCACCGGCCGGCCGGGCGCGGCTCATGGTGGCGCTTCCGTCCCGGCCGCGAACCGCAGCAGCTCGGGCGGCGGTTTCCCGAGCCCGAATGGGAACGGCACCTCGACCAGATCCCGCCGTCCCAGCTCGGACCCGGCGGAGGCGTCGTCGTCGAGGACGTCCCCTGCGGGCTGTGGTTGCACCGCCCGGGGCCGGTCGACCCCGACGACCTGATCTTCGCGGTGCCGATGCACCACGCCGACGCCGCGCTGGTGGTGTCCCGGCCCGGGGAGCGCCCGCTCGCCGCGGCAGAGGTCCGGCAGCTGGTCGCGGCCCTGCCGACCGCACTGCGGGAGCGCCTCGTCCTGGCGCCGTACGGCGACCGTCCGGTCGCGGACGGCCGGCTGGGCGAGATCGGGTCCGAGGCGGCGAACCAGACCCTGCGCGTGCGCACGGGGCTGCCACTGCAGTTGTTCGGCGAGGGGCGGCACGTCGTCGCGGTACGGCGGGACGGCGTTCCCGGCTGGCGCCCGTTCGCGGTCGAGCTCGCCTGGCGTCCGTACGGCGGGGCGCGGGTCCACAAGTGGACGGCACCGGGCGACAACCTGCTGCCGTTGGGCCCGGCCCAGCTCGCGCTCAACGACCGGTGGATGGTCGAGGTGGTCGAGGCCGGCCTGTGGATCCACACCATCGACCGCGTCGACGGCGCGACCGCCGTGCGTGAGCTTCCGCTCGACGCCGACTACTGCACGGTCGTCGTCGGCGGGCCCGACGCGCCGCAGGACCGGCCGCCGTGGCGCGCCGTTGTGCGTCTGCTGCGGAGCCTGCCGGCCGACGCGCGGGCGAGCCTGCGGATCGCCGTCGCGGACGACGCCGGAGCGCGGATGGTCCGGGCCGCCGCCAAGGTGCAGGAGCGGCTGACCGACGGGCAGATCTGGCTGCTGCGTACCACCGGACGCGAGCGCGGCCTCGTGCCGTTCTCCGAGCTGCCCGAGGCCGGCGAGGCCGTCGAGCCGGACGACGGCGACCCGTTCCCCGGCGCACCGGCCGACCGGGACCTGGCCGGGCTGCTCTCCTTCGTCGAGGCACTGCGCCGGACGCCGTCCTGGGACGAACCGGATGGTTCCTCGTCGGGCGGGGCGCCGCCGCGGCCGAACCTACGACCGGTGCCGGCCGAGCAGCGGTGGTGGTGGGCCGAGGAGCGGGCGACGCAGCTGTCCCCCGCGGAGCATCCGCCGGCGGCGGGAAGTCGGCCGCCGGGGGTGCCCGCGGGCGACGTGGCGATCGCCGTGCCTGACGACATCGCGCGGAGCGCACGACCCGGATCCGACGAGGCGGCGGCGCGACCGCGCGACCGCCCGGGCGGTTCCGAGGCCGACACTCGTACCGAGCGAGCGCCGTCGCGGTGGCGACCCGGGTCCGCGCCGTGAGGTGGCCGCGAGCGCGCCGGCACCGCACACCGAGCGCGAGGGCGCGGCGCCGACGGCTGCGCCGCGCGCTTCCGCGCGGCGGCTGGTCGTGGCCGCAGCGACTGGGCGACCGGGGCGCCGGGGTGCTGGGCAGCGCCGTCGCCGTCGTCGTCATCATCGGGGCCGTGGGCGCGTGGCAGCGTGCACCGGCGCGGCGGGACGCGCCGGCGGTGTCGGCGCCCGCGCCCACCCGCACCGCGCCGTCCATGCCGCCGCGGGCGCGGCAGACGCCGTTGTGGCCGGCCGGAGATGCCACGCCGGTCGCCGCGTCGTCCCGCGCGCCGGCGCGCTTCACGGCGGTGGCGGGCGTGGGGTGCCGGGCCACCGGCGAGGCAGGTCACCTCGCCGTCTACCCGGCCGGTTCGGTGCCGCAGACGAGGCGCGGCGGTTGGAGCGGCGCGGGCTGCGCGGGCGTCTTCTGGGCGGTACCGATGTCGGGCACGAGCCAGGACGACCCGGGTACCTCGGTGCTGTGGTGGTTCGCGCCGCGGGGCATGACGGCCGCAAGCTGCGACGTGTTCGTGTACGTGCCGAAGGTCGAGCGGTCACAGGACGCCGCCGGCCGGCCGACCGCCTACCTTGTGACGCGTGGCCGTGACGATCCCACCGTCATCGGCTCCTTCGCGATCGACCAACCGGCACAGCGCGGGCGATGGGTTCCCGCCGGGCGTTACCCGCTGAGCGACGGCCGGATCGGCGTCAAGCTGACCAACCGCGGAACCTCCACCGCCGACCGGCACGCCGCGGCGCAGGTGTCGATCGAGTGCGCCCGCGCCTGACCTGACGGCTCCGGGAACCCGGTAACAAACAAGAAATGAACCGGTGACCCGACGGTTCCGTCAGCGTTGTATGGCTGGCAAGAGCACCACCCCAGGCTCGGGGATCCCGGGCATCGGTCCGATCGTCGTCGACGCCGAGGCGCTCGGGACGATCTCGGAGTACCTGCAGGTCCCCTCCGACACGGTGGCCAAGGCCCTGCGCACGTTCCAGTCCCGGGTGGTGCAGATCGGGCCGGCGTGGGGTTCGGACTCGATGGGGCAGACGATCGAGGCGCAGTACCGCCAGCCCTACAACGACCTGATCCTGTTGCTGCAGGACCTCGTCGACGGCTTCGACGAAGCCGGCACCAAGTTCTCGGTGGCATCGCACAACGTGAATGCGACCGAGGAAGCCAACCGGTCGTAGGGCATCGTCGTGACCATTACCATTCCGCCGGAGCTGGTGCCGTGGGTCTACCTGACGGTGGGCGAGGACTGGCCGGACGTCGATGAGGACCGGCTGCGCTCGTTGGCGGCGGCCTGGCGCGGGCTGGGGGCAGACCTCGGCGACCTGGTGGGAGAGGTGCAGGCCGCCATCACCGAGTTGCGCGCCTCGGGGCGCGGGCCGGGGGTGGAGTCGGCCATCTCGTACCTCGAACAGCTGGTGGACGGGGCCGGATCGACGCTGCCGGCCCTGCGCAACAGCGTCGAGGAGGTGGCGGCGGCGCTGGAGGATGTGGCGCTGAAGGTCGAACATACGAAGCTGGTCATCCTGATCATGGCCGCCATCCTGTTCGCGACCCTGTTGAAGCTGCTGTTCACGACGGTGTGGACGATGGGTGCGAGCGCGCCGGCGGCGGCGGCCGTGACGAAGACCTTCCAGCAGCTGGCCATCCAGTTGTTGGTGCGGTTGCTGGAGTCGATCGTTTTCGGTTTCGCGTTCCTGGCCGGCATCGACGGGCTGGCACAGCTGATCGAGCTGCTGATGGGGCACCGCCGCAGCTGGGACAAGGAATCGACCCTGTTCATGGGTGGGCTCGGGGCGCTCGGCGGTGCGATCGGGTGGGGGCTGGGCTGGACGCGGCGCCTGCCCGGCGGCAGGACGCTGATCGCGACGATGATCAAGGAGTCGTTGATCGAGGCGTTGCCCGAGGTCATCGCCGACCAGCTCATGGGTTCGGACGGGCCGCGGGGGATCATCGGCGGGTTCCTGTCGGGCGGCCTGGCCGAGGGGCCGGTGGAGCACGGGAACAAGGTCTTCGGCCGGCGGATGCCCAACGCGATGCCGTTGACGAACTGGAAGAACCTGTTCGCGTCGATCGCGCTGCCCAAGGCGCCGCATCCCGACGCCGCCCTGCCGGCCGGGCCGAGCGAGGACACCGGCGTACCGCCCTCGTCCCCGGCCTCAGCGGCCGCCCCGCCCGCGACCACCGAACCAGCAACGGGGCCGGCGCCGGTCGACGGACCGACGGTGATAGCCGCACCGACCATGCAGTCGCCACCCCCGAGTGCGCAAGGCTCCGGCGCCGGCGGCGCTCCCGCTCCCACCGGCACCGCTCAGGGCGCCGAGGTCTCGACCGGGACCGGCGCCGGGCCAGCCAGCGGCGGTGCCGGGGTGGCCGGCGGTGACGGGCCGGCGACTGGCGGCGTCGGGTCGGGCTCAACGGCGTTCAGCCCGACGGCGCCGGAGTCCAACTCGGGCGGGGCCACCTCGGGCGGGGTCACCTCGGATCCGCTGGCGCCGGCTGCTCAGCAGGTGGCCGCGCCGGTGACGTCGCCGACGCCGGTGACGTCGCCGACGCCGGTGACGCCGCCGACCGCGCCGACGCCGCCGGCCCCGCCGATCACGTCGGCCGTGTCGACGCCGGCGGCGCTGACGACGACGCCCGGCGGCGGTGCTGCGACCGTCGCGGCGCCGGCGGCCGGAAACGGGTCCGGATTCCGGGCGGATGTGGCGTTCGTCGACCGGGTGAAGCCCTTCTCCGGCACGTGGGCGCAGGTGAGCGGGCTGCCCAGCGTGGACGCGGCGGTCGTCCGCGAGGCGGACCGTAGCTGGGGCGTGCTGACCGGACTGGTGGACTCCAACCGAGGGTCGCTCGCCCCGTCGGGGTCGGTGACGCTGGACCCGCAGGTCGCCTCGCAGGTGCGGTCGGCGAGGCTGGAGTTCGAGGCGGCGCACGCGCGGTTGTCGGCGGCGGCGCGTGACGGGATCGAGGTCGTCCGGTCGTCCACGTCCGGGTCCTTCGAGGCCAACCGGTTCGATGTGCGCTCGGCCGAGATGTTCCGCACGGACGTGGCCGACCTGTCGGAGGGCCGGTTGTGGGAGGCGGTCGCCTGGCACGCGGAGGCGCACCGACGCGAAGGGCACACCGCGGACGACCCGTCGACCGCGACGTCCCTGCCCGGCAAGGCGGGAACGACGCCGTCCGCCGCGACGACGAGCCCGGCCGCGACGGGGTCCGTGTCGCTGTACGTGCTGCTGGAGCGGCCGTTGTCGGGCACGCCCCACGACGCGTTCACGCTGGGCAGTCTCGGGTTGTATCGCGAGAAGCCGCCGGTCGTCGGTGGATATCAGACGTTGGCCAAGGTGGAGGTGCCGGCCGACGCGGTCATCGACCTGACGAACCCGCGGGACGTGGCCCGGGCGGCGCGGCGGGTCGGCGACTCGACCCTGGGCAAGGCCGTCCGGCACGCACTGGCCGGCGGGTACGACCGCATGGTCATGCCGGACGCGTTGGATCGCGTGGTGATCTCCACGGTGTACCGGGCGCGGTCCGGGTTGCTGGGTGGGACCCGGGGATTCTTCGGGGCGTACTGGGACGTGAAGGGCCGCCGGCGGGCGCTGGCCAACTTCAACTCCGCCGTGCAGAACCTGGCGCCCGGACTGGCCGGGCACCACTGGGTGGGGCAGCGCCTGACCGGACGGTACCGGCCCCGCACCGGGAGCCTGCCGCTGGTGTACGGCGTGCAGTCGCCCCGGTCCGGCGAGCATCTGACCTACTACGAGCGCCAGGACTGGACCACCGCGCCGCTGCTGCGGGTCGACGCCACCTCCGCCGGGGCGGCCTTCGCGCGGGGGCTGCGGGGTTCGCGGTCGCTGCGATGGGCGCAGCCCGGCGGCCGGTTGGACCGGCCGCGCCCCATGCAGGTGGTCTACGCGGCGTACCTGCCGGGTGCGCTGGAGGAGCGCAGCAACCAGGCGACCCCGCCGGTGCGCACCCCGGCCGAGGTGCCCAGCCGGTTCCTCGCGGGCGGGTTGCCGATCCTGGCCGTGCGCGGCGACACCCTGATCGTGGACGACTGGGTCCCCAACCACCGGTTCGCCGGGGCCGCCATGCTCGGGCACCCGGTCGATGCCGCGGAGACCACGCGGCGGCAGCTCGAGGCCGCCGGCTACACCGTCATCGACGCCTCCGAGGACACCAACCCCTACCCTGGCCGCGGACCCGACGCCGACGCGACGGCGAAGGCCGACCCGGACGAAGACACGGACGAGGGCACGGACGGAGGTTCAGACGGCGACACGGCCAGCCTCGCGAGTTCGAGCGGCTCGGACACCCTCGTCGGCGCCGAGCCCGAAGAGCAGATTCTCGACGACCGCGACACGGCGACGCTCAACGACTACGACACCGACGACGACCGCGACGACGAGCGGCGCTGGGGGCTGGAGCTGCACGCGCTGCGTTGGAGGTTCGAGGAGGGCCTACGCCGTTGGCTCGTCGACCACTCCGACCCTGACCAGGGCAGTGCGGGCCACGCCGACCGGACCGACCCGGGCGCGCTGTGGTCAGCGCACGAACGCGCCGCACGGGAGCTGTTCGACGAGCTCGGCGCCGATCTCACCGCGGCCGCGGCCGCGGCCTACCCGCTCACCGCCATGCTCGCCTGGGACGCCTGGCAGGCGCATGTCACGTCCACCATGGACGCGGCCTGGACCGCGGCCGCGCGGGCCGACCTCGACCGGGCCGACACCCGGGTCACGACGGTCCGCCGCGTGCTCGCGGCCGGCGCGGACGCCGACACCGGCGCCGCGGCCGCCGCGCTGGACCGCGCCCTGACCCGGTACCGGCGCAGCCTCGACCAGCACGCCATCCGACCCGATCAGCAGGCGGTCCTGGCTGCCCGCCGCCACTTCGTCAGCACCCTCGATCAGTCTGCTCCGGCCATCCGGGCGGGCATCAACGCGGTGCGTGCCAGTCGCTTCGAAGCCCTGCGCGACCTCGAGGAGTACCACGCCGAGGCGGTCGAACTGCTCCAGCAGGCCGGCGAGGGGGCGCCGCCGGCGCCCGCGACCCGGCTCGAATCCGCGTTCGACCAGGGCCGGCGCGCGCTCGCCGCGTTGGCCGCCACATCCATCGGTTCCACCGTGGGCGACCGGGTGTGGGGTGCGGCCGACGCGGTACACGACGCGCTGACGGAACTGCAGCAGGCGTGGCGCGGCATCGACCACGCGTGGGTCGTCGGGCTGTACACGAGGCTGCACGGCGTCGACCCCGATGATCTCGCCCAACGGCACGACCGTCTGTACGCCGAGATCGGCGACGCCGCGGCCACGGCCGGACTGCCCGAGGCCGACGCCGAGGCGCTGCGGCACCGGCTCGCCCCGGCCCGGCAGGAGTGGGAGGCCGCCCGTACCCACGCGGACGAGACCGGTCTGCCGGCCACCGCCCCCGAACAGTTGGACGACGCGTGGCTCGACCGGCACTACGACGCGCTGTCCCGGCTGGAGGCGGCCACCACGTCCTGGCGGTCCGTCGTCGCGCCCACACCGAGCGAGGCCGAGGACAACCATGCCCGGCTGGTCGGCCTGCGCCGCCGCGCCCGCGCGGCCATCACCGCGCTCGACCAGCCGGCCGCCGAGACGCAGCCGGCCGCCGAGACGCAGCCAGCCACCGGCGAGGCGCCGGCCGCGGCCGTACAGGCCCTGCTGGCCTTCCTGGACGCCGACGTCCCCGAGCGGTCCGAGGCCCTGCGTGCGGCGGTACTCCATCAGTTCGAGCAACGGGTCCTGCACGCCGAGCGGGCCGCATCGCGGATCTTCGCCGACGACAGCGAGTGGGCACCGTTGCGCCCGCAGCAGGGGGCGCGGGTGCGCACCGAACGGTTCGACCCGGACCGGGACCAGAGCGGCCGCCGCCCCGGCCGCCTCGCCGGCGCCGCGACGTACATCCGGGCCGACGTCCGGCGCATGCAGCCGCGCCGCGGGCTGTGGGTACGGGAGCTCACCGTCCCGCTGCCGATCCGGCCGATGGCCGACGTCACCGGCGCAGACGTCGCGAGCTTCGAGGCCGACCTGCAGGCGCTGCTGGACGACCACGTCAACCGGCGCTACCGGCTCCCCGGGTCGGGCGACCAGTTGCACGTCCGGGTCGAGCTCACCGAGGACGCCACCCACCCGTACGCGGTCGATCTGCACCGCACCGTCGCCGACGGGCTGCCGGCCAACCAGCGGCGGCTGCACCTCGACGAGGCGCCGGGCGTCCTCGTCCACGAGGTGCTGCACTACGTCGGCCTGCCCGACGAGCACGCCGACCCGGACACCGTGTTCCGCCGCTCCGCCGCCAGCCCGGCCGTCCACGGCGGCGGGTTGATGGGCGCGGACATCGCACTCGACGCCCCGCTGCCCGAACGCCACCTGCGCCTCATCGAGGCGGTGTCAGCGTCGGGCCCGGTCGTCCACGACGTGCCGTACGGCAGTGTCCCCGTCACTGCGTCGCAGGTCGTGCCATCGGCGGAGGAGCCACCCGTCCACCGGCCCTCCGGCGCACCACCCACGGCGGCCCGGATCGCCCAGCTCCGCGCACCGGCCCTCCTGCAGAGCCTGCGGAAGGCGTCCGCCACGCCGATCCCCGTCGAGGCCCGGATCTCACCGGCCCAGCAGGACGCACTGGACCGGCTCCAACCGCAGGCCGACTCGCTCGTCGACGTGGCCGACGGCGCAGACAGTCTGTTCGAGTCGATCGTCGCGGTGGCCGCGCCGTACGTGTACCGGGTGATGAGCCGCCGCGCGGCGGACCAGGCGGCCCGTCCACCGTGGAGTCCGCAGCCGTTCCGGCCGCCGACGCTCGCGGCGTTGCGCGCTTTCGTGGCCGACCAGATTCCCCTGCTGTATCGGCGCAACCAGCCGTTCTGGCGGCATCACGGCCTCGACGCCGCCGGTGCGCAGCGGCTCGCCGACAACCTGCGACAGGCCGGGTGGTGGCCCGGCGGCCGCGAGGCGGACCTCATCGTCCAGTTCGCCGCCCACGCGCTCGAGGTGCGGCTCGACGTGGTCCGCGAGAACGGCCACCTCTGGTCGGCCGGCCGGGCCGGTAGCCCAGCGATCACGGTGCTGCACCACGGCGCCGCGCTCGGCGGCTTCGTCGCGGTGGCGCAGCCGGGACAGCAGCAGCTCGCCGATCCCGCGCCGGTGCCGACCGATCCCGCGCCGGTACCCGTACCCGTACCGATGGCGGCCGCGCACGGCGACACCGGTCCGGCTTCGCCGCCCGATGCGCAGCAGGCGCTCGACGACGACCGCGCGGTCGAGCTGGCCGGCGAGCTGGCCTTCCAGCGGAGCCTGGCGGAATCGGCGCAGCGCCGGGCCGAGGCGACGGCCGGCATCGACGAGCTGCGTCGCGCCCGCCCGCAGCCGCAACCGCAGGCCGAACTGAACCTGGTCGCCCGGGAGGCGTACCGCGACGCGCTCGCGGTCGCCCCGGAGGACGCCGACCAGCTGGTGACGCTGGTCTACACGATCGAGCGGCTGCGGCCCCTGGCGCGGTTCGCCGGTGTGCAGTACGGCCGGCTCACCCCGGCGATGCTGGCCGCGCGGGAACAGGTCGCCGACTGGGCCGAGCGGGCCGGGACCGCCGCCGACGACGTGCCGGACCTCGCCGACACGGCCGCCCAGCTCGCGTTCGCCCGCGAGGTCCTGACGGCCCGCGACGCCGCCGAGGCCGCCGCGCAGGCCGCAGCCGCGGAGTTCCGGGCCGCGCAGGTCGCGCTGCGGCGGGCCAGGCGCGCCCAGCGGCAGGTGGCGCTCTGGGCCTCGTTCATCCCCGGATACGGCATCGAGCGGGTTCCGGCGGTCGCGGCGCAGGTGCGCACCGCCCAGGAGCGCTACGACGAGCTGACGCGGCACCATCTCGGCGGTGCCCGGCTGACCCCCGCGCGGGCCGCGGCCCTCGCCGAGGCCGTGGCACTGGTCGCGCAGGCCCGGGGGCTGGCCCGCCCACCCGTGACCGCGGACGCGACGGGATCGGGCGGCGCCACCGGGCCGATGTCGAGCGATGGCGCCTCCGTGCTGTCGGCCGCCGAGGTCGCGGCGGCCAACGAGGCTCGGGCCCGGGCGGCGGCGACGCACCGGCGGCTGCTCGACAACCGCCCACCGCAACTGTCCGAGGCGCAGTCGGCCGTGCTGGCCCACCGCGTGCTGGACGAGCGCGCCCGGACGGAGGGCGCGAAGGCGTACCTGCGGCGGCTGGGTCAGGCCGCGCTCACCGGTGCCACCCCGCACGAGTACTTCACCGCGGCGCAGGCGAGGGCGGCGGCCGGCCTGAGCGACCCCGACGCGCTCTCCGCCAACGAGGTCGCGGCCCTCGCCCTGATGAACGAGCTTTCGGCGCACCATCAACCGCTGATCGACGCCCTGGCCGCGGGCGGCGACACGCCCCTCATGGTGGAGGCCCGGCGGGAGGCCGCCGAGGCGTTCGGCGGCGACGCCGCCGAGCGCGACGCCGCCGTACGCGCGATGCTGTGGGAGGCCGTGTACGAGCAGCGGTTCGTCCGGGGCGGCGGGCTTGAGGCACGGGCGGCGCAGGCCCGCCAGGACGTCCTGGACGCGTACGACCGCGCGCAGGAGTCGGACGCGGACCGGGCAGCGTACCTCGCCCTCCGCGACGCGGTGCTGGCCGCGGCCGGGCCGTCGGCGGCGCAGCAGCTCGCGTTGCGCGAGGTGTTCTGGGCCTGGGAACGGCGCCAGAACGACGACGTCGCCGACGCCACCCGGCTGGCCGGTGAGACCTACCGGCGGACGATGACGGATCCCGGGGAGCTGCGCCGCGCCGCGCACGACGCGCGCTTCCAGGTCGCCACGCCGGAGCAGGCGGAGCTGGTCCGCGAGGCCGGCGAGGCGGCGGCGCAGGCGACGCGGGAGCAGATCGTGCGCCGCGCCCGGCCCGCCGCCCTCGCCCTCGCCGCCCAGGCGGCCCGCGCCGCGCTGGCCGAGGCGTTCGGGCAGGCCGGCGGCGGGCTCGGCGTGGTTGCCGGCACGGACGTGATGCTGCCGGACGCGCATGTGCCGGACGTGCTCGACGTGCTCGACGACCTCAACGGCGACGATGTCGCGGGTCACCTGGCCGCGATCGCCGCCTTGCCGCTCGGACTGACCAATGACGCGACGCCGGGCGAGATCCTTGCGATGGGCGACGCCGCGTCCGGGCTCGCACGGGCGGTACGGCTGGACGGCGTGTACCGGGGTGCCCGGGCCAGCGCGGCCCAGGCCTACCACGCGGCGTACCGGGAATCCGTACGGGCATACCTCGACGACCACGCGCAAGAGATCGACGACGCCCGGGCGAGCGCCGAGCGCGCCACCGTCGACGAGCTCCTGGCGCCGCCGCCGACCCCCGCACCGGCGACCGACGCCCTGCGGGCCCAGGCGCACCGGGAGCGGCGCCGCGCGTACAACGCCGTCACCGAAACGGTCCTGGCCCCGGCTCGCGGCCGGGCGCGGGCCGCGCACCTGGTCGAGTTTCTGCGGACCATCTCCGCGGCGGTCGCGCTGACCTCGACGGAGGCCAACGACGCGGGCGCCTCGGCCCGCGCCGCCGTCGACGCGAAGCTCGCCGCGCCGTACCAGGACGGCGAGGGCCAACCGACCCATCAGGTGCTCGGCGACCTGGCGGAGCTCAACGTGCTGCGCGAGGTGCTCACCCCGATCCGCCACCACCTTCGCGGAGACGAGCTGCGCCCGGGCCCCTCGGACCAACCCGGCGCCGACACGGCCTGGACCAGCCGGCGCTGGACACCCGCGCAGCTCGCCGCCCAGCAGGAGCTCGAGCGGGTCCTCGCCGGGCTCGCCCAGCAACCGCCGGACCGGTTCGGGCTGGAGAACGCCACCACGACCAACGCGCTCCTCGACGAGGTGGCCGCGGCCGTCCGCCGGCGACAGCCCGAGATCGACCGGGCCCGCGAGCAGCTCCGGCGGGACCACGAGCAGGCGACGGCGGCCGGACCGCAGGCGTGGCGCAACTTCGTGGCGGCCCAGCAGCGGCTCGTGCTCGGCGTGGCGGGCGACCGGGCGTACGCCGGCGAACTCCGCGCCACCGCGGAGTTCTGGGCCCGCGTCCAGGCGGCGCTGGGCGCCCGCGACGCGGTCCTCGACGAAGCGCGGGAACGGGCCGGGCGGGCACACGACGACGTCCTCCGCGAGACCCTGGAGACCGGCACGGCGGAGCTCGACGGCCGGCTGGTCCCGGTCCGCACGGCGGCCCAGACCGCCGGGAACCGTGCCTACCAGCGCGCGTTGGCGCAGCGGGCGCGGTACGGCAGCCACGACGCGCAGCCGCTCGACGCGGCCCGGCCGCCGGCACTGAGCCCCGACCAATGGGCCGAGGTCGAGCGGGCGGGTGCCCGGGCCGAGGCCGAGGAGCCCGAGCGGCTGCGCGGCATCGCGGCCGCGGTGGGGCTGCTCGCCGAGACACAGACCCGCCGACGGGAGCTGGCCCGCATCGACGCCGCCCAGGCCGAGGACGCGCCGGGGCGGGTCGCCGCGATCGTGGCCCTCGTCGCCGACGGCGGTACCCCATCCACGGAGGACACCGCGTGGCTCGCGCAGGCCAAGCGGCTGCACGAACGCCTCCGCGAGCCGCAGGCGCGACGCCGGTACGCCCAGGCCGGCCGGGCCGCGCGGGAACAGGTCGAGCAGGCGGCGCGAACCGCCGCCGCCCACGACCCGAACTGGCACCAGCTCGTCCGGCCCGGGTCGGCGGCCGCCTCGATGCGGATCGAGGATCTCGCCGAAGCGGCCCATCGGGCCGGGACCGCCGACGCTCTGGTCGCTGAGCACGCGGCCGCGCTGGCGGAGATCGACGCCGAGCTTGCGGAGGCGGAGTCGCTCACGTGGGACCTCAGCGTGCTCGTCGACGCGTTCACGGCACCGGTGGGTACCGACCCCGCGGGCTACTGGACCGCCGTCGCCGGCACCCTGCGTGAGGTGCGCCTGGCCGAGCTCCAGCGCCAGCGGGTACAGGCCGTCCGGGTGCGGGCCGAGGTGGCGGCGACCCGGGCCGGCCGCCGGGTCACGGGTGAGAACGCGGCCACCGAGGCCATGCTCATCGCCGCGGCCGGCCGTCTCGCCAGGCAACGGCGCATCGCCGAGCTTCGCACGGCCGCCGGCGGGCAGCCGGGCGCCGCTTCGGCGCGACGGCTGCCCGCCGGCCTCACGTCCACCGCTGGTGGCGGGGCGGCCCGTGCCGGTCACGGCTGGGGCGAGCGGGGACGGATCGAGCGCATCGGCCGGCACCGCCTCGACGGCGCAGACACGGACGGGTTGGCCGACGAGGCTGTCGCCGCGCGACCGGCGGGCCTGCCCGGGCGGGGCCGGCTGGGCGACGACGAGCAGAGTGCGATCGACGCGCAGCTGCGCGCCGGGTTTGTGCGACGGTTCACGGCGCTGGGCAGCGAGGAGGCGGCCAAGCGGCTGGCCGGCGCGCGGGGGCTCCGGCTGACGCTGCACGACCGGCATGGCCTCGCCTACCGGGTCACCGTCGCGCTCCGGCTCGGCGACCCCGCCTCCGCCGATCCGTTGCCGCCATCGCAGCTCGCCGAACCGGGCCCGCCCGCCGCCACCGGCGGCGCACCCGGCGTGGCCGTCGAGGCGACCCACGAGACAGGCGCCGCGCACGCCTCGACCTCGACCGGCATCACCGGCGGCGTCCTGCCGATCGACGGCGTACAGATCGCGCTCGCCGGCGGCTCGGCCCCCGGCAACGTCGGCGCCGGCCTGGCGATCGAGGCCGAGGCCAGGCGTACCCACGAGGCGGGCCGGTCGGTGTCCGCGAGCGCGACCCGGTCGATCGGGTACTCCGGCGAGGAGTCCTGGTTCCGCCTGACCGGCGCCGAGTGGCAGGTCACGATCGAGCCGCCGGCGGGCTCGCCCGCCGAGGCGTTGACGGCGAACCAGCCGGTCGGCGACGCGGGCGTGGTGCTCAGCGTGCCGGTGGAGCACACCGTCGGGCAGTCGGCCGACGCCGGCGAGGTCATCCCGGTGCCCGCCCCGACCGGTCCGGCGGCCCGGGAACGGCTGCGCCGGCTGCTGGGGTCGGTGTCCGCCGCCGTCGAGTCGGTGTCCGGCCTGGACCGGCTCGCCAGCAACGTCCTCGGCAACTTCGAGGGTGCCGGCGAGCGCTTCGAGGAGAGCGTGACCGACGCGCTCAGCGAGCGGACCATGGTGGCGAACGGGACCCAGCTCCTCGGTGGTGGCGTGCCGACGCCGGTCTTCCCGTCGGGGCGGCACCGCGAGGAGGCCGCGTTCCACGTCACGGCGGTGCCCCGCAGCATCCAGCGGATCGACACCCGGGAGCACCCGCTCGTCACCGATTCCCGAGGGCACGCGTCGGCCCTCACGACCGACGCGTACGGCACGTCGGTATCGGCCAACCCGTACGTCAAGGGCGGGCCGCTGTTCGGCGCCGAGTCGGACTCCGCCGGGGACCTCGCCGGCTTCAACGCCCATGCCGCGCTCACCGTCCGCACGAGCGGCGAGGTCGAGGCCCAGGCGTCCGTCGGCGCAGGAAGATGGAACCGGTCCGAGTACGAGGGCCCGGTGGCCGTGTACCGCGTCACGGCCGACCTGAGTGCGGAGGTCGCCGCCACCGCGGCCTCGGTCTCCGGAGCGCCGGTGCTCGCCGACGGGGTGCTCATCCTGCACATTCCGGAGCCGGAGGCGGCCCGGTTCGAGGCCATGGTCCGCGGGTTGGCCGATCCGGAACCGTCCCGGTCTCCCGCGGTGGACGGTGACGGCGAGCCGACCGGCCGGTTCGAACCCATCGGGCTCGCCACCGGCCGCGGCCTCGGCTCGGCGACGGCGGACCTGATGTCCGGGTCGGAGCTGCTGGTCGACAAGATTCTCGACTCGGTCGAGTCGCTGCGACGCGGCGCACCCTGGCTGTCGCCACCGACCGCGCTCGACCGGCATCAGCTGCGCCGCGAGCTGGCCGCCGACTTCTCGACCGACGCGCTGCTCGGCAACCAGAATGCCTTCTTCGCCGAGGCCGACCCGGACGGGTCCGCCGCCGGGGCGGCGCCGTCGGAGGATCGGGCGCTCACGGGTGCCGGGGCGCGCTACCGCCGGACGCGGTCGGTGCCGGGCGGCGACGAGGTGGTCACCGTCCGGGTGTTCCCGGTGCGGCGCGGGGACCCCCGGATCGGCCGCCAGGAGCGGGGCACGCTCCGGCTGCTGCCGGGACACTCGGCCGGCAGCGCCGGCGCCGACACGCTCGCCGGCGGATTCGGCTACGCGGTGGGTGCCGTCGCCGCGATCCCGTTCGGCCGGGTGACGCGCTGGCTGCGCAGCATCGGCCTGGGCGGCCTGCGCAGCCGGCTGTGGACCCGGTCGCGGACCGGCCGGGTCGGTCTCCAGGGCACCGGGCGCCGCGGCGGCACCTACGAGGGGCCGCTCTCCACGTTCGACTACGACCTGGACTACGTCGTCGAGGTGGAGGTCACGTTCACGCCGCGCACGACGTCGGGCGGGCTGCTGGCGGCGCTGCTGAACAGCCTGCGCAACCAGTTCCGGGCCGCCGTGCCGGCCGACGAGACCCGGCCGAGCCCGGGGACCAGACGCATGCGGGACGTTGTCCGGGACGGCCGCGTGCGGTTCGTGATGCCGGAGTCGCTCGCGCCCACGGTACCGGTCTCGACGGCCGAGATCCGCTCCATCGGCGCCGCCCGTTCGGTGCCGGCGGTGCAGATCACGCCCGCGCCGGCCGTGCGTGCGCCGGCGCCGCGGTACGGCCCGCCCGCACCGACCCCGCCCCGGCGCGCACCCCGGCCGGTACTGCCGAACGACGTCCAGCAGGCGCTCGGTGAGCGCGCCGGCGTCACCGGCGAGGACATCGTCACCGACGTCCTGGGCACCGCCGCGCTCGCCCGTGAGCTGGCCGACATGCTCGCCGGTACCGGTGTGTCGGAGAGCTCCATCCAGGCCGCCGCCGAGCTGCTCACCAACCCCGACCAGCTCGCCGGGCAGTGGATGCGGGGCACGGAGGCGGCGCTGGAGTTCGAGACGCTGACGCCGGGCGGGTTCGTGGACACCCGGGCCCGCATCACCGTGCAGGCGCAGGCCTTCGGGCTGGCGCCGGGCGCCGGCCAGGTCACGCTGCGCCGTGCGGACCTGCTCGACTCCCGGAGCGAGGTCGAGTCCGGCTCGGCCCGGCACGCCGCCCGGAAGGTGGTCATCCGCATCGGCGACGTCGACCAGGCAAGCGAGACCCAGTCGCCGGGCACTCCCGTGCAGGTGGCCTGGTTCGGCTACGGCCGCGTCACGGAGAACACCCGCAGCGTCTCGGTGTCCGATGTGGACGAGGTCGGCGCCGGTCGCTGGCTCAGCCAGCCGGAGGCGGTCCACACCGAGCACCGCGCGAACCTCGTCTTCCGGCTGACCGCGGAGATCAGCGGCGAGAACGCGGTGTATCGGGGCAGACCGCGGAGCAGCACCCGGTTCGTCGTGGTGGACCAGGGGCTGTCGCTCCTGCGGCCGGAGCCGGCGCCGCCGGCCGACCCACCGCCGGGGGTGCCCGCCACGATCTCGCCGGGCCGGCTGCCGGGCGTGGCCGTGACCGAACGCCTCCTCGCCGCACCCGACCAGCACACCGCCGAAGGGCTGGGCCCGGTCCAGGCGGCCGCGCAGCAACTGCTGCGCCGGCGGGCGCCCGAGCTGCTCACGTCGCAGTGGGTGCTCGCCTCCGACGGCGCCGGCGGCGTCCACAACGAACTGTCCGACAGCCGGCTGCCGGCCGACCTGAACGCGCTCCTGCAGCTCGGCTCCCTCGAGTCGATGTCCGAGCAGCTCCTGGGGCCGGGCATCGTGCTGCACCCGTCGGCCGACGCGGCCAACCGCAGCGAGCGCGTCCAGCTCGTGGTCCGGGCCACCCGTCAGTCCGGCTACCGGTACGTCGACGACGTCCCGGACATGTCGGTCGGCCGGCTGCGCACCGCCATCCGCAACCGGATGCGCGCGTCCGGCCGGGGCCGCGAGGCCGGCAACCAGGCCGGCCTCGGCGTCAACGCACCCCAGCCCGGCGGCCCGGCCGCGTTCGCATCGGGCGGCGCCACCGCCACCCACCTCGGACTGTCCCATGTGCAGCACAGTGCGGTCGAGGAGTCCGCCGGCCGGCAGGACCTCGTCGAGCTCACGGGGTTCGGGCACCGGTACGCCGGCACGACCAGGATCACCGTCGAGGTGGTCCGGACGACCAAACCGTCCACGCTGCTCAACACGCTGACGCTCGGGTTGCTGGGCACGCTGCTGTGGCGCCCGTACCGCCACCAACCGCCTGGCGGCGGCATCCCCGAGCCCGGCACCGGTCCGGGACTGGGCGAGGCCGACCTGACCGAGGTCGTGATGATCCCGTCCGCGGCACTCCCGGGCGTCCAGGAGGCCGCCGCGGCGGTCGCCGGCGCGGCTGCGGAGTTCTCCTCGTCGCCGTTCCCGATCGGCCAGGTCGACGCGGCCCTGACCGACGCCGACCGGCCACCGCCGCCGCCCGACGGCAAGCCCTTCGAGGTGACCCCGCAGGACCTGGCCGACCGGAAGGTGCTGCTCGCCGCGGTCGACCCGCTGGCCGCGCGGGCACTGTTCGACAACGTCATGTCCGTGCTCTCCGGCGAGCAGCCGGCCAGCAACGGCAAACGGAGCCAGGCCGTCGCCAAGCTGTTCGGCTGGGGCGGCCGGCCGATCGACGCGCTGCGACGCGTGCTGTCCGGTCCGTCGCTGTCCGGCCACGCGCACCGCGCCGTCCGGTCCGAAGGCTACGACCCGCCGGCGCTGCTCTCCGGCGACGGCGCGTTCACCGACCTGCAGGGCGAGGTGGCGATCCGCTACTCGTTCTACGACGCGAAGGCCCGGGACTTCGTACCCTCCCGGATCAAGGCGCACAGCTTCGGCGAGCAGCGCTCGACCACCGAACAGTCCAGCGGGCACGCAGACGGGCTGGAGCTCAGTTCGGCCGCGGCGTTCGGCCTGCTCGGCGACCTCCTCGGAGACGGTCCGGCGGCCGACGGTCATCCGCTCACCACGTCGGTCCTGCGCACGAACGCCGCGCTCGGCGTCGAGCACCGCCGCACCACGCGCCACTCGGCGACCACGCGGTCCCGCGTCGGTCAGGTCACCGACCGCGAACTGCCGTACCTGCTGGTGGGCTCGGGCCTGGTCGTCCACCTCACCGTGGACGCGCACCGGGTCCGCGGTGAGCTCGATCTCGCCGCCCTCGGCGTGCTGGCGAAGCCGGTCGCGGGCGGCAAGATGGAGCTGGCCTTCCGGCTCGACGGGGCGGCCGAGCTGCTCGTGGATCCGCAGACGGCGTTGGCGAAGGCGGACAGCTTCGTCCGCGAGCGGCACGAGTCGCTCACCCCCCACGGCGTGCCGCTGCGGTCCGGGGCGTACCTGCCGGGCCCGGAGGGTTCCGTCGAGGCGTTCGCGGCAGCCGAGGCGCTCCCCGAGTTCTCGGGCGCGTACACGGTGGCCGGTCACTACGACCAGACCCTCGACGCGCTGCGACTGGGCGAGGACCTGCTCGACGTCCAGCGGGCGGCCGAACGCATCGTCGGGTCACCGACGTGGGCCGGGCAGGAGGTGGTCGTCCTGGTCGTGGGCGGCGCGGGGCAGGGGCGCCCGCCCGACCCGACCGACCCCACCGCAACCGGCAGCGCATACGCGGCCCGGCTGGCGGCCGAGCTGAGCCGGCTGGAGGGCCGGCCGATCCGGGTCGTCGCGACCGCGGACGATGCCGTGCAGTTCCCGGGCGACCCCCGCGCGCCGCGGATCGTCGCCGCCCGTACCGGCGGTGCCACCGCCCTGGATCGGCGCGAGCCGGGCCGGCTCCGGCTCGGCAACTGGATCGTGTTCCTGGGTGAGCACTCGTCGACTGTGCTCGGCTCCGACCTCGTCTCGGCGCTCACGGTGGAGCTGCCGGCGGCGGGCGTCGCGGCGCTGCCGATGCGGGCCGCCCCGGTCGGCGTCGCGCCGCCCACCGGCGAGTACCTCTGGGCAGGGGCCCGTCCGAGCGCGCGGGCGCGGCTGGATCCCGAGACCGGCGTGTACTACCTGCCGGGCAACCTCGTGGCCGAGGTCGTCGACAACGCCGTGCTGATCCGCCGGGCCGACGGGACCTCCGCCAGGGCGTCCACGGCGGACACGTCGCGCGCGCTGCGGTACGCGCGCAGTGTGGTGGACCAGGTCGCCTCCGCCGGCGAAGACCTGATCCGCGTGGTGACGACGCCCGACGTGACCGACGACCTGTTGCTGCAGGCGTTCGAGCCGCTGTCGGTGCTGCTCGGCGCCCGGCGCGGGCGGGTGTGGCTGCACCGGGCGGGCGCCGGCGACGGCGGCCAGTTGTCGCTCGCCCAGCACCTCGCGGAGCGCGAGCAGCTCGAACTGATCGCCCCGGTGGGCGAGTTCCGGGTGCTCGGCCGGTACGCCAGCGGCGTGCACCGGCGACACGTGTCCGGCCGGCCCGACGAGGCGTACCCCACTGCGCCGCCGGGGTTCGTGCTGACCACCGTGCGCTCCGGCATCGTGCTGGACGTGGACGGCGGCACGGCCGGCACAGTAGAACCGCCGCCGGTCCCGGCCCCCGCGGACGCGGTCAACGTCTACATCGGCGACCTCGACGGCGCGCAGGTCGACGTCGTCGCCGGCCTGTCGGCGCGGGCCCGGTCGCGCCTGCGGCTCTTCCCGCTCGCACCGTCGAGCGGTCCCGGGCCGGCGTCGCCGCTCGGCGTCACGGCGCTGCTCGACGCCTCGGACCGGGCCGGAGCGCAGGTGGTCACGCGCCGGTCGGCCGTGCCGGACCTGCGGACCGGGAACCATGCGTCGAATCCCCGGGTCGTCGGTCTCACGCTGGACGGCAAGCCGACGATCCTGGCCGCGGCCGACCTCGTCGCGGTCGCGCCGCCGACGTCGACCGGGCAGCCCAGCGCCGGACCGCCGCGGCGGCGCCCCCACGGTCAGGCACGCACCACGTCCCGCCCCCGCGAGGCGATGCCGCCACCGCTGCGGTTGCCCGGATCGCTGTCGCCGTTCACGGTCACACTGGTCCGGGGCGACGTGCGGCGGCAGAACGTCAACGCGGTCGTCGAGGCCGTGCCCTACCCGACCTGGGAGGCCCCGGGCGGCGCCGCGCTCTTCGCCGAGCGGGGACTCGACCACAGCGGCACCGGTCTCGTCGTCCAGGTACCCACGCCGGTCCGGCGCCGGCAGGACGCGCTCTACGACGCGTACGTGGGCGTGTTCGCCGCGATCGCACAGGGAGAGCCGGACATTCTCGCCGCGGCCGGCGCCCCGGTCACGTCGATCGCCATGCCGTTGCTCGCCCTGGAGGGCACGCAGTGGACCGCGGAGGACGCGGTTCGCATCGCCGGCAAGGCGTTGCGGGACGTGGTCACCACGGTCACCGAGGTGATGCTGGTCCTGCCGGAGGAGACCGGCGGGCGCGACCTCGACCAGATCGTCGGATGGCTCACCGACACCGAGCCCGAACGATTCGTCCCGTTCGGCATCCCGGAGCTCCTGCAGGGCGCGCCGGAGATCCGCCGGCAGCTGCTCGCCGTGCTGCCTGCCGAGCTCGTGCCGTCGGAGGTCGAGTTCGAGACCCGCCTGATGATCGGGTACTCCCGGCTGGCCAACGAACCGTCGCTGCCGCCGACGTCGCTCGTGCTGGATCTCGGCGAGGGTCCGAGCGCGGTCGAGGTGCGACTCTCGCTGGTGGTGAGCAACCCCCGACCGCACCGGGGCTCGGGCCGGCACGGGCAGCAGGTGATCAGCGGGACGCATGACGGGACCTGGCACCCGGCCTCACGCAACACGCAGTCCTCGATGGAGATCGGCCTCGGCGGGCCGATCCCGATCGCCCTGCCGTTCGCCGTGCTACCGGGCGTGTCCGTGGTGCCCAGCGTCGTGCTGAGCGCCAACAAGCCGGCGATGGGTCAGACGTCCGACTCGACCGCGTTCACGAGCCAGGTGACGGACAACCGCGGCCGCTCGGTCCTGGTCGACTGGGACGTGGTGTGGCGGACGGAGGTGATCCGCACCGGGAACGACGGTTCGATCCAGACGCTGCCCCTGCCCGCGACGCCGATCCCGAACGGGCTGTCGCTGTGGACGCCGCTCTACTACGCGGAGGCGTCGCCGCAGCACGACACGTCGACGCGGCCGAAGTACGACCTGCCCCACAACATCTCGGTCGAGCGTGCTTTCGGCAGTGAGGAGCTGTTCGCCGCGGCGGTCGATCTCGTCGGCGCCGAGCGTGCCAAGCTGGGCAGCCCGGTCCGGGCCATCCTGCGCGCCTTCACCGGCGCCGCGCAGGCCGCGGGGCTGGCACACGCCGTGCGACCGCACGGCTTCTGGACCCCGGTCATCGACGAGACCGGCACGGTCCTCGGCATCCTGCGCCAGCACACGACCATCACCGGGCTGCGGCCGCGGGGGACATCGAGCAACAAGGGCCTGCTCGAAGAGGTGTTCGTCGACTCGGCCCAGGCGTCGGCGTCGTCCTCGCGGACGAACAGCATCAAGGCCGGCCTCGTGTTCGGCGGCGGCCTGTTCGCGCCGGCTCTCGAGGCGCTGGCCGGGCTCGGGTTCGACATCGGCGTGGGCGCGCGGGTCGGCGGGCAACTGCAGCGCGACGACACGTTCTCCTACGCCGCCGGGGGCATCGGGCTGGGCGTGAAGGTCGGGCGGTGGGCCAACTTCTCGGCCGGTTACCAGGTCAGCTACACGAGCACGCTGGAGTTCCAGCCGTTCACGGGAGAGGGCTGGATCCGCCGCCACACCACGCCCATCCCGGGCGGCGCGCAGCTACGGGTGCGCGAGCTCGACGCGGTCCGGCTCGGCTATCCCGTCACGGCGTCCGCACGGTTGCGGGCAGAGCGCGTGAACTCCGAACGCGCGGCGATCTTCCTCGAGTACCACCAGCGGCAGTCGGCCCTGGCGGCACCGCCGACCGATGCCGTGGACGCGACCGCCCCGCCGAACGCGTCGGGGTCGTCGGTGCTCGACTGGGAGGACGTCGAGGCGCTGGACGCGCCGGCCCACGCGCCGCTGTGGTCCCGGCGCTACCCGCCGGTGCTGGTCACTTCCGGCAAGGGACTCGGTGGTTTCACCAACGTCGACGACATTTCCGGCGCTGACGAACTGCTCGAGATGGTACGGGCGGACCTCGAAACGCGGGGATTCCTCCCGCGCCGGCATCCGGACGGGCGGTTCGTCCGGCCGTCGACCGACGTGGATCGGCGCGACCAGGCCCGCCGCTTCGACAATCTCTTCAAGCTCCAGTCGACGTTGTCCAGGGTCGGGCTGATCGCCCAGTTCGAACCGGCCATGCAGCACGGTGTGCCGATCGTGCTGACCAGCCCGACGGGGGAGGAGATCGAGCTGGTGGTGCGCGTCGCGCTCGACCGCGACCGGTGGCGCTACCGGTGGGGCTCGACCGGGTTCAACCTGGTGTACCTGCCGATCTCCTCCGACTCGTCCGACCGCGGCCGCGAACTCGCCACCTCCCGGCAGGTGAGCCTGAGCCTGGGCCTCATCCTGAAGTTCCTCTTCCTCGGGCGGGCGCTCAACTTCACCCTTCCCGGCTGGACCGGCAAGTGGACCTGGTCCACGACCAACTCGGTGTCCGGTGGCACGACCACCAACAACGTGGGCCTCCTGGAGACGCACGACCCGGCCGACAACTTCGTCTTCGCGGTCACGTTGGCGGTCGACGTGTTCCCGCGCGGCGCCGACACCCCGACGGCGCAGTACGTGCTCGGCGATCGCGCGGTCTCGATCTGGTTCCCGACGCACACCACGACCGACCACCCGCAGTCACTTCCCCAGGGGGCGGCTGAGCCGGCGGTCGCCGGCGACCCGGACGTGTTCTCCCAGGTCGGCTTCGTGATGACCGACACCATCGACGTGCAGAGCCTGGACCTGGTCTTCCGCGAGATGCTGCCCGGCCGGCTGACCCGGCGCTCGACCGCGGCCTGGAACATGCTGCAGGCGTTCGTCCACCTCGAGAACGTCCGCTCGCACGCCGAGCAGATGCGTGAGTTCTACGAGCTCGACATCTTCGACGCGGGCATCTTCCTGGACGCGGTCGCGACCCTCGGGCTGAGGCTCGGCCTCGGCCGGCCCCGGTTCCGCGCGCGCAGCGGCCGCGAGTTCGTCGGCGGTGGCATCAGCTTCGGTATGAACCGGGCCGGCCGGCGCGCGGGCAAGGCGTTCACGAACGAGCAGGGCGTCGGCTTCGAGGCGTCCTTCGAGGGCGCGGCGGTCGAGGACAACGTCAAGCCCAGCGCCGCCATCTCGAAGGTCACGGGCACGAGGCAGGGATCGTCGACCGGGCGGACCACGGCCTCCGCGCTCGAGCGGATCTCGCTCTACTTCGACATCGGCTACTGGTTCAGCGCGGACGCGCACTTCTGGGCCAGGGCCCTGGCCGCCACCCGCATCTGGATCTACCAGGGACAGCGGCCGGTCACGGTGCAACAGATCTCGTCGGCCGACGGGTACTGGTTCTGGCTGCGGGAGCCCGATGCGCTGCGTCTCTACGCCTTCGACCACCTCGACATGCCCGACGACGTCGTCGACGACGCGCTCTGGCGGGAGATGATGCGCCCGCCCGATCGCCGTCAGCTCTCCGACGAGACGGTCGACCGGATCCTCCAGTTCCACGCCACGGCCCGCGATGGCCTGCGGCTCTCCCTGGCCACGGTCGCGGCGGCCGAGGACCGGCACCTCACCCCCGAGGCGGCACGGCTGCGGTCGGCCGAGGTCACCGCCGCCGTCGCCGCGGGCGATCTCACCACGGTGACGGCCCATGAGATCAACGCGACGCTGCGCGACCACCTCGCCGGCAACACGCCGATGAACGACGGCGAGCGCCTGCTGGACCCGGACACCGTCGCGACGCTGTTCGCCGGCCACGTGGCGGGTCTGGGCCTCGCCGCCCCCGAGGTCCGGCTCGCCGACGACGTCGTGCAGGCGCTCGTGCTGGCCTACGGCCGGCGTGAGTTCGATCTGCACGCGGCACAGCATCGGGCCGCGATCGCCGAGTACGAGGCCGGTCGGCTCACCCTGACGACGCCGGTGGCGGCGCGGCTGATGTCGCGGGGCCGGGATCTCGGCCTCGGTGACGGCGTGCCGATCGACGCGCAGACCGCGGCCGCGGTGCACTCGCAGGTAGTGAGCGGTTCCCTCCCGCCCGCCTTCGCCGCACCCGACGTCCTCGGCGCACTCGCGGGTGTGCTGGGCGGCGGTCCCGCCTGGACGATGCCGGCCGGCCTGGCCGACCTGCTCACCACGGCGTACCTGCAGGGCGCCGTCGACCTGCCCCAGGCCTTCGCGGACCTGTTGCTCCGGCGCCGACTTCCCCGGCCGACCCCGGCCGACCTGGCCAGGGCCGCGCCGGCCGATGTGGACGGTGGGCACCCGCGCGGGGCCACGCCCGTCGAGGAGATCACCGCTGAGCCGGCCGAGCTCCAGCTCGACGTGCGCGGCTTCGCCGAGGAGCAGGTCCGGCGGCACGGTCTGCTCTCGGTACTGCCCAGGAACCGTCCGACCCCCATGAGCGAGTGGCGGCTGCCCGACTACGTGCTGACGCACCGGGCCTTCGGGTTCGGCACGGTCGAGCGGTTCGAGCTGGAGACGCTGCTGATCGACGTGGTGAAGGCGGCGCTGTCGGACGTCGCCCCCGAGCTCGCCGGTGTACGACGGGTCGCGAAGCAGCTCAACCTCATCCGGTCCGTGGCCGACACGACGACGACCGCCGGCGTCCGCGCGCTGGTGGACAGCCTGGCCGCCGGTGGTCTCGAGTTCCGCTTCGTCAACACCCGGTACCTGGCCGGCGCGGAGATCATCAAGATCACCATCAAGCTGTCCGAGATCCTGGGGTTCACCCCGCTCGGCGCGCTCGACAGGGGCGGCATCGAGAACCAGGCGTACAACAACATCACGTACAGCAGCTCCGCGCTCCAAGCCTGGATCAATGCGAGGGGCGGGTCCGTGGGCGTCGGTGGCGGCCCCCAGCCCCGCGCGACCACCGGCGTGCTGGAAGCCGGATCGAACCGGGGCGGCCAGAACCTGACCCAGGTCGTCGACACGGTGACCAAGACGATGACGGTCCAGAACTGGAGCGGCAACGCGGAGTTCCGCATCGACCTGCGGATGTCCGTCCGGGTCGAGCGCATCCCGATGCGCCGGCGCCACGTCAACAATGCCTACGTCCGCGCGCTCGACTCCGTCACCACGCCGGTACGTGCCCCACGGCCGATGGTCGAGCAGCTCACGGTCGACGGGTTCCTCACCTGGCGCACGGCCCGGGAACTGGTCGTCCCGCCCGGCCTCACGCTCAACCTCTCCCGGAGAGGGACATTCCAGCTCCCGCAGATGTACTACGTCGAGGTCGTCCTCGGCCTGGAACAGCTGTCCACCGCCGCGCAACAGACCGCGGACCATGATCGGGTCGACGCCGCGGCGACGGACGGCGAGGTCGTCACGTGGTTCATCGGCGCGCACTCGATCCGCAACAACATCGACACCATCCTCTCCGAGGACGGATACGAGTTCTCCGGTCTGCTCGAGCCCGGCGTCTGGCAGGATGTGATCGGCGGCCTGCGGGTCCGCGGCGAACTGTCCGACCCGACGTTCGTGCGGTTCGTGCGCGGGATGCACCTCGGGCTCTACCGCAAGCAGCAACGCTCGACCGCCGCGGTCTCGTCCACGGAGGCCGGTCAGTACTTCAAGCCCGGGCTCGGCGAGCAGACCGGCATCTCCGATTCGCCGTTGACCGCCGGCTCGACCCAGTCGATGGGCTTCGGCAGCGGCATGGGGCACGGCCCGTCCTCGACGTTCCTGGACGCCCGGATGGAGTCACACATCAAGCAGGGCTTCCGGGCGCCCGAGCCGGGCAGCGACGAGGCGACCACCCCCCTCACGGTCCTGGTCGCCGCGGACCTCACGGTCGAACTCGGCAGCGTCGAGCGGCGCCAGAACTGGCTCATGCCCGGGACCTGGCAGCCGCAGCCCGGTGGACAGGCCATCACGATGCGCGTCCTGTTCCACATGTTCCCGGACGACGCCGAACGGATCCTCCTCGGCCCGGACGAACCCGGCCTGCCCCAGCTCGACGCCCCGTCCGACCAGCCGGCGATCGAGTCGGCCGCGCCGCCCGAGGCCACCGAACCGGCGCCGCCGATCCCCGCCGCCCCGGCGAACGGCCGGCACGGCAGCCCGACCGGATCACGACCATCCTCGTCGGGACGCCGCGATTCGGTGCGGTTCCGTCCGACCCCGCCGGACAGCGCGACGCCGTCGCGCGTACCGTCGCGCCGCGCCACCGCCGAGCCGCCGCCGGTGACCGCGGCGATCGAGGCGAGCCGGCAGCCCGGGCGCCTGCCCGACGAGTGGGAGCTCCGATCGCGCCCGGAGGCGCCCTCGTTCTTGGACGCCGGCGTGCCGGCCCCGCCGGACGCCGACGCGCCGCTGCGCCCCGAAGCCGTCGAGCTGTACTACGGCATCGGCGCCCACGAGCAGGCCGTGCTCGCCGAGGCCGCCGACCGGTTCGGCGTCGTGATCGAGGTCATGCCGGCGCCGACGACGGCACCCACCACCACCGGACCGGCGCCGCTGCCGCCCGGCGGTGCGTGGGCGGACCGGCACCGCCGCCCGCTGCCGCCCGCCCCGTCGAGCACGGCCGAGGAGTTCGTCCGGGCGCTGCGCGGGCTGGCCGCCGACCCGCACGCGATCGAGGTCGTCGACGGCGTTCGCTACGACGTCGAGCACACCGGCGAGGCGGTCCCGACGCCGCCCGAGCCGGCCCTGTTCGACCTACGCGACGCGGCCACCGGCCGGCGGCTCACCGGCACCCGGTACGCCGAGGTCATGGGTCACCTGGCGCAGGCCGGGATCACGTACGGCCCGGCGACCTACGTGCCCGCGGACGGCCTCGGCGCCGAGGCGCTGGAGGTGCTGGCCGCGACCCACCAGTCCGACCGGGTGCCGCTGATCCGGTTCGCGCCGGGCGCGAGCCGGCCGGTCGCCGCCTACCCGCCGTCGACCGGGGCCGCGCCGGTCGGGCTGCGCGCGCTGCGCAACCGGGCGGCCGCCGCGATGACGGGCCTGGTGGCGGACCTCCGGGCGCGGCTGGGCCTGCCGGTACACGTGCCGGACGGGCTGATCGGCGCGGCGTACCTGCACCTCAACCAGGCCACCGTGGACACCGAGGCGCTGGCCGGGCTGGACGACCTGACGGATGCGCTGCCCCGGGTCCCCGGACCGGCATACGCGGTCGTCCATGCCCCACCGGGCTCCGACCCGGTGCAGCAGGTCCGCGACTGGCTCGGCCGGCACGGTGCCGGCATCGTCGGCGTGACGAGCACACCGCCCGACCCCGACAGCCTGCCCGACGGCGCGGTGATCGTCGAGTTTCCGAACGGGCTCGCCCGCGACGTCTCGGCGTTCGTGTCGACCCGCGACGGGCGCGCGCTCGGCCCGGGTGACGCGGTGGGCATCCTGGCGGCCGCGGTGACCGTGCCCGACTCGGCGACGTCGGCCGGCCGCCTCGTCCCGGTGGTCGCGACGAGCGGGCCCCGGCGGACCGGCAGCCCCCCGGGCACCGGGAGCCGGGCCTCACGGTACCGGTCGACCAGCGGCCCCGTCGGCGCCGCACCGACGTCGACGACCGCTGGATCGGGACCGCTCGGAGCGCTCGAACCGGCCTCGGCACCGAGCGCCGACCAGACGGGACTGCCCACGCTCGACCCGGAGGTGGCCGCGCGGGTGGCCGGCTTCGAACGGCAGCGCGACGAACGGCTGCTGGCCCACCAGGAAGCGCGCGAGGCGGAGGTCACCCGCTACCGGCGCGTCCGGCGGCAGTTCGAGCAGCGAACCCGCGATGTGCGCGCCGACGGCGACTGCTTCTTCCGGACGATGTTCCTGGGCTTCGGCGCGCGGCTCCCGCTCGCCGGGATCACGAGCTTCGACCGGCCGACCGACGCGGACCTGCAGGCCGCGCGCGACAACGTCGCCGACGCGGTACAGGCGGCGTTCGACGCGTACAACCTCGACCCGCACAGTGCCGACGCGGACCTCGCGCGGTTCTTCACCGACGTCGTGAACGCCGCGACACCGCAGGCGCGGCGCGAGATCCAGGACCGGCACGTCGCCCGGATCAGGCAGCTGGGGCACTGGCAGTCCGGCACCGGCGACTACATCCCGGCCGTCGCCGCCCGGCTGTGGCGGTTGCCGGTGACCCTGCTCGGCGTGGACGCCCCCACCCACGTCGGTCCCGACGGCAGCGCACCGGTCGGGTACGTCTTCTACACCGGAACCCACTACCTGGCCGTCGCGCCGGCGGCGACCGAGCAGGTGCAGACGTACACCCAGTTGCTGCGCGCGGACGGTGCCGAACCTGCCACGCTCACCCAGCAACAGGTCGTGCAGCTCGTCGCCGACTTCGAGGCGACCCTGACCTGGCAGCGACAACGGTACGAGAACCTGGTCGGCGCCCTCGGCCCGGGCCGGGCACGCGCGTTCGACCGCCGGATGGACGAGCTGGTGCGCAGCCTGACCACGCGCTTGGAATCGGTGCGGGCCGCCCTCGACCCGGCCGACGCCCGGGATCCCGCGGCCGATCTGGATCTCGCGAGCGACCTGCACCGTGATGTCGAGTACCTGCTCGGCGAAATGACGCTGGCGAGCCTCGGGCGAGGCCACGCCGCACCCGTGCCGCGGCCGAGGAGGGGCGGCGTGGCCCGGATGAGCGGGCCGTCGCCGCAGGGCCTGGCGCGGCCGAGCGACGTGGGCACGCTGGCCAGCCGGCAGGAGCAGGAGCAGCAGCGCGCGGCCGACGCCCTGTGGGAGTGGGACGAGGGCGAAGGTCTGCGGTTGGTCGAGCCGGGCCTGGCGGTACCGCGGCTGCCCAGTTGGCTGACGCTCGGCAGGTCCAGCGGACTCGGGGCGGCCAGGTGCCTGCTCGACACCATGCATCAGCTGCTGCAGGGCCAACCCGGCTACTCGCTGCGCAGCACCGCCGACCTGGTCACCCACCTGCGACGGCGATTTCCCACCAACCGGGTGCTGCACGACCTCGACCGGAGCCGGCCCCAGGACGCGAACGACGACTTCTTCCTCGGCCTCGTCGGCCAGCACTTCGGTGTGCGGTTCGCGGTGGTGCGCAGCACGCCCGGCGTGGCCGGCGGCTACGGGCAGGACCCCGCCCTCGGCCAGGACCGCGGCCCGATCCTGCTCATCCACTACGACGAGACCCGGATCGGACGGCAGCAACGCGGCCACTACGCGCCACTCTTCCAGCAGTCTCAGCCGGTACCCGTGGCGGACGGCACTGCGGCCGAGGGCGGCCCGCGGTACGCCGTCTTCGTCCCCCAGGACGGGGTCCCGGCCCGGGACCAGGTGACCGCCTGGCTGGCCGGGCTCGGCACGAGCCTGCCGCCCGGCGACGGCGCCGTGCCGGTGTTGCCGGAGGTCCCGGCGAACGCGGTCATTGTCGAGTTCCCGCCCGGTGCGGCCGCCTCCGACCTCGTGGTCGACCAGGTCCTGCGGCACCCGGTCGGCACCGACGGCCACGCGGACGCGGCGCTGGTGTCGCTGCGGCACCGCGCCGGACCACCGCACCCCACCGTTCCCGGCCCCGAGGCCGCCCACTGGTCGGCCAACGACCTCGCGCTCATGACCGAGGTCTTCGCCGATGAGCACGGGGTCTACGCGGTCTGGCTGCGGACCGAGGCCGAGTCGCGCAGCCTGACCCAGCGGCTCGCGGTCACCCGGTACCGACCGGAGCCCGGCGTGGTGGCGGTGCACGCGCACGGCCGGGGCGGGCGGGTCGGCGTCGGGCCGGGGTTGGCGAGCGCCCAGGCGCTGCATCAGGTGCTTCAGGCGTACGGCGTGACCGGCCGGCTGCGCCTCCTGGTGTGCGAGGCGGCGCTGGGAAGCTTCCCGACGGACCTGCGCAGCCGCACGCTGGAGGAGGTCTCGGCGTCCCCGTCACTGGTCTGGGTCGACGCCCACAACGGCCAGGTGGTCAGTGCGCCGCTCAGTCTGGTCGGCCTTACGCCGCGGCTCGCCGAGCCCACGCCGTTCCTCGTCTACGCCGGGCGGCCCGGCGAGGAACCCGTCGCGGGCGGGTCGGTCTTCCCGGCGGGTGCGACGCCCGACGCCGCGGCCCGATGGCTGCCGCGCCTCTCCCCGGCCCCGGCCCACGCGACCGATGCCGGGGCCACCATCCATCGTGGACAGCCGGACCACCGGCGGTTCAACGTGGTGAACACCAAACCGCTGCAACACCGGTACGTGGTCGCGCCGGTACGGGCCGCGAGCTGGTCGGACGTGCTGCGCCACGGCGTGCTCTCCGCACCCGGATCGGCGTACGTGCGGGTCACCCGGGGCGTGCCGGCGGGCCTGAAGCCCGGCCAGTACGCCTGGCGGGTCACCGTTCCCGCCGGAGCGGCGCTGCTGGACCGGCGCGGCGACGCGCTGCTGCCGGTGACCGCCCTCGGCCGGGTGAAGGTCTCGGCGGCTGTCTGGCGCTGGCCCGGCTCCGGCGGGCAGCGCCCGGTCGACGGCGTCCTCGCGGACTTCGTCACCGGGCAGGCAACGAGCGCGCCGCCGCCCACGCCCCAGGTCGCGTCGTCGGCGGCGCTCATGTGGAGCAACGTCGTCAGCGGCGTCTCGTGGCTCGCCCGGGTGGCCCTCGGCCCGACACCCGGTCCCGCCAGCGTGCCGGGACCGGGCCGCGCGTCCGGCAACGGCCGGCGACGGACGGTCGGCTGGCGCACCCGGCTGTTCGGCATCGCGTCACTGGGCCTGGCGGCGCTCTCCGCCACCAGCGGCGCGCCGCTGCCGGTCGGGGCGCACCGGCGGGCGTTGGGCGCACGGGACACGGGCACGGGCGACACGCCGTCGTGGGACCGGCTGGTCATGTACTACGAGGCCCGCCGCAACGCCACCGACTCCTGGGTGCACCCCTGGCTCCGCAACGGCACCCACAGCTACGTGTCGCCGAGCGTCCTCCCGGCTCAGACGAAGGTCACCGACCTGCTCGTGGGGCCGCTGCGGTTCGAGGTGAACGAGACCGCGCTCCGCGCCGACCAGCCGCAGTTCCTCAGCCCCAGCCTCTGGTTGGGTGACAGCCCGGTTGACTCGTCCGAGCTCGACCAACTGTGGACGGATCTTGCCGCGCTCAGCGGGCGGCTCAACGTCCGCGCCATGCTGGGCGGGATGACGTCCGGTCCGCTCACCGCTCCGGGCGCGGCCTACTTGTACGCGCCGATCGACGAGCGGTTGGCGGAGGAGATCTTTCCCGCCCTGTACCAGCTCCTCGAAGGCTTCCTGCGGCAACGCGCCTTCGGCGGCCTCGACGTCTTCCGCAACGGCGCCGCGCGTCCGCCCGCCCTCCGGTACCGGCAGCTGATGCCCGCGCTTCGCGGTTCCTTCGGCCCGAACTTCACCATCAGCGTGACGCACCGGCCGCGCATCGAGCTGCCGGCGGTGACGGATGAGCTGGAGCAGGTCAGCGCGGACGTCGACTTCGTGCACGTCATCTGGGACGTGGGCCTTCTTCCGTTCAACGCCAGCATCACCGACCCGGAGAAGACGCTGATCACCGTCGGCTCCACCAGCATCGAGAGCGCCAGTCTCCGGCCGGTCACCACCCACTCGGCGGACCGCGACGTCGCGGAACTGCGTCGGAGCCTTCCCGCGCTGCGCGGCATCGCCGGCTGGCAGTTCATCGGTGCGTATCCCGACCCGTCGCAGTGGGCGAACGCGATCTGGAGCGCGATGCAACAGTCGCCGGAGCCCAGCAAGTCGGTGCCCCTCCAGATCTACGTACCGGTCGCGGTCGTGACCGCCGCCGGCATCGCGATGGCGTACGCGGTCGTGCGGTACGTCGGTCATCGTCGGGCGCGGATCGGTGCGCAGCAGCCGGCCAAGGACCCGGCGCCGGTCCCGGGCGCCTTCGAGGTGGAGGTGCTGGGGATCCTGTCGACCCGCGGGCCGATGGCCGCGCGGCGGGCACTGCAGGACATGATCGAGGCCCTGGCCGAACTTGCCGTCGGGACCGCGGTGACACGGCTCGACGACGGCGCCACCGTCGCCACGTGGTTCCGTCTGCCCACGCGGCCGAGCGTGACCGTCGCAGGTCGGCGTTCGCTCCAGGATGCTGCCCAGGGACAGCTCACGCGGGCCCGCCGGGCGCTGCACTGGCTGGGTGCGTTCGGCTCCGGCGTGCCCGACCCGGCGAGCCTGACGCCCGATCAGCTGTGGGCGATGACGTACGCGTTCTGGCAGGGGGTGGACGACTACGCCAAGGCACACGAGGCCGCGCTCCGGCAGGTCGAAGGGATGTCGCCCGCACTCTCCGAGCTCGACGACGACCGGATCGAGGAGATCGTCGACGACACGGTCCACTACCTGCGCAACTCGACGCTGCTCGTCAGCAACTTCCAGTTCGACGAGCCGATTCGGTTCCGGCTGGACGAGGTGCTGGTCCGCGACGGCAGCCAGGTGATCCGCGTCCGCGACGTCCTGCCGCCGGAGCACCCCCGGGAACCGGACGAGGTACGGCTCACGGGGTGGCAGCTCGCCGCGATGCTGCCGCGGGCCAGCTTCATCAACCGATGGCAGTTGGCGGGCGCCCCTGGCGAGAACTACCTTCAACGGCACCGGGGCAAGGCCGAGTGGCAGCTCGGCTACCCGTCGGCCCTCACCCCGAAGGGACAGGCCGGCGCGACGGGGCTGACGTACGTGCCGGAGCATCCGGACGTGCTGCCGGGCTACGCGGCGCTGATCTCACCGTTCCAGCAGCGCGGGTCCGACGCCCACTACGGCGATTACGTCGTGCACTGGAGGCCCAGGTCCAGGGCCTACGCCACCTACGCGCCGAAGTCCGGGATGGACAAGGGTCCGGTGCGGGCGGCCACCAACCTCTTCTGGCTGGTGGCGCAGGGACACACCGAACTGGTCGAGTTGGGCGTGGCCGCCGTGACCGGGCACCGGCACGGCATCGACCGCAGACAGGCCGCGGTCAAGGGCCAGGAGACCAACGGCAACGCCAACATGGTGATGGAGGTACAGCAGCACCACCAACGCTCCTGGCAGGACGTCGAGCGGCTCGTCATCAACTGGCACCAGGTCGCGACGCAGAACGCGCTCGACCTCACCGCGGCACGGCAGCGCCGCGCCCTTGTCGAGAAGTTCAAGCAGGACAACGGCTTCGACTTTCCGGTCGAGCTGCACCGGGTCGGCGACCGGCCGCTGCGCCGGTACGCGTACCCGCACGTGTGGGTGCGCGTCGACGGCAACGCCGCGACGCCGGTCACCGCGGGCGGGCTGCTGCGGGGTGAGCGGACGGTCCAAGGCAACGGCGTGTACGCCCAGCTCCAGCCACCGGATCCGGCACAGCCCGGGTACTGGCTGATGGTCTCCGTGCCGGTCGGGGCCGGCACGGAGGACCCGGACGGCACCCGCGTCTGGTTGCCGCACGAGCACTGGTCGAAGGTGGTGGTCGAGGGCGGCCAGGCGCCCGGCGAGGCGCTGGACACGTCGCTGGACGGCCAGCTCTCCGACTACGACGGCGGCCTGGTTCAGCTGTCCCGGCAGATGACTCCCCGGTCCGACGGCACCTACCAGGACGAGCAGCTGCGGCGCTGGGACGTCGTCGCGTCGCCGCACCGCGAGTTCGTCGTGGACGCCCTCGTCGTCGCCGGACTGTACGCGCTCACGGGAGTACCGGCGCTCCAGGCCCAGGCCGTCCGCGCGGGCGGTGTGGACCTCGACGGCGAGGGTCCGGCACCGGACCACCAGGTGGCGCTGGCCATCCAGGCCGAACCGGGCCACGCGGACCTGGACGTCGAGGAGCTGCAGAACGATCCCGCACTGCTGCGGTCGGTGTACGACGGCGTCGGCGTCGATCTGTTGCTGGACGCGGGCGTGGTGGTGGGGCCGGGTGCCTTCGTCACGTCGTCCAACGGCGCCGTCCGGGTCCCGCAGCCACGCGACACGCTGACCCTCGGACCACGGTTGCGCCGGCCGGCGGACTGGACGAAGGTCAGCACGAGCGACGGCCTGGCCAAGCTGCTCAACGGGATGCCCGCCGTGGCGTGGTGGCGGGAGGCGCAGCGCCTGCACCGGGCGTCCGACGCCGACATCACGGCGCTCGTACAAGGGCTGTCCGTGAACCCGGCGGAGGCCGAGGTCCGGGCACGGACGCTGATCGCCCGCAAGCGCTCCCTGCCGCTGCCGCCGCTGCCGGCCGCGGTGCTGCGCGCGGAGCGGGTCCTGCCCACCCTGTCCGCGCCGGCCGGGTACGCGCTGTCGGAGACCCCGCTGGGCTGGCACCTCACCGCGGACGGTGGCGCCGTGCCGGCCACGGTCGGCGCGACCGACGCCCGCCACCCGGCCCGGCTGCTGCTGACGGTCGATCCGGCCGTCGGTCTGGACACCGTGCGACAGCTGTACGCCACCCTGCCGGCCTGGCTGGCCCGGGCGATCACGCTCGAACTGCACCCGACGACCGGGACCGTGACCGTCGCCGAGGCCGAGCGCTGGGCCACCGCGCTGGCCGGGTGGACGGGCGAGCGGGGCGAGGCCATCTGGCCGGACCTGGGCCCCGGCGGGCCGGTGGTCTCGGTGCCCCGGACCGCCATGGCGACGTTGCCGGCCAGCTCCGAGGCGTTCGCGGTCGGTGCCGGGGGAAGCCTCGACACGCCCACCTTCCCCGAGCTGGCGGTCTGGTTCCACTTCCAGCGAGGCTTGTACGTCCCGCCCGAACAGCAGACCCCGCTGGGCCTGCCGCCCGCCCGCAACATCAGCGGCGTCGCTGGTGGCGAGTTCGAGATCGCCCCAGGCTGGGCGGCGACCCAGCTGCCGGACGGGTTGTGGCTGCACCCGACCACGGGCCCGGACCGTGCGCCGGGCCGGGCCGTCGCCGCGGACCTGCCTGCGCGCTCGCACTCGCCGCGAATCCTGGTGACGACCGGCGCGGCTACCGCCGGCGCGGAGCTACCAAGTTCCCTGCGCGACCACGTCGACCGGCTGCTGGACCCGCTGCCCGACCACCTGTCACCGTCCATAGTGGTCAATGGGACCAGGCTGACCGTTCCCGCCACCTCGGCGCCGCTGGTCCTGGTCGACCGGTCCCGCTTCACCACCCCCCTGAAGTTCGACCTGGCCAGCGCCGGACTGGCCGGCACGGCGTCGCCGCCGACGGTGGTCGAGGCCGAGAACCTGACGCCCCGCGATGTGGCGCTGGCGGTCGTCGCCGCGCCGGCCTTCACGCCCGGCCGGCCGGTGCTGCTGACGACGACGAACGCCGGCGTCGGCGGGGTCGACGCCCACGCGGCGCAGGTCGGGCGCGAGCTGGCCCGCCTCACCGGCGGGACGGAGACGGTCATCGGCGCGGTCGGCCGGGTGCGGCCGGGCGCCGGCGGGCACCCGCGCGTCGAACCCGCCGACGGGTCCGACACGCGGTTGTGGACCGCGTTCACCGTCGTCGGCCCGCAGGTCACCGACGTCACCGAGACCCGGCCGGCGCCCGACACGACCCCGGCCACCGCCGACTGGCTCGGCACCGAACTGACCCGCGCCCGGGTGCCCGAGCAGCCCGGCGGGCCGGACTCGCTCACCGGGGCCGAGCGGCAGGCGTCCGTCGGGCACGACCTGTTCGGGCTGCGGGGCCGCGACCGGGTGCCGGACCACCTGACGGGCGTGAACCTGGAGGCACTGCCACCGCAGAAGTCGGTCGCGTTCTTCGACGCGGTCGCGGTGAACCACGGCCGGCGGCGCCCCGGCCGGATCACGCCCGACGCGCTCTTGGCGGACGACGGTACCGTCACCGTGGCCACCCGCCGCAACCGGCGCTGGGCCGACAACCCGGTGGCCGGGTTCGCGTCCACCCAACTGCCCGACAGCCTGACGTACCCGCACCTCGTGCACAGCATCTGGCTCGGCGGTCCCCTGACCGGGCGCGGCAGGATGGGTGCCTTCCGGGCGTCGCTGGCCGCCTGGGCCCGGCGGGTCCGGGGCTGGGGCCGCGTCGCGCTGTGGACGGACGTGACGGCCGAAGAGATCGAGGCTGCCAGGTCGAGCGGGCCTCCCGCGAACGGGGTCGACCGCTGGGCCGAGATCAGGGACATGGTCACCTGGGCCGACCGGAGCGGCGTACTGCTGGTCAGCGTGCACGAGCTCCTGCCGCTGATGGCCGAGCCGTGGCTGCGGGAGCTGTTCTGGTTCGAGATGGACAAGAACGACGGGCCGGCCTTCGCCGCGGCGAGCGACATCCTCCGCAAGGCCATCATGTTCGTGTTCGGTGGCATCTACACCGACGGCGACAACGTCTTCCTGCGCCGGTTCGCCCACTACCTGCAGCAGGTGGGTAACTCCGAGCAGGGCTGGGCGGCCCAGAACCGCAGCGACAACGCCCAACCCATCGTCAACAACGGGGTGCTGGTGTTCCCGCCCCTTCACCCCGTCGCGCGCCTGGTCCTGCACCAGTTGCGCCGCCACTACGGCCTGCCGCAACGGGACCTCTACAAGTACGTCTGGGTCGACGTCGACGCCACCCCGAACAGGTACACCGACGCGCAGGCCGCCACGTTCGCGGCCAAGAACGCCGCCCATCGGTACGAGACCATCGTCCGCACCGGCCCGGCCGTGTTCCGGACGCTGGCGTCCGTCCTGGGCCTGCCGAGCGTGGCGCACCTGCCGATGTTGCGGATCACGTCGCTCAATGCGCAGAGCTGGATCGGCGATCCCGGGCACACCCGCGTCCGCCCGGCGCCGACCCGGCAGCAGACCCTCCTCGTCGTCAAGCAGATCGTGAACACGCTCTTCGGGCAGTTGCACAACCGCAAGGGCGACCTCTACCTGAACCTCGTCGATCCGGTCGTGCGCCGGCAGAAGAACCCGGCGGCGGTGTGGAACGCGGTGCTGCGGCACATCGCCGCCGATCCCGAGTTCGCCCGGCGCGTCACCACGGTGACCAGGCTCCGCCGCGAGCGTGACGGCGACGCGGTCACCAACCACGTCGTCAGCCTGCCGCCCGAGGCGGCCGCCCTGCTCAGCATCGGCGACAGCGGCGGTCGATGGTGGCTCGGCGAGCTCTCGCAGCCCGCGCGCATCAGGCCGCTCCCGGCAGCGACCGAACCGAGCCCGTCGCCGCCGCCGACCGCGCCGCCGTCCTCGTCCGCGCCGCCGTCGTCGTCTGCGCTGCCGTCGTCGTCTGCGCAGTCCGCCTCGGCCGGTCGGCCTGACGGGCCGGCGGACGAGGCCGGCCGGACCGCCGCGGCGCTCGTGGCCAACTTCGCCGCCGAGCGGGCCGGCCGGTTGCGGCGCCACGCCATGGCGCGGGAGGCGAACCTGCGGGCGTACCGGACGCTCCGGCAGCGGTACCGGGCCGACACCGTCGACGTTCCCGCCGACGGTGACTGCTTCTTCCGCACGATGCTCATCGGCTTCGGCTCGCGGCTGCCGCTGACCGGCATCAGCGACCTCGTAACCCCGTCGGCCGACGACATTCAAGGTGCCCGCGACGCGCTGGCCGACGCGCTCGAGCGGTCCTTCGACGCGTTCGACGTGGACCCCGGGCACGGGGATGCCGCGCTGGCGCACTTCTTCCCGGACGTCGTCGACGCGGCGACCCCCGAGCTGCGCCGGCAACGGCAGGCGGCCCACCTGGCGTTGATCCGGCGGCTGGGTGCGTGGAACAGCGAGACCGGCGACCGCGTGCCGATGCTGGCAGCGTGGTTGTGGGACCTGCCGCTGACGGTGCTGGGGCCGGATGCCCCGAACCACATCGGCCCCGCGCGGCCCCCGGTGGGCTACGTGTTCTACACCGGCACGCACTACATGGTGCTGCCGCTGCGGACGGGTGACCCGCCCCGGTCGGTGGCTCAGCTGCTGATGCCGGGCGAGGCACCCGCCGCGCAGCTGTCCCAGCCGGAGTTCGATGCGCTGGTCGCCGCCCATCAGGCCGTGTTCGATCGGCAGCTGGGCCGCTTCCAGGATCTGTCGGGGGGACTGAGCGCAGGCCTCGTCCCGGCCTTCACCACGCGCATGCGCGGCCTCGTCGACGACATGACCGACCGGCTCGGGCAGTCCGGGTTCGCGGCGCCCGACCTGGATCGCCTCAGCGACCTGCACCAACGGATCGAGTCACTGCTGGACGCGGTCGCGGCCGCCGCCGTCGGCGGCACCACCCAGACGGCGGTGACCCGCACCGGCGGGCCGGGTGAGGCCGTGCAGCTGTGGGTCGGCATGTCGCCGGACCCGGTGATCGCCGCCGCGGTGCAGCGCCGGCTCGCCGTCTCCGTGCCCGACGCGAGCCGCGTGGTCGTGGTGCACGGCCACGGGGTCGACGGCGGCGTGGCCCTGGGCGGGGCGCAGCTGCACAGCGCGATCGCGCAGGCCCGGACCGACGGTGCCACGACGGCCGTCCTGCTGGCGTGCGAGCAGTCCGCCGCGCAGGCGTTCGCCGACGCGCACACCATCCCGACCTGGGCCTCCAGCGAACCGCTGTTCGTCAGCCCGCACGACGGTGCGATGTACTTCGGCCAGGCCGCCGTGACCCAGGGCCTGCGGCTGGTACCGCAGGCAACCGGCACCCTCCGCCTGTACCTGCCCGCCGGCGGTCAGCCGGACGCCGACCAGCCGGCCCAGCCGCCCCTCGAGGGACTCAGCGCCGCCCGCGCCGCGGCGCACCCCGGCCCGTGGCAACACCGGGGGTGGAAGGCGACCATCGCATCGGCCGTGAGCGATGCCATCGCGGCGATGTCCGTCGTGGGTGAAGCGCTCTTCGGCCGCGACACCGGCTCGGACATCGGCTCGGACATCGGCTCGGACATCAGTTCGGTCACCAGCGCGGACGAGCGCGATCCCGCGGTCGCCGATGCCGATCCGGCCGCCCACCACGCGCTGCGGCGGATCCTCGACCAGCGCCGGGACGCTGCGGCGGACAAGGTCGCCCGGGCCGCGTACCTGACGTACCTCGGGCCCCTCCTCGCCGACCTCGCCGGCCCGTCCGTCCTGCAGCAGCTCTACCGCGACGCCCTCGCCCGGCTGGCCGCGTTCGACGTGGACGACGCCGCGCAGGTGGTCGAGCTGGTCCGGCTGCGCGCGTTGAGCGCTCCGGTGCAGCCGCTGGCCGGGGCGTACCTCGGCGCCGACTCGCCGGCCATGGCGCAGGCCCGCGTCGAGGCTCAGGGCCTGGCCCGGGCCGGGTACGGCGACCTGGACGAGCTGACGTCGGCGGCCACCACGCTCGCGCTCGGCGAGGACCTGGCGAAGGCCAAGCGGGACGCCCGGCGCGACGCGGAACTGGCCGCGTCGCAGCTGACCGCGAAGCACGACGCCTGGACCGCGGCGACCGCACGGGCGACCGAGAACCCGGCCGCCGCGGCGGCGGAGCAGCAGGCCCGCGCGGCGTACCTCGCGCAGCGCGACGAGATGCTGCCGCCCGAGGCGCTGACCGGATCCGCGCTGCGGTCGACCGCCTGGCTCATCAGCCAGAGCGCGTTGGGCGAGCAGATCGACGAATTCCTGGCCCGGCACCAGGACGCGGCCCGGGCCGCCGCCGACCTGGCCCGCGCGCAGTACCTGCGGACGCACCCGAAGCTCGCCCTGTCCGCTGCCACCGACGCGGACCTGCGCGCGGCCGCTGCCGCCGCGGAGGAGACGCTCGCGGACTCGTACCCGGCGGCGGAGCAGGCGTGGACCGCGATGCAGGCGGCGAAGCAGCGGGTGCTCGCCCCGGTCCGCGCGGCCACCGAGCCGATCGCGCGGGCGCTCGGACGGCTCGACCAGTTGGCGGCGCTGCACCGGGCGTACGGCCGGCAGCTCGACCTCGCGCCCGGACCGTCCGGCGCAGTGCCGGTCGCGACGGACAAGCCGCACTCGGCGACGGCCGCGCCCACCCCGGCCGCCGGCACCGCCGAGCGGCCGGAGCACCGGGGCGCGCTGGTCGCCCGGCTGCGGACCGAGCCGTGGGCGGCCGCGTACGCCGGGCTGGACGGCTGGGCATTGAACCAGCTGATCGACGACGTGCTCGCCCACGTGGCGGACCAGTGGGAGCTGGCCAGCTCGATCGAGGCCGGCACCGGGCTGCGGCCCGGCCGTACCGTGCTGCGGCACCGGACCCAGTCCACCGGCCTGCCGAGCGGGCACCAGGTCCGCTGGTCGGCGAGCGTCCTGCGCGAGCGGGGCCTGGAGCTGCTGGCCACCGGGACCCCGCAGCTGCTCGGCGCGGTCTTCGCCGCCGCCGGCGGCGGTGCCCCGGCGGGTGCCTTCCCGGTACCGGCGCCGGACGGCGACTGGCACCGGGTCGCCGAAGTGACGATCGACTGGCACACCCGCACGTACGCGGCCAAGGCCCGGCTCGCCCGGCTGCACCCGGCGCTCGGTCGCGAGCGGGCCGAACGGGCCGCGGCCGAGCTGGCCGAGCTCGCCGCCGCCAACGGGTACGGCTTCACCGTCACCCTGCGACGGGACGGCGCCGCGACGCCCACCCGCAGCGGGTACCTCACCGGGTACGTGGTGGTATCCGGCGACCGGCACCTGCCGTCCACTGTGGACAATCTGCGGCACCGGGCGGTACGGGTCCCGGCGGATCCGGATGGGGTGCCGGTTCGCTTCGTCAAGCCGGAGGCGGTGGGCCGGTTCGACATCGTCCTGGAGGTACGGGTGCCGGGCGGGCTCCCGGTGCCCGATCCGCAACCGCAGCGGCACGGCGTGCGGCTGCCGCTGGACCGGCTGGACGAGGTGTTCGTGGTCCGCGGCCTGCAGCGCGGCCCGCTGCCGCACCGGCTGGTCAAGGCGCCGCTCGACGGTACGCTGGGCGACCTGACCGCCGATCGGCCGAACGACACCGGCGCGCAGGCGGGCGAGCAGGCGGCAGCGGAGTTCGCCGCGATCCTCGCCCAGCAGCCACTGGCCGACGGGCTGCCCGCCGACCTGGTCGAGGCGCTCGCCGCCACGCCCCAGGTGGACGCCGTCCGCGAAGCGCTGGGCGACGGCGGGTACCAGCGGCTCGTGCAACAGGCGCACAACGAGGTCGCCGAGCTGGCCGCCGTCTCCGGCGCGGCCGGCACCACCGTCGCGCACGCCGAACGGGGCGCGATCGACCTGGCGCTGCTCCGGCTGGTGCTCACCCCCGACGTCCTGGAGGTCTGGCAGCACCTCGTCGGCCTGCGGCGGCGGCAGACCGCGCCGGACAGCACGCCACCGGTGCGGGCCGAAGCCGCCCGGGAGCTGGCCGGGGTCAGGCGGCGGCTGACCGGTGGGGCGGTCGCGCACCTCGACGCGGTCGCCCTGGTTACGGCCGCACTCTCCCGGTGGTACGCCTTCCAGGCGGCCGCCGGCGAGGCCGCGGTCGCCTGGCACGAGGCGTACCGGCGGGTGCTCGACGACGCGGAGCGCGATCCGGCGGTGCGGTTGCGGGTGCAGACCGTGCAGCGCCGCGCCGACGAGGCGGCCGTGCTGCGCACCCTGACCGGCGACGACGGCCCGTCCGGTCAGGGCTCGGCCGAGGTGCTGGTACGGCAGCGCCGCGCCGACGCCGAAGCGGCGGTCCTGGAGTCGGTGTACCGCCCCGTCCGCCCGCTGGCCGAGGCCGTGCAGCGGGTGGCCTATCTGGACGGCGTCAAGGACGCGGTGAACTGGCGCGGCGGTCGGGCGGTCCTCGCCGGCGCCCGGGAGCGGCAACGGGTCGCCGCCCTGCTGACCCGGGTCACCGGCCCGCGCGGGCGCACCGCATCCTGGGAGGACCTGGCCGAACTGGTCCGGCTGACGGTGCTCACCGCGGACGTGACAACCATCGCCCGGCAGGTGCTCGCCGGCGGCGAGACCACGGAAATGCGGGATGCCGCCCACGAGGCCCGGCAGGTGGCGGCGCTGACCGGCGGTGGCGACGCGACAGCGCTCGAGGCCGCCGCCCGCGACGAGGATCTCATCGTGCACCTGGCCTGGCTCAGGCACACCGGGCGGGAAACGACCAGCGCGGTACGCGAGCGGCTGCGACTTGCCCAGCTCGCGGCTGAACAGGCGGAACAGGCGCTGGTCGCGGCCGGCGGCGGGTACCCGGGCCGGGCGCGGGCCGCGCTGCGCCGGGCGCGGTCCTGGCTCGACCGGGTGCGCCGGGACGCGCTGCGCATGGTCCCCACCGACCCCGGCGGACAGCGCGACCTCCTCATGGTGGCCGGGTTCGTCGGCCAGGTCCAGGCCGCCGAGGCGGCCCGGGACCGGGTGGACGCGGAGGCCCGGGCCGACGCGATCCGGGTGCACGACGCGGTGCTGACCGACGCGCGCGACCGCGCCCGCATTGTCGTGGACGGCGAGCCGCGCGGCGTGGCCGACGTGGCCCGGCTGGCGGCGGAGCAGGCCGAACGGTCGACCCGCGAGCGGCTGCGGCAGGATCTGGGCGGCGAGCCACAATCGCCCTGGCAGCCTTACGTACAGTACCGGGACGACAGCGGCGCGGTGGCGGTCACGCTGCCGCAGTCGACCTGGCTGTTCGCCGGGGCGAGCGTCGATGAGGCCGACCCGTCGATGGTGCGGCTGGCCGACGAACCGGACGAGCCGGCGACGGTGGCAGAGCTGGTCGGAGCAGGCATCTGGATCCACGAACCGGACCCCGATGCGGCGGCCCGGGACCGGATCACCGAATTGCCGGCTCGGGCCGAGGGCGCGACGATCGTGATCGGCACCCCGGGCGAGCCCGTGCCGCGGGATGCCTGGCAGCACGCCTATCGCCTCCTCATGCAGCTCGATCCGGAGGCGACCGGAGCGCTGGAGATCATGGTCGCCGGACAGTCGGACGCGGCCACCGAGGCAGCCGCGCTGCACCTGGTCAACGGCAGCTTCGCGATCGCCGGGGTACAGTCCGCCGCCGCGCCGGCCGCGCTGCCGCAGCACCAGGCCCCGCCGCAGCTGCCGTGGTGGGCCAAGACCATCCAGCCGACCCGCCGCACGGTCGAGCTCGACCACGGCGCCCGGCTGCCCCGCGAGGTGAGCGTCAACGGCCGGACGCTGCCCGAGGTGTACGTGTTCCTGCCCGGCCTGTCGGCGGACGGCGTGCGCCGGGGACGCCGGCTCGACCTGCCGCCGGGCGGGTACGTCCGCGGCTCGCTGCGCCCGCCGGTGGCCGCCCGGCTCCGGCCGGGGATCCTGTTGCAGGTCGCGGTGCCGCCGGGCGCGGCGATCCTGCCGGACGGCGACGACGCGGCGGTGCTGCTGCCGGCCAACGCACTGTGGCGCATCGCGGTGAACTCGACCGACCGGTCGGTGTCGGCGCTGCTGCTGCGCGACCTGACCGGCACCGACACCCGGTACAGCGGGACGCTGGCGGACTATGTGACCGGCGCGCCCCGCCGGCAGGACCGGCCGCCACTGCCGCCGGGGTGGGCGCTGACCGACCGCGAGGTCGAGGAACTGCTGTTGGCGGCCAGTGAACCGATCGGCGCCGGCCGCTGGTTCTGGCGGCCCGGCCAGCCGGCATCGGAGGTCGACGCGCAGCGGGCCGCGGTGCGCCAGGTCCGCAAGGAGCCCCAGACGCTGACCCTCGTCTTCCCGGTGACCACCCTGCCGGACGGCACCACCGCGCCGCTGATCGGCGGGCGGGCGGTCGCCCCGGACATGCTCCAGCGGGTCATCGACCGGCTCGCCGCGACGACGCCTGAGCCGGTGGCCCGGGTCCGGCTGGCCGGGCTGGGCGGCTCCCTGTGGACCGGCGGACCCGGCTCGTTCATGAGCCGCTACCCGCACGCCGCCAGCTGGCCTGTCCTGGCTGCCGACGGTCCGGTCCACGTCACCACCGGCGCCGTGGCGCACGTGCCGGCCGGCACGCTGGTGGCGACCGGGACCGGTGGGATCGCCACCTGGCGGGAGGTGCGGCGCTCGCCGTGGACCCGGGCGGAGATGCCCCGCCTCGTCGAGCTGATCCGGGACCGGACCGGCAAGGTCACCGGAGTGTGGCTGCGCAGCCCGGCCGAGGCGGTCAGGCTGGCCGAGCGGTCGTCTTCGCTGGTGGCGACCGCGGGGCTGCCCGGCGTCCTGGTCGTCACCGGGCACGCTGGACACGGGAAGGCGGTCATCCAGGGGCGCGAGGTGTCGCCGGAGCTCCTCGCCGACTACCTGCGCCACGATCTGCGGCTGAACCCGGCCGGATACCTGCTCGACATGTGCGGGGTCGGCGGCGGGCCGACCTCCTTCGCGGCGCGGTTCCGCAACCGGATCGGGGCGCCGACCCTCGCGACCAAGTTTGACTCGTGGGGGTTCGCCGGCGGCCGGGGCCACGGCTCAGCCCGGGTCCAGTTCGACGGTTCCGGCAAGCCGCTGCTCCCGGTGCGGTGGGAGCAGCGCGACGGCTGGCTCACCGGCGGTTTCGACTACTACCCGGCGGAGCGCGACGCGCCGTCGGTGCCGGCGGGCTCGGTCTACCCGCGCGGCAGCCGGGTGCCGGCGCCGACCATCGAGCGGCCGCACCGGGCGGGCGGCACCGCAATACCGCAGGCTGCCGTCGGTACGTTGGGTTCCGTCGGCATGTCCGGCAAACCCCGGGCCAAGGTGTTTCACTATCCACAGTGGACATCCTGGGGCCGGGCGCTCCACGGGTTGGACCGGCTGGCCCGCCTGGCCGGCCGGTCGAGCCGGACGACGCCGGCAACCGGCCCGGTTCCCGCCCAGCCGGGCGCGGCGCCGTGGACGGTCGGCGAGCTGCACAGCGCGTACGAGGTGTTCCTTCACCCGGACGGGTCGGTGCGCGCGGTCTGGCTCCGGCTGGCCCGGGCGGAGGACCCGGTCGAGTACGACCGGGCGCTGGGCGCGGTGTCCGGCGCGCACGTCCCGGCCGGTTTCGTCGCGGTGCACATGGACGGCGGCGACGGCGCGGCGTCACTGGCCGGGCGGCCGCTGCCGGCCGAGGTGGTGCACCGGTTCCTGGCCGAGCTCGGGATCACCGAGGACATCTTCCTGCCGGTGTGCGAGATCGCCGCGCCGCCGCCGGGCGGTGGGCCGTCGTTCGCCGAGCAGCTCAACGCGCGCGGCCGGCGGGTGGTCGCCGCCGACGGCATCACGCTCATCGCGGAGGGCAGCGGCGTCACACTCGTCACCCGGTACGACGTGATCGGCCGTACGCTGCGACCGCGGCTGAGCAACGGCGAACCGTCCGGCGGGTTCGTCGACCTTCCCGCCCGGCCGGGCGCGCCGGTCCGCCGGTACAAAGGCATCCACCCGCACACCGCGTCGATCGACGCCGGGCTGCGCTGGACACCGCGCGGCACCTCGACGTCGAACCAGCGTGCCCACCGGGTCTTCCCCGGACGGGCCGGCGCCCGCGGTGGCTCCGCCCGCACGGAGCGGGCGTTCCTGCTGCTGCGGGCGCCGATCGACGACTGGACCAGGTTCCGCACGGGCACCGACGCCCTGCCGCTGTACTCCACCAAGCCGGTACAGCGGATGACCGGCGACGGGCCGTGGCACCTGTACGAGGTGCGGGTCGAGCCCGGCGCGGCCGACCCGGTCGGGCCGGCGGCGCGGACCGGCCCCGCCAAGCACACCGAAGCCGACCTGGCCGGCGCCCGGCGCGCCGGGCAGGACCTGCTGGTGCCGCGCGCCGCCCTGGGCCAGGTCAGGATCACCGAGGTGTACCAGCCGGGCAGCTCCGACGAGCTGGTGTCCGAACACCCGCTGATCGGCAGTGCCCTGGACGAGCTGCACCGGCCCGCGACCGCCGGGGCGGCGACACCGGACCGGCCGTCCCGCCGGCTGGGCCCCGACCTCGGGCTGATGCTGCACGTCAGCCGCACCGATCCGCGGGTGGCGTTCCAGGCCGGCCTGCGCGGCAAGCCGGACGCCGACCTGGCCGGGCATCTGCGCGCCGGGCCCGCGGCCACCCCGGGGACCGGCCTGCTCAACTGGTACTGGCGGATGCCGCTGCCCGCGCTGGCCCCGGGCGACGTGCTGTACGTGGGCCGCCCGCACGAGGCCCTTGACGGCCGGCTGACCCGGCGCGACCTGGCCGAGCGGGAAGCGGACCTGCCGCCGGGGCCGCCGGTCGCGGACGCGCTGACCGGGGCCGCGCAGCCCGCCGAGCGGATCGACGGCGCGTTCGTGGTCCGGGAGGTCGGCCCGCCCGACGCACACGGCCGGTCCCGGCTGGTGCTCGACCCGCCACAGGCCAACCCGGCGCCGGCCGGCACCGCCACGGCGCCGGTCGACTGGCAGTCCTGGCTGATCGGGCGGCTGGCGAGCGCCGGCTACCAGGTGACCGTCGCGCCGCAGGCCCCGGCGCCCGGCGGTGACCACGGCCGGGCCGTCGGGCTCGGCAGCGACCAGGCCCTGGCCTGGTACCGGCAGCTCGCCCAGGAGACGCTCGACGCGCTGCACCGGTCGCCGGACGCGGACCGCATCGCGGCCGTGCGGGCGCTGACGGCGCAGACCGCCGCACTGGCCGGGATCCCGGCGCCCGCGGTCCGGGCCGGAGGGCGCGGCGACCGGACGGTGGCCTTCGACGAGGAGCGCTGGGAGCTGGTGCTGCCGGCCCGGTCCGGCGGGCCGGGCGGCCTCGACGCGGGCGCGCTGGTCGCCGAGCTGCTCGTCGCGCTGCGCCAGGCCGAGCAGCGGTTCGCGGTGCTGCGCCTGCTCGCGGGCTGGGCGGGCAGCCCGGCCGAGCTGGCCGCACTCGCCGGGTGGGGCGACGGCTCGCCCGCCACCCGCGCGGTGGTCCGCGCCGCGTTCGCCGCACCGCTGTACGGCGGCGCGCCCGGGTACGCCGCCGCGGTCGACTGGTGGGAGGCGGCGGCGCCGTCCGGGACCGGCGCGGGGAGGGCCGTGAGCCAGGCCGTCCGGCGGCTGGCCACGGCACAGGACCGGGTCGACCGGCTGATGTCCACCGTGGACACCACGGAGGCCACGGAAAGCTCGGACACCGCGGCGGAGGCGGACCTGCAAGGCGCGCTTCGCGAGCGCCGGGCCGCCCGCGAAGCGCTGTCCAGCGTGGACGTCCGGGCCGCCGACGCGCACGCACTGATGCGCCGGCTGCTGGTGGCCGGCCCGCTGGCGCCCCGATGGGAACGGATCGTCCCGGACGGGTCGGTGTCCGCGCCGGGCGGGACGACCCTGACCGTGCACCGGTCCGGGCTGCTGCTCGTCGCCGACGGCGCGCCGGTGCCGGCGGTACCGGCGGTACCGCACCTGTCGCGGCTGCGGCTGACCGCGGTCGGGGTGAGCGCCGAGGACGCGCTCACGGTGCTCGCCCAGCTCCCGGCGTTCGTCCGCGACCACGCCATCCTCGACCTGCGCCCGACCACGCCGATCACCCCGGGGCAGGCGGCCGCCCTCGCCGCGCGGCGCGGCCGGGAGCACGGTGCCGGGCCGGTCGCGGTGCCGGTCTCCGGGCTCACCCGGCGCCCCGCCGCCGGCACGCGGGTGCACGCCGTGGACGGGCGGGGCCGGCCGATGCCGGAGGCCGTCGCCACCGAGTTCCACTTCTACCCGGCGCCGCAGCCGCCCGGGTGGCTGCTCGCCGACGGGCTCGTCGAGGTCGAGCACCGGCCCGGCTGGTACGACCTGGGCGAGGACTGGGTCCTGTCGGTGGTCGGGGAGAACAACCTGTGGGTCCGGCCGCGCCTGCTCCCGCACGGGTCGCAGGCCCCGCAGCCCCGGCAGTACTCCCGGTCGCCGCTGCTCACCGTGGGCGTGCCCGGGTTGTCGGTGCCCGACGGGGTGGTGGCCCGGCTGGTCGGTCGCCTGGGGGTGTGGCTCGTCGGCAGCCCGGTCGAGGTGGTCACGCACGGCCTCGCCGGGCTGCCGCTGGCCGGGCTGGACCCGGGCCGGCCCCGGCTGGAGCGGGTCGCGCAGCGGGTGCGGCAGCGGCTGGCGGCGGGTGGCCCGGCCGTACAGCTGTCCGGCCCGGCGGACGACTCCGAAGCCGACGGGGTCGATCGCCGCGTCGCGCTGGAGCTCACCGTCCGACGGCCCGGCGGGGCCGGCGTGGTCGACCGCGGCATCGCGGCGGCGATCGAGGCGACCGGCGTCGCCTCCCTGTCCGACGACCGGCTCGCCTTCTTCGACCTGCGCGACACCGCGACCTACCGGGCCGGCTTCGCGGAGGTGCTGCGCCTGGTCGCGGCGGCCGGGCTGGAACTGGCCGACGGCGAGCTCGACCTGACCACGGGCTACGGCACGCAGCTGCTGCCCTACCTGCACCTGCGCGAGTTGCTGCACGGGTACGAGGACACGCTGACCCGGCTGCTGCACCACGCGCCGGGCGGCGCGCCCCGGGACATGGGTCGGCAACCGGCGCCGGACGCGTCCCCGGTCGACGCGGTGCGCGGCCTGCACGACGTGCCCGGGCTGTACACGCTGGAGGTGAACTGGCAGCCGGACGACAACCTGCGGGTACCGCTCGCCGGCAGCCTCGACCCGGGCCTGCTGTGGTCCCGGGTGGCGCTGGCGCGGGGGCTGGTACGGGCCGCGGCCGGGCGCGCCGCGACCGGCACCCCGATCGGCTCGTTCCCGTACGAGGCGGCCGGCGACCACGCCCGGCGCGCCGGCGACATCATGAACGCGGTGCGGTTGCTCGATGCGGTGGCCGCCTCGGAGGCCGACTGGGAGCGGTACGCCGAGCTGTTGCTCGCCACCGAGTGGGTGCCGACGCCCTGGCGGCGGATGCCGTTCGCCGGCTTCGGTCACCTGCTCGACCAGCCGGACTGGCCGGCCGGTCCGGAATCGGTGGTGGCGCAGCCGAGCGCGTTGGCGCGGCGGCTGGCCGAGGAGGACCCGACGCTCAACCCGTTCGAGGTCGACCTGCGGCTGGTGAACTGGCACGACCTGCTGGCCGAGCTCGCCGAGGTGAGGCCCTGGATGCTGCCGGCCGACGCGTACCGGCGGCTGGCCGGCGGGCTGATGGCGCTGCCGCCGCGGGCGCGGCAGAGCCTCCAGCAGACCCTTGCCGAGCTGGGCGAGCAGGCGTCGCCGGTCCTGGTCGACGATCGGTCCGAGCAGATCCGGGACGACGCCTACGACTGGGACCTCTTCGTGACCGATCCCGACCACGGCGTGCTGCCGCTGGTACTCCTCTCCCCGGACCGGGCGTACGAGATCCTGTCGTCGGACGACGGACCGGGCACCGTGCCGGCGGGCGGCGACGGAACGGGACTCGACCCGATCACCGGCTTTCCGGACTGGATCGAGCGGCCGACCGCCGACTTCGACGGCGTCGCCGACGAGCAGGACGAGCTGCCCGCCGGCCCGGAGCAGGTCACGACCGAGTGGCTGCTGCGCCGGATCGCGCGCGGGCTGTCACCGATCCCGTTGCTGGGCGAACTGCCCGCGGAGGAGTACCCGACCGAGGACATCCGGTACGGCGGGGAGATCGAGTTCGACCTGATCGACGTCGACACCAACGAGCCGGGCCGGCCGGACAATCCGTTCGCCAGCATCGACTCACGGGTGCGGATCCAGCTCATCGCGCGGGACCTGCTGCGCGAGCGGCTGACGAACCGCACGACGCAGCAGCGGTACCACGCGGTGTCGACGTACTCGGACCACCCCGGCACCTGGTCGTTCCAGCGCGACTGGACGGTCCCCCGCGGCGGCGAGCTGGTCTCGCCGATCCAGCACTGGGCACCGGGCGGCCCGAACGCGGCGACGCACTGGCAGCGCACCGGCCGCGGCTTCGCCCGGGGCCTCGCCGTCCTGCACCGGTACGGTGCGGTCGCCTCCGCGCTGACCGGCGCGCACGTGCACGTCAGCACCGGCCAGTTCGAGCCGGGCAAGGGCTCGTTCGTCAGGCTGCACCAGCTGGCCGAGGCGTCGATGCCGCAGCTGCTGCGGCTGGCGGCCAACCCGCAGGTGAACCGGATATCCAGCCTGGCGCATGCCCAGCCGCTGTGGGACGCGGCCCCGCGCTCCGACTTCGCCACCGACCACGGGCTGCTGCGAGCCTCCGGTTATTCCCGGTCCGTCGCGCTCAACCTCAGGCGGCCCCAACTCGACCCGCCCGACCGCCGTACCGCCGAGATCCGGGTGTTCCGAGGCACCCTGGAGCCGGCCGTCTGGCAGGCCCGGATGCTGGCCGCGCTGAGCCTGGTCAAGCAGGCCGGGACCGCGGCGACACCGGCCGAGCCGGTAACCGGACACGGTGCCGCGACCACCGGCGTGCACGACCAGTGGCAGCCGCCGGAGGTGCGGGCCGGCCGGTGGCGGGTGAGCAACCCGACCCCGGCGGAGCGGCAGGCGCTGCTGGACCACGTCACCCGGCACTACTCCTCACCCGCGGCCCAGGTGCAGGCGATGGCCGCGCTGCTGGTCAACGACCGGGCGATCAGCCCGACCCTCACCCCGTTGCCCGACCCCGACCAGCCGCCGTACCGCGCGGAGGAGCTGGCCGGCCTCGTAGAGATCTTCACGAACCCCTCCGGCGAGGTCAGGTCCATCTGGTTTCGCACGCTGCCGGAACAGAACGGGCCGTCCGAGGGGCTGGCCGATGCGTACAGGAGGTTCGAGAACGAACGCACGGCGGTGGCCGCGTACGTGCCGCCGGCCGGGTACATCGGGCTGCACTTCCACGGCTTCGCCGGCAAGGCGTTCGCCGGGAACCGGTTCCTCGACGCCGGGGAGATGGTGCGTTACCTGCGCCACCAGCTCAAGCTCGACTCGAAGTACATCCTGCCGGTGTGCCAGGCCGGCCTCGGCGACGACTCCTTCGCCCAGCGGCTGGCCGTGCACAACCAGCGGGAGACGGCCGGGCCCGAGGATGTCGTGCTGATCCACCGGTACGTCGGCACCTCGGTCGTCACCAAGGTCGGCCTGGTCGACGGCAAGCTGCGGCCGATCCGCGACGCGCAGGGCCGGCCGACCGGCCGGTACCGGCTGTTCTCCCCGGACCCGACCCGGCCGCCGCGACCGTTCGAACCGCACGGCCCGTCGTCCCCGATGGACCCGAACGCGCCCTGGGAGCCGCGGGGCAGCCGGGCGAGCGCCTGGTGGGCGGCCGGGTCCGAGGTACCGCCGGACGGCCCGAGCTACCGGGTGGTCCGGCGGACCGGCACCGACCCGGAGGCGGACGTCCGGGCGGCACTCCGGGCGCCGGTCGGCACCGTGCGGACCACCCGCCGGCCGCCGCGGGCGGAGGAGTTGTCCGCCGCCGACATCGTGATCGAGTTCCCGGCCGGCGTCGGAGTCCCGGTGCCGGGGCAGTCGCACCTGCTCGACGTGCCGCTGGACGGCGTCGTGCTGTCCGGCGTGCTGTCCGGTTCGGAGGTACCGCTGCTGGGCGACGCGGCCCTGGCCTACGTGGTTCGCTCGGCGGAGGCACCCGCCCGCGACGAGCAGGCGAGCCCCTGGACCGAAACCGAACTGGCCGCGATGGTCGAGGTGCTGCCCGGGTACGACGGCCGGCCGCGGGTCTGGCTGCGTACCCCGGGCGAGGCGTCGAGCTGGGTCCAGCGGCACGCGGTCTGGCGCTCGCGGTACCGCGACGGATACGTCCCGCTGCACGTCGAGGCGCGCGGCGGCCGGGTGCTGCTGGACGGCCGGCCGGTCGACCCGGCGACGCTCGGCCGGGTGCTGCGGGCACACTGGGCGCTCGGCCCCGGCGTCTCCTACGACCTGCTGGGCTGCGAGCTCGGGCTGTCCGACTTCGGCGGCCGGCTGCGGGACGTGACCGGCGGTGCGGTACTGGTCCGCCCCGACGTGACCTGGCTCAACCTGCGCACCGGCAGGAGCGTCGCCGCCGGCCTGGCGCTGGACCGGTTCGGGGTGCCCCGCCCGCGGCTGGCCCCGCCGGCCGGGTCGGCCGGGAAGATGCTGCGGTACCCGGCGGAGCAGGGCGCCGCCGCGGTGCCGTACGAGCCCGGCGAGCCGGGGCCGGTGGATGCGTCCGGGCCGTGGCTGCCCCGGCTGAACCCCCGGGTCAACGCGACGGCCGGCCCGTCCGCCCCGGCGCCCGTGCGGGCCGCCCGGCCGCCCGCTCCCGCCCGGCAGGTGGGCGGCGGGGGACCCGGCCCGGCCGGCGCCCGGCACGGCCTGTGGAAGATCGACGGTCTCCCGGACAGCACGCCGACGTGGCCGGTGGCCGCTGCGTCGACGGCGTTCCTCCTGCTGGACCGGGCGATCCGGTGGTCCGGCTTCCACGCCGGCGTGCAGGCAATGCCGCTGTACAGCGTCAAGCCGGCGGTCGCCGCCAACCAGCACCTGTACGAGGTGCACGTGCCGGTCGGGCACGCGCTGAAGGTGGACCGGGTGCCCGGCAACCGGCCCGGCCCGGACCTGCGCGCCGCCCGGCGCCGGGGCGGCCCGGACCTGCTGGTACCGCCGGAGAAGCTGGCCGGGATCACGATCCGTACCGTGTTCCGGCCCGGCCAGGGCGTGCACCGGGTGGTCAACCACGTCCTGCTGCGACCGGAGTTCTCCGACCTCGGCTGGCTGCGCAAGCCGGCAAAGCAGTGGATGATACCGACCCCCACGACCTGGCAGCAGGTCAACCGGCTGACCGAGGATCAGTTGCCGGCCGCGACCGCGCCGGACGGCCATACGATCGCCGCGGACCGGCACACCTGGCTCACCAGCCAGCGTCCGGACTGGTACCGGCGCACGCTGGTGCGGTACGACGCCACCGACCCGCAGGTCGCGTTCGAGTTCGGCCTGCTGGCGCCGAACGCGGCCGACGCCGACCTCGACCGGGAGCTGCAGTTCGGGCACAACGAGCGGCCCGATTCGGGATTCCTCAAGCTGTACGAGCAGCTGCCGCCGCGCGCGCCGCGGGTCAGGGAGTACGTCTACGCCACCTTCGTGCGGGGCGGGATCGACGCACCGGCGATGGCCACCGCCACCCGTGGGCCGGCGGCTGCCGCCGGGGCGCCGGACGTTCTGATCCAGGGCGGCGTCCAGCGTCCGCTGGTGGCCGGCGCGTTCGAGGTGCTGTACGAGGATCCGGTGAGCGGTGTGCTGGCGCTGGGGCCCTGGCAGGCGAACCCGGGCTTCGCCGCCGGTGTGGTGGCGGCCGGTACCGACGCGCGGCAGCAGCTGTTGGACCGGCTCCGGGCGCGCTGGGCCACGGTCACCGTCACCCAGCGCACGCCGGCGGTCGAGCTGGAGGAGGTGGGTTCCGGCGTCGGCATGCACACCGACGAGTTCGCCGCCTGGTACCGGTCACGGGCGGCGGTGCTGGTCGCCGGCTGGGCGGGCATGGCTCCGGCCGCACGGCTGGCCGTGCTGCGCCAGCTGGCCACCGAGACGCTGGCCCGGGCCGGGGTGCCCCCCGTCGACGTCGAACTGGGCGGGGTGGCGTACGCCCGGGCCGGTTTCTCGGGCGGACCGTGGCGGGTCGCGATCGCCCAGGTCATCGATGTCGAGCAGGTGCTGTCCTCGCTCTACCACGAGCTGCGCCACGCCGAGCAGCACCACCTGATGCACCGGATGGTGTTCGGGTTGGGCGGCGACCCGTCGACCCTCGCCGTGCTGTTCCCCCTCGGTCGCCCCGAGGTCTTGAAGGCGGCCGCCGCCCGCCCGCTGCTGCCCGGCGAGGCCGGCTACCGGGCCGCGACGTTGTGGTGGAGCTGGGTGTTCGGCCCGCGGCAGGGCGTTGAGCGGTCGCTGATGGACGCGTTGCACGTGGCCGGCGCCGGGTCGGCGCGCGCGGAAGCCGCGCTGGCCGCCACCCCCGCCAACAGCCCGCACCGGGCCGCCCGCTCGGCCGCGGCCAGATCCTGGCAGGTGCGCCAACGGGTCGCGTACGCGGCGTACCGGTTCAAGATCCCGGTCGAGGCGGACGCGTTCGCGGCGCAGCATCGGCTGCTGAAGGGCGGCCCCGTCCGACCGGCCTGGTACGGGGTGCTGCCCGCGGTGCTGCCCGCGATCCCGGCGCCGTTCGGCCGGCTCGCCTGGCGGCGGACGCCGGCCGGGGTGCACCTCTTCTCGGTGGCGGCCGGCGTCGCGGCGCCGCTGGCCGGCGTTGCGGACGCCTGGCTGCCCGACCCGCGCTACCCGCGGATCACCGTGGACGCCAACGTCGAGGACCTGGGCTCCGTGCTGCCCTGGCTGGCCGGCCTGCCGTACGGCCCGGCCATCCTGCATCCGCTGCTGCCGACCCGGGTGCCCGCGACCGAGTTCGCGCAGCTCGCCCGGGCCTGGTGGGCGCTGGGGCAGACCGGGCCGGTGGAGATCGAACCCGCGGCGCTCATGGACGAGGCCGGCCTCGCCGGGCAGGTGCACCCGGTGGACCGGGCCGGCCGGCAGGTGCTCCGGTCGCTCGCGTCGGGCCTGCAGGCCAGGCCGCCCGGGGCGCAGCCGCCGACCGACCCGACGCTTGGGCCGGACCGCACGATCGACCTGCTCGCCGACTGGCTGGTGGGCCAGCGGCCGTACGGGCTGTGGATCCGGACCCAGGCACAGGCCGCCAACCACCTCGCCCCGCTGCGACCCTCCCCGCGGAGCCGCCCCGGCGTGCCGCAGGTGACCGTCGGCGTGCCGGGCGCCGACTTCCCCGATCTGCTGCTGCGCGCGGTGGACCTGATGGTGCTCGCGTACGTCGACCACAGCGTGACCGTCGGCCCACCGAAGATCGTCGACCTGGTGGTGCACCGGCCCGGCCTGCCACCGATCCGCACCTTGGCACCGCTCGGTGGCGGCACCGCGTTCATGCACGCGGTCCGCCACCCGCAGCCGCCGGTCCCGCCGGTGTACGAGCCGAGCTACGTGGTCATCCGGGACGATGGGACCGACCCGGCGGAACAGGTGCGGCGCTGGCTGCTCGGCCGGCCGGACGGCAAGGTGTTCGCCGGCCGCCGGCCGCCGCCGCAGGGCATTTCCGGCTCGATCGTGGTCGAGCTGCCGACCGGTGTCGGCACCGACGCCGGCGGTGACCTGGTGTCCGTACCGGTCGGCGCGGTCGCGGTCGGCGCGGTGCTCCCCGCCGGCCCGGGCCGGCCCACGCCGGTGGTCGGCATGGTGCGCCGGGGCACCGGGCTGGCCGAGTCGGTCCCGCATGTGGTGTCGACCGTGTCCCGCCAGGAGTTGCTCGCGCTCACCGAGGTCATCCAGACGCCGCGGGGCACCCACGTCTGGGTTCGCGGCGCGGCACAGTCACGCACCACCCTGCGCCGGGAGCTGATCCGCAACGCCAGGCTCGAGCCGGGCAAGGTCGGCGTACACCTGGAAGGCCACGGCGGCACCGGCTTCGTGGACGGCCTGGACGGGATCCGGGTCGACCCGGCCGACCTGGCGTACGTGCTGCGGGTCAAGCTGGGCCGGTTCCCCGCCGTCCAGCTGTTCATGGGCGAGGCGGGTGCGTCGGTCGGGCATGCCTTCGCGCCCGCGCTGCGCGACCGCCTCGGCGCGGAGGTCCTCGCCAGCCCCGGGGCGTACTGGCTGAACCCGCGCGACGGGACGAGCATGTTCAGCGCGGTCGAGTTCAACCCGTACGGCGTGCCGCGCCCCCGGCTGCTGAACGGTCGGCCGACCACCTCCATGCGGCGGTTCCCCGCGACCGCCGGTGCTCCGCCGGTCGCGCACACGCCGGTGTGGCAGCCGGCGCTGCTGCACCCGGACGCCGGTTGGCTGGCCCAGGGCGATGGTCATGGCTGAGCACCGGTCTCGGGAGCGACGGCGACGAGGTTCGCGGCGGCCGGCGTGCCCGGTCGCACCGGCAGCACCGCCAGGGCGTGGGCGGCGAAGCCGACCCGCCATCGCAGCTCCGCCGGGTCCACCGCGAGCCGCAGATCCGGGTACCGGCCGAACAGCGCCCGCAGGGCGATCTGTCCTTCGATCCGGGCCAGCGGGGCGCCGAGACAGAAGTGCGGTCCGTGGCCGAAGGCCACGTGCGGGTTGCGGGGCCGGGCGATGTCCAGCCCGTTCGCGTCGGCGAAGGTGGCCGGGTCGCGGTTGGCGGCCAGCAGCGACAGCACCACGATGTCGCCGGCCGCGATGCGGTGGCCGCCGAGCTCGACCGGTTCCCGGGCGGTACGGATGGAGGAGTTCTGGACCGGGCTCTCGTACCGCAGGAACTCCTCGACCGCGCCGTCGAGCAACCGCGGTTCCCTGGCCAGCAGCGCCCGCTGATCAGGATGGGTCAGCAGCAACCAGGCACCGTTGGCGATGAGGTTCGTGGTGGTGTCGAATCCCGCGATCATCATGAGGTATGCCGTGGAGGTCAGCTCGTCGTCGCTGAGCGCGTCCTGCTCGTACCGGGCCTCGATCAGGTCGGACAGCAGGTCGTCGCCGGGCGTGCGGCGCTTCTGCGCCAGCAGGTCGCGGATGAAGTCGCTCCACTCGGTGATCGCCCGCACGTAGTCGTCCGGCGCGTACGCCCCCGTCATCACCACCGTGGCCCAGGACCGGAGCTGATCGCGGTGCTCGTTGCCGATACCGAGCAACTGGCAGATCACCTCGACCGGCAGCGGTACCGCGTAGGCGTCGAGCAGGTCGGCCGTCTCGTGCCGGGACAGGTCGTCGAGCAGCCGGTCGGCGATCTGCTGTACCCGTGGACGCAGCGCCTCCACCCGGCGCGCGGTGAACGCCCGGGACACCAGGCGGCGGAGCCGGGTGTGCTCGGGCGGGTCCACGTTGAGCATGTGGGTGTTGATGGCCGCCAGCGTCGCGGGCGAGAGCCGGCCGGCGGGGATGTCCGCGCGCACCATGCCGCCTTTGGCGAGCCGGGGATCGGTCAGTGCGCGATGTACCAGGTCGTGGGACGTGACCAGCCAGCCTTCGGCGCCCCCGGGCAGGCTGATCCGCCGGACCGGGGCGGCGTCGCGGAGCTGGGCGTAGCGGGCGTGGCGCTCGGCGGAGGTGGTCGCTTCGAACGGTGACGGTTCCTGCATGACCAGGACGATCGAGGGGCGGTCCCGGTCAGGGCAAGGCGGCCGGCGGAGATTCGGCTAACTGGCGGAGATTCCTGGCATGTTCCGGTCGTACGGGGCGGCCGACAGCGACCATCGCGCTCGCGGCACGTCGCCGACGATCACCGGCACCAACACGCCGCTGCAGCCGGCCATCAGGTCGCGCAGCAGGCCGGGGTCGCCCGGCTCGGCGAGGTCACAGAACACCAGATGGGCTTCGACCGATCCGGCTGTCTCCGTGCGCACGTCGGCCAGCCGGCGCACCTTCCGGTAGCCGGACGGGTGCATCGCCGGCCGGCCGCCGATCGCCCGGCCCACCACGGTCACCCGGAAGGCGCGGATGCCGGCCGACAGCTGGTCGACCATGGCCAGTGCCAGGCGCTCTCGGGAGTCCGGTTCACCGGTCACGGCGACCACGTCCGGACACTGGGCCAGGTCGAGGTACAGGCAGCGTCCCTCGGACTGGCCGAGGTAGACCGGTGCCATGGCGCCGGCCGGTTCCTCCCCGGCGGTGCTCCAGGTGATCGCCGGTGCCGATCCACGGCCGCCGGCCAACCGTACCCGGATGACGTCGTCGCCGAGGCTGAGCTCGGCGTCGATCCCGTCCGCGCGGGCGGAGCCGGGCCTGCCGGTCGCGGCCCGCATGCCAGCCGGTATCTCGGCCGGTACCTCGGCCGGAGGGTGCGGACGCGGCTGTCCGGCGGGGCGGCGCGGCGTGGTCGGGGTGTCTCCGGCGGGCGCAGATCCGGCCGACGCCAGCGGCGGACGGCCCGGCCGGCTCAGGACCGGCGGCTCCACCGCGCGCCGGCCGGCATGTTCGGCAGCACGGTTCGGGGCGCGCCGGTCGGCCGTCTCCGTCCGCGGTGCCGCAGCCGGTTGCACGACCATCGGCACCAGTTGCGTCCATTCGGGGACGGCTGGTGGCCGGCCGGCGGTCGCCCCGGCGGCGGCCTCCCGGGGCACCACGGGTCGGTGCGGTGCGGCCTCCCAGCCGACATCGGCGGGCACGGCGATACCGGCGTCGGCCGGCCTGGCGGCGGGGACGGAGACGGTCTCGGTCACGACCGGCGGGGAGACCCGCGCGGGCCCGGCGGAGGTCCGGCCGGCCGCGGCACCGTCCGGCCTGCGACGGGCGCCGCGCAGCAGGCGCACGCTCGCCGCGAGCAGTCCGACGGTCGCCATCAGCAGCCCGATGCGAATGGTCGTGACCCGCGCGTTCACCTCGGAGACGTAGCTCGCCGGCCGCGTCGCTTCCGCCACCTGGCGGGCGTTGTCGGCCTCGGCGCTCGTCGGCATCGCCGGCGGCTCGCCCTCGTGCACCCCGGGGCCGTCCGCGTCCGGCGGCAGCAGCAGGATCCAGCCTTCTTGCAGCACCGTCGGGTCCTGTAACCGGCCGCCGTCGGGCTGCGGCCGGTGCTGGTTGAGGTTGAAGATCTCCGCGGCGCGCCGGCCGTCGCCCAGCGTCCTCGCGGCGATGTCGAAGAGGTACTCGCGGTGTCCGTCGACCGGCGGACCGACCACGTAGTACTTCGTGACGGCGGCGGACGGGCCCGGCGACGGCTGCGCGTACCCGGGCAGCGCGGGACCGAGGGCGAGGACCACCGCGGCGGTCGCGGTCGCCGCCCATCGGGGTAAGGGTGCCGCTCTCATCCGGTCGCCGCCGGCGACAGTCGGCTCATGCCGTTCCTCCACTTCCGCGGGACAGGCACCCGTCCTGGTGACTGACGATCGGGAGCGAGCGGGAGTTCACCGCGGCGGGCGGCCACCGCGCGAATCGTTACGCCGCGGTGATCTGTGAACCTTCGGTCCCCGCATCCGTCAAGCGGGGCAGCGCACCGTGAGGGGAGTCATCGTGCCGGACGACGAGAGCCGGTGTCTTCATCTGGACCGATGCCAGCACGTACTATCTCGAGCGGCACGGACTGCTGCCCCCGGCCGGCGATGGAGTACGACCTCGGGTGAACCGGGACGGCCCGCGCCACGTAATGCACCTCGGTCCTGGTGCGGCCGGTACGGAGGGAGGCATGGGATGGCGCACGCCCCGGCTTCGCGCCGACGTTCGCTGGTGCTGGGCCTGGTGGCGCTGGCCCTGGCGGTAGCCGGCGCGTTCACACTGTGGCGCTGGCAGCCCCGCCCGGCTCCGCTGGCCCTCACCGCCGAGCAGCGTGCGGTGATCGACGAGCTGGTGAGCGTGCTGCAGTTCGACAACGCGTTGCTGCAGTACGGTTACGTCGAGGACCGCCGCGACGGTGCCGGCTTCACCGCCGGCCGCAACGGTTTCACCACCGCCGGTGGAGCGGTCGCCGAGGTGCTCGCCGAGTTCACCGGGGCCCGGCCGGCCAGCGCCCTGGTTCGATATCTGCCGGCGATCCGGGCACTGGGCGCGGCGCGCAGCGACGACGTCAACGACCTCGACGGATTCGAGGACGCGTGGCGGCAGGCCGCCGCCGACCCGGTGTTCCGGGCCGCGCAGGATCACATCGGCGAGCAGCGGCACGCGTCGCCGGCGCTGGATCGTGCCCACAGGCTGGGGCTTCGCACCCCGCTGGGCTACGCGGCGCTCTATGACGCGGTGATCCAGCACGGCACGCAGGACGATCCGGACGGAGTGGACGCGCTGATCACCACCGCAACGGCCGCCGCGGGCGGCACCCCGGACACCGGCGTGACCGAGCGAGCCTGGCTGACCGCGTTCCTCAGTGCCCGGGCGGCCAGCCTGCGCCAGCCGCACGACCCGCGCCGCACCGCCGGCTGGATCGCCTCGGCCGGCCGGATCGACGCCTTGAACGGGTTGCTCAACAGCGGCAACCTCGAGCTGCACACCCCGTTCGCGGTCAGCCCGTACGGGGTCACCCACGTCATCTTCCCGCTGGCGATGGGCGCCGCGGACGACCGGGTGCTGCTCGAGGCGATGCCCAGCCAGGCCGGCGCGACCAGCCCGACGGCGTCCACCGGCCCCTCCGCGCCGAGCACCGCACCGCCGGCGCCGGCCCAGTCCGCCGCGCCGAGCGCGGCGCAGAACGTGGTCAAGGTCGCCACCGTGGAGGGCCTGCGCACCGCGCTCGCCGCGGCCCGGCCGGGCCAGACCATCCAACTCGCCGACGGCACCTATGCCGGGGCGTTCACCGCGGCCACCAGCGGCACCGCCCAGGCACCGATCACGCTGACCGGCTCGCCGCGCGCCGTGCTCACCTCGGGCGGGTACGGCTTCCACCTGACCGCGGACCACTGGAACCTCACCGGCTTCACCATCGCCGGCGCGGCCAAGGGCCTCGTGCTGGACGGCGCGCATCGCAACGTCATCGACGGGCTGACCGTGCAGGACATCCGGCAGGAAGGTATCCACCTGCGGACCAACAGCACGGACAACGTGGTGAAACGCAGCCGGGTCGGCCGGACCGGCGACCAGGGACTGGTGATCGGCAACGCGGCGGCGGCGTGGCCGCAGTACACCGGCGGCAACCCGGACCGCAGCGACCGCAACACGATCACCGCCAACACGTTCGGCCCGGACACCGCCCGGGGCGCGATCACCGTGTACGAGGGGACGACCGGCGGCACGCTGAGCGGCAACTCGTTCAACGGCGCCGGCATCACCCAGGGCGGCGCCTGGGTGCTGATCCGGGGCAACGGCTACCAGGTGACCAGCAACTCGGGCTCGGTTTCGCCGTCCGACGGCTACCAGGTGCGCCAGCAGCCAGGGCAGTGGGGCTGCGGCACGGTGTTCCGCGGCAACCGGCTGGACGTGCGGGCGGCCGGATACGGCATCTGGGTCAAGACGGAGGCGGGCTGCGCCACGACGGTCTCCGCCGACAACGTGGCGCTCAACGCGGGCAGCGGCCTGACCAACGTGGCCGTGCAGCGGTGAGGCCTCAGGGCTCGGCCGGCACCAGCCTGGCCACCTCGATGCGTGACCGCACCGCGAGCTTGCTCATGATGTGCGACAGGTGCGACTCGACGGTACGCCGGGAGAGGAACAGCTCGGTCGCGATGTCCGGGGTCGACCGGCCGGCGGCGACCAGCCGGGCGATGGTCACCTCGGTCGGGGTGAGCGCGGCCCAGCCCGTCTCCGGTCGCTTGCGCCGCCGCAGGGGCGGGAGGCGGACCCCGTGCTCGGCCAGCCGGGCGCTGCCGTGCCGGATCGCCCCGGCCGCGCCGACGGCGGTGTACGCGGTGACCGCGTCGCGCCACGCCGCCCGCGCCGGATCGCGCTCGTCGCGGCGGGCATGCAGGAGCGCCACGTCGAGCAGCGCGTCCGCGGCCCGGATCGGCATGCTCAGCCGCTCGTAGTCGTCGGCCGCCCGGGCGACCTCGCCCGGTTCGGTGCCGAGCAGGCCGTGACAGTGCGCCGCGACGGCAGGCAGGACCGGCATCGCGGCGTCGGCCGCGTCCGCGGCGGCGGCCCGGACGGCCGCCTCGGCCAGGCCCGGCTCCCCGTGCTCACCGGCCAGGCGGACGAGCCAGGGCAGGAAGACCTGACGCAGCGCCGCTGCGGTGCCGTCGCGAACCAGCGGCGCGAGCCGGCCCAGCGCCTCGTCCGGGCGGCCCCGCCGCTGCGCCCACAGCGCTTGCGCATGCAGGTGCCGCGGCGCGATCGTCACCAGGTCGTCGTCCGCCGGTCCGGGATCGAGCCGCGGCGGTTCGGTGAGCGGCTCGTCGCGGTACAGCGCGATCAACGCCCGCACGCCCGCGCACTGCAACCGTGAGGGCACGTCGCCCGGCTCGGGCAGGCGTGCACCGGCGGCGTGTTCCCAGCGACCGGTCCAGAAGTCATGCTCGGCCCCGGCCGCGACGACCGGGCCCGCGGTGTCCGGGTGACGTTCGGCCAGCAGCTCGCGGGCCGGCCCGATCTGGCCCAGCGCCGTCAGCACGTGGATCCGCACCGCGAGCGCGGCCGCCCGGACGCCGCTCAACCGCACGTCGTCGCCGGCCAGCCGCAGCGCCTGGGCGGTGCTCTCCCGAGCCGCGTCCAGCGCACCTCGCTGGAACTGCCGGAGGGCGGTGAACTGCAGGGCGGTGCCGGCCGTCAGCGGGTCGTCGCAACCGTCCGGGGGCTGCACCTCCGCGGTCCCGGCGAGTCCGGCGCGCAGCACGTCGAAGCGTGCCCGCCAGACCGGCTCCAGGGCCTCGGCGGTCAGCGTCTCGGCGACGACACCGAGCGCGTCGGGCGTCCGCCCCGCCGCGACGAGTCCGTGGGCCAGCGCCCAGCGCAACTCCGACCGCAGTGCGCCGTCGAGATCCGGCCGCTGCAGGACATGCTCGAGCACGGGTACGGCCTCGACCGGCGCCTGCGCGGTCAGCGCGGGCGCCACCCGGCCGAGCCATCCGGGCACCCACTCGTCGGCCGGCGCACCGGCGGCCCTCAGCTGGGCAGCGATCAGCACCGGGCGCAGACCGGCGCGCGCCATCGCGGTGGCTGCCCGCCGGTGCCGGTCGGCCCGCTCGGAGGCCGGGATCGTGGCGTACAGCGCGTTGATCAGGATCGGGTGCCGGAACGTGAGTAGCTGACCTCGCTCGGTCAGTACACCGGCGGTGAACGCCTCACGGATCACGCCGGAGAGGCTGGTCGCCGGCTGCCCGGTGACCAAACTGAGATCACGCACGGAGAACTCGCTGCCGAGCAGGGTCGCGGCGCGCAGCGCGTCCAGCACGGCGGGGGAGAGGAAGCCGAGGTGCGCGGCGACGGCGGCCGCTGTCGTCCCGGCTTCGGCACCCGCGTCGACCAGGTCGGCGGTGCCGTCCGCGATGCGGATCCGATGCTCCCGGACCAGGCCGTCGATCAGTTCCCGCAGATAGCGCGGGTTGCCGCCGGCCGCGTCGACGAGGCTCCGCAACCGCCCGCCGGGCACCGCACCGGCGAGCGCGGTGGCCAGCGTGCTCGCGGCGACCGGTTCCAGGGCCGCCGGTTCCAGGATCATGGCCCGGCGGTCGGCCAGGTGCTGGCGCAGCAGCGTGACGGCCCGCCGCCTCGGCACCGGCCGGCACGCGGCGACCAGCAGCAACGGCGCCGTCCCGGTGCGTTCACCCAGCCTGCGCCAGGTCAGCAGGCTCGCGTCGTCGGCCCATTGCAGATCGTCGAGCACCACCACGGCCGGGCCGCCGGCGCACAGCCGCTCGACCAGGTCGAGCAGCCGTTGCTCGGCGGCCACCGACGCGTCGCCGGCAGGCAGCCGCGCGGACAGGCACCGGGCCAGCGAGCGGTAGGCGGCGGTGTGGTCCGCCGGACGGGCCCGGCCGGTGCGCGACCGGCAGCCGGCCGCGGCGGCCATCTCGAGGAGCCGGCGCACCAGGGCGGACTTGCCGATCCCCGGTTCACCGTCGATCCACACGCACCCGCCCACCCCGTCGACGAGGCCGGCCACGCAGCTGCGTAGGCGGTCGATCTCGGCATCACGCGAGACCAACTCGTCCATGGCGGTGATCGTATGCGCTGTGCCCGATACGTACCGCCCGCCGGTCGGCTGAATTGCGCTCCACAGCGACCCCGGCGGCGGGTCACCGCAGGGAGACGTACTGCTCGAGGCCGAGCCGAGTCACGTCGGAGTAGGCGGCGAACCACGGCGCCGGCGGACCGGTCGGCTCGGCCCCGCCCGCGGCCGGCGAGCCGGACGTCGCCTGCTGGATCCCGACCAGGATCCATCCCCAGGCGGTCGCGGCCAGGGCAGGGCCGCCCAATGAGGACGCCGTCAGCGCGGCCGGTGCACTGGTGAAGCCGAGGCAGATCACCGGCCCGCCGCCGACGCCCCGTGCCCCGCCGCACGGGTCGGTGGAGCCGTTCTGCCCGACGACGAATCCGGTGGCGAGCCGGGGCGGAGGTTGCGTCGGGCACGGTACGCCCGGCTCGCAGCCGGTGCCGATGGCGGTCACCATGTCGCCGGCCGGTGGCGGCGAGTCCGGCACGAGCGGCACCGGCGGCGCGTTCACCTGCCGGTCGAGCAGCAGGACCTGGACGTTGCTGTCCGCGATGACGTTGTGCCGTACCACGGTGAGCCGGAGCCCGGGCGGCCCGCCGAGGTACGCCACGCTGGACGTGCCGCACGACGCCGAGGTCAGTGCGGCGCGTGGCCCGATCAGTACCGCGGTGCACCCGGTGCGCCAGTTGTCGCCGCCGTAGTGCAGCAGCCAGGGGAACCCGCCGTCGACGCTGACCGGGGCACCGGGTGGTCCCGGGTCTCCGGCCCCGCCGGCGGTGGCGCTGGGCTCCGCGTCGGCGAGCGGCACAGGCTGCTTCTCCACGCGCCGCCACGGCGTCGACGGATCGGCCGCCGCGCGGTTGTCCACCGGGGTTCTGCCGGCGGCCGATCCCAGCACGTGGCTGATGGCCACGGCGGCGAGCCCGGTCAGGCCGCCGATCGTGAGGACCGCGGTCACCATGATCCGGGAGGTGCTTGAGCGCAACGGGTGGCGAAACATGAGGCATCCCCTTCGGCGCGGATCTGCGACGCCCGGGTGGACGGTGCGGGGAGCGGTTCGGTTCACCGACGGGCCGACGGCCGTCACCGGCCGGGCGGACTCGTGTTCGTTATCCCATCGCAACGATCCGGCGTGAGCGGCAGGGTGGCCGGCCACGTCATACACCAATACGCCGAGGCTCAGCCGCGGGAGCGGGGAGCCCGGTGCCGGACCGCGTGGTGCGGCGCGCCGGAGACTGGTAGATACAGCACGTGGAAGAGGAAGCGGTGGCCGCAGGATCGGGTGGCCGGGTCGGGCCGGGGCTTCGGCTCGTGCTGCTGGCCCTGCTGTGCTGCGCGGCCGGCGCGCTGAGCGGGCCGCGGGGTGCGGCCGCCGCCCCGGGCGCCAGCGTCAAGTACTACGTCGTCCAGACGGCCTATCGCGGCGAGCCGGAGAACCTGCTCGCGATCGCCGCCCGCTTCCTCGGCGACGGCCGCCGGTATGTCGACATCTACAATCTCAACAAGGGGCGACCGCAGCCCGACGGAGGGCGGCTCGCCGACCCCACCGTCATCAAGCCCGGCTGGGTGTTGATCCTGCCACCGGACGCGGCGGGGAGCGGAGTCGAGTTCGGTCCGCCGGCACAGGGCGGCGCGGCCCCGGCCGGCGGTCCGCAGGGCTCACCCGGCCCGGCGCCGTCCACGCCGGTGGCGTTGCCGCCGGCCGGCGACTGTGCCGCGCCGTCGAGCGTGGTGATCGAGCAGGCCCCGTGGGCGCAGTTGCGACTGGCGCCGGACCAGGCGTGGGCGAGCAGCCGCGGGCGAGGTGTCACGGTCGCGGTGCTCGACTCCGGTGTCGACGCACAGGTGCCGCAGCTGAAGGGACACGTCGTGGCCGGCGCGGACATCATCTCCGGCCGGGGCACCAGCGGGACCGACTGCCTCGGCCACGGCACGGCGGTGGCCGGCATCATCGCCGCCCAGCCGCAGCCGGGGACCGGTCTGGTCGGCATCGCCCCCGATGCCATGGTGATGCCGGTCCGCATCTCCACCACCCTGGCCGGGCCGCGCCCGGATGACGTGGCGGCCGGCATCCAGACCGCGACTTCCGCCGGAGTGCAGGTGATCAACGTGCCCGGGCCGCTGGATCTCGGCGATCCGGCAGTGGTCGACGCGTTGAGCGACGCCTACGCCCACGACGTGGTGGTGGTCGCCCCCGCACCGACCGCCGACGCGGGCACCGTCGACCAGGGCGCCCCGGCCACGCCCGTCATCGCGCAACCGGGCCTGCTGAACGTGGGCGGTATCGACGCGAACGACAAACCGATCGCCACATATGTGCCCGGGACCGTCGATGTGGTCGCGCCGGGAGCGAACATCACCACGCTGGGCACCGGCGGTCCCGGGCAGGTGCAGTGCAGCGGCACCGACTACGCCGCCCCGTTCGTGACCGGTGTGGTGGCGCTGCTGCGCTCGTCCGAGCCCGACCTGCACGCGGCCGAGGTGGTCCGCCGCGTCCAGCAGAGCGCCCAGCACGCCGCCGGGCAGGCGCCGCATGCGCAGTACGGCTGGGGCATCCTCCAGCCGGCCGCGGCGCTGAACCCGCCGCTCGACGCGGCGGCGCCGGGCGACGCGACGCCGCCCCCGTCGACGCGCGTCGACCCGTACGGACTGTTGCTGGTGGCCGTGCTGGGCGCCGGCTTCCTGGGCTCGATCCTGGTCAGCGTGAGGCTGCGGCGGCGCTCGGCGGGCAACCGCACGGGTGCTGCGGCGGTGGCGCGACGGGTCGGCCGGCGCCTGCTCCGCCGGTAGCCGGTGCCCGCGTCCGTCCTGGCCCGGCGACCGGTCAGGCCGCGTACACCTCCACCTCGCTGACCTGGCCGGCGTCCCATTGCGAGTTGGCGGTGAAGCTCAGCCTCAGGTACCGCGCGGTCGGCGCGGGCAGGGTGAGGGTGACGACGTTGCCGTTCGCCGCATCGAAGGTGTACTGCGCCGGGCCGGTCACGGTGCTGAAGGTCGACCCGTCGAGGCCGGCGAGCACCGCGATGGTCTGCGTGCGGCTGGGCCAGCCGCTCGCCGGCGGGAGCCTGAGCACCACGCGGCCCATCCGGGCGGCCGTGCCGAGGTCCACCGTCAGAGTTTGCGGGAGCCCGTGGTTCGCGCCCTCCCAGTAGGTGTCGGCGCTGCCGTCGGTGGCGTAGAGGGCGGCGTGCGCGCTCCGTATGGTGCTGGAGGCCTGTGCCGGCCGGTGCAGCGCGAGGTTCCCCGTGGCCGGCGGCGCAGTGGTGGCCGGCGCGGTGCTGGTCGGGACGGTGGTGGCCGGCGCGGCCGTCGGGTTCGGCTTGGCCGGCGTGCTCGGGCCGCCGTTCGGCGAGGCGCCGGGCTGGGGCGACTCGCCCGGCGCGGCATCACTCGGCACCAGCGGCACGACCTCGGACAGGTCGGGCCCGGACGGGGCCGCGAGGTTCGCCGGGTCGGTGGTGCCCGGTTCGAGGCCGGTGCTCGTCGCCGGCGTCTTCGGATCGTCCATGCCGAACGCACCGCCGACGGCCAGCAGGACCCCGGCGACGATCAGCCCGCCGATGACGCGGTTGCCGGCCTTCCCGGCCCTCCAGGCACGGTGCTTGGACAGGTTCGTCGACATCGCCGCCGCTCTCCGTTTCGCCCTCCGTCGATTCCGGAGCCTTTACGTGCGGTGCGCGCCCGAGGTTCAGCTCCGAACCGGACTCGTCCTCGTGAACGCACGGGACCCGCCGTGCGTCCCCGGTGCGGAGGGCGACGTGGTCCGCGCTCGCCCGTGCCGGAAACCCGGACGCCTGACGCCGCCTGCCGAACAGTGCGACCGCTACCGAACCGGACCGCCTGGATGAACGTAAAGCTCTTGAGGTCTTTCTGTGCCTGTCGTGAACTTGTGCCGCCCGGGGATCGTAAGGACGGGAAGACTCTTCGTGGGAGGCAGGTAGCCGTGGATGAGTGGAGCGACGACGTGAACGTCGTGGATGGCGGCGGCCATGTCACGTCGCTGCTCGGGATGCATGCCCTGAACGCGCTGGACGAGCACGAGCACACGATCGTGATCGCCCACCTGAGCGTCTGCGCAGGCTGCCGGGCGGAGTTCGACTACGTCAAGGGTGTGCCGCGCTACCTCGACCTACTCTCCGACGAGGACTTCGCCGCGTTACTGCCGCCGGACCTGGCCGCGGCGTTCACGGCGGCGCCGGCGTCCGCGGAGCCAGACCCTCCGAGTCCTCCGAGGCCGTCCGGCACGGCGGACCCGGTATCCCTCGCCGAGGTGCGCCAGGCCCGCGACACCAGGCGGCGGCGGTGGGCGCTGCGTTCGGCGGCGGTGGCGGCGGCGGTGGTCGTGGTCGCCGGGGGAGGACTCTGGCTGGCCGGTGTCGGCCGGCAGGAAACGCCGGGGCCCGTGCCGCACAAGCTGATCGCCGAGGCGTCCGGCGGCAACCTCGGCACCAGCGCGTCCATCTCGGTCACGCCCCGCAGCGCCTCGGTCTCGGTCCAGGCCACCCTGCGCGGCATGACCGCCGGGCAGCAGTACCACCTGCTGGTGGTCACCGGCGACGGCCAGACGTTCACCGTGGCGGCGTTCACCGGCGCCGGCGGCGGCAGCCAGGTGGTCCGTGGTGAGGCGCCGGTCACCGCCGACCGGCTCGGCTTCTTCACGGTGGTGAAGACCGACGGTGGGGTCGTGGTGACGGTGCCGTTCAACTCGGGATCGACGACCAGCCAGCCGCGGCCGCCGGCGTCGAGCCGGTGACCCGGGGACGGGCACGGCGCGCCGCCACGCCGCAACGAGGCGGAAACATCCGTGAGTTGGCCGATGATTCCGCGCCCCTCACCGACGAGGCTCAGGTCGACACCGACCCGTCAGGAGGAGGGCCCGCCATGGTGACCGCCGCGAAGGCGAACGACGCGAAGATGCAGGCGCTGTATGACGCGCACGCCGCTGCGCTGTTCCAGTTCTTGATGCGGCTGACCTTCGGTGACCGTGAGACCGCCCTCGACCTCATGCAGGAGACGATGCTGCGAGCCTGGCGCAACCTCGACGTACTCGCGGAGGACGTGCGGTCGCTGCGGCCGTGGCTCTACACCGTCGCTCGGCGGGTCGCCATCGACAGCGCGCGGGCCAAGGCGGCCCGGCCGCAGGAGGTGGTGGTCACCGATCTCACCACCTTCGCGGCGGGAGACGACGAAATGGAGCGGGTCGTGGCGGTGCAGACCGTCCGCCAGGCCATGACCATGCTGTCCGAGCAGCACCGGTCGGTCATCGCCCTGGTGTACCGGCGCGGTCTGTCCGCCGCCGACGCGGCGGCGGTTCTCGGTATCCCCGAAGGCACCGTCAAGTCCCGCACCTACTATGCGCTGCGCGCGCTGCGGGAGGCGATCGAGGGTGCCGGCGCATAGCGGGCGCGCCGCGGCTCCCCGGCGAGCACGGTTCGGTGGGAAGACTCAGTCGGGGAACGTGAAGCCGCGCCCCTCCAGGGCGCGGCGCAGTGCTTGCAGCGCATAGAACGTGCGTGACTTGACGGTACCCTGCGGTATGCCGAGCGCCGCGGCGATCTCCGCGACCGGGCGCTCACGCAGGTACGCCTCGATCAGCGCGATTCGCAGCCGGTCCGGCAGTGAGGCCAACGCCTGGCGCACCGACTCCGCATTGAGCAGCCGCTCCACCTCGTCGTCCGGGTCGGCGCGCTGGTCGAGACGGTCGTCGCCGAGCTCGATCGGCCGGCTCTGCTGCGCCCGGATGTGGTCGATGGCGATGCGCCGGGCCACCGTGTAGAGCCATGCGCGCACCGCCAGCACCTCGGTGACGAGGGTGTCCAGGTTGCGCCAGGCGCGCAGCATGGTCTCCTGCAGGATGTCCTCGGCCAGATGCCGGTCCCCCCGGGTGAGGCGGAGCAGGTAGTTCAGCAGCACCGGACCGTGCGCGTCGTAGAGGTCGCGCAGCACCGAGTCGGTGGCGACGGGCAGCGGGGACGGCTCCACGAGCGGGTCGTCCGGCGAGCTTCGCATGCTCACGCCGGCCGCACCGCAGCTGTGATCGTGGTTGTGCGCGCCATCGTCTCCTGCCTCCCTGGCTCACGGCGCCCGCCGCTCCGTCCCCGGCTTTACGAGCCGGACGCCGGCGGGGTTCAGCCCGATCGCCGTGAACCTCGCCGTCGCGTTCCCCGTCGTCCGGGTGCCGGTTTCGAGGCACCACCGATGGGAGGACCCCAGTGAAGCTTGGTAAGGCGGCCGCCGCGGCGGCTGCGGCCTGTGTGGCGATGCTCGTGCCGGGGACAGCCGCGTCCGCCCACGTGTCCGAGGTCGAGGGCGCGGTCGTGTGCGACATCGGCACGGGGTCCCTGACCGTCACCTGGACGCTGCGCAACCTGTACCCGCAGGTGGCGACGCTCAGCAAGGTGACGCTGTCGCCGGAGGTCGACGGTGTGCGGTCGCCGAAGACCATCGCCGCCAAGCACGGTGACAAGCCCGGCGAGGTGACGTTCAGCTACCCGTTGTCCCCCAAGAACGGCAGTGTGTCGATCTCGTACGTCGGCACCTGGCCGGACGGCTACACGAAGGGCTTTCACGGGGCGGCCGAGGGCCGTTCGAGCTGCGCCGCCGCTTCGGCGCCGCCCGCGTCGAGTAGGCCCACGCTCCCGGTGACCGGCTCGTCCCCGGCGGTCTCCGTGGTCATCGGCGGGACGCTGCTCGCCGCCGGCGGCGCGTTGTTGCTCTTCGGCCGGCGGCGGTCCGAGACCGCCTGAGGCGGCCGGGGCGGCGGGCGCCCGGGTTCAGTCGCCGGCGGTCCGTCGGGTCGTGCCGGGCACCGCGACCGGCGGGGACACCGTTTCACGCTCGCGCAGCATGACCTCGCGCGCCACCTCCAGCCGGGAGGTCGCGCCGAGCTTCGTCAGGATGTGCGAGATGTGGCTCTGGACCGTGGCCCTGGACAGGAACAGCTCGTTCGCGATCTCCGAGTTGGTCCGCCCGGCCGCCACCTCGCGGGCGATCCGCAGCTCGGAGCGGGTCAACGCTTCCCAGCCGGTGGTCTGCCGCGCGCGAGGACCGCGCGGCCCGCGGCGGATGCCCAGCGCGCGCAGGCGGGCGTCCAGCCGCAGGATGTCCCAGGCGGCGTCGAGGGTCTGATACGTGTCATGGGCAGACGCGGCGACGTCGCGGGCGCGGGTGTCCTCGCCGCGCTCGGCCAGCAGCACCGCCGCACCCTCCAGCGCCAGTGCCCGCCGGAACGGCTGATCGACCCGCAGGTAGGCTTCGGCGCTGGTGAGGAGCGACTCGGGGTCGGCGTCCAACTGCCCGCGGCAGTCGTCGACGAGGGCACGCACCCCGGCGGTGTACTCCCCGGGGTCGCCGCCGCTCGAACAGGCGCGGGCGGCGGCCGCCGCGGTGTCGCGGTCGCCGTCGGCGAGCGCGAGCCGGACCAGGTCGGGCATGAAGAAGAGCTCGTGCTCGTTGGCGTCCGGATCGGCGAGCACATGGATCAGGGCGGCACGCATCCGGCGAGACGCGGCGCTGTGGTCGCCGTCGCGCTCCGCGGCCAGCGCGTGGGCGACCAGCAGGTAGCGCCCGATGTCCGATTCCTCGCCGGGCAGCAGCACGAGGTCGTCCGCGTCACGCAGCAGTTGCTTCGCGGTGCCGCGGTCGTCGCGGTGGATCGCGATGAGTGCGAGCAGCCCGTCGCGCAGGATCTGCCGAGCCCGGTTGAGCAGGGTGGCGTCCGTGGCGTGCAGTTCGGCCAGCGCCTCGTCCCAATGGCCGTTGGCGTACCAGCGCTCGGCGGTGGTCAGGCGCAGCTGCGCCAGGCGGGGCGGGCTCGCGTACCGCTCGGCGGCCCGGATCATCTCGGCGTACGCCCGCTCCGCTTCGACCGGCCGCTCCAGCGAGTCCAGGATGGGCCCGCGGTTGCTGAGCAGCATGAGACGCAGGTCTGCGGTGGCCGGCTCCTGGTCGAGCATCGCCAGTGCCTCGTCGGCTGCGTCGAGCACCCCCGCCAGGTTGCCGTGCTGGTAGTGCAGGAGCGATCTGGTGTGCAGCGCGTATCCGAGGGCGAAGGCGTCCCCGGCCGCGGCGGCGGCGTCCGCGGCCCGCTCGACGCTCGTGCCGACATCCGCCGTCCGGCCCATCGTGATCTGCACCAGCGCGCGCAGCGCCTGCAGCCGGGCCGACCACATCGTGGGCAGCGCCTCGTCGGCCAGCGCCCGTTCGACGATCGCCAGCGCGTCGTCGTGCCGGCCGGAGCGGAGCCGGGCATACCCCACGATCCAGCCCAGCCGGCCCCGGATCTCGGGATCCGCGGCGTGGGTCAGCAGCGGGTGACCGAGGTCGCGGACCTCGTCGTCGTGGCCGCCGATCTGGTAGAGCGCCACACACAGCTTGGCGTCGATCGACTCCGCCTGGGCGCCCGGGGCGGCCGCCTCGCGGGCGCGCCGGAGGAGCTCCACCGCGACCGGAGCGGCCCGGTCGGTGAGGCTCCGCGCCCAGCGGTCCACCCACGCGACCACCCACGCGTCGGTCGCCTCGGGGGCGAGAAGCAGGTGCTCGGCCACGCGTTCCGGCGCAGCGCCGGCGTCCGACAGCACGCGCGCCGCCTGGTGGTGCAGCGCGATGCGTAGGCTACTCGGGAGCGTCAGGTACAGCGCCTCGTGGATGAGGATGTGCCGGAACATCAGGCCATCGGCCGACTCCACCAGCACCCCGGCCGACCTCGCCTCGTCCAGCGCCGCTTCCAGGTCCGTGGCGGTCCAGCCGACGAACGCCTCGAGGTGCGTGACGGTGAACTCGGCGCCCAGGATCGCGGCCATCGACAGCGCCTCGCGGGCCGTCGCCGACAGGAAGCTGAGCCGGTCGGCGATGGCGGCCCCGAGGGACGGGGGGTCGGTGCCGGCGTCGGCGAGCTCCACCGTCTCGCCGGTCCGCAGCAGGACGCCGTCCCGGCGCAGCGCGTCGACCAGCTCGCGGACGTAGAGCGGGTTGCCGTCGGCGCGGCCGGTCTGCCGGAGCAGTTCCGGCCCCGGACGCGCACCGACCAGCTGGGCCACCAGCTCCGCCACCTCGTCCTCGGGCAGTGGGCCGAGGGTGATGACCTCGGCCCCCGACGCTGGCTCCGCCATCATCCGGTCCACGTCCGCCGCGTGGGGTGCCGGGCGCAGCGCGCCGATGAGCAGCAGGGGTAGTTGTCCGGTGAGTTCCGCCAGCTGGCGCCAGACCGTGAGGGTGGCTGGATCCGCCCATTGCAGGTCGTCGACGGCCAGCACGACCGGCGTGGTGCTGCATGCTCGTTCGACCAGTGCGATGAGCCGCATCGCGACGGCGCTGGTCACGTCGCGCGAGACCTGCGTGGCGGTATTCGCCCGGTTCACCAGCAGGGCGGCGATCTCGGCCCGGTCCGGGTCCGGTGACCGCAGCTGGATCCCCAGCGCGGTCAGCAGGACGCCGAGCGGGAACCGGCCGCCGGTCTCGACCGCGTGCGCGGCGAAGACCTGGCAGTTCCTGCCCCGGGCCGTGTCGAGCGTGGCGGAGACGAGGCTGGACTTGCCGATGCCGGGCTCGCCGCCGACCCAGAGCAGGCTGCCCGCTCCGGCGGCGAGTCGCCGCACGAGCCGCTCGACGACGGCCAGTTCCGCCTTGCGGCCGGTGAGGACCGGCTGCACCTCCGTGTAGCTCATGCCGCCCTCCGCCGCCTAGGCCATGCCGCCGTTGACCTTGATCGTCTGTCCGCTGATCCAGCCGGCATCGGGGCCGGCCAGGAAGCAGACCACCGGTGCGACGTCGCCGGCCTGGCCCAGCCTCCCGAGGGGGCTGAAGCCGCCGGCCGCGGTGATCGACTCCGGCGTCTCCTCGGCCCGGAAGAACGCGTTGTCGATCGGTCCGGGCGCGACCGCGTTGACGGTGATGCCGCGCCCGCCGAGTTCGGTGGCGGCCGCGCGGACCATCGTCTCCACACCCGCTTTGGTCGCGGCGTAGACACCGTACGGCCCGGGCCACACGGACGCCAGCGTGGTCGACAGGAGAATGCAGCGACCGTTGTCGGCCAGATGCTGCCCGGCCGCCCGCAGCGCGTGGAAGGCGGTGCGGAGGTTGAGCGCGACCAGCCGGTCGAACTCCTCGTCCGTCAGCTGGGTCAGCCACTGCTTCCTGACCATGCCGGGCACGTTGACCAGCACGTCAAGGCGGCCGTACTCCTCGACCACCTGCTCGACGAGGCGGGCGGCGCCGGCCGGGTCGGTCGTGTCGGCGCGGATCGCGGCGGCCTTGACCCCGTGGTCCTCCGACTTCGCGACGACGGCGGCCGCGGCCTCCTCGTCGTGGGCGAAGCCCACGACGGTGGTGGCGCCCTGCGCGGCCAGTCCGCCGGTGATGGCCGCGCCGATGTCTCCACTGCCGCCGATGACCAGGGCGACCTTGCCGTCCAGATGACGTGATGTGCGCTGCGGCGTCATATCAGGGGTGCTTGACATTCCAGCAGTGTGTGGGGGTGGTCCGGCCGAAACATCCGCCAACTGGACGCTCCGAGTTCACTTTTCTGTAGACAGACATACTATCGGCGTACATCATCTTCTGCATGAGGCTTCACCGCGGTCGCCCCCGTGTGCGGGTCTCTGTGCGCGGACGGTGGGTCGGTTGTCGCTCGACGCGCTGATTGGCCGCGATCTTGAGGTTGAGCTCCTCCGGAAGGCGGCCGTCGACGCAGCCTCGGGCAAGGGGCAGATGATCTTGCTTGACGGTGAGCCCGGGGCCGGCAAGACCTCGCTGCTGGACGGGCTGGCGGTGGAGTGCGCCGACGGCCAGCACCGGATACTGCGCGCCGCCGCCGAGCGGCTCGAGCAGCGGCTGCCCTTCGGCGTGGCCAGTGCCTGCCTGGGGGTGCGGGACCTGGCACCGGCGCCCGCGGCCGGCCGAATCTCGGAGCTGCTGCGCCGCGACGGTGCGCTGCGTGGCGCCGTCGCTTCGGCGATGTCGCACTGGGAGTTCCTGGTCGTCGAGGAGATGCTGAGCGTCCTGGAGGAGTGGTGCGCGGAGGGTCCGGTCGCCGTGTTCCTCGACGATCTGCACTGGGCCGACCCGTCCAGCCTGCTCATGGTGCACCGGCTCGGCCGGGTGGCCGCGCAGCTGCCGCTGCTGCTGGTCCTCGCCTACCGCGGTGGCGCGGGGCTCGCCGATCTGACCAGCCTCGCCGACAGCCTGTCGGTGGGCGGCGCGCGGGTGCTGCGGCTCGGGCCGCTCAGCGAGGCGGCCGTCGCGCGGCTCGCGGGCGACGTCCTGGCCGCCCGGCCGGGCCCCGCACTGCTCAAGCTGCTGGCGGCGGCGGGTGGCAACCCGCTCTACGTGGGGGAGTTGACCGAGGCGCTGCGCGGTGCGGGACGCGTGCGGTATGCGGCCGGCGTGGCCGAGGCGACCAAGGAAGCGCGTGCCACCATGCCCTCGTCGCTGCGCGACACCGTGCTGCGCCGGCTGGACTTCCTCAACCCTGCCGCGCGTGACCTGCTCGCCGTCGCCGCTGTCTTCGACGCCGGCTTCACCACCAGGGAACTGTCGCTGGTCGTTGAGCAACCGGTCGTCGAGCTGCTCCCGGTGCTGCGGCAGGCGGTCGGCACCGGGGTGCTGACCGACTCCGCCGGCGTGCTGACCTTCCGGCACGACGTGATCCGGCAGGCCTTCGTCGGTGACCTGCCGGCGACCGTGCCGGAGGCGCTGCACCTGCGGGCCGCGCAGGCGCTGGCCGACGTGGGAGCGCCCGCCGAACGGGTGGCACAGCACCTGCTGGCCGGCGGCGACCTCGACGGCTCGATGATCGACTGGATCCGCGGCGCCGCCCCGACGCTGGTGTCCCGAGCGCCGCACGAGGCCGAGGTACTGCTGGATCGTGCCCTGCGGGTGCCCGACCTGGACGGTCGGCTCGCCACCGCGTTCCGCGTCGAGCGGGTCCGGGCACTGCTGCTGACCGGCCGGGCCGCCGAGGCCCAAGCGGCGGTGCGAGCCGCCGTCGCGGTCACCGCACCGGACAGCCCCGAGCAGGTGGAGCTGCGCTGGCTCGCCATCCATGCCCAGTTCAACCAGGGGCGGTTGCAAGAGGCGCTGGCCGAGACCGAGGCGGCGTTGACACTCGCGCAGCGGTCCGAGGTCGATGCGGCACGGCTGTACGGGTTCGCCGCGCAGTGCCTGTTCTTCCTCGGTGACATTCCGGCGCTCGAGCAGGCGGCCGAGCGGGCCATCGCGGCGGGCCAGCGCAGCGGTGACCAGTATGCGGCCGCGCACGGGTTCGACATGCTCGCCAACGCGCGGCTCTTCGAGGCCCGCACCGAGGAGGGGCTGGAGCTCGCCGACCGGGCGGTGGCCCTGATGGAGGGCCAGGAGGTGCGCGCCGACCTGACGATGGCGCCGCACCTGACCCGCGCACACTGCCTGATGGAACTGGATGCGATCGCCGCGTCCGATGACGCGTTCGACGCCGGCATGCGCCTCAGCGAGCGACTGGGCGGGATCTACTACCACTGGTACGTGAACGGCAAGGTGACGCTCCGCCTGCTCGACGGCCGGTGGGACGACGCCCTGGCCGAGATCGAGGCGAACCAGGGCGCCGACAGCCTGGGCGTGGCGCCCGGGCTGATCAGCTCGGCGGCGCTGATCACCATCCATCGCGGCGCTCCCGACCGGTACCGCGCCGAGCTGGAATCCATCGACCCGGGCTTCTTCGACTACCGGCGGCGCTGGGCCCGGGCGCTCATGTGGGAGGCGCAGGGGCGCGTCGAGCCGGCCTACCGGCTGCTGTACGAGTCGTGGGAGCGCGGCGTCGGGCCGCTGACGCAGCAGGCGCTGCACCGGATCTGTCCCGACGTCGCACGGCTAGGCGCGATCGTGGACGACCGTGCCGGGATCCGGCGCGTGACGGCCGCGCTCGCACCGTTCCGGTCCACCCGGATCGCCAGCAAACGCGGCACGCTGCTGTTCTGCGAGGGCGTGGCCGAAGCCGACGCGGGCAAGGCCCGGCAGGCGGCCGAGGCGTACGGTGCCGCCGGATTCACGCTCTATCAGGCTTATGCCAACGAGATCGTCGCGCTGCTGCTCGCTCGGCAGGGTGATCTGACCGGTGCGCGGCTGGCGGCGGACGAGGCCCTGTCCGGCTACGCGACGCTCGACGCGAGCTGGGACACCGCCCGCGCCCTGGCCGCGCTGCGCCCGTTCGGCATCCGACACGGGGTGCGCGGTCAGCGCCGGCGCCCGCGCACCGGATGGGCGGCGCTGACCGGCACCGAGCGCCGGGTGGCGATGCTCGTGGCCGAGGGGCTGTCCAACCCGGCCATCGCGACCCGGCTGTTCCTGTCCCGCCGCACCGTCCAGACCCACGTCTCCGAGATCCTGACCAAGCTGGGGATCACCTCGCGGGTGGAGATCGCGGTCGCGGTGTCCCGGCTGCCGTCCCCAACGGACTGAGTTTTGTAACAGTTTCGGCCTGCGCTGAACGACGCGGGCCCGCGCTCGTCCCCAAAGGGCGCGGGCCACTGTCGCCGCCTGGGGCGCGGCCGTGGCCTCCCTCGAGTGTCCTGCGTCGTTGGAGTGTCGATGTCCCGTCTGAGTACCGAGCACCGGCTCGTCACCGCAAGTGTCGCCACCGTGCTCGCCGTCGCATGCCTGGCCGGCTGTGCGATGGCGGTCGACAGCGCCGGCGCCCCGCAACCCAGCGGGACGACCGGGGCGATGAGCACCGGACGGGTCCCCACGGGCGCATCGGGCAGTCCCAGCGCACCGGCCGCCTCCACCGGCCCGTCGCCTGCGATGGTGGCCAGCACCACCGGGCCCGCGAGGCCAACCGCCACCCGGACCGGCCCCGCCCCGGCGCCGATCGGCTCGGCCGTGCTCTTCGACGACTTCAGCTACACCGGGCCGTCCGACCCGAGGTTCACCCGCGTGTGGTCGGTGCGTACCGGCAGGGGTGGACCGGGCGTGCAGGGCGCGAGCTGGTCGCCGAGCGCCATCACGTTCAACGGCGGCGGCGCGGGCCGGACCATGCTGATGACCGCGTCGACCGACGGCACCGCGGCGAAGACCGAGCACGCCGAGATCGACTCGACGCGGCAACGATTCTTCGACGGCACCTACGCGACCCGCATCCGCTTCACCGACGCGCCCGCCGGGCCGACCGGCGCCCACGTCTACCAGACCTTCTTCACCATCACGCCGCTCGCCCGGGACAACGACCCGTCCTACAGCGAGATGGACTTCGAGTACCTGCCCGCCGGCGGCTGGGGCGACAACCGCCGGCAGCTCGACCTGACCACGTGGTACACCTTCAGCGAAAGCTCGGGCAAGGGCGACTCCAGGTCCGCCGTGCGGGCGCAGAGCTACGACGGCTGGCACACCCTGGTGATGCAGGTCGGCGCCGGCACCGTGACCTACTTCGTCGACGGTGTCGCGGTGTTCGCCACCGATGGGAAGTACTACCCGAGGCAGCCGATGCTCCTGTGCTTCAACATCTGGTACATCGACGGCGAGATCGGTCCGCCCGGGGCGGTCCGCAGCTACCGGCAGGAGGTGGACTGGGTGTACTACGTCGGCGGCCACGTGGTCGCACCGGCCGCCGTACAGGCTCAGGTCGACGCCTACCGGGCCGCCGGCCGCACGCTGGTCGACACCCTGTAGCCGCGAGCCCGTCCCGGTGTCTGGGCGAGGCCGGTAGCTCAGGTCAGCGCGGTCGCCGGGTCTTGCTGTAGTGCCGCGCCGCCCGCGCCCGGTTGCCGCAGTCCGGTGTGCACCACTCGCGCCGGGTGTTGCCGCGCAGGAAGTACAGCACGCAGTTCGGGCCGGGGCAGATGCGCAGTTCGGGTCGGGCCGGGCCGGCGAACAGTTCGGCGGCCTCCTCGGCCAGCGCGGACAGCGCCGCGGCGACGGGCCGCGCGTGACTGCGGACCTCGATTCGCGGCTCACCGGTTCCTGGCTCGGCGTCGTAGCTCAGTTCGCGCCAGCGCGGCGCCCGGCGCGCGTGGCCGTTGAGCGCGGCGACGGCGCCCGCGTCGGGTGCCCGCCCGTGCACGATGGCGTCGGCGACGGCCCGGATGGTGGTGCGCAGGTCGTGCGCCGCGGCGAGGTCGTCGCCGGTGAGGCCGTCCAGATCGTCGTCGGTGAGCGCGACCGCAAGGCGGGTGCGCATGTCCCGCAGCCAGGCGGCGAGGTGGCCGGTCGTGTCCAGCCCTTCGCGCAGCCGGCCGCGGATGGCGAAGGTGGTGTTGGCGAACTCGATGGGGGGCGGCTCGCCCAGCAGCGGCGCCCCACCCGCGCTGAGGCGGATCGACTGCATAGGACCATAGTGACCCATTGACGGCGTGCGATGAGCCATGTCATCGTATCTAACGGATATTGCGGGTCGGACCCATTAGAGCTGGCGGAGGTAGCGCATGGCAACGCCCACCCTCGACACCGGTCACGTCGGGCTGAACGTGACCGACCTGGCCCGCTCGATTGCCTTCTACACCAGGGTCTTCGAGCTCGACGTCATCGCGGAGCAGCCTGCGGGCGAGCGGCAGTTCGCCTTTCTCGGTCGCGAGGGCCGGCCGGTGGTGACGCTGTGGCAGCAGAGCACGGGTGAGTTTCCGGCGGCCCTGCCGGGCCTGCACCACCTGGCGTTCCAGGCACCGGATATCGCGGCGGTCCGGCGCGCCGAGGCCACACTGCGGGAACTGGGCGCGACCCTGGTCTACGAGGGTGTGGTACCGCACGGCGAGGGCGCCTCGTCCGGCGGCGTGTTCTTCACCGACCCCGACGGCATCCGGCTGGAGATCTATGCGCTGACCGGCGCCGACGGCACGCCGGCGCCGACCCCGGCCGTACCGACCTGCGGGTTCTTCTAGCCCGCGCCGCCGGCGCCGGGAGGGGCGATGGAGCACGCGGGTGAGCGCGCGGTTCGGTTGCGGGCCGGCGCCGCCGTCGAAGCCCGCGAGGTCGGCGCGGCCGTCCCGGCGGTGGCCGCCCGCTTCCTCGGCGAGCAGCGGCTGGTCGTGATCGGCGCCGCGGACGGCGACGGCGCGGTCTGGGCCAGCCCGCTCACCGGCCCGCCCGGTTTCGTCGCCACAGACGGCGAGCGCACCATCGTCGTCGACCGGCTGCCCGGCGCCGGTGACCCGCTCGCCGGTCGGTTCGGCGCCGAGCACGACATCGGCCTGCTCGCCATCGACCCGGCCACCCGCCGGCGGATGCGAGCCAACGGCCGGGCCCGCCGGACCGCCGACCGACTGGTGATCGACACGGACCAGGTGTACGCCAACTGCCTGAAGTACCTGCAGACCAGGTACCCGCAAGGCGCGCCCTCGGCCCCGACGGCCCGGGCGGCCCGGCGCACGGGTTCGCTCTCCGCCGCGCAGCGGCGCCGGGTCGCCGCGGCCGACACCTTCTTCATCGCCAGCACCGCCCCGGACCTGGGCGCCGACGCGGCACACCGCGGTGGCAACCCCGGCTTTGTCACCGTCACCGGCGCGCGCCACCTGAGCTGGCCCGACTACGCCGGCAACGCGATGTTCTCGACGCTGGGCAACCTTGAGCTCGACGGGCGCTGCGGGCTGCTCTTCGTGGACTGGGAGCACGGCCACACCCTCCAGCTGACCGGCCGGGCCCGCGTCGACTGGGACGCCGACCGCGCCGCGACGACCCCCGGCGCCCAACGCTTCGTCGACTTCGAGGTCGAGCAGGTCGTCGATGTCACCGCCGGCCTCGGAATGCGCTGGTCGTTCGGCGGGTACTCCCGGTTCAACCCGCCCCCGCCCTCATGAGGATCTTGCGCGGCGGCCCGCCGGTGGCGTCAACCGGTCGCGACCGCGCCGAACTGATCCGCCTCGCTCGCGGTGCGGTTGCCCGTACGAACGTAGGTCATGATCTGATCGACCGACAGCCCGTCGAGCCCGAGGTCGGCGGAGCTGCGCCCGTGCGCCCACCAGTCGCGCTCGTGGATGACGTTGTAGATGTTGATGATGGAGTCGATCACCGGGGTCTCGACGCCGACGGCCTTGCCGATGATGCTCCACGGTACGAGGCCGTACGGGCCGTCTTCGGTGAAGTACCGGCTGTTGAGGTCGTGCGGGCCGGAGATGGGGGTCAACGCGATGTTGCCGTGCAGGTTCATGTAGAGCTCCTGCCATGAGTAGCCCTCGGGCAACCCGCTGAAGTCCTCGATCGGCGTGAGCGCGTAGCCGAGGCGCCTGCCGATCGCCTTGCGTTCGTTGTCGACCTGGACGTTGAGCCGGCACGACGCCGGGGTCACGCCGTGCTCGTAGAGGAAGAAGGGCCGCTTCGCGGCGTTCTCGATGGCGGTGACACTCAGCAAGCACGGTCCAGAGTGGACGCCGGGGTTGACGACGCTGAGGCCGGCCTCGAGGACGTCGGTGTAGACCTTGTCGAAGGGGTGGATCGCCCGTACCTCCCCGATCAGGTCGGCGCCGCGATCGGCCGGCATGAACGCGATGTTGACCTTGTTGAAGCCGTAGATCGCGACCTGGGCCGGCCCGGTCAGCCTGGTGTCGTACGGCAGGTTGTTGACCTCGGCGACGATCGGGCACTCGCCGTCGCCGAAGACGGTGCGGAACAGCAGGCCCCCGAACGCGCCCGGGTACAGCAGGACCACCTGGTCGGTGCTGACGCTGCCGCGGAGCAGCCGCGCGTACTCGGCGTGGGCGAACGCGGGCGTCACGACGAGGATGTACCGTACTCCGTCGATCGCCTCGTCGATGTCGTCGGTCACCTTGTCCAGCGCGAAGGTGCCCTGGATGACGCCGGTGGCGTGGATCCGCCGCGTCGCGAAGAGGTCGCGCACGCCGTCGCGGAACTGCGGCATCTCGAACATGTTGACCGAGAAGCCGCGCGACACGAGATCGGCGGCCATCGCGTGCGCGCCGTGACCGCCGCCGAGGATGGCAACTGTCTGCTTCATTGGGCTCCCTCGTCGATGCGGGTGACAGCGGCTGGCGGCGGGCCCACCGCCCGGGAATGTGCGTCGGCGGGCGGTTCGTCGAACGCCGTCAGGAACGCCCTGGTGCGCGCCTCGGCCGGCCGGCCCAGGACGTCCGCGGGTGGGCCCTGCTCGACGATGACGCCGCCGTCGATGAAGACGACCCAGTCGGAGACGCGGCGGGCGAACGGCACTTCGTGGGTGACGATGATCATCGTCATGCCGTCGTCGGCCAGTTCCCGCATCACTCGAAGTACCTCGCGGGTCGACTCGGGGTCCAGCGCCGAGGTGGGCTCGTCGAACAGGAGCACCTTGGGCTGCAGGGCCAGGGCGCGGGCGATCGCCACCCGCTGCTGCTCGCCGCCGGACATCTGTTCGGGGAACGCGAGTCCCCGGTGCGCGAGGTGGACCCGCCGCAGCAGCCGGACCGCGGTCTCCAGCGCCTGGTCCTCGCTGATTCGGCCGGCCTTGAGCTGCGCGAGCATGACGTTCTCGACCGCCGTCAGGTGCGGGAACAGGTGGAACCGCTGGAACACCATGCCGACCGACTGCCGCAGCCGGGCCAGGTCACGGCAGACGATCCTGGTGCCGGAGAACACCGTTTCGCCGGCGATCTGGATGCTGCCCCGATCCGGTCGCTCCAGCAGGTTGATGCAGCGCATCAGCGTGGTCTTGCCGCCGCCGCTCTGCCCGATGATGCTGACGATCTTTCCCGGCCACACCCGCAGGTCGACGTTGTCGAGAACGACCCGGCCGTCGAAGGACTTGACCAGTCCCTCGACCGTCACCAAGGGCGTACCGGCGGCGGGCGCCGCGCCGGACGGCGACGCGCTCGACGCGGTGAGGCTCTCCCCAGCGTTCATGACGCGTTGCCCACCTGTGCGGTGCCGAGCATGGCCCGGGCCTTGCGAAGCCGGCGGGCGCGACGCGGTGAGAGCGGGGCTCCCGCGTGCATGCGCCGTTCCAGCCAGAGCAGCCCCTGCGACAGGGGGTAGCACATCGCGAAGTAGATGGCCGCAATGACGATCATGACCTCCATGGTCCGGAACGTGGCCGAGGAGGCCGACTTGCCGACCTGGAACAGCTCGGCAGCGGAGATGATGACGAGCAGCGAGCTCGACTTGAGCATGTCGACCATCATCGTGTTCGTGCCGGCGAGGGCGAGCCGGACGCCCTGCGGGAAGATCACGCTTCCGAACGTGGTCATCCGGCTCAGCCCGAGCGCCTGTGCGGCCTCTCGCTGCCCGGGGTGGACGCCGACGAGGGCGGCCCGGAAGATCTCCGACAGGTACGCGGCGTAGAAGATCGCGAGGCTCAGCACGGCCGCCTGCGGCACCTCGAGGTTGACGTTGACGGGATCGCCGGCCAACCCGTAGTAGCCCATGTAGATGATCACGATGAGCGGGATGTTCTTGAAGACCTCGGTGTAGATACTGGCCGGTATCCGCAGCAGCCGGCGTTTGCTGGTCCGCATCAGGGCGAGCAGGAGGCCGAGCAGTGCGGCACCGGTGAAGCCGAGAGCGGTGTACTCCAGGGTGTGTTGCAGGCCGACGAGCAGATCGCCGCGGTATTGCGACCAGTCGACCTGGAACACGTCGTCAAGCCAGTCGAACATGTCGGTTCCTCTCCAGACCCGGGTGGGCGGTTCGCCGCGCCGGCGGCGGCGCGGCGAACCGATCCGCAGACCGGATCAGATGGTCGGCGGGGTCCATCCGGCATCGCGGTCCACACCGGCGCGCAGCCGCGCCTGGTAGGTGGCCGGCTTGAGGAACTGCCCCGGGTCACCGCCGTACTTGGTGATCAGTTCCTGCAACTTGCCGTTGCTGTACATCTTGCGGATCTCGGCGTTGAGCGCGGCCTCCAGCTTCGGCGCCTCCTTGGCGAGGTAGAAGCTGATCTGCAGCTGCCGGTAGTTGATCAGGTCAGGCGCTGCGGCGACCTGCGCGTCGGTCGGCTCCGCGAAGTACGAAATCTTGAACTTCGAGCTTGGATTCTTCTTCGCCTCGTACGGGATCACCAGCGGGTCGATGAACCCGACGTCGAGTCGGCCGTTGTTCAGGTCCGAGAACATCGACACCGCGTCCGGATAGGTCTTCGCGGCGCCGATCCCGGCCGTGGCCTTGATCGCCTTCTCCCAGAGATATCCGCTGATGGTCCCGACGTTCTTGCCCTTGAAGTCCTCGACGGTCGCGTACTTCGCGTCGCCGACCACCGCGATCGCTGGTGGAGAGTAGTAGACAGGGTCGGTGAACAGCCCTTTCTGGGAGCGCTCCTTGCCCCAGCCGATGCCGCCGATGCCGAGGTCCACCCGGTGCGACTGCACGTTGCCGAGCACGCCGTCCCAGTCCGACTCCCGGGCGACCACTCCGAGGCAGAGGTTCTTGGCCGCCTCGGCGAGGATCTCGCCGTCGAGGCCGTCCAGCTTGCCCCCGGTGAGGCCGATGTACGGCAGGTACGCGAATGTCCCGACGGTGATCTTGCCGCGTTCGACCGTGTCGACATCCGCCGGCGTGCAGCCGGCCGGTGCCGCGCCGGCGCCGCCGGAATCCTTCCCTCCGCACCCGCCGAGCAGCAGAGCACCCATCATCGCCGCGACCATCGTCGCGCGGGAGAATCTGTTTCGTCGCAACGTCACCGAACTCAACTCCTCGCCACTGCCGCATGAAGAACGTCAGGCGAACCTCGGTGGCCGGGGTCCGGTCGCATCCCGGCGGAGCCGACGGCGACCTGCCTGCGTGATTCGGCACACAGTATGAGCAGGCCGCCGACCGGTCATTGTGCGATCGATACGAAACTGCTCCCTCAGAAGGGGCAGAGGTTGTACGACTGATCCAACGTGCCCGTGCCGGGCCTAGCCGTCCGGCGCCGCGTCGACCTGATCGATCTCCTCCAGCAGGCACGCCAGGTACAGGGCGATCGCGACTCGCGGGGCGCGGCTGTCGGCGCCGACCGCCGCGGAGAGTCGCTTCAGCCGGTACAGCAGGGTGTTGCGGTGGATGTGCAGGGCCTCGGCGGTCTCGGTCAGTCGCAGGCCGTGCTCGACCAGCGCGATGACCGTGCGCCGCAGCTCGGGCCAGCCGCGTTGGGCGCTCAACGTGCCCAGCATCGCCCGGCGGAAGTCGTGGCGCTGCCTCGGGGCAATCCCCATGAGCAGGTCCCACACCCGGAAGTCGCGGGCGTCGTGCACCCGCACGCCGGGCATCATCCGCCGGCCGATCCGCAGCGCGCTCCACGCCTCGTGGTAGGACCGCGGCAGCTCGGCCAGGCCCGAGGCCGGGGCGCCGACGCCGACCCAGGAGCCGGCGCCCAGCCGCTGCTCGATCCGGCGCACGAGCGCGCCGCCGAGCTCGTGCAGCACGTCGACGCAGCGCTCGGGGCCACCCCGCGGAACCAGGTCGGCGAGCACCGCGACGGCCGTGGCGCCGACCGGAGCGACCAGATCGCCGGCGGCGTGGAAGACCTCCGCGGCCAGCCGCACCGGCAGCTGCCGGGAATCGGGGTCGGCGCCCGGCTCCCGGCCCGGTGCCGCTGCCTGCGGCTCCACCGCCACCACGACGACGGCACGCGGCACGTCCACGACGAAGCCCAGCTCCTCGGCGCGGGTTCGCAACGGTTCGGCGTCGACCACGCCCGCCTCGTAGCTGGCGATGTCGGCGACCAACTGCTCCACTGCGCGCTCCCGGCGCAGCTCCAGCCGCAGCAGCGCCGTCTGCCGCAGGATGATCTCGGTCTGCCGCCGCACGATCTCGCCGAACGGCCGGACGACCGCGGGATCGCCCGTGATGCCGACCGTACCCACGACCTCCTGCCCGAGCGTGAGTGGCAGGGTAATGCCCGGCCGCACCCCGGAGAGCCGGCGGGCGGCCGCGGGGTTGTGCCACGCCTCCGCGCGGCGCCGCACCACAGACACCGACGCCTCGTGCAACGTGCCGACCCTGGTCGGGTCGGCGCTGCCGATCACCCGGCCCTGCCGGTCGGTGACCAGGACGTTGAACCCGATCGCCGCGGTGATGCTGGCGGCGATCTCCTGGGCTAGCTCCGGCGTGAGCATCGTGCGGCCAGGGTGTTCGCGCCGCACAACCAGGTCACCTGCGATGCGGACTCCTTCGTACGTTCCATACGAAGGAGTCTGCATCACGATCACCCGGCACAGGGTGCCCGATTGTCTCGGCCGGCGGTCTGCGCCTTCAGCCGGCCGGCGACGGGGCTTGGCGATCCCGCACCCGCCAGGCGACGATGACCAGCCAGGTCATCCAGGCCAGGTTCAGGGCGAAGGCCAGCACGATCAGGATCGTTTGCGTTTCCGTGAAGCCCTCGGCGCCGGCCACCCAGCCCTGCGCCAGGTAGGCCAGGCCGCAGAGCACTATCAGGTAGGCGATCGGCCCCGGGAGTCCCGCTGCCCGCACGACCGCGGCGGCGAACAGCAGCGCGAGGCCCAGCGCGACGTCCTGGTAGCTGCGCACCCCCCACTCGAGCCACCGGACAGCCTCGGCGCCGGCGAAGCGGGCCGCCTGTGCGGCGTCCGGGGCGCCGGCCCACGCGTCCACGGCCTGCTTGAGGGCGACCCCGTCCACCGCCTGGAGGACGCCGTACAGCGCCAGCGTCGCCACCGCCGAAGCGGCGCCGAAGCGACCCGCCCATCTCGCCGTGCCGGCCCGGACCTCCAGGGCGGAGAACAGGGCGAGCAGCCCCGCGAGCAGGACCGCCATGGCGGCGAACTGACCGAGGTGCACGGCCGTCCAGGTCCGGCTGCCGGCGTACCCGGCGAACACCGCGGGGTGGTCGTTGGCGGGCCCACCGGCGTGGAACTGGGTGATCACGATGAACAGCAGCTGTCCCGCGAGCAGCAGCGTCGCCGGCAGCCGCAGCGACGTCCGATCGATCGGTGGCCGGCCGGGGCGGCGCGAGGGAGTTTCAGCGGTCATGGTGCGCTCCTGACCTGGGGAGGGAATCGGTCAGGGCCGAGTGTCGGTGCGGCGGCTTTCCGCGCGCTGGCCGGCGGCTGACCGACCTTGAACAGCCGCGGACAGCGGACGGACAGCGCCTCACGCTGAACCTACGTTCCCTTTGCGCCGGAGCCTGTTCCGAACAATCCCGGACAGTCCCGAACATCGATGTCCATTGCTATTCTGCGAGGCCTGCTGGTTTCATCGATTGCCATGAAGAAAATACTTGCTGTAGCGGCAGTCATGCTCATGGTCCTCGTGGGAGGGCAAGGCGAGGCTCTGGCCGCCGCGGATTTCGAGAAACCGTTCGAAGACAACATGGCCGTGGCGGCCCATGTCGAAGACCCAAATGGCGAGTACTGCCAAGAGAACTGGGTCATGGAACCGCCCCCGTTCCTGTGGACCATGGTCGCCAAGGGCTGCTTCACCAGGAATGGCGATGTCTGGGCCATCCAGGACTCCTTCGGCGACACATACCAGACCTTCATCTACTGGGAGAACTGGCTCTGGACCGGCTCCTCATGGCAGCCGTACCGATCCGGCTGGTGCAACAACAACCTGGGCGCTCCCAACTGGGGTAAATGCAACAAGGACTATTACGAGTCCTCCAGCAAGAACTTCTATGGGGGCAAGGGCAGTAAGATTCGCTTCCAAATCTGCCGCCGGCAACCCTGGGCAACGACGTGCAACCCTGGCAGCATCAACGACGCACCATGGATCAACAACAATGCCTGAGATCACTGGACCCGTTGGACGGCGTCGGTAGACCGGTTGGGGCTCGCGGGCGGTGCATCCCGGGGGCCCCAAGTGGTTTGCAAGATTGCCAGCTTGATCCTGCGTAGCGACCAGCCTGACCGCCACCTGCTGCGCTGACGACAGAAGCCTCGCATCGAGCCCCGTCGGACCGGTGGCGCCGGGGTTGGCAGCCCACTCGCGATGGGCGTCGCGGAGGACCGGCAGCCCCGAGCCCGGCTGTCCGGGGCAGTCAGGTCGGTCAGGTGGTGAGGCGGTGCGTCAGGGCGGTGTGACGGCGGCCGGCGCCGACGGTGCGTACGGCGGTGGCGAGGGCGCGGCGGGACCCGACGAGGACCACGAGCTTCTTCGCTCGGGTGACGGCGGTGTAGAGCAGGTTGCGTTGCAGCATGGTCCAGGCGCTGGTGGTCAGGGGGATGACGACGGCGGGGTACTCGGAGCCCTGGGAGCGGTGGATGGTCATGGCGTAGGCGTGGGCGAGCTCGTCGAGTTCGTCGAAGTCGTAGTCGATGGTCTCGTCCTCGTCGGTGCGCACCGTGAGGGTCTGCTCGTCGGTGGATAAGGCGGTGATGACGCCGAGGGTGCCGTTGAACACCCCGGCCTGGCCTTTGTCGTAGTTGTTGCGGATCTGGGTGACCTTGTCGCCGATGCGGAACACCCGCCCGCCGGAGCGTCGTTCGGGCAGTCCGTCGCGGCCGGGGGTGAGCTGTTGCTGGAGCAGGCCGTTGAGGGCGCCGGCGCCGGCGGGGCCGCGGTGCATCGGGGTGAGGACCTGGATGTCGCGGCGCGGGTCGAGGCCGAACTTCGCCGGGATTCGGGTGCAGGCCACGTCAACGGTCAGCGCGGCGGTGGCCTCGGTGTCGTCGCAGGGGAACAGGAAGAAGTCGGTCATGCCCTGCAGCTGCGGGGGTTTTCCGGCGTTGATGCGGTGGGCGTTGGTGACGACCCCGGACTGGGCGGCCTGCCGGAACACCTGGGTGAGCCGAACCTGCGGCACGTTGTCGGCGGCGAGGATGTCGCGCAGGACTTCGCCGGCACCGACGGACGGCAGCTGGTCCACGTCCCCGACGAGCAGCACGTGCGCGCCGGGCGGGACGGCTTTGATGAGCTTGTTGGCGAGGATGAGGTCGAGCATGGAGGCTTCGTCGACGACGAGCAGGTCGACGTCGAGAGGGTTGTCCCGGTCGTAGGACGGGTCGCCGCCGGGGCGTAGCTGTAGCAGGCGGTGGACGGTGGCGGCGGGGTGGCCGGTGAGTTCGGCGAGGCGTTTCGCGGCCCGGCCGGTCGGGGCGACCAGGGTGACCTTGGCCTTCTTCGCGGCGGCGAGGGTAACGATGGAGCGGACGGTGAAGCTCTTGCCGCAGCCGGGGCCGCCGGTGAGCACGGCGACCTTCGACGTGAGCGCGAGCCGGACCGCCTGCTCCTGCTCCGGGGCGAGGGTGGCGTCGGTGCGGGCGTGCAGCCAGGTGAGGGCTTTGGGCCAGTCGACGTCGGCGAAGTGTGGCATCCGGTCGGCCCGGTCGCGCAGCAGCCGGGTCAGCGCACCGGCGAGCGCGGTCTCGGCGCGGTGGAACGGCACGAGATACACCGCGGTCACCGGCCCGGCCGGGCCCGGTAACTGTTCCCGGACAACGCCTTCCTCGGCGGCCAGGGTGTCGAGGCAGGTGCCGGTGAGGGCGGCGGGCACGTCGAGGATCTTGACCGCGTCGGCGATGAGCTGGGCCTGGGGCAGGTAGCAGTGCCCGGCGTCGGTGGCCTCGGACAGGGTGTACTGCAGGCCGGCCTTGACCCGTTCCGGGCTGTCGTGCGGGATGCCGACGGCTTGGGCGATGGTGTCGGCGGTCTTGAACCCGATGCCCCACACGTCGGCGGCGAGTCGGTACGGCTCGGTGCGCACGACCGTGATCGACTCGTCGGCGTACTGCTTGAAGATCCGCACCGCCAGGGAGGTGGACACGCCGACGCCCTGCAGGAAGACCATCACCTCCTTGATCGCCTTCTGCTCTTCCCAGGCGGCGGTGATCTTCGCGGTGCGCTTCGGGCCGAGGCCGGGGACCTCGACCAGCCGGGCGGGTTCCTCTTCGATGACCCGCAGGGTATCCAGGCCGAAGTGCGCGACGATCCGCTCGGCGAACACCGGCCCGATGCCCTTGACCAGGCCGGAGCCGAGGTAGCGCTGGATGCCCTGGATCGTGGCGGGCAGGACCGTGGTGTAGGACTCGACCTCGAACTGCCGCCCGTACTTCGGGTGGCTCGACCACCGCCCGACGAGGCGAAGGCTTTCCCCGGGCTGGGCGCCGAGCAGCGCCCCGACCACGGTGAGCAGCTCGTCCCCGCCGCGACTGGTCGCGACCCGGGCCACGGTGTAGCCGGTGTCCTCGTTGACGTAGGTCAGCCGCTCCAGGACCGCCTCGAGGACGGCTCCTGTCGGACGGGTCGAGGCGGCGGTCGCAGTCACGGCGACCATCGTGCCTGTTCACCCGCCCGGCTCGCCAGGCGGCCGTGCGGGATCTTGCGGTACTGGTTAGCGAGTGTTCTACTCAACCAGAACAATCTGGCCCCTGTTCGGGGACGGATGGAGAGGACCCGTGCGGTGATCAACTTTCATATCGACCGGTCCAGCAGCGTCCCCGCGTACGCCCAGCTGGTGCGGCAGGTGCGCGAGGGGCTGCGGATCGGGACGCTGCGGCCCGGGGACCAACTTCCCACCGTGCGCAGTGTGGTGACCGCATGCACGGTCAACCCGACCACGGTGCTGAAGGCCTACCGGGAACTGGAGCTGTCCGGCCTGGTGGAGGCGCGGCAGGGGGCGGGCACCTTCGTCAGCGGCACGCTCGGCCACGCGGATCCCCATGCCCTGGCCCGCCTGCGCAGCGGCCTGGCCCGATGGCTCGACCAGGCCCGCGACGCCGGTCTGGAGGACGAGGACGTCCAGGCATTGCTCGCCTCGGTGCTCGTGGAGCACCCGGCGCGCAGGACGCAGGCCGGCGGCGATCAGCCACAGGGGAGGCCGGCGCCGGGCGCTGCCTCCCGGCGCAAGGAAGGCGTCGCGTGAGCGTGCAGTCCATCGCCCTGGAGGCCCGCGACGTGAGCAAGCGCTATCGCAACGTGTGGGCGCTGCGGGAGTGCAGTTTCCGGCTGCCCGCCAACCGCATCATCGCGCTCGTCGGCGCCAACGGCGCGGGCAAGTCGACCCTGATGAGCATCATCAGCGGCATGCTGGCGGCCACCTCCGGCTCGCTGCTGGTCAACAGCCGCCCGATGGTGAAGGGCAGGACCGGGACCGCCGACGCCGGGAGCCGAGTCGCGATCCTGGCCCAGGACAAGCCCCTCTACCGGGACTTCAGCGCGGCCGACATGCTCCGCTTCGGACGGGCCACCAACCGCGAGTGGGACCAGCGACGGGCACTGTCCTGGCTGGAACGCTTCGACGTGCCCCTGGACCGCCGCTGCGGCAAGCTGTCCGGCGGACAGCGGACCCAGGTCGCGCTCGCGGTCGCCCTGGGATCCCGCCCCGCCGTGCTCCTGCTCGACGAACCACTGTCCAACCTCGACCCGGTGGCCCGCACCGACGTCACCGGCGAGCTGATGGCCGAGGCGGCCGACAGCGACATGACGGTGATGCTGTCGACCCACATCGTGGCGGAGCTCAGCGGCGTCTGCGACCACCTGCTGCTGCTCGACGCAGGACGGCCGCTGCTCACCGGCGACGTCGAGGAGCTGCTCGACAGCCACCTGCGGCTCACCGGACCCCGCGCGGAGCGGCCGCCGGGCCCAGGGGCGATCGTCCAGGCGCAGCACACCGACCGGCAGTCGACGTTCGTCGTTTCGTCGACCGGCCGGACCGGCTGTGCACGCCGTCGTCGCCCCCGGATGGACCACCCAACCCGTCGCCCTGGACGAGCTGATCCTGACCTACCTCAAGGCATCGGCCAAGACGCACCGGGACCTGGAGGCGGCAGCATGACCCCGACCACCCGACCGCGGCTCGCCACGCACCACGAGGACAGCACGGAGCACACCGCCGCGCCGGACGGCAACGCCTCCGGTCTGATCTGGCTGACCTGGCGCCAGCACCGCTGGACCCTCCTCGGCACGCTCGTCCTGGCCGCCGTGCTGGTGGGCTGGATGACCTACCTGTCCAACGAGCTGACGGACCTGTATCACCAGTGCCACGACACGCTGTGCCCGGAACAGTCCCCTCAGGGCGACCGACTGGCCGGGACCTCCAGCCTGGCCCTCACCCTCGCCTCGCTGTTGACGCTGGTGCAGTACATGCCGATGCTGATCGGCGTGTTCATCGGCGTCCCGGTGTTGTCCAGGGAGCATGAGCAACGGACCCTGCTGCTGGCCTGGAGCCAGGACGTCTCCCCGGCCCGCTGGCTGTGGACCAAGCTGAGCCTGCTCGGCCTGTTCGTGGCAGCCGTGACCGCGGCCGTCGCGGGCGCGAGCGACCACCTGGAACACGCGTTGGCCAGCGTCTCGAAGGGGAGCCTGTTCCAGTACAGGACGTTCCTGGACACCGGGATGCTCCCGCTCGCCGTCAGCATCTGCTGGTTCGCGGTCGGCGTCGCGCTCGGCGCCGCCGTCAAGCGCACACTCCCGGCCGTGTTCGGCGTCGCCGCGGGCTTCATCGGCCTGATGCTGCTCGTCCGGTGGCGCTTTCCCACGCTCATTGAGCCGCTGTCGGGCTACCGGCAGCTCGGCGTGCCGGACGATCTGCTGGACAAGAACGCCTTGATCGTCAAGGGCGGTTTCGTCAACTACAGCGCCGACCAGCCGTCGGGCCTGTACGACGCCTCCCGGCACCAGCTCACCGGCGCCGAGTTGGAACGCCTCTGCCCGCCCGACAACGGTGCCACCACGGCGCTCTCCTGCTACGTCGACAACCACCTCCAGCAGCACATCATGTATCAGCCGAGCAGCAGGATCCCCGACTTCCACCTGATCATCGGCGCCGGCTACCTGGGCCTGGCCGCAGTGGCCCTCGCCGCCGCCTGGCTGATCGTCCGCCGCACCGACCTCAGCGCGGGCTGACAACGCGAACCCGGGCGTGGCCACGGGGTGGCGGCGTCCGGGGCCGGACGCCGCCACCGAGCCTCACTGCCAGGACAGGAAGCTGCCGTACGGGCCGCTGAGGATGGCGTTCTTCTGCGCCTGGCTGAAGTGGGTGTTCGGGTAGCTGTAGAACGACGCGGACATGGGCGTGCCGTCGGTCGAGGTCGAGTCGGGCAACCCGAAGGCGTGGCCGAGCTCGTGGACCATCCCGCCGTACCAGCGGTTCATCGGCCCGTTGACGCCGGCCGCGCCGTCCGCGTCGTGACCGCTGAGCAGGACCCAGCCCGGGCTCGCCCCGCCGCCGGACTTGCCGACGTCCTCGGCGCTGATCTCGCCGACGACGAGCCAGCGGCTGTCGGGGTTGTTGATGCCGAGTCGGCGGCGCAGCTCGGCCTGCATGTTGAAGACCACGCACCAGTAGCGGTCGGCGGACGTGCAGTTGTTGTTGATGTAGAAGTTGGTGTCACGCTCGCCGTTGACCACCTCCACGACCGTCGTGTTGAGCGTGAAGGTCTTGCCGAGCTCCTGCTGGTAGTACCGCTGCGCCTCCCGCATCACGTTCGCGATCCCGTCCGGGTACCGCTGGTTGAACGCAACGTCGGTCGGCTTGAGCCACAGGACCCGGACCGTCCGGTTCGCCAGGCCGGTGCCGCCCGTCGACGACGGCGACGGGGACGGCGACGACGACCGCGACGGCGAGGCGCTCGCCGACGGGTTGACGGATCCGGTGCAGGCGACGTTGTTGAGCCGGAACGAGGCCGGCACCGGGTTGGCGTCGCTCCAGGCACCGTTGAACCCGAACGAGGTGCTGGCGCCGGTGCCGAGCGCGCCGTTGTACCCCACGTTGACCGCCGTCACGGCCGCGCCGCTCTGCGTGACGGTCGCGTTCCAGGCCTGGGTGACGGTCTGGCCGTTGGTGAAGCTCCAGGTCAGCGTCCAGCCGCTGATCGCCTGCCACTGCGAGCTGACCGTGTACGTCACCCGGCAGCCGGCCGCGGCGGCACCGGCCGTCGTCGCGACGGTCGCCCCGGCCGCGGCGAGGCTGACCGTGGCCGCGACGACCACGAGCCCGCGAACCCGTTCACGCCGCATGCTCATCCCCTTTCATCCACGAGCTCCGATGGGTGCGGCCAGGATGGTTCACGAAAACCTTTTCGGCAAGATGGCGAGGCCGGTCCGAAAACCTTTCACGGCCGGGGGATGAAACTTTCGCGGGTGTCAGCGCCGTGTCCGGTCGCCACGCCGGCCATCGGATCGAGGCTGATCACAGTCAGCGCAGGGGCAAGACGGGTCGGCGCTACCAGCGCGGGCGGTCTACAGCTCCCAGCGGCTGGCTCGCCACAGCCCACCGGCCACGCACGCGGCGGCGAGCAGCAGCGTCACCACGGTTGCCCGGGTATCGTCGGTGCGCCACTCGGTGAGCTGCAGTTGCTTGGGCAGTGCGATGAAGGCTGCGGGCCCGATGTTGCGGATGCCGGGGATCAGATTGGCGAACGGCACCGCGACAAAGGTCGCGCCGAGCGCGACCGCGATCGTGCCCACCTGTCCGCGCAGGAACATGGCGGCCAGGAAGGTGACCGCAACGGCGAAGACCGCGCCCAGACTGGAGATCAGGATGCCGGTGGCGGTCGCGCGCACGGCCGGCGCGCCGAGCAGCAGGGTCGTTTCGTACGCCGCCGCGACCCCGCCAACGACGCTGGCCGACGCGGCCGCGGCCGCCATCGTCACCAGTCGCGGGACCAGCAGTCCGATCCGACCCGGCACATGGGTCAGATAGAGCGCGGCGAGCGGCGGGTTGGCACGCACCGAGAAGGCGAGGCCGGCGATGACGACGATGACGAGCGTGCCGAGCGTGGTGATGTTGCCGAAGTAGGCGCCCATCCCGTCGGAGGGCTGCGGCTTGGTCACCGTGACCTGGATGTAGCCGTTGCCCGCGGCGCCGCTCAGCAGCTCTCCCAGGTACCGGGTGGCCAGGGGCTCGCCGAAGCCGAGCAGCAGGAAGACCGCAGCCAAGCCGATCCAACGCCCGGTCCGCAACAGCCTCAGCCACTCCAGCCGCCACAGGTTCACGGCTGCACCTCCACCAGGTTCAGAAATACCGTCTCCAGGTCCGCGCCGACCGGATTGAACGCGATGAGTTCCGCACCGCTCGCGCTGATCTCCGCCGGCAGCAGCGTTTCGCCGGCGTGCACACTCGTGGTGTCCACGCGCAGCCCCTGCTCGTGCCGCCGCACCGCGGCCACCCAGTCGAGCCCGCCGAGGCGATCGGCGAGCCGGTCGGCGCCCGCGCGGAGGTGCAGCTGCCAACTCGGTCGGGTGTGCCTGTCCAGGAGCTCGTCGACCGGGCCCTGGTAGATGAGCCGGCCCTCGCGGAGGACGCCGACCGTGTCGGCCACACGCTGGATGTCGGCGAGGATGTGGCTGGAGAAGACCACCGCGTGGTCGCGTCCGAGCGCGGTGATGAGGTTCAGGATCTCGGCGCGGCCCTGCGGGTCCAGGGCGCTGGTCGGCTCGTCCAGCAGCAGCACCTGGGCGCCGGAGGCGAGCACGACGGCGAGGCCGAGCCGCTGCGCCATGCCTCGGGAGAAGCCGCCGACCCGCCGGTCGCGCGCCGCGGTCAGGCCGGCGAGTGCGAGGGCGTGGTCGGTGCCGGTCGTCCCGTTCGGGCTCAGCCGCCGGAACAGTTCGACCGTCTCCGCCGCCGTCAGCCACGGCTCGAAGGCCGGCGTGTCGGGGCACAGCATCACCTGGGCCGTGGTGGACAGCCGGCCGGCGTCGGGGCGGCGTAACCCGGCGAGCAGGGACAGCAGTGTCGTCTTGCCCGCACCGTTGGGGCCGACGAGTCCGTACACCCCGCGGGCCGGCACGGTCAGGTCCACAGCGTGCAGGCCGACGTCGCCGGGAAAGAGCTTCGTTATGGCATGGGTGCGCACGGCCGGGGGTTGCGTCGCGACCGGCCGCGGCCGGTCCACCTCAGGCAGGGCCGGGGTGGCGGTGGGTGGCGGCTCAGCAGTCGTCCGTTCGGAGCGCCCGATGATCAGATACAGCACACCACCGATCGGGATCTGCGCCAGGATGATCAGCGCCCAGACAGCCTTGGGCAGATACTTGGCCGGCCTGCTGATCAGCTGCGCGTAGCAGACGACGATGAACGCCAGCAGCAGCGCGGCGATCGGGAGCCAGACGGCGGGGTTGCGCATCCTCAGATCGCCTCGGGAGGCAGCACGAACAGGCCGGCGACCTTGCCGTCGGGGCTGAAGCTGACCCGTCCCACCTGCTCGCCGACCTCGAACTGCAGCGGTATGTCGACGACGGTGTAGTCGCCGAGCTGGTGGGCGATCGGCTCGCCCATACGCTGCTCGTATCGCCCGCACCGGCCGGCGATCGCGGCCCACGTCGCGGCGACGGAGGCCGCGTCGGGCAGCGCCTCGCTGACCTTGGCGTCGAAGTCGCGGCGCGCCTCCTCCCAGTTGCCCTCGGCGAGGTTGACGAAGAGGGCGACCGCGGCCTCGGTCGCGCCGGGCAGCAGTGCGGCGTTCATCGGGGTGCCGGTGCGTGGGTCGATCGGCCGGCCGAAGCGCTGGAAGGCGGCCTGCCGCGTCGTGCCGAGCACTTCGCCGATCTCCGACCAGGTGTGGCCGGCCTCGCGAGCGGCGTCAACGGCGCCGCGCAGCCTGCTCTCGGCCGCACGCACGGCGTCGAGGGCTTGCCGGAGCGCCTGCAACGGCGATTCGACATCCATGTCGTCAAGCTTCTCTTTACGCGATTCCGTTGTCAAGGAGGTCTTGACGACAGTCTCATTCGCTCGCTGCCGCCGGGCCGCACTGCGACAGGTCGCCCCACAGTATCGGCGCCGACGCCCAGGCCCCGACCGGGACTCCAGGGGCCGACCGCACACCTCGCACGCCGCCGCGTCGCTGTCTGCCATGATCACCCGCCTTTTCGTGCGAACTCTAGCACGAAAAGGAACGCGCGGCGCACGTAATCACGGCTTCCCCCAATCCGTGCGCCGAGTAGTGGCACGGCACAAGCCCATCAAGATCCGGTTACACCGGGTGGCCGGTGAGATCCAACTGGTTTTGAATCGCCGTAGGTTTGATGGCAGGCTATGTTGGTGATGGTCGATGGTGACATCGAGTCGCACGTGCGGCAGATGCGCGAGATCAGCGAAGGCCGTGCCGGGCACGGCGACGGATCGGCCTATGAGCAGGCCACCCGCTACTATCTCGAGCACCTCGCGGATGCCTGTGCGCAGCAGGCTCGGGACAGTCGGCTTGATCTGCCGCCGCGCGTCGATCTGCTGATCTGCATGACCGGGATGTCGCCGCGGCCCGTCGTGCTGGCGTTCAAGATTCTGCGGCCGGCGCGGCTGGTGCTGATCACGTCCGACGCCGCGCAGGACACCATCGATGTCGTGCACGAGAACGTCGTGGCCAGGGGATTGTTGCGTGCCTCGGAGTTTTCTGCGCGGCCCTGTGTGTCCACCGATCCGCTCAGCATCTACCGGATCGTGCGTGAAGAGGTTGACATCGTGGCCCGGCGGCATGACGGGCCGGTCGCCGCCTACATCGACATTACCGGCGGGCGAAAGGTCATGGGGGCCAGTGCGGCATTGGCCGCCTGGCAGTTGAACCTCGGGTTGTCCTATGTCGATGGGGACTACGATCCGGTGCTGCGGCAGGCCGTGCCGGGGTCGGATCGGATGCTCGTGCTCGACAATCCGACCTCGCTCTTCGGCGAACAGGAGATGGACGTCGCCACGCAGGCGTTTGCCAGTGGAAACTTCGAAGTCGCGCGGAGCCGGTTCGCGGTGCTGGCGGAGCGGCTCGTGCAGCCCGGGCTGGCGCGGTTCATGGCGGCGCTTTCCGGGTTGTATCGGGCCTGGTGTGATCTCGACCGTGACGCGATGCCGAAAGCCGTCGCGCAGGTGCGGGCGGCGCTCGGGTCGGCGCGGCGGGACGTGAGCGAGGAGACGGTGCGCACCGTGCACGCCCAGCTGCAGCTGCTCAGCGAGCTGGCGACGGGGGACAGCCGGGCGCTGCTGCTGACGTTCAGCCTGCTCGACGAGCACTACCGCGGGGTCGGGCGCCACGACTTCGCGGCCCTGTTCTCGTACCGCACCATCGAGCACTGCCTGTCGGCGCACCTGAAGCGCAAGTACGGGTTCGCGTGCGACGCGCCGGACTACGCCCGGCTCACGGGCGATCGGGCGGCGCTCGCGCAGCGGTACCGCGACACGGTCAACGCCGTCCGCAACGTCCAGGGGCGGCCCTCGCTGCCGTCGAATCCTGGGCCGTTCGCGGCCGCGGTGCTCCTCAAGGTGATCGACGATCCGCTCGCCGCCGCGGCGGGGCTCGACACCGTCGACGGGCTGCGCGAGCTGGAGCGGCTCGCCAAGGCGCGCAACGCGTCGGTGCTCGCGCACGGTGAGCAGTTCATCTCGCAGCACCAGTCCGAGGAGCTCAACGCCAAGGCGAACGAGGTGCTGCGGGCCTACTGGCGCGCGCACCGCCCGGGCGAGGAGCTGGGCGCGGCGCGGAGTGAGCTGGCGTTCGTGCGGGGCGCGAGCTGACATGGGTGCCGGGCCGTGGCTGGGCGAGTTCCGTGAGCAGCTGCACACCGTGTTCGGCGAGCCGGTCGAGCCGGCGCTCGACCTCGCGGCGTTCGACGCGCTTGCGCACCGGCTGCGGCAGTTCCGGCTGACCACCGAGGACGTCGTCGACGAGCTGCACAAGGGGGTGCTCGGCGGGCGTGCGGAGGACTCGGGCGTGTTCCGGCTGAGCACGCAGCGGCTGGAGATCCGCCTGCACGTCGAGCGATGGCGGCGCACCGGGACCGACATCACGGTGCTGGACCACGCCTCGTTCCGCCGGGATCGGTTGCCCGAGCGGTACGTGCCGGTGAAGCCGGCCCGGGTGACGCTGCACGACCCGGCCGCCGCGCCGCGGTGCGATCTCACCGTGCTCATCCAGGAGCTCGACCGGCGGCGGCTGCGGCGGGAGGCCGAGCGGACGCTGACCCGCGTGCGGCTGACCCCGCGCCGGCAGGCCGAGCTGCGCCACGACGCGCGCCGCCGGTACGGGTCGCTGCGCGCGCTGTTCGAGCTGGCCCGGCAGCAGGCCAGGTTCGGCGACAAGGCGACCGCGCGGGGCGAGGTGGTCGACGGCGCGGCGTGGTTCGGCGCGGAGCACCCCGCCGCGGGCGAGCTCGTCGTCCGGCTCGACGCGCCGGCGCCGTTCGCGGTCGGCGACGACGCCGGGCGGCTCACCGTGTGGCCGTCCGACGACCAGGACGCCGCGATGACCCTGGAAGCGGCGGAGGTCGTCGACGACCTCGTGGTACTCACCCGCCCCGAGCGGCACCGCGACGCCGAGACGGCACGCCGCCGGCTCGGGCCGGGCACCCGGGTGGTCGTGTCGGAGACCGGCGAACTCCGGTACGGGCGCCACGCGCAGGCGCTGCACACGTTCCTGGACGAGCGCACCGTCGGCAACTGGACGGCCCTGGCGACCCTGCTGTGCCGGCCGGAGGACCTGCTGCACCCGCCGCACGAGCCGGTCGCCGAGGTTACCGGGCGGCCGCTGAACCGGGCACAGCGCGAGGCGGTCGCCGGCGCACTCGCGGCGCCACACGCGTTCCTCGTGCAGGGGCCGCCCGGCACCGGCAAGACGCAGGTGATCACCGAGGTCGCGCGCCGCCTGATCGCCCGGGGCGAGCGGGTGCTGCTGACCGCCCCGACCCACGTCGCGCTCGACGAGGTGCTGCGCCGGCTGGCCGACGAGCCGGGTGTGCTGCCGCTGCGGCTGTCGTGGAACGACCGGTATGTCGCCTCCGACGTGCAGCGCTTCACGCTGAGCGGGTACGACGGCGCGGTCGCCGGGGTCCGCACGCCGGAGAACAGCAGGATGGCGCAGTGGCGGGACCGGCTGCGTCAGGTGACGGCGCAGCGTGAGGCGGTCGCCTCGTGGCTGTCGTTGGTACCGCGACACGAAGCGGCCCGCCAGTCCACCGTCGCCGCCCGGCGCACCGCCGCCGACCGGGCCGCGCGGCACGCCGACCAGACCCGGGCCTTCGACGCCCACCTCGAGCACTGGAAGCACACGGCCGGCATGCACTACGCCGAGGCGATGCGGCTGGGCGCCGAGCAGCGCTCCACCTACGAGCGGCGGGTCGCCGTGGAGCGCTCGCGGGGTGCCTTCGGCCGGTTCCTCGACGCGCTCGGCCTCGGCGAGCCGGCCCGGCTGCTCGGCCGGGAACGCCGGCTCGGGCGCCTGCGCGCGGAGGCCTGGGCCCGGCACGAGGGTGCCCAGCGGGAGGCCGACCGGCGCGCGGCCGCACGCGGGTCGTTCCTCGCGCCGATGGCCGAACGGGAGCGCGCCGACCGGGAGAAGATCGCCGCGGCCGAGCGGGACGAGGCGGAGCTCGAGCGGGCCTTGACGCGCGCGGCCGGGCGCCTGGCCGAGCAAGGCCTGCGCGCGGACCCGGCCACCGCGGCTGCGCTGGAGGAGTCGCAGCGCGCGCTGGAGACGCTCATCGAGGTGCAGCAGATGTGGTTCGACACGATCGGGGCCAGCGACGCACACGAGGTCGCGCGCCGCGCGGTGTCCAGCGCCGCCAATCTCATCTGCACCACCACGGTCGGCTTCGGCGGGGCGCGGCCCTTCCGGGACCTCGACTACGACACGCTCATCGTCGACGAGGCCAGCAAGGTGACCGTCGGGGAGTTTCTCATCCCGGCGCAGCGGGCGCGGCGCTGGATCCTCGTCGGTGACGAGAAGCAGCTCACGCCGTACGTCGAGCCCGCCGTCGAGCACCACGTGCACGCCATGGCCGCGATCCACCTCGCCGAGCGGGACGCCGCACCCACGCCGCGGGGCGCCGTGGAGCACCTGGCGTCGCTGTGGCACGCCCTCGACGACCGCGAGCAGCACCCGTTCCGCGTCGACTCCGTGGACCGCATCGCGCGTCGGCTGCTGTCGAGCGGCGCGTGGGCGGAGGCGCACCGCAAGGTGTACGCCGACCAGATCTCGCACGTCGCCGGCGCCGCGGACGACCCCGAGCGCACGCTGCTCGCGTCGATGCGGGAGCACCTGGTCAGCAGTCTCTTCGAGCGGTGCGTGGCTCGGACGCCGGAGGACACCGGGCCGCGGCGGCGCCTCGTCGAGCAGCGGCGCATGACACCCGGGATCGCGGAGCTGGTGCGGATGCCGGTGTACGACGGCGAGTACGTCTCGCCGCCCGCCGACGACCCGCTGCTGCCGCAGCCGCTGCTCACCCCGTCGTTCCGCGCACCCGTGGTCTTCCTGGACACCTCCAGCCAGTCGTGGCCGTGGGACGACCTGCCGGAGGGCACCACCAGCTTCGTCAACCATCTCGAGGCCGACTGGGTCGCCGGGGTCTGCCGCACCTGGAACGACGAACTCGGCGCGCTGGGCGTGCCGGGCCGCACCACCATCAGCGTGCTCGCGTTCTACGGCGCGCAGGCGCGGCTCATCCGCGGGCGGCTGGGCCATCCGCGGTACGCCGGCTTCCCCAACCTCGAGTTCCGTGTCGTCGACTCGATCGACCGCATCCAGGGCCAGCAGAGCGACATCGTCGTCATCTCGTTCTGCCGCACGTTCGGCCGGCCGAAGGACCGCACCCGCCGGCCCAACCCGCGGGCGGTGCCGCCGCCGAGGTGGGGGCCGTGGCTGCAGAACATCAACCGCCTCAACGTCGCCTGTACAAGGGCGCGGCGCTCGCTGGTGCTCGTCGGCCACCGCCCGACCCTGCGCGCCCTCAACGGCGTGCCGGAGGCGGAGGCGTTCTACCGCGGCCTCTTCGGCCTGCCACCGGACGTGCTGGAGGTCAACGTCGACTGGGACGGTTCGTGACCAGGTACGCGCGGGCGGCCGCCGCGCCGCCGGACGACCGCCCCGGCGTGCAGGTCACGTGGGCCCGGCTGCCCGTCCTGTGGTGGCGCGACGTCGCCGTGACCACCCGCGAGCCCGTCGAGCTCAACGAGGTGGACACGTTCACGATCGCGGCGGTCGAGCGCCTCGGCCGGCTGAGCGCCGAGGCGTTCGAGGCGTTCACCGGCCTGCCGCCACTGATCTTCGCCGGCATCGCGCGGCGCCTGCACAGCCTGGCGCTGCTCGACTGGCGCGACGGGGCGCTGCGTCCGTTCACCGGTGCGGCGCGGCCGACCGAGGCTCCCGCGCGGTCGGGGACCGCGACCATCGACCTGCTGTACCTGCCCACGACCGATGACCTCGTGGTCGTGGGGGAGGGGCTGGGCGAGTGGGAACGCCGGGTCCCGAAGGTCTCCGTCGCCGCGCCGCTGCCCGAGCGCCTGCACCGGGTCAGCGTGCGGACCCTGCTGTCCGAGCGGATCGCGGCGCGGCGGGTGGCGAACCTGCCGGAGAACGTGGTCGGCCTGCCCGACGGCGCCGACGAGCCCCTGACGGCGATGGCCGGCGCCGACCGGACCCCACCCCTGCCGATGTGTCCAGTTGTCGAGGTTGCCGCGACGGTACTGCAGGACGGCGCCCGCCCGACCGTGCGCGTCGACGTCGCCTGCGGCTCCGGCAAGGCGGTCACCGTCGACCTGAGCGGCGCCGCCGGGCTCGTGGCGCGGTGGTCGGCGCTGGCCGCGGACCTCGCCGCCGAGCCGGGCGACGCCGAGGCGGCCATGCGGGCGATCGGCCTGACCGAGCCGCCCTGGCCGGCGCCGCGCCGCGACGGGCCGGGCCGCTGGCGGGTGACCGTCGACGGCGCGCAGGCCCGCGCGCTGGCCGGGACGGGCCTGCTGACCGCCCCGATCGGCCTGGAGGTGCGCCACACGCACGCCCGCATCGTGGCGGCGGTGCGGCTCGCGCCCGGCGACGCCGAGGCCGCCGCGATGATCGATCTCGACGCCGCGCTGCAGAAGGCGCTGCAGGACGGCGTGCCCGCCCACGACGCGGCCGAGCGCGGACGCCTGATGGCCCGGGCCTGGCAGCTGCGGTACTTCCCGCTGGTGCACGCCATGCGCGAGGCCGAGGACTTCGACTATGCCTGACCTCGATCTGGGCGCGACCCGGTCCGACGAGGGCTTCTTCCTGCTGCGCGGCGCCGGCCAGCGGCCCTTCGAGCCTCCGGCCGGCAACGGGTCGGGCTGGCGCTTCTGCGGCACCTTCCGCGACTCGCCGCCGTCCCTGCGTGACGCCGTGCTCGACCTCATCCGCAACGCCCGGCGGAAGGTCTTCGTCACCAGCTTCATCCTCGGCGACGACGAGCTGATCGACGCCCTCGCCGAGACCGCACGCAGGCTGACCGGCGGCGTGTACGTCATCAGCGAGCTCAGCGAGGACAGCCTGCGCCGGGGCCTCGCGCAGCTGGCCGAGCGCGGCGACGTCGGCCAGAAGGTGGAGGCCGAGAAGAAGCGCTTCGTCTCCCTGGTGCACCAGGGCATCGCGGTGCGCGGCCACGAGAACTGCCACGCCAAGTTCGTGGTCGTCGACGACGAGGTTGCCTGGGTCGGCAGCGCGAACCTCGAGACCCGCGCGTTCACCCTCGTCGGCGAGGCGGGCGTCGTGCTCGACGACCCGCGCTCCGTCGCGGCGCTGGCGCGGATGTTCGCGCACATGTGGACAGTTGGCTGCCGCTACGAGCTGCCGTCGTTCGACAGCGGGTACCGCGTCAGGGACCGCGGCGGCGAGCGCTCACCGGCGGCGTTCACCGCCCCGGCGTCGTCGGTCGTGTGGACGGACGGTCCTGCGGCGGCCGGCCTGCACCGCAACCTCCTCGACGTCATCGCCGGCGCCCGCCGCGACCTGGTGCTCGCCTCGTTCTCCCTCAACCGCCTGGACGAGCACCCCGACCTGCTCCTCGACCCGCTGGCCGCCGCCGTCGCGCGCGGCGTGCGGGTGCGGTTGTTCGTCCGCGCGATGAACGACCGCGACCGCCACCGCCGTCAAGCCGGTCTCCTGCACGACCTCGGCGTCGAGCTCGTCGCCGACGATCTGAACCACGCCAAGGCCGCGGTGGCCGACGGCGAGCGCGGCCTGCTGTTCTCCGCGAACTTCGACGCCGAGCACGGCCTGCGCCCCGGCACCGGGATCGAGGTCGGCGCCCGGCTGGACGGCACGCCGGCCCTGCCGGAGCTGTCCCGCTATCTCGAGCACGCGATGGACTGCGCGACGCGGCGGTACATCCCGACGCCCACGACCCGCCAGCTCCACGACGGCCTGGCCGCGCATTGGCAGACCCCGTGGTCGCACGGCGAGACCCTCGAGGTGTCGTGCCCGCCGGACCTGTGGCGCGCCCTGGCCGCCGCACCGGGCCCGGCGCTGTGGTTCCAGCAGCCCGGCGCCCCGGTCGAGGTCGCGCTCGGCACCCTGCGCCTGACCGTGCGACCCGACGGCGTCTCGGTGAGCGACGGCGCCGCGATGCTGGACCTCGCCCAGTGGATGCGCTTGCCCGCGGGCAAGGCGAAGCGGGGCTTGTGCCCGGCCCGCCTCCTCGCTCGCTGATGTGCCGCCCTCCGATCGGCAAATGCGACCGTCCCGCACCGGGTCCTACACGACGGCGTTCACGATCTGCTCGGAGAGGGACTGCCATTTGGCGTAGGCGTCCGGGAACGCCGATACCTGAACGGTCTGCGCCGCCACGGTGACGGCCAGCTGCTCCCAGCCGTTGACCTTCACCAGCGCCGCGTAGAACAGGCGCGCGGACTGGTGCGGGTCCATGAGCTGGGCGACGGGTCCCCAGCTGGGCCGCTGCTGGAACAGGCCGACGGAGTCGTGGTCGGTCCCGACACCCTCGTTGGGCAGCTTCAGCGACGCGGGAACGTTCGGGTTCGCCAGCACCTGCAGGTGGCTCTCCTGCAGCGCGGTGGCGATCGCCACGACGAACGCGCGCGACGGCAGGTTCATCTGCTGGCCGGCCTCGATGATGGCGACCGCGTTGTTCATCTCGGCCTGGGTCAGCCCGCCGACCGGTGCGTGCACGGTCGGCTTCGACGCGGCGGGCGCCGGTGCCGCCGATGTCGCCTTCGGCGTCGGTACCGCCGCCTTCGGGACCGCCGTTGTAGGCGCCTGCGTCGCCGACGCCTTCGGCTGGGCGCCGGCCGAGGACGCCGGCTGCGGGCTGGGCGGGTCCGCCCTGCGCTGTTCGCCGCGGGCCGCGCGGTTCTCGGTGGCCGCCGAGCGGTCCGGTTCGCCCACCGCGACCGTGTCGGCCCGGATCACGGGATCCGGCCGGCTGGCCGACGACATCGACACGAACACGGCGCCGATCGCCGCGGCGGCGATGGCCGCCCCGGCCGAGTACAGCGCGATGCGCGGCCGGCCCGCCCCGGCGTGCCGGCCGCGGTGGTCGCGCCGCAGGTGACGGGGGCCGCGCCGGTGCGCGGCGCCGGGCCGCTCATCGTCGGTCTCGCCGGCCGGTGCGGTGGTTGAATGATCAGGGTTTGGGTACGTCACGGGAACCTCGACAGGCCGATCCGGGCAGCAGCCACCGGCCCGGCGGCAAGCCGGGCTCGGCATGAGAGGACGGCAGCATCCACCGGCTGTCCAGAATGGACAGTCGTGCAGGGGGAGCTGTGGGCGTGCCGAACGAGAGGCGTCGGGTGCCGCGGCGGCTACCGCGGAAACTCGTGACCGGACTACGCCGGCGGATCGGCTCCTTGGCCGCGGGTCGAGACGGGGCGGCGACTGTTGCGCCGGGCGAGGGTCTGCACTCGATGCTCCTTCCGAAACCGCCTACCGGGTTAGCTGACGGATTCGGGCGGGAAGATCGCCCTACCTCGAGGCGGAGCGCCTCGTGGATTCACCCCAGTTGTGCTTGGTTCCCCGGCTCGTGCGAGCACGACTCAGCGGGCCCATCGTGACGTCGCCCTGAGAGCGGCGACGGCCATCCACGGTGAGCCCACTGACCATAACGTTTCTGCATCGGCAGGAGAACCCCCTGATGGGAAGTGCCAGCGGGCACGCGGCGGGCAGGCATTGCGCCAGCGGACGCCGGCATCGACGCCGGTCGCAGGGTATGCGGTCCAGCCACTCCCATACCCAGCGGCGAGCGGTGCAATCGCGGCCTGCCTCACAGTAACTTCACGGGCGACGGCGGCCGTGTGGACAGGCGGGCTGGCTACCGTTGAGCCATGTCCACGGCACTCCCGCCGGTCGACGAGACAGCTCGAGGCGTCGGATCCCGTTGGTCAACGACCTTCCGCCGCGTGCTGCGCGGCCGGGAGGGGGACCCGATCTGGGCCAGGCCCGCGCTCGCCATCCTGCTCGTCGTCGCCGCGCTGCTGTACGGGTGGGGGCTCGGCGCGTCCGGGTGGGCCAACTCGTTCTACTCGGCGGCGGCCCAGGCCGGCTCGACCAGCTGGAAGGCGTGGTTCTTCGGGTCGTTCGACGCCGCGAACTTCATCACCGTAGACAAGACCCCGGGCGCGCTGTGGGTCGCCGGCCTCTCGGTACGGCTGTTCGGGCTCAACCCGTGGAGCATCCTCGTGCCGCAGGCGCTGGAGGGCGTGGCGACGGTCGCGTTGCTGTACGCGGTCGTGCGCCGGTGGTTCGGGCCGGGCGCGGCGCTGCTGTCCGGGGCGGTGCTCGCGACGACTCCGGTGGCGACGCTCATGTTCCGGTACAACAACCCCGACGCCCTGCTGATGCTGGCCCTCGTCGCCGGCGCATACGCGATCGTGCGGGCGGTGGAGGACGCGCGCAGCGGCTGGCTGGTGCTCGCCGGGGCCTGCGTCGGCTTCGGCTTCCTCACCAAGATGCTGCAGGCGCTGCTCGTCCTGCCGGCGTTCGCCCTCACCTACCTGATGTTCGCGCCGACCCCGGTCGGGCGCCGGGTCCGGCAGCTGCTGCTCGGCGGGGCCGCGATGGTCGCGTCCGCCGGCTGGTGGGTGGCGATCGTCGAGCTGACGCCGGCACGGTTGCGCCCGTACGTCGGCGGCTCCACCGACGACAACGTCCTGCAACTGGCCTTGGGGTACAACGGCTTCGGCCGGCTCACCGGGAACGAGATCGCCGGATTCGACGGGCGGCGCCTCGGCTTCGACGGGCCCGGCTGGGGCCGGATGTTCGACGCCACGACCGGCGGACAGATCGCCTGGCTGCTCCCCGCCGCCCTGGTGCTGTGCGTGGCCGGCTTCGTGCTGGCGGGCAGGAGCGCCGCGGCACCCACGCAGGCCGGACGGTGGCGGGCCGCGTACGTGCTGTGGAGCGGGTGGCTGGTGGTGACCGCACTGGTCCTCAGCCTGATGCACGGCATCTTCCACCCGTACTACACGCTGGCGCTCGCCCCGGCGGTCGCGGCGCTGGCCGGCATGGGCGTACACACCCTGTGGCGACTGCGTTGCGACCGGGCCGGCTCGCGCCTGCTGGCCGCGGTGGTCGCCGGCACCGCCGCCTGGTCCTGGGTGCTCCTCGACCGCAGCGCCGCCTTCCAGCCGTGGCTGCGGGCCGTGGTCGTGGTGACGGGTCTGCTGGCGGCGGCCGCGCTGGCCTGGTCCGCGCGCCCGGCTCGGCACGACCGCCGCTCGACGGCAGTGCTTCCGGCGCTCGCCGCGGCCGCCGCCCTCGTCGCCGTCCTCGCCGGTCCGGCGGCGTACTCCCTGCAGACCGTCGCGGCGCCCCGATCCGGGCCGCTCGTGTCCGCGGGGCCCGTTATGCCCGGCATCCGCGGCGGGCGGGGCGGCGGCATCGACGGTCCCTGGCCCGACGTGGGCATCCGAGGCGGCGGGCGCACCACCGGCGCGATCAGCATGGCGCGACTGCTCGCCGACCGTGCACCCGACCCGCGGGTGCGCGCGCTGCTGACGCGCGATGCCGGTGCGTACACCTGGGTCGTCGCGACGATCGGCTCGCGCGGTGCGGCGACCTATCAGCTGGCCACGGGGCGGCCCGCGATGGCGGTCGGTGGCTTCAGCGGTACCGACCCGACGCCCACGCTCGCCCAGTTCCAGCGCGACGTCGCCGCCAAGCGGATCCACTACTTCATCGCCGATCCGTTCGCCCGCGTCTTGGCCGGCACCCGCCCGAGCGACAGCGCCCGGATCGCCGACTGGGTGCAGCACAACTACCCGGCCACCACGACCGACGGCGTCACCATCTACGACCTGTCGAGGTGAGACGGTGACCGATGTCCGACCTCCGCGCGCGACCACCCAGACGCGCGACACCCGGTCCGGCCTCCAGGCGCCGGTCCTCGACATCGTCATCCCCGTGTACAACGAGGAGACGGACCTGGGGCCGGGCGTGCGGCGGCTGCACGCGAACCTCACCGGGACGTTCCCGTACCCGTTCCGGATCACCGTCGCCGACAACGCCAGTACCGACGCCACGCTCGACGTCGCCCGCACGCTGGCCGCCGAGCTGCCCGAGGTGGCCGTCCTCCACGTGGCCGAGAAGGGGCGTGGCGGCGCGCTGCGGGCGGCGTGGACGGCGTCGGACGCCGCGGTGCTGGCCTACACCGACGTCGACCTGTCCACCGATCTGGCGGCGCTGCTGCCCCTCGTCGCGCCATTGCTGACCGGCCACTCCGACCTGGCCATCGGCACCCGCCTGTCCGACGGCGCGCGCGTCGTCCGCGGCGCCAAGCGTGAGTGGCTCTCCCGCTCGTACAACCTGCTGCTTCGTGGCACGCTGGCCGCCCACTTCTCCGACGCGCAGTGCGGGTTCAAGGCGATCCGCAAGGACGTGGCCGACCAGGTGCTCCCGCTCGTGCGGGACACCGGCTTCTTCTTCGACACCGAGCTGCTCGTGCTGGCCCAGCGCGCCGGCCTGCGCATCCACGAGGTGCCCGTCGACTGGGTCGACGACGCGGACTCCAGGGTCGACATCCTCCCCACCGCCGTCGCCGACCTCAGGGGCATCGCGCGGCTGGTCGAGGGGGCGATCACCGGCCGGCCCTCCCTCACCGCGCTGCGGGCCCAGTTCGGCCGCGGGTCGCTGCCGCTGCCCATCCCCGGCGTACCGCGAGGGCTGCCCCGTCAGCTGGCGCGGTTCGCGATCGTCGGCGTGCTCAGCACGCTCGCCTATCTCGCGCTGTACGCCGTCCTGCGCCCGGACACCGGGGCGCAGGCGGCGAACCTGGCGGCACTGCTCATCACGGCGGTCGGCAACACCGCCGTCAACCGGCGCCTGACGTTCGGCGTCCGAGGCCGGGCACACGCCGTGCGCCACCAGTTCCAGGGCCTGCTGCTCTTCGTGCTGGGACTCGGCATGACGAGCGGATCGCTCGCCGTGCTCAACCAGGTCAGCCAGCATCCGACCCGCGTCCTGGAGATGGGCGTGCTCGTCGTGGCCAATCTCGCCGCCACCCTGGCGCGATTCGTCCTCATGCGTGGGTGGGTATTCCGCGCCGCGCACTGACAGGCGGTGACCCATGAGCTTGAACCGCAGCACCATCTGTATCGCGGCCGTGGTCGCGGTGCTCCTCGCCCTCGTCCTCGGCACCGGCGCCGGACTCTTCGACGGCGTACCGCTGCTGAGCCCGGCCGCCGCCACCGCGATCGAGCTGCTCGCCCTCGCTGCCCTGGTCGGCTCGTGGGCGCGCCGGGACCCGCGCTGGCTGTCGCGCACCCTGCCGCTGCTGTGGGGCTTCGCACTGGTGCTCACCGTCGCGACGGTGGTGACACTGCGGGTGACCGCGACGATCCGCGACCGCTACCCGCCGGTCTTCGCCGCCTGGTTCGCCCTCGCGGTGGCGGCCATCGCCGGGGTGCCGCTCGCGCTGTCCCGCCCGGGCCTCCTCCGCCGGATCGCCGCCGTGTGCGCGGTGCCGCTGACCATCGCGGGCGGTCTGCTGGTCGTCAACCAGGCCTACGCCGTCTGGCCGAATGTCGGCGACCTCCTCGGCCACACGCATGCGCTGGGGGACGGCGAACTCGACCGGACGCTGCGGGCGCCACCGCCGCAGGTACGCGAGAGGGGCGTGCTCGGCTCGTACGACATGCCGGCGACGGTCTCACATTTCCAGCACCGCCCCGGATACGTGTACCTGCCGCCGGCCTACTTCACCGCCGACCGCCCGAACCTGCCGGTGGTGGTGATGCTGGCCGGCGTGCCGGGCTGGACCAGCCAGTGGCCGCAGGCGGGTGATGCGGTGACCACCGCCGCCCGCTACGCCGCCGCGCACCATGGAGTCGCGCCGGTACTCGTCTTCGTCGACCAGAACGGCGGGACGCACCGGGACACGGAGTGCGTCGACGGGACGCTCGGCAACGCCGAGACCTTCCTCACCGCCGACGTCCCCGCGTTCGTCACCGGAGCGCTGCACCTCCGGCACGACGCCGCGACGTGGGCCGTCGTCGGCTTCTCCGAGGGCGGCACCTGCGCGGCCGATCTCGTGCTCCGCCACCCCGACGTCTTCCGGCACCTCGTCGACCTGGGCGGCGAGGCGCGGCCGACCCTGCGCGGCCCGCGCCTGACCCTGCACACACTGTTCGACGGCTCCGCGGCCGCCGAGCGCGCCCATGACCCCGTGCACCTGCTCGCCACTCGCCGGTACGACCAGGTCAGCGCCTGGTTCGCCGCGGGCGCCGACGACCCCGGAGGCATCGTCACCGCCCGTCAGCTCGCGCGGGCGGCGGCCGCGGCGGGTGTCACGTGCCACGAGTTCACCGGCGACGGCGGGCACAACTGGCAGTTCGCCCGCACGGCCTTCGCGCGGGTCCTGCCACAGCTCGGACAGGACCTCGGGATTCGCTGACCGGACGCCCTCATCGGCATCGCCGGCGGTGTCAAGCTCACCCCGGCCCCGTTCATCCTCTACCGCTGTTTCGCGGCATTCGTCCGCGGGAAGGGTCGCCGAGCGCTGCACGGCGGCTGGACGGGTCGCCCGGCACTCATCGGCGGAACGGAACACGGCCACTTCGATGCGGAGGCCGAACGGGAGGAGTTGTGAGCGCAGCGGAGCTTGCCACCACGGGCATTCGCGCCGAAGAGCCCGCCGAGCTGTCGGGATCGACACCTCGCCGAGTCGTCTATCGCCCGCCCGGTTGGCTGTTGCCGGTCGGTTGCGCGGCGCTGGTTGTCTCGGCAGCCGCCCTGTTCTGGGCCAACAGGCATTTCAGAATCTTCAACGGGATGGACGCGCTCGTCTATCGGCGCGGCACCGAGGATCTGTGGCACGGGCGATCGCTCTACGAACTGAAGCACGGCTTCCTCCCATTCACCTACCCTCCCGTGGCCGCGGTCTGCTTCACACCCATGCGGCTCCTGTCGCCGTACCTGGCGGCGCAGGCGCTGAGCGCGGCGTCATTGTGCTGCCTGCTCCTGATTGTGTGGATCGGCCTCGGCATGCTCGGTGTCGCCAAGGGGCGGGGACGGGCCGGCCTAGCCGCCTGCGTCACCGCGGCCGCCATGTGGCTCGAGCCGACGATGAACAACTTTCAGTTCGGCCAGATCAACATGGTCCTGCTGCTGTTGGTGATCGGCGACATGGCGACATCGGACCGCCGCTGGTACAAGGGTCTCGGCGTGGGGCTGGCGACCGGCGTCAAACTCGTCCCGGGCTTGTTCATCGTCTACTTCCTGGCGACCAGGCGGTGGCGCGCGGCCGCGGTCGCCACCGGAGCCTTCGCCGTGAGCATCGCCGTCGGCTTCGTTGCCACGCCGCACGACTCGATCGAGTACTGGTCCAGCATCGGCGCGTCGGCCGATCGCATCGGCGAGGCAACGCAGTTGTGGTACGTCGCGAACCAGTCGGTGCACGGTCTCTTGCTGCGAACCGTCGGCGCGACGCACGGGGCTGATCGACTCTGGTTGGTCAGTGCGGTCGTCGTCGCCGCCAGTGCGGTGTGGCTCGCTGCCCGCGCGCACGCACTTGAGAACGAGCTCCTGGCAACGGTGCTCGTGTGCCTCGGCGGCGCGCTCGTGTCACCGGTCTCGTGGACGCACCACTGGGTGTTCGCGATCCTGCTCGTGCTGGTGCTGGCGGACGCCGTTCGGCGGTGGTCCAGCCCCCTCCGCCGGTCCGCGCGGGCATGGTACACATGCCTCGCGGTTCTCGTCCCGTTCGTCTTCTTGGCGTGGCCCGCCCCGTCGGGCCGGCTCGGCGGACCGGCACCACAGGGACTCGTGTTCCTGGCCCCGAACCTCAACTCTCCGCTGCCGGGCAAGGCGCCGGAGCTGCACTGGACGTGGTCGCAGCACCTGATCGGCGAGGCGTACACGATCGTGGGTCTGCTCTTCCTCATCGTGTGCGCGGTGCTGCTGCGCCGCACCGGAGGCGCTGTTGCGCCGGCCGATCGGAAGGCACGTCGGAGCCAACGGGCGCCGGCCTCCGGTTGGCGGTGGCGAGGTCGCCGAACGCCGTAGCTTGCCGCCCACGTCGGAGCGGGAAAATTCGATTCGACCGGTGTGCACCCGCGTATAGAGTCGAGCGGTGATCGAGGTGCGTGACCTGGCCAAGCACTTTCGGGTGCATCGGCGACAACCAGGGCTGCGCGCCGCGTTCCGCGCCCTCGTCCATCGCGAGCACGTCACCGTCCACGCGGTTGATCAGGTCAGCTTCACGATTCCCACGGGCGAGGTCGTCGGCTTCCTGGGCCCCAACGGTGCCGGCAAGACGACCACGCTGAAGTGCCTGACCGGTCTGCTGCATCCCACCGTCGGCAGCGTGCGGGTGCTCGGGCACACCCCGCACCGCCGGGAACCCGCCTTTCTGCGCCGGATCTCACTGGTCATGGGCCAGCGCAACGCGCTGTTCTGGGACCTGCCCGCCGCCGACGCCTTCGAGGTCAACCGGGCGATCTACGGCCTCACCGGGGCGGCCTACCGCTCGGCCCTCGATGAACTGGTCACCCTGCTGGACCTGGAGCCGCTGCTCACCAAGCAGGTCCGGGTGCTCAGCCTCGGCGAGCGGATGCGCTGCGAGCTCGCCGGAGCGCTGCTGCACCGGCCGGACGTGCTCTTCCTCGACGAGCCGACGCTCGGCTTGGACGTCAACGGCCAGGCGGCGGTGCGCGCGTTCCTGCGCGACTACAACGCCCGATACGGCGCCACCGTCCTGCTCACCAGCCACTACATGGGCGACGTGACCGCGCTGGCCCGCCGGGTGCTGGTCATCGACCGCGGCACCCTGCGCTTCGACGGCGACCTTGCCGCACTGGTCGAGGCGCACTCGCCGCACCGACTGATCCGGGTCACCCTCCGCGAGGCCGTCCCGGCGCAGACCTGGGTGGGCTTCGGCGAGGTGTCCGCCGCCGACGGCGCGGTGGTCACCTTGGTGGTGCCGCGCGCCGAGACGGCCGCGGTCGCGGCCCGGCTGCTGGCCACCCTGCCGGTCGAGGACGTCGCGATCGAGGACCCTCCGGTGGAGGACATCATCCGGGCGGTGTTCACCCATGCGTGACGTGCTCGCCGCATACCCCGCACTGGTGCGCAGCGCGACGCTGGTGGCAGCCACCTACCGGGGCCGGGTCGCACTGTCGGTGCTCACCGGCTTCTTTCCGCTGCTGACGATGGCGGTGTGGCTCACCGTGGTGGCCGAGGGCGGCCCACCGGCGGGCTGGACCACGGGAGACTTCTTGTCGTACTACGGGGCGGCGACACTGCTGTGGAATCTCTCCGGCGATCGCGTCGTGTGGCAGTGGGACGCGGACATGCGCAGCGGTGATCTGTCCGTGCGGCTGTTGCGCCCCGTGCACCCCTTCCACCAGTACGCCACCAGCGACCTCGGCCACCGGGTGGTGTTCCTGACGGTGCTGGTGCCGGCCCTGGCGATCGCCGCGCTGCTGGTGCCGGGCCTGGACTACCCGATCGGTCCGGTCCGGCTGGCCGCGGTCGCCGTCGCGCTGGTCCTGGCGTACGCGGTCGGCCTGCTCATGGCGTCGACGTTCGCATTGATCGGGTTCTGGAGTACCCAGACGTCCAGCGTGTGGCTGCTGTGGTGGGGCCTCGGCTCGTTCACCTCCGGCTGGGTCGCCCCGTTGGCGCTGATGCCGGACTGGCTGCGCACAGTGGCGGTGGTGCTGCCGTTCCGCACCGCGATGGGCTTCCCGATCGAGTTGCTGATGGGCCGCCTCGACGCCCGCCAGACTGCGTACGGCTTCATCGTCGGGCTCGGCTGGCTCGCGGCGTTCGCCCTGCTGTACCGGATTGTCTGGCGGCGCGGCGTGCGCCGCTACCAGGCGGTGGCCGGATGAGCGGGTGGACACGCCACGCGCGCATCCTGGGGATCTGCTGGCGGGCGGCGGTGGCCGGCGAGGCGGAGTACCGGCTGAATTTTGTCTCCAACGTCGCGCTCAGCATGTTCTGGATGCTGTGGGCGGCAGCCGGCGCGTCGGTGTATTTCCGGTTCACCGGCGCCGTGGCCGGTTGGACCCACGCCGAGGTTCTCGTCGTCATCGGCCTGTTCTTCGCTCTCAACGGCCTACGCCAGGTGTTGTTGCAGCCCAACCTGGAGCGGATGACCGACTACGTGCGCCTCGGGACGCTCGACTTCCTGCTGACCAAGCCGTTCGACGCGCAACTGCTGGTGAGCCTGCGCCATCTGAGGGTCAACAACCTGCTCGACCCGGTACTGGGCCTGAGCCTGGCCACCACCGGGGTCGTGCTGTCCGGCCGCGGCGTGTCGGTGGCCGCATTGGCCTCGTTCCTGCTGCTGCTGGCTTGCGCCGTGCTGCTGATGTATGCCCTGACCGTGACGATGATGGCGCTCTCGGTGGTGCTGGTGGGCGCCGAGGAGCTCGGCCGGGTCACCTTCGCCTTCCTCGAGCTGTCCCGTTTCCCGGTGGAGCTGTACCGCAACCCGGTGCAGGCCGTCCTGACGGTCGTGCCGATCGCGTTCCTCACCACCTACCCGGCCGCGGCGTTGCTGGGCCGGCTCGACGCGTACCTGCTCCTGCTCGCCCCGGCGGTGGCGGCCTGCGCGGTCGTCGCAGCCACGCTGGCCTGGCGCCGCAGCCTGCGCTCGTACACCGGCGCGAGCGCCTAGCGGGCGATGGCCAGCCCTGTCGCTGCGAGTGCAGAACCGGCGCAGGCGCTCGCCACCGCGCTCGGGTGGTCGTACTTCCAGAACGCCGACACCGCCATGCTGAGCCGCTACCCGATCACCGCCACCACGCCCACCGTCGCCGGTTCGGCGCTCGCGGCCCGGATCGACCTCGGCTCCCGCTCGCTACGGCTGTGGAGCGCCCACCTCGGGTACACACCCTACGGCCCCTACGACGCGTGCTTCGGCCACCTGACGGTGCAGCAGCTGCTCGACCGGGAGGCCTACTCCGGCCGCACCGGGCAGATCAACGACATCCTCGCCGCGATGGCACCCGACCTCGCCGCGTCCGCGAGCACCCCGGTCCTGCTGACGGGCGACTTCAACGCGCCGTCACACCTGGACTGGACGGCCGCGAACGCCCGCTGCGGGTACGGCGCCGTCCCCTGGCCCACCTCCACAGCGCCCGCCAACGCGGGCCTCACCGACTCCTACCGCCAGGCCCACCCCGACCCGGCACGCGACCCGGGCAACACCTGGTCCGCGGTCGACAAGACCTTCGCCGGCGGGTATGGATACGACGCCCACAAGGGCGAGCCGGAACCACAGGATCGCATCGACTTCATCCACTACCGCGGCCCGCTGACCGTCCTGTCCTCCGACGCGCTCTGGGAAGGCACCCCGTCCCAGTCCGACCCGTCAGGCAACGCCTGGCCCTCCGACCACGCCGCCGTCCTCACCGTCTTCGCGGTCAGCTGACCCAGCCGGTTCTCCGCACGCCGGCAACAACTTCGGCCGGTGCTGTGCCGCACGCCGCGGCACAGCACCGGCGCGGTGTCAGCTGAGCCGGAGCGGTAGCGGTGTGGCGCCGAGGGTGGAGACTTCGACCGCGGTGCGGACCTTCGTGGTGTAGCCGGCCTTGGACGCGGTCAACGTGTAGGTACCGACGGGTGCGGTGATGCGGTAGTAGCCCGCGGCGTCGGTCGTGCCGGTGAGCCCGCCGCCGGCATTCACCGTGACGCCCGAGATCGGCGCGCCGCCGGTGGTGGTGACCCGTCCGATGATCGTCGGCGCGCTGACCGGGCTCGCGCCGATGGTGACGGTGATGACGGTGTACGAGTGTGCCGGGAACGTGTAGTCGAAGCTCGCCCCGACGCCGGTGATCGTGCTGGTGGCGGTCTGGATGAGACCGGGGTTCTGCCAGGTGTTCTGGTCGAGGTAGCCGGGCGAGGTCACCGTGGCGACGCTCGCCGTCGACCCGATCGTGCCGGCGCCGGCGAGGTTGATCGTCGAGGTCTGCACGGCGGCGGGGTCGCGGTTGACGACCGACAGGTACAGTTTCGTGCCGTCGGCCGACCGTGTGGTCGTGACGTCGAGCATCGCAACGCCGCTTCGGGCGGGCAGGTTGCCCAGCGCGGGGGCGTTGTACGTGGGGCCGGTGACGGCGGTGTCGAGCAGCAGCGGGCCGCGCTTGGTGGCGGCCAGCTGCTGCACCAGGTACCCCGGCGTGACGAAGCTGCCGCGGTTGGCCAGCCGGATCGCGCTGCCGTCCCAGAAGTTCACCAGCGCCGACGCGCCGTTGAGCTCGTTCGCGTCCGCCCGGCGCATGAACAGGTTGAGCAGTCCGGCCTCCTGCAGGGCGCCTTCGAGGGTCCGCGTGCGGCGGTGCTCCTCGTTGAAGTACATCGCGTTGTGCTCGGTGACGGCGAGTTTGATGTCGCGGCCGCCGCCGCTGGCCAGGATGGTGTCGGTGGCGGTGGCCATGCGGTCGCCGATGACCGTGGGTGCACCGACCGACGCCCGGTAGACGGTCAGGTTGTCGTAGTTGGCGGGCAGCGGCTGCGGGCTGTAGTAGTGCACCGAGAGGTGGTCCATCCGGCTGCCCGAGGTGGTCAGGACCGTGGTGTTCCAGGTCTGGTCGTTGTTGGTGCCGTCGCCGCCCTCGGCGATGAACGCGATCGTGGGGTCCTTCGCGGCCATCGCGTCCCGGAAGGTGTTGTAGCTGGCGGCGTAGTTCGCCGCCGACGTCCAGCCGGGCGTCCACGAGCCCCAGACCTCGTTGCCGATCTCCCAGGTGTGGACGTTCCACGGCTGACTGCGGCCGTTGGCGGCGCGCTGCGCGCCGTAGGTCGTGGCCGCGCTGCCGTTGGTGTACTCCACCCAGTTCGCGGCCGTCGCCGGGGTTCCGCGGCCCCAGTTCACGTTGAGATAGACCGGGATCGCGAGGGCTGCGGCCAGCGCGAGGACCTCGTCGGTGCCGACGTCGTTGGTCAGCCAGAGCGCGTCCCACTGGTTGTAGTGCATGGGCGGGCGGTTGTCGCGCGGGCCGATGCCGTCGGTGAAGGTGTAGCTGTCGGCGATGATGCCGCCGGGCCAGCGGATCGCGCCCGGCTTGAGCGCGGTCAGCGCGTCGACGAAGTCCTTGCGCCAGCCGCCCAGGGTCACCTCGGCCGGGTCGAGCGGCATGACGCTGACCATGTCGATCCACAGCGTTCCGGTGCCGGCGGTGCCGAGGAACAGTTTCGCGTAGGCGTCGGTGGTGGTCGGGGTCAGGGTCGCGGTGAACTTGGTCCAGCCGGAGCCGACTCCGCTGAACGTCGCGGACGCGTACGCCGGATAGCTCGCGCTGTCGCCGACGTCCGGGCCGAGCGTGACGGTCACCGGGCTGCTCAGTGCGGTCTGTTTGAGATAGGCGCTCACCTGGTAGGCGCGGCCGGCGGTGACGGCGATGGCGCCCTGGCTGAGGCCCTTGCGGCCGGTGGTGTGCTGGGTGATGTCGATGCGTTGGGCGTAGGTGCCGTTGTAGCCGGTCCGGTCCTGGCTGTAGACGGCCTGGTCGGCGTAGCCGTCCTCGGCCCAGCCGTCGGTGCGCCACCAGGTGAGGTAGTCCCACTTGGTGACGGACGTGCCCCAGCCGTAGAGGAAGGCCGAGTAGTCGCCGTTCGGGACGGCTGTGGTGGCGGTGAGGCTGTATGCGAGCCGGCCGTTGGCGAAGAAGTTCAGCGTGCGCCCGCCGCCGGTCCACCGGCCGACCTCGATGCGCAGGACCACGGGCAGGCTGATCGCCGGGCCGGTCCACGGGGCGACACCGTCGCCGAAGACGCGCAGCGTCCCGCCCTCGACGCCGAACTCGACGTACTTGGAGAAGTCGCCGCGCCCGGTGCCGCCGTAGATGTTGAGCAGGCCGTTGGTGCCGGTGTACGAGTCGAGCTTGGCCTCGACGGTGTAGTCGTAGGCGTCGGCCTCGGCGACCGGTTGGGACATGATGCCGTAGCGGCTGTTCGCGGCGCCGTTGATCACCATCTCACTGTTGGACATGCTGGAGGTGCCCCAGCCGCCGGCGAGGGTGGAGTTGGTCCATGCGGCGCTGATGCCCGGCCCGCCTTCGAAATGGTTGTCCCAGCGGTCGAGCATGTGCACCTGCCGGACACTGACGGAGTCCCAGGTCGTCGTCGAGGTGCCGTAGCCGTACAGGAACAGCCGGAAGTCCGGTGCGGGCACGTCGAACCGGGTGGCCAGTTCGTGAACCTTGGTGCCGTTGAGGTAGAACCGGAACAGCCGCCCGTTCGACCAGTACGGGCTGATCTGGACGGTCAGCGTGGCGGGCAGGGTGACCGCGCCGCCGGTGAAGTTGCCGGTGCCGTCGCTGGTGAAGACGCGGGCGACGCCGGCCTCGACGCCGAACTCCATGAACTTGCTGAAGTCCCCCGCGCCGGTGCCGCCGTAGATGTCCAGCAGCCCGTTGGTACCGCTGAGGCCGGTCAGCCGGGCGTCGATCGTGGTCCAGTCGGTCGAGCTGTTGCGGATGTGGTCCGACAGCACCCCGTAGCGGGAGTTCGGCCCGCCCGTGACGGTGAGGGTGCCGCCGCCGACGGCGACCGTGCCGTTGGTGGCCCCTTCCAGCCGCGTAGGTGTCCACCGGGGGGAGAGGGCCGTTCCTTCGAACGCGTCATAGGTCGCGTCCGGGGTCATGGTGAGGTAGTCGGCGGTAACGGCGCCACTCCAGCCGTAGAGGAAGGCGCGATAGGTGCCGGGCAGGCCGGTGAAGCCGGACAGCGTGTGCACGAGCGTACCGTTGTAGTAGAAGCCGAGCGTACGGGCGGTGCCGGCCAGCCCGGAGACGTCGACGCGCAGGGTGGCCGGGGTCGTTGCGGCGCCGCCGGTCCAGGCGGGCTGGCCGTCGGCGAAGACCTTCAGCACGCCGCCCTCGATCGCGAACTCGGCGAAGTGGCTGAAGTCGCCGGCTCCGGTCCCGCCGTAGACGCTCATGATGGCGTTGGCTCCGGTGTACGAGATGATCCTCGTCTCCACGCTCACGGTCGCGTACCGGCTCTCCGGGACCGGGTTGCTCATGATCCCGTACCGGCCCGGCGCACCCGCGGTGACCAGCGCACTTCCGCCGGTCACGGCGACGGTGCCGGCGGGCGCGCCGTCGAGGCTCATCGGCGTCCAGCGGGAGGCATCCAATGCGGACCCGTTGAAGCCGTCGTAGAGGGTGCTGCGGGCCGACGTCACCCGCTCCGTCTCGAAGGAGCGGTCGGCGACACGTTCGGCCCAGGCGCCGTTCATCTCGTCGGACGCCCACTCCATCATCTGGCCGGTGACACCGGGCTGGACCACGCCGATCGGCGCGCTCGCGTCGACGGAGATGACGTTGGCGCCGACGGCGGCGGCCGATTCGGGGATCGCGGTCACGGCCGCGACGAGACACAGGACGGACAGGGTGCGCAGTAGCGGGCGGTGGCGGTGCATGGCGTCTCCTTCGCTGGGAGTCCGCTGCCCTGGGTCAGGCGGCGGGTGCGAGGCGGAGCATGGTCCAGGAGACCGGCGGGAGCGCGGCGGTGAGCTCGCCGTCGGTCAGGGTGCTGGCGTTGCCGGTTCGCGGCTGGATGCGGTCGGGGTCGGCGGCGTTGTTGGTGTGCAGCAGTTCGCCGGGGACACCGCCGAGGACGAGGTGCTCGACGATCCGCAGGCCGGGCAGTGCCCGCAGGTGAGCGGTGAGCGTGACGGCGTCGGTTTCGCTGCGGTTGACCGCGAGGACCGTCACGTGACCGGTCTCGGGGTCGTGGGTGGCGACGACATCGGCGACCGGCACGTCACCGTGCTGCGCCGTGTCGTAGGTCGGGGTGACCGGCTCGACGCGCAGGACGGTGCCCCGGGCGTGCCGGGCCGTGAGCGCGAACGGGTGGAAGATCGTCTGCCGCCACGCCGGGCGGTCGGGTTCGGCCCGGATCGGGGCGATGATGTTGACCAGCTGGGCGAGGCACGCGACGCCGACCCGGTCGGCGTGCCGCAGCAGGCTCATCAGCAGCGACCCGACCACGACCGCGTCCTCGACGGTGTACTCGTCCTCGATGAGTCGCGGCGCCTGCGCCCATTCGAGGTTGGTGTGTCCGGCGAACCGGCTCTCGTACCAGATGTTCCACTCGTCGAAGGAGAGCTTCAGCCGCTTGCGGGAACGCCGCTTGGCGGCGACGTGGTCGGCGGTGGCGATGACGCCGTCGATGAACCGGTCCATGGCCAGGCCGGAGGAGAGGAACCCGGCCCGGTCCTCGCCGTGCTTCTCGAAGTACGCGTGGAGCGAGATGAAGTCGACGTGCTCGAAGGTGTGGTCGAGGACGGTCGCCTCCCAGGAGCCGAAGGTGGGCATCCGGTCGTTGGAGCTGCCGCAGGCGACCAGCTTGATGCCGGGGTCGACCTGCCGCATCGCCTTGGCCGTCTCGGCGGCGAGGGCTCCGTAGGCGTCGGCGCTCTTGTGGCCGACCTGCCACGGGCCGTCCATCTCGTTGCCCAGGCACCAAAGCTTGATCCCGTGCGGGTCGGCGACGCCGTGCGACCGGCGCAGATCGGACCAGTAGGTGCCGCCCGGGTGGTTGGCGTACTCGAGCAGGTCGCAGGCTTCCTGGATGCCACGGGTACCGAGATTGACCGCCATCATCGGCTCTGCGCCGGCGCGACGGGCCCAGGTCATGAATTCGTTGAGCCCGAAGGCATTGGTCTCCACCGACCGCCACGCCAGGTCCAGCCGGCGGGGGCGGTCGGCGACCGGGCCGACGCCGTCCTCCCACCGGTACCCGGAGACGAAGTTCCCGCCGGGGTAGCGCACGACGGTGATGCCGAGCTCCCGGACGAGGTTGAGCACGTCGAGACGCAGCCCGTCGGTGTCGGCGTCGGCGTGGCCCGGTTCGAACACACCGCCGTAGACGCACCGGCCCATGTGTTCGACGAACGAGCCGAACAGGCGCGGGTCCACGGCGGCGACGCCGAAGGCGGGGTCGAGCGTGACGGTGCAGCTGAGCACGACGGTACTTCCCATCTGGTTCGAGGTCATTTCAGGCCGGTGGTGGCGATGCCCTGTACGAAGAAGCGCTGGGCGAGCAGGAACGCCACGGCGAGCGGCGCCAGCGAAATGGCCGCGCCGGCCATGAGTGCGGCGTGGTCGACGCCGGACTGGCTGGAGAACAGGGTCAGCGCGGACGGCAGCGTCCGCATGTCGATGGTGCTGGAGACGACCAGCGGCCAGAGGAAGTCGTTCCACAAGGCCATGAACTGGATGACGAACAGCGAGACCAGCGCGGGCCGCGCCAGCGGCAGAATGATCCGCCAGTAGACCTGGAAGCTGTTGGCACCGTCGATGTGGGCGGCGTCGTCGAGCTCCCGGGGCAGGGTGCGGAAGAACTGGCGCAGCATGAAGATGCCCAGCGCGCTGGTGGCCCGCGGGATGATCAGACCCTCGAACGTGTTGAGCCAGCCCAGGTCGAACAGGGTGAGGAAGACGGGGATGATGGTGATCTGGAACGGCACCATCAGCGTGGCCAGGATGACCAGGAAGATCGCCTGGCGCCCGCGGAAGCGCAGCCGGGCCAGGGCGTAGCCGGCCAGCGAGTCCAGGAAGACGAGCAGGACGGTGGTTCCCCCGGCGAAGACGAACGTGTTGAGGACCAGCCGGGCGAACGGCAACTGCGTGAGGACCGCGTGGAATCCGGCCAGGCTCCACTGGCCCGGCCACAGCCGGGCCGGGTCGGCGTAGAGGTCGGCCGGCGTACGCAGGGAGACCCCGACCATCCAGATGAACGGCAGGACGGTGGCGGCGGCGGCGACGGCGAGCACCGCCCATGCGGCGTACCGGACAACGTGCCGCAGGACGCGCAGCGCGTCCTGCACCCGCGCGGGTACCGCGGCCGGCGCCGTCGTCTCACTGGTCGTCATCGTCGTGCCTCGCAATCCGCAGCTGTACCAGCGACACGGCAAGGATCAGCAGGAACAGCACCCAGGCGATCGCGCTGGCGTAGCCCAGCCGGAACTCCACAAACCCGCGCTGATACAGGTAGGCCACGATGGACTCGGTGTGGAACAGCGGCCCGCCGCCGGTCATCACATAGACCAGGTCGAACAGCTGCAGCGAGGTGACAGTCGAGATCACCGTGGTGAACAGCAGCGCCGGGCGAAGCTCCGGCAGGACCACCGCGCGCAGCCGCTGCCAGCGACCCGCGCCGTCCAGCGTGGCCGCCTCGATGAGCGTGTGCGGCACCCCCTGCACGGCGGCGAGCAGCACGATCATCGCGAAGCCGACGCCTTTCCAGACGCCGACCGCCATCACGGTGGGCAGCGCCAGCTTCGTGTCGGTCAGCCAGCCCGGACCGGTCAGCCCGGCGGCCTCCAGCCAGGCGTTGACGAGACCCACCTGCGGGTCCAGGAGGAACTTCCAGACCACGCCCACGACGGCGAACGAGGCGATGGTCGGGAAGAAGAACGCCGATCGCAGCAGCGAGGTCAGCCAGGTGGTGCGCCGCAGCCACAGCGCCAGGGCCAGACCGCCGAGCACCTGCCCGGTCGTCACGACCACCGTGTAGAGGCCGGTGACCATCAGGCTGTTGCGGAACCGCTCATCGCCCAGCAGTTCGCGGTAGTTGCCCAGGCCGACCCAGGTGTGGGTCTGCTCACCGACGGTCCAGTCGTGCAGGCTCATCCAGCCCGAGCGGACGATCGGCTCGGCGATGAAGACGCCGATCAGCAGCAGGCTCGGCGCGACGTACAGGTACGCCGGATTGAAGCGCATCCAGCGTCGGACCCGGGGTGGCGCCGCACGCCCGGTGGCCGGGGTCAGGGTGGCGGTGGTCATGCCGTCCTTCCAGTGGGGAGCCAGTCCACCGCGAACGCGGTGGACTGGCCCGCGTGTCAGGGCTTGCAGCCGGTGATCTTGTTGATCGCCTCGGCGGCGGCCTGCGCCGCCGCCTCGACCGGCTCCCCTCGCGTGATCTTGCCGATCAGCGGTACGTAGACATCGGCATCGATCTTGGCGGAGGTGCTCAGGCCGGGCAGGTAGAGCCGGGCGTGCGGCAGCCCGGCGGCGAACGGCGCCACGACCGGGTTGCTCGGCGTGACGTCGGTGCGCACCGGTGGGAACCCGGACGCGTCGCTGAAGGCGGCCTGCGCCGTCTTGCCGGTCCACCAGGCCAGGAACTCCAGCGCCTGCGCCTTGTGCTTGGTGGACTTGCCGATCGCCAGCGGTACCGTCGAGGCGAGCGTGACCGGCCCACCGGCGCCGACCGGGATGGCCGCGATGCCGAGGTCGATCCCGGCCGCCTTGAACCCGGCCGCTGCCCACGGACCGTTGATCTCCATCGCGGCCTTCTTCGCTGAGAACAGCGTGTCGGCGTCGGAGCCGGTCTGCCCGACCGGACTCACCTTGTCCTTGGCCACCAGGTCGGCCCATTTCTGCAGCGCCTGAACGCTGGGGGCCTGGGCGATGGTGGCGCAGCCCTTCGCGTCGACGATGTCACCGCCGTTCATCCACTGCAGGATCGGCCACATCTGGATGGTCGAGTGATCGGCGAGCGAGATGCCGTACTGAGTGACCTTGCCGGCGTCGGTCTTGGTCAGCTTCTTCGCCGCGGCGGCGAACTCGTCGGCCGTCGTCGGTACCGCGACGCCGTCGGTGGCCAGCATCGCCTTGTTGTAGTAGAGGACGAGAGTGGCCATGTTGGCCGGTGCCGCGTACAGCTTGCCGTCGATGGTGAACGCGGTGGTGACCGCCTTCGGGAACAGCGTGGTGTTGAGCTTGCCGTCACCGTCGCCGACCGCCTCGTCCAACGGCAGCAGCGAGTTCGTCTTCGCGTAGGTGAACAGCACGCCGGGGTCGAAGTTCGGCGTGGCCAGGTCCGGGCCCTGGCCGGTGGCCCAGGCGCCGGGCAGCTTCTGCCCGATGGCGTCCCAGGGCTGCACGTCCATCGTGACCTTGATCTTGGGGTGACTGTCGTTGAACTGCTTGACCAGCGCCTCGTACGCGGGGCGGTCCGGGCCGGTGAACCCGGTCCACAGGCTCAGCGAGACGGCACCGTCGTCCGTGCTTGCCGCGTTCGAGCCACATCCGGCCGCCGTCAGCAACCCCGCGACGAGGACTGCCGCGATCTTCCATGGTGATCTCATAGGGTCGACCTTCCGTCCCAGCTCGGGAGATTGCAGCGATGTTCCATCGTTGGAACGACGTTGTAAAGACCCTTGGAGAAGTTCGTTACAACGTTGTACCGTGGCCTCGGCAGGGTTCCGGAAGCGAGGATGGTTGATGATCGCCAGGCTCAAGGACGTCGCCGCGCGCGCCGGCGTCTCGGTGAAGACCGTGTCGAACGTGGTCAACGGATACGCGTTCGTGACGGAGGAGAACCGCCGCCGGGTTCAGGAGGCCATCGACCACCTGGGCTACGTCCCGAACATCGGCGCCCGCAACCTGCGCAAGGGCCGCACCGGGTTCCTCACCCTCGCCGTGCCCGAACTCGTCAACCCGTACTTCGCCGAGCTCTGCGGTCTGGTGATGAGCGCCGCAGCACGGCACGACTGGACGGTCCTCATCGAGCAGACCGGCGGCGTGCGGGATCAGGAGATGACCGTCATCAACATGGCGCACCGCTCGCTCGTGGACGCCATCATCCTCAGTCCGATCGACCTGCACCCCACCGATCTCGCGCAAGCCGCCGCGGGCACGCCCTTGGTCCTGCTCGGCGAACGCGCCCTGCACGCGCCGGCGCACCACGTCGCCATCGACAACGTGGCCGCCGCGACCGCCGCGACGCGGCATCTCGTCGACCTCGGCCGCCGCCGGATCGCGGCCATCGGCGACCAGCCCGGCCGGCACGGCACCGCCGCGCTGCGCCGCAACGGATACCTCGGCGCCCTGCAGGCCGCCGGGATCACGCCCGATCCCGCGCTGACCGTGCGGGCCGAGGCCTACAGCCGAGCCGAAGGCGCCGCAGCCATGCGCCGCCTGCTCGATCTGCCCGAGCCCCCGGACGCCGTCTTCTGCTTCAACGACCTGCTCGCCGTCGGCGCGCTCAGCGCCGCCCGCGACCGCGGCCTGAGCGTTCCCGGCGACCTCGCCGTGGTGGGCTTCGACGGCGTCGATGAGGGCAACTACACCGCGCCGCGGCTGACCACGATCGCCCCCGACAAGGCGGCGATCGCCGAAGCGGCGATCAATCTCGCCCGGGCCGCGGTCCACGACGGCGCCCAGGACCCGCAGGACATCGTCACCCCGTTCACCCTCGTCGTTCGCGAAAGTACGGTGGCCTGACCGGCGCGAGCTCGTTCCGCCTGCTCGTGGCTCGCCTCCCGGCAACGCCCGCAGCGGTTCACCGGAGCTGGTATTCGCCGCCGCACGCCTCGGCGAGCGTCGGCCCGAACAGCGCCGCCGGCGTGTACGCGCCGGGCTTGCCCTGCCCGTCCAGCAGCCGCCGGACCACCTCGGCCGGCACCGTCGCCGTCCAGGACTGGGCCTCGCCGACCCGCAGCCAGCCCTCGCGGATGCTGCCGTCCGGCCACTCCACGACGGCGTGGCCCCAGGAGTGCTCACGGGGCTTCGGCCGGGCCTTTGTCGCTACCGCGGCCAGCCGTCGCCGGGCGAAGGAGCGCACCGGGCCGATCGCGAGCAGGGCGGTCGCCACGGGCAGCACCGCGCGGGCGATCGGGGAGGACGGGGCCTCGCTCGACGCCGCGAGCACGTCCGCGGCGCCGCTGGCCCGCTGGGCGGCCATCAGCTCACCCAGCGGCATGCTCGCGGTGGTCACCGTGGAGCCGTCGGGCAGGACCAGTTGCATCGGGTCACCGCCGAGCCGGGCTGGTGCGAGCCGTCCGTTGCGGTAACGGCGGCCTTGGAACCGCCCGCCGCCCGCAACCCCGGGGATGCCCTCCACGATGCTGCCGGCCAGGGCGTCGCCGACGATGCCGTCCTCGGCGGCTAGCGAGGGAACCATGTCGACCCGGACCCGCCGCGGTGCCGGTCGCCCCTCGCACAGCTGCACCACGACGCTCTCGGTGGCGGTCACGCCGAACCCGGCGCCGGTGACGGCCGTGCGCCCGGCTGCCGTCAGCTCCCCGTCCCGGCCGAGGATCGCCGACACCGCCGCCAGATCGTTGGCGAGATCGAGGTAGTGGCTGGCCGGAAGGCACGCGCCCAGCAGCGGCGCGGCCGTCTCGATGAACGGTCCGACGGTGTTGACGACCACGGCCGGCCGCTCCCTGCGGATCGCGTCCGCGGTCTCGCGGACCGATCCGGCCACCACCGTCGGCAGGCCGCCGGCCGCCGCCTGCAGCCGTTCGGCGTCGCGGCCGACCAGCACCGGCTCGATGCCCCGGCGCCGCAGTTCGGCCGCGATCGCACGCCCGCTGCGGCCGGTGCCGCCGAGAATCCACACGTCAGTCATGGCACAGCTCCGCCCTGGTGCGGCGCCCGCCCCAGTGACGACACGCCGTGTCATCACCATACCTCCGACGACACGGGATGTCATCACGCTAGACTGCCGTCATGGCCCGATGGCGACCGGACGCTCGCGAGCGCCTGCAGCAGGCGGCGCTCGAGCTCTTCGCCGAGCAGGGCTTCGCCGCGACCACGGTGCCGGCGATCACCGCGCGGGCCGGCCTGACGACGCGCACGTTCTTCCGGCACTTCGCCGACAAGCGCGAGGTGCTCTTCGCGGACGAGGCCGAGATCCCCGCCTTCGCCGCGAAGCTCATGGCCGAGGCGCCCACCGGCGAACCGCTGACGATGATCGTCGCGGGCCTGCGCATGGTCGCCGAGACGCACTTCGAAGGCCGCAAGGACGCCCTGCGGCAGCGGCGCGCGATCGTGGCATCCGACCCGGGACTGCGCGAACGCGACCAGCACAAGCGCGCGACGCTGGCCCAGGTGGCGCGGGACGGCTTCCGCGCCCACGGCCTCGACCCGCTCCGGGCCGGCCTGCTCGCCGAGACGGCGGTGACCCTGATGTACGTGTCCGTCACCGAATGGCTCGACACCGACGACGATCGCCGGCTCTGCGACATCATCGACGCCGCACTCGCGACGCTGCGCGCGGAAGTGGCGGGCTAGGCCGCCTTCCCCGTGCGGTTGAGCACGACCTTGAGCGCGCCGGTGTCGCCGGCCCGGGCGAAGGTGTCGTAGGCCTGCATGAACTCGCCGAGGGCGAAGTGGTGCGTGATGAGCCGGGCCGAGTCGATCTGGTGCGCCGCGACCAGCCCGAGCAGGGTGGGGGTCGAGTACGTGTCGACCAGGCCGGTCGTGATCGTGACGTTCTTGATCCAGAGATCTTCCAGGTGCAGCGTCGCCGGCTTGCCGTGCACGCCGATGTTGGCCACGCGCCCGCCGGGACGGATCAGGCGGGTGCACAGCTCGAACGTTTCGGGGAGGCCGACGGCCTCGACGGCGACGTCCGCGCCGAGCCCGTCGGTGAGCCGCATCAGTTCGGCGACCGGGTCCTCGGTGCCGCTGTTGACCACCACGTCGGCGCCGAACTGCTCGGCCGCCTCCAGCCGTGCGGGGGCGAGGTCGATCGCGACCACGTGGCTCGGCGTGAACAGCTTGGCGCTGAGGATCGCGGCCAGCCCGATCGGGCCGGCCCCGACGACGGCGACGGTGTCGGCTGGGCGCACGGCACCGTTGAGCACGCCGACCTCATACCCGGTGGGGAGGATGTCGGCGAGCATGAGGACCTGATCGTCGCTGACCCCGGCGGGCACGGGGTAGGTCGAGTTGTCGGCGAAGGGCACCCGCACGTACTCCGCCTGGGTTCCGTCGACACGGTGACCGAGGATCCAGCCACCCCCGCCCACGCACTGCCCGTAGTGACCGCCACGGCAGAACCGGCAGCGACCACAGGCGGTGATGCAGGACACGAGAACCCGGTCACCCACGCGGACGTTCTTCACGCCGGCGCCGGCCTCGGCCACGGTGCCGACGGCCTCGTGGCCCAGGATCCGCCCGTCCGTGACCGCCGGCACGTCCCCCTTCAGGATGTGCAGGTCGGTCCCGCAGATGGTGACCGTGTCCACCTGGACGATGGCATCGGTGTCCTGCTGAACTGTGGGGTCCGCGACCTCATCCCAGCTCTTGTGGCCCGGACCGTGGTATACCAGCGCTCGCATCTTCCGTCGCCTCCTAGCAGTGCCGCCGAGGATCGCCACGTCGATCTTCCCGCCGCGGATCATGGCGAAACCGGTGGCGGAGTCGAAGAAGCCGGCTCCCGGCGCGGCCGTCACCGCCATCACCCCCGCCCCGGACGAGCTGGCTGGACCTGCTGCCGGACGACCCGGTCGCCGCCACCCGCGAGTTCGTCACCGACTGGTACGCCGACGTGCCGCCGGACGAGAGTCACGCAGCGGCGCCGCGGATACTGATTCCCGCACCACTCGCCGCGTTCCACGCCACGGCGGCCGGACGCGAGGAGATCCTCGGTGAGCAAGATCCGCTGTTTCCGCTCCACGAGCTGCGCCTGGACGAGGACGGCTGGCTGGAGTTCGGCGCCGAGAACCAGGGCGGCTTCGTGCTCGCCATCGATCCGACTGCGACCGACCCGGCAGTGTCGTATCGGTACTGGACGGACGAACCGATCATCGACCCCCATCCCCCTGAGCACCTTCCTCCTGCTCTTCGCGCTGTACGAAGCGTCGTTCGGCGGACCGTACCTCGCCAACGCCAACCTCAGCACCGAGGAGGCACGGCGGCTCACCCATGGACTCCGACGCGTGCCGCTGCGAAACCGGTGGGTCCCATCGACCGAGACCGAGTTCCATGTGGGCAACGGCCTCGTCGCGCAGCTCACCCCGCGCGAGGACGGCACCTGGTTCACATTCGCCAGCGCTCGACACCGCGCGCACATTGAGCCGCTGCGCCACCTCGACATCCGGTGGGGGACCTTGCAAGGGTGACGCCCCGACCGCCGCGGTCTTCACCACCCTGGACAGCGCGCGGAACGTGACGGTTCGGTGACTGTGCAGCGGCCGCGACATCTGGCACAGTCACATCCGTGAGCGCCCTCGACGATCTCCGGCGGCGCCTCGACGACTTCGCGCGGACCGGCGACCCGGCCGGCGTCCTCGGCGACGAGGCCACCGTCGCCGCGTATGAGATCGTCGAGGGGGTCCGGGCCGGCACGCTGCCCGACCCGCTGCCGGCGCTCGCCCTCGCCGGCCAGCTCTACTGGCGGCGCCACCTCACCACCAGCGCCGACAAGGTCGGCCTGGGCGCCGCGGCGGTCCTCCTGGCCCGCCCGTATGCCGCCGACCGGCGCCTGGTGCCGGAGCCGCTCTGGCCGCTGCTGCGCACCCTGGACACCGGACTGCTGCTGGAGCTGAGCCTCGTCGAGTCCGACCCGGAAACGCTGTCGCTGCGGGCGGCCGCGGCGACGGACTTCTCCGAGGCCGCCCGCGCGCTGGCGATCAACGCCCTGGAGACGGCCCTCGCCATGCTCCCGCGCGCCCACGAGGCCCGGCCGGCGCTGCAGGTCCGGCTCGCGGTCGCGCTGCTGCTGGGCGGGGAGGACGGCCACGCGACCGAGCTGGCGGCCGGGGCGGCGCCGGCGCTCGCGGCCCGGCCGGGCGGCGTAGACCCGTTCCTGCTGTCCCAGGCCGGGCAGTTCATGCTGCGGCGGCACGAGCAGGACGAGGATCCGGCGACGCTCGACGCCGCGGTGACGCTCAGCCGGCTCGCGGTGGACGGCATCGCGCCGGACAACCCGTTCCTCGCCGGCGCGCGGCACAACCTGGGCATCGCCCTGATCTCCCGCTACGCCGCCGGCGGCGACCCGCGGGACCGGTCCGCGGCACTGGACGCGGCGCGGGCGGCCGTCGCGGTCAGCGACCCCGATTACCCGACGTTCCCGCTGCACGCGTGGGGGCTCGTGCAGGCGCTGACCGTCGCCTACGACGACACCGGCGATCCGGCCCTGCTGGACGAGGCCGGCGCCGTGTTCGCCCGGGCCGAGGGCCGCGACGGCGGCCCGTACGGGCCGCTGGTGTCGCGCGCCGCCGAGGCGATCGCCAAGCGTCGGGCCGTGAGCGCATGACGGGCGCCGCCGCCGAACGGATCGCCGTCGTGCTCTCCGAGGGCGACCGGCACGCCGTGCTCGTCACCCGCCCGCCGGCGCCCGAGCTGCCCCCGGACTTCCTCGACGGCCTGTGGCGGCAGGGCTTCTACGACGCGCCCGTCCTGCTGCTCGTCGCCGGCGACGAGGACGGCTTCGGTGTGCTGCCGTACCGGCTCCCGCCCGGCGGCGTCGCCGACCTGGCCGCCGACGCGCTGCGGTGCCTGCGCGACCCGGTCGCGGTCCGCGGGCCCTACCGCGTGTCCTGGACGCCGCTGCTCGCCTACGTGCTCGTCGGCCACTTCGCCGGCCAAACCCGGCGGCTCGGCATCGTCACCGTCGAGCGGTACGAGCACGCCGACGAGGAGTACCGACGGGTCCTGTTCCACGAGACGCTCGCCGCCGCCGACCCCGACGGCGTCGTGCTGCTCAACGAGACCGTGGTCGCGCCGGGGGAGCGCAGCCCGCTGCACCGCGCCACGCTGGACGGGCTGACCACCGCCGAGTACGGCCGGGCCCTGCTGGAGTCGCTGACGCGGTACCGGTTCGACGGGCTCACCTACTTCTGGGTGGCACCCGACGACGTGCTCGGCAACGCGATCGCCGTGCGCCGCGGCCTGGACGAGCCGGTCCGCCGGGTCAGCTCCGTGGAGTGGCCGCCGACGCCCGAGCAGGCCGCCGAGGACGCCGGCGACTGGGACGAGGGCGACGCCTTCTACGTGCCGCGGTACCGCGCGAACGCGCTCGACGCCCTCGACGACGACGCCGGCGGCGGCGACCCCGGCCGCCTGGCGGACGCCTTCGACGCGTTCTCCTACTACGTGCGGCTGGTCCGCCCGGCCGGCCCGGAGCAGGCCCGGGCCGTCGTGCAGGACGGGCTGGCCGTGTGCGACGCGCTGCTGCGCCACCAGTTCCCGCACCCCGCCGAGTGGGTGGCGGAGGCGTGCGCCGCGCTGGCCGCCCGGTTCGGGCTCTTCGACGAGGAGCGCGGGATGCTGCGCAAGGCGGCGATCGCGTGCGAGTACCTCGGCCTGTTCGACCGCTCCCTGGCCCACTACCAGCGGGCACTGGACCGCGACGCACCGTTCGGGTACCCGTGGCTGGAGCGCAACCTCCACCTGAGCTACGCCACCACCTGCGCCGCGATGCTGGCCGGCCACGAGCCGGACAACCCGCCCGGGCAGCCGCTGGCCGCCGCCGACCGGGCGGTCGTGACCCGCGCGCTGGCCCACCTGGACGAGGCCGATCGGCTCGCGGAGCGGCACCCGGAGGGCGTCACCGAGTGGGCCGTGCTGGCCTCGGCGGTCCACCGGTGGCGGCTGCGGGACCTGCTCGGCGAGCACCGGGCGGCGGCCGACGCCCTCGCCGGGCTGGCCGGTGACCCGCGGATGGCGGCGCACGAGCAGCTGCGCGGCAGCGCCGTCGTCTTCCGGCTCGCGGCACTCAAGAACGCCGCCGACGAGTCGACGGGGGAGGAGCCCTACGCCGAGCTCGACCGGGCCGTGGCGGACGCCCTGGCCGAGGACGGGCAGTGGGGCGTGGACCGGTTCATGCCGCTGCTCGCCTTCGACTGCGACGAACGGGCCCGCCACGGCGAGCACTTCGGCGCGTTCGCGGTCGCCGACCGCCTGCGCCGGCTCATCGCCGCCATGACCGACCGGCAGGCGCGCACCCCGGTCCCGGGCGAGCGGCACGGCGGCGCGGAGGCGATCGACGCGCTCGCCCGCATGTGCCGCGCCTGGCGAGGCCTCCTCACGGACGCGCCCGACGATCCGCATCTGCAGCCGATGGTCGTGCTGCTGACCGGCGCCGTGGAGAGCGCGAAGAGCCGTTGGCTGGCCCACGACCTGACCACCGGCGCCCCGGTCGTGACGTACGGGGCCACCGCGGGCGACTTCGACCAGGAGGCCGATGCAGGGCGGCTCGCGGAGGTCACGCGCCGGATGCGGGAGGACTCGCCGGCCCGGCGGCACCGCTGGGACGAGCCGTTCGGCGCCGACGCCGAGATCATGACCACGGCCGGCGGGCCGGTCGGCGGCCGCATCGCCGACCTGCGCGAACAGCTGCCCGAGGGCAGCGGCTTCATGTCGTTCTACGCCACCCGGACCGCGACGTACGTCACGGTGTACAGCCCGGCCCAGACGCTCTCCATGGAGCTGCCCGTCGAGCGGGCCGAGCTGGAGCGGGCCGTCGCCGCGCTGCAGGCCGGGTTCTCCGGGACCGGGCTGTACGGCCGGATCGACCCCGACCGCCCCTTCGACCTGCCGGAGCGGTTCATCGACCCGGTGCGGTCGCTCAACTGGCGGCTCACCGCGGCCGTTGCGGTGCTGCGCGACTGCCCGATGGTCGTCGTCGCACCGCACGGCGCCTGGCACAACATCCCCGTCCACGCGCTGATCCTGCCGCAGCTCTGGGACACCGGCCGCAACCCGGCGCTGTGCTACATGCCGAGCCTCAGCATGGCCGTGGACCTCTTCTCCCGCGCTGCCCCCGTTCCCGCCACCGCGGCCATCGCCACCTTCCCGCGGGCCGCCGCGGAGGAGCCGCTGTTCCTGGAGTGCCACCGCGCCGCCGCCGACACGCTGCGCGAGTGCGGTCCGGCCGTCGACGACCGGTTCGGCCGCGACGTCACGCCCGACGAGGTCCGCTCGATGCTGGAGCGCTCCGACCTGCTGCACGTGCTCGCCCACGGCCAGTTCCGCCGCCGCTCCGCCGACGTCATGGACTCCGGCCTGGCGCTGTCCCCGGGCGCCACCGGTGCCGAGTACGGGCTGCTGACCGGCGCGGGGCTCGGCGAGGCGCAGATGCGCGGCACGCACCTCACGGTGCAGGCGTGCTCCACCGGCCGGCTGGTCGCCTCGACCGGCGACGAGCTGTGGGGCCTGACCCGCTCGGCGTTCCTGGCCGGCGCCGACAGCGTCCTGGCCCCGATGTGGGACGTGGACCTGCACTCTTCGACCCGCCTGCTGCAGTCGTTCTACCGCCGCTGGCTCGGCCCGGGCCAACCGGAGGGCCGGTCCAAGGCCCAGGCGTTCACCGAGGCGCAGCGGGAGCTGTACCTCGCCGGCGGCGACGACGCGTGGCGGCACATGTACCACTGGGCCGCGTTCAAGCTGATGGGAGCCTGACGATGGAGACGCTGGACGACCTCGACGAGGCGCAGCTCGGCCAGGTGCTGCAGCATCTGGTGAGCCGGTTCGACGAGTCCGACGACGTGGCGATCACCGACGAGGAGGTGGCCGCGAAGGTCGCCGCCGACCGCGAGTTCCTGCTGGAGCTGGCCGAGGCACGGGGCGTGCGGCCGGCCGCCGGCGGCGATCTGCGCGGCGTCGTCGCCGCCCTCGCCGCGGAGGTGCCCGACGCCGCGCCGGTCGTCGACGACGCGGCCCGGCAGGTCCGCCGGCTCGGCACCCTGCCGATCGGCGACCTGGCCGGCGACATCCTCGCCATCGCCGCCGCGGCCGCGATCCTGCGCCCGCGGCTGAGCGTGAAGAAGTCGAACAAGGGCGAGGACCGCAGCCTCGAGGTCCGCTTCGACGCCGGCGGCATCAAGAGCCTGGACGCGATCCTCGCCGCGATCCTGCGGTACCTCCGCCAGGACGGGAGCGGCTGAGCAGTCTTCGCACAGGGCGATGCCAGGCAGCAGCCCGGAACCGCAAGCCTGAGGCCGATCACCGCAAGGAACGACCCGCCCCGCGGTGCGGTTCTGGAATACGGTGTGTGCGACCGCCACGCCCTCCTGGAGTGTTCGTGCCGCCCTGTGAATGCCTTCCCCGCATGCGTCGCGGCGCCGAACTCGACGGCATCCTCGCCGCCTGGCGGGGACGTATCCCGCCCCGGACGTAGCTCATGGCCATCAGCGTTTTCGACCTGTTCTCGATCGGTGTCGGTCCGTCGTCGTCGCACACGGTGGGGCCGATGCGCGCCGCGCGGACGTTCGTCGAGGGGCTGGCCGACGACGGGCCGCTCGGGGAGGTGACGCGCGTGCGGGCCGAGCTGTTCGGCTCGCTCGGCGCCACCGGTCACGGCCACGGCAGCGACCGGGCGGTCGTGCTCGGCCTGCTGGGTGCGCGTCCGGAGACCGTCGACACCCGCACCGCCGTCGACCGGGCGGCCGCGGTCCGCGCCGCCGGGCAGGTGGAGCTGCTCGGCAGGCACCTGGTCGCGTTCGCCGGGGACGACCTCGTCCTGCACCGGCGTCAGGCGCTGCCCTATCACCCCAACGGGATGCGTTTCTCCGCCTTCGCCGGTGACCGGCTGGTGCGCGAGCGCACCTACTACTCGGTCGGCGGCGGCTTCGTGGTCGACGAGTCGGCGGTCGGCGCCGACCGGGCAACGGCCGGGGACACCGAGTTGCCCTACCCGTACTCGACCGCCGCCGAGCTGCTGCAACACTGCGCCGAGACCGGGCTGCCGATCAGCGGGGTGATGCTGGCCAACGAGACCGCGGGGCGTCCGGAGGCCGACGTGCGGGCGGGGTTGCTGCAGATCTGGGCCGTGATGCAGGAGTGCGTGCAGAACGGCTGGACGAGCGAGGGGACGCTGCCCGGCGGGTTGAGGGTGCCGCGCCGCGCTCCCGAGCTGTATCGCCAGCTGTGCTCGGAGCCGTTCGCGACCGACCCGTTGCGCGTCATGGACTGGGTGAGCCTGTTCGCGCTGGCGGTCAACGAGGAGAACGCGGCCGGCGGGCGGGTGGTCACCGCCCCGACCAACGGCGCCGCCGGGGTGCTGCCGGCCGTCCTGCACTACTACTCGCGGTTCTGCCCCGGCGCGTCCGACGACGGGGTGGTGCGCTTCCTGCTGTGCGCGGGCGCGATCGGCGCGCTGTACAAGGAGAACGCGTCGATCTCCGGGGCCGAGGTGGGCTGTCAGGGCGAGGTCGGGTCGGCCTGTTCGATGGCCGCCGGCGCGCTGTGCGAGGTGCTGGGCGGGACGCCGGCCCAGGTGGAGAACGCAGCGGAGATCGGGATGGAGCACAACCTCGGCCTGACCTGCGACCCGGTCGGCGGGCTGGTCCAGGTGCCGTGCATCGAGCGCAACGCGATGGCGGCGGTGAAGGCGATCAACGCTGCTCGGATCGCGCTGCGCGGCGACGGCCGGCACATCGTCAGCCTGGACAAGGTGATCAAGACGATGCGGGAGACCGGGGCCGACATGAAGGTCAAGTACAAGGAGACGGCCCGCGGCGGGCTTGCGGTGAACGTCGTGGAGTGCTGAGCCGTCACCGGTGCAGCCAGGGTCACCCGGAGAACAAGAAAGCCTCCTGTCGGGGCACGGGCGCGCGACTAGCCTGCCGTGGGTGGAGCGATTGGCGATCGACGGGGGCACGCCGGTGCGGACCCGGCCGTTTCCCGGTGTCCTCGAGCCCGGCGGGCGCACGTTCGGCGAGCAGGAGCGGGAGGCTGTGCTCGCCGTGCTGGACAGTGCGGTGCTCAACGCCACCTGCGGCGGGCCGTGGCTCGAGGACCTGGAATCGACGATGGCGCGGCTGCACGGGGTGCCGCACGCGGTGGGCTGTTCCTCGGGGACCGCGGCGTTGCATCTGGCGGTGGCGGCCGTCGACCCGGAGCCGGGGGACGAGATCATCACGACGCCGTTGACGGACTTCGGGACCGTCATCGCGATCCTGGCCCAGAACGCGGTGCCGGTCTTCGCCGATGTGGACCCGGCGACGGGCAACCTGACGGTGGAGTCGGTGCGGGCCTGCCTGTCGCCGCGCACCCGGGCCATCGTGGTGGTGCACCTCTTCGGGGCGGCGGCGCCGGTGCGGGAGCTGCGGGCGCTCGCCGATGAGCACGGGATCGTGCTCATCGAGGACTGCGCGCAGGCGTACCTGGCGCGGCCGCCCGGCGGCGGCCGGCCCGTGGGCGGCTACGGGCACGTCGGCTGCTTCAGCCTGCAGCAGTACAAGCATGTGACCTCGGGCGATGGCGGACTGGTGATCACGTCGGACGCGGGGCTGGCCGAGCGGATGCGGCTCTTCGCGGACAAGGCGTGGCCGCGCGAGGACGGGCGGATCCATCTCTTCCTGGCGATGAACTACCGGATGACCAACCTGACCGCGGCCGTGGCGGGCGTCCAGTTGCGCCGGCTGCCCGGCGTGGTGCGGCAGCGCCAGCAGCTCGCCGCCCGGCTGTGCGACGCGGTGTCCGGCCTGGCGGGCGTGCGGATACCCGAGAACCCGCACGAGCACGCCTGGTGGGTCGTGCCGCTGATCCTGCCGGGCGGCGGCAACCAGCGGTGGGCACAGGCGTTGACGGCCGAGGGAGTCACGGCGCACGCGGGCTGGCTCAAGATGCCGGTGTACCGGTATCCGGCGCTCGCGCAGCGACGGACCTACGGCCGGTCGGGCTTCCCGCTGACCAGCCCACCGGCGCGGCACGAATGGCACTACGCGCCCGGGCTGTGCCCGGAGGCGGAACGGCTGATCGAGCACACGCTGGTGATGCTGCCGTGGAACGAGCGCTACACGACGTCCGACGTGGACGACATCGCCGCGGCGGTGCGCAAGGTGCACGCGGCGCTGCCGTCCGCCCGGTGACGAGCTGTTACGACGCGCGTGCGGTTGAGACCGTCGGAGTGCCGGACGGCTGAGCACCGTTCTTGTCGTGCACAGGGTCGGGCCTTGTGCGGGTGCCACGGAATCCGCCGCACCGCCGGGAGCTGCGATTAGGGTCGGTGCGCATGCGGATCACTGAGGTCACCGCGGTCGCGGTGCGGGTGCCCAGGCGGGTGCCGATGGTGGCGAGCCAGGGCGCCATCAGCGTCAGCGAGTTCGGCGTCGTGCGGGTCGACACCGACGCCGGCGTCGTCGGCTGGGGCGAGATCGCGATGTCCTGGGGCCGGGTCGGGCGGGCACTCTGCGGCGATGTGGCGCGGAGCCTGGCGCCGGTACTGGTGGGGCTGGACCCGCGGGACGTGTCGGCGTGCGCGCTGGCGATGCAGCGAATCCTGCACATCACCCCGGACGGCGCGCACGCGGCGCGGGCCGCGGTGGAGATGGCGCTGCTGGACATCGCGGGCAAGGCGGCGGGTGTCCCGGTGTACCGGCTGCTGGGCGGACGGGTTCGGGATCGGATCCCGATGGCGTGGCCGATCCCGTGGGGCGCGCCGGCCGACACCGCCGACGCCGCGTCGTGGGCGGTGGAACAGGGGTTCCGCACCGTCAAGCTCAAGGTGGGCCGGCCCGGGGGAGCGGACCGGGAGGCGGTGGCGGCGGTGCGCTCCGCGGTCGGCGACGGGGTGGCCATCAAGGTGGACGCCAACATGGCCTACCGCTCGGCGGGCGAGGCGTTCGCCGCGCTGCGACCGCTGGAGGAGTTCGGGCTCCAGCTCATCGAGCAGCCGCTGCCGGCGCGCGACCTGGACGAGCTGGCGCGGCTGCGTGACCGCCTGGCGACACCGCTGCTGCTGGACGAGGCGTGCTGGGAGCTGCGGGACATCGGCGAGATCGTCCGCCGGGGCGCGGCGGACGTGCTCAACGTCTACGTCGTGGAGATGGGCGGGCCGCTGCAGGCGTGGAAGGCGTTCGCGGCCGCCGAGTCGGCCGGGCTGACCGGGTTGCTGGGCAGCCAGTGCGAGATGGGCCTGGCGACGGCGGCGTGCGCCCACGTCGGCGTGGCCGTGCCGAACCTGGCGTACGAGTCGGACGTGGTCGGGCCGCTGCGCTATCCGCGTGACATCGTGCTGAACCCGCCCCGGATCGAGGACGGGTTCCTCTACGCGCCGGACGGTCCCGGGCTCGGCGTGGAGATCGACGAGAGCGCGCTCGACGCGCTGCGGATCGAGTAGCCGGTGCCGCGGGCGGCGCAGCGACGCGCCGCCCGCGGTCTCACACCTCGCGCAGCGCCTCGGCGACGATCTCCAGGGTGCGGTCGACGTCGGCGTCGGTGTGGGCGGCGGAGAGGAACCACAGACCGCGCGGCACGATGTTGATGCCGCGGGTGAACAGCGCCCGGTGGAAGCGGGCGGCGGCGGCCCGGTCGGTGGCGGCGAAGTCGCGGTAGTCGCGGACCGAGCCGGCTGCCGTGAAGTAGGTCTGGAACACCGGGCCGGGGCCGTCGACGAGCATCGGCACGCCGGCGTCGGCCGCGGCGGACCGGATGCCCGCCATGAGGCGTCGTCCCGTCGCGTAGAGCTGCGGGTAGATCCGGTCCCGGTCCTGGTCCAGGACGGTGAGGTTGCCGACCGTGGCCGCCATCCCGAGCGGGTTGCTGTTGAAGGTGCCCGCGTGCCCGACCTCGCCCCGGGTCACCAGGTCCATCACGGACGCCTTGCCCGCGATGGCGGCGACCGGCAGCCCGCCGGCGATGGCCTTGCCGAACACCGCCAGGTCCGGGACGACCCCCAGGTGCTCCTGGGCGCCGCCGGGCGCCAGCCGGAATCCGGTGATCACCTCGTCGAAGATGAGCAGCGCACCGTGCTCGCGGCAGAGGCGCTGCACGGTGTCGAGGAAGCCGGGCACCGGGGCGATGCAGCCGGTGTTGCACAGCACGGGCTCCATCACCACGGCGGCGACGTCGTGACCGTGCTCGGACATCAGCGCGGTCAGCGCCTCGGCATCGTTCCACGGCGCGATGATCAGGTCCGTGCCGGCGCTGAGCTGCTGGCCGCCGCTGCCGGGCACCGGCCGCGGGGACCGGGCCGGCCCGGCGCTGTCGAGCGCCGGGTGCAGGCTCCAGAGCGCCGCGTCGAGCCACCCGTGGTAGTGCCCCTCGAACTTGAGGATCTTCTGCCGTCCGGTGGCGCCCCGGGCGATGCGCCAGGAGCCGATGACCGCCTCGGAGCCGACCGTGTTGAACCGGACCAGCTCCGCGCAGGGGACCAGGCGGCAGACCAGCTCGGCGGCGGTCACCTCCAGCTCGTGCTGGGCGGCGTAGGCCTGACCCCGGGTGAGCTGCCGGTGCACCGCGTCCACCACGGCGGGTGCGGAGTGGCCGAGCACCATCGGGCCCTGCGCGAGCACGTAGTCGACGTATTCGACGCCGTCGGCGTCCCACAGGTGCGCGCCGTGGGCCCGGTCCACGTACAGGGGCACGAACTGGCTGCGACGGGCGTCGCTGGAGACACCACCGGCAAGAACCTTTTGTGCCCGTTCGTACAGTTCGGTGCTGTCCATTGATGTCACTCTCCGTCTACGTCGCGATATCCGCCGGATGACCGTAGGCCGGACCGGGCAGGAACTGTCAAGGTCGGCAAAAGACTCCGGACCAGCAGGACAACAAAGCGCCTGGAATCACATGATGCGTGCTTGTCCATTTGTTGATCACAACTTACGGTCATCGGACAGCACGCGGAGTGAGGAGGCGGGGCGTGGACCGGTTGAGCGTCGGCGTTGTGGGGACAGGAATCATGGCGCGCACACATGCCGCTGTGCTGGACTCGTACCATCGCAGTGCCGTCGGTGGCTGGGTCAGCCGCGACCCGGCCCGCGTGACCGGGCTCGGCGACGCGCCGGTCTACTCCGACGTGCCGTCGATGGCCGCGAATCCGGCCATCGGTGCGGTGCTCGTGGCCACGCCGGATCACCTGCACACCGCGCCCGCGCTGGCCGCCATCGAGGCCGGCAAGCACGTGCTCATCGAGAAGCCGCTGGCGACGACGGTGGCGGACGCCCGGCGCATCCGGGACGCCGCGAACGCGGCCGGGGTCACCGTGATGACCCTCTTCAACCACCGCTGGGTGCCCGCCTACTGGCAGGCGCACGAGCAGACCGCCGGCCGCCGTCCCGTGCTGGCCTACGCCCGCAAGAACGACACCCTGTTCGTTCCCACACAGATGATCGGCTGGGCCGGCGAGACGACTCCGTCGTTCTTCCTCTCCAGCCACGACCTCGACCTGCTGCTGTGGTACTTCGACGACCGCGTCGAGCGGGTGTACGCCAGCGCTGTGCACGGTGTGCTGCGCGAGCACGGCATCGACACGCCGGACGCGGTACAGGCGCAGATCCGGTTCGCCGGCGGCGCGGTCGCCACCCTCGAGGCGTGCTGGACGTATCCCGACACCTTCCCCACCATGACTGACTCGTTCCTGGAGCTGATCTTCGCCGACGCCGTGGTGCACCTCGACCGCAAGCGGGAGCAGATCGAGATCGCCACCCCGGACCGCTTCAGCTATCCCCGGAACCAGCTCGCCGGCCAGGTCGGCGGCAAGCCGTCCGGTTCCGTGGCCGCCGCGGTCACGCACTTCGTGGACGCGGTGCTGGACAAGACCCCGCCACTGGTCACCGTGGACAGTTCGGTGCACGTCACCGAGGTACTGGCCGCGATCGACACGTCGTGGCGAACCGGGCAGCCGGTAACTGTCGACATTGGAGAGTGAGACCCGATGAGGTTACGAAAGCTTGTACGCCTGGGCGCCGCGGCCGTAGCCGTGTCGCTCACGCTGACCGGCTGTTTCACCCAGGGCAACAACGCGAAGAGCAGCGACGACAAGCCGGCCAACCTGACCGGTGAGTTCGAGGTCGTCAGCTTCTACCCGGAGGGCTCGCCGGACTACAAGCGCCTGGAAGGTCTGGCCAAGGAGTTCGAGGGCCGCTTCCCCGGCGCGAAGGTCAAGCTCGTCTTCGGCGGCGGGCAGGACGTCCCGAAGATTCAGGCCAGGTGGCGGGCGGGCGACCCGCCGGAGGTGAACTACGGCTTCTTCGGCCGGATGGCGGGCAACCCGGACGGCATGAAGTACGTGGAGGCCGGCCAGGTCCAGCCGCTCAGCGACGCCATGGGCAAGAGCCTGACCGGATTCGACAAGGCGTGGAAGGACGCGGTGCTGCCGGCGGTCCGCACGATCATCACCAGCACCGACGGCACCTACTACGCCGCACCGGAAGCGGTGACCACCATCCAGTTCTTCTACAACAAGAAGATCTTCCAGCAGCTCGGCCTCAGCGCACCGAAGACGCTGCCGGAGCTGTTCGAGACGGCCGACAAGGTCAAGGCCTCCGGGGTGGCGCCCTTCGCGGTCACCGGCACCTTCGCGCCGTACCTGCAGCTGTACCTGGACTACCTGCTGATGCGGCGCAGCGGGACGCAGAACATGCTCGACGTCATCGCCGGCAAGAAGGACTTCGCGTCGCTTCCCGGCGCCGCCGATGCGGTGGCGGACCTGCACAAGATGGTCAGCTCCGGCTACTTCATGGACGGGTTCAAGTCGACCGACTTCACCGCCGCGCAGCTCGCCTTCTTCCAGGGCAAGGCCGCCATGATCCTGATGGGATCCTGGCTGATCGGTGAGATGAAGGAGAGCATCCCGGCCGACTTCGAGGTGGGTACCTTCGCGTTCCCGACCGTCCCGGGTGCGGCCGGCGACCAGACCGGCGTCTACGGCGGGGTCAACGTGCAGACGGTGGCCAAGCAGTCCAAGAACCCGGCGCTCGGCGTCGAGTGGCTGCGGTTCGTGTCGGAGAAGTCCAACCAGGAAGCCTTCGTCTCCGCGACCGGCAACATCTCCGCCTACGAAGGCGTCGCCGCGCCCAAGGGCTTCGAGGCGCAGGCCGAGATGCTCAAGCAGGAGAACGCCTTTCGCGCCGAGCTACCTGGGCATCCTGTCGGAGCCGGCGGAGGTCAAGGACGCCTACGGCCAGGCGGTCGTGAAGCTCTTCTTCGGCCAGGCCGACGCGGCGGCGACCGTTCAGAGCATCAACGACGGACTGAAGAAGGCCCGCGGTTAAGGGGTTCATGGCGATGAGACGGCAGCGGGCAGGGATCGTGGAACGCCAGAAACGGCGTCTGGTGATTCCCTTCCTGCTGCCGGTTCTCGCCGTCTACGGGTTCTTCATGCTCTATCCGGCGTTCAGCACGTTCTACGTCGCCGTCACCGACTGGGACGGGGTCAAGGTCCCCAACTTCGTCGGGCTCGGCAACTTCACCGAGCTGGCGTCGGACCGGCTGTTCCGGTCCACCATCGGCAACACCCTCATGTTCACCGTGCTCGGCGCGCTCATCCTCTTCCCGGCGGCGCTGTTCTTCGCCGCCGTCACGCAGAAGCTCCGCGGCGGCAAGTTCTACCGGTTCCTGATCCTGGCGCCGGTCGCGCTGTCGGTCACCACCGCGGCCCTGCTGTGGAAGTTCCTGCTCAACCCCACGTTCGGGTTCGTTCCCGAGGCGTTGCGGCTGGTCGGACTCGACGGGCTGGCCGACTTCGAACTGCTGGGCAGCACCTCGACGGCGATGCTGATGGTGGTGCTGGCCACGGTCTGGCACGGGGTGGGCATCTGGACGATGCTGTTCGCCGCCGCGCTGGAGCGGGTGCCGGCGGAGCTGCGGGAGGCCGCCATGCTCGACGGGGCGTCGGGCTGGCAGACCTTCCGGTTCGTGATCTGGCCGTTGATCTGGGACGTGACCCGCACGCTGCTGATTCTCTGGATGATCCAGGGGCTGCAGACGTTCGCCTTCATCATCGCCATGACCGGCGGCGGACCGCTCAAGTCGACCGAGGTCATCGGCACCTACCTCTACGGTGTGGCGTTCAGCGAGGGCCGGTTCGGCTATGCGGCGGCGATCGCGGTGGTCCTCTTCGGCGCGATCCTGGTCCTGACCCTGGCCGTGAACCGGTTCTCCCGGCGCGAAAGCGAGCAGTACTGATGGCGGCGGTCCGTTCCCGGCGCATTGCGCTGCACCTGGCGCTGGTGTCCTACTGCCTCGGCTCGGTGGGCGCCTTCGTCTGGTGCGTCATGATCTCGCTGAAGACCAACCCGGAGTTCTTCTCCACGAGCCCGTGGTCGCTGCCGAAGTCGCCGGAGTTCGGCAACTACGCCGACGCCTGGAGCACGGCGAAGATCAGCCGGTTCTTCGTCAACAGCCTCTACACGACATCGGTCAGCGTGACCGTCGGGCTGCTGCTGTCGGTGATGGCCGCCTACGTGCTGGCCCGGGTCTCCTTCCCGGGGCGGCAACTGGTCCGGCTGACCCTCCTCAGCGGGCTGATGATGCCCGGGTTCCTGGTCGTCGTCCCGCTCTACTTCGTGCTGCGTGACCTGGGCCTGCTCGGGTCGCTCAACGGCCTGATCCTGGTCTACATCGCCTCGCAGATCCCGTTCAACGTGTTCGTTCTCATCAGCTTCTTCACGTCCCTGCCGAAGGAGATCGAGGAGGCGGCCTACGTCGACGGCGCCTCGGCGAGCCGGACCTTCTTCCGGGTCGTGCTGCCGCAGGCGATGCCGGCGGTCACCAGCGTCGCGGTGCTCAACACGCTCACCACCTGGAACGAGTTCTTCTTCGCCCTGGTGTTCCTCACCAGCGACGACGCGCAGACCGTGCCGGTCGGCATTCTCGGCCTCCAGGTCAACGCGCAGTACGCGGCGAACTGGGTGCAGCTCTTCGCCGGCCTGGTGATCACGATGGTCCCGGTGCTGGTGCTGTTCGCCGTGGCACAGGAACGGATCGCCCGCGGTCTCACCGCGGGCGCGTTGAAGGGATGAACGCATGAGGTTGCGCGTCCGCGAGGAGGTCGGCGTCGCCCGCGAGGGCGAGATCGTCGTCGCCGGGGTGCCGATGGCAGCCGGGGAGACCGGGCCGTTCACGGTCCGGGATCCCGCCGGCGCGGTCGTCGCCGCGCAGGAACTCTGGCGTTCGGGTGGCTGGGTGGCCCTGGCCTTCCCGGTCACCCTGGACGCCATGGCGTCGGCGGACCTCACCGTCGGCACCGGCTCCGGCGCGGCGCCGGCCCGTGCGGCCACCGCGGTCGCGGACGGCGACTCGGTGCTGCTGGACACGGGACGGGTACGGGCGACGGTGCGGCCGGACGCGTTCGACCCCCTCGGCGGCCTCGCGGGCCTGCGGGAGAACCGCGTCCAGCTGGTGGACGGCGACGGCGTGGTGCACGCGGCGACGAGCGCCGCGGTCCGGATCGTCCACAGTGGACCGCTGCTGGCCCGGGCGGAGGTCACCGGCCGGTACGGCACCTCGTGGGCGTTCGCAGCCACGGTCACCGCGACCGCGGGCGCACCGCACCTCGACGTGGACCTGCGGCTCATCAACGACACGGACGGCGAAGAGGCGGCCGTCGCGGAGTGGGCGGCGGTGCTCGGCACCGCGCCGATCAGCGGCGGCCTGTGCGGGGCGTTCGACGCCGCGCACCGGTCGACCGGCCCGTTCACGCTGCGGCACCGCGGCGCCGGGCACGCGCGGGGCATCTTCGCCACGTCCGAGGTCTCCGGCGGCTCGGACTGGACCGACGCCAGCTCCCCGGGGTATCACGACCGCTGGGAGTGGGCCGAGCTGCACGGGCGGCAGGGCACCAACTGGGTGATCGCCGAGACCGCGACCGGACCGGTGACTGTCGTCGTGCACCGCTTCGGGGAGAACCATCCGGCGGACCTTGCCGTCGGCGGGTCCGCGGTCAGCGTCCGGTTCTGGCCGCGGGCCGCGGGCGAGCTGCGGTTCACGCAGGGGGCGGCGAAAACGCGGCGGGTGCGGGTCATCGAGGGCGCCGACCGCTTCGGCGGGCTGCGACTCGACCACCCGCTGGTGGGACACCCGCTCGACCCCGCCGGCGCGCCGAGCATCCTGCCCTACCTGCCGGAGCGCTACCCGAACCTCGAGGCACACATCCGCGAGGAGCTCTTCGGGTGGTACCAGTCGGGCCAGTCCCTGGGCTTCCACGACCTCGGCGACAGCGTGCAGGGCATCACCACGGGGCCGCGGACCGGCTACTCCGCCAACAACGAGCACGACGCGCTGTACGCGCTCGCGCTGCACTACCTGCGCTCGGGCGAGCGGGCCTACTTCGACTCGGCCAGCGCCTACGCCGACCACCTGTGTGACATCGACCTGATCCACCACAGCACCCGAAACGCCTTCGAGGCCGGCGGGGTCCGGGCGCACGGCCGCGCCCACGTCCACTACGTCCGTGCCCGCACCCCGTCCGGCGAGGTGTGGTCCTCGATCGACACCGGCCACATGTGGACCGAGGGCCTGGTGCTGTTCGGCCAGATCAGCGGGGAGCAGCGGTACCTCGACGCCGCCCGCCAGATCGGCGACTGCCTGATCCGGCTGCACGGCATCGGCTGGACCCGCCCCGAACCCGGACCGCGCAACAGCGGCTGGCCGCTGATCGCCCTCACCGCCCTGGCCCGCGCCACCGGCGAGTCGTCCTACCTGGACACCGCGGCCGCGATCGCGCGGCAGGCGCTCAAGGCGCAGACCGCCGACGGCCGCTGGCTCATGCGCCTGGGCCTGCACGACGACTACTGCGCCTGGCAGAACGCCGTCCTGCTCACCGGGCTGGCCAACCTGCTGGCGCTGCAGGACGACCCGGCGGTGCGGGCGGCGGTCGCCGCCGGCTGCCGTTCCCTGGTCGACCTCGGCCGCAACCCCGACGGAACGTTCATCTACCTGCAGCGGTTCGACTACCGCTGGGCGAACCGGTCCGCGCAGATCCGCGAGGCCCTGGCGCTCGGGTTCGACCTGACCGGCGACGAGCGGTTGCTGGCCGCCGGGCTGCAGGGCGGCGGCCGTTGGTACCGGCCCCGCGGCGCCGCCCCCGCGCTGAGCAACGACATCGCCGAGTGGCGCGGCCACCTCCCGTTCCTGGCCCGCGCGCACGACGCCGGCCTGCTCACCGACCTGCGGGAGGCGTGATGGCCGTCGACGTCAACGTCACCGTCGGGCCGTGGCCGACCGACGACCATCCCGCCTGGACCGCCGCCGACGTCCTGGCCCACCTGGACCGCCACGGTCTCGACGCGGCCCTGGTCCGGCACAGCCTCGCCGTGCGCTACGACCCGGTCACCGGCAACCGCGCCCTGCGCGAAGCGCTCGCGGGTGACGAACGCCTGCTGCCGGCCTACGTGCTCGGGCCGCTGGACTGCGGGGAGTTCGGACCGCCGGAGGACCTGCCGGCGCGGCTCGCCGCCGAAGGCGTGGCCGCGGTGTGGCTGTACCCGCGCAGCCACACGTGGTCGCCGGACGGCCCGGAGGCGGCGGGCCTGGTCGAGGCGCTCCGGGCGGCACGGCTGCCGGTGTTCGTCGAGCAGGATGAGATGTCGTGGGCCGAGGTGGACCGGCTGGCCGAAGCCGCGCCGGAGCTGGACGTCGTGGTCTGCGGTGTCGGCTACCGCACCCTGCGCCAGCTGATCGCCGTGCTCGACCGCCGTCCCCGGGTGCACGTCGACCTCTCCTACCTCGCCGGCCAGGACGGCCTCGAACTGCTGGCGGGACGCTACGGCGCCGGCCGGGTGCTGCTCGGCACCGGTGCACCGGTCCGCGACGACGCGGCCCCGGTGTTCCTGCTGCATCGCGCGGCGCTGACGCAACCCGAACGCGCGGCCGTCGCCGGCGCCAACGCCCGCCGCATCCTGCCGTCCGGCGCCGCCGGCGGCACCAGCGCGGGCACGGACCCGGTGAGCGACACGTTCCCGCAGGTGGACGACATCGTCGACGCGCATGCGCACATCGGGGCGTGGCCGGGCACGTGGCTGCCGCAGCAGGAAGCGGACGAGCTGGTCGCGGCCATGGACCGGGCCGGGACCCGGCAGACGGTCGTCTCCCACCTGCTCGGGATCTGGGCCGACCCGATCGCGGGCAACGAGCAGGCCGTCGCCGCCACGCGGCGGCACCCCGGCAGGGTCTACGCCTACCTCGTCGCCGACCCGCACCGGCCGCAGGACGAGGCCGTGCTGGAGCGCCAGCTCGGGCTGCCCGGCGTCGTGGGGTTCAAGGTGCATCCGCACACACACGAGTGCGCGATGGACGACCGGCGCTACGACTGGATCTGGCGGCTGGCCCAGCGGCACGACGTCACGGTGCTCGGGCACGGGTTCGCCGACACCTGGCACAGTGATCCGCGCCTGTTCGGCGAGGTGGCCGCCCGCCACCCCGGGCTGCGGCTGCTGATCGGCCACAGCGGCGCCACCGTGACCGGGTTCCGCCGCACCATCGAGGTCTGCCGGGCGCACCCCAACGTCTACGCGGAGACCTGCGGCTCGTGGATGACCGGCCGCTGGCTGCGCCGGATGGTCGACGCGCTCGGCGCCGACCGGATCGTGCACGGCACCGACGCGTGCGTCATCGACCAGCGCTACGGCCTGGGGCGCGTGCTCGGCGCCGAGCTGACCGGCCCGGAACGCGCCCTGATCCTGGCGAGCAATGCCCGCCGATTGCTCAACATTCCATGCTCATCTGGAGGAGACTGATGTTCCTAGCCCGCGTCCGGGTCGGGGCCGGCCCGGTGGTCCTCACCGCCCGGATCTCGCCGGACTCCCTGCTCCGGCTGGATCGGCTCGGTGTGACCGGCGACGATCCGGTTTCCGTCCTCACCGAGCTCGGCCTCGACACGCTCACGAAAATGGTGCGCGAGGCGGTGGAGGCCGGGATCCCCGCCGACCGGCTGCTCCGGGTGGACGAGGTCACCTTCGAGTCGCCGGTGCCCGCGCCGTCGAAGATCGTCTGTGTCGCGCTGAACTACGTGGCGCACGCCGAGGAGGGCGAGCAGGCGGTACCGCAGGAGCCGGTGGTCTTCTTCAAGCCGCCGTCCTCGCTGACCGGGCACGGCGCGACCGTGCACTGCCCGGCCCGGTCCCAGCGGCTCGACTACGAGATCGAGCTGGCCGTGGTCATCGGGACCACCGCCCGCGACGTGCCGGAGGCGGACTGGGAGCGGGTGGTGCTCGGCTACACGGTGCTCAACGACGTGACCGCCCGGGACCTGCAGCTGGTGGCGATCGAACGCAACCAGCCGTGGGACCTGACCAAGGCGTTCGACACGTTCGCCCCCTGCGGGCCCTACCTGGTGACACCGGACGAGATCGCCGACCCGATGAACCTGGACCTGACCCTGACCGTCGACGGTGCGGTGCGCCAGCAGTCGAACACGAAGCACATGGTGTTCTCCATCGGCAAGCTGATCGAGGTCATCTCCGACGGCATGACGCTGGTCCCCGGCGACATCATCGCCACCGGCACGCCCTCCGGCATCGGCCCGGTCCCCGACGGCGGCGTCATGGTCGCGACCGTCGAATCCGTCGGTACGCTCACCAACCCGGTCGCCTACGCCCGCGTCCCAGCGCCTTAGCCGGGGGGTGCCGCGGCCGGGTGCACCGGATGTTCCGGTGCACCCGGCCGCGTGTCGCCGGCCTCAGGTCAGGCGGAGCGTGGTGCGGCCGGGCAGCAGGGTGAGCGCGATCTCCAGATGGGCGATACCGTGCCGCTGGACGACGGAGCGGCGCAGCGGGGCGCCCGTCACGGTGGGGACCGGGGCGTCGCCGAGGGGAATCAGGATCGCGGCGTCCTGCAGGGGAAGCTCGGCGTCGATGTGGAGCAGGCCCGGCCCGGGCCGCAGCGTGACGCCCCGGCGGGCGCGTTCCCACGCGCCGATCCGCGCCGCGGTCCACCAGTGCAGGCCCAGCGAGCGGCCGAGCCCGACGATCGCGCCGACCGCCCGGCGGGTCTCGGGGGACAGGCGCATGTTGGCGCCGTGGAACAGGCAGTGCAGGACGCCGTGGTGCGCCAGCACCTGCCCGAGCACGGCCTCCGCGATCGCCGGCTGAATCGTCCACGCCAGGTCCTGGAAGTGCAGCGGCAGCATGAGGACCGGGAGCGCGCCGAGCGGATACGCGACGTGGCAGGTACCGAACGGGAAGCCCACGTTGCCCTGCGTTCCCGGGCCGCGGGACCCGTCGACGAGGATCCCCATGGCCGAACACCAGCGGTAGAAGTCGTCCCAGCCCTCCCAGCGCAGGTAGTGGTTCTTGTTCGTGGTCACGGGACCGTCGGCGGCGCGGGCCCAGGCGAGCTGGGCGGCCAGCTCCGCCTCGGTGAAGCCGCGGCCGGGGGAGTGCGCGTCGAAGTGCAGGCCGAGCTCGTGCCCCTCGGCCGCGATCCGGGCGGTGGTCTCCGGAGACAGTGCCGGACCGCCGCCCGGCGCCGGCGGCAGCAGGCACCACGTCGCCGCGGCGCCGCTCCGTGCGAACGTCTCGAGCGCCACCGCCGCGTCCGGGTCCGCGTTGCCGTCCGTGTCGTGTGACAGGTGGCCGACCGCGGGCACGCCGGCCGGCCAGTAGCCCAGCCACGGCAGGGCCGGGGCCAGCCACCACAGGGTGCGCAGCAGCACGTGCCGCCAGAGGTCGGCGTGCGGGCGGTGGAAGTAGGGCGCCACCGCCTCCGGCGGCCAGGCGTGCGCGAAGCCGGGCTCGAGCACCTCGCCGGGCGGCAGGGCACGGTCCTGCTCGTACGAGAGGGCGATCCCGTCGTCGACCTTGAGTACCCCGTCGTCGACCGGGGACGTGTTGTCCGAGGGCGGCGCGCCGTCGCCGTGCACCGGCCACCCCTGCTGGATGCGGACCACCGACTGGCACAGGTCGGCCCCGATCACCATGACGGTGCCGGCGCCCACCCGGCGGACGGTGACCGCCGCGCTGCCGTCGTCCCAGCGGGCGACGACGGAGGCCGCTGCGGCCGGCGCCATGCGGACACCGCCGAAGGCGCGCAGCGGCACGTCAGGCGGAGTACCCCAGGCGGGAGCGGGGCCGAAGACGACACGCCCCTCGGTGACCGGGGCGGTGACGCGGACCGCGGCCAGCTCGGCGAGCGGGCCGGGGTCGCCGAGCAGGAGCAGGCGGCCGCCGTGGCTCAGCCAGGGGTGCAGCGCGTCGGCGTCGAGGTCGCCCGCGGCGGTGACCACGAGGAGCGCGAAGCGCGGATCGGGTGCGGGCACGACCTCGTACGGCAGGCCGACATGGGCGAGGATCTCGGTCAGGTAGCCGGAGAACGCCGGCTCGGCGCCGCCCCGGACTGGATCCAGGACGACGCCGAGCGGCTGAGCAACATCGGTCACGGTGTCCATCTCATGAGCGAGGCGCCGCTACCCCAGTAGACCCGGCCCGACGAGTCGAACGCGATGGTCCGGTAGTAGCTGCCGCCGACGTTGGCGAGGGTGGTGAGGCTGTCGGTGGCCGGGTCGATCCGGAACAGCGACCCGCCGGTCGTCCCGTAGACCAGGCCGTCGGGGCCGGTGGCGAGGGCCAGCGGTGACCCGAGTGGGAACGCGCCCAGCTGCGTCACGGCCCGGGTGGCCGGGGCGAACGAGAACCACTTACCGTCCGAGGTGACCCCGTAGACCTTCCCGTTGCCGCCGGTGGCGAGCGAGAAGATCCAGGTCGAGCCGGGCACCGGGACGGTGGAGTGCACCACCGACGAGCTGGCCTCGTCGAAGACGAGCAGCTTGGCGTCGCCGGTGGCGGTCACGCCGTCGCCGTGGGTCGTGCTGCCGACGTAGATCTCGCCCTGCCCGGCCGCGAGCGCGAACAGGTTGTGGTCGCCGGCCAGATGCCGCCAGGATTGGGACTGGTAGGTGGCCGGGTCGATCCGGGTGAGCGCCCCGCCGAGCTGGCCGTAGGCGGCCCCCGAGGCGAGGTAGAGCTTGCCGGTCGAGCCCTTGACGAAGTCCCACGGGCGATACTGCTGGTCCCCGAACTGGCCGAGATCGCGCGGGTTGCCGCCGGCGGCGGAGTCCGGGTTCCACGGCTGGGCGGGGTCGTAGGCGGTGACGACGTTGAACGTGTACGACCCCATGAAGAGCTTGTCCGACGTGGACGTCATCGACAGGATCTCACCCGTGCGGCCCTTCGCGACCGGTCCCAGCACCGTCGTGGCCCCGGTGCCGGGGTCGGTGCGGAACAGGGCGTTGGTCTCGTAGGTACCGCCGTAGATCTTGCCGTCGGGACCGGTCTCCAGCGCGGTGATGGTGGTCGGGGAGCCGGGCAGCGTGAGCTGCTGCCGCACGACCTCGCCGGTGCGCGGGTTGACCCGGCCGTACACACCCTTGCTGCCGATGCCGGTCAGCCACTGCTCGCCGCCGATGCGCAGCTCGCTGAGATGGCCGGAGACCCAGTCGGCGTCGCTGATCCGGGTGCACGCCTTGGTGGCGAGGTTGTACCGGATGACGCCGGACGTCGAGCCGGTGCAGGTACCGACCGCCCACGCCTCGCGTCCGGACCTGGGCAGGACCGTGTAACCGGCCAGTTGCGGCACCTCACCGAGGAACGTCGGCTTCTGCCACGGCGGGGTGTTCAGGTTGAACCGCAGCACCCGGATGTCCGGGGTGACCATCTGGACGAGCAGGTCGTTGCCGACAACCGAGGCGTTGTACCCGAACGAGTAGCCCGCGTACTGCGACGGCAGGATGTCGGTCTTCTTGCCGTTCTTCACGTCGAGGATGGTGGCGAAGGCGGGCGTGCCGCCGCCGACGAAGAGCCGCTTGCCGGGCAACGGCACGAGCGCCTTGGCATAGAGATGGTCCGGGACGACCACGCCGAGGTCGCGCAGTGCACTGGTCTCCTGGTCGTACTCGAACACCTTGCCCGACGGGTAGGTGCCCAGGTAGAGCTTGCCCCAGGGGGCGGCGGTGATGCCGAAGAAGAAGGTGTGGCCGATGCCGGTCTCGGGCGACGTGGCGACGATGCCGAGCTGCTCGGTCTTCGGGTCGTAGCGCCACAGGTGGGCCAGGCCGTCGCCGCTCTGGGTGGCCAGGTACACGCGGCCGTCGGTGCCGAGCACGGTGTGGTAACCGCCCCACGAGCCCGTCATGGTCAGCTGCTTGACGAGCGTGCCGGTGCGGGCGTCGACGGCGAAGAACGTGACGCCCGGGGAGCTGGCGACGTAGGTGCTGCCGTAGAGCATGGGGTTGCCGTGCTTGTCGCGGCCCTGGACGCTGTCGAGGATCAGGTAGTCGGAGATCGGGATGCCGAGGTTCTCGACGGTACCGGCGACGGCCTGGTTCGCCGCCGGTGCTGCCGCTGCGGGCGGCGCGACGAGCCCGGCGACCACGAGGGTGCCGGCGACCGCCACGCCCAGCCGGCGCAGGAGGGTCCTGTTCATCGGTGCTCCTTATCGCAGCGTTACGAAGAGCAGGGGATGGAACGACGGGTCGCCGGAGCGCTGCCCGGCCATGAGCATGCTGATGCCGTGCCCGGGCGGGGTCCGGCTGCCGGATCGGGCCTGCAGGAGGTTGGGCCAGTAGGCGGCCGAGACGCCGGGCACGGTGTGCCGGTCCACGCGCCAGTCGCGGCCGTTGCGGCTGGTCGCCACGACCAGGTCGGCGCCGTCGGAGCTGAGCACGACCAGCGTGCCGTCCGGACGCGCGACGATCTGGCTGTGGTTGTCCAGCGGGCCGACCGGCACGGCGGCGCCGGTCGCGCCGCGCTGGTAGTAGAGCGTGCCGACGCCGTTGTCCCGGCGGTAGAAGACCGCGTGCACGGTGCCTTGGGCGTCGACGGTGAGGTCGGAGGCGTCGACCCAGTTGCCGTCGCCGTCGGGGGCCGGGTTCTGGGTCAGGTATCCGCCGGTGAAGGTCCGTCCGCCGTCGGCGGAGTGCCACAGGGTGGCGCCGTCGAGGTAGGCCGAGTTGGGCGTACCGAGCACGTACTGGCTGAACGACAGGTGGACGTCGCCGGCGTGCTTGCCAGGCTGGACCCTCGGGTAGAGCCAGGCACGCCCGGCCGGTGGGGTGCCGATCCGGGTACTGTGCACGTCGCGCCCGGTGCGGGTGTCGAACTGGTTGAGGTACAGGTCCCAGCCGTCGACGGCGTAGGCGCTGTAGAGGTAGCGCCCGTCGCGGGAGACGGCGAGCCCCTGGTAGTAGCGTTCCGTGCTGCCGGTGCGCACGGTGTGGTCGGTGAACCGGGTGAAGTCGACCGACCCGTCGCGCAGCCGGGCGTCGAACTGGAGCCGGATCGCGTAGACGGAGGCCATGTCGGCGCCGGGCTTGGGCGCCACCCCCGGAAACGCCTCGGCGCCGGTGTAGCAGGCGACGTGCAGGTGCAGCCGCCCGGCGCCGTCGACCAGCAGTCCCACCGGCTGGTAGACGTGGCCGGGCAGCCGCACCGCCTCGGTCCAGGTCTGGCTGTCCCGGGACTTCCACACCCGTGCCTGCCACGGGTACTCGGCGCCGTCGCCGTCCAGGGTGGCGGCGTAGTACCAGCGCCCGTCGGAGACGACCTTGGGTATCTGTGCGCCCCAGGTGGGGACGACGTTGGTGACGCGCAGCGCGTCGGAGACGACGGAGGCGCGCAGCCTGGCTTCTGTGCGGGCAAGGGCCGGCGATCCGGTGGCCACGGCCGCCGCGGCGGCACCGAGGCTGAGTATGACCACGCGCCGGGAAACTGGTCTGACTGCCATGTATCGACGCTAGTCACCCAGGCTCGGGCGCTGGGGCGCCGTCATTGCGGTACGACGGCCGGAAAGTTGCGCAGTCGTGCTCAGCCGGCGTACTGGCGCCGGTATTCGGTCGGTGTGACGTTGAACGTGCGCTTGAAGAGGACCCGGAAGCGCTTGGGGGAGCAGTAGCCGACCCGGTCGGCGATGGCCTCGACCGGGAGTTTGGTCTGTGCCAGCAGCTGCCGAGCGTGATGCATGCGCACGCCGGTGAGGTAGCGCAGGAACGTCGTGCCGAGCTCGCGCTGGAACAGGTGGCTGATGTAGAAGGGGCTCACGTAGACCGTACTGGCCACGGTGGACAGTCGCAGGTCCTCGGCGTAGTGGTCGCGGATGTACTGCTCGACCATGGCGAGCACGTGCCGCCCGGGCGACTGCGGCGCCTGGACCTCGACGATGCGCGGGAGCAGCTGCCCCAGCCACAGCATCAGGTAGGACCGCTCGTGGATCTCGAACATCTCCAGCAGCTCGTCGAGGGCGAGCCGGTCGAAGGCGTCGACCCAGTCGGCCGACCCGTCGGCGAGGCGGCGTTTCCCGGCCACGTCGAGGGCGTAGAGCAGCTCGGCGCCGATCCAGCGGCGCAGCACGTCCGGGGTGACACCCTCCACCAGCGCCACCCGGTCGATCCAGCGCCGCAGCGCGTCGACCGCGCCACTGGCGTCGCCCTCGCGGATGCAGCGGGCCAGGTCGCCCTCGACCCGTTCCGGTAGCGCCGCCGCGCCCGCGCTGTTGTGGTCGTCGAAGAGATAGAGGCGGTTGCCGCCGCCGACGAGCTTGCGCTCGACGGCGCGCACCGCCTCGCTGGTGGCGGTCTCCAGTCGCGCCGGTCCCGCGTGCGGGTTGCTGACGCTGATGGTGACCGCGACGTCGGTCTCCGTGCCGACGGCGGCGAGCAGGCTGTCGGCATACTGCTTGGCGGCGGCCATGAGCTCGCCCGGGTCGTCGCCGGAGAGGGTGACGATCCACGAATCGGGCGGCACCAGGGCGATCCGGGCGCCGGCGGGCAACAGGGACTCGGCGTGTTTCTGGGTCATGGCGACCTGGTCGGCGGCCCAGTCGTCGCCGCGGGCGAGCCGGCTGACCTCGAAGTCGTCGATATCTGCGAGGACCGCGACGAGCAGGCCCGGGCCGGCGTCGTCGATAACTGTCACGGGTTGGCCTAAGACGGTTCCGAATCGGGACATCGTGCCTCCGATGGGTAGAGCAGGTCCGAGGTGGTACAGCGCAATCTCGCGCCCTCGGAGATCAGTTGCCAGCTGATATACCACAGGTGGGTCTTCCGAGAAAGGGTGCCATATGGATTTTGGCCGGTTGCGCAGCGCGCTCAACGGCGTGCTCGCGTTCTCCCCGACGTTCTTCGACACGGGCGGTGAGCTGGACCTGGACGCCCTCGCGCGGCACGTCGACCGGCTCGCGGACGGCGGTGTCTGCGGCGTGGTGGTCGCCGGCGGTGTCGGCGAGTTCTACGCGCTCGACGACGGCGAGCTGCGCGAGCTGGTCGCCGTGGCCGTCGACGCGGCGGCGGGCCGGATACCGGTCCTGGCCGGGGTCGGGCACGCCACCGACCGCGCCGCACGGCAGGCACGGCTCGCGGCCGGGGCGGGCGCGGCCGGGCTCATGGTCAACCCGTTCTACTTCATCCGGCCGGAGCCGGCCGGGATCATCGAGCACTGCCGGCGGCTGGGCGAGGCCGGCGGGCTGGGGCTGATGATGTTCAGCACCCGGGACGCGGTCTACGACGTGCCGGCACTCCAGGCACTGTCCGAAGTGGACGCCGTGGTGGCGGTCAAGGACGAGTTCGGCGACCTCGACCTGTTCGCCGAGTGCGTGCGGCAACTGGGCGACCGGTACGTCTGGGTCAACGGCATGGCCGAGATCCCGGCCGTCGAGTACGCCGCGCGCGGCGCGGTGGTCATGACCTCGGGCATCGTCAACCTCGACCCCGCCCTGGCGCTGCGGATCTGGGACGCGGCCGAGCGCGGCGACGCCGACACGCACGGGCGGCTCATGGCCGAGCGGGTGGCGCCGATCGCCGAGCTGCGGACCGCCCGGCCGGGCTACCACATCACGGTGATCAAGGAGGCGCTGAGCCTGCTCGGCACCGGGACAGCCACGGTCCGGCTGCCGCTGGTGCCGCTGCGCCCCGACGAGCGCGAGGCGCTGCGGGAGCACCTGACCCGCACCGGGTTCCCCGACCGGACCGCCGCATGATCGACCATCACGTCCGGTTCGGCCCCGACGACATGGGGGCCACCGACGCCGACGAGCTGATCCGGCTGCTCGACGCCCACGCGGTGCAACGCGCCGTCCTCGGGCCGGTCGGGCGGTGGGTCGCGGTGGACAACCGGGAGGGCAACGAGGCCCTGTCGGCCGCGATCCGCCGCCATCCCGACCGGCTGCTCGGCTACGCCTGCGTCAACCCGTGGTACGGCACCCGCGCCGTCGACGAGCTGCGCCGCGCGCTCGACGCCGGGCTGTGCGGGCTGAAGCTGGAACCGGCCCGGCAGGGACTGCGCCTGCTCGACCCGCAGCTCGTGCCGGTCCTGGGCGCCGCCGCGGACCGGGGGGTTCCGGTCTACGTCGTCACGGGGGTACCGATCGCGGCCGAACCGCTGCAGCTCACCGAGCTGGCTCGGCGCTGGCCCGGCCTCACCTTCGTGATGGGCCGGTCCGGCCGCACCGACTTCAGCACGGACCTGGTTCCCGCGCTCGCCGCGGTGCCGAACATCGTGGCCGAGACCGCCTACAACGGCCCCAGCGACCTGCGCCGCATCGCCGATGCCATCGGCGCGCACCGGGTCGTCTTCGCCGGCGACGTGCCCGCCAACGACCTGGGCCTGGAGCTGGACCGGGCCGCCCGCGCCGGGATCGCCCTCGGGAGCCTGTTTACATGATCCTCGACATGCACACGCACCTGCCCGCCGAGGACTCCCCGGCCTGGCGCTCCTGGCGACAGGAGAACGTCCTGGCGGCGATGGACGCGGGCGGCGTGCACCGCGCGGTGGTGATGACCCTGGACGGGTTCTTCCGCGACACGCGGCGGGCCAATGACATCGTCGCCCAGGCCTGCGCCGGATCGGGTGGCCGCCTGATCCCGTTCGGCACCGTCGACCCCCACCAGGCCGGTGCCGCCGACGAGCTGCGGCGCTGCGCGCGGGAACTGGGATGCCGCGCCGTCAAGCTGCACCCGTGGCTGCAAGGCTTCTCGCCCCTGGATGCCGCCATGGACCCGGTGGCCGAGGCCGCCGCCGAGACCGGGCTGCCGCTGGTGTTCCACGACGGCACGCCACCCTACTCGTCGCCGCTGCAGATCGCCGCGCTCGCGGAGCGGTTCCCCGCCCTGTCCGTGGTGCTGGCGCACGGCGGCCTGTTCGACCTGTGGCGCGACGCGGCCGCCGCCGTCGTGCGCCACCCCAACGTGCACGTGACCCTCTGCGGTACCGCACCGCTGGGCATTTTCCGGCAACTGCTGGCGCTCACCGGCACCGCCCGGGTCAGCATCGGCACGGACAGCGGCTACGGCGACCCGGATCTGGCCCGGCACCGGCTCGGCGTGCACCGGCTGCTGCTGGACGGGCTGGACGAGGCCGCGGCCGCCGCGGTCGGGCATCGCAACGCCGAACGACTGCTGGGATTGGACTGATGGACACGTCTGCCTGGATCTACCCCTGGGACGTCGCCGACCACGGCACGTCCGCGTTGTCCCGCGTGGTGCGCGACGCCGGCCTCTCCGCCGTGAACGTCGCCGCCAGCTACCACAGCCTCTTCGCCACCGTTCCCGACAACCCGCGCCGCCACCTCGTCGAGCTGCCCCGCGGCATGGTCTACTACCGGCCCGATCCGGCGCACTGGCGCGACAGTGCCGTCGAGCCCCGGGTGTCGGCCTGGGTCGACGAACTCGGTGACGCGCTCACCCTCGGCCGGGAGCTGGCCGAGCGGGCCGGCTGCGGGCTCACCGCCTGGACCGTCTGCCTGCACAACAGCCTTGGCCGCCGCCACCCGGAACTGGCCCTGCGCACCGTGTGGGGTGACGTCGTGACCGCGGCGCTCTGCGTGCGCAACCCCGCGGTGCGGGCCTATGCGGCCGCCCTGGTCGCGGACGTCGGCGCCCGGGCCGACCGGGTGCAGCTTGAGTCGGCGCACTGGACGCCGCTGCCGCACCACCCGCACGTCAAGCTTGCCCTGCCGCACCCCGTCAACCTGGGCATGATCGCGCAGATCTGTTTCTGCGACCACTGCCGTGCCGCGGGCGAGGCCGCCGGGGTCGACGTCGGCGCGCTGGCCGGCGCGCTGCGGCGACGCTGGCAGCGCTGCTACGAGACGCCGGTGCTGGAGCCGCTGTCCACCGAGGAGGGCTACGAGGCGTACCAGGCGGTGCGCGTCGAGGCGGTGACCTCGCTCGTGGCCGAACTGGTGGGGCGCAGCCCGGTGCCGGTCGAGTTCGTCACCTTCGGGGACCGGGCCGCCACCGGGGCGCACCTGGCCGGCATCGAGAGGGCCGGGGCGGCGGTCCGGGCGCTCGCCTACGGCCCCGCCGAGCGGGTCAAGGAGGTCCGCGCGGCGGAGGAGGCCGCCCCCGACCGGCCGCGGTCGTTGCATCTGGGGCTGTCGCTGCTGCCCGAGCACGTCGCCGACCACGAGGCGTTCCTCGGCGCGGTCGGCGCGGCCGGCGCCGCGCCGTCGCTGTCCTTCTACCACCTGGGGCTCGTCGGCGCCGAGCGCCGTACCTGGCCCGGGCACGTGCGCCGTGGCTGACGCGGTGCGGGTGGTGCTGGCCGGGTGTGGTGACATCGCCACCACCGGCCACCTGCCGGCGCTGGAGCGCAGCGCCGACGCGGTACTGGTGGGGGTGCTCGACAACTCGGCCGAGCGGCGCGGCGTCGCGGCGCGCCGCTACGGGGTGCCCGAGCTGGAGCGGCTCGACGACGCGGACGCCGACGCGGTGATCGTGGCGACGCCGCCGGAGGTGTCGCCGCACCTGACCGCCCACGCGGTCGGGCTCGGGCTCGACGTGCTCTGCGAGAAGCCGATGGCGGTGGACCTGCCGTCCGCCGAGCGGGTCCGCGATCTGGTGGCGGGCAGCGACCGGATCGTGCAGATCGGGTTCAAGAACCGGTTCTCGCCGCTGGTCCGGGCCGTGCGGCGGTGGCGGGACGAGGGGCGCATCGGCGGGCCGGTCGCCTTCACGCTGGGCGGTTTCGACGAGGCGTACGACCCGTCCGACACCGTCCACACCGGACGGATCGGCCACTTCCTCACCCACGGGCCGTCGTTCGTGCACGAGGGCGCGCACTTCGCCGACCACCTGGCGTACCTGTCCGGTGCGGTGCCGGTCTCGGTGCGGGCGATCGGGGTACGGTCGCGGGACAGCCTGCCGTCGGAGAACTTCGTCTCCGCGCTCGTCGGCTACGACAACGGCGACGTGGCGCGGCTGGAGATCGGCTGGCAGTTCCCGGTCTCCCCGGCCGGTGAGTTCCGCGCGCTCGGCCCGCACGGCGTCGCCGTCGTCGACCGGCCGGGCCGCACCGCCACGCTGTTCACCCGGGACGGCAGCGAACAGGTGACGTTGGACAGGCCCTGGAACGATGTCTGTTTCGACGCCCAGCTCGCCCACTTCGTCGACTGCGTCCGCAACCGGGTCACTCCGGAGACCTCGGCAACGGCCGGCGTCGAATCCCTGCGGCTGGGGCTGGCGGTCGTGACCGCGATGCGCACCGGGGAGGCGGTCCGGTGGGACTGATGCGGGAACGGGTCTACGAGACGATCCTGCAGGACATCATCGCCGGGCGGCTCTCGCCCGGCGATCGCATCACCGAGCGGGTGCTGGCCCGCAGCCTCGGCATCAGTACCACCCCGGTCAAGGAGGCCCTGCGCCGCCTGGAGAACGAGGGGTTCGTGTCGGCGGTGCCGCGCAGCGGCGTGGTGGTCAAGGAGACCGCGCTGACCTCGGTGGGTGACGTGGTGGTGGCCCGCGCCTGGCTGGAGGGGCTGGCCGCGCGGCTGGTGGCGGAGCGGTTCGCCGGCGGCGGGCTGCCCGCGGCTCAGCGGGCGGAGCTCGCCGGGGTCGTGGGCGAGATGGGCCGCGCACCCGCCGAGGCCGGGCTGGACCTGGAGCTGGTGGTGACCACCAACGCCCGGTTCCACGACCTGATCCGCACCATGTCCGGCAACCGGCTCATCGGGCAGTTCGTCGGCGTGCTGCTGGGTGTGGACGGCGCGCTGCGGCGGCACCTGCTCACCGACGAGGCGGAGCTGCGCCGGGGCCTGGCCGAGCACCTCGCCGTCTACGAGGCGGTGTGCGCGGGCGATCCCGACCTGGCGGAGACCCGGATGCGCGAACACATCCTGCGTTCGGCCAGCCGGGTCGTCGCCCCCACCCGTCAGGAGGTCACACCGTGAGAACGTTGCTGGCGGAGCTGACCCGCGACGAGGCGGCTCGACGGGCCGCCGGGGCGGTGGCGGTGGTACCGGTGGGGGCGTGCGAGCAGCACGGGCCACACCTGCCGGTGGGCACCGACCTGTTCGCGGTCGCCCACATCGCGCGACAGGCGGCCACGCTGGCGGCCGGGACGGCGGACGTGATCGTGACGCCACCGGTGCCGTTCGGCTACTCGCCGTACCATCTGCCGCACGGGCCGACGGTGACGCTGCGGACCAGCACCCTGCACGCGCTGCTGTACGACGTGTGCGACTCGCTGGTGCGGTCCGGGTTCCGGCGGGTGTTCCTGCTCAACGGGCACGGCGGCAACGCCGAGCTGATCGCGGTCGTGGCCCGCGAGGTGGGGGTGGACCTCGGCGTGCTCGTGGGCGCCGGCTCCTACTGGACGATGGCGTGGGACGCGCTGGAGCAGGCCGGCGCCCAGGAACGCGGGCGGCTGCCCGGCCACGCCGGCGCCTTCGAGACCTCGCTGGTCGCCGCGCTGCGGCCGGACCTGGTGGTCTCCCCGCCGCACGGCCCGGACAGCTTCGCGCGCAACCCGCGCGGATACGCCCGGCAGTACCATGTGGAGGACCCGCTGGCGTGGGCCGGGGAGGGCTTCTCCGACAACCCCTCGGCGGCGTCCGCCGCGGACGGCGCGCGCTGGCTCGACCTCGCCGCCGGCTCGGTCGCCGAGGCGCTGCAGGAGTTCGCCGCGCGCCCGGGAGGTCCCGCCGGGACACAGGGCAATTCTGCGCCTCACGGCGCAATCCCCGGCCGGCATACGGTGGCGTCATGACGCTGCAGGACCATCCCGACTACCGGACGCTGCTCGAACGGCTCTTCGAGTGGCGCCGCGAGATCCTCAGCCGGATGGCCCGGTGGGACGAGTACGCGACGCTGCCCAGCTATCCCCGGCAGGACCTGGCCAGGGAGCCGGGCGTGACGGTGCGCGTCGACGGTTTCCTCGGGACGCACAACACCGACACCGTGTCGGACGTGTACTTCCGTGTCGCCGACGCGGCCAAGGGCGTCTGCGAGACCGGGGCGATCCCGTTCCCGGCCGAGCCGGTCGACGAGCCGACGCTGGCCGAGTTGCGCAGCCGGTTCCCGCTCGCCGAGGTCGCCGGGGACGGCGACGACGTGAGCAAGGCGGTGCGGCTGCGCGACTGGATCAAGTCGCTGTTCCGCCACCTCACCCCGTTCCGGATGCCGGAGTGGAACGGCCTGCTGATCCTGGACCGGGGCTCGCGCGGCGTCGAGAACTTCATCTGCGTGCACTACTCGGTCGCGCTGGTGCAGTCGTGCCTCGCGATCGGCATGCAGGCCCGCATGGTCAACCTGCACCGCGGCATCGCCGACAACTACGTGATCGGGGACGAAGCGGTCGCCGATCCGCCCGTCGACGAGCACGTGGTCATCGAGGTGTGGAGCGCCGAGCTCGGCAAATGGGTCATGATGGACACCGACTTCGACTGCCACTACGAGCGGGGCGGCGTCGCGATGTCCGCCTGGGACATCCACAACGCGTTCATCGACGGGGAGCTCGACGCCGTCGTGTGCCGGCGGGGGCCGCACTCCATGTCCTTCAACGCCTACGGGGAGCGGCTGCCGGACGAGGACCGGTTCTTCGCCGAGACCCTGCCGTCGTACTACGCCCACGTCTCGGTGCTGATGCGCAACACGTTCCTGTCGGACCCGGACGGCCCGGTGACCGTTGCGCACCTCACCGACGCGAGGACCGCGCCGATCCTGTGGCACCGGGGATCGGACCTGCGGCTGCAGCCGCACCTGATGGGGCCGGTGGTCGTCGCCGGCCCCTACCAGGACACCACCCCGATCCTCACCGACGGCAACCTGCGCACCGGCTGGGCCTCGTCCGACGCGGAGACCGGGCACTGGGCGGAGGTCACCCTGCCCGGGCCGCGGGTGCTGGGGCGGGTCGTGCTGCACTGGCCCGAGTACGCGCTGTACTACCGGGCGTCGCAGCAGTACCGGATCGAGGCCCGGATCGACGGGGCCTGGCGCACCGTGGCGGAGGTGGCCCAGCCGGTCGAGGCGCCCTATTCGCTGCACGATCTCGACGCGGTGGTGGTGACGGCGGTGCGGGTGGTGCAGCCCGCCGGCGGCGGATTCCGGGAGCACCCGAACCGGCTGTGGCTGAACCAGGTCGAGCTCTACGCACCCCGGTCGGCGTGAGCCGGGTCCACAGCGTCGACGTCCGCACCGGGGCCGCGCTGACCGGCTGGCCGGCGAATGCGGTCACGGTCGCAGGAGGCGGCGCAGCGTCGCGGCCTCGGGGACGACCAGGGTGGGTTCGTCGTCAGGGACGAACTCCAGCAGGACGTCGCGGGATCGGACGTCTGTGCGGAGGCGGGCGGCCGCCGCCTGCCACAGGTGCCGCCGTTCGTGCAGGCGGCGTCGGTGTGTGCCGGGCCACCAGGAGAACGCGTGGACGGCGGCGACGTGGGGGAGCAGGGCGTCGAGGGTGTCGAGCGCAGCGGCGTCGGGCATGCCGTTGGGCGGCTGCCAGTAGGTGCCGACGTTGGGGCGGGCCACGTCGGCGAGGAGGGAAAGCGTCGATGCCGGGTCGTCGGTGAGTGTCCGGGCATGGCACTCGAAGGCCACCGTGATGCCCGCGTCGGCTGCCTCGTCGCACATCCGGCGGGTGTCGGCGGCGACCGCTGCGCGCCGGCTTCCGGTCGCGTCGGCCGAGGCTTCGGTGCCGGCCCAGATGCGGATGCGTGGGGCGCCGAGCGCGGTGGCGGTCCCGACCGTCGCGCTGATCTCGGCGGGGTCGGTGCTGCCGGCGCGCAGGTAGCTGCCGTAGGCGGCGACGGACAGCCCCGCGTCGGCGGTGCGCGCCCGCAGGTCGGCGGCGGTGGCGCGGTCGCCGGGTGGCGCGTGGAGGTCGCCGGCCCACTCGATGGTTTCCAGCCGCGCGGCGGCGGCGAGGGCGACGACCTCGGCCGCCGGGTGCCGGCGGAGGGTGACCGAGCAGAGCCCGGTGATCAGCGTGCCCATCGGCTCAGCGCGCCATCCAGCCGCCGTCGACGACGAGGACGTGCCCGTTGACGTAGTCGGACGCTGCGGCGGCGAGGAACACCGCGGCGCCGACGAGGTCCTCCGGCCTGCCCCAGCGGCCGGCCGGGATGCGCTCGGCGATGGCGCGGAACCGGTCGGGGTCGTCGCGCAGCGCCTGGGTGTTGTCCGTCGCGATGTAGCCGGGCGCGATGGCGTTGACCTGCACCCCGTGCGGGCCCAGCTCGTTGGCCATCGCACGGGTCAGGCCGGCGACCGCGTGCTTCGACGCGGTGTAGGCAGCGACGCGGATGCCGCCCTGGAAGGACAGCAGGCTCGCGACGTTGACGAGTTTGCCCCGGCCGCGGGCGACCATCGGCGCCGCGAGCTGCTGGCTCAGGAAGAACAGGCTGCTGAGGTTGACGTCGAGCACCCGCGTCCAGTCCTGCGGTGCGATCGAGAGGACGTCGTCGCGGGAGATGATCCCGGCGTTGTTGACGACGATGTCGACGGTGCTGTCGCGGGCGACGGCTGCGGCGGCGTCGCGCGCGCTGAGCGGGTCGGCGAGGTCGACGTCGATGATCCGGCAGCCACGACCGAGCGCGGCGATCTCGGCGGCGGTGTCCTCGTTGGAGGTGGCGCGGCCGGCGAGGATCAGGTCGCTGCCGGCGGCGGCGAGGCCGAGCGCGATCGCCCGCCCGATGCCCCGGCTGGCGCCGGTGACGAGCGCGGTGCGACCGGCCAGGGAGAACAGCGCGTTCGTGGTCACAGGTCGGCCACCGCCACCGGGTCGAGGTCGCCGTAGTCGGTGTTCTCGCCGGCCATGGCCCACACGAACGCGTAGGGGGCGGTACCGGCACCGGCGTGCACCGACCAGGACGGCGCGATGACCGCCTGGCGGTCGGCGACGAACAGGTGCCGGGTGGCGCCTGGCCGGCCGAGGATGTGCAGCACCCGCGCGTCGTGCGGGAGGCCGGTGTAGAGGTAGACCTCGGTGCGACGGCGGTGGAGATGGGCGGGCATCGTGTTCCAGACCGAGCCGTCGGACACCACCGTCACCCCGAACTGCAGCCGGCAGGAGGGGTGTCCGCCGCCCCAGACGTAGCGGTACAGCGCGCGGGCGCTCGCCGTCGCGGGGTCACCGATGTGCACCGGCTCGGTGGTGTCGCGGCTGAACCGGGCGACCGGGTGGGTCGCGTCGGCGGGTGCGGAGACGAGGTAGAAGCACGCTCCGTCGCCGGTGAACGCGACGTCGCTGCCGCGGCCGACGTAGAGACCGTCGAGCGCGCCGAGCTTGTGCGGTGTGCCGTCGACGAGCACCTCGCCGGGTTCACCGATGTTGACGACGCCGAGTTCGCGCCGGTCGAGGTGCCCGGGCGTGCCGACGATGTCGAGCGGGGGAAGGGCCAGCGTGGTGCCGGCGGGCACGGCGCCGGCGACGACCATCCGGTCCTCGTGCGTGTAGGCGGCCCGGACCTCGGCCGGGGCGAACAGGTTCTCGATCAGGTAGCGGGAGCGCAGCTGCGCGGTGGTCGCGGTCTCGACGGTTTCGGGACCGGTGGCGTACCGCAGGTCGACGGTCATGCTTGTGAATCCTAGAGGTGGTCGTGTACAGCTATCAAGTATGTGGACGGCGTCTGAGAATGAGGAGGTACCACATGCCCAACATCACCGTTGAGCTCCTGCGTGGTCGCAGCCTGGACCAGCGGCGGCGGTTCGTGGAGGCGGTCACCGACGACGCCGTGACGCACCTCGGCGCGCGGCGTCAGGACGTACGCATCGTGTTCACCGAGATCGGCGGGCACGACGTCGCCAACGGGGGCGTCCTCGCCGCCGACGACGCCTCCCGCGCGGAGGTGCTGGCCCGGCACGGCCAGGCCAGCACCGTGTAGCTGGGCGCCGCTACGGGGTCACGGCGACGTTCGTCAGGCCCCGTACGGCGTTGGTCACCGTGTTCGAGGCGTAGACGACGTTGGGGTTGGCCGAACATTTCGAGGTGGACGTGACGTTGATCGCGTAGTCGCCGACGCCGCCCAGGTCGGAGCGGTTGCCACGCCAGACGTTGCCGCAGCCGTTGCCGAATGCCGGCGTGGTGCTCGGGTTGTGCGTCTCGTAGCCGTTGGCGAACGTGCCCGGGCCGCGGAAGGTGCCGGTATTGTCCTCGATGACGTAGCCGACGCCCTTCACGTCGACCCACGAGTCGGCCGAGTTGGCGCCGGAGATTCCCTGCCCGTCGAACGTGTTGCCGCGGATGACGCCGTCGAACGTGCCCTCCTTGACGTCGATCGCCTCGGCGGCGACGCCCGGGCCGATGCGGTTGTTCAGCACTTGGACCCGGTCGGACCGGTCGGCGCCGCCGCTGTTGCCGTGGCAGCCCCAGTTCGAGCCGGCGGAGCCGATGTACACGCCCTCGCCGTACCCGGCCTGGACGAGCCCGGTGCGTTCGATGCGGGAGTTGCGGATGACGCTGTCGGCGGAGGACCGGCGGAAGTGCACGGCCTCCTCCTCGACGTCGTGGACGTAGACGCCGTCGATCGTGGTGTGGTGCGAGTTGTCGGCGACGATGCCCTTCTTGGCGTCGGCGACGGTGAAGCCGGTGAGGTTCCAGTACGGCGCGTTGTACAGCCACAGGCCGTAACCCGAGTCCCAGCCGGCGGTCGGCACCGGGCAGCTCGGCGCGGTGCCGGACGGTCCGTCGTTGACGAGGATCGCGTTCGCCGGGCCGGTGAGGTTGATGCGTTGTGACGCCGTGCCGGCGACGGTGGTGACGAAGGATCCGCGGTACGTGCCGGGGGCGAGCCGGATCGTCTGCCCGGGCCGGGCGGCGGCCAGCGCACTGCTCAGCTGCGTGGCCGTCGAGACGTCCACCACGGGGCCGGTGGAGGTCGGTGTAGGTGATGCCGTGGGGGATGCGGAAGCCGACGCGGACGGCGACGGGGTGCCGCCGCCGGCGCAGGGTCTTCCGTCGATCGTGCAGTTGAGCGGGGTACCGAGGCCGGACACGTTGAACCCGAAGTCCTCGGTCGCGCCGGGGGCGATGTCGCCGTTGAAGCTGGCGTTGGTGAACGTGTAGTGCTGCCCGGAGACGGTTCGCACCGAGCTCCACGAACTCGCGACGGTCGAGCCGGCGGGCAGGTCGAACTCGACCCTCCAGCTCGCCGACGGGGCGTCACCGGTGTTGCGGATCAGGTACTGGGCGCCGTAGCCGGTGCTCCAGGTCGAGGTCTGGCCGAACGTGGCGGTCAGCTGCGGCGCCGCGGCGTGCGCGACGGCCGCGAGGCTCACCGCGAGGACCACCGCGGAGCCGGCCGCCGCGGCGATGGCGAGTCTTCTCATGGTCGTCCTCAGCAGGGCTGGCCGTTGATGCGGCAGTTGAGGGGCAGTCCGGTACCGCTGGCGTTGAACCCGAAGTCCTCCGACTTCCCCGGTGCGATGTCGCCGTTGTACGAGACGTTGGTGAACGTGTAGTGCTGCCCGTTGCGGGTGCGCACGGAGCTCCACGAGTTCGACACCGTGGTCCCCGCCGGCAGGTCGAACTCGACCGTCCAGCTCGTCGTGGCGGTGGTGCAGCGGTTGGTGATGACGTAGTCGGCGCCGTACCCGCTCGACCAGGTCGACGTCTGCGTGAAGGCGGCGCGCAGGCACCCGCCGGCGGGCGACGACGGTGACGACGACGGCGACGGTGACGGCGACGGCGATGACGACGGCGGTTGCGAGGTCGGTGCGCCGGTCAGTGACAGCAGGAACAGCGACTGCGCGGCGTCGGTCTTCGTCGCGTCCACGCCGTGCCCGCCGGTGTAGTCGCGTTGCTCGTTGCCGGCCCAGTCGGCGATCGGCGCGCCGCCGACGTCGAGGTGCTGCCAGCCGGTGCCGCTCCAGCCGAGCTGGTAGACGCGTTGCCGGTCGCCGTAGTACGGCGTGTAGCCGGCTCCGGCGGTGACCTGCTTGGTCATCGTGTTGCGGAAGAAGGTGTTGCGCGGCCCGGACGAGCCGGACCACTTGACGGCCTTCTTGCCGGCCGCCCACCAGATCGGGAACCAGGTCGAGGCGTCCGGCCCGCCGCCGCCCTCCTCACCGCAGTTCGCCGTGCAGCTGGCCGAGCGGTGCTCGTACGGGACCGTGACGGTGTTGTTCTCGAACAGGTTGTTGCGCTCCCACCCGCCGTGCAGGTTGAGGTCGGAGTCGAAGTCGTTGCCGATGACCACGTTGCCCGACGCCGACCACTGGAAGGTGAAGTGGCGCAGGTTGCGCGAGGTGTTGGCGGCGTAGAGCGAGTCCCAGACGCGGGAGCCGCGGAAGTACCCGTTGCCGCCCTTGCCCTTGTTCCAGGCGCCGTCGAGCTCGTTGTTCACGATCTGCAGGTGGTAGGCCTCCTCGGTGACGATCGGGTGGGAGCCGGTCATCTCGGCGCGCACGCCCTTGACCCACGAGTCGGCCGCCCACTTGAAGACGATGCCGTGCATCTCGTATGCGGGCGCCATGTTGCCGTAGTTGTGCGTCGCGCCGGCCCGGTCCAGGCCGGGCATGTCCTGGGTGAAGGAGAGGTTCTCGAAGCCGACACCGACGACCGGGTCGACGATCGGCGACACCCGTGACACGTAGGTCGCGCCGCCGATCGCGGGCGATCCGTCGGACGTGGAGTCGACGGGGACGTCGTACTCCAGGGGCTTGTCGACGGTGACGGTCCGGTTCGTGGTGTCGACCGCGGTGACGGTGAGGATCTGCTGGCGCATGTGCTGGTTGAGCAGCGTCCCGTCGGCCGGGACGATGTTCTGCTGGGCGTAGAAGCTGACGCTGTTGGCGGCGCGGACGTTCACCAGCCCGCCGACGGTGAGGTTCGCCAGCGACCCGGAGGTCGAGAGGTAGACGGTCCGGTCGCCGGTGCGGGCGGCGAAGCCGGTGTCGCCGGGCTTGGCGCGCAGCGCGACGCCGGCCTTCCAGTGGACGTTGACGGTGCCCTCGAAGATGTCCTTGCGGTTGGCGGGGGCGGCGGCATAGTCGGCGGCGTAGGACGAATGCACACCGCGGGACTGCACCCGGAACAGTCCGCGTCCGGGCCACAGCCAGCCGCCGGTGCCCTGCCCGAACGTCATGCCGTCCTCGTCCCAGTCCGAGCCGTCGGCGGTGAGGGCGTCGTAGGCGGTGTTCGCGTCGGGCCGGTAGACGATCCGGGTGCCGCCGGTGCCGGAGCCGGCGCCGCGCAGGATGAGGTAGTCGGCGTCGACGTGGATCTCGTGGGAGACGTTCAGCGTGCCGACCGGCAGCGACAGCAGGCTCAGCTTGGTGTAGGAGGCCGACGGGCTGCAGCCCGACTTGATTGCGTCGATCGCGGCCTGGATGCCGGCGGTGTCGTCCGTGCCGTCGTCGGGGCGGACGCCGTACTGCGAGTCGAGTTCGGCCGGCGTGATCTGGCACGCCGCGCTCGGGTTGACGTCAGCGGCGCCGGGCAGGTCGGCTCCGCCGCGGTAGCCGGCCTTGCTCCAGTCGTAGAGCCCGGCGACGGGTGCGCGCCGGTTCGCCGCCGACAGGTTCAGCGTCGTGAGCGCACCCGGGCCGGCCTGCGCGTTCGAGGTCTGGGCGAGATACACCACGGTCGCCGAGGCCAGCACCACGGCGGCCGCGGGAAGTGCGAGGGATCTTCGGAGCATCGATACCTCCGGGTCTCTTAACAGCTCAGTAATGCGCTAGTAAAGTGAACGGCGTCCAGCGCGTCAATAGGCGTCTGTGATTGAGTTTGCAATCCACATATGTGGACGGACGGATAGGGCAAAGGAGGCGGAGTGCGGCGCATTCTGATCACCGGTGGGGCGGGGAAGGTGGCGGCGTTACTACGGCCCCGCCTGGCGCGGCCCGGCCGGGCGCTCCGGCTGCTCGACGTGCGCGCCGCCGACCCGGTCGAGGGCGCGGGCGAGGAGGAGACCGTCGTCGCGAGTGTCGACGACCCCGAGGCGATGACCCTGGCGTGCAAGGACGTCGACGCCGTCGTGCACCTCGGCGGGCTGGCCAAGGAGGACGCGGTCGAGAACGTGCTGCGGGTCAACGCCTACGGCACGTTCTGCGTGCTGGAGGGGGCTCGGCTGGCCGGTGCGCGCCGGGTCGTGCTCGCCTCGTCGAACCACGCGGTCGGGTTCGAGGACGTCGCCGGGCGCGCGGAGGTGCCGGCCGACATCCCGGGCCGTCCGGACACGATGTACGGCTGGAGCAAGGCCGCCGGCGAGTTGGCCGGGCGGCTCTACGCGGACCGGTTCGGGATGGACGTGCTGTGCCTGCGCATCGGCCTGTGGGTGGCGGCCCCGCCGGGGCTGCGCGGGCTGTCGATGTGGTTGTCGCCGGACGACGGCGCGCGGCTCGTCGAGGCGTGCCTGGCGGTGCCGGAGCCGGGGTACCGCATCGTGTGGGGCATCAGCCGCAACACCGGCCGGTGGTGCTCACTGGCCGAGGGCGAAGCGATCGGGTACTTCCCGGTGGACGACGCGGAGCGGTTCCGGGCCGAGCTCGTCGCCCGCCACGGCGCGCCCGACCTGGCCAACGACCCGGAGCTGCGCCGCGTCGGCGGTCCGTGGTGCGAGATCCCCCTGGGCCGGCGCCGAACCGCTTAGCGGATGCCCTCGCGGCGCAGCGTGGCGGCGAGGAGGCTGGTCTGGCGCAGCAGGGCGGTGGCCACCCGGTCGATCTCGTCGGCGTCGGCGAGCTTCGCCGGCATCGAGCAGCTGATCGCGTCCGTTGCCGGGATGCGGTAGTCGACCGGGACGGCGATGCAGGCCACACCCTCGGTGCCCTGCTCGCGCTCGAACGCCCAGCCGCGGGCCCGCACCGCGTCGAGCTCGGCGAAGAGCGTCGCGCGGTCGGTGATCGTGTTCGCGGTCAGCGCCTCGAGCCGCTCGGGCAGGATCGCGTCGACCTCGTCGTGGGTCAGGCAGGACAGCAGGCACTGCCCGAGCGCGGTGACGTGGGCCGGGAGGCGGCGCCCGACGCGCGGCACGACCGACGCGCCGCCGCGGAACTCGCGGCTGGCCAGGTAGAGGACGTGGGCGTCGTCGCGGCGCGCGTAGTGCATCGTGTAGCCGAGCTCGGCGCGCAGGTCCTCCAGGGTCTCGTAGGCGAGGGAGAGCGCCGGGTCGCGATCCAGGTAGGCGGTGCCCGACAGCAGGGCATGCGGCCCGACACCGAACGCGGAGCCGCTCGGGTCGGCCTCGACCCACTTCATCTCGCGCAGCGTGCGGATCAGGGCGTGCAGGCTGGAGCGCGGGTAGCCCATCTTCTCCTGCAGCTCGGCGATCGTCAGCCGGGTCGGCGACGCGGCGAGGGTCTCCAGGATCCGCACGGTCCGCTCCGCCGACTTGACCGGCGAGGTCTCCGCCGCGGTGTGCTCCTCGCTCGACTCCCGGCGTTTGCCTGCCATGACGACCGCCAATCCCATGTCTCCACTGTGTTGACGGTCATGTTACAGGACGCTAACTTGTCACTGCACGCTTTCACATGTACGGATGGTGTCCACATATGTAGACAGGAGGCAAGGCAGTGTCTGGACGGCACCCCTCGCTCAGACTTGTCGCCACACTCGCGTTCGCGGGCTTGCTTGCCGCGTGCGGCTCCGGAGCGGCCCCCGCCAAGGACCAGGACCCGGGCGCACAGCTGGAGATCTGGGTCCGCAAGCCCCCGGGCTCCAACACCGAGAAGACCACCAAGGAACTGGCCGCCAAGTTCACCGAGCGCTCCGGCGTTCCCACTCACGTGACCGCGCTCTTCGACGACTTCGAGACCAAGCTGCAGCAGGCCGCCGCGCAGAAGCAGCTGCCCGACATCGTCATCAACGACACCGCGCAGCTCGGCCTGCTCGTTAAGCAGGGCATCGTGCGCGAGGTCGACCGGGCCGGCATCGACGGCCAGGACATGCTCACCCCCGCCTCCTGGGAGGCCGCGAAGGGCGCCGACGGCAAGTTCTACGGCGTGCCCAACAGCGCGCAGTCGTTCGCCCTGTTCATCCGCAAGGACTGGCGCGAGAGGCTGGGCCTGTCGCAGCCGAGGTCATGGGCGGACCTTGACGCGCTCGCCACCGCGTTCACCACCAAGGACCCCGACGGCAACGGCAAGGCCGACACCTACGGCTACGTCGTGCCGGGCTCGACGAAGCGCGGCTACATGTCGTGGTACCTCACCAGCTTCCTCTGGGCCGCCGGCGGCGACTACTTCACCGAGAAGGACGGCAAGTTCACCCCGGCCATCGCGAGCGATCAGGCGGTCGCGGCCGTCGAGTGGCTGAAGGCCCAGTTCTGCGTCGCCAAGACGGTCGTGCCGGGCGCGGTGACGATGGAGACCACGCAGGCGCACCCGGCGTTCGAGACGGGCAAGGGCGGCATCTACTTCACCGGTCCGTACAACATGGCCCGCTTCGACAAGAACCTCGGCGCCGACAAGTATGAGGTGCTGCCGGCCCCGCCCGGTCCGAGCGGCAAGTCCGCGTCCCTCGCCGAGGGCGAGAACATCTACCTGATGGCCGGCTCGAAGAACCAGGCCGGGCAGGAGAAGTTCGCCGAGTTCGCGATCTCGGTCGACGGCCAGACCATCGGCATGGCCGGCGACACCGACGGCAACATCGTCCGGCTCCCGGTCAACTCGCGGGTGACGCTCGCCTCGGTGCGAAAGGACACCCGCTGGGACGTCTTCGACAAGGTCTACAAGGAGGTCGGGCGGTACACGCCAGCCGTGCCCGACTGGACCCCCTTCCGCCAGGCGTCCTCCGACACCGTCAACGCCATCGTCGCCGACTGCGGCTCCAACCCGAAACAGCAGCTCACCAAGCTGGCCGACACGTTCCAGCAGGAGCTGACCAAGCAGGGTGCGGCGGCCTGATGGCTGCCCTGGCCCCACCACGGGCGGGGGCGCGCCGCGCTCCCGCCCCGGCGCCGTCCAGCAGGCGGCGCCCCTTCCGGCTGCGCGCGAGCCTCGTCCCCTGGGCGTTCCTCGCCCCGGCGCTGATCCTCTTCGCGCTGTTCAAGTTCGTGCCGATGGCCCGCGCCATCGAGATGGGCTTCTACGAGGTCCGGCCGTACCTCGGCGACCGCTGGGTCGGCGCGGACAACTACCGCGAGGTCGTCACCGACGACACGTTCCTGGCCGCGATCTGGCACACGGTTGTGCTCGCCGTCGGCCAGACCGCCGGCTCGATCGTCATCGGCCTCGTCCTCGCCCTGCTCGTCGAAGGGCAGGCGAGGAGCCTGTGGTTCGTGCGGACCGCGGTGTTCCTGCCGACCGTCGCCGCGATGGCCGTGGTCGCCGAGGTCTGGCGCATCCTGTACTACCCGGCGCCGGACGGTGCGATCAACGCCGTCCTCGGCTGGGTCGGCGTCGGCCCGTCGCAGTTCCTCAACTCCCAGGACACGTCGCTGTGGTCGGTCATGGCCGTCGGCGTCTGGCGCGGCGCGCCCTACGACATGATGATCTTCATCGCCGGTCTGGCGGGCGTCGACCGCACGCTGTACGAAGCCGCGTCCGTCGACGGCGCCAGCGGCTGGCGGCGCCTGTGGCACGTGACCTTCCCGGCGCTGCGGCCGGTGTTCGCGATCCTGTTCACGCTCGCCGCGATCCGCGGGATGCGCGTGTTCACCGAGATCTTCCTGCTCACCAACGGCGGCCCCAACGGCTCGACCGAGGTCCTCATGACGCTCATCTACAAGCTCGGGCTGGAACGCAACGAGCTCGGTGTCGCCGCCGCCGGCTCCGTGGTGCTGCTGCTGGCCACCGTCGTGCTCACCCTCGCGGTCCAGTACGCCCGGTCCCGGAGGGCCGAACGATGAAGGCATCCCGTCACGACACCGCGCTCGGCTTCGCCGACCTGCCCGGCGTACCGGCCCGGATCGTCCGGTTCGTCGTCTACACCGCCCTGGTGCTCGTCTTCGCCGGACCGCTGCTCGCCCTGCTGGTCAGCTCGTTCAGCGGGGTCCACGACCCGTCCAGCCTGACGCTCATCCCGCGCGACCTCACGCTCGACAACTTCCGCGCCGCGATCCGCCAGGATGTGCTGCGGTACCTCACCAACTCCTTCATCGTCGCCGGCGGCGGCCTGCTGCTGCAGATCCTGGTGAGCATCTCCGCCGCGTACGCCCTGGCCCGCAAGCGGTTCCCCGGCATGCGGCTGGTGTTCCTGCTGATCCTGTCCACGATGATGCTGCCCGAGGAGATCCTCGCGATCCCGCTGTCGCTGGTCCTCGCCGACGTGCCGGTCGTGCACGTGAACCTCGTCGGCAGCCTGGTCGGCATGATCGTCCCGGTCGGCGCATGGGCGTTCTCGATCCTCGTGATGACCGAGTTCATGCGCGAGATCCCGGTCGAGCTGGAGGAGGCCGCCCGCCTCGACGGCGCCGGCGACCTGCGCATCTTCTGGTCCGTCGTCATGCCGCTGTGCCGGCCGGCGCTCGGCGTCATCGGCATCTTCGGCTTCAACATGATCTGGGACCAGTACATGCTGCCGCTGCTCGTCGCGCAGGACTCGGCCCAGTTCACGCTGCCGCTCGCGCTGCGCAGCCTGCGCGCCGACGAGCAGGTCGGCGTCGGCGTGGTGCTCGCCGCGGCGCTGCTGGCCCTGCTGCCGTCGGTCATCGCGTTCCTCGGCTTCCAGCGCCAGTTCATGCGCGGCCTCACTTCCGGCGCCGTCAAGGGATGAAGGGACATTCGCCAATGCGCCTCCACGGCCTGCTGTCGTTTCCGCTGACACCGTTCACCGAGGACGGCAAGGTCAACCTCACCGTCCTCGCCGACCACATCGCCCAGCAGCTGGCCGCCGGGCCGTCCGGGCTGTTCGTGGCCTGCGGCACCGGCGAGTTCACCAGCCTGTCGATGCAGGAGTACCGCGACGTGCTCGGCACCGCGGTGCGGGTGGCCGCGGGCCGGGTGCCGGTGTTCGCCGGCACCGGCGGCGGGCCGCAGCTGGCGCGCGACTTCGCGGTCGCGGCCGCCGAGGCCGGCGCGGACGGCCTGCTGCTGCTGCCGCCGTACCTGGTGAGCTCCACCCCGGCCGGGCTCGTCGAGCACGTCCGGTTCGTGGCCGAGGCGACCAGCCTGCCGATCACCGTCTACCAGCGGGCCAACGCCGTGCTCGACCCGGCCGCCGCGGTCGCGCTGCTCGACGTGCCGACCGTCGCCGGCATCAAGGACGGCCGGGGCGACGTCAGCGCGATGCTGCGCCTGGTGACGGCGATCCGCACCAGCGGCCACCCGCGAGCCGCCGAGTTCGGCTTCCTCAACGGGCTGCCGACCGCCGAACTGTCCGTCCAGGCGTACCAGGCCATCGGCATCGAGAGCTACTCCTCGGCCGTGCTGTGCTTCGTCCCCGACATCGCCACCGCGTTCTTCCGGGCCGTGTCGACCGGCGACGCCGACACCGTGCAGGCCCTGCTGGCCGCGTTCTACCTGCCGTTCGTGGCGCTGCGCGATCTCGTGCCCGGCTACGCCGTCTCGCTGGTCAAGGCCGGCGCCCGGCTGGAGGGCCTCGACGTCGGCAGCGTGCGGCCGCCGCTGGTCGACCCGACGCCCGCCCACGTGGAGCGGCTCGCCGAGGTGATCGACGCCGGCCGGGCCGCGCTGCGCAGACTGCGGCACGCCGCATGAGGATCCTCGCCGCCACGGTCACGCCGATCGCGTTCCCCGATCCGCCGCTGCTGAACTCCGCCGGCGTGCACGAGCCGTGGGCGCTGCGCACGATCGTCGAGCTCACCGCCGGCGACGGCCTCGCCGGCATCGGCGAGACCTACGGCGACGCACCGCACCTTGGGCTGGTCCGCACGGCCGCGCAGGCGCTCGCCGGGGCCGACCCGTTCGACCTCGCCGCGATCCGCCGGACGGTCGCCGCCGTCGTGACCGGCCACGACACCACCGATCGGCACGGCCTGACCGGCACGCCGGACCCGGTGGCCAAGGTCTTCGCCCCGTTCGAGGTCGCCTGCCTGGACCTGCAGGCGCGGTCGGTCGGCCGGCCGGTGCACGCGCTGCTGGGCGGGCGCTGCCGCGACTCGGTCGCGTTCTCGGCCTACCTGTTCTACAAGTGGGCGGCGCACCCCGCCGCGCCGCCCGACGGCTTCGGCGCGGCACTCGATCCCGCCGGCATCGTCGCGCAGGCGCGGATGCTCGTCGACCGGTTCGGGTTCCGGTCGATCAAGCTCAAGGGCGGTGTGTTCGAGCCCGACGCCGAGATCGAGGCCATCCGGACGCTGCGCGCCGCGTTCCCGGACCACCCCCTGCGGCTGGACCCGAACTGCGCCTGGTCGGTCGAGACGTCACGCAAGGTCGCTGCGGCGACGGACGGCCTGCTGGAGTACCTCGAGGATCCCACACCCGGCATCGACGGGATGGCCGCCGTCGCCCGGGAGGCCGGGATGCCGCTCGCCACCAACATGTGCGTCGTGCGCTTCGCCGACCTCCGACCCGCGTTCAGCCGTGCGGCGGTGGGCGTCGTGCTCGCCGACCACCACTACTGGGGCGGGCTGCGCGCGTCGGTCGACCTGGCGCGGATGTGCGACACGTGGGGCGTCGCCGTCTCCATGCACTCCAACAGCCATCTCGGCATCAGCCTCGCCGCGATGGTGCAGCTCGGCGCGGCCCTGCCCAACCTGACCCATGCCGCGGACACGCACACTCCGTGGCAGGACGGCGTCGACGTGGTCACGGCGCCACTGCCGATCGTGGACGGTGCGGTCACGGTGCCGGACGGCCCCGGCCTCGGCGTCGAGCTCGACCGCGACATGCTGGCCCGGCTACACGAGAACTACCTGCGCTGCGGCGTGCGGGTCCGCGACGACACCGCCTACATGCGCACCGTCGACCCGGCGTTTCGCAAGCTGCGTCCGCGGTGGTGACGCTGTCCGGCCACGCGTACTGCTGGGACGTGCTCGGCGACCCGGCGTTCGCCGGGCGCGCCGCCGAGCTCGGCCTCGACTCGGTCACCCTCGCCGCCGCCTACCACAGTGTCCGGGCCGCCACCCCGCTGCACCCGCACCATCAGGTCGTCGAGGCCCGGTATGCGGCGCTCTACCGCCCGGTCCGCGCGTCCGTGTGGCGAAGCCGCCGGCTGCGCCCGCTCGCGCCCGACTGGATGGACGCTCCGGACCCGTTCCGGACCGCCGCCTCGGCGCTGTCGGCCCGCGGGCTCGGCGTCGTCGGCTGGGTCGTGCTCACCCACAACACCAGGCTGGGCACCGAACACCCGGACGTCACCGTCACCAACTGCTTCGGCGACCGCTACCCGTACGCGCTGTGCCCCTCCTGGGACGAGGTCCGCGACTACGCGGCGCTGCTGGCCGCCGAGGCGGTTCATGAGGTACCGCTGAGCATGGTGTCCCTGGAGTCCTGCGGGCAGCTCGGGGTCGTCCACGCCGGCCATCACGACAAGACCGTCGAGGCCTGGGACGAGCAGGCGCGGCGCTGGCTCTCGGTGTGCTGCTGCCCGGCCTGCCGCCGGGCCTGGGTGACCGCCGGCGCCGACCCGGAACGGATCGTCGGCCAGCTGCGCGCCGCCGTGCGCACCGGTTCCGCGGTCGACGACGCCGAGCTCATCCTCGGGGCCCGGCTGCGCGCGGCGGAACAGCTGCGCCGCCAATGCGCCGGCGCGCTCGGCGGCACTCCCGTGCTGCTCCACGCCGGCGTCGACCCCTGGGCGACCGGTCCGTCACCCGGCCACGTTCACGCGACGCCCGCACGGCTGCTGCTCAACGCGTGGGCCGTCGCGCCGTCGACGGTCGAGGCCGTCGCCACCGCGGTCGGGCGCGGCGACACCGTCCACGCCTACGTCACCGCGCTGTCCCCGGTCCGCGGCGCGGATCTGCCCGGCCACGTCCGGGCGCTCGTCGGCGCGGGGGCCAGCGGGATCCACCTCTACCACCTCGGCCTTGCCCCGGCGCGCCGGCAGCAGGCCATGCACGCGGTCGCGAAGATCCTGGAGAAGACATGAGCCACGCCGTGCACGCCGTCGCCGACGCCCTCGACGCCGCCCGCGAAGCGGTGATCAAGGTGGCGGCGGCCGAGACCGGCCTCACCGAGGCCCGGCTGGCCGGCGAGCTCGACCGGACCACCGGCCAGCTGCGTCTGCTCGCCGATCACGCCGCCGCCGCCCGCGCGACCGTCCGTTCGCCGAACGCCGCCGCGGACGGCGCCGACATCGTCCGGATCCGCGTCCCGATCGGGCCCGTCGCGGTGTTCGCCGCATCCAACTTCCCGCTCGCCTTCGGCGTGCTCGGCGGCGACACCGCCGCGGCGCTGGCCGCCGGCTGCCCGGTGGTCGTCAAGGCCCACCCCGCGCAGCCGGAGACCGCCGGCCTGCTGGCCGGCATCGCCGCGACGGTCCTCGCCCCGGACCGCTTCCGGCTGGTGCACGGCGGCCCGGACGTGTCGCTCGCGCTGGTCCGCGACCCGACCGTCCGCGCCGTCGCGTTCACCGGCTCGCCGTCCGGCGGGCGAGCCCTCATGGACGCGGCCGCCGCCCGGCCCGACCCCGTCCCCGTCTACGCGGAGATGGGCTCGCTCAACCCCGTCTTCGTCCTGCCGTCCGCGCTGTCCGACCCGTCGTGGCCGGCCCGGCTCGCCGCCTCGGTCACCGGTTCGGCCGGGCAGCTGTGCACGAAACCGGGGCTCGTCGTCGTCCCCACCGACGCCTTCGCCGCCGACGTCGCCGCCGCGGTGGCCGCCGAACCGCCCTTCTCGCGCATGCTGAGTCCCGCGATGGCGGCGGCGCACACCGCCTGGCGCGCCGGGGCCGCCGTTCACGGGGTGGTCACGGCCACCGGATCGCCGCGGCACGCCTTCGCCGTCACCGTCGACGCCGACGCCCTGACCGGCCCGCTCCTGGAGGAGCACTTCGGCCCCGCGGTGGTCGTGTGCCGCTGCCCGGTCGCCCGCTACGGTGAGCTCGCCGCGCGACTGCACGGCTCGCTGACCGCGACGGTCCTCGGCGACCCGCAGGACCCGCAGCTCCCGCCGCTGCTGGCCGCCCTTGTCCCAACGGCCGGCCGCGTCATCCTCAACGGCGTTCCCACCGGCGTGGCCGTCTGCGAGGCGATGCACCACGGCGGCCCATGGCCGGCCACGTCGAACCCGCTGTACACGTCGGTCGGCACCCGGTCGATCGAGCGCTTCCTGCGCCCGGTGGCCCTCCAGGGCCTACCCCCGGAGCTGATCGACACCCTCACCTAGATGGGGCGCAGCGCGGTGAACTCTTCGGCGGACATATCAGGTCAGACGCTACCGCCGCCCGGTTTCGTGACGCGGAATGCATCCCCCGCGCGGGTCGCGGTTCCAGTCCGGTCCTCTCATGTGCGCGGTCGCGTTGCTGATTAACGTTCGTCGCGTGTCGACTGACGTCGAGGACAAGGACCTCGGGGAGCTGCATCAGGACCTCATCCGGGCCTTCGAGCGCATCCGGGGCCTGGCCGACAACGCCGAGTTGCTCGGCGTCCACCGCGGCGCGACCGCCCACGATGCGCAGTTCCTCCGGGTCAGCCTGGAAGCGCAGCTGGAGTCGGTCCGCAACCTCGAGCTGATCATGCCGATCGTCGCGCCGATGAAGGCCGGCAAGTCGACGCTGGTGAACGCGATCGTCGGTTACCAGCTCCTGCCGGCGAGGGCCAACCCGATGACGACGCTGCCGACGAAGATCGTGCTGGTCGAGGGCATGGACCTCAACAAGCCGCAGCTGTACCTGCCCGAGTCGCTGCGGCGGCTGTTCCAGACCCTGGAGACGCAGGTCCGCGCGGTCATGCTGGCCCGCTGGCCGGTGCCCCGCGAGCACGGCTACCTCGACGAACTCGCCACGCTGCTGAAGGCCGACGCCCTCGCCCCGCTCCAGGAATGGTACGAGGGCACCGCCGAGGTGCACGCGGTCCTGGCCCGCCTCAACGACGAGATGCGCCTGGCCGCCCTCGCCATCGGCGACGAGGACTTCCTCGGCGGCGTGCGGGAGCTGCCCGAACTGCGCACCGGCCACGTCCACTCGTTCGCCGCCGGCGCCGGTACCGGTGGCCGGCTCGTCATCATCGACACCCCGGGCCCCAACGAGTACGCGATCGCCGCCCGGCTCGGCCCGGCCCTGGAGCGTCAGCTCGCCGAGAGCCACGTGGTGCTGGTCGTGCTTGACTACACCCAGATGGGCGGGGAGGCGGCGGCCGACATCCGCAACCGGCTGGGCCGCCACCTGGAGATCATCGGCACGTCGCGGCTCTACGCGGTGGTGAACAAGGTCGACGCCCGGAAGACCAAGGACGACCTGAGCAAGGCCGACACCCGCGAGGCCGTCCGGCACAGCCTCGGGCTGACCGCGGAGCAGGCCGACCGGCAGCTGTTCGAGGCCGTCGCCAACTGGGGCCTGCTCGGCTCCCGGGTGCTGGCCGAGATCGACGCGGCCGGCGAGCGGTTCGCGCCATCCGACAGCGAGGCGGCCCGCTCGGTGCTGCGCGAGCTGTACCCGCTCGACGACGACGAGGAGCTCACCGAGCGCCTGGCCGAGACCGACACCGAGAGCCTGCGCATCGACGCCCGGCGGTTCCTGCGCAAGAGCCACGTCGCCGAGCTCGTCGACACGGCCATCGCCCGCCTGCGCCGCGGCGCCGCGCCGGCCGTGATGTCGGCCGGCATCAAACGCTTCGAGGCCGCGGCCGGTGAGCTAGCCGAGCTCATCGCGCTGGAGCGCAGCGCCGCCGACCGGGGCAGCGAGATCGTCGCGCAGCAGCTCGCTGCGCTGGAGTCGGAGATCGCGCTGCTGCAGGGTCACCGAGACGCCCGGCCCAGCCCCGAGCAGCTGCAGCGGCGCTTCCAGGCCGAACTCACCACGTTCGTCCGCGAGCTGGAGGGGCACGGCCAGCACATCATCCGGATGCTGGAGGTCGGCCGGGAGCAGCAACACGAGGCGTCCGGCGGATGGGAGCCGGTGCGGGCGATCCGGCGCGGCCTCACCGGCCTGTTCGACAAGCTGTTCCACGACAAGCCGCAAAGCGACGAGCATTCGTTCCCGACCGAGGACGGGGCCAACCGGTTCAAGGACCAGCTGGCCGGCGCGGTCACCGAGCAGCTGCACCAGCTGCTCGACGTCGCCCGCTACCACTTCGAGAAGCGGGTCGGCCGGCTGACCGCGACGATCGTCGCCGAGCAGGAGTCGAAGGTCCGCGAGCTCATCGAGCGCGCCGCCGAGACGCTGTCGTCCGCGTTCGACGTCAAACTCCAGCCACCACCGCCGGCCGTGGTCAACGGCAAGCTCAGCAGCCGCCTGGAGGGGGCGCGGGCGCGGACCACAACCCACGAGCAGGAGGTCGAGACGATCGAGCGCCGCCGGGTCTGGTACAAGCTGTGGATCGGCAAGCGCGACGTGAAGGTCAAGACGAAGAAGACCGTCTCCGTGACCACCTACGTGGTGTCCCGCAGCGACGTGATGCGCCAGCTCAGCGCCGCCTTCTCGACCCAGGTCAAGGGCATGGAGGTGCAGCTCACCCGGTATGTCGGTACCACGCTGAGCGCCGAGCTGTCCGCCTATTACCAGGGCCTCGACGACTATCTCAAGCGCTACCACGGCGCGCTGACCCGCTCGCAGCGTGCCGGCGAGCGCGACGAGGCCCAGCAGCGCGAGCGCCGCGACGCCCTGACGAAGCTCGAGGCGAGCCTCCAGCAGGAGCTGGACGGTCTGCTGGAGTACCGCGAGCGCCTGCCCCAGACACCTGAATGACCGATGCGGCGCAGGCCCTGCGGCACGAGGTCCGGTCCTGGATCGAGGGCACCGAGGCCGCGGCCAGGCACGGCCGCTCGGCCGCCGAGGTCGAGCTCCGCCGCGCCCTGCCCCCGGTCCGGGCCGGTCTGAGCGGGATGCCGGCCGGCCCCCTCGCGCTGGTGCGCGCCCTCGACGACGTGCTCGCCCGGCACCTGTCCCCGGTCCGCCGCCTGGTCGACGAGGCGTCCGCGGCCGAGTGGCGGGCGGCGGGCGCGGCCCGCGAGGCCCTGGACGAGGCCTCCGCGGCCGGCGCGGCGGCGGCGATTGACCTGGCAGGGATCGAGCGCGCCGCCCAGGATCTCCCGCAGGCGCTGCGCCGCGCCCTCGACCGCTTCGCCGCCGCGGCGCGGCGCCTGGCCGCCGCCCGGCCGGCGGCCGACCGGGCCACCGGTCGCCGGCGCGACGGACTGCGCACCTTCGCCGACCGCGACCGCGCCGCCGGGTTCGCGGCCGTGCTCGTCGGGGGCGACGCGCGGCGGGCCGAGTCGGCCCACGCGGCCGCGGTGGGGGAGTTGGCCACGGCCGTAGCCGCCACCCGGGCCCGGCTCGCCGACCTGCGCGTGCTGCTGGCGACCCGTTACGCGGTGCCGCCACCGGCCGCCGCCACTGTTCCCGCGGTGATGGCCGACGCGCTGCCCGGGCCAGGCCGTGCGCTGCTGTCCGCCGCGGCCGGCGCCGTGCAGCCGCTGTCGGCGCGGCCCGAGCGCGGGCTGTGGCTGCGCACCCCGCACTCGTACCGGACCGACCTCGTCACCGTCCTCGGGCGGCGCGGTTTCGTCGTGGACCGCGGCCGGATCGGCCCGGCGTGTGAGGCTGCCGCCGAGCGGTGGCTGGCGGAGACCGTGGCCGCCGCCGGCCGCGGGGTCGCCGCGGCCGCCGCGGAGTTCGACGCCGGCCTGACCGCCTGCCACGCCGTGGTGGCCGCCCGGCTCGACGAGTCCGCCACCGCGGAGCGGGCCGCGCAGGCCGCCCTGCATCGGGCCACCACGGCCCGGGGCGGGTGGGACCGGCTCGCCGCGGGCGGCGGCGCGCTCGCCGCGGCCTGGGAGGCGCTGCACATCACTGACGACGGCGGGCTGACCCCGGCGATCCGCCAGGCGCTGCCGCATGTCGCCCGGCGCAGCGCCCGCCTGCTCGACCCCGAGGTGCGCGCCGACCTCGACCGGCTTGCGAGGTCGGCGCCGGCCGAGGTCCGGGTCGTCGTGGTCGCGCCGATGAAGGCCGGCAAGTCGACCCTGCTGAGCGCGATCACCGGCCACGACGTCGTGCCGCGCCGGGCCCAGGCGATGACGGTCCTGGCCACCCGGCTGGTGCTCGGCGGGATGACCGGCCCGCAGCTGCGGGTGCCGCTCGACCTGGCCGCCGAGGCCACCGAGATGGCTGGGCGGGTCCGGGCCCGGCTCCGCTCACCGTCGGCGCCGTCGCTCGCCGCGCACCCGCACCTGGCCCGGTTCGCGGCCGGCCTGGACCAGGCCCCGCTGCGCACCGGCGCGGTCGTCACGGGCGCGGCGGCGGTGCGCACGGCGCTGACGGCGCTGCACGACCTTGCCCGCCTCGCGATGTACCTCCTGCCGGCCCACGAGACCGCCCCACTGGCCGGCTGGGTGCCGGAGGTGCGCGTCCCCGGCGCCGGCGACGGCCGGGTCGTGCTCGTCGACACGCCCGGCCCCGACGAGGGCGCGGGCGGCGCCCTGCTCGGCACCATCGTTGAACAGCAGGTCGCCGCCGCGCATGCCGGCCTCGTCGTCGTGGACTACACCCAGATCGGCAGCACCGCCGAGGCGCGGCTCGCTGAGCGGGTCCGCTCCCGGCTGGCGGTGCTCGCCGACGAACTGCTCTGGCTGGTGGTGAACCGGGTCGACCAGCGCCGCGGCCGCGCCGACCTCGACCGGCCCGGCGCCGCGGCGGCCGCCCGGCACCTGGTCCGCCGCCCCGGCGCGCCCGTGTACGAGACGTCGGCGGTGCTGGCCGTCGCGGCCGCCGCGCACCTGCGGGACCCCGGCGACGCCGCGGCCGCCGGCCACCTCCGCGACCTCGTCCTGCCGTCGGGCGGCCCGGCGTCGGGCGACGAGCTGCGTCGCCTGGCCGGCAAGGCCCGCTCCCGCTCCGGTGTCGCCGAGCTGCGGGCCGCGGTGCTGGAGCGGCTCGCGGCCGGGCCGGATCTGGCGGTGCTGCGTTCGGCGCTGGCCCGGCTGGGGGCGGCAGGCCCGGAGCCGGACCTCGCGGACCTCGCTTGGGCTGTGGAGAGGAGCACGAGTGCAACCGGTCGACGATGACGTGCGCCGGATGGTCCGGCGGCTGCCCGGGGTGTCCGACCGGACCCTGCTGGAGCTGGTCAACGGGCTCGGGGTGGCCCGGGGCATCACCGCGGACCGAGCTGAGCAGGGGGTCGTGGCGCGGCTGTTCGCCCAGCTGACCGGGAGCGACCACAAGGCACAGCTGATGACGTTCCGGGCGCTCGTCGACGGGCAGCAGGCGCTGGTCGAGCTGTCGACGGAGGCCGCACAGCGGGCCGCCGTCACCGATCTGGCGCTGGCGCGGGTGGCGACGCACCTGCGGTACACGCGGGATCTGGCCGATGCGACGGCACTCGAACAGCGCCGGCTGGCCGACGTGGCCGAGGCGCTCGGCGAGTACATCCGGGCCTGCGACGAGCGGATCGCGGTCCTGGAACAGTGGCGGGCATCCGTCGACCTGCGGCTCGCGGCGGACGACGTGCTCGCCGGGCTCGGTAGCCGGGCCAAGGCCGGCCACGGCGGCGTGCCCTGGCCGGTGCTGGCCGTGCTCATGGCGCGGGAGCTGGCTGCCGGGGTGTGCGGCCGGTGGGAGGCGCAGGCCGGCCCGGCGTTCCGGGTCCGGGTCGCCGACGTGCTCCTGGCGGCCCTGCGGGAGGTGGCGGCGCTGCCGGACCGAGGGTTCCCGCTGGAGACGGTGCTCGACGACGGCTGGCGGGCGCTGCGCACCGGCGACCACCGGCGGCTGCTGGCCGAGCTGCTCGACGCCGGCCTCGACCCGCGGCTGGCGCTCGTCGACCGGCCGCTCACCGCGACCGTCGCGCTGACGATGGAGCTGGCGTCGCTGCCCGACACCGCCCGGCCCGAGCGACCGGCACGTATCGCGCTGGAACTCAGCCGCCGCCGCACCGGCTGGGTCGACGGCGGCGCGACCATCAGCGGCTTCGTGAAGCGGGCCGTCGGCGAGCAGTTCGACCTGGCCGCGCAGGCCCGGCGGCGATGGGAGGGCACGCAGCGATGAGCGGCACGGCACGGGTCGGGCTCGTCCTGGCCGGCGGCGGCGCGAAGGGCGCCTACCAGGCGGGCGTCGTCGAATATCTCGCGTCGCGGGAGATCGAGGTCGCCGCCGTCGCCGGCACCAGCATCGGCGCGCTGAACGGCGCCGTCGTCGCGGCCGCCGACACGATCGCCGCGGCCGCCGACCGGCTGTCCGAGGTCTGGGACGAGATCGAGCGGGTCGGCGCCTCGCCGGCCGCGCTGCCCGCGCCGCCGCCCCGGGCGACGCTCGCCGACCTGCTCGCGATGGCGGACAGTCCGGTGCTGCGGCCCGGGTTCGTCGACGCCATGGTCGAGCGGTACGTCGACGCCGCCGCGTTCGCCCGCCCGTTCTGGGTCACGGCGTTCCCCGGGGTGCGGCCCGGCAGCGGCCGGCTCGCCCCGGACTGGCTGCTCGACCTGGCCCGCAGCGCGACCGGCACGCCGTCGGCCTGGCTGCGCGTCGACACGATGCCGCTCCAACTACGCCACCAGGCGGTGCTGGCCAGCGCGGCCCTGCCGTATTTCGCGCCCGGCCGCTGGGTCGGCGGCACCTTCTATCGCGACGGCGGCCTCGGCGGCATCCCGGCCAACACCCCCGCCGGCCCGCTCGTCGCGTACGGCGACTTCGACCTCATCATCGTGACGCAGCTCACCCGCGGCGTGCTGTGGGACGCCCACGACTACCCGCGGGGCCGCTTCCTGGAGCTGCGGCCGGGCGAGGCGCTGAGCGCGCCGGGCCTGGCCGGCACCGCGGCCGGCTTGCTGGATTTCTCCCCGCAGCGGCTGCGCCGGCTGCGGCGTCAGGGATTCGAGGACGCCCGCCGCGACCTGGGCCGGGCCGAGGAACTGCTCCGCGCGGTGCACGACCGGCGCTCGGCCCAGGAGGCGATGCTGGACTCGCTCGACGACCTCTAGTGCTGTGACCGGAACCGTTGGCGGGTCCGGCTCGTGCGGGGCCAGGCGCTCGGCGGGCACGAGGACGATCCGGTGAGCCGGCCGGGCGGCGCGGTCGGGCCGACGTAGAGTCGGCGCGTGGCCGCCCGAACGATCACCATCGCCGACCGCGCCCGGGACGTCCTCGCCCGATTCGGTCCGCCGCCACCCGAGCACACGGCCGACCGGGCCGAGCGGGTCGCCTGGGCGGTGGCCCGGTTCGAGGGCGGCGACCACGACGGTGCGGCCGAGGATCTCACGGCCCTCCTCGATGGCTGGCTGCCGGAGCCGTTCGCCACGGCGGCGCCCCGCATCCTCACCGGCGAGCGTGCCGTGCGGTTCGTGACCGCCGCGCTCGACGGCGACCATCCGTACCGGCCGTTCGTCAGCGGCCGCAACACCCCTGAGTACGCGGTCGCCGCAACGCTGGCGCGGCTCGCGGCCGGCCACGCCGACGCGGAGGTGGCGCTGCTCCGGACGGTCCTGGGGGTGCGGCCCGGCGAGCACCGGTCGGCGCACCTGCGGGTCGCCCGGATCTCGGCGACGTTCGCGGCGCTGGCCGAGGCACACGCCGGAAGGCCCGAGCTCCTCGACGGCTGGGCCGCACTGCTCGACGAGCAGGACCGGCCCCGGCTCGCCGCGGCGGCCGCGCTGCTGGGGCCGCTCGGCCTCGCCGAGACCGGCCAGCGCTGCGGCGCCGTCGAGGATGTCGACGGCGAGCGGCTGGTCGTCGCGTTCGCCGGGGCGGACCGGTTCGACGACGCACTCACGCTCGCGACCCGGCTCGGCTCGGGCGAGCAGCAGCGCTCGCTGCTGGCGCTGGCGACGCCCGGCCTGCCGGCGGCGCGTGCCAAGGCGCTCGTGGCGGCGTTCCGCAAGTGCCCGAAGCGCAGCCGCGAGCGTGACGACCAGATGGTGTACCAGCACCGGCTCGCCCGGCTGTTCCTGGCGCTGGACCGGATCGACGACGCTCTCGCCGTCCTGGGCCGCATGCGGGACTGCCGCATCTCCGGCTACGGACCCGCCCCGCTCGCCCGCGAGGTGCTGCGGTGGCTCGACGGCAGGCGCGCGGAGGCCACTGCGGAGCGGCTGCGCGCCGTGCTGGACGTGCTGGCCGGCGACCGCGTCATCCCGCAGGAACTGGCCGCGGTCGTCGCCGAGGCGGTACCGCTCGCGCACGCCCTGGCCGACGAGCCGCTGCGTGCCGAGATCGTCGAGGTGCGTGTGCCGCGGCTGCGGGCCCGCCTGCGCGTCCTGCGGTGGTGGCAGCTGGCCGACGCCGGCCTCGCCGCCGTGCTCGTCGACGCCGGCGACCGCACCGCAGCCGACCGGCTGTTCGCGGAGGCGGCCGGCGGCCGGCCCGGGCCGCAGCTGAGCCGGCTGCTGGCCCGCCTCGCCGTCCGCACCGGCCTGCCGGCCCGGGACCGCGACCTGTTCGCCGGCCTGCTGACCGGCGTGTTCGCGGAGGGGCACTGGAGCGTCGACGCGGTGCTGCCGGTGCTCGACGCCGAGGCCCTCGCGGCGGTGCCGGCCGCAGCCGCGGCCGTCGCCGGCGACCGCCGTGACCGCGTGGTCGTCGCCGTGGCCCGCTTCGCCGAGCGGACCGGCGACCTGGACCTGCTCGGCGCCGTGCTCGACGCGGTGCCGAACGCCGAGAGCGCGTGCCTGGCGGCCGGCCGGGCCGCGATGGCGCTGGCCCGCCGCGGCGAGCTGCGAGACGCGGTCGACGTCGCCCGCCGCTGCGGCCTGGTGGCGGGGGGCTGACGGAGGCGCGGCGGCCGGGCTCATGCCGGCGTTCTGCGGTGCCCGGCACCTCCCGATACCGGCAGGTGCTGCCGCGCGGCTTCGAGGGCGCCGACGAGCCGCAGCGGCTCGTCATCGCCCGCAGATCGGCCGGCGCCCGGCATGAGCGCGCGGCGTCAGCGCGACGGTTTGCGGGTCTCTCGGCGTCGCGACCGCCAGCCGAAGCCCTTGCCGCCCTCGTCGTCGTGCTCCGCGGCAGCGGCGCGGGCCTCATCGAGCTGGGCGCGCAGCTCGTCCACAAGGTGCCGGCGCTCCTCGGCGCGGGCCTGCGCCTCACGCCCGGCGGCCTGCGCCTCGGCCGCCTCGGCCTGTGCGCTGGCCAGCTCGGCCCGACGGTGCTCATCGGCGGACTCCAGCGCCGCGACCTGCTCCCGCAGGGTGTCGACCTGGCCCTCCAGGTATGCGATCCGCAGCTCGGCCTGCCGCAGCCGGGCGACCGGTGACCGGTCGTCCTCCAGCGTGGTCGACAGTTCCGTCGCGGCGTGGTCCGACATCATCGCCTCCGGGTGCACGAAGCTGACCTGAGGGCGCCGACGGTATCGCTGTTACCTGAGAATTTGCTGGATGTTCCCCCGCCGGTCAGCTCCAGACGCACACCGAGGTGCCGGTGCCCGCGCGAGCCCGGGTCGGTCCTGGACGGCTCGAGTCCGAATCGCTGCTGGGTCAGGTGACTGTCGGTGCCGTACGGTCGATATCTGTGGACCTGCTCGAACGCGCCGCCGCACTGGACGAGCTCGACGCCGGACTGACCGGCCTCTCGTCACGTGGTGGCGTCGTCCTGCTCGCCGGTGAGGCGGGCATTGGCAAGTCGGCGCTGGTCAAGCGGTTCCGCCGGCGGCGGTCGGCGCAGGCCGACTTCCTCATGGGCTCGTGCGACCCGCTGCTGACGCCACGGGCCCTCGGCCCGGTGTACGACATCGGCCGCGAGGCTGGTGGCCGGCTGAGCGAATCGCTCGCATCGGGCCGACGCGAGACGATCTTCGCGGCGTTGCTCGGCCACTTGGCGCTGGCGGCGCGACGGCAGGTCGTGGTCGTGGAGGACGCGCACTGGGCCGACGAGGCCACGCTGGACCTCCTGGTGTTTCTGGGGCGGCGGATCGAGCACACACCGGCGTTGCTGCTCGTGACCTACCGCGACGACGAGCTGGGCGCCGATCACCCGCTGCTCACCGTGATCGGTCGCCTGCCGGCGGATGCGGTACGGCGGATTCGGCTGGAGCCCCTGTCCGAGGCCGCGGTGGCGGAGATGGCCCGGCGGGTCGGGCGTCCCGACGCCGGCCTACGGGCACTCACCGGCGGCAATCCGCTGCTGCTCACCGAGGTGCTGGCGGCCGCGGACTCCGAGGTGCCGCACACCGTCCGGGACCTCGTACTGGCCCGGTTGGCGGGACTGCCGCGACCGGCACGGGAGGCCGTGCAGCTGGTCTCCGTGGTACCGAACCGGGTCGAGCCCTGGCTGCTGGAGACGGCGGCGCGGCCGGCGACAGCGGGCGTCGAGGCGGGGGTGGCCTCCGGTCTGCTGGTGATGGACGCCGAACGGATCGGGTTCCGGCATGAGCTCTTGCGGCGGGCCGTGGAGGGATCGCTGTCGGTGCTGGAGCGTCGCCGGCTGAACCGGCAGGTTCTGGCCGCGTTGGCCGACAGCGGCGAGCCGGTTGACGCTGCCCGCCTGGCCCATCACGCCCGCGAGGCCGGTGACGTCGACGCCGTCCTGCGGTACGCACCGGAGGCGGCACGGCAGGCCGCGGCGGTGGCGGCCCACCGGGAGGCCGTCTCCCAGTACCGGGCGGCCCTCGCCCACGCGGATCGGCTCCCGGTGCCGGCCCGCGCCGACCTGCTCGAGGGTTACTCGGTCGAGGCGTACCTGTCGGGGCTCGCTGACGTCGCGGTCGCGGCGCGCCAGTCCGCGGTGACCCTGCGGGAGGCGGCAGGCGACCGGGAACGAGTCGGCGAAGGGCTGCGTTGGCTGTCCCGCCTGCATTGGTGGGCCGGCAATCGGCGTGACGCCGAGTCGGCCGCGGCCCGCGCCATCGCCGTGCTGGAGGCCCTGCCGGCCGGCCGCCAGCTCGCCCTGGCGTACAGCAACCAGTCACAACTGGACATGCTGGCCAGTCGAAGCGAGCTGGCCATGCACTGGGCCGGACAGGCGCTGACGCTGGCCCGTGAGCTCAACGACGTGGAGGCGTCGACCCACGCGCTGACGAACATCGGCTCGGCCCGGCTGCAGCGGGACGACCCGGGCGGCCGGGTCGAGCTGGAAGAGGCGTTCCAGCTGGCTGTCGCGGCTGGCCTCGAGGACCACGCGGCCCGGGCGATCGGGAATCTCGCGACGATCGGCGCGGAGGTGCGCCACCTCGACCGTGCCCGGCAGGATCTCGATCGGGCGCTTGCGTTCGTCCAGCAACACGAGTTGGCCGGCTGGGTCCAGCACGTGCTCGGGCACCGGGCCCGCTTCCGCCTGGATCTGGGCGACTGGGCCGGCGCGGAGCAGGACGCTCGGGCGGCACTCACCGAGCGGGTGTCCGGTGGCGGCCGGTTCGTCGACGCCCTGGTGCCGCTGGGTCTGGTGCAGGCCCGGCGGGGCGATCCAGCAGCGGCGGCGACGCTGCAGGAGGCCACCGAGCGCGCCTTCGCCACGAGCGAGCTGCAGTGGATCGCGCCGGTGGCGGCGGCCCGGGCCGAGCACGCCTGGCTCAGTGGGGACGATGGCCGCGCCGTCGAGGAGGTCGCGGCCGTGTACCCGATGGCAGAGCAGGCGCGGCACCCGTGGTTCGGCGGCGAACTCGCCCTCTGGTCGCGAATGGCCGGCGGGCCGCCGCTCACCCCGGCGTTGATGGCGGCGCCGCACCGGCTCCTGCTGGCTGGGGACTGGCGAGGCGCCGCCGAGGCATGGCATGGGCTCGGCTGGCCCTACCACCGGGCCCTCGCGCTGATGTCCGGCGACGACGATGATGCCCGCATGCAGGCGCTGGCCCTGTTGGACGGCCTGGGCGCGCGCCAGACCGCCCTGCGGCTACGCCGCGAACTGCGCCGCCGAGGCACGCTGCGCATCCCCGCCGGGCCGACGCGGGCCACGGCCGCCAACCCGGCCGGCCTCAGCAACCGCCAGGTCGAGGTGCTCCGACTGCTGGTCGAGGGTCTGACCGATGCCGAGATCGCGGCCCGGCTGTGCATTTCCCCCAAGACCGTCGGACATCACGTCTCCGCGCTGTTGAGCAAACTCGGGGCCGGCACGCGGCACCAGGCCGCGGCGGTGGCCCGCGGACTCGGCGTGACACCCGCGGGAACTGGGGAGGCGAAACCCGGGAATTAGGGAACCGTTCCCGATCCGCCGGCACCGGTCGCTTCCATAACGTTCGTCTTCCCAGGTCAACCTCAGGGAGGAACCGTCATGGACATCGCCACCATCAAACAGCGCCAGCAAGTCGCCTGGGCGTCCGGCGACTACGCCGCCGTAGGCGCCCGATTCCCACTCACGGCCGAACTGCTCTGCGAGGCGGCCGACCTGCGGGCCGGCGAACGGGTGCTGGACGTGGCCTGCGGCAGCGGCAACGCGGCGCTGGCGGCCGCCCGCCGGTTCTGCCAGGTCACCGGCGTCGACTATGTACCGTCGCTGCTCGCCCGCGCACGCCAGCGAGCCGGGGCGGAGGGACTGCAGGCGACGTTCCAGGAGGCGGACGCCGAGGATCTGCCCTTCCCCGACGGCTCCTTCGACGCGGTGCTGTCGACCTGTGGCGCGATGTTCGCCCCTGACCAGCAACAGACGGCCCGCGAACTGCTCCGGGTCTGCCGTCCCGGCGGTCGCATCGCGATGGTGAACTGGACTCCCGACAGCTACGTCGGTGCGCTCTTCCGAACCATCGGCCGCCATGTCCCCGCACCGCCGGGGATCCGGCCACCGGTCGAGTGGGGCAGCGAGGCGCGCCTGCGCGAGCTGTTCGGCCCCCACGTCACCATCTCCGCGCCCCGGCGCTCCTTCCACTGGCGCTTCCTGTCGGCCGAACACCAGGCCGAGTTCTTCGCTACGTGCTACGGCCCCGCCCACCGGGCGATCGCCACGCTCAACGCGGAGCGTGCGGCTCAACTCAGGCGCGAGATGGTGGAGACGGTCAAGGAGTTCGACGTCTCCGACGACGCGACGCTGGTGCTCCGGATGGACTACCTCGAGGCCGTCATCCACACGCCGAGCGCACGATGAGGAGCGCACCGGCCGGAAGCTCGCGCGTCAAGGTGGCCGCGGTCCAGGCCGCCCCGGTCTTTCTGGACCTCGCGGCGAGCCTCGACAAGGCGGTCGGCCTCATCGCCGAGGCAGCCGAACAGGGTGCGCAACTCGTGGTATTCCCGGAGGCGTTCCTGCCCGCGTGGCCGGCCTGGGTCGACGAGGTGCTGCCCGGCGAGGACGCCGCGTGGTACGTGCGGCTGCTCGAGCAGTCGGTGGTCGTCCCGGGGCCGGTCACCGAACGTCTCGGCCGGGCGGCCCACGACGCCGGCGTGCACCTCGTCATCGGCATCAATGAACGGGAGGAGCGCGGTGGCACGGTCTACAACACCACCGTCTACTTCGGACCCGACGGCCGCCTCCTCGGCAAGCATCGCAAGCTCGTGCCAACCCACGCGGAGCGACTGGTGTGGGGCATGGGTGACGGCTCGGACCTGCAGGTCCACCAAACGGCGGTCGGCCGAATCGGCGGACTGATCTGCTGGGAGAACTACATGCCGCTGGCCCGCTTCGCCGTCTACGCCCAAGGCGTCGAGGTCTGGGTCGCACCGACCCTTGCCACCCACGACCACTGGGTGGCGACGATGCGACACATCGCCCGAGAGGGCGGCTGCCACGTCATCGGTGTCGCCCCGGCGGCGCGCTTCTCCGAGGTGCCCGCCGGGGTCCCCGATCGCGAGCGGCTGTGGCGAGGCGCCGAGACGCGAGGCGACTGGATGCTCGACGGCTACTCGGTGATCGTCGACCCCAACGGAACCGTGCTCGCGGGCCCCCTCGTCCGCGAGGAAGGCATCCTCTACGCAGATCTGGACCTGGACTCCGCACGGGCGCGCCGGCGACTCTTCGATCCGGTCGGGCACTACAACCGTCCGGACGTCTTCCGGCTCGTCGTGAACGACCGGCCGAAGCCGCATGTTGTGTCCCTCGCGCAACCGGGCTCCGGAGATGACGCCGAGGTGGTCGGACCGGATGTTCCGTAGCCTGCCCGGGTGAACGGCAAGTCCCGTCCCTGGTGGCGCTCCGCGCTGCCGGGGACGATCTGGTCCCGCCGCGCCGGAAACGCATTCACGCCCGCTCCGCGGTGCGCCGCCCGTTTTGCCGCCACCATGCCGCGTACGTGCTGTCCCAGGGAAGAGGGTCCCTTCGCGAACCGTCGGAGCGGTACGTGCGCCGGGTGGGGAAGACCGTGACTCCCATTTCCGCCTCGGACTCCCGGGAGGCGAGCCTCACCTCGTCGAACGAGTCGTCCACCGGGACGATCGGCCGGCCGCTCATGACGACGTGAATGTGGTCGAAGATGCCGTGTTCGAACGAGTCGAACACGGTGATCGTCAAGAAGCAAGCGCCGAGCGGGTTGGGCGGTTCGGGTTTCTCTCGGGCGTCCGCCCACTCCGCGATCGTGTGACCCGCGCCCCATTCGAACCGGGCTACCTCTCCCGGTCGCAGGAGGCGCTCTCTCCTCGCGGCGGTCGCCTCCACGAACTGGGCCTCGTCATCGAGTCGCACCCGTGCGGTGGTCGTGCCCTCGTTGATCAGTACACCTCGGGTCTGAAACCACAGGAGCTGGTGACGCTCTCCATCTCGTGCGAAGAGCCGCGCCGGCGAGGCCGCTTCGGCCTGCGCCACAGACCGATGGTCAAGCAGTCGCAGTTCGTTCCCGTAGGGCATCCGATCACGCGTCGCATCGACCAGCGGGGGCCATTGCGGCGCCTCCAGCAGCGCGACGACGAGGGGAGCCCGCTCGTCGGTCCTGGCGCGTGCCGCTTCCCGGGCCGCCGCCGAGGCGGCTTTCAGCATTTCTTGAGCGAGGACGACCTGCTCGTCGGCGACTTTCGCCTGAGCCGCATTGATCTCGACCTGCTTCTGCAACTCCGGCAACTGCTTGGCAGCGGTTCGGGCCGCACCGCGCCCCGAGCGAGCGGCCGAGGCGGCGGCAACCGCTGCGGTGACCGCGCCTATGGCTGAGATGATCTGAATCCACTCGGCCAGCGTCAGACGATGAATGTTGGCTGCCAGCGCATCCCAGAAAGCCCGCACGGCCAAGGCCTACCTTCACGAGAGACTCACCCTTGTGGCCGGGTCCGTGCTGGGCTCGGCCGCTCACCGGTTGATGTACGACCTGCCCCGCGCGAGAAGGTATAAGCGCTTGATGCCGAGGCGACCGCCGCGGCCCGCCGCGCTGGGTCGTGGTCCGTGACGTGGCCGCTCTGCCGGGTGAGGATGAGCCCCGGGGTGGTGTGGCTTGTGCCGGCGTCCGGGTGAGCCCGCGGGGGCACTACGATCTCGGCATTGATGCCCCACCTGGGTTGCGCATCGCCGCAGCGAGCGAACTTGCCGCCGCGATCTGCTCAGCGCTGCGTCGCCGCCGGTACCGACGTGGCGTCAGCGCGCGGGTGCGCGCCCTGGTCCTCGTCGATGACGGACGAGGGGATGAGCAGCGCCGTGACTCCGGCGACGAGCGAGGTGCCGGCCATGAAGGCGAAGCCGAGCACGTAGCCCCGCTCCGTCGGATACCCCGACGGGAGCAGGTCCGCAGTCAGGATGGTCACGCCCAGCGCCGAACCGATCGCGCCACCGACGATCCTGATGTTGGCGTTCATGCCGATCGCGGTGCCGGTCTGGTGGGCCGGGACGGCGTCCACGGTCGCGTTGGCCAGGTTGGCGAACACGATGCCGGTGCCCGCGCTGCAGACGCAGCTGGCGACGACCACCTGCCATACCTCGGCGTGCAGGACGGTCACCATCGCCAACGCCGCCGCCGTCGCGAGCGAGCCGTAGACGAGGGTGAGGCGCACACCCAGCCGGGCGGCCAGCCGGGCGGCGGACAGGCCGCACAGGAACCCGACGAGCGACGACGGCAGCATCAGCTGCCCGGCCGCGGTCACCGAAGCTCCGAAGCCGTACCCGTTGTCGCTCGGCGTCTGGGTGAACTGCGGCAGGAAGACGAACGAGCCGTACATCGCGATCCCGATCGCCAGCGCGACCAGGTTCGCCGACCATACTCCCCGCGTCGCCATCATCCGCAGGTCGATGAGCGGCGTCCGGACCTTCGACTCCGAGTACAGCCACGCGGCGGCCAGGGCCAGGGACGACGTCAGCAGGCCGAGCACCCACGGCGACGACCAGCCGGCATGCGGCCCGCGGCTGACGCCGAGCAGGAGGGTCACCAGCCAGCCGGCCAGAAGGACCGCCGGCGTGAGCGGGATCCGCGCGCCCGACCGTACCGGCGACTCGGGGATCAGCCACAGCACGGCCAGCGCGCCGGCCGCCGCCGCGATGGCCGGCAGGAGGAACAGCCAGTGGTACCCCAGCCCGTCGAGGATCGGTCCGGCGACGACGATGCCGGCGGCGAAGCCGACCGACAGCAGCGACGACGTGAGCGCGACGGCGCCACGCAGCCGGTGCCGGGGCAGGTGGTCGCGGAGGATGGCGAAGGACAGCGGCACCGCGCCGCCGCCGAGGCCCTGCACGGCCCGGGCCGCGATCAGGAGCCCGATCGAGCCCGCGGCGGCCGCGGCCAGCGAGCCCGCCGCGAGCAGCCCCAGCGAGATCGCGAGCACCCGGGTCTTGCCGAACGCGTCGCCGGCGCGTCCGCCGACCGGGGCGGCGACGGACGCGGCGAGCAGGAACGCGGTGAGCACCCACGCGGCCGTGGACTGGTCGGTGTCGAACCGCTGCTGGATCCGCGGCAGCGTGGGCACCGTCAGCGCCTGCAGCAGCGGCTGGGCGAGGACGCCGGAGCACAGCACGAACAGGATGAGGCGATGCCGGGAAGGCATGACGTGGTCCGGTCGGGCGGTTCAGTCGTGGGTCGGGAAGGCGAGGGCCAGGCCGCTCGACGGTGACGTCGCCGGGTCGGCCCAGCGGCTCGTGACGACCTTGCCGCGGGTGAAGAAGTGGACACCCTCGACGCCGTGCGCGTGGCTGTCGCCGAACAGCGACGCCTTCCACCCGCCGAACGAGTAGTACGCCATCGGCACGGGGATCGGGACGTTGATGCCGATCATGCCGACCTGCACGTCCTGTTCGAAGTCCCGGGCGACCCCGCCGTCGCGGGTGAACAGCGCGACGCCGTTGCCGTAGGGGTTCGCGTTCACCAGGTCCACCGCGTCGCGGTAGGTGCCCACCCGCACGACGCTGAGCACCGGCCCGAAGATTTCCTCGGTGTAGACGGTCATGTCGGGCGTCACGTTGTCGAACAGCGTCGGCCCGAGCCAGAAGCCGTCGGGCCGGTCGTCCACCACGATGTCGCGGCCGTCGACGACGAGCTTGGCGCCGGCCTGCACGCCGGCGTCGACGAAGGACGCGACCCGGTCCCGGTGCGCCGCGGTGACCAGCGGGCCCATGTCGCAGCCGAGCGTGCCGTCGCCGACCCGCAGCTTGGCCATCCGGTCGGTGATCCGGGCGATGACGTCGTCGGCGACCGGGCCCACGGTGACGAGGACGCTGATCGCCATGCACCGTTCGCCGGCCGAGCCGAAGCCGGCGTTGACGGCGGCGTCGGCCACCACGTCCAGGTCGGCGTCCGGCATGACCAGCATGTGGTTCTTCGCGCCGCCGAGGGCCTGGACCCGCTTGCCGTTCGCGGTCGCGCGCTCGTACACGTACTGCGCGATCGGGGTGGAGCCGACGAAGCTGACGGCCGCGACGTCGGGGGAGTCCAGCAACGCGTCGACGGCGGCCTTGTCGCCCTGCAGCACGTTGAAGACGCCGTCGGGCAGCCCGGCCTCCTTCCACAGCTCGGCGGTCCACAGCAGCGCCGACGGGTCCTTCTCGCTGGGCTTGACGACGACCGTGTTCCCGGCGCCGATCGCGATCGGATAGAACCACATCGGCACCATGGCCGGGAAGTTGAACGGGCTGATGATGCCGACGACGCCGAGCGGCTGGCGCTTCGAGTGCACGTTGATCCCGGTCGAGACGCTTTCGGAGAAGGCGCCCTTCAGCAGGTGCGGCATGCCGCACGCGAACTCGACCACCTCCAGCCCCCGGGTCACCTCGCCGAGCGCGTCGTCGAGCGCCTTGCCGTGCTCGGCGGTGATGATGGCGGCCAGTTCCTCCTTGCGCGCGTTGAGCAGCTCCCGGAACCGGAACATGATCCGTGCCCGGGTGGTCAGCGAGCTACGGCCCCAGGACCGCGCCGCCCGCGCCGCCGCGGCGATGACGTGCCGGGCGTCGGCCTCGTCGGCGAAGCAGACCGACGCGGTCACCTTGCCCGTGGCGGGATTGGTCACCGCGCCGCGACGCGCGGACGTGCCCGGGTACCTCGCGTTGTCCACCCAGTGTTCGACGAGTGCCTCAGTCATGGGCTTCATCGTCTGGTACCCGTGATGCGCCGACAATGGACACAGTGTCAGTCGGGGCGCGGAGATCGCCGACAGCTTGTCAATCACGACGCGGTCAGGGGAAGAACGTCAGGTACAGCAGCGCCAGGTTGAGCGACACCACGCACACGGCGACGGCCGTCGCGGCGATCGTGGTCAGCGGGCGATTGACGTGCTCGCCCATGACGCGCCGCCGCGCGGTCAGCAGGACCAGGGGGACGAGCGCGAACGGGATGCCCATGGAGAGCACGACCTGCGAGACGACGAGGGCGGCGCTGGGCTCGGCGCCGATCGCCAGGATCGCGATCGCCGGGATGACGGTGAGGACGCGCCGCAGCAGCAGCGGGATCTGCCGGTGCAGCAGCCCGCGCATGACCTCGGCACCGGCGGCGCTGCCGGCCGCGGTGGAGGCGAGCCCGGATGCGAGCAGCGCCACCGCGAAGAGCAGCGCGACGCCGGTGCCGACCTCGGAGGAGATCAGGGCGTGGACGCCCTGGAGGGTGTCGGTGCCGGGCAACCCGTTCAGGCTCGACGCGGCGAGGAGCAGCAGCGACAGGTTGAGCACGCCGGCGACGAGCAGCGCCGAGGCGACGTCGAGCTTGGTGGCGGCCAGCAGCCGGGACACCTCCAGCCCTTCGCCGCGGTGGTCGAACCGGGACGTGGTCAGGCTGGAGTGCAGGTAGATGACGTGCGGCATGACGGTCGCCCCGACGATGCCGGAGGCGAGCAGCACGCTCTCGCTGCCGGCGAACGACGGCACGAGTCCGCCCGCCAGCGCCGATCCGGACGGTGGGTCCACCAGCAGCCCGGCCACGAACCCGACGAGGATCAGCGCGAGGAAGCCGATGATCACGCGTTCGAGCGTGAACTGCCCGCGCCGGTCGCCCACCCGCAGGATGAGCAGCGACACCGCGGCCGTGCACACCGCGCCGGCGACGAGCGGGACGTCGAACAGGATCGCCAGCGCGATGGCGCCGCCGACCACCTCGGCCATGTCGGTGGCGACGGCGATCGCCTCGGCCTGCAGCCAGTAGGCGATCCGGGCGGGGGTGGGCAGGCGGGTGCCGAGCTGTCCGGCGAGCGAGCGGCGGGTGACGATGCCGAGCTTGGCCGACAGGTACTGCACCAGCACGGCCATGGCGTTGGCGAGCACGACCACCCAGACCAGGGTGTAGCCGTACTTCGCGCCGGCGGTGACGTTGGTGGCGACGTTGCCCGGGTCGACGTAGGCGACCGCGGCGATGAACGCGGGGCCGAGCAGGACCAGCCCCTTGCGTGGACGGACTCTCAGCACTTGGCACACGCTCCACTCGCGACGGGGTCCGCGTGGTCGGACCAAGTATTTGCTCCGATCGTGGTCAGGAGTCTAGGGCTGGCCGCCCGCCGATGCTAGCGTCGTGGCATGCGGACAGCCGTTGTGCGCGTGGTCTTCGACCGCGATGGAACCGTTCCGGCCACCGGCTACGAGGCGGGCCTGCGCCGGCTGCGCGAGCTCGGGCTCGAGGTCGTCGCCTCGCCGGCAGACCGGCTGCCGGCCCGCAACCGGGAGGTCGAGCTGATCGTCGCCGGTCTCGACCCGGCGGACGTGGACAAGCACGTGGCCCTGTGTGCCGACGCGTTCGGCGCCCCGGCCACGGCCGGTGTGGTCACCTACGTCAGCCGGGGCACGGACGACGACGCGCGCGGGGTGCTCGCCGCGTTCGGCGTCGACGGCACGGTGCGCCGGCTGGTGGACGGCGACGAGGAGCTCGTCACGGTGACGCTGGCGCCGGGCGACCTGCGGCGGGTGCCGGAGAGCCGGCTGCACACCGCGCTCGAGGCGGCCCTCAACTGCGAGGTGCGCATCGTCGCGGGCGGGTCACCGCGCTGACAGCACCCCCCGCAGGAGGATCCAGCGCAGACTCGCGTGCGCCCGGGCCTCGCTGGTGCGCGCGTGCTCGTGGAAGGGCAGCCACAGCAGGGAACGGAAGTGCAGCGACAGCTCGGTGGGGTCGGCGATCCGGCGGATCTGCCCGGTGCTGAAGCCGCGCTGCATGAGCCGCTCCAACCGGGCGAGCCGCCGCTGGGTCGCGACGTAGTACTCGTGCAGCGGACTGGTCGTCGCCTCGCGCTGCGCCCAGCCGTAGAGCACGATGCGTGCCTCTTCGTGGTACCGCCGGCTCATGTGCACGAAGACGCGCGCCAGAGCGTCGAGCGTCTCCGGCGGGGTCGAGCCCGCGGACATGACCGCCTGGAACGCCTGCTCGAAGTGGGCACCGTGGTCGTCGATGATCTCCCTCAGCAGCGCCTCCTTCGACTCGACCCGGCGGTACAGGGTGCCCATGCGCACGTCGGCCGCGTTCGCGATGTCACGGATCGTGGTCGCCTCGTAACCCCGCCGCGCGAACTCGGCCCGGGCCGCCGCGACGATCTCCGCCCGGTCGCCCTGGGTGGCCGGCCGTTCCGGGCTGCGCCAGCCGGCGATGGTGTCGGTCGCCGCCGCCAGCGCCGCCGAGCCGTCCAACTCCTCGTCCGCGGGACAGCCGGGGGCGAGGCCGTGCAGCACGATGTCGCACAGGTGGCTGCCGAGCGCCCGCGGCGGCACGGCGCCCGGGTAGTAGACCGGTGCGTGGAAGGCGAGCCGCCGCAGGGCGAACCGGACGATCGCGAGGTCGACGGACGGGGCCGGCCGGACCGTCGCCAGCGCTCCCACCGTGCTGCGCCAGGCGCGGTCGAGCGTGGGCGTCTGGGCCTGCATGGCCTCGGCGAAGCGTGCGGTCGCCACGCTGGGCGGTGCCTCGTGGGCGCGCAGCCGGATGGCGGCGGCGTGCCGGAAGCTGAGCTCGGTGAGCTCGGTCGTCAGCAGCCGGACGGCCGCCTCCGGGTCGGCGGCCGCGAGATCGGACCGGCGGCTCGCGGCGACGCCGCACTCGTCGAGCGCCTGGTTCAGCTCCAGCAGGAGCTCGACGGCAATGTCCTCTTTTGACCGGAAATGGTGATACAGGCTGCCCGGCAGGACGCCGACGGCCTCGGCGATGTCGTTCATCGTCGTGGCGGAGTAGCCCGCCACCTCGAACAGCCGCGCCGCAGTCTGTCGAACAGCTTCGGTGCGGGTGCTGTTCGCGCTCGCGGCGTCGGAAGCTCTCGGGAGGGAAGCCGTCATAACACCAGTATGACGGCCTGCGACCCGCCGTAAATGCCGCGCCCGCGGGTCAAATATTCGTTCCGCTGCCCCTCCCCGGCGGGCGGGTCACGTGGAATACTTCCCGGTTACGTGATTCACATGAATGGAACGCCGGTACAGCCCGGACCCGCCGTCGGCGGGCGACAGGGAGGAACCAGGGTGTCCGAAGTAGTCCATCTGGCCACCGACCGAGCAACCCCGCAGCTGCACGCCGTCGCACGCGCCGGGAGCACTGAGCCGGCGGGCCTGAGCGCCTTCACGATCGCGGACTTCCTGGCGATGCCCAGCACCGTGCAGGGCTCGCCGGTCGTGGTCGCCGGCCAGCAGCACCTCGGCCGCCGGATCCGCTGGCTGCACGTCATCGAGCTCGCCGACAGCCGGGGCCTGCTCCAAGGTGGGGAGCTCATCCTTGCTACGGGCATCGCCCTCGCCCAGTCGCCGGCCGAGATCGGCCGCTACGTCGACGCGCTCGCCGACCAGGGCGTCGCCGGCCTGGTGATCGAGCTCGGACGCCGGTTCGCCGCCGTGCCGTCCGCGATGGTCCGCGCCTGCAACCGCCGGGACCTGCCGCTCATCGCGCTGCGGCGCGAGGTGTCGTTCGTCAAGATGACCGAGGCCGCGCACTCGGTCATCCTGATCGGGCAGCGCCGGCTGCTGCAGGTCACCGCCGCCGCCCACGAGCGGTTCACCCTGCTCAGCTCCGCCGACGCCTCGGTGGAGCAGCTTGCCGCCGCGGCCGGCGAGCTCGGCGAGGGCGAGGTCGTCTACGCCAACCTCATGCACCAGGTTCTGGCGATGCACGCCCCGGACGGCGCCGTCGAGGGCCTGCTGAACCGCTGGAGCCGCAAGGCGTTCACGCTGAACCAGGTGTTCGGCACCCAGGTCGACGATGCGGACCAGTGCGTGGTCACCCCGGTCGAGGTCCGGGGCCAGCAGCGCGGACGGCTCGTGCTGTTCACCGACCGGCCGCCCGACCGCGGCCAGGTCATGGTCGCCGAGCGCGCGGCGGCGGCGATCGGGATGCGGCTGCTGCTGGAGGACGACGACGTCGTGGTCGCGGGCACGCAGCGCACGATGCTCGAAGCGATCATGTCGGGCCGGGGCGGCAGCGTCGAGGCGATGCACGCGAGAGCCGCCGTGCTGGGCCATCCGACCCGACATCGGCAGTACCTGCCGATCGTGCTGCTGACCGACCAGCGCGGCGGGCAGCGCGACGTGGGCCGGATCGTGGCCGCCGCGCTCGACGGCGCGCAGCTCGACGGGCTCACCGCACAGCTCGCGCCGGACCGCTGGGGCGTCCTGCTCCTGCTCAAGACGGACAAGGTCGATCCGCCGGCACAGGCGTTCGCGGCGCGGGTGCACGAGCTGTGGCAGGAGACCGGGGCCGACCGGCCCGTGGTGGCGCGCGGCGGCCTGGTGTCCGAGCTCGCCGACGTCCGGCACTCGTTCGCCGAGGCGACCGATGTTGCGCTGGCCTCACGTGCGGCCGGGCCACCGGGCGAGCGCCGCGTCATCTACTGCGTCGACGACGTACACCTGCGCGGGCTGCTCTACATCCTGCGCAAGGATCCCCGGCTCCAGGCGTTCGCCGAACGCACCCTGGGTCCGCTCTTCCTCCGCGACGCGGTGGACGGCGGCGACCGGGTCCGCACCCTCGGAGCCTATCTGCGGCTCCAGCGCAACAAGTCACTGACCGCACAGGCCCTGGGGGTCTCCCGGCCGACGCTCTACGACCGGCTCGCCCGCATCCAGCGGCTGCTGAGCGTCGACCTGGACGATCCGGAGCGCAGCACGTCGCTCTATGCCGCCATCATGGTCGTCGAGGCCACGGCGGCCGACCCGGACTCCGCGCCGGGTCACCCGCGCACCTGGCGTTGACAGTCTGTCAGAAACGCGCCCGGCCCACCTTGACACCGTGGGCCTACCCAGCCGGACCCGTCTTGCCGATGCTGATCGTCAACCGCCTGTGGCACCGGTCACACGCGGCGCCGATGAGCCAGTAGACGCACGATTCGCCGAGCCGACCAAAGGTTAGCTCCGCTGAGTATCCGCCCGTGGTTACCAGGTAGTCAGGACGAGCCGGCTGCACCAGGCCGCGCTGGCGACCACGTTGCTGTCGCGAGAAGACAGGAGCAAGCGAGGATGACGGGTTTACGAGTGGCATCGCGGTCCGCCGCCGCGACGGTCGCCGCCTGCCTGGCCGTGGCGTCGGCCGGCTGCGGCGGCTCCGGCTCCGCGGACGGCGCGGAGGCGGGCACGCCGACGAAGGGCGGCAAGGCGACCTACGCGGTGAACGTCGAGGTCACCTCCCTGGACCCGGCGGTCTGCGCGGTCCAGTCGTTCGACCGGTGCGCGCCGATCTTCGGCACGCTGCTGCGCTACGACCTGGACAAGAAGGCGTTCGTCGGTCAGATGGCGGAGTCCTTCGACACCACGGACGGCAAGAACTGGACCCTCAAGCTGCGCAGCGGGGTCACCTTCAGCGACGGGACGCCGTTCGACGCCGCCGCGGTGGCCTTCAACTGGGATCGCGTCAAGGACCCCAAGACGCTGTCCCCGGCCGCGCGCAGTACCCAGGGCATGACGTGGAAGGTCGTCGACCCGCAGACCGTCGCCGTGACCCTGGACAAGGTCAACTACCAGCTGCCGTGGACGCTGGTGCGCGGCCTCAGCGCCATCGGCTCGCCGACGGCCATCCAGAAGGCCGGCGCGGACGTCGCCAACTCGCCGGTCGGCGCCGGCCCGTTCGTGCTCAAGAAGTGGACCCGCAACTCGCAGATCGAGTACACCCGCAACCCGACGTACTTCGAGCCCGGCCTGCCCTACCTCGACGCGCTCACCATCAAGGTGATCGGCGCCGACGACCAGCGGCTCAACGCCCTGCGCGGCGGCGAGATCGACGTGGACTGGTCGCTGCTGACCAAGGACGCCCGAGCGATCGAGTCCACGGGTGGCTACCAGATCTACCGGGTGCCGCTGGTGGGCGGCACCGGGCTGCAGTTCAACCTGAAGGACCCGGTCGTCAAGGACGAGGGGCTGCGCAGGGCGATGCTGATGGCCTTCGACAGCGCCCAGATCAACAACGCGGTGTACCCGGGCGACCAGCCGGTCGACCAGCTGCTGCGGCCGGGCGCCACGGAGCGCGACGACGCGCTGGGCAAGTTCCCGGACAAGAACCTCGCCGAGGCCCAGCGGCTCTTCGACGACTACCTGCGGCGAACCGGCAAGACGGCCGAGACGGTCACCTTCACCTGCTACGCCGGCCTGCCGGCCCTGGAGCAGGTCGCGCAGCTCATCCAGTCGCAGATGCAGCAGATCAAGGGACTGACCTTCAAGCTCAACGCGGTCGACGGGGCGACGCTCAGCTCGCTGTCCACGAAGCGGGAGTTCCAGACGATCATGGGAGCCACCCTGTCGCAGGAGCTGGACCGGCTCTACGACGTCTTCCACACCGACGGCGCGCTGAACGTCATGGGCTACTCCAACCCCGAGGTGGACACGGCACTCGAACTGTCCCGCTCCTCGGGCAAGCCGGAGGAGGTCGCCGCGGCCTACAAGGAGGTCGTCGGCGAGCTGTCCAACGACGGGCCGCTGCGCACCTGGCGCTACCAGACCGGCCACCTGTACGTGAACAAGAAGATCAAGGGCATCACCGTCGCCGGTACGAACTCGGGCGCCGGCGTCTACTGGCAGTACGCGTGGCGCAGTAGCTGACGATCGGCGGCCGGCCGCGGACGCCCGTGACGGTGTCCGCGGCCCCGCCGGAGGCCAATCCGAAGCCGAGGGACGGGAGCAAGATGAACGCACGCGCGTTGCGGGGCCGGGCCGCTTCGGTTGGCCGGTTCTTCCTGCTGTTGTTCATGGTCACCGTGGCAGTCTTCCTGCTGCTCGAACTGATTCCGGGCAGCCCGGTCGACGCGATCCTGCCGCAGGACGCCACGGCCGAGCAGATCGCCGAGGCCCGCGAGCGCTACGGGGTTGACGACCCCGTCTGGCAGCGGTACCTCACCTGGATCGGCGGTGTGCTGCAGGGCGACTTCGGCCGTTCGTTCCAGACCGGGCTCAGCGTCTCGGAGACGATCGCCGAACGCGCCCCGGTGTCCCTGGAGATCGCACTGCTGTCGATGATCGTCGCGCTCGCCGTCAGCGTGCCGGTCGGGGTGTGGTCGGCCTACCGCCCGGGCCGGCTGCTGGACCGGGTCTCGACGTTCGTCATCTCGGCCACGCTGGCCACGCCGGCGTTCGTGCTCGGGATCGTGCTGGTGTACGTGTTCGGTGTCCAGCTCGACCTGCTGCCGATCCTGGGCTGGACGCCGTTCTCGGAGAACCCCGCGGAGCACTTCGAGCGGCTCGTGCTACCGGTGCTGACCCTGGCCGCCGGCGAGTGCGTGCTGTTCACCCGGCTGCTCAAGGGCGACATGATGGCCACGCTGCAGCAGGACCACGTCCTGTCCGCCCGGGCGCGCGGCCTGCCCACCTGGCGCATCCTCGTGCGGCACGCGCTGCGGCAGTCCTCGTTCTCGCTGGTGACGGTGTCGGGCGTGGTCATCGGCCGGCTCATCGGCGGGACCGTGCTGGTGGAGGCGATCTTCTCGCTGCCCGGGATGGGGACGCTGGTCATCAACGCCATCCTGTCCCGCGACTACATCGTCGTGCAGGCCGTGGTCCTGCTGACCGCCCTGATCTACCTGCTCATGAACACCCTCGTCGATCTGACCTACCCGCTGCTCGACCCGCGGGTGAGGAAGGTGAGGACCGCATGACCAATCTCGTCCAACAGCGCCCCGGCGCCGGCGGCTCGCCGGGCACCGCGCTGCCGTCGGCCCCCACGGCCACCGTCCCGGCCGCGGCCACCCCGCGCCGCCGCCGGCGACGCGACATCGGCGCCGCCTTCGGAGCGGCCTGGATCGCTGTGGTGGTCCTGGCCGCGATCACCGCCGACCTGCTGCCGCTGCCCGACCCGAACGAGGTCACCAATGCCTTCAGCGCGATGCCCGGCTCCGCCGGGCACCTACTCGGCACCGACTCGATCGGCCGTGACGTGTTGTCGCGGATCGTCCACGGGGCCCGGATCTCCATGGCGGTGGCGATCGGCGCCACCGGCATCGCGCTCGTCATCGGGGTCACGCTGGGCATGCTGGCCGGGTACTTCCGGGGCGCCACCGACTCGGCGATCGGGCTGTTCGTCAACTTCACGCTGGCGTTCCCGCCGCTGATCTTCCTCATCGCGATGGTGACGGCGCTGCAGCCCGGCCTGGTGACGCTCGTCGTGGCGCTGGCGCTGCTGGGCGTGCCCAACTTCGCCCGGGTGGCGCGGGCCAACACGATCGCGTTCGCCGACCGCGAGTTCGTCATGGCGGCCAAGGCGCTCGGCGCGCGGCCGCTGCGCATCCTGACGCGGGAGCTGCTCGTCAACGTCATGCTGCCGATCATGTCGCTCGCGCTGGTCGTGATGGCGACGCTGGTGGTGGCCGAGGGCACGCTGAGCTTCCTCGGTGTCGGGGTCCCGCCGCCGGCACCGAGCTGGGGCGGGATGCTGGCGGCGGGCCGGGAGTCGCTCAGCGACAACCCGCAGCTCGTGCTGGTCCCCGCGCTGTTCTTCTTCCTCACCGTCTTCGCTTTCAACAGGCTCGGCGACTGGGCGCGGGGCCGCGTCGGCAGGGAGTCCTCGCTATGAGCATCGGCGCGCAGCCAAGGGAGATCGTCGCGGACAGCCCCGCCGCGTCGCCGGGCCCCCTGCTGGAGGTGCAGAACCTGCGGGTCTGGTTCGACACACCGCGCGGGCTCGTGCGCGCCGTCGACGGCGTCGACCTGCGCCTGCGGCGCGGTGAGACGCTCGGCATCGTCGGCGAGTCGGGGTCGGGCAAGTCGGTGCTGTCCCGGGCGGTCATGAAGATCCTCGCGCCGAACGCCCGCGTCCTGCCCGGCAGCCACATCCGGCTCAACGACGTGGACCTGGCGACCGTCAGCCGCAAGCAGAACAAGCACCTGTGGGGCGTGGACCTGGCGATGGTGTTCCAGGATCCGATGACCTCGCTGACGCCGGTGCTGACGGTCGGCAAGCAGCTGACCGAGACCCTGCGCTACCACCTGAACCTCGACCGCACGGCGGCGCACGACGAGGCGGTGCGGCTGCTGCGGCTCGTCGGCATTCCCGAGCCGGAGCAACGGTTTCACCAGTACCCGCACAACCTCTCCGGTGGGATGCGCCAGCGGGTCACCATCGCCCTGGCGATCTCGTGCTCCCCGAAGCTGCTCATCGCCGACGAGCCGACGACCGCGCTGGACGTGACCGTCCAGCACCAGATCCTCAACCTCATGCGGGACCTGCAGGAGAAGTCGCACATGTCGATGGTCCTCATCACGCACGATCTCGGCGTCGTGGCCGGGCGGACCGACGCCATCGCGGTGATGTACGCGGGCCGCGTCGTGGAGTACGCGCCGACGAAGCGGCTCTTCGCGAACATGCGCCACCCGTACACCCGCGCGCTGATCGACGCGATCCCGAAGGTGGCGCTGCCCAGCCACACCCGGCTCGCCTCCATCCCCGGCCGGCCCCCGGTCATCGTCGACCCGCCGCCGGGGTGCAGCTTCGCCCCGCGCTGCCCGTCGGCGCAGCAGCGGTGCCTGGCCGAGACACCAGCCCTGGAACCGGACCCGCAGGAGCCGGGGCACACCTCGGCCTGCTTCTTCCCCCTCGGTACCACCGACGGGGACGCGGCCCGCAAGCGCAACATCGCCGCGGGCGTCACCGCGGCCGGCACGCCGGTGGCGGCCGAGGTGGTGCTCTGATGGCCGGCAGCGGAGCGGCGCACCTGCGCGATGCGGACGACGTGGTACTCAGCGTCCGTAACCTCGTCGTGGAGTACAGCGGGCGGCGCGGCGAGCGGGTCTTCGCGGTGTCGGACGTGAGCCTCGACGTCCGCCGCGGCGAGACCGTCGGCCTGGTCGGGGAGTCCGGCTGCGGCAAGTCGAGCGTGGCCCGGGCCATCATGCAGCTGCCCGCGCCGACCTCGGGCTCGGTGCGGATGGACGGCGTGGAGCTCGCCGGGCTCAAGGGCGGTGCACTGCGGCGGCAGCGGCGCAAGCTTCAGATGATCTTCCAGGACCCGATCTCGTCGCTCAACCCGCTGCGCAAGGTCAAGGACATCATCGCCGAGGGCCTGCGGGTGCACGGCGGCGTGAGCAAGACCGACGTCGCGGCGCGGACCCAGGACATGATCGAGCGGGTCGGGCTCGACCCGGCCACCGCGTCGGACCGCCGCCCGCACGAGTTCTCGGGCGGGCAGTGCCAGCGCATCTCCATCGCCCGCGCGATGATCCTCGACCCGGCGGTGCTGATCTGCGACGAGCCGGTCTCCGCCCTCGACGTCTCCGTCCAGGCCCAGATCATGAACCTGCTCGAGGAGATGAAGGAGCGGTACCGGCTCACGATGGTCTTCATCGCTCACGACCTGGCGGTGGTGAAGAACCTCAGCGACCGCATCGTCGTCATGTACCTCGGCAAGATCTGCGAGGTGGGCACCTCGGACGAGCTCTTCGCGTCGCCGGCCCACCCCTACACCCGCGCGCTGGCCCAGTCGATCCCGGAGCCCGACCCGGAGGCGCCGGTCCAGGCGGCGGCGCTGTCGGGTGACCTGCCGTCGCCGCTGAACCCGCCGAGCGGCTGCCGCTTCCGGACCCGGTGCCCGCTGGCGCAGGACATCTGCGCCCGCGAGGAGCCCGAGATCCGGCAGGTGCGCCCGGGCCGCTTCGCCGCCTGCCACTTCCCACTCGACGCTCAGGCCGCGCAACCACAGTTGGCCGACGCCGCGGCGGTCTGACGCGTCGGACCCGAGATGTTTCCAGCGAACCAGCACCAGACGAGGAGGACGGACGACATGGCTGATGCCGAGGTCGAGGTCAACGGCGGAATCGTCGTGTACGAGCTGATCGGCCCGCCGGACGGCGAGGTCGTGGTGATCACGCCGGGTGGCCGGTTCGGCAAGGACTACGGCGGCGTGCACGAGCTGGCCAACGGGCTGGCCGAGGGCGGCAAGCGGGTGCTGCTGTGGGATCGGCCCAACTGCGGCCGCTCCGACATCCAGCTGTTCGGGCGGTCGGAGTCGCACATGCGGGCCGAGACGCTGGGCCGGCTGCTGGACGAGCTGGGCATCGACCGGGTCATCGCCACCGGCGGCTCCGGCGGTGCCCGCGACATGGTCGTCTTCACGATGCTGTACCCCGAGAAGGTCCGCAAGCTGGCCACCTGGTCGATCGTCGGCGGCACCTACAGCACGATGAGCCTCGCCGGCGTGTACATCCTCAACGAGCTGCGGGTCATCCGGTCCCAGGGCATCGAGGGCATCATCAAGCTCGGCGGCGCCGCCGGCTTCGGCTGGGCCGGGCTGTGCGAGGCCAACCCGCGCAACGCCGACCGGCTGCGGGCGATCGGTGACGAGGAGTTCGAGCGGGTGATGACCCGCTGGCTGGACGCGTTCATCCCGAAGCCGAACGAGGCGATTCCGGGTGT